>JAXLYJ010000016.1:0-207865 GCA_046351515.1 Polyangiales bacterium
GACCGGGCGAGGGCGGTCTTTCGCGCGGGCTCGGTGGGGACCAGGTGCGTGGCGTACGCGGCCATGACTTGCACGCGGTGCTCGGCGCGGCGAAGAACGGCCCACGCGTCGAGAAAGTCCTCGCCTTCGCGGCGGGTGATCAGCGCGAGCGACTGCAGTCGTCGCACGGCTTGGACCGTGCCGGGGACGCGTAGGGCGCGGTGCATTCCGCCCCAGACGAGCTGCAGTGATTGTACGAAGAACTCTGCTTCGCGGATGCCGCCGCGGCCGAGCTTGAGGTCTCGCTCGTCGTCTTGCAGTTGCTCGCGTCGCGCGCGGTCGAGCATGCGCGCGACCTCGACGGCGATCATGGGGTCGACGGCGCGGCGAAAGACAAACGGCGAGAGCGATTCGAGCAGGAGTTTTCCGAACGAAATGTCACCAGCGCAAGGGCGAGAGCGCAGGAGCACGGCGCGCTCCCAAGGGCGGCCCCAGGTCTCGTAGTAGCGCTCGGCGCTGGCGAGGGCGTTGGCGATGGCGCCGCGCGAGCCTTCGGGGCGCAGGCGCAAGTCCACGCGAAAGACGAAGCCGTCGTCGGTGACGTCGTCCAACAGAGACGTGACGAGCGATCCTACCTTGGAAAAATGCTCGTGGATCGTGCGCTCGCCCGCCGCCCCGTCGTCCGTCTCGTAGAAGTAGCAGAGGTCGATGTCCGAGCCGAGGTTGAGCTCTTCGCCCGCGAGCTTTCCCATCCCGAGGACCGTGAACGGGACGCGGTTTGCGTCCGCGTCGAGCGGAACGCCCTGGCGTTTTTCGACGATGGCGCGCGCGACGTTGGTGGCGACGTCGGCGCACTGCGAGGCCACCGACGACCACTCCTTCGCGGTGCGATCGACGTCGGCGTGCCCGTAGAGCTCGCGCAGCGCGGTGCGCACGAGCGCCTCGTCGCGCGCGCGCCTGAGAAATCGCTGAGCGCTCTCTTTGTCTTCGAGCGGGCGATCGGGGATCACCTCCGCGGGCGCGATGCGGCCGTGCACCTCGAGCTCTCGGGCGAGCTGCGCGACGAGCGGAGGGCGCGCGAGCAACAGCGGGAGCACCGCGGGCGCCGCCGCGCCAGTGCGAGTGATCACGTCGCGCTCGGCGGCGGTGAGCACGGGCACGGACGCGTCGCGCGCGTGGGTGAGCGCGGATTCAGCGGCGTCGGCGTCGATGGTCTCGGGCGAGGCGAGGTGGGCGAACGACAAGGCGCGGGCGAGTATGCGGCCACTGTCCGCGCGGGGGATTTTGATTTCGTTGGATCGAGCGGAGAACGCGAGCGCTCGCGCGGGCGAGCCGAACCGTGGTAGGGGCGAAACCGCTGTGAAAGAGCTCATCGAGAAGGCGAATGTTCTGCACGAGGCGCTGCCGTACCTGCGTCGGTTTCATGGCCGCACGTTCGTGATCAAGTACGGCGGGCACGCGATGGTGGCGCCCGAGCTGAAGGCGTCGTTCGCGAGCGACGTGGTGCTCCTGAAGTACATCGGGATCAACGTCGTGGTCGTTCACGGAGGAGGGCCGCAGATCAGCGACATGCTCAAGAAGCTCGAGGTGAAATCGCGCTTCGTGAACGGGCTTCGCGTCACGGACGAGCCCACGATGCAGGTCGTCGAGATGGTCCTCGCGGGCAGCACCAACCAGGACATCGTGAGCTTGATCTGTCAGCACGGCGGGCGCGCCGTCGGGATCACGGGCAAGAGCGATCGGTTCATCCTCGCGGACAAGGTCGCGCCGCAGCGAGACAAGGACGGAACGGACGTGGACATGGGCCGCGTGGGTGACGTCCGCTCGGTGAACCCCGACGTGCTGGTCGAGTTGACGCGCGCGGGGTTCATTCCGGTGATCGCGCCGGTGGGCGTCGACGAAGAGGGCGGGGCGCTCAACCTCAACGCGGACACGGCGGCGGGCAAGATCGCCGAGGCGCTTCGCGCAGAGAAGCTCATCTTGCTCACGGACGTCGAAGGCGTGAAGGACGGCGAGGGCAAGTTCATCCGATCGCTGGGCGTTTCGCAGGCCAAAGACCTCATCGAGCAGCGCGTGATCGACGGCGGAATGATCCCCAAGGTCGAGTGCGCCCTCGAGGCGATCGCGGGCGGCGTTCGCAAGGCGCACATCCTCGACGGCCGCATCGAGCACGCGGTCCTGCTCGAGATCTTCACGAACACCGGCGTCGGCACGGAGATCACTCGCTCGGCGAAGTGATCGTTCGCCCTGTGAATTCAGGGGGATTGTCGCTGCGTGCTCGACGTGAGCGCCGCGCACTGTACGCGGGCGAAGCTGATCGCGCCGCGCTCGTGGGTGGACACGACGAGCGTCTCGTCCGCGGTCTGCCAGGATCGAACGGCGCGGGCGATGCTCGCTGTGCTCGGCGTGACGGCGACGGGGCGCTCGATCGCGCGAAGGATCACTGGGCGGGCGAGCTGCGCGACCGCGACCGCACGAGCGTCGAGCGCGACCGCGGTCCCGCGCAGGACGGGGATGGTCGGCGCGCTCGCTCCGTTGCCCGAACGACCGACGCGAGAGGCCCAAAATGCCCGCAGCAATCGCTCGCGGTGAACCTTCATCGCGAAGGTGACGACCGCTCCTTCGCTCGTGGGCTCGACCTCGACGCGGTCGCAGTGGTTGGGGCAGTGCGCGGGTTGCGAGAGCCGCTCGACCACGGCGTTGCCGCGCACGAGCACGAGCGAGAGCGCGCCGGATCGCTGTGAAAAGAGCACCCACTGGCTCTCGTGGTCGCTCGCGATCGTGGCGGCGAGGTTGTCTCCGGCGAGCGAGCCTCGGCGCGTGACGTGCGTGATCGCGGGCTGTTGCGCGGGCGTTTCGCTGGTGGTTCCGCGGACGAAGCTCAAGCGAGCGGGGCTGCGCCAGAGCAGCGCGAAGTGCTGCGCGCGCGCGTCGAGCAGGGCGGGGCCTGTGGCGGACCGAGGGGCGTTCCACTCGATGGCTGCGCTGAGCGCGCTCGAGCGCGAGAGCGTGCGCACGAGCACCGAGCGAGGGCGCGAGACGAGGACCGTGGCGCGGTCGTTGTCGACGGCGATGGCGAGCGGGAGCTCGGCGCGGCCGGGCAGCGAGGCGAGCTCTGTAGGACTCACGATCCATCGCTGATTTTGCAGGTCGAACGCGCCTGCGATCACCCGCGTTCGCGGCCTGCGCGCGAAGCGGCCGGGCATCACCCGCGCGGCGAACCACAGCGTCCCGTCGGGCGCGCGGTTGATGGCGAAGCGGCCGAGCTGCTCGCCCGCGGCCAGGCTCACGGTGGTCTCGATCGGAGCCGCGGCGGTGCAGCGAAGCGCGTGGCTCTCGCGCGCGGTCAACAGCGCCGCGGACGAGAGCGAGAGCGTCGCGAACAAGAGCGTGCGATTCACGGCGTACCGCGCGGCAACGTACCGCGAAACTGCTGCGTTGATATCAGCGAACGAGGGCGATCAACGAGCCATGCGCCGTGCTAGAAACGCCCGCGCGATGGCGAACGACACAGCGGCGCTGCTCGACGGCGCGAAGAAGCATTTGCTCAAGACCTATCGGCAGCCGGACCTCGTGCTCGAGCGCGGCGAAGGCTGCAGGCTCTGGGACACCGACGGGCGCGCGTACCTGGATTTGTACGGCGGAATCGCGGTGAGCGCCCTCGGCCACGGCCACCCTGCGCTCGTGAAGGCGATCGCCGAGCAGGCGGCGAAGCTCGTGCACACGGCGAACTATTTCTACAACGCTCCCAACGCGCAGCTCGCCGCGCGCTTGTGCGCCGCGGCCAAGATGGACCGAGTGTTCTTCACGAACTCGGGGACCGAGGCGATCGAGGGCGCGATCAAGCTCTCGCGGCGGTATCACTTCGCCAAGGGTGATGGCGCGCGACAGGGGCTGGTGGCGACGCTCAACGCGTTTCACGGGCGCTCGATGGGCGCGGTCTCGCTCACGGGGCAGCCGAAGTATTGGGAGGGGTTCGGCGCTCCGATCGCGGACGTCTCTCACGTCGCGTACGGAGATCTCGCGGCGATCGAGCGACGCTTGAACGATCGAACGGCCGCTGTGTTCGTCGAGCCGGTGCAGGGCGAGGGCGGAGTGCTGCCTGCGCCGCCGGGCTACCTCGCGGGGCTGCGCGCGGCGTGCGATCGCGTCGGCGCGCTCTTGGTGTTCGACGAGATTCAAACGGGCATCGGTCGAACGGGCGCGTTCATGGCGTGGCACCACGACGGCGTGCAGCCGGATCTGCTGTGTTCGGCCAAGGGAATCGCAGGTGGAGTTGCGATGGGCGCGCTGCTCACGACGGAGAAGTTCGCCGACGCGCTTCCGGTGGGATCGCACGGGACGACCTTTGGTGGGAGCGCGCTCGCCTCGGCTGCGGCGCTCGCGGTGATGGACACGATCGAGCGTGACGGGCTGCTCGCCAACGCGCGCGACCGAGGAAATCACCTGCTCGATCGCCTGCGCAAGCTCATCGAGAAGCACCCGGGCGTGGCCGTCTCCGCGCGCGGGCGCGGGCTGTTGTGCGGCCTCGAGCTCGCGAAGGACATCGACGTCCGCGCGGTGCTCGACGCGCTGCGCGCCAAGGGCGTCTTGGTCTCGTCTGCTGGGACGTCGGTGGTGCGCTTCGCTCCGCCGTTGATCGTGACCGATCGCGAGCTCGACGAGGGTGTCGATGCGTTGGATCAGGTGCTGTCGGACCCGTCGAAGTTGAAGGTGAAGTGATGAAGGGAAAGCGAGATCTGCTGACGCTCGAAGACCTGCGCGCGCAGGGGATCCTCGCGGTGCTCGACCGCGCGGATGAGCTGAAGGCGCTGCGCCGCAGCGGTGATCCCATGCCCAAGCCGCTCGCGGGCAAGAGCATCGGGCTCATCTTCGAGAAGGCCTCGACGCGCACGCGCGTGTCCTTCGAAGTGGGCGTGTTCGAGCTCGGCGGGCACCCGGTGGTGCTCAACGCGAAGGACACGCAGATGGGACGCGGCGAGCCGATCGAGGACACGGCGCGCGTTTTGTCGCGGTATTTGCACGCGATCGTGATTCGTACGTTCTCGGACGAGCTGCTGGCGAAGCTGGCGAAGTACGCGAGCGTTCCGGTGATCAACGCGCTGACGGACGGCGGGCATCCGTGTCAGATCCTGGCGGATTTGCAGACGGTGCGCGAGCGCAAGGGGACGCTCGAGGGGCTGCGTTACGCGTGGATCGGCGACGGAAACAACGTCGCGAACAGCTGGATCGAGGCGTGCGCGCTGCTCAACCTCGAGCTCACGCTGGCCTGTCCCGAGGGCTACGATCCGTCGGTCCCGGTCGACGGAAAGAAGATCAAGCTCGTGCGCGACCCCCGCGCGGCGATCGAGGGCGCGGACGTGGTGATCACGGACGTGTGGGCGAGCATGGGACAAGAGGCCGAGGCCGAGGCGCGCAAGAAGGCGTTTGCGGGCTTCATCGTGAGCCCCGAGACCATGAAGGGCGCGCGCGCAGGCGCGATGGTGCTGCACTGCCTTCCCGCGCACCGCGGGGAAGAAATCGACGGTGTGTACTTGGACGGACCGGACTCGGCGGTGTGGGACGAGGCTGAGAACCGGCTGCACGCGCAGAAGGCGCTGCTCGAGTACCTCGTGCGCTGAGCGCGTCGGTCGCTCGAAGCGTTGCGTCGCCGCGCGAGCGGTTTGCGAGCGGAGCTTTCGGTGCGACAACCCAACGGCGGAGCGATGATCTCCGCGCTCGGTCGGTGTGGGGTTATGGGCTGTTGGGCCCGCGTGCGGTGCGCGAGAACGCCCGTCGATGTTATGGTCGTTGGGGACGATGGCTGACGCGAACGGAGCCACAGAACTCACGGCCACCGAACGGGGAGACATCGACGGGATCTTCATGCTCGTCGAGACCGGGACGCTCTACGCGCTGCTCGGCGTGCGCGACAACGTGGATCGCAAGACGATCCGCGACGCGTACTTCAGGCTGTCGAAGCAGTTTCATCCAGACGCGTTTTACGGGCGAAATCTCGGGTCGTATCGCGATCGAATCGACGCGATCTTTCGCGCGCTGACGAGCGCGTACGACGTCCTGTCGAACAAACATCAGCGCGCGGAGTACGACCGATCGCTGGGGCTCGACCCAGGACGAGCGTTGGTGAGCGCTCCGTCGAACCCGCCGGAGGGGCCGCCGAGCCCGCCGTCACCGACGCAAGAGGTGGGGCCCGTTCGGCCGTCGGCGCCGGTGAGGACCACCAGCGTGACGCAGCCCGCGGAGGTGATTCCGCCGAGGACCGTGAGCACCGCGCAGCAGCCCGCGGTGATCCCGCCGCGGACGATGAGCGCGCAGCAGCCTGCGGTGATTCCGCCGAAGGATCCGTTGCGCACGACCGGGCAGAGCTCCGACCCGTTGCGCACGACCGGGCAGCATGCAGATCCGCTGCGCACGACGGGGCAGCAGCAGCCGATTCGTCCTCCGGCGGTGACGGCGACGCGCGAGCCGATTCGGCCAGCGCCGGTCGTTCCCACGTCGACGCTGCCGCGGGGCACGACGGCGGCGCGCGAGCCGTTGTCGGTGCCGACGGCTCCATCGGCTCCATCGGCTGTGCCGTCGGACGACGTTCAGCGCGCGGCGCGCGAGGCGCTGGCTCGCAAGCTCGCGGGCGGACGGGCCCTCTCGCAGCCTGCGATGCCCGCGGTTCAGCCGGGCGCGGTGAGCGCAGGAGCCTCTCTGCAAGCGCAGTTCGCGAACCGAGAAGATCTGGCGCAAAACAACAAGATCGCGTCGTTGCGTCGGGCTGCGCAAGAACTTTCGGCGAAGGGCGACTGGCTCGGCGCGTCGAACACCATGCAGATCGCCGTCGCGATGGCGCCCGACGACGCCGCGGTGAAGGCCGAAGCGGCGGAGATCCAGCGGCGCCTCAATTTGCACATGGCGCCGCAGCACACCGAGGCTGCGCGCGAGGCCGAGCGGACGCGAAACTGGGAGCGGGCTGCTTTGCTGTGGGGCAAGGTCGCGACGGCGAAGCCCGAGGATTTCGAGAGCAACTATCGCTTGGGAAAATGCCTGCTCACCCTGGGCAAAGAGCTGCCGCGGGCCGCGGAAGCCGCGCGACGGGCGATGGCGGCGGCGCCACGGCGGGCCGAGCCGCACGTGCTGCTCGCGGAGATCTTCGAGGCTGCGGGAAAACCTGCGAGTGCCAAGTCCGCCGCAGAACAAGCGGCAAAGCTAGACCCCACATCGTTGGCTGTGAAAGACTTGCTCGCTCGCCTGCGGTGAGCCGTTCGCGTCTGCGAGCGTGAACCACCACGATCGGTGTCGTCCTCTCACTGTGTCGCTGGGTCGCCGTGTGGTCGACTCGGTGGTGAGCGCGCGACGCGTTCCGTGGTACGAGGAGCGCCGAGTCAACGATGGAGTACGTGATCGGGATCGACCTGGGGACCACCAATTCGTGCGTCGCGGTGGTGCAGAACGGGGTGCCCACGGTCCTGCCGAACCGACAGGGGTACAAGACGACCCCGTCGATGATCGCGATGACCGAGACGAAGAAGCGTCTGGTGGGACACCTCGCGAAGAGGCAGTCGATCACCAACGCTGAGTTCACGGTGTACGCCGCCAAGCGCTTGATCGGCCGCAAATGGAACAGCGAGCCCATCAAACAGGTGCTCAAGTCCGCGGCCTACAAGCTCGTCGAGGGTCCGCACTCGGACGTGCGCGTCGAGCTTCGAGATCGTTCGTACGCGGTGCCGGAGATCTCCGCGATGGTCCTCGCGGAGATGAAGGCCATCGCGGAGGAGTACCTCGGTCAAGAAGTGCACAAGGCGGTGATCACCGTCCCGGCGTATTTCAACGACAACCAGCGGCAGGCCACGAAGGACGCCGGCACGATCGCCGGGCTCGAGGTGATTCGAATCATCAACGAGCCGACCGCTGCTGCGCTCGCGTACGGCTTCGGCCGTAGAATGGACAAGCAGGTCGCCGTCTACGACCTCGGCGGAGGCACCTTCGACATCTCCGTGCTCGAGATGAGCTCGGACGGTGTGTTCAAAGTGATCTCGACCGCGGGCGACACGTTTCTCGGCGGCGAGGACTGGGACACGCGGATCATCGATTGGCTGGTCGAGGGCTTCAAGACCGAGCACGGCGTGGACCTTCGCAGCGATCGCATGGCGCTTCAGCGCCTGAAGGACGCGGCGGAGAAGGCGAAGATCGAGCTGTCGCAGCAGCGCGAGACGGAGGTCAATCTCCCGTTCATCATCACGTCGGGCCGCAACGAAGCGCTGCACTTGCAGCGGGTGCTCACGCGCGCGGAGTTCGAGCAGCTTACGGCGGACCTCGTGCAGCGCACGGTCGAGATCATGGAGCAGACGCTCGACGACGCGGGCATCGGCCGCGACGAGATCGAGGACGTCGTGCTCGTGGGAGGCATGACCCGCGTCCCGTCGATCGAGCGCGCGGTGGCGCAGTTCTTCGGGCGCGAGCCGAGCAAGGGCGTGCACCCGGACGAGGTCGTCGCGCTCGGCGCTGCGATTCAGGGCGCGGCGCTCGTCGAGCAGGGCAACAAGATGATCCTGCTCGACGTCACTCCGCACACGCTCGGAGTGATGGTCGCGGGCGGGATGATGGAGCCGTTGATCCCGCAGAACACCACGGTTCCCACGGCCAGGACGCGCACGTTTACGACTTCGCGCGACAACCAGACGGCGGTGAAGATCCTGGTGATCCAGGGCGAGCACGAGCGCGCGGCGGAGAACGAGCTGCTCGGCGAGTTTATCTTGGACGGGCTGCGTCGCGCGCAGGCGGGCGTGGTCGAGATCGACGTGACCTTCGAGATCAACGCCGACGGCATCGTGTCCGTGCGCGCGAAAGATCTCGAGACCGGCCGCGATCAGTCCATCACCGTCGCGGCCACCTCGGGCCTCACGAAGGACGAGATCCGCTCGATGGTCGAAGAGGGAAAGCGCTTCGCCGTCGATCGCAAAGCGGGCGAAGAGTTCGAGGCCAAGCGGCAAGAGGTCGAGACGCTCATCCACGAGGTCGAGAAGATGTTCGGCCCGGTCGAGAAGGTTGTCGGCTCCAGTGACTTCGGTCGCGACGCGCTCGATCGCGCGCGCGGCGTGATCGAGCGCGCCCGACAGGCGGTCTCGAAGAAGGACGTCACGCTGCTCAAGGAGCAGTCGGACGCACTTTCGCGCACCCTGCGCGTGTTCAAGGGAGTCGTTGCAAGGACGTGAAATGTTGTCGCGACCGGGCTATCCTGAGTTGGTTCCCGGGTTGAGTGTCGATGAGCGCAAAGCGAGACTCGAAGCAGATGGGGGCGGTGCAAGCGACTTCGCAGCCGCAGGCTTCGGACCGTGATGCGCTCAAAGTGAGCGGCGACTACTCGAGTGACGCGCTGTTTGCGGCCAAGCCCAGCAAAAAACCAACGTCGCTCTCCGTGGGGTCGATGAAGCGAGTCTCGCTTCCGGCGCCGGTTCCTCCTCCGCCGCCGGTGGTCGCGCTCGGCGCGGACGCAGGCGTGGATGACTTCGGGTTGGACCTGGATTTTTCGCGACCGATCGAGCAGTCGCTGCCCACTTCGCCCTCTTCGTTCGACGACGGACCGTCGATCGAGACGACGCTCGAGTTCGACGAGACGCCGTCGCACCTGCAGCCGATCGATCCCATCGTCTCGAGCGGCTCGGACGTCCTGCCCGACGACGCGTTCGAGTTCGCGGACGCGACGGAGGTGTGGGACAGCGCGGCGCTGGACGCCGTCGCAGCGCCAGGCGAACGCGTGAGCGTGACGGGGCTCGAGATGGAGCTGCCGAGCGGCTCGTCGATCCCTGTTCCACCGTTGCCGCAGTATCCGTCGATCGCGCCGAAGATCGACGTCGCCGCGCGTCGCGCAGAGCGGGCCGAGCGCGTGCGTGCGCTGATCGCGAGCCGCGAGTTCGGCGACGCGATGGACCTCATCGAGCTGCTTCGCGCCTCGGCCGACGACGGGCTCGCTGAAGAGCTCGAGCGCGAGTGTCAGCACGCTCAACACCCGCAAACACAGTCGCACAAGCCGCTGCCGCAGTCGTTGAGCGTCGCGATTCCCGAGCCGCCTCGACCGACGCCTGGCGTTGCGATGACGCGCCCGTCCTTTGCGCAGCCGCCGAACGCGCCAACGCCTCCGCGCATCGCGTCGCACGGCTCGGTCGTCGCGCCGCTTCCGCCTCAGCCGACCACAGCGCTGCCTGAGGTCGAGCCGCTCGACGAGCTCGGAGGGTTGGGCGCGGTGCTCACGGTGGTCGCGAATTCAGCGGCGATTCGCACGCTCGACCTCGATCATCGCGCGGGCTTCTTGCTCTCGCTGATCGACGGTTTCTCGTCGATCGAAGACCTGCTCGACCTCGCGAACATGCCCAGCGAGCTCACGCTGTTGCTTCTCGCGGACCTCAAGCGCCGCGGGCTCGTGAAGTAGCGCTCGGCTCTGGCACACCGGCTGCGTTGCGAACGGCGCGGCTGCGAGCGCGGCGGTGTTTCGTGCGGCGCGCGTCGAGGCTGTGACGGCTGTTGCGTATGGCTGCGCAAAGGTCGCGCGATTGGCTCTACGCTCACGGCGCGCTGCGACGGGGCGGCGAAGGTGGAGAGAAGCGATGGCGAAGTACACGACGCTCGACGGAAACGAAGCAGTCGCATCGGTCGCGTATCGGCTGAGCGAGGTGGTGGCGATCTATCCGATCACTCCTGCTTCGGCGATGGGCGAGTTCTCGGACGACTGGGCGGCGGTGAAGCGTCCCAACTTGTGGGGAGTCGTCCCGGACGTGGTCGAGATGCAGAGCGAGGCGGGCGCCGCGGGCGCTGTGCACGGAGCGCTGCAGGCGGGCTCGCTCGCGACGACCTTCACGGCGTCGCAGGGGCTGCTCTTGATGTTGCCCAACCTCTACAAGATCGCCGGTGAGCTGACGGGATGCGCGATTCACGTCGCGGCGCGGGCGATCGCGACGCAGGCGCTCTCGATCTTCGGCGATCACTCGGACGCGATGGCGGCGCGCTCGACGGGCTTCGCGTTGCTGTGCTCGGGGAGCGTGCAAGAGGCGCAGGATCTCGCGGCGATCGCGCACGCGACGGCGCTCGAGTCTCGCGTGCCGTTTCTGCATTTCTTCGACGGGTTTCGCACGTCGCACGAGGTGCAGAAGATCGTCGCGCTCGAGGATGAGCACCTTCGGTCGCTGATCGATCCTGCTTCGATCGCCGCGCATCGCGCGCGCAGGCTCACGCCCGACGCTCCTGTGTTGCGCGGGACGTCGCAGAACCCGGACGCGTTCTTCCCTGCGCGCGAGGCGAGCAACGCGTTTTACGACGAGTGCCCGGACAAGCTCGACGCGGTGATGAAGCGCTTCGCGTCGGTGACGGGGCGCTCGTACGCGCCGTTCGAGTACACGGGGCACGCCGAGCCCGAGCGCGTGATCGTGATGATGGGCTCGGGCGGCGAGTGCGCGCAAGAAGTGGTGGACGCGCTCGTCGCCAAGGGCGAGCGCGTGGGGCTGCTTCGCGTGCGGCTGTTTCGCCCGTTTTCGATGGGACATTTCTTCGCGGCGCTTCCGGCTTCGACCCGCGCGGTGGCGGTGCTCGACCGCGCGAAAGAGCCCGGAGCGAGCGCGGATCCCCTCGCGCTCGAGGTGGGCGGAGCGCTCTTGTGGGCGCATTCGACCGGGGCGCGCGCGTCGCTTCCGAAGGTGATTTGCGGGCGGTACGGGCTCGGGTCGAGGGAGTTCGCTCCGTCGATGGCGAAGGCTGTGTTCGACGAGCTCGCGCGGGTGTTGGCGAGCGATCCGAAGGCGAAGTTTCGCTTCACCGTGGGCGTGCGCGACGACGTGACGAAGCTCTCGCTCGAAGAAGATCGCTCGTTCGACGTCGAGCAGAGCGACGTCGTCCGCGCGATCTTCTACGGCCTCGGCTCGGACGGAACGGTCTCGAGCAACAAAGCGAGCCTCAAGATCCTCGGCGAAGAGGGCGGGCGCTTCGTGCAGGGGCACTTCGTGTACGACTCGAAGAAGTCGGGCTCGACGACGATCTCGCATCTGCGCTTCGGGCCGCGGCCCATTCGATCGACGTACGAGATTCAGCGGGCGAAATTCGTGGCCGTTCACGATCCTGGGCTGCTCGATCGCAAGGACGTGCTCTCGCGCGCGGATCACGGCGCCACGGTGCTGCTGAACCTTCCGGGTGATCCGTCGCGGGCGTGGGACGCGTTGCCGCGCGAGGTGCAGGCGGCGCTCATCGAGAAGCAGTGCGAACTGTACGTGATCGACGCGGGCAGAGTCGCTGAAGAAGCGGGGCTCGGGCGCAGGATCAACACGGTGATGCAGGTGTGCTTCTTCGCGCTCTCGGGCGTGCTTCCGCGGGACGAGGCGATCGCGAAGATCAAAGAGTCCGTCGCGAAGACCTGGGGAAAGCGCGGGCCTGAAGTGGTCCGACGCAACGTCGCGGCGATCGACGCGTGCCTCGATCACCTCGCGAAGGTGGCTGTGCCGTCGCAGGTGACGAGCGCCAAGGGGAGGCGGCCGGCGGTCCCGCAAGGGGCGCCGGATTTCGTGCAAAAGACCACGCGATTGTTGCTCGAAGGTCGCGGCGACGAGCTGCCCGTGAGCGCGTTTCCGCCCGATGGGACGTGGCCCACGGGCACGGCGAAGTACGAGAAGCGCTCGCTCGCGACGGACATCCCCGTGTGGGAGTCGGACCTGTGCATTCAGTGCAACAAGTGCTCGATGATCTGCCCGCACTCGGCGATTCGAACGAGCGTGTTCGAGCCGGGCGCGCTCTCGGACAAGCCCGAGCACTTCGTCACGATCCCCTGCAAATTGGGCGAGCAAGTCAACGGTCTCGCGTACGCCGTGCAGGTCGCGCCCGACGACTGCACGGGCTGCGGGCTGTGCGTCGAGGTCTGCCCGGCGAAGGACAAGCGGCAGCCCAAGCGCAAGGCGATCAACATGGTCGAGGTCGAGTCGCATCGCGATCGAGAGCGCGAGCGATGGGCGTACTTCGAGAGCCGGCCCGAGGTGCCGAGGACGAAGATCCCGACGGACGCGCGCGGGTCGGTGATGCTCCCGACGCTCTTCGAGTTCAGCGGGGCGTGCTCGGGCTGCGGAGAGACTCCGTACATTCGTTGGCTCACGCAGCTGTTTGGCGATCGTCTGCTCGTCGCCAACGCGACGGGATGCTCGTCGATCTACGGCGGAAATCTCCCGACGACCCCGTACACCAAGGACTCGCACGGCCGCGGCCCCGCGTGGAACAACTCGCTCTTCGAAGACGCCGCGGAGTTCGGCTTGGGCTTTCGCCTCGCCGTCGACGCGCTCTCTCGCAGCGCCGGCTCGCTCTTGAGCGCGCTGCGCGGGGCGCTGCCCGAAGCGCTGGTGAGCGAGCTCGAAGCGCGCTGCGAGGTGGGCGACGAGGTCGCGATCGAGCGGCGCCGCGAGGCCGTTCGCGCGCTGCGAGTCGAGCTCGGCAAGAGCGACGATCCGCGAGCAAAAACACTGGCGATGGTGGCCGATGAGCTCGTCCCGCGCGCGGTGTGGGTGATCGGCGGCGACGGCTGGGCCTACGACATCGGCTACGGCGGGCTCGATCACGTGCTCGCTTCGGGGCGAGACGTGAAGCTGCTCGTGCTCGACACCGAGGTGTACTCGAACACGGGCGGGCAACAGTCGAAGGCCACGCCGCTCGGCGCTGCGGCGAAATTCGCGAGCGCCGGAAAAGAGTCGCGCAAGAAGGACCTGGGCCTCTTGGCGATGAGCTACGGACACGCGTACGTCGCGTCGATCGCGCTGCAAGCGAAGCCCGCGCACGCGGCGGACACGCTGCGCGAGGCGATGAGCTTTCACGGGCCTGCGTTGGTCATCGCGAACTCTCCGTGCATCGCGCACGGGTACGACTTGTTGCACTCGCCCGAGCAGCAGCGGCGCGCGGTCGATTCGTGGGCGTGGCCGCTCTACCGATTCGACCCGAGGAGGGTGGGCGAGGGCAAGCCGCCGCTGCAGCTCGACAGCGGGCCAGTGAAGGTTCCCCTGAGAAAATACATGGAAGAAGAGGCGCGATTCAGGATGGTCGAGCTGCGCGACCCTGCGCGGTACGAGCAGCTCGTGCGGCTCGCAGAGGACGCGGTGGCCGATCGGCGCGCGCTGTATGGGCAGCTCGCGGGCGTGACGATTCCGCCGCACGAGGCGCAGGCGAAGGGAGGCGATCATGGTTGATCTTCGAACGCGGTGGCTCGGGCTCGAGCTGCCGACGCCGGTGGTGGTGGCCTCGAGTCCGATCGGCGACGACCTGGACGCGCTGGTCTCGCTCGAGCGCGCGGGCGCAGGCGCGGTGGTGATGCGCTCGCTCTTCGAAGAGCAGCTCGTCGAAGAGCAAATGGCGGCGCATCGCTTCTTCGACGGGCACGCGGACAGCGACGCCGAGGCGCGCACGATGCTGCCGGACTCGCAGCTGTTCGCGATGGGTCCGGACGCGTACCTGGTGAACGTTCGACGCGCGAAGAACGCGCTGAAGATCCCGGTTATCGGCTCGCTCAACGGGACGACGCCGGGCGGCTGGACCGAGCTCGCGGGCGCGCTCGAAGCTGCGGGCGCGGACGCGATCGAGCTGAATCTGTACGACCTCGCGACCTCGCTCAAAGAAGACTCGAACGACGTCGAGGCGAGGCAGCTCGAGGTGGTGCGAGGGGTGTGCGCGGCGGTGCGCGTTCCGGTGAGCGTGAAGCTCACGCCGTTTTATGCGTCGCTGCCTGCGTTTGCGAAGAAGCTCCGCGGCGTGGGCGCGCGGGGCGCGGTGCTCTTCAACCGCTTCTACCAGCCGGACATCGACCTCGACGCGCTCGACGTCGTGCGCCACGTTCGGCTGTCGACCCATCAAGAGCTTCCGTTGCGATTGCATGGGCTGGCGTTGCTCTCGGGGCGGGTGGACCTCGAGCTCGCGGCGAGCGGCGGCGTTCACTCGGGCGACGACGCGGTGAAGTGCGTGATCTCGGGCGCGTCGGTCGTTCAGCTCGCGAGCGCGATCCTCGAGCGCGGGCCGGATGCGATGCGATCGGTGGTCGAGGGGATGACCGAGCGGCTGACCACGATGGGCTACGAGCACGTCGAGCACGCGCGCGGAGTGCTGGCGCTGGACAAGGCGCCCGATCCTCACGCATGGGAGCGTTTGCAGTACGTTCGAACGCTGCAAGGTTGGCGTCCCCGTCGCGGAGGAAAATGGAAATGACTCGGGTCTCTCGTGTTGGTTCGCTCGGTGTTCTGCTCGCGCTCGCGGCGTGCGGCGGCGATCAAGGGCTGCTCGATGTTCGCTCGGACACCGGGTCCGACGCGGTCGCCGCGGATCGCACCACGGTGACCGACACGGGTGTCCCGGCGGACGTCGCGGCGATGGACGCGGCGATGAACGGTGATTCAGCGCCGGACGCGCAGAGCGCAGACAGCGCGCAAGACAGCGCGCAAGACAGCGCGATGGACGGCGCGGCGATGGACTCGACGGTGATGGACGGTGCGGCGCGCGACGCGGTGGCGGACTCGAGGCCGGACGCAGCGGCGGACGCAGCGGCGGACGCGGTGATCGACGCGCGAGCAGACGCCGTCGCCGATGCGGCTCCCGACGCGGTCGCCGACGCGGGGGCGGACGTCGCGCTCGACGTTCGCGCGGATGGCGGAGCGGACGCTGCGAGCGACGCGGGGGCTACGGGGCGATGCGTACCCACGGTGGACGGCGTGATCGGCGCGGACTGGACCGCGAGCGCGGTGGTCGCGAACAACACCGTGGCCACCACGTGGGGAAGCGCCAACCAGCTTCGCTCGATCCGCCTCTGCTACGACAGCACGTACCTGTACATGGGCGTCGATGGCACGTCCGAGGCGATCAACGCGATGGTCGCGTACATCGATCGCGACTTCGGGACGAGCGTCACGGGCGTTCGCGACTTCTCGACGCTCACGGACAACACGGGCGCGCTCGACAATCGCATTTCGGGAGCGTTTACGATCAACGTGCCGAATTTCGGGGCCGAAGCCGCGTGGGGCACCAACGGTCCGCAGGACCTGATGGACACGGCGCTGGTGGACACGGCGGGGCTGCGGTTGATCGCTCCGGTGGCGGGCGGCGCCGATCGACGCGCGGACTTCGCGTGGGTGACTGGCGCGCAACAGCGCTGCGCGGGGGCGACGGACGCGACGCGCGCGTGCGAGGTGCGCATCGCGTGGACGGCGCTGTTCGAGGGGCCGCGACCGGCGACCGCGCGCATCGCGATGTTCGTTCGCATCAACAACAACGATGGAACGATGTCGTCCAACCAGACCCTGCCCGAAGACAACGCGGCCGCACCGCGTTCGGTTTCGCGCGTGCTCGATCTGACCGTAAACTAACGAGCAGAGCGTGGGCACCAGCGCTGCGAACGAGAGCCATCAAGACCGCGTGCTGCGAGCGCTGCTCGAGGCGCACGCCGACGCGGTGATCGTCGTCGACGACGCCGGTCGAATCGTCGCGCACAACGCGGTGTTTGCTCGGCAATTTGCTGACGAAATCCCGATGCTCGGCGCCTCGATCGAGCGCTTGCTCGATCCGTCGGCGCCCCTCGATCACCCGCTGCGCGTCGCTTCGGTTTGCGCGGCGCTCGAGGGATCACCGCGGGCGGACGCGCGCGTGGTGTTCGCGCGAAGCGTGGCGACCGCGGTGCTTCGCCCGGTGGAAGTGAGCCTGGGCGCGATCGTCATGGACGACCGGAGGCGCGTGCTGGTGGTGCTGCACGACGCGACGGCGCGGCTCGAGGTCGAGCGCGAGCTGCATCACGCGAGCACGCACGACGCGCTCACGGGGCTGAGCAATCGAGCGTTGATCGAAGAGGCGCGCGCGCTGATCGAGCGAAGGCAAGCGCCCTTCGCGGTGGTGATCGCGGACGTGGACGGGCTCAAGTCGGTCAACGATCGACACGGGCACGAGGCGGGAGACGCGCTGATCGTCGCGGCGGGGGACGCGATGCGCAGCGCGGTGACGCAGAGCGATGACATCGTGGCGAGGCTGGGGGGCGACGAGTTTGCGCTGTTGCTGATCGACGCGACGGAAGAGCGGCTCGAAGCGGCGATGCGCGCGGTGCGCGAGTACGTCTCGCGACGAGAGAGAGGCGTGTCTCCGGCGCTGGCGCTCTCGGTGGGCGGCGCGATTCGCAGCGGCGGAGAGACGCTCGCGAGGGTGATGCGTCGCGCGGACGAGGCGATGTACCGAGACAAGATGGCGCGTCGCGCGGCTACCAGCGCATCCCCGCGGTGAGCGAGGCGCGGGCGAGGGTGCGCTCGAGCCCGAGCAGGGGAGCCATCGCGCTCAGGTCGATGAAGAGGCGGCGCGTGGCGTGGACGCGAAGGCCGAGTCGCGGAGAGAGATACTCGAGTCCGTCGAGGCCGGCGCGCGCTTCGAGGCCGAGCAAGAGCTCGAAGGGATCGATCGGGAGCCACGCGACGTCGAGCGAGGCGCGGGGGGTGAAGGTGAAGTGCGTTCCTGCGGCGCTGACCGCGGCGCTGACGGGGATCGAGATGCCGCCGTGCAGCGTCCAGCGACGGTGCGGGCTGTACGCGACGGAGAAGCCCGGCTCGACGCCGAGCCTCGCGGCGTAGCGATTGCTGAGCTCGGTGGGCAGCAGCGCGCGCAAGAACAACGTGACCTGCGCCTCGTCGTCGGTGGCGATAACGTGATGAACCGTGAGCGTTGTCGCGCCGAAATCAACGGGCGCGGTCACCACGCTCGCGTTGATCACCGTGCGATACCGAACGGCGTCGAAGCCGAGGGTGATCCAGCTGTCGTCGTCGATGCGGTAGGTGCCCGAGAGCGACGCTTCCGCGTCGATCGCCCCGTAGAACGCGCTGGTCGCGACGAGCAACCCCATCCGACCGCCGATGCTGAACCCGCTGAAGCCGCAGGCGCTCGGCGTCGAGCCGAAGTCCGAGAGCGCCGCGACACCCGGAATCCCAAAGCTCAACTCGATCGGCGCGCGCGGCGACGATCGCGCCCGAAGGCACGGTCCCGAGGCGAGTCCGTTCGATTCCGCGAGCGGCCCCTGCGCGCGGACCGCTTGCGCCGCAGCGTTCGCCGAGCCGAGCGCTGTCGCCGCGCACAGCGCGAGCATCCCGTGAAGCTTCGCGCGATTCATGGCTGCGACACCTCGAACGCTCCGCCGTTGACGTTGACCAGGATCGGGTTGGCGAAGCCCCACGGCCACATGCCGGGGACGATCGCGTTGACATGAAAACGTGTGTCTCCGTCGCGTGGCGCGGGCGGCTCGGTCTCGTCCGCCGTTCCGTCGCCGTCGAAGTCCGCGCGGTCGATCACGCCGTCGCCGTCGCTGTCGGCGGTGGCGGGGATGCGCATGCCCGCCTCGACCACGATCCACACGTCGCTGGTGGTGACGCCGAGCTCGCTCAGCGCGAACTCTCCCGTGAATCGCTCGATGCCCTCGGTGCCGAAGGGGTCCGCGGGGCGCGAGATCCCCTCGGTGATGCTCTTGGCGAGCCGTCCGTTGACGATGATCCTGACCTCTTCGACGGGGATCCACGGCGCGGCGCGGACGCTCACTCGCAGCTTCGCTTCGGTCACGCTGCTGATGGCGCGCGGGGCTCGCACCGAGGGGCCGTACGACGTCGCCGCGAACGATCCGTTGGGCGCGAGCGCTACGTCGATGTACGGACCGTTGGTGCCGACCATGCTTCCCTCGCGAACGAGCGCGTTGAAGCCGAAGGGCTCGTAGCTCGAGCGGCTCATTCCGAGCACGATGTTGCGCGGGTAGCCCATGGGTTCGACGGCGAGCGAGTGCGTGTCGCTGTCCGCCGTGGCGGCGCGCAGGTGGCCTGCGTTGAGCAGCGCGTGCCAGCCTTGTCGGTGCTGCAGGTTCTCGACGAGGTCTGTGCCCTGCATCGTCTCGATCGTGTCGAAGTCGACGTTGCGGTTTCCCGCGGAGCCGCCAGGGCTGAGCACGAGTAGAGAGGTCGGATCGGACGGCGAATACTCGGTGGGAAGCGGCCTCGTGGGGTTGAGCTTGATCGTGCGAAAGTAGCCTTCGTCGCGGCCGATCTTCGAACCCGCGAACGGGTGGTTGAGCTGGATCACGCCGAAGCGGCCGTCGCGCGCGCCCGCGCCCGAGTCGACGATGGGGCGCAGCAAGTCGAACAGCTCGCCGGGCTGCGCGAGCTCGTCCCACGGCGCGCCGTTGCGGGGCAGCGACGGGTCGAACGGGATCGGCCACGCGTTGAAGTGACCGATCGTGCGAGGGAGCGAAGCGCCAGGAATTCGCTGGCTCGGGATGAGCGGCGTCATCTCGACGCCGGGCTGCACGAAGACGCGCGAGCGAGCGTTGAGTCCGTTGATCGCGGAGGCGTACGTGGTCGTGACGTCGTGATCGGTCGCTGCGACGACGGCGACGTCGTTGACGAGGAAGCTCAGCACGCGGTCGTTGTCGGGAAACGACGTGTCGAAGCTTCGACCGCCGTGCACGTGAAAATCGCCCGAAATGCTGAGCGTCGGAAACACTCGCAGCTGCGCGATCGAGAGGTTGACCTCCGTGGTCTCGCCCTCGCGCACGGAGATCATCGCGCGTGCGATGGTGCGCTCGGGGCCGCCCTGGGCGTAGGCCCAGTACGCTCCGGGCGGGGCCACGAATTCAAACGGAGCGTTGTTTCGCAGCAAGACACGGTTGCAGCCGGGCGAGCCGCCGTGGGTCGGACCGAGGTACGGCGCGCATCGCTCGCTCGAGAAGTAGCCGTACACGCTGCCCGAGATCGACTCGCGATCGCTCTCGTTGACGGGGACGAGGATGAGCTCGGCCTCTTGCCCAGGCGTCCCTTCGCCGGTGATCGTGACGCGGGCGCGGACGACGGCGGGCGCCGCGGGCCGCTGCGTCGGCAGGTCGAGCACGGCGCCGTCCATCGCCGGGGTGGTGAAAGCGACGGGCGCGCCAAACGGTCGACCGAGGCGCCACCACTGCGCGCGAAACGCGCGATTGGCAGGCAATTGAACGGCGAATCGTCCGTCGCTGTCGGGGACGGCCTCGTTCCACGGGGTGGTGCTCGCGGGCTCGTCGCCGCCGTTGGCGGAGGGTTCGTAGAACACGACGCTCGCGACGCGCTCGTCGCCGAGGCCGCGCGGCAGCTCGAGGGTCCCGCGCACGGTCACGACGTGCTCGCCGAACATCTGTCGTCGCGCCTCCATCGCGTGCGAGACCGCGCCAGAGATGCCCGAGCCTCGCGCCGCGACGATCATGCGCTCGAACACGAGCCCGTCGCCGGGCGCGACGTAGGTTCGCGGCAAGCTGAGCGCGACGATCGTCGGGTCGACCAGGCCGTGAAACAGCGGTTCGTCGCAGAGAAACGACGCGTACGACGTGTCCGATCCGACGTGCGACGAGGCCGCGAGGTACGGCGCGCGAACCATCGACGAGTCGAGGTCGACGAGGTTGAGCGGGGGGTGTCTGAACCCGAGCCCGTAGCCTTGCACGAAGGGCGTCTGCGATCGATCTCCGAAGAACCACGCGTCCGAGAGCATCGACGACCATGCGACGCGGCTCTCGTTGTGAAGCTCGGTTCGCACGCGGATTCCCGGGTCGCACGGGCGCATCTCGTAGCGAGTGACGACGCGCACGCGGCCGTCGCCGCCGGTGGAGACGTCGAGAAATCCGCGAGCGACGAGCACGGCGTTCTCGCCCTCGTCGTGGGTCTCGATCGAGGTGTAGTGCACGGCGTCGCGGGGGACGATCCCGGTGATTTGATAGACCTGATTGAGGTGGTCTTCGCCGCCGTTGGGCGCGAGGTCGATGAGCGTCCCGCCGGACGGAGCGAGGTGATGCGAGTGCGTCGCGCGGTTGTGCGCTACGCGCTGCGCGGTCGTCGCGTTCTGCGGCAGCGCCGGAGAGATGTCGTCGATGACGGCGGTCACCAGATCGTTTTGGAGCACCCAATCCCCGACGGAGGCGAGCGCGTCGAGCCCTTGCGGCCGCGTCGTGGGCAGGGTCATTCGAAACAACCGCGCTCGACCGCGCTGCGGGCTGCACGTGTATTCGAGCGTCCGGCACGCGGGCGGCGGAACGCACTGCGGCGACGCGCTCCCGAGACAGCCGGGGTCCTTCGCGGGACCGCATTGTGCGAGTGAGGCGAAGAGCGCTCCCACGCTCAGCGCCCGCAAACGCGCCCCCTTCGATCGAGCAAGAGCGTCCATGATCGCGCCGCGAACGTAGCACCGAACGCGGCGCGCCGGACTTCGCTTCAGCGCTTCGCGCGACGACGCGCCGCCGTCACGAGCGTCGCGGCGAGCGCGAGCGCGCCGACGGCGATCCCGTTCGATCCGCGCTGCGACTGCGGTCCGCGCACCGAGCACCCGCCGCTCATTTGCGCGGGCGGCGTGCCGCCATCGGCCGCGGGATCACCGCCGTCGGCCGCAGGGACGCCGCTGTCCGCAGGAGGCGGCGGCGTGACGTTGGGGTCGGGGATGCAGCGGTTTCCGTCGGCGTTGCAGACCCATCCCGAGGGGCACTGCATGCAGTCGTTGCTCGTGCAGCGACGCGCGGCTCCGACCGGCAGACACTGCAGCGGGATGTCGCATTGATCGTCGGTGCGGCACTCGTCGCCGAACGTTCCGGGGCGAGAGACGGGCGGCTCGACCCAAGACGGCAGGGGGTATCCGCCGGACGTCGCCGCGGCGCGAGTGCGCTCACGAATCCACGCCCCGTACGAATCGACCCGCGTGTAGATCGGCGATGCGCACGAGGTCGCGTCGCCGCGGGAGAGAATCCCGAACACCGCGCCGATCTCGTCGAGCGCAGGGCCGCCAGAGTCACCCTGGCACGTCCCTGTGTCCGCGAGCAGCTCTTGCTCTGCGACGACCGTGAGGCCGGGCCTCGCCTGCGCCAGGCCCACGTGCTCGACGCGAAGTCCATCGCGCATTCGTCGGGTGCCCGAGCCAGCGCCGCGCGAGTTCGTCGCGCCATATCCGCTGGCGGTGAAGATCTCTCCCACACGCGCGGCGATGTCCACGCGCGGCTCGATCAGGGGAACCGACGTGATGTTCGACGTGAGCCTGAGCAGCGCGATGTCCTTTCCGCACATCGGCTGATTGGTCGTGTTGTCCGGCACCCACACTTCAGCGACGCGCGTGAAGGGCGAGCGCTGCGAGATGACCGGGTCCGTCGTCACGAGAAACGATCCCGGGTTGAACGGCGGCCCCGCGGTGGTGGGCGTGTATGTCATCCCGTTCTGCGTGAAGGTCGAACAGACGATCGCCTCGCTCGAAGTATCCGAGACGCAGTGTCGCGCGGTCAGCACGAGGTTCGGCGCGATCAGCGATCCGGTGCACTCGCCCAAGCCCATGCTCGTTTGGATCACGATCCCGAGCACGTTGGTGTGCACGGTGTCGTTGACCCCGCCGAAGATCCCCTGCGACGTCTGTCCGACGTCCGCTGCGCATCCCGCCATGGCAGCTTGAAACAACGCGAGCAACCCAACAGAAGCGATGCGGACTCGAAGAGACATCAACGAAACCTCCGGCGAAAGGACCGCGGGAGGGTAGCACCCGAGCCCGCGCGAACAGCGCGCGTTCGTTACCGCGCTGCGCCATCGCCATCGAGCAAAAGCGCTGCGATCGCTCGGGCTGCGGGATTTTTTTCTCGCGCGCGAGGCGTCTGCGCGCGAGCTTCTCTCGTCGATTGGGGCGATTTGACCGATCAGCTTCCGTAGCGTTCGACCAGGGCGCGGGCGCGTTCGACGAAGGCTGCCATGTGATAGCGCTCGAAGTCCGTCCACGTCGCGAGCGTGCGCGTGTCCTTCACGCGATCGACGAAGATCATCCCGTCGAGGTGGTCGCACTCGTGCTGAAACGTCCCGGCAGAGAGGCCTTTGATCACTGAATTCACAGGGTTTCCGTGACGGTCCCACGCGGTGAGGCGCACCTCGGTGAACCGTGCGACGACGCCCCGAAGGTTGGGCACGCTCAGGCAACCCTCGTAGTTGTCGAAGGTCTCTTCCGTGAGCGGCTCGAGCACCGGATTGACCAAGACCGTCAACGGAATGTCGGGCTTATAGGGATAGCGCGCGTTCTTCTTCACCTCGACGGCTACGATACGGATCGGCTCGTACACCTGTGGCGCCGCGAGCCCGGCGCCGCTGGCGTCGCGCATCGTCTCGATCAGGTCGTCGATGAATCGCTGCGTGTCAGGGCTCGCGAGCTCTTCGCGGGTCACTTCACGGGAGCGCTCCCTGAGCACGGGGTGGCCGATGGTGGCGATCTTTCGAATGGTCATCGCGCGTGGTTGCCTTCGTTCGTTGCGGGGGGCGGGCGATCAGTTGAGCGAGTGCGGCAGCGCGAGGTCGAACGGCGCGATGGTCGCGTCGAAGCGCTCGCCTCCGTCGGTCACCATTTGATAGGTGCCGTGCATCGTCCCGCGTGGCGTTTCGATGGCGCAGAAGCTCGTGTACTCGAAGTATTGACCCGCTCGCAAAACGGGCTGCGCGCCGACGACGCCTTCGCCGCGCACCTCGTTCACCTTGTTGTTGGCGTCGGTGATGATCCAGTGTCGAGAGCGCAGCTGTGCGGTCTCTGCCCCTTCGTTGGTGATTCGCACGGTGTACGCGAAGACAAACTGCTTCTGCGCAGGCGAGCTACGTTCGGGGAGATATTTGCACTTCACAGTGACGCGGATACCGCGAGACAACGCGTTGGACACGGCCGAGAGACGATGCCGCCCGCGCCCTCGGACCGCAAGTGCTGCGTGATTCACCGAAGAAAATGGGAGCGATGCGATTGCACGACGTCCACAGCGCTGGAGGGATGCGATGAGCGACGAGCAGCCTTCGCCAACCGGTGAGGCGAAATCCAAGGCGCTCAGCCGGACGGTCCTCGCCCTTGGCTTGGTGAGCCTGTGCACCGACGCGGCCTCGGACATGATCTGGCCGCTGCTTCCGGTGCTGCTCGCCGAGAGCATGCACGCCAACGTCGCCTACGCCGGGGTGATCGAAGGGCTCGCTGAAGCCACGGCGGCGCTAGCCAAGTACATCGTCGGAAAGCAGTCCGACCGCATGGCCCATCGCAAGCCCTTCGTGCTCGCCGGCTACACGCTCTCGTCTCTGGCGCGGCCGCTGCTCGTCTTGGCGAGCTCGCCCCTGCACGCGCTGGTGATTCGGCTCACCGATCGCGTGGGCAAGGGCTTGCGCTCGGCGCCGCGCGACGCGCTGATCGCTGAGGACACGCCGAAGGACAAGCGCGCGACGGCGTTTGGCTTTCATCGCGCCATGGACAACGCGGGCGCCGTGCTCGGGCCGCTCATCGCGCTGGCGATCCTCGCGCGCGCCGGCAACGACGTGCGGACGGTGGCGATGGCGACGGCGATCCCCGGCGCGCTCGCGGTGCTCGCGATCGTGTTGCTCGTTCGCGAGAAGGCAGCGAGTCCGAAGAGCGCGGCGAAGGACACCGCTGCGGCGACCACGCCGCTCACCCACGAATTCAAGCGCTACCTCGTGGTGGTGGCGCTCTTCGCGCTCTCGAACGCGAGCGACGTGTTCATCGTCGCGCAGGCGCGGCGCGCGGGGGTGTCTGTTCGTGACACGGCCGCGATCTTGGTCGTGCTCGCGCTCGTGCGCGCGGTGGCGGCGACGCCGGGCGGATGGCTCTCTGAGCGCATCGGACGCAAGCGCTCGCTGATGCTCGGATGGCTCGTGTATTCTGCGGCGTACGCGGCGTTTCCCTTCGCGCGCACGCTGCCTGCGTTGATCGCTGTGACGGCGCTCTACGGGGCGTACTACGGGCTGACCGAAGGAGCCGAGAAGGCGCTGGTCGCGACGTTCGCCGGAGAGAAGGGGCTCGGTCGCGCGTACGGAGCGTTTGCGCTGGTCAACGGCCTCGGCGCGCTCGTGGCGAGCCTGCTCTTCGCGGCGCTGTTCACGGTCGGCGACGGACGGTACGCGTGGTGGACGAGCGCGGGGCTCGCGCTGTTTGCGGCAGCGGCGATGAGTCGCATGCGCGAGCGCGAGTGAGCGGCGATCACTCGCTGAGCAAGACCCAGCGGGTGCCCATGAACGTCGCGAAGTGACCGTCGCGATGCGCCCAGTCGCCGACGAACACCGTCGTTCCGTCGGCGGGGCGCGAGGGCAGCTGAGCGATCGCGCGCACGCTCTCGCCGTTGAACACGCCGTCGGCGAAGCGGAACTCGAAGCGCACCCCCTGCGTCGTCTCCCACGCTCGATACGCGTTGTACGCGCTCACGAAGCGGTCGATGTGATTGCCGGTCGTCACCATGCGCCAGCGGTTCTGCGACGTCCTGCGGATGGATCCTGCGTTGTACGCCGCGGCGATCTTGGGCGGATCGTTGTTGTGCTGCCCGCGCTGATAGCTGCTGGCCATGTAGCGCGCGGCCACTTCGAAGGAGAAATCCGGGTTCGAGTGCATGCGCGTGCGGCAGGTGCTCTGAGACAAGCCCGTGATCGCGCTGCACGTCGAGGCGGTGACCTGGGTGGGGCCGGACGAGAGTCCGTCGCTGGATCCGGCGGGGTTGGTGCAGCCCGACTCGGTGATGGCCGTCGCGAGCAGGGCGGCGCGGGAGATGTTGTAGCGATCGGCCCAGCGCTTGATCGAGTCACCGTAGCGGAGCATGCACTGGGCGACGCCGTCGACGGAGCCCGAGGGCGTCCCCGATCGGAGCTTGACGCGCTGTCCTTGCACGGACCATTCGATGCCGCCGAACACGCTGTGAAACGCGCGATCGGGGTCGAGAAATCCGCGGGCTCCGAGCGCGTCACCGACGAGTCCTCCCTGCGCGTCGATGAACGTTTGATCCTCGGGCGCGAGCGGCGGGAGCGACCCAGCGGCGACGACCGAGATCATCCTCGAGGTCTCGACGGTGGCGCCCGCGCGGTCCGTGAAATACGCGCGCAGCACGTGAGAGCCGACCGCGCTCGTGGTGATCGTCGCGGACCAAAGCGCGTCGCGGTGACAATCGGAGCTGGCGTCGCTGCTGTCGCAGAAGGCCACTTCGTCACCGTCGAGCGTCCAGCGCACGATCAGGGCGCTCGGGTTCGCGGTCGAGACCGTGAGCGCGACGGGCGAGTCGGCTTCGAAGACCGTGGTCGCGGGTGAGACCCAGCTCAACGCTTGCGGGTTGCTCTCGACCGGAGCGTTGTTGTCGGCGCTGTAGGGATCCTCGGCGCACGCAGCGAGCGTGTGCAGCGGGACGAGCGCGAGCAGAGAGCACAAGCGGAAGAGGGTTCGCATCGCGCAGCGCGGAATCGCACAGCGCGTGCCGTCGCTCGTCGGGGACGGACTCGCGCACGGAAGTGCGTCGGGAGCGCAGCGAGTTTGTAGGGCTAGGGGACGGTGTTCAAAAGTTCAAATGTGCGATTCGCTGCATTGTTTGTGCGATCAACGTGGCTGCGTGCGCGCGTCGAGCGCCCGTGTCTCTCTGCCGTTGCTCGCGAACAAATGAACTTTTGAACACCGTCCCCGTGCAGCCCGTGCTGGGAGAGATTCATCCCGAACATGAGTCTCGATGTCCGACCGGCTGCCCATCGAGGCATGTGGGTGTCGAGCGCAGAGCTTCGCGAAGAACTCGCGAAAATCCTGTCAATCAAGCGGCGAAATCACTGTCTGATTCTGGCGCACCGCGGCGCGGCGAAAGTGGTTTACGATCCCGCCTCTCTCTGTGGGCAACGCTTCTTCGAACGATCCTCTGCTCGGCCGCGTGATCGCGGAAAAGTATCGCCTCGACGCCGTCGCCGGCACGGGTGCGACCGGAACGGTCTACCGCTCGACGCACCTCACGCTCGGCCGTCCGCTCGCGGTGAAGGTCCTCGCGCGCCACCTGATGGACAACCCCACAGCGCAGGCGCGATTTCGTCGCGAAGCGCGCGCGGCGAGCAAGCTCGATCACCCCAACAGCGTTCAGGTCGTGGACTTCGGCGTCGAGCCCGACGGGCTGACGTATCTGGCCATGGAGTTTCTCGAGGGCCGCGAGCTGTATCGCGCGATCTTCGAGGACTGGCCGCTCGGCCCCGAGCGCTCGGCGCGGATCATCGCGCAGGTGCTCTCGGTGCTGCAGGCCGCGCACGAGCTCGGGATCGTTCACCGCGATTTGAAGCCCGAAAACGTGATGCTCGTGCAGCGCCCCGACGAGCACGGAAACCTCGTCGAAGTCGTGAAGGTCGCGGACTTCGGGATCGCCAAGAGCATTCACAACACCGCGAGCGAAGACAGCCTCAACCTCACGCGCGACGGCACCGTGCACGGAACGCCGGAGTACATGTCCCCCGAGCAAGCCCGCGGCGAAGAGCTCGACGGGCGCGCGGACATCTACGCGTGCGGCGTGATGCTCTACGAGATGATGACGGGCACGTTGCCCTTCACTGCAGAGAGCGCGTTCGAAGTGATCCTCAAGCACTTGAGCGATCCGGTCGAGCGACCGACGGTGCGGCGTCCGGACGCGGACCCGAGGCTCGAGCCCGTGGTGATGCGCGCGCTGGCGAAGAAGCGGCAGGATCGGTTTCCGGACGCCAAGAGCATGCGGTTGGCGCTGCTCGAGGCGCTGCATCCCGACGGAGCGCCGATCGCGCTGACCAAGCCCACGCCCGCGGGCGGAGTGAAGCGTCCTGTGCCGTCGGCGCCCAACCCGAGCGAGGTCGGCAACGAGAGCGCGAAGCAGAAGCCGTCGATTTCGCCGGCGGACATGACCGCAGCGGTTCCGCTGATGCGCAAGGCCGGCGCGCACTTGCCCACGGAAGTGCTCAACGCGGTTCGAGAGACCGACGCAAAGAGCGCGAGCCCCGCGCAGGCATCGGCCAAGCACTCTCCCGCCGCGCGCGTGGCGCTCATCGTCGCGGCGATGGTGGTCGCGGTCGCCGTGGGCGCCGGCCTGGCGTGGGCTTTCTCTGCGCGCGCATCGACCCCGACGGGAACTTCGGCGCCTCGCCGTTGACGAGGCCCCGCGATGGAAGAGCCGTCGTCGTCTTCGTCGCTCGATCGCTTGTCGCTCAGCCCCGAGGCTCTGCCGAACGAGCCTGCGTGGACGCGGCGCGAGCGCGACGTGCTCGGCGCGGCGATGTCGCTCGCGGTCCTCGGGATCGGGGGCCTGTGGCTCTTTGTGCAGCGCGTGGATCGCGCGTGGGCGCGGCCCATTGTGTTTCTCTCGGTCCTGGCTGCGTCGCTCGGGCCAGCGATCGCGGCGCTGTTGCTCGTAGCGCCTCGCCGCAGCGCCGTGCGACTTCGTCACTTCGTCGCGGGGGTCGTCGCGGCGTGGGCGTGCATCGAGCTCGCAGGGGCCGCGCGTCGAATGGGGATCGCCCCGGATTCGGGCGCGTTTCGCGCGGCCTGGGCGCCGATCACCGAAGAGCTGCTCAAGGCCCTCGTGCTCGCGGCGATGATGACCCCGAGCGATCGAGACAACGACCGGCGCGCGATCGCGACCGCGGGCGTCGCGGTCGGCGCGGGCTTCGCGTTTCGCGAGAACGTCGTGTACTTCGCGACCGCGGCGACGGGCGAGCCGCTGCCGATCGAGTGGCTGGTGTTGCGGGCGATTCCGCCGGTGTTCGCGCACACGCTCTTCGGGGCGACGTACGGGACGATCCTCGCGCAAGCGGCGATCAATCGTCGCGCGCTCGAGCTCAACGCGCCGCGGCTCTCGTGGGTCGCGCTGCTGCTCGCGACGATGGCGCACGGCGCGTACAACGCGATTCCGTGGGCGGTGCTCGCGGAGGTTCCGCAGTACGCGATCCCGTTCGCCGTCGGCTGGACGCTGCTCGCGCTCGCGGGAACGTGGGCCATCTCGCGGCGCGTTCGCTGGATGTCGCACGATGATCCGCCGCTGTCGGCGCGGGTCTCGATCGCCGCGGACCGCTCGGGCGCGATCGATCACAGCGCCGCCGTCGTGGCTGCGGTGCTGCTCGCGATGTGGGCGCTGCCCCTCGCTGTGCCGCGGTATCTCGCGGTGGTGTTCACGCCGTTCGCGTTGGGGACGCTCGTGCTGCTCTCGGTCTCGACGGCGCTGCGCGTCGATCGAGGCTTCGTGTGGCTCTTGCTCGGGATCGCGGCGCGGCCGTTCTTCTCGATGAGCGAGGCCGCGCTCAGCGGAATCCCCGTGGTGCTCGGCCCCTCGATCGGCGGGGCGGTCGCCGGCGCGCTCGGCTCGATGCTGTGGGCCCTTGCCGCGGTGGCGCTCGGCTCGCGCGTGGGAGCAGCTCGCGGAGCGCGCACGGCCATGGTCGCGGGCGTCGGCCTCGCCGCAGGCATGGTCGCCGCCTCGATCGGCGGAAACCTCGCGGCCGCCGCGCACCTCGCTCCGTGGCGAGAGATGGTGGCGACGACCGTGCGGCTCGTTCCACGCACGATCGCGCTCTCGGCGGCGCTCGCGTGGCTCGGCGCCGCGCGACCTCGCCTCGCGCTCGTGCTCGCGGCGGTGACCGGTGTTGTCGTGGTAGGCGCGGATTGGCTCGTGCGAATCGGCCGCATCTGGGCGGCGATTCCGCTGGCGCTCGCCTCGATCGCGCTGCTCGTCGCCATCGTGGTGCGCGCGCGTCGCGCCGCGTGATCGCTCGCTTATTCGCAGGGCGTTCGGCACGCTCTCAGCCGCGCGGCGCCTCGGCGCGATCCGTAGGCGATCCCCTCGCACTCGGCGCGACTCGCGTACCCGCGCGCGATCGCTTGCTCGATCAACGAGCGCAGCTCGTGGCGCGCGACCCACGCCTCGTGCGCGCGCTCGAGTTCGGTCCCTTCGACGCGCCTGGCGAGCTCGACGAGCGCGGTCCATTCTGCGCACACATAATCAACATCGCCAGCGCCGCGCACGGCGCGCTCGTGCAACAGCTGCACGGCCGAGTGCGTTGCGTCGTGATCGCTCCACGGCGCGATCGCCCCGGTGAAGAGCCGATCGCCGTCGAGCGCTCGTCCTCGGCCGCCGAGCACCGCTGAGAGCGCGATCTCGAAGCGTGCGAGCGCGGGGTCGATCGCCGTCGCGCGTTCGAGCACCGGCGCGAGCGCGTCGCATCCACGCTCGAGCACCGGGAGAAGGACGCTCGCGTACCCGCGCTCGAAGGGGTGCGAGGCGTACGCCAGATCGAGCGCGAACCACTCTGTCGCTTCGGCGTCGCGGCGAAGACACTCGGCGGTGAGCCGTCTTCGCGCGGGGTCCGCGAGGGTCAGGCTCTTGGCGAACGATCGCAGCTCCCTCGGGCTCTCGAACGCTGTCGGGAGCGCGTGCCACAGGACCAGGTCGCTGGCGACGAAGCGGGCTCCGAGCAGGGCTCCGTCGTCTTCGAACAGGGCGTTGCACTCGGGCTCGAGGTGCTCGCGCGCGAATCGGTGGTAGCGCGGGTCGAAGAGCGAGGCGGGGTGCTCTGCGACGGCGAGCCACGAGAGCCCGTGAAACACGAGCTCGCTGACGCACGAGGCGGGCGCGAGGCGGGGGATCACAGGTCGAGCACGGCGCCGAGCGCGCCGCACGCGGCGCTCATCGCGGAGAGGAGCACTCCGCCGGTGGGAGGCGAGAGCTTGGGGAGCACTTCGGGCTCGCTGCGCCACGAGACGAGCGCCGAGCCGACGAGCTCGAGGCCGGTCTCGATGTTGTTTTGCGCGTGTCGCATCGGGTGCACGACGCGCGGGCCGGCGCGGCGCACTTCAGCGAGGACGACGACGGTCTCTCCGTCGCGGAGGCGGTGCTCTTCGATGGTGCTGTCGAGCTCGGTGCCTTCGCGCTCGAAGTCGATGCGCGCCGTGGTGGGATCGACCGCGACGCGGCCCGTTTCGTCCTCGACGAAGAACGGGTGCAGCTTCTTCTCTGCGCGGATGAGCATTCTGCGCGGGCCGTTGACGGAGTCGCGCACTTCGTAGTGCTCGAGCTCGAGCGCGACGCACGCAACGCGGTGGTAGTAGCTGCGCTCGGTGACGTTTCCGACGACGCGGCCGACGATCTTGACGAGCCCGCCCTTGGCTTGCGCGATCGGCGTGGGCTTGAGCCGCTTGAGCAGCCGAGCTTCGCGCGCGGTCATGGGGCCGAGCTCTGCGCGGTAGTGGTTCTTGAGCGACATGGCGCCGGCGAACCCAGCGACAGCTGCGCCTACGATCATCGGGCCGAACATCGTGGTGACGGCCATTGTAGTGCCGCGGGTGCGCGAACGAAACCGGGGCCGCGAGCGTGCTTCGAGCGAGCGCGCCCTCGAGAACGATGATCCCCCCTTTGATGGCGAGCGGTCAGATCTTTCGAAAGAGTCCGGTGACGACGCCGAGGATGGCGAACTCGCTGTGCTCCAAGCGGGCGCGGGGCACGATGATGGGCGAGTACTTCTTGTTCTCGGGCTGCAGTCGAACCTGATCTTTCTCAGGAAAATACCGCTTGAGCGTGCCTGTCCCGTTCACGCGCGCGACCACGATGTCGCCCTTGCGAGCGTCGCTCGCGCGTCGGACGAACACGGTGTCGCCCTCGTGAATCCCGGCGTCGATCATCGAGTCGCCCTGCACTTCGAGCGCGAAGACCTCGGCGCTCGCGGGCGTGCCGAGCATCGCGCGGTCGACGGTGATCGAGCCGCGGCTCGACTCGTAGAGTTCGTTGAGCCCGCCGGCGGCAACAGTGCCCTTCACCTCGACGCGCACCGTGCCGTCTTCGTTCGCCGGAGCGCTCTCGCCGTCGAGCGCCATCGCCGCCTCGGGCTTCGCGCTCGCGGGACGATCGATCATCTCCGTCGGCTGCAGCGCGCGTGACTTCATCGAGTCTCGCCGGAGGTAGCCCTTTCGCTCGAGCGCCGTGAGGTGGTCGTTGACCCCGTTGGTGCTCTTGATCCCCATGTGCGACCCGATCTCGCGCAGCGACGGCGGGTAGCCCCGCTCGCGAATCGACTGCTTGATGAAATCGAGGATCATCCTCTGGCGTTCAGTGAGGGGCTGCAGGGTGTCCATCCTGAACGCACCGTACTGAACGTAAGCGCAGCCTGTCAAATTCGTTTCGCCGCTTTCTTTCTGCAGTCGAGACCAGAGTGCTAACCGCGTGATCGGACGAGGTCGACGTTGAGCCCGAACTTCACAGCGTGGTGCACCGCCGCAGCGTTGTGGCTGCTCGCGAGTGCCGTGTTCGGACAGGCTCGCACCGATGCCGCGGGCGAGGGCGCGACAGCCTCTGCGACCGCGCAGAGCGCGAGCGTCTCGAGTGAGCCCCGCGCTTCGCGGCGCGCGCGTGCGAGGGAGTCGAGCGCGCGTCGACGACAGCGTCGACCGCCGTCGCTCTCGGTGGGCTACGCCAACGGCGGAGCGCTCGCCAACGGGGTCGCGCTGGTCGAGGACGATCGCGTTCGCCACTTGCCCGGGCGCCCTCACCACCACGGGACCGAAGAGTTGGTCTCGATGGTGCGTCGGGCGGCGAGCGCGGTGGCGAGGGATTTTCCTGGCAGTCGGCTCACGGTGGGCGACCTCTCGGACCACGACGGCGGGCCGATCGGCCACCACGCTTCGCATCAATCGGGGCGCGACGTGGACCTGGCGTTTTATGTCACCGACGCGCGAGGGCGCGCGGCGAACCTCAACGACTATGTCTCGTTCAACGGCCAGGGCCGCCCCATCGCCGGCGGAAACCTCCGCTTCGACGTCGCGCGCAACTGGGCCCTGGTCAACGCGCTGCTCGACGACCCCGCGGTGCGCGTCGAGCACATCTTCGTCTCGAACCCGCTGCGCGCGCTGCTGATCAACCACGCGCGGGCGATTCACGCGCGGCCGATGACCCTCGTTCGCGCGCAGCTCGTGCTGCACCAGCCCGTGCGAGCGCTTCCGCACAGCAATCACTTTCACGTGCGGATCGCTTGTCCCGCGGGCGACGCGCAGTGCGTGGATGGCATTCGTCCGAGGCCTCGCCCGAGGCGACGAGTGGCTTCGGCGCGCGACTCGCGCGGTCATCGAGCGCCCGCCCGCGGCGCGCATCGCTGAGCGTCACTGGTTGTCGGGGCTGTGCGGGTCGCGGCCCTCGATGGGGGCGGGCTCGATCTGCATCTTGCGCGCGATGAACTCGTGCAGCGCGTAGACGATCGGCGTGAGCGAGAGCGCGATGACGAACTTGAGCACGTACTCGCCGAACGCCTTGCGAGAGACCCAGTCGATCGGGCGCGCGACGTCGCCCGAGAGCTTGGGGATCACCGACCAGAACAAGAAGTTGATGATCACGGTGTCGGCGATCTGAGAGGCGAGCGTCGAGCCCGTCGCGCGAAGCCAGAGGTGCTTCGAGCGCGTCAGCGCCTTCCAGAACTGAAACACGTGGATGTCCAAGAACTGGCCGATCAGGTAGGCCACGATCGAGGCGACAAACAGCCGCGCGCCGATGCCGAACACCTTGTCGAACTCGGCGTCGCGAAAGTAGCTGTTCACCTCGGCGCGCGGAGCCTGCGCGACGTTCAAGATCACGAACGCGAAGATCGCCATCCACAGCCCGAGAAAGGTGAGAAATCTCGCTCCTTTTCTGCCGTAGAACTCGTTGACCACGTCCGTGAGCAGAAACGTCACCGGGAAGGCGAACAGCCCCACGCTCATCGGTTGTTGATAGCGCAGCGGCCCGAGGTGGATCTGGATCGCGATGGCCTTTCCGCCGATCAGGTCGCCGAGGATGAGCGAGGCGACGAAGATCGCGGCCAGGTACACGAACAGCTGCGTGCGTTTGTCGAAGAAGCTCACGATGACGGGACCTCGATCACTTGCAGCACGGTCGCGCCCGTCCCTGCGAACACCCTGAGCGTCGCTCGGTACGTCCCCGAAAACCGCGGGCAGAGCCGCACTCGCTCGCTCGGTTGATGGCCTCGATCCTGCGCGACCCGCACGCCGCTCGGGTCGATCCAGCTCACGTCCACATCGCTCACCGACGGAACCGCGAACGCCGCCGCCTCGTAGCACCGGCCCTCTTCGAGCGCCGCGCGCACCTCGCGCTCTTGCGCTGTTTGCATCGCCGCTCGACTCGCCTCGCCGTGCGCTCTCGCGCCGCGCACGGACGCGTACGCCTCGCGAAGCTGGCGACCCACGAAATCAAGCTCGCGTCCGCCGAGCTCGATCGTCGCCGCGACGCCGCCGTCGCGGTCGCCGCCGTTCGTCGCAGCGCCCGCGCGGTCCGCGGCCAGCACCTGCGCGAGCCGCTCGCGCGCGGATTGCCCCGCGCTGGACCGATCCTCGACGGCGGCGCGCTGGGCCGGCTCTTCGACCAGCGCCGCCGCCCACGGCGTGGGCCGCTCGGAGCGCGCCGTGGCCTCGATGCGCGTCGCGCCCGCGGCGACGCAGAAGCGCGTCGAGCTCACTCCGCCTGCGCCCGCAGCGGAGATCGAGGCGCTCTGCGCGACCACCGCTCGGTCGGCGCGGACCGTGAGCGCGACGGGCGTGACCGCGCTCGCCACTGCGTGAAGGACGTAGCACTGCTCGGGCGCGTTGGGCTCGACGCGCGGCGCTCGCGCGAAGCGCTGCAGCGCGAGCAGCGTCCACTGCGAGGCGCGACCGCGGCCGCCCGCGAACGATCCGTTGCGACGGACGAGCGTCCGCGCGGAGCCTGCTGCGGCGATCACCGCTGCGTTGGGATCGCGCGCGGCGAGCTCGGCGGCGGACTGGGAGGCGGGCGCTGTTTGCGCGGCGGCGCCGCGGGCGTTCGCCAACAGGGCGAGCGCGGCGAGCGAGGATGAGAGCTTCGACACGCGCGCAGTGTACGTAAGCTTGGGCGCGGCTGTTACGCTCGTCGAGGAAGAGAGCAGCGCCATGAGCCTTCGAAGTGCGTCGATCGTCGGTCGCGGTGATTACATCGACGGGGAATTTCTCTCGCTGGGAGGCGACGCGCCCGAGCGCATCGAGCATCGCTCGCCAGCGGACCTCGATGACCTGATCGGCGAGTTCTATGTCGATCCGTCGCGCGCGGGGCTCGCCGTCGCGCGCGCGCAGCACGCCCTTCGCGCGTGGCGAAAGAGCACGTTCGATCGCCGCGCGCGGCTGCTCGAGGCCTACCGCGACGCGCTCAAGAAGCGCCGCGAGCCCATCGCCGTCGCGATCTCGCGCGCGATCGGAAAGCCCTTGTGGGAGTCGCGCACCGAAGCCGACGCGCTCGTCGCGAAGGTGGACATCTCGCTGCGCGCGGCGGCGGAGATGGCCCCGCGCGAGGTCGAGCCCGGAGCGTTCGTGCGCTATCGGCCGATCGGCGTGTGCGCGGTGCTCGGGCCGTTCAACTTTCCTGCGCACCTGGCGAACGGGCACATCGTTCCGCTGTTGGCCGCGGCGAACACTGTGGTGTTCAAGCCGAGCGAGCGAGCGCCGCAGGTGGGCGAGCTGATGGCCGAGTGCTTCGCCGAAGCGGGCTTCGATCTCGGCGTCGTCAACGTGGTGCAAGGCGGGCCCACCACAGCGAAGGCCCTCGTCAACGACCCTCGCGTGGACGGAGTGATGTTCACGGGCAGCACCGAAGTGGGCCGGTCGATTCTTCGCGCGAGCAGTGAATTTGCTGGCCGAATGCTCGCTCTCGAGATGGGCGGAAACAACCCCGCCCTGGTCCTCGCCGACGCCGACCTCGACTACGCCTGCCGCGAGATCGCGTTCGCGGCGTTCGTCACCGCGGGGCAGCGCTGCACCGCCGCGCGACGGGTCATCGTGCATCGGTCCGTCGCCGACGCGGTGATCGAGCGCCTCGCCTTCGCCGCGAGAGAGAGCGTCGTCGGGCTGCCCTCGAGCGCCGAGACGTTTCTCGGCCCCGTCATCTCCGAGCGCGCGCGGAGCGAGGCGCTCGAGCTCGCCCAGGGATTCGAGCGGCGATCCGCGTGCGCAGCGGTGGTCTCGCTCGAGTCCAAGAGCGTCGAGGGCGCGCGAGGGTTCTACCTCCGACCGGGGCTGTACGTCGCCGAGCGTGACGTCGCGCGCGAGCTCGGAGGCTGCGAATGGTTCGCTCCGTTGGCGTTCGTCGAAGTGTGCGACGACGTCGACGCGATGGTCGCTCGCGCCAACGACACGCGCTTCGGTCTGGCCGCGTCGGTGTTCACCGCGGATTCAGCGCTGTTTCGCTCGGTCTCGGACGCGCTCGACGCCGGCGTCATCAACTGGAACCGCGGGACCGTCGGCAGCAGCTCGAAGCTCCCGTTCGGTGGCGTGAAGGATTCTGGCAACCACCGCGCTGCGGGCCTCCATAGTTTTCTGTACGCGAGTGACCCGGTGGCAGAACTACATGTGCCACAGCCCAAGGGCGGTGCGAGCGCGCCTGGGCTGCGATTGCCGTAAGCGCGTGTGAGGGCGGAGCGAGAGTTTCCCGTCTGTTCTTGGCGGCGCTCGCGGTACTCTCTCAAGTTGCAAACGGCGCGTCGTTCGCTGTTGGGAGAGTTTGTTTCATGAAGCCTCGCCTTCGAAAGAAGCTTGCTGTGTCGCTCGGCCTCGCGACCGCGATGTGCGCAGCGAGCGCATCCGCGCAGACCGTGGTGAAGCCCGAGTTCTTGCTCATCGTCGACAGCTCGGGCTCGATGCGAGCCACCGACGCTGGCGCCAATTCGTGCGGCTACGACCAGAGTCGCGCGTCGGTCGCCGCGTGCGTCGTGCGCAATCTCGCCGATGGGTTCGGCGACGGCATCTGGGGCATGATGACGTACGGCCTCACGTGCAACGCCGCGACGCCGCACTTGAGACCGGGCACGGGCTTCGGCTGTGGAGATTTCAACCTCGCAGGAAACTGTTTGTACGCGTTTCCCGGCGCGATTCCTGTGCCGAATCCTGGAGCGAACGCGGGCTTCCCGTTCCCGTGGTACGGCTGCAACGACGGAGGCTCGGTGTGGGTTCCGCTAGCCGAGACACAGCAGGCGTTCTTGCGGTCGTGGGGCGACGGCACGTGGTCGAGCTGCACGACGACGCCCGCTGCAGGCAGCGTTGGTGGACCTGAGCTTCGCTACGTTCCGCCCGGTGACAACGTGAACTGGGAGGAGAGCGCGAACACTCGCTACACGCCGCTCGCGGGGTCGCTCCGACACGCAGCGAATTACCTCCGAAACCTTCAGGCGCCCGCGCAGCGCTCGCCGTACCTCAACTTCAACGGCACCGGCGCCGCTGATCCGTTCGGCCGTTGTCGCCCGATGAACATCATCTTGCTCACGGACGGCGACGAGTGCTGTTCGACGAGCAACGCGCTCGGCTGCAACCTGTCTTCCACACCGACCGGCGCTGCGATCAACGCGCGCAACATCGGCTGTCTTCGCGTGGACCTCAACGGTGACGGCGACACGCTCGATGCCGGTGAGTTCAACAGCGACCTCAACAACGACGGCGACTGCTACGACGCCAACGAGCAGACTGCGTTTCGTACGCGCACGTACGTGATTGGCTTCGGAACGAGCGCATCGACCGCCTCGATCGACGCGATTGCGGCCGCCGGAGGAACGGGCACGGGCTTCGTCGCGACGAACGAGGCCACCGTCTCGCAAGCGATCGCGGACATCGTCTCGCGCTCTCAGCTCGTCGAGCTGTGCAACGGAATCGACGACGACTGCGATGGCATGATCGACGAGGACTTCAACCTCGGCGCGGCGTGCACGGTGAGCACGATGGCGTGCTCGAACAGCGGCGTGTTCGTCTGCGACACTGCCAATCGCACGCGAGCGATCTGCAACGCGACCGCGCCGGTTCCCGGAGTGGAGACGACGCAAGCGCAGTGCACGGACGGACGCGACAACGACTGCGACGGAGCGACGGACTGCGCGGACCCTGCGTGTGCCACGCAGACGTTCTGCACGGCGTGCACTCCGACCGCAGAAGTGTGCGACGGACGCGACAACGATTGCGACGGACAGATCGATGAAGGCGGGATCACGCGTCCGTGCGGCTCGATGATCGGCGTGTGCACTGCGGGCACCGAGACGTGTCAGCCGCAAGCCGCTCCGCAAATGGCAGGAACGTGGGGAGCGTGCACGGGCAACACGGGCGGCGCAGAGGTGTGCGACGGGCGCGACAACAACTGCAACGGAGTGAGCGATGAAGGGCTCACTCAACCGTGCGGAGTGAACCGCGGACAGTGCCGACAGGGCGTTCAGCTCTGCTTGGGCGCAGGCGGCTTCGGCGGCGCGTGCATCGGAGAGGTCACGGCGAGCGCAGAAGTGTGCGACGGGATCGACAACGACTGCGACGGCATGACGGACGAAGGCATCGCGAGCCCTGGCTCGTGCGGCGTCGCGGGCGTCGGCATCTGCACGGGTGGAACGATCCAGTGCATGGGCGGCATGTTCCAGTGCGTCGGCGGAACGATGGCGCGTCCCGAGACGTGCAACGGCCTGGATGACGACTGCAACGGCGTGGTGGACGACGGACTTCCTGCGGGCGCGACGTGCCAGCCGATGGGGATGATGATTCCGGTCGACGCGATGGGACGAGCGATCGGCGCGTGCCGATTGGGCGCGCAGCTGTGCCGCGCAGGCGCGACGGTGTGCGACGGCGCGATCGGGCCGACGATGGAGATCTGCAACGGTCTCGACGACGACTGCGACGGGATGGTCGACGAAGGTCTCGACGGCACCGCGTGCGGCATGATGGTGGGCGCGTGCCGAGCGGGAACGCGTCGTTGCGTGATGGGACGGCAGATCTGCGACGGCGAAGTGGGCCCGAGCGCTGAGGTCTGCGACGGGATCGACAACGACTGCGACGGCGAGACGGACGAAGGCAACCCCGGCGGCGGTGGCGCCTGCGGAATGATGGCCGGCTCGTGCTCTGCGGGCGTGAACGTGTGCCGCGGCGGACGCATCGTGTGCGACGGCGCGACGGGACCGCAGCCCGAGGTGTGCGACGGGCTGGACAACGACTGCAACGGAATGATCGACGACGGGATCCCCGAAGGCGGAGCGTGCGGCTCGTCGATGGGCCGGTGCATGCCGGGCGTTCAACGCTGCGTGATGGGTCGCATGGTCTGCGAAGGAGGCGTCGGGCCTCGCGCAGAAGAGTGCAACTGCATCGACGACGACTGCGATGGAATGACCGACGAAATGGGCGAGGGCGGCACGGCGTTGTGCGGCGGCGGCTCAGTGTGCGCCGGTGCACCGTCGTGCGGGTGCTTGCGACCGTGCGGGAGCGGCGAGTTTCCGTGCCCCGCGGGACGCACGTGCCAGGACGTGGGCGGTCAGCGACTGTGCGTCGGTGATCCTTGTGCGGGCGTGAACTGCCCGGCGGGCCAGGTGTGCAGCAACGGAGCGTGCCGCGGATTGTGCGACGGAGTGACGTGCGAATCGCCGCTGGTGTGCAACCCGACGACGGGTCGCTGCGTGTCCAACGACTGCCGCACGCTCAACAACTGCGCGAGCAACGAGCTGTGCATCGGCGGACGCTGCGTGATGGATCGCTGCGTTGGCGTGAACTGCCCGATGGGACAGGCTTGCTACGACGGTACCTGCGCTCCTTCGTGCGCCGGTGTCATGTGCCCCGAAGGACAGCGCTGCGAGCGTGGAGCGTGCGTCGGAGGGATGACGAATCCCTGCGCGAACGTGACGTGCGACGCGAACCGCGTCTGCAACCCGGCCACGGGCATGTGCCAGGTCTCGCGTTGCGGTCCGCAGAGCACGTGCGTGCGCGGGCAGACGTGCGATCCGCTGACCGGCAACTGCGTCGATGACTCGTGCGCGACCGTTCGCTGCCCCACGGGACAGCAGTGCGCCGCGGGCCAGTGCCGCGCGGTGATGACGCCGCCTCCGATGACGATTCCTGCGGATCGCGTGATCTCGTCCGGCGGTGGCTGCTCGGTCCCGTCGCGCAATCAGGGGACGAGCGGGCTCTGGATCGTCGGCGCAGCGCTCGCGTTCATCGCGTCGCGCCGCACGAAGCGAAGCTCGAGCGCGCAGCGCAGTGAGGTGTCGCGATGAATCGTTCGGTACTTGTTCTCGCGGCGCTGATGTCTGCCACGCTGTTCAACGCGTGTCGCAACGAGCCGTATTGCTTGAACTGCGTCGATGGACAGGCCGTCGCGGACGGCTCGACCAGCGATGGCAACAGCGTGGACGCTGGCGACGCGCGCAGCGACGCGGCTGCGGATGTTGCCGCGGACGTAGCGCGTGACGTGTTCGTCCCCGACGGGTGCATGCCGGGCGCAGAGGAGCTGTGCAACGGCGTCGACGACAACTGCGACGGTCGCATCGACGAGGGATTCGACCTGCAAACGAGCTCGCGCAACTGCGGAGCGTGCGGCAACGAGTGCGTGCTTCCGCGCGCGATTCCCGTGTGCCAGATGGGCACGTGTCGCATCGCGATGAACGGTTGTGACACCAACTTCTACGACCTCGACGGCAACCCGATGAACGGCTGCGAGTACGCTTGCACGCCCGTTCCGGGAGCGATGAACGACAGCACGTGCGATCGTCGCGACGACGACTGCGACGGGCAGATCGACGAGGACGTGGACCTGTGCTCGGACAACCGCAACTGCGGGATGTGCGGGCGCAACTGCGCTCCTGCGAACGCGGTGGGACGCTGCGCGCGCACCGATCCGATGATGGCGTGCTCTGCGGCGAACACCGCGTGTCAGATCGCGAGCTGCAACATGGGCTTCGTCGATGTCGACGGACGCCCCGAGAACGGCTGCGAGTACGAGTGCACGAGCACCGGCGCTGAAGTGTGCGACGGCCGCGACAACGACTGCGACGGGATGATCGACGAGGGAAATCCCGGGTCGGGCATGGCGTGCGGCTCGAACACGGGCACGTGTCGACAAGGCATGACGGCGTGCGTGATGGGCCGCATCGCGTGCATGGGCGAGACCGGTCCGAGCACGGAGCTGTGCGACGGACAGGACAACGACTGCGATGGCATGACCGATGAGGACCTCACGGGCGACATGCGCATCGGCGGCGTGTGCGGGACGGGCGTGGGCGAGTGCCGCCCCGGCCGCAACGCGTGCATGGGCGGAGCGATCGTGTGCATGGGCGCGGTGACTCCGCAGCCCGAGCGCTGCGACAGCCGCGACAACGACTGCAACGGGATGATCGACGACGGCATCGCGTCGATGGGCTCGTGCGGAAGCAACGTGGGCGCGTGCCGCGCGGGAACGCTCTCGTGCGTCGGCGGCAACACGCAGTGCGTGGGAGCCACACTCGCGAGCGCCGAGCGTTGCAACAGCATCGACGACGACTGCAACGGCGTGGTCGACAACGGATTCGACCTGCAAAATGACCCGGCGAACTGCGGACGCTGCGGCAACGCGTGCGCGGCTGCGGCCAACGCGGTGGTGGCGTGCCGCACGGGCGCGTGCCAGCTGATCGCGTGCGCGCCGGGCTTCTACAACATCGATGGAAACGCAGCGAACGGCTGCGAGTACGCGTGCACGTTCCAGGGATCGACGGAGGTCTGCAACGGCCGCGACGACAACTGCAACGGGATGACGGACGAAGGCGTGACGGCGCCTGCGAACTTCTGCCGATCGACGGGCTTGTGCGCGGGCGCGACGGCGACGTGCATGGGCGCGTCGGGCTTCGTGTGCAACTACGACGCGCGCGTCGAGCTCGATCCGATGACGAGACAACCGGTCGCGGTGGAGACGCGCTGCAACGGGATCGACGACAACTGCAACGGCGCGACGGACGAGTCGTTCTCCAACTTGGGCACGATGTGCTCCAACGGCGGGACGGGCTCGTGCGGAGCGACGGGGACGTTTCGCTGCACGGCGGACGCGCGCTCGACAGAGTGCAGCGCTCCGCCTCGCGGAATGCCGGGCACCGAGATCTGCGACGGATTGGACAACGACTGCGACGGATCGATCGACGAGACGTCGACGAGCCCCGGCGCGAACGCAGCGTTCGTGGCGACGAGCTGGGTGTCTCTCGGCGCAAATCGCTGGATGATGGCGTACGAAGCGTCGCGTCCTGGCGCGACGGCGATCTCGCAAGGGACGGCGACGGCGCGCGCGTGCTCGCAGTCGGGCGTTCTTCCGTGGACGAACCTGACGGGCCCGCAAGCGGAGGCTGCGTGCGCAGCGATCGGCGCGCAGCTGTGCACTGCGGCTGAGTGGCAATCGACGTGCGAGGGCACGACGACGTGCGACTGGAGCTACAACTCCGTGGCTCCGACGTGCGACACGTACTCGAGCACGACGTGCAACGGCGTGGACAACGACATCGACAGCGCGATGGCCGGCATTCAGAACGGTCTGTTGCCGACGGGCAATCGCACGAGCTGCCGTCCTTCGAACCGCGCGATCTTCGATCTGAGCGGCAACGCGAAGGAGTTCACGCAGGCGAGCGCGGGCGTCTACAACCTCCGCGGCGGCTCGTACAACAACCTCGCCTTCGGAACGACCTGCCAATTCGGCTTCACGCGCGTCGACAACCAGTTCCGCTTCGTCAACGCGGGCTTCCGCTGCTGCTTCACGGGCGTCACGCCTCCGTGACGTAGCGACGACTGCGGCGACGCGACACGGAGCCGTGTGGCGTTCGCGTCCATCGCGTCGGGGGCTTCGAGGGTGGGGACGTCGCGCGCTGAGTCCATCGCGCTCGCGTCGCGCTCGGACCGAGCGGAGGCCGCGCAGCGAGCGATGCGTCGACCGTCGCTGCATCGTCGAGCGCGACGACGTCGGTGTGCTGATCCCAGGCCACGCGATCGATCACAGCGGCGTCGCGCTCGGACGGAGAGACGGCGTGCCCACACCGGTGAGTGCTGAGAACGCGAGCAACCATGCACGCTTCATGACTCACCCCAACTGCCCACCCCATCGCCGACAGAACGCGATCTCGAAGCGACGCGCAGCGATGGTCGCCTCGACCGCCGCTCGTTCGCGCGGGGGGCGGTCAAATTGACCGAGCGCGGTTTTCTCTGTGAAAGCGAGCGCCGCTCGCCGTTCGCCGCGGGCGGCGGTGCCGACATCGCAGCCGTTGCCCGTGCCCGCTGCCGCGCGTCGACCGCCCGCTCGCGTTGTCGTGACGCGGTCGCGACGGCGCTGGCGTCGCAGAACCACTCGGGAGGGATCGCGTCGAACGTGGTCTCGCGTGTATTCTCCACAGTTGGCTGGCTCTCGCTGGCTACCCTTGGAGAAGCACCGATGTCTCGTCGCTCTCGAACCAGGCTTGTTTTGTCTCTCGGCGTAGCCGGAGCCTTGCTGCCATCCGCTGCGTACGCGCAAACCATTGTCAAACCCGAGTTTCAATTGATCGTCGACACATCGGGGTCGATGACCTCGACGATCACCGGCTCGAACTCGTGCGGCTACACGCCGAACAGCCGAATGAACTCAGCGGCCTGCGTCGTGCGCAACATCGCCGACAGCGTGGGCGACGCGATCTTCGGGTTGTCGACGTTTGCGCTCAACTGTTCGGCCTCGGGCTGTCACTACTCCGCGCCCGCGGGCACGTACATGAGCCGCGCTGGCTGCGGAACGCAGAACTGCAACCTGACCGTCTCGGGCTATCCGAATCCCTTCTACGGCTGTTGGGACGCCGGGCCGATCCAAGTCGGGATCCGCGAGTCCAACGCGTGGGAGCTTCGCACGTGGGGCGACGGCAGCTGGACGAGCTGTGCCAATCCATCGGGCCTCTCTGCGCCGAGCCTCGGAGGCAACGAGCTCTCGAATGTCTACAACACCGCGTGTGACGGCGCTGCCGTCGCGTGGACTCCGCTCGCGGGCTCGCTGTACGGCACGTGGCGCTACCTCACGAATCAGAACGCGACCAACCCTTCGCCGTACCGCAATTTCAACGGAACGGGCGCGGCGGACCCGTATCGCGCGTGTCGACCGGTGAACGTGATTCTGCTCACGGACGGCGACGAGACGTGCGTCGACGCGATCGGCGGAGTGACGTCGGAGCCTGCCGCTCGCAACGCTCGCAACATCACCTGTCTCCGTGTGGACATGAACGGCGACGGCGACACGCTCGACCCGGGCGAGTTCAACCAAGACCTCAACGCTGACGGTGACTGTAGCGACGCAAACGAGCAGACGTCGTTCAAGACTCGCGTGTACGCGATCGGCTTCGGCGTGACCGCGGGCGATACGGACATCGAGAACATCGCTCGCTCGGGCGGCAGCCCGCGCAACAGCGCTGGGCGCTACGGCTACTACGCGTCGAACGAAGCCGAGATCTCGACGGCGATCAACAACATCATCCGAGACTCGCAGCTCGTCGAGCTGTGCAACGGTCTCGACGACGACTGCGACGGTTTGATCGACGAGGACTTCAACCTCGGCGCAGCGTGCACGGTGAGCACGATGGCGTGCTCGAACAGCGGCGTGTTCGTCTGCGACACTGCCGATCGCACGCGAGCGATCTGCAACGCGACCGCGCCGGTTCCCGGAGTGGAGACGACGCAAGCGCAGTGCACGGACGGACGCGACAACGACTGCGATGGAGCGACGGACTGCGCAGACCCGGCGTGCGCGACGCAGACGTTCTGCACGGCGTGCACTCCGACCGCGGAGGTGTGCGACGGACGCGACAACGACTGCGACGGGCAGATCGACGAAGGCGGAATCACGCGTCCGTGCGGCTCGATGATCGGCGTGTGCAGCGTGGGCACCGAGACGTGTCAGCCGCAAGCCGCTCCGCAAATGGCAGGAACGTGGGGAGCGTGCACGGGCAACACGGGCGGCGCAGAGGTGTGCGACGGGCAGGACAACAACTGCAACGGCGTGTCGGACGAAGGTCTGACGCAGCCGTGCGGAGTGAACCGTGGACAGTGCCGACAGGGCGTTCAGCTGTGCTTGGGCGCAGGCGGCTTCGGCGGCGCGTGCATCGGAGAGGTCACGGCGAGCGCAGAAGTGTGCGACGGGATCGACAACGACTGCGACGGCATGACGGACGAAGGCATCGCGAGCCCTGGCTCGTGCGGCGTCGCGGGCGTCGGCATCTGCACGGGTGGAACGATCCAGTGCATGGGCGGCATGTTCCAGTGCGTCGGCGGAACGATGGCGCGTCCCGAGACGTGCAACGGGCTGGACGATGATTGCAACGGCGTGGTGGACGACGGGCTTCCTGCGGGAGCGACGTGCCAGCCGATGGGGATGATGATTCCGGTCGACGCGATGGGACGCGCGATCGGCGCGTGCCGATTGGGAACTCAACTGTGCCGCGCCGGAGCCACCGTGTGTGACGGTGCGATCGGGCCGGCGATGGAGATCTGCAACGGCATCGACGACGACTGCGATGGCATGGTCGACGAAGGTCTCGACGGCAGCGCGTGTGGAGTCACGATGGGAGCCTGCCGCGCCGGTACGCGTCGCTGCGTGATGGGACGTCAGGTCTGCGACGGTGAAGTTGGCCCGAGCGCCGAAGTCTGCGACGGCATCGACAACGACTGCGATGGCGAGACGGACGAAGGCAACCCCGGTGGCGGCGGCGCGTGCGGCATGATGGCCGGCTCGTGCTCTGCGGGCGTCAACGTGTGCCGTGGCGGACGCATCGTGTGCGACGGAGCCACGGGCTCGATGCCCGAGGTTTGCGACGGTTTGGATAACGACTGCAACGGAATGATCGACGACGGCATCCCCGAGGGCGGTGCGTGCGGATCGTCGATGGGCCGATGCATGCCCGGCGTTCAACGCTGCGTGATGGGTCGCATGGTCTGCGAAGGGGGCGTTGGTCCTCGCGCAGAAGAGTGCAACTGCATCGACGACGACTGCGATGGAATGACCGACGAAACGGGCGAGGGCGGCACCGCGTTGTGCGGAGGCGGCTCTGTGTGCGCGGGCGCTCCGTCGTGCGGGTGCTTGCGTCCGTGCGGAAGCGGTGAGTTTCCGTGCCCTGCGGGACGCACGTGCCAGGACGTGGGCGGACAGCGACTGTGCGTCGGCGATCCTTGTGCGGGCGTCAACTGCCCCGCGGGACAGGTCTGCAGCAACGGCGCGTGCCGTGGATTGTGCGACGGAGTGACGTGCGAAGCGCCGCTCGTGTGCAACCCGATGACGGGTCGCTGCGTCTCCAATGACTGCCGCACGCTCAACAACTGCGCGAGCAACGAGCTCTGCATCGGCGGCCGCTGCGTGATGGATCGCTGCGCCGGAGTGAACTGCCCCGCGGGACAGGCTTGCTACGACGGTACCTGCGCTCCTTCGTGCGCAGGCGTCATGTGCCCGAGCGGCCAGATGTGCGAGCGCGGCGTGTGCGTCGGAGGATCGACGACCCCCTGCGCGACCGTGACCTGCGACGCGAATCGCGTGTGCAACCCAGCGACTGGAATGTGCCAGGTCTCGCGCTGCGGAACGACCAACAACTGCGCTCGTGGCCAGACGTGCGATCCCCTGACGGGTAGCTGCGTCGACGACTCGTGCGCGACCGTTCGCTGCCCCACGGGACAGCAGTGCACCGCGGGGCAGTGCCGCATGGTGATGACGCCGCCAGTGATGACGACTCCCGCCGATCGCGTGATCTCGTCGGGCGGCGGTTGCTCGGTGCCTGCGCGCGGCGGTAGCTCGAACGGAATGTGGGTCGTGGGCCTCGCGCTCGCGGCGATCGCCGCTCGTCGGTCGCGTCGTTCGGCGGAGGTGTCGCGATGAATCGTTCGGTACTTGTTCTCGCGGCGCTGATGTCTGCCACGCTGTTCAACGCGTGTCGCAACGAGCCGTATTGCTTGAACTGCGTCGATGGACAGGCCGTCGCGGACGGCTCGACCAGCGATGGCAACAGCGTGGACGCTGGCGACGCGCGCAGCGACGCGGCTGCGGATGTTGCCGCGGACGTAGCGCGTGACGTGTTCGTCCCCGACGGGTGCATGCCGGGCGCAGAGGAGCTGTGCAACGGCGTCGACGACAACTGCGACGGTCGCATCGACGAGGGATTCGACCTGCAAACGAGCTCGCGCAACTGCGGAGCGTGCGGCAACGAGTGCGTGCTTCCGCGCGCGATTCCCGTGTGCCAGATGGGCACGTGTCGCATCGCGATGAACGGTTGTGACACCAACTTCTACGACCTCGACGGCAACCCGATGAACGGCTGCGAGTACGCTTGCACGCCCGTTCCGGGAGCGATGAACGACAGCACGTGCGATCGTCGCGACGACGACTGCGACGGGCAGATCGACGAGGACGTGGACCTGTGCTCGGACAACCGCAACTGCGGGATGTGCGGGCGCAACTGCGCTCCTGCGAACGCGGTGGGACGCTGCGCGCGCACCGATCCGATGATGGCGTGCTCTGCGGCGAACACCGCGTGTCAGATCGCGAGCTGCAACATGGGCTTCGTCGATGTCGACGGACGCCCCGAGAACGGCTGCGAGTACGAGTGCACGAGCACCGGCGCTGAAGTGTGCGACGGCCGCGACAACGACTGCGACGGGATGATCGACGAGGGAAATCCCGGGTCGGGCATGGCGTGCGGCTCGAACACGGGCACGTGTCGACAAGGCATGACGGCGTGCGTGATGGGCCGCATCGCGTGCATGGGCGAGACCGGTCCGAGCACGGAGCTGTGCGACGGACAGGACAACGACTGCGATGGCATGACCGATGAGGACCTCACGGGCGACATGCGCATCGGCGGCGTGTGCGGGACGGGCGTGGGCGAGTGCCGCCCCGGCCGCAACGCGTGCATGGGCGGAGCGATCGTGTGCATGGGCGCGGTGACTCCGCAGCCCGAGCGCTGCGACAGCCGCGACAACGACTGCAACGGGATGATCGACGACGGCATCGCGTCGATGGGCTCGTGCGGAAGCAACGTGGGCGCGTGCCGCGCGGGAACGCTCTCGTGCGTCGGCGGCAACACGCAGTGCGTGGGAGCCACACTCGCGAGCGCCGAGCGTTGCAACAGCATCGACGACGACTGCAACGGCGTGGTCGACAACGGATTCGACCTGCAAAATGACCCGGCGAACTGCGGACGCTGCGGCAACGCGTGCGCGGCTGCGGCCAACGCGGTGGTGGCGTGCCGCACGGGCGCGTGCCAGCTGATCGCGTGCGCGCCGGGCTTCTACAACATCGATGGAAACGCAGCGAACGGCTGCGAGTACGCGTGCACGTTCCAGGGATCGACGGAGGTCTGCAACGGCCGCGACGACAACTGCAACGGGATGACGGACGAAGGCGTGACGGCGCCTGCGAACTTCTGCCGATCGACGGGCTTGTGCGCGGGCGCGACGGCGACGTGCATGGGCGCGTCGGGCTTCGTGTGCAACTACGACGCGCGCGTCGAGCTCGATCCGATGACGAGACAACCGGTCGCGGTGGAGACGCGCTGCAACGGGATCGACGACAACTGCAACGGCGCGACGGACGAGTCGTTCTCCAACTTGGGCACGATGTGCTCCAACGGCGGGACGGGCTCGTGCGGAGCGACGGGGACGTTTCGCTGCACGGCGGACGCGCGCTCGACAGAGTGCAGCGCTCCGCCTCGCGGAATGCCGGGCACCGAGATCTGCGACGGATTGGACAACGACTGCGACGGATCGATCGACGAGACGTCGACGAGCCCCGGCGCGAACGCCTCGTTCGTGGCGACGAGCTGGGTCTCTCTCGGCGCGAACCGCTGGATGATGGCGTACGAAGCGTCGCGTCCTGGCGCGACGGCAGCCTCACAGGGAACGGCGACGGCGCGGGCGTGCTCGCAGTCGGGCGTGCTTCCGTGGACGAACCTGACGGGCCCGCAAGCAGAGGCTGCGTGCGCGGCGATCGGCGCGCAGCTGTGCACAGCAGCGGAGTGGCAGTCGACGTGCGAAGGCACGACGACGTGCGACTGGAGCTACAACTCCGTGGCTCCGACGTGCGACACGTACTCGAGCACGACGTGCAACGGCGTGGACAACGACATCGACAGCGCGATGGCTGGGATTCAGAACGGTCTTTTGCCGACGGGCAATCGCACGAGCTGCCGTCCTTCGAACCGCGCGATCTTCGATCTGAGCGGCAACGCGAAGGAGTTCACGCAGGCGAGCGCGGGCGTCTACAACCTGCGCGGCGGCTCGTACAACAACCTCGCCTTCGGAACGACCTGCCAGTTCGGATTCACGCGCGTCGACAACCAGTTCCGCTTCGTCAACGCGGGCTTCCGCTGCTGCTTCACTGGCGTCACGCCTCCGTGATGTAGCTACGATTGCGGCGACGCGACACGGAGCTGTGTGGCGTTCGCGTCCATCGCGTCGGGGGCTTCGAGGGTGGGGACGTCGCGCGCTGAGTCGATCGAGCTCGCGTCGCGCTCGGGCCGAGCGCAGGCCGCGCATCGAACGAGCGAGAGCGCCGCGAGCAGCGAGAGCGCGATGCGCGAGAAGCGTGTGCTCAGTATTGGCATAGCCCTCGGTCCCGCGGAACGCACACGGCCAGATTCGCTGGGCGTCTGCAACACAGCTGCCCAGCGTGAATGTCGCACGGGTTCTCTTGGCAATTGGGAAGCAGGCCAGCTTCGAGCGGCGCGCAGTCTCCACTCGCACACCGCCCCCAACAACACGAGAATCGCGCTCCGGGATCGCTCTCGGAAAGGCCGAAGTACCGCTGGCACTGAATCGTAACGCTCCCGGTTGGGAGGCACTCAGGGCCGTCGGGGTATGTTCGAACGATGTCCGCGTATGCTGCGTCGCGTGCGGAGCTGTCCGCGGCCACTTCGCCTCGCCAACGATCGGTGATTGCAACGTCGAACAGCGCTGCGTCGCGCGCATCGAGTGATGCGTCCGCGCCGGTGTCGAACGCTGCGTCGACCGTCGCTGCATCGTCGAGCGCGACGACGTCGGTGTGCTGATCCCAGGCCACGCGATCGATCACAACGGCGTCGCGCTCGGACGGAGAGACGGCGAGCCCACACCCGGTGAGCGCTGAGAACGCGAGCAACCATCCACGCTTCATCACTCACCCCAACTGCCCACCCCATCGCCGACAGAACGCGATCTCGAAGGTACGTGCAGCGGCGGTTGCGTCAAGCGACGCTCGTTCGCCCTCGATCAGGTGGGCGAAGGAGGACGGCGCAGAGCCATCAATCACCCCGCGCGCCGATCGTGCCGCGCGCAGTTGCGCTACCGATCCCGCTCGACGCAGCCGTACGGGAGTCTTCGATTGCCTGATTCGTCCGGCATCCACTCGCGAAGGCACTGGGTCCCTGCCGGGCAGATCGCCTGCATGCAGTCGGGGCACGGAGGGAAGGTCAAGCACTCACGGTCGACGCAGTTGCGAAGCGGTTCGACCGTGCAGCCGACCGGGAGTGCAATGCAATGCGGACCCGGCAACGCGTTGCACGCCATGCCCGCTGGGCAAGGTCCGGCCTGGCACGAGATGAGGCCCGCATCGCGAGCGTCGAGCGAGGCGTCGGAGGATGCGTCGTGCGCAGCGCCATCGCCCGGCGCGACGACGACACCGCATCCAGTGAGCGCGAACGCGAGCGTGAACGTGAGCATCGAGATGGTTGTGAACTTCATGGCTCAAATGCACACCGACAGCGGCGTGAAGGTGGGTTCGGGCGTCGTGCTCGCGGGCCAACAAAGGTCACCGCGGCCTGTGCACAATGGAAGCGCGACGCATCCGGGCGGTCCACCGCCGTTCTGCGCAGAGGAGCCGCAGAACGAGTTCGGCGCGCAGGTCGTCGGGCTGGGACTGTTGGGGCCGCAGCTTCCGGGAGATCCGCCGCAGACGCAGTTCGATCCCGCGCCCGCTCCGCAGTGCCGCGTCACCATCGTGCCGGGATGCAGCGGGTCTTCCACCGTTCGGATACCGGCAAACTGGCAGAAGTGAAAGCCCTCGATCGCGGTGCACACCGGTGCGCCTGCGATGCAGCGCGCGACGCCAGTGCTCGGTCGACCCACGTTGCAGATCGCCAATCCCGGGCCCGATTCGAAGCGGGTCGGGTTGGAGCACTCGGTGGGCGTGATGTTGTCGACGGTGCCGTCGCAGTTGTCGTCCACCATGTTGCACGTCTCCTGCGTGGGTCCGAGGGACGTGCACGTGATCGTGCCGAACGCGTCGCACGCGGTCACTGTTCCGTTGTTGCAGCGACCGACCATTCCACCGACCGTGCAAGCGGTGCCCATCGCTGGACACGCGACGCTGCATACTCCGTTGCGAAGCCACAGCCCGTTGCAGCACTGACCCTGGTTCGTCGCGCTCTGCCCAGCGCCTTGTTCGCGCACGTATGGCTGAGTCTCATCACTCCACCCCGCGTCCTCTCGGCTCGAGAGGACTCAACGACGAGGAGTCGACCACGCATGGACTCGCATGGTCAACCGCCGCTCGTTCGCGCGGGGGCGGTCAATTTGACCGAGCGCGTTTTTCTCGGGGAGCACACAGTGAGTGCGTGTCGATCGCGCTTACGGATTGGCGTCGCGATCGACGTATCCATAGCAGCGAGTGGGGCTGGTGCGGGGGACGCAGTTGGCGCGACCGCCCGAGCCCGCGATCTCGCAGCAGACTTGATCGTCCGCGCACGGCGCTTCTGCGAGGTCGCAGCGCGCACGCGTGGGGTCTTCGACGAAGCACGAGAGGCCCTGGTAGCAGCGGCCCGCGCAGCAGACGAAGCGTTCGAAGCCCGTCAGCGTGATCCTTCGCTCGAAGACCGCGCGGCAGTCGTGGAAGGCGAGCGAGCCCATTCGACACTCGGCTCCGTCTGCGAAGACAGGCAGGTCGTCGAGCGCGTCGGGGAGCGATGGTGCGGTGTCCATCGCGCTCGCTGCGTCGGCCGAGTCGACGGAGTTCGCGTCCATCGCGTCGGGGGCTTCGATGGTGGGGACGTCGCGCGCTGAGTCCATCGAGCTCGCGTCGCGCTCGGGCCGAGCGGAGGCCGCGCAGCGAGCGAGCGAGAGCGCCGCGAGCAGCGAGAGCGCGATGCGCGAGAAGCGTGTGCTCAGTATTGGCATAGCCCTCGGTCCCGCGGAACGCACACTCCAACGTTTGCGGGCCGCCTGCAGCAGAGTTGGCCAGCGTGCACGTCGCAGGTCACTCCGTCGCACTGCGGTGGAAGCCCGGCTTCGAGCCGGTCGCAACCCCCAACCCAGCAACGCCCCCAGCAGCACGCGAAGCGCGCTCCGGGATCGCTCTCGGAAAGGCCGAAGTACCGATGGCACTGGATCGTGACGCTCCCCGTTGGGAGACATTCAGGACCGTCGGGATACGTGCGAACGATGTCCGCGTATGCTGCGTCGCGTGCGGAGCTGTCTGCCACTACTTCACCGCGCCAACTGTCGATGAATGCAAGGTCGAGCAAAGCAGCGTCGTGCGCATCGAGCGATGTGTCCGTGCCGGTGTCGAACGCTGCGTCGATCGTCGCTGCATCGTCGAGCGCGACAACGTCGGTGTGCTGATCCCAGGCCACGCGATCGATCACAACGGCGTCGCGCTCGGACGGAGAGACGGCGAGCCCACACCCGGTGAGTGCTGAGAATGCGAGCAACAATCCACGCTTCATGACTCTCACCTCCAACGCGCTGCGTGCAGCTCTTGGAATAGCGCAGCGTCGAATGCCCGGTCGGAGCACGGTTGCTGCCGCGACGACGTGAAGAACGTGACCGTGAGCGGAAAGTAATCGAGTCGCAGGTTGGGATCGCTCAGCGAGGCTCCACCAGGCCAGCCATCCATCAGTGAGATCGAACTCCCGTACTGGCTCCAAAGTGGGTCGAGTTCGCGCGCTGTTGGGCAAATGGACTCGGTGCTCTGGAGGTCGTTGGAGTGGAGCAGGCGAGCAGGGCTCCATTGCGACGAGCCCGCGGGGCGCGTTCGGCCAAAGAAGCGCACCTGGCCGTTGCCGTTCATCTGATACCAGGTGACGAACACGTGCGAGCTCGCGGACTGTCCCGCTTGCGCAGGGAGTTCGACGGAAGAGACCGTGGGTTGAAACACGATTTCGCCAGCGGAAACAGCGTCGCTGAGAACGACGGGCGTCGCTGCGGTGAACGTCTGCGTGATCCCCGCCAGGTCCGAGACAAGCTCTTGATAGACAACTTCGCTGCCTTCGATGGTGTCCTCCGCGCTCGGGTCGCGGGTTATCACGAGATGCGCGCGTCGCGCCGTCGTGTCGACTCGCGGTGCCCCTGCGATCGCGACCGTCGTGCTCGCATCCACTGCGAAGTCCATGTGCGAAAGGTCGAGATCGACACCTCCGACACGAACAAGCCGTCGACACGGACCCTCGAACGATGGGAGCGCTCGGCCCTGGATTTGCGCTCCGCTGGGCGACGGAACAAGCGTGAGCTGTTCCAAATGCACCGTGCAGAGCTCGTTGTTCTCGTCGCCGGACGCTCCTGCGATGGGCGAACGAAGCTCCATCGCGAGTAGCGCTCCCAATCGCGGGTTGGACACGATCTTGACGCGACGGAGCCGCTCGGCGTCGCCGCTGGGCAAGAACGGAGCGTAGTAGCTGCCCGAGAAAGTGCAGCCGTTGTTGTTGGCGCCGATGGGCGCGTGGGTCACTCGCACGGTGGCGTTGGGCGTTCCCTCGTCGCCGATCATTGCGAGGTACGCGATCTGTTGCCCCGAGATCGAGTGCACGGTGATCGCGGGACGCGACGGCGTGACGAGGTTGCCGATGTTGAACATGGGTGGAACGTTGAGCGGTTGCGACCAAGTCATTGCCCCGTCGTTGCTCGCGGAGCAGACGACCTTGGCGCTGCGGAACGTGCCCATCGTCGGATCGTTCGGGTTCACCAACTGCAGCGTGAACGCCTCGGCGACATGCACGACCGCGCTTTGCGCGGGAGCTTGTCCTCCGACCGCAGGCTGCATCCAGCCAGCAGAAGCGATGGCGGGATTGCCGCCGATTCCGTCGAGTCGCAGCGCTCCGAACGGCGGAGGGAGCGGGATGACTTGCCTGTTCCAGGTCACGCCATGATCGTCGCTGACCGCGACGCCCATCATGCTGCTGCCCGCGCGCTGCACACCCGCTGAAGTGAGGGTGTCTTGAAAGTCGTTGTATGCGACCACGATCCGCGGTGCGCGCGAGAGTGACCCCGCCGCGAATCGGCCGCCAACAACAGTGGCGCTCGCGGTGCTGGTCATCGCGATCGGCGGTCGCGCAGCGAAGTCCTGCGGGTCCACGATGCTCTGCCCCTCGGGCGTCGGCATGCACGCGTTCATCGCGACGGCGGAAAGAGCTACGAGAGAAATTCCAGAGAGAGAGAAGAGAGAGTTCTTCACAACGAGCACCCCTTGCGGTTCATCAGCCCACCCCAACTGCCCACCCCATCGCAGACAGAAGGCGGTCTCGATGCTACGCGCAGCGACGGTTGCGTCAAGCGACGCTCGTTCGTGCTGGGTTGGTCAATTTGACCGAGCGCGGTTTTCTCGACGAAAACGAACAGCGCTCGCTCGCGGCCGTGCCGACGCCACAACGATTGCGCGTGCTCGCAGTCGGGCGTTCTTCCGTGGACGAACATGACGGGCCCGCAAGCAGAAGCGGCGTGCGCGGCGATCGGCGCGCAGCTGTGCACGGCGGCCGAATGGCAGTCGACGTGCGAAGGCACGACGACGTGCGACTGGAGCTACAACTCTGTGGCTCCGACGTGCGACACGTACTCGAGCACGACGTGCAACGGCGTGGACAACGACAGCGACAACGCGATGGCCGGCATTCAGAACGGTCTTTTGCCGACGGGCAATCGCACGAGCTTCCGTCCTTCGAACCGCGCGATCTTCGATCTGAGCGGCAACGCGAAGGAGTTCACGCAGGCGAGCGCGGGCGTCTACAACCTCCGCGGCGGCTCGTACAACAACCTCGCCTTCGGAACGACGTGCCAATTCGGCTTCACGCGCGTCGACAACCAGTTCCGCTTCGTCAACGCGGGCTTCCGTTGCTGCTTCACTGGCGTTACACCTCCGTGAGTGAGCACTGACCTCGCGCCTGCACCTCGAGCTACGCCGCTTGGCCGCTTCGTGTGGGCGCTCTTGGGGGCGGGGAGTGCTGTGGTGGTGGGGCTCTCAGCGTGGCTGCGCCCAGACCCCAACGGGTTCGGAACGCACCGTCAGCTCGGCCTTCCGCCCTGTGAATTCGGCTCGATGACGGGCATCCCGTGCCCTGGGTGCGGGCTCACGACCTCGTTCGCTCACATGGCGCACGGGCACGTGATCTCGGGCTTCACCGCGCACTTGATGGGGCCGCCGCTGTTCTTGATGACGCTCTTTCTCGCGCTCTACGCGCCGTACGCGATCGCGAAGAAGAAGCCACTCGTGACGCTGCTCGACTCGAAATGGAGCGCCCCGTTGCTCGTGCTCAGCTCCACGCTCGGGATGCTCACGTGGATGCTTCGATGGCTCCACGTGCTTCCGTCGCGATAGAGCGGTGATTCACGCGCTGTTCGCGCGGCGTTGCTCGCGCAGCGCGCCGAAGAGCAAGAGAGAGCCCGCGCCGAGGAGCATCGCGATGCCAATGGACGCAGAGCGCTCGGGCCACCGTGATCGCAGGGCTCCGTCGAGCAAGAGCGCGAAGACGATCTGCGCCCACCCCGCGGCGCCCACGCGCGCGGCGCGATCGAGCGAGTACGCGCGGGTCATCGCGAGCTGCCCGAGCGTCGCGCTGAAGCCCACGCCGATCACCATGAGCCACTCGATCGCCGTGCGCGGCAGTCGCAGCGTGTGCTCGCGAAACAGTCGCGCGATCACCGCCAGCAGCGTGAATCCCGAGGCCACCGCCGAGAAGTGAACGACGACGGCCTCGGGCGTCTCGTTGTGCAATCGCCGCAACGAGACCATCGAGAGCGCGCTGGTCGCTCCCGCGGTGAGGGCGACGAAGCCGACCCACTGTCCTCGCTCGAACGTCGGCTGCTGCACGAACCACACGCCCACGATCGCGATGAAGAGCGCGACGACGACCGAGCGACCCGGCCGTTCGCCCATGGTGAACCACGCGAGCAGCGCGATCCACAGCGGCGTCGTGTTGAGCAGCGCCGTCGCGTCCGCGAGCGGCATGTGCGTGAGCGAGAAGAACGTGAGCAGCATCGAGGTGCTGCCCGCGAACGAGCGCGTCCACATCACGCGGTGATTCGCGATCGAGAGCGAGACTCCCCGCGCCCGAGCGATGGCGAGCGCGACGATGAAGCCCACCGATGCGCGCGCGAACGAGGCGAGCTCCCACGGGACGCCGCGGCGACCGAGCGCGGCGGTCAGGGCGTTCATCGCGACGAACGAGGCGCTGGCCGCGAGCATGTACGCGAGCCCTTCGAGCGGGCGATCCGTGCTGGCTGGATCGGACATCTCAGCGCACGACGAGGAGCTTCTTGTCGCTGAGCTCGTCGATGGCGAAGCGCACGCCCTCGCGGCCGAGGCCTGAGTCCTTCACGCCTCCGTAGGGCATCGAGTCGACGCGAAAATTCGTCCCTTCGTTGACGATCAGCGCGCCGGTGGTGAGCTCGTGAAAGCACCGGCGGATCGTGCGCGTGTCGTTCGTGAACAGCGCGGTCTGCAGCCCGTATCGCCCGCGTTCGATCGAGGCGATCGCGTGGGACAGATCGTCGTAGCCGTGCACGATCAGCGCGGGGCCGAAGAGCTCTTCGTCGACGAGCTGCGTGCCCTCGGCGGCGTCGATCACGATGGCGGGGGTGAGTCGGTTGTCTGTCAGGGCTCCGCCGCACAAGAGCGAGGCGCCCTTGGCGACGGCCTCGTCGATCCACGAGCGCACGCGCTCGGCGGCGCGGCGGTCGATGAGCGGGCCCATGAGCGCGGCTTCGTCGAGCGGATCGCGGACCTCGAGCGCGCGGGTCCTTGCGACGATCGCGTCGACGAACGCTTGATATTGTGTGCGTGGAACAAACACGCGCTGGGTCTTGATGCACACCTGCCCTGCGTACGCGAAAGCGGGCGAGAAGATCCTCTCGATCGCCGCGAGCGCGTCGGCGTCGGGGGCGACGATGGCGGCGGCGTTTCCCCCGAGCTCGAGCAGCGCGCGCTTCTTGCCCGCGCGGCTCTTGATGGCCCAGCCCACCTGCGCGCTGCCCGTGAAGGATACGGCGGCGAATCGCTCGTCTTCGACCATGCGCGCGGCGAGCTCGTTGCTCGTCGGGATCACGCTGAGCAGCCCGGCGGGGGCGCCCGCTTCGGCGACGAGGCTCGCGAGGGCGAGCGCGGTGAGGGGCGTTTGCGGCGCGGGCTTGAGCACCACGGGCATCGCGAGGGCGAACGCGGGGGCGAGCTTGTGCGCCACGAGGTTCAGGGGAAAGTTGAACGGCGTGATCGCGAGCAGCGCCCCCGAGCCGACGCGCGTCCAAGCTCCGACGAGGCCGTCGAGGCCGGGGTTGAGGTCGAGCGCGAGCGCTTCTCCGCCGAGCCGCGCGCACTCTTCGCTCGCGAGTCGAAAGGTGCTCTCTGCGCGGCGGACTTCGGCGCGAGCGAGCGCGATGGGCTTGGCGGCCTCGCGGGCGATGAGCGTCGCGAAGGTCTCGCTCTTTTCGCGCAGCCCGTCGGCGATGGCGGCGAGCAGCGCGCGTCGCGCGTGGGTGGGCATCGATCGAAGGGGCGCGACGGCGTTGCGGGCGTGCTCGATGGCGCGCTCGACGGTGTGCTCGTGGGCGAGCGAGACCTCGGCGATCAGCGAGTGATCCCAGGGAGCGCGGATTTCAGCGGTGAGCGGCGTGCGCTCGAAGCGACCGGCGACGAACAGTTCGGCGACCATGCGTAGCGCGGGATATAGCGCGTTCTGCGCGCGAAGAGCGCGCGCGAAGCGAGCTCACCGCCCGACGCCCGAGTCGCGCAGCGCCGTCGCGATGAGCGCGATCGCGCGGGGGGCGCGGGGGCCCGGGCGCGTGACGAGCGGATCGTCGACGGCGAGCACGCGGCGATCGCGGACCGCGGGGATGGCGCTGTGCGCGCTCCACGCGAGCGAGAGCGGCGTTTGCGCGAGGGGGCCGCACAGGTCGATGATCACGTCGGGCGCGAGCTGCAGGACCGCTTCGAGCGAGAGCTGCGGCCACGCGGGGCCGCTCTGCAGCGCGTTGACGGCGCGCGCGCGAACGAGCAGCTCGTCGACGTACGAGCGCGGACCGGCGCACACGAGCGGGCGCTGGTCGATGACAGCGAGCACGCGCGGAGCCGAGCGAGGCGTGAAGAGCTGCGCGCTCGCGGCGAGCTCATGGTCGAAGCGATCGAGCCAGCGATCGAGCGCAGCGGGCGCTTCGCACAGCGCGCAGAGCGAGCGAGCGAGCGAGCGCACAGAGGCGATGGACTCGACGGGCTCGATGAGGACGGTGATCGAGCGCGCGCGCAGGCGTTCGACGATGGCGCTGGGGACGCCGGGCGCTCCGACGACGGCGTCGGGGCGCAGGGCGAGGATGGCCTCGAGCGAGAGCGATCCGAGCGCGCCGACCTTGGGCAGGCTCGTCGCTTCCCGTGGAAAATCACAGACCGAAGAGACTCCCACCACGCGTGATCCCAGGCCGAGGGCGAAGAGCATCTCCGTGGTGTTGGGCGCGACCGAGACGATGCGCTGGGCGGCGCGCGGCGCGGCGCGGGACGAGCGCGCGCAGGCAGAGAGCGTCGCGAGCGCGGGCAGGGCGACGAAGCTGCGTCGAGGAAGCGTGAGGGCTGGGCGCACGGTGGGCGGGTGCTGCGAACATACACGGCGAAACGCGGTTGATCATCGGTGACAGAGAATGTCCGCAGAGATCTTGGGCAACGAGGTCCTTTCGGAGGATGCTTCGCGGCGCACAGAGGTCGTAGCGCGAACGTGTGAGCGCTCGATGGAACCGAGGCGTTGGGGCTTCGGGGCTTCGAGCGTCGAGCGATAGGCGCTCAACTACAACCTCTCTGGTTCAATTCGTGGCGAGAACAAGGACTGTGTTGGCGATGCGACGTGCGCACGGAGGTTCGGGCAGCGGGGTGGCCTTCGTGGTGGGGTGCGCGGTGCTGTTCGCGGGGCACGTGGCGTGGGGGCAGCGGCTGGATGATGTTCCGACCGCGGGCGATGGGGGAGCGAGCGACGCAGGGACCGATGCAGGGACCGATGCGAGCGCGAGCGGTGACACCTCGGGTGGAGCGAGCGCGTCGAGCGCGAGCAGCGCCGACGGGCCTCGCGCGATTTCGAACGCGAGCGAAGGCAGCTCGCGCCCTGCGACGCGGGCGAACGTGACGATCGGCGGGTACGTCGAAGCGTTCTGGCAATACAACTTCAACCGTCCGTACAACGGCGAGACAGCGGCGCGGGGGTTCGACACGCGGCACAACACGTTGTCGCTCTCGAACGCGGTGGTGGACGCGTCGTGGACCGTGCGCGAGCGCGTCTCGGGCCGGCTCGCGCTGCAGTTCGGGCTGACGCCCGAGAACTATTACTCCGCAGAGCCTGTGCGCACGATCGGCGGGACGGGCGGCCTCGGGCTCGGCCCGCAGGTGTGGAAGTTTTTTCAGCAGGCGTGGGTCGCGTACCTCGCGCCCGTCGGGCGAGGGTTGCTCATCGAGGGAGGGCTCTTTCTCTCTCCCATCGGCCCCGAGGGAATGGCAGTCAAAGACCAGTGGAACTGGTCTCGCTCGAACCTCTTCTACGCGCTGCCCTACTACCACACCGGCGTTCGCGTCACGTACTCGCCGCGGCCCAACATGAACGTCTCGCTCGCGGGCTTCAACGGTTGGAACTCCGTGATCGACAACAACGACGAGAAGAGCCTCGCGTTGCAGTGGACGTACACCGTGCCCGACCGGCTCTCGATGAGCTTCGTGTACTTCTCGGGAATCGAGCGCAACTTCGGCGAGCCCAACGGCCGCGGCTGGAGGCACACGTTCGACGGCTGGGTGCAGTGGACGCCGCGACGGTGGCTGGGCCTCGCGCTGCACGGCAACGGCGGGTTCGAGCCCGTGTGGGCCGGCGAAGAGCGCGGCGCGCGCGAGTGGCGAGGCACCCAGTGGTGGGCCGCGGGCGCGGCGTACGCGAGGGTCACCGCGTTCGAGTGGATCAGCCTCGCGCTGCGAGGAGATTTGCTGGTCGAATCGATTTCGGACGAGCCGCTCGGGCCGGGCGGAGCGCCCAACCCCGCGCGTCGTCCGCAGGTGATCTTCTTCTCGTCCGACCGCGTCGCCGCCACGCGCGTCGCGAGCTTCACCGCGACCCTCGACGCCAGGCCCTTCGAGAACATCTCGATCCGCGCCGAGTTCCGCCACGACAACGCCGATCAGCCGATCTACTTCGACAACAACAACGTCCCCCGCCCGGGCGTTGCGCCGGAGTTTGTCGGCCGAACCACCACGCAGAACACGCTGACGCTCGGGATGACGGCCTGGTACTGAGCCGGTCCGTCCAAGAGCGATCTCAACGCGCAGACACAGAGACAAAAGAGAGGCGACGATGACCATTGGAGAGCACGACTCGACGTTCGAAGGCCGACCCATCGAGGAGTTCTCGAGCGACGCGGGCATTCAAAACGTCGAGGCTGCCATTCGACTCGCGGTCGAGTACGACGCGTGGGAGGACGGGACGAAGGTCCCCGACTTGATCGCGCAGCTCTGCGAAGACCCGAAGGCTCCGCAGGTGAAGGCGCTGGTGATCGGCCCGTGGGGATACGATGGCGACGACCCCGCGGATCCCATCTACGCCAAGCTCGCAGAGCCCGAGACGGCCGCGACGCTCTCGGGCCTCAAGGCGCTCTTCGTCGGCGACATCACCTACGAAGAGCAAGAGATCTCGTGGATCGTCCAGGGCGACGTGGGACCCGTTCTCGCGGCGTATCCGCAGCTCGAAGTGCTGCGCGTGCGCGGCGGCAACGGCCTCGCGCTCAACGGCCTCGAGTCGAGCTCGCTGCGAAAGCTCGTCGTCGAGACCGGGGGCCTTCGTCGCGAGCTCATCGAGCAGGTGTGCAACAGCAAGCTGCCCAACCTCGAGCACTTGGAGCTCTGGCTCGGAAGCGAGAACTACGAGGCGGATCACACGGTGGACGACCTGATGCCGCTGTTGTCCGGAAGGCTGTTTCCGAAGCTGCGCTACCTCGGGCTGCGTGACTGCGAGTACACCGACGACGTCGCGCGCGCCGCCGCCGAAGCGCCGGTGCTCAGCCAGCTCGACACGCTCGACCTCTCGATGGGCACGTTCGGCGACGACGGAGCGCGCGCGCTCATCGCCTCTGCGCAGGCCAAGAAGCTCAAGAGCCTCGACGTCTCGCACCACTACATGAGCCCCGCGGTCGCCGCTGAGCTGGCCGCGATCGGCCCGAAGGTCCGCGCCGACGAAGGCCAAGAGCCCGGCGCGGATCGCTACATCCAAGTCAGCGAGTGACGAGCGAGCGCGCGGTGGCGTCTCTCGTTGTCCTCGCGGTCGAAGAGAACCGTCGCTGCGCGTACGTGCGCGAAGCCGCCGCGCGCTTGGGGTGGGCCGCTCCCGTCGTGGTGCACTGGCGTGACTTTCTCGCGAGCCCCTCGGCGCTCGAGGCCGCGCTCGATCGCGCGCGGGTCATGAGCGTGGAAGGCCCAGTGTTTCTTCGCGTGGATTCGCCGGGCGAAGACTGGTCCGTCGAGCGCTCGATGATCGCCGCGGGGGCCGGCGTAGACGACGCGGACGCTCCGCTCGCCGAGCGCGTGAGCGAAGCGCGTGCGCAGCGGCTCGAGTTCGAGCGCGGTCGAGTGCGGCTCGGACGACAGTGGTATCTCGGCTTTGCGCGCGCGCTCGATCGCGTCGCGGCGATCATCGAGCCGCGCGCGGAGTGGGCGCGGGCGACGAGCGACCCGAGGGAGATCGCGACGCTGTTCGACAAGCGCTCGACGCACCGAGCGCTGCGCGCCTCGAGCGTGCGAACGACGCCGCTGCTCAGCGAGGGAGTGCGCGACGCGGACGCGCTGCGGGCGTTGATGGACGAGCGCGAGGTCGAGCGCGTGTTCGTGAAGCCGTGGCACGGCTCGAGCGCGAGCGGAGTGGTCGCGCTCTCGTGGAGCGACGGGAGAATCGCGGCGACGACGAGCGCTGAGCTGGCGTTGGTCGAGGGCGAGTGGGCGCTGTTCAACTCGCTGCGCGTGCGGCGATACACGGACGAGCGCGACGCGCGGCGCGTGCTCGACGCGCTCTTTCGCGAAGGCGCCATCGTCGAGCGGTGGATGCCCAAGGCGACGTACGACGGAGAGAACTTCGATCTGCGCGTGGTCACCATCGCCGCTCGCGCGCGGCACAGCGTCGTGCGCGTGGGCCGCTCGCCGATGACCAACCTGCACTTGGGAAACCGTCGCGGCGATCTGCAGCGCCTGCGCGCGCGCCTGGGCGACGATCGATGGGCGAAAGCTCGCTCGGCCGCTGAACAAGTGGCGAGGGTGTTTGCGCGGTGCGCGGTGCTCGGGGTCGACGTGATGTTGTCGCCGAATTTGCAGGATGCTTCGGTGATCGAAGCGAACGCGTTCGGGGATTTGCTTCCGAACATAGAGGACGAAGGCGACGACACATACACGGCGATGTTGCGCTCGCTCGTGTGACATAGGCTGTCCGCCGACTTCTGGCGCTGCGGGATCGAATGGGGGTACGGAAGCGGTCGAAGCAAGCGCGCCCGAGGGTCGACGAACTCGACCCGCCTCGCGAGCGCGCTTCGAAAGAGAGAACACGTCGATGGGTGCAGTAGGAGTTTTGTTGGGATTGGTGGGCGTGGTCGGATTGATCTTCGGCCTGCTCCAGAAGCGCAAGAGCGGCAAGCTGGCGGCTGTTCCGTTTCATCCGCCATCCCGCATCGCACAGATGGGTCAGTCCGCGGCGGACCCGAAGGGAATGGTCTCGACCGAAGGTCAGACCGTGCTCTCGAACACGCCGTTGATCGCGCCGATGAGCGGCAAGCCCTGCATCGCGTACGAGATCGAGATCGTGCAGGAGTACGAGTACTACGAGCAGACCGATCAGGGCACGCAGACCCGCACGAAGTCCGAGACTTCGATGAAGGAGTACAAGGGCTCGATCTTCCAGGTCAGCGACGGCCAGGGCGGCGTCTTCGTCGACGCGCAGAAGCAGCCCGACGCGTCGATGAACCAGTCGTTTCGTCACCGCATGGACATCGGCATGATGATCCCGGGACAGCTGCAGTTCGGACAGGCCGTGTTCAACACGCCGATGCTCTCGACCGAGGGACCCGTGAAGGCGTTCATCGGCACCGAGCGCATCATCGAGCCCGCGCCCACGATGTTCGTCATGGGACAGCTCGCGCAGGGACCGATGGGCCTCTCGATCGGCGAGCCGAAGGGAATGCTCACGGGCAAGATGATGCTCGCGCCCAAGTCTCGCGAAGCCCTCATGGGCGCCGCGGCGCGCAACTCGAAGATCGGACTCATCGCCGGCGCCGCGCTCATCGTGGTGGGCGGCATCCTCGGCGTCGTCGGCGCGCTCACGGGCGGCGGCGACGACTCGTCTTCGTCGAGCAACACCGCTGCGAACGCCGCGCAGGTGCAGCCTGGCGTGGTCGACCCGAACGCTGCTGCTCAGGCCGCCGCTGCGCAGGCCGCTGCTGCGCAGGCCGCTGCTCAGGCTGCGGTTCCCGCTGCGGGTGGGATCGTCCTCGGACAGCTCCCCGCCGACGCTCCTGCGCCGCGCGCGGACGTCAACCGCAAGGCGATGCTCTGCTGCCTCGCGTACCAGGCCTCGCTCAACAGCAACATGCCCCAGGCGTGCTACGCGCTCGCGACGATCAACCCGATCGCGGCCCGCGCCAACGTCACGTCGTACCGAAACATGATGCGCGCTCGCAACGCGCCGCAGGTCTCGGCCTGCCCCGAGTGATGTAGCGGTTGCGCACGCGGGGGGATCGAGGGAACCATCAGGGGGGATGTTGTCTGCACGACGGATGGTTCCGTCGCACGATGTGCTGTTCGTGACGCTCGATACGCTGCGGTACGACGTGGCCGTGCGCGAGCTCGACGCGGGACGAACGCCGAACATCGCGCGACGATTGCCCGACGGCGCGTGGGAAGAGCGCCACTCGCCGGGCTCGTTTACGTACGCGTCGCACCACGCGTTCTTCGCGGGATTTCTTCCGACGCCCGCGCGGCCCGGGAGGCATCCGCGCTTGTTCGCCGCGCGCTTCGCGGGCTCGGAGACGAGCACCGACGAGACGCTCGTGCTCGACAGCGCGGACATCGTGACGGGCTTCGCCGCGCTGGGGTACCGAACGATCTGCGTCGGCGGCGTGGGGTTCTTCAACAAGCGCAACGCGCTCGGGTCTGTGCTCCCGTCGCTCTTTCAAGAGTCGCACTGGGACGAGTCGCTCGGCGTGACGGACCCAGCGAGCACACAGAATCAAGTGGCGCTGGCGATCGAGCGGGTTCGCGCGGCGCCCGACGGCCAGCGGGTGTTTCTCTTCGTCAACGTGAGCGCGCTGCATCAGCCCAATCGGTTTTATCTCTCGGGCGCGGAGGCGGACTCGATCGAGAGCCACGCTGCTGCGCTGCGGTACGTCGACGCGCAGCTCGAGCGCTTGTTTGCCTTCTTCGAAGCGCGCAACCCGACGCTCTGCGTGCTCTGCTCGGACCACGGAACGGCGTACGGCGACGACGGCTACGAGGGCCACCGCCTCGCGCACCCGGTCGTGTGGACCGTGCCGTACGCAGAGTTCGTCCTGCGTCGTTGACGGGCGGGAGCATTGCGAGCGCGGCTGTGCAAATCGCTGGACGATCGCAGCGAAGACAAAGGTACGCTCGTCGCTCACACGGAGGAGCCGTCATGCCCGTCAGCAAGATCGAACCGAAGTTCTTCGGGTTGAAGAAGGTCGACTACGTTCCGAACAAGCCGTTGAAGGCGGGCACGGTGCCCAGGCTCGTGACGCACGAGTATCGGGCCTCGGAGTTCTTGAACACCAAGGACACCTGGGCTTCGCTGCGCAAAGACGCGAAGGCGTCGAGCCTGACGGCGATCGTGATCGGCCCGTACAACGAGTCGTACGACGACGACGCCTCGGCGACGATCAAAGAGCTCACGTCGGCGGCGAGCAAGAAGGTGTTCACCTCGCTGCGCGCGGTCTTCTTGGGCGACATCACCTACGAAGAGCAAGAGATCAGCTGGATCCACGTGGGAAATCCCGGGAAGATCCTCGACGCCTACCCCGAGCTCGAGCAGCTGCGCGTGCGCGGGACGGAGTCGTTCAAGTTCAAGTGCGCGCCGCACGACGGCCTGAAGACCCTCATCATCGAGAGCGGCGGGCTCAACAAGGGCGTCGTGAAGGCCATCTCCACGACAGCCTTCGCCAACCTCGAACACTTGGAACTCTGGCTCGGCAGCGACGACTACGGCGGCAACCACAAGCTCGACGACCTCATGCCCATCTTGTCGGGACGGCTGTTTCCCAAGCTGCGTCACCTCGGGCTTCGCAACTGCCAGTACACCGATCAAATCGCCGTCGCGCTCGCCGACGCGCCGGTGCTCAGCCAGCTCGCCTCGCTCGACCTCTCGATGGGCACTCTCGGCGACGAAGGCGCAAACGCGCTCATCGCCTCTCCCTTGTTCGCCAAGCTCGAGCGCGTCGATCTCTCGCATCACTACATGTCCCCGTCGGTGGCCAAGAAGATCGCCGCCGTCGGGCCCGAGGTCGTCGCGAAGGACAGGCAAGAGCAGGACGACGACGACGAAGGCGCGCGCTATATCCAGGTCGCAGAGTGACTCCCGAAACAGCCATTCAACAAGCCATCGAAGGCACTCCGTACGCGCAGTACGTCTACGGCTACCCGCACAAGACCGCGTACCGACCGCTCTCGCCGCCGCGCGACCTGTCTCGATTGTGGGCACACGAATTCGAGACGGGCGCGCTCCGTCGAGAGGCGCTCTTTCTCTACGTGCACGTCCCGTTCTGCGAGATGCGCTGCGGGTTCTGCAATTTGTTCACGACGGTGCGGCCCGAAGAGAGCGTCGAGCGCGGCTACCTCGACGCGCTCGCGCGACAGGCCAAGACCGTGTCCTCGGCGCTCGGGCCCGTCTCGTACGCGCGCCTCGCGATCGGCGGAGGGACGCCCACGTGGCTGACCGAGGCGCAGCTCGACGAGCTGTTCGCGCTGGTGAGCGAGACGATGGGGGCGGACGTGAAGGGCGTTCCGTGCAGCGTCGAGACGTCGCCCGAGACGGCGACGGACGAGCGCCTCGCGGTGCTCGAGCGGTACGGAGTGGATCGCGTCTCGATCGGCGTGCAGTCGTTCTTCGACGACGAAGCGAAGAGCATGGGCCGCCCGCAGAAGCGCGCCTCCGTCGAGCGCGCGCTCGAGCGCATTCGATCGAGGTCCTTCGCGACGCTCAACATCGACTTGATTTATGGTGCGTCCGAGCAGTCCGTCGCGTCGTGGATCGAGAACATCCAGCTCGCGCTGCGGTACGCGCCCGAAGAGCTCTACCTCTATCCCCTGTACGTTCGGCCGCTCACGGGCCTCGCCAAGAGCGCGCGCGAGTGGGACGACCACCGCGTCGAGCTGTACCGCGCGGGCCGCGACTACCTCTGCTCGCACGGGTACAAGCAGGTCTCGATGCGGATGTTTCGCAGGCTCGACGCCCCCACGGCGAACGCTCCTGCGTACGAGTGCCAGCGCGACGGGATGGTGGGCCTCGGCTGCGGCGCGCGCTCGTACACGAGCTCGCTGCACTACTCGGAGGAGTGGGCCGTGGGCGCGCGCTCGGTGCGCGAGATCCTGCACGCGTACATCGACCGGCCCGAGCGGGACTTCGCGCTGGCGCGGTACGGGATCGAGCTCGACGAGAGCGAACGGCTGCGTCGCGCGGCGATCTTGTCGCTGCTCTCGGACGAGGGGCTCGCGGAGGGGCCGCGAGCCGACGCGCTCACAGAGCTGTCTCTCTTGATCGAGCGCGGGCTCGCGCGGCGCGAAGGCGCTCGCGTGGTGCTCACGGACGCGGGGCTCGAGCGCGCGGACGCCGTCGGTCCCGCGCTGTTCTCTGCGAGCGTGCGAGGCAAGATGCAGGCGTTTTCTCTGCGGTGAACGCGATGGTGCTGCCGTCGACCGTCCTGTATCGAGGCCCGCTCTCTTCGTGCAACTACGGCTGCGAGTACTGCCCGTTCGCCAAGCGCAAAGAGAGCAGAGAAGAGCTCGCGAAGGACCGCGGTGAGCTCGAGCGCTTCGTCGCGTGGGTGGCGGCGCAGAGGCACACGATGCGCGTGTTCTTCACGCCGTGGGGCGAGGCGCTCGTGCGTCGTTGGTATCAAGAGGCGTTCGTCGCGCTCTCGGCGATGAGCCACGTCGAGCGCGTGTGCGCGCAGACCAACCTCTCGTGGAAGCCCGAGTGGCTGGACCGATGCGCGCTCGACCGGGTGGCGCTGTGGTGCACGTTTCACCCCGGAGAAATCCAGCTCGATCGATTTGTGGCGAAGTGTCGCGCGCTCGACGCGAAGGGCGTTCGGTACTCGGTCGGGATCGTGGCGACGCACGAGCACTACGCGCATGCGGTCGCGCTTCGCGAGGCGCTCGATGCGCGCGTGTACCTCTGGGCCAACGCGTATCGGCGCAGCGAGGGGTATTACACGCGCGAAGACGTGGCGAAGTGGGAGGCGATCGACCCGCTGTTTGCGCTCAACCTGAAGGAGTACCCGAGCTTGGGGCGCGCGTGTCGCGCGGGCTCCGACGCGATCGCGGTCGACGGCGACGGGACGGCGCGGCGCTGCCACTTCATCGACGCTCCGCTGGCCAACATCTACGAGCCCGGCTGGGAGCGAGCGCTCGTGGACGCCCCGTGTTCGAACAAGAGCTGCCGTTGCCACATCGGCTACGTGCACATGGACGAGCTCGGGCTGTACGACGTGTTCGCGGGGGGGTTGCTCGAGCGCGTTCCGCGGATGTGGGGCGATCGAGAGGCGTTGCTGACTGAGGGTCAGAAGGCTCGTCCGGGCCGGGTGCTCTCGGTGATTCTGTGAGAGTATTCTCAGTGTGACCCGCGGTCAGTCGTCGTCTTCTCTCGGCTCGGGCAGCTCGATTCTGGGCGCCCAATTGCCGCTGGGAAACTCATCGTTGAACGCTTCGAGGTAGCCCCACCCTGCGCCTTCGCCGAACACGAGGGCCATGGCCGAGCGCGGGCCTGCGCTCTTGGCGAGCGAGAGGAGGCTCTCTCGTACGCCGTCGGTGGCCACGGGGATCGAGAGCTCGACGAGGTCGAGCGTGCCGCCTCGGGCGCGGCTTCGCGTGGCGCGGACCCACGTTCGATCGGGGGCCTCGTTGACCGCCGCCGAGAGGGCGATGGCGACGGCGAACGGTAGGCGATAGCCCCACGCGTCGAGCGCCGGGAGCGCGTCGAAGGCGGGGGTGTCCGGGCCTCCGACGAGGACGGTGTCGGTGACGGGGTAGGGGTCGATGGCGAGGATGGCGCGGTCGTCCATGCGCAGGACCGAGCCGCGCACGAGGGCGGCCCACCATTGCAACGGGCGGAGGTCTTCTTCGCTGGGGGCGAACGAAGCGCCGAGGGGGCCGCGTCCGAGCGAGAGCGACAGGACGTTGGAGACGTCGACGGTGACCTCGCCCGCGAAGCCGTCGCGCGCGAGTTTGCGCAGCCAGCGAGCGCCGAAGGCGGGCAGGGACGAGACCTCTTCGATGAGCGAGAGCGCTGCTTCGATGGAGGCCTCGTCGAAGGAGCATCGGTCGATGACCGCGGCCACGGTGGACGAAACGTGGCACGGGGGGAGGGCGCGTCGCAACGGTGCGATGCGCGTTGAATTTCGGGCTATGGGACTCGCATTCGCTCTGGCTACGATCGCCGTTGATGCGCGCGCGATGAGCGCGAGCGCGTCGAGAAACACGAAAGGCGAGCGAAGCACATGGAGCGAATCGGTCTGTTGGTCGGGTGGGAGGACACGTTTCCGCCGGCGTTCATCGAGCGCGTGAATCGAGAGCCAGGCATCCGCGCCGAGCTCGCGAAGATCGGCGGAACGGCGGAGCGGTTCGACCCGCCCTACCGCGTCCTCATCGACCGCATCTCGCAAGAGATCGAGCACTATCGAGTCCATCTCAAGTGTGCGCAGTTGGCGGGCACGTATTGCATCAACGACCCGCTCTGGTGGCAGGCGGACGACAAGTTCTTCGGCTACTCGCTCGTGGCGAAGATGGGCGTGGCCGTCCCGCGCACGGTGCTGCTTCCGCAGAAGGACTACATCCCTGCGATCGACAAGAACCGCTCGCTGCGCAACCTCGAGTTTCCGCTCGATTGGGAGGGGATCGCGAAGTACGTGGGCTTCCCCGCGATCTTGAAGCCGGCGAACGGCGGCGGTTGGCGCAACGTCTCGCGCGTCAACAACATGCAGGAGCTTCTGCGCGACTACGACAAGTCGGGCACGCTGCCGATGACGCTGCAAGAGTTCATCGACTTCGACGACTACGTGCGCTGCATCTGCATCGGCCGCGAGTTCATCCTTCCGATCCGCTACGATCCGCGCAAGCGCTGCTACCTCGTCGAAGAGAACTACCTCGAGCCCAAGGTCGCGCAGCGCGTGGTCGACGACGCGTGGAAGATCTGCAGCGCGCTCGGGTACGACATGAACTCGGTGGAGTTCGCGATCAAGGACGGCGTTCCGTACGCGATTGATTTCACCAACCCGGCGCCGGACATGGACCGCTGGAGCGTGACTGAGCACTTTTTCAAGATCTGCGTCGAAGAGATGGCGCGCTTCGCGATCAAGATCGTGAAGGAGGGCCGTCAGCCCGAGATTCGCCCGTACAAGTGGGCGGATTTTCTTCCGGGCGGCCCGCGCGCGGGCGAGCTCGGACCGGTCGCGCGCAACGGGCTCACCGTCGGCGGCGGCGTGGGCGTGCGCTTGACCCCGTGACGCGAGCGGCCACCGTGGGGGAGCGATAGTCTCTCGCGCCGAGCGCGGCGGTGTACGTTGCGCGCCGTGAGTTCGAAGACCGGCACGCAGTCGCTCTTGTTCGACGTCGCGCTCGAAGGGGGCGGGACCAAAGGCATCGCGCTCAACGCGGCGATCGCCGAGCTCATGACCCGCGGTCACCGCATCAATCGCCTGGTGGGAACGTCCGCCGGCGCCATCGCCGCCGCCCTCGTCGCCGCGGGCTACACCGGCGACGAGCTCGTCGCGCTGAGCCTCGCGCGCACCGACGACGATCGCCCGTTGTTCTCCGAGTACATCGAAGAGCCGCTCACCGCGGACGACAGCGAGAGCTGGTTGGGCGAGCTCGAGTTTCTCGCGCTGCGGTTCTCACAAGACGCCGTCGCGCGGGCCGCTTCGCTGCGCGCGATGCTCTCGTTTCTCGACCGCGGAGGCTTCGTCTCGGGCGAGGGCTTCGTGCTCTGGCTCTCGCGTCAGCTCGAGCGAAAGCGCGCGGGCTTCGCGTCGATCACGCTGGGCGAGCTCTACGAAGCGACCGGGACGCACCTCACGGTGATCGCCACGGACCTGACCGCGCGGCGACTTCGCGCGCTCAATCATCGCACGGCGCCGCGGTGTCCCGTGGTGATGGCGGTGCGGATGTCCATGAGCATTCCGCTGTTCTTCGCGGAGGTGCTGTGGCGCAAAGAGTGGGGGACGTACCTCGACGAAGACCTCTCGGACCACGTGATGGTGGACGGCGGAGTGCTCTCGAACCTGCCGATCGCGTTCGTCCTTCCGACGGCCAACGTGTTCGTCGGGCAGCTGATGGGGCCCAATCCGCGGCCTGATTCACAGGCGATCGGGCTCGCGATCGACACGAGCCTCCCGGTCCTCGGCGCGGCCGACGCGGACGAGTCGCGCTCGTTCGCGGGGGTGATCTCGCGCACGCGCCTGGGGCAGAGGATCGCCGCGCTGTCCGAGACCATCGTGCACGGGATGGATTTGACCGTGGTGGACCTCGCCGCGCAGCCGCTCTGTCGCTTGCCGGCGAAGGGCTATCACGCGACGGAGTTCGACATGCCCGCGTCGCGCGCGAGCGCGCTCGTGCAGAGCGCCCGGCGCGCGATGGGCGCGTTTCTCGACGAGCTCGAGGCGCGTCGGTGAAGCGAGCGGAGCGAGGCAGGGGAGCCCAGCGCGCTTTGCCCTGCCGCGTACGAGTCCACTGCGCTCCCCTGCGCGTGCCTCGCTGCCGCCCACTCACGAGGATCGGCGCTAGAACGCTCCGCCCAACGAGAGCCCGTTGCCCGTGAACGCGACGCTCACGTTGCTCAGCGCGTACCCGCCGCTCGTGTACCGGCGCGCCGCGCTCAGGTTGGGCGTCGGCGGAACCAGCGCCCATCCCGCGATCACGAACGCCGCGATGCCGCCCATCGCTTGCACGAGATCGCGATTGTTGAGCGCGAACGCCGCAGCGGTCGCGCCGCCGACGGCTGCGGTCGCCACGCCCACGATGATCGGAAGCACTGGAGACGCGGGCCCGCCGAACGCGCGCAGCAGCCCTTCGGTGCCGACGAGGTCGGCCTCTTGCGGATCGTCGTTGGCGCTCACGCTGTCGCATCCGTTGCGCAGCGGATCGACCGCGCCGATCCACCCTCGACCGAACGGAACGCCGATCGCCGCCAACACCAACCCCGGCCCCAGCGATCCCATGAACGCCGTCCCGTTCGTTCGCTCAGCGCTCGGCGTGGTGAACGCCACGGCGGACAGCGCGATGCCCGAGGCCGCGAAGATCGGCACCGTCACGATCCCGAACACGTCCGCGCGGCGAGTGTCTCTGCACGCCGATCGCACCGAGTGCAGTCGGCTCGCGCGCGCTCGCGCTGCGGGCGACGGCGTTTGCTCGATCGGGCGCGTCGCTTCGGTGGGCGTACTCGCGACCGCAGTGGTCGTAGGCTGCGCGTCCGCGGGCGCGGTTTGCGCGAAGAGCGAGGGCGACGCGAGCAGCGCGCTCGACAGCGCGACGGTCGCGAACGAGCGCGGTGACATCATTCGGTGCCGCGCTGGATATCGCAATTCGCGCGCGAGCGCGACCCAGCTATCGTTGGTCCCATGACCCGAGGGAAGGCCGGCGCTCGCGCGCGCCGCAGGCTCAGTGGGGCGCTGCTCGCGACGCTCGCGGTGAGCTCGTCGAGCGCGTGTCGCAAGCACAAGACCGACGAGCAGCTGCTGCGCGAGAAAGTCGACTGCGTCGCGGTGCACTTGTACGTCGCGACGAAGGTGGCCGTCTTGCGCGCGCCGAGCGATCCGTCCGCGCGCAACGCGAGGGCGCAGCTTCTGGCCGCGGTCGAATCCGGCGGGCGCGTGCTGAGCGCGATCGACGCGCGCGCGCGAGGCGAGAGCGCGGACGCCGGGGCGATCGAGGCGCCGCGCGTGACCGTGACCGCGGCAGACATCGTGCACCTCGGCGCCGCGCTCTGGGGGCTGCGCGCGGAGGGAGCGCGCATCGTGCGCAGCGATCGCGAGGATGAGATGCAGCCGATTCTTCCGGCGCTGCTCGCGGGGGGGCAGGAGGTTCCGTACTGGGCGGCGCACATCGACGTGAACACTGAGCACGCGATGTTCTTCATCGTGCTGCTCGCGCTGCGGTTGAATCCGCGGGTTCCGGTGCCGATTCCGCCGGAGCTGATCTTGTACGAGGCGTGGCGCACCGACGCGGCGCGCGTGCAGATCCCTGGCTTCGAGTCAACGATTCGCGGGGCAAAAGCCTACACGTACGCGACGCACGAGCTGTGTGACCTCGCCTCGGGCGAGGCCGCCGCGGTCGACCGACTCCAGTGGAACGCCGCCGCCGCGCAGCGCGGCTTCTCGACGCTCACCGGCGGACGCGCCCCGCGCGCCGAGCAGATGCAGGCCGCCGACGGAGCGTTTCGCGCGCTCGGGCACGGGGCCTCCGCCGTGTGCTACGCGCGTCGCGGCGACGATGCGCCGATGAAAGAAGAGCTTCGGCGGTTCGTCGAGTCGCTGCACGCGATGGGAGTTGCGCCTGAAGAAACAGGGGTGATCCGCGCGTTTCTCGCGCACGAGAACCACGATGACGCCGGCGCTCGCCGCGCGCTCGCCGAGGCGCGCCGCATGCGCGAGCTCGACGCCGACACGCTCGCTCGGATCGACGCGATGGACCGAGCGCTCGCCGCCAACGACCGAGGCGCGATGCGTCGGCAGTTCGACCGAGGGCAGCTCGCCGTGCTCACGGGCCGCGTGGTGTATCGCCAGATCGAGCGCACGGGCGTGTTCGACGAGCTCGCGCAGGACCCGACGATCGTGCGCGTTCGCAGCTACCTCACCGTGACGGGCCGGACCGTCGATCAAGCGCGCTCGACCGTGGGCGCGACGACGGGCGAGGCCGAACGACGAGCGCGGGGATGGTTTGATCGAATTCGGCGGTAGGATGCGTCGCTCGGCTTCGAGCGCGCCGACGTTGGCTGCGCGCGAGCGAGCGCTGCACTGAACGAGGAGATGCGCAGACGATGAGCGGACGACACCTGATTCCCTGTGAAGCTTGCGGGCGTCACGTGCGCGCGGCCGAGACCGCGTGCCCCTTTTGCAACGCGGCGCTGTCGGGCGTCGCTCCCGAGCCCGCGCTTCCTGCGGGACGGCTCTCGCGCGCGGCGCTCGTCGCGTTCGGGCTCGCCGTCGCCGGAGCCGCCTGCAACAACGGCAACAACGCCAACAACGGCGGGACGATCACGCAGGGCGGATCGACGAGCTCGGGCGGCGAAGGCGCATCGACCGGCAACGGCGTGGACGGCGACGGCGGCGCGCCCGTGAGCACCGACGACGGCGGAACGGCCAGCGACGCCGACGCCGCGGCGCAGCCCGAGGACGCCTCGATCGTCGCGATGTACGGCGCTCCCGTGGCGCGCTACGGCGCCCCTGCGGTCAATCCTGGCAACAACGGCCCTGGGCCGATCGTCACGCGCTACGGCGCTCCTGCGCTTTGCGACGAAGTGTGATCGGCGCGTGAGCGCGGCGCGGCTCGTTGCTACGCTCGCGCTCGCGATGAGCGACATCTTCAAAGAGCGTTTGTTCGAGGGGCGAACCGCGGTGATCACCGGCGGCGGAAGCGGGATCAACCTCCGCGTCGCCGAGCGATTCGCCGAGCACGGCGCGCACGTCGCGCTCATCGGCCGCACCCAAGAGAAGCTCGACGCCGCCGTCGAGGGGATTCGATCGAAGGGCGGCAGCGCCAGCGCGCACCCGTGCGATGTGCGTGAATTCAAGAACCTCGAGGCGGTGATGACCTCCGTCCACGAGGCGCGCGGCGAGATCGACGTGCTCGTGTGCGGCGCGGCGGGGAATTTTCCTGCCCCCGCGGCGGCGATGAGCAGCAACGGGTTCAAGGCCGTGATGGAGATCGACGTGCTCGGGACGTTCAACGCGGCGCGCGCGGCGTTCGAGCGGCTGCGCAAGCCCGGCTCGATCGTGATCAACATCTCTGCGCCGCAGGCGTTTATCCCGTACCCGATGCAGTCGCACGTGTGCGCGGCGAAGGCGGGCGTCGACATGTTGACCAAGACGCTCGCGCTCGAGTGGGGCCCGCTCGGGGTGCGCGTCGTCTCGGTTTCTCCGGGACCGATCGACGACACCGAAGGGATGCGCCGCCTCGCGCCCACCGAAGAGTCTCGCGCGCGCATCACCGAGACGATGCCCCTTCGCACCTGGGGAACGCGCGACGACATCGCCAACCTCTGCCTCTTCGTCGCCTCTCCCGCAGGCCGCTACATCACCGGGGCGGTGCTCTTGTGCGACGGCGGGATGTCCCTCTTGGGCGGCGGGCAGATGCTCGGTATGTGACCGCGGGTCATGCGATTTTCTCCGCAGTCTTTCGCGCTGCTGGGCCTCGCGTTCGCCGCGTGCACCGCGCGTCCTCCGGCCTCGGTCCTCGTCGTCGTGGTGACCGACATGCCCAGCCCGCGCGTGACGCTCACAGCCCACGTCGAGCGCGGAGCGATGAGCGCAGACCCCGTCGTCACGAGCGAGTGGACCGATCGGTTCACGCTCGTTCGTCCGCTCGTTCACGACGCGGACGGGTACGCGACGGTGGGCTCGTTCGTGGTGTTTCCGCGGCTCGCCCGGCCGTCGGAGCTCGTCGATCTCGACGTCGTCGTGACGGACGGCTCGATGACGCTGCGGAGGCACGTGCGCGTGGCGTTCGTGCCGGGGCCGTCGAGGCAGCTGCCGATCGTGTTGCGCGCGGCGTGCGCGACGCCCACCACGGGGTGCACGACGGTGCCCGCGGATCGATGCACGATCGCGCAGCTTTGCGACGAGCGCATGCAGACCTGCGGAGACGACGCGCAGTGCGTCTCGACGATGGTTCAGCCCATGGGCGAGGTCGACGCTTCGACCGGGCGCGACAGCGGGCTGTGCCCCGACCCGACGCAGTGCGTGGCGAGAGAGTGCGAGGTTCCCTCCGCGCGGTGCGCGGGCGGAAGGACCGTGTGCGAAGTGCAGCCCGCGTCCGCGGGCTCGTCGTGCTCTGCGGGGGCGTGCAACGGCGCGGGGCGCTGCGTGTCCTGCGGCAGCAACGGCGAGGCGTGCTGCGGCCTCTCGTGCCGCGCGGGCCTGGCGTGCGTCTCGGGCCGGTGCGCGCCGTGCGGAGCGCGTGATCAGCGCTGCTGCGGCGTGGCGTGCTTGGGCGGGCTCGATTGCGTGATGGACACCTGTCGATCGTGCGGGTCGAGCGGCGAGCGGTGCTGCGCGGGGGTGTTCTGCAACGCGGGGACGAGCTGCGGGATGGACGCGATCTGTCGCTGAAATCCCAGGGTGATCGCTACATCGTCCCGAGCACGAAGAGCGAGCCGTTCTGGTAGAAGGTCGTCGCGATGCGCGCGAGCGGCGGCGCGTTGGGCCGCGCAAACGGCGCGAACGTCGCGAACGGGACGGTGGGCGCCCACACGAAGCAGCTGCCTGCCTCGAAGATGTGCACGCGATCGCCGGAGATCGCGCCGGCGTACGGCCCCGTCATCATCGGCCCCGTCGCGCAGAGCGACGAGGGCGCCGTGGTCACCCAGCCATAGGCGTTGGTGACGTCGAGCCACGCGGCGCGAACGCTGGTGTACGTCGGCCCCGGCGGCATCCACATCGGGACGGGGTCTGTCTGGCGAAACGTGAAGCGCCTCGCCGCGATGTCGAACTGCACGTTGATCACGCCGCCGGTCGTGAGAATCGCCGCGGACTCGAGGTTGGGATCGCCGCCGCCGTGGCCCGCAGGAATCGTGTACCCCACGAACGCGTCCGCCCCCGCGAGCTGCGGGATCAACGTCGCGCGCGAGCCGCTCGCGGTCCACTGGCGCGTTTGCGCGTCGAGGACGTGGTACGTCGTGTTCGTAAACACGTACGCGATTCGAAGGCTCTCGATGTCGAGCGCGAAGCGAATCGCGCTCGCGGGCGCGTTGGGCGAGGGCGCTCCTGCGTCGGCCATCGCGTCGAGCGCGAAGGTGCTCCACGAGCCGGTCGAGCCGTTGAACTGCCACAGCCCGCACGCGTTGCGATCGTCCGCGACGCCGCTGCAATCGTTGTCGATGTTGTCGCAGCGCTCGCGCATCCCCGGAGCGCGCCGCGGATCATTGTCGTCGCAATCGACGCCGGCGAGCGCGCCGTCCATGTCTCGGTCGATGCCTCGGCACGTCCCTGCGGTGCACTCGGTCCCTGGCGCGCACGCGGCGCCGCAACAGGGCTGTCCGTTGCCGCCGCAGGGCTGACATCGATCGCTCTGGCACGTGAGCGACGGCCCGCAGGTGCCGCCGCCGCAGCAGGCTTGTCCGAGCGTTCCGCACGGGTCGCAGCGCTCGGCGACGCATCGAAGCCCGGCCTCGCACGCGCCCGAACAACACGGCTGCGCGCGCATTCCGCAGGCGGTCGCCGCGCGGCACGTGCCTGTCTGGCAGACGAGTCCCGATCGACACGACGAGCCAATGCAGCACGGCTGCGTGTCGGCTCCGCAGTTGGGCTGCATGCGGCACACGTTGGCTTCGCACACGAGGGCGCCCGCGCAGAGGTTGCCCGCGCAGCACGCGGCGTCGACCGTCCCGCACGAAGGGCCGCTGTCCGCGGGGCCGCCGTCGCGCGCGGAACTGCCCGAGTCGACCACGTCGATCGTCGCGTCGCGCGCGGGACGATCGGGGATCGCGACGGGGACCGTTCCGTCGCAGCCCGCGAGCGCGACGAGCGCAGAGAGTGAAGCGAGACGAGAGCGCATTGCGACAGCGGTGACTCTACCGCGGCCTTCTCGAGGGACGTGCGCAGTTCGCCTTCGTGGGCGCCGTTGGCGTCCTCGGAAGCGGGCGGGACCCATTCGCCCGAACCCGACGCCCCGGTCAGCGATACTGCAGCAATCGCTCGGCGCGCTTGGCGGCCGACGTGATGATCTCGTCCGCTTCGTCCGCCCAGATCCCGAGCTTCTTCACGAGCGAATCGATGAGCTTCTTCTCGTCGTCCGACTGGTGCCCGTCGATGAACGTGAGGACGACGGCGTGGTTGAGCAGCAGCTTCTTGTCGTCCGCCGAGAGCTCGCCCAGGGGAATGTCGTCGATCGTGCGCGGCGTCTTCGCGTAATCGCGGAGGTCGTTCGCCTCTTTCTCGCTGGCGTCGAAGCCGTTGAGGAGAGCTTCGAGCATCTCGCGTTCTTCTTCTGCGAATCGGCCGTCCGCCCACGCAACGGCCACGAGAGACTTGAGCATCGCCTTGTCCTGATCGTGCATGGCGAGAATGTACCCGAAGCCCTCGCGGGTTGTCTTCAAGTGTTTCGTGCGCCCGCGCGCAGAAAAACGAGCCTTGACGGCATGCGCTCGGCGTACGAGACCGAACGCCCAGGACTTCGCTCGCCTGCCGAGAAGTCTGCGGAATCAATGGCACTGGAGGCATTCATGTCCAGCTCGGTTTCTCTCAAAGCACCGTTCTCGCCGGGAGGGGCCTTCGAGCTCGACCGCGAGCGTTGTCGCAAGCTGCTCGAGGTCGCGCTTCGCAAGGGCGGGGATGCCGCCGATGTGTACGCCGAGTTCGCCGTGGGCGGCTCGATGGTGCTCGAAGAAGGCATCGTGAAGAGCGCCTCGCGCGGAGTCTCCGTGGGCGTGGGAATCCGCGTTCGAAAGGGCGAAGCCGCGGGCTACGCGTACACCGAAGACCTGACGTGGGAGGCCCTCGTCCGCGCCGCTGAGACGGCCGCGCAGATCGCGCAAGGAGCGGACGTCGCGCCGGTCGAAGTGGCGTCGAAGGACATTCCTTCGCGCTATCCGGTGGGCACGCCGTCGCTGCTCGTCTCGGGCATCGACAAGCGCGAGCTGTTGCTGCGCGCGGACCGCGCGGCGCGCGCAGAGGACTCTCGGATCACCCGCGTCGAAGCGTCCGTCGCAGAGTCGTATCGCGAGGTGGTCGTCGCGACGAGCGCCGGCGTGTACGTGCGCGACGTGCAGCCCATGCTCCGCTTCGGCGTCCGCGTGATCGCCGAGCAGAACGGAAAGCGCCAGGCGGGCTCTTCCGGTGGCGGCGGCCGCGTCGGGATGGAGTACTTCACGCGCGCAGGAAAGAGCCCCGAAGAGCACGCGAAAGAGGCGGTGCGCAGCGCGCTCGCGATGCTCGACGCGCGAGAGGCGCCCGCGGGCGAGATGGAGGTCGTGCTCGCGCCCGGCGACAGCGGAGTGCTCTTGCACGAAGCGGTCGGCCACGGGCTCGAAGCGGACTTCAACCGCAAGGGCGTGAGCAACTACTCGGGTCGCGTTGGAAAGCCCGTCGCGAGCGAGCTGTGCACGGTGGTCGACGACGCGGACGTCACGTTCGGCCGCGGCGCGGTCAACGTCGATGACGAGGGAAACATCCCGCACAAGAGCGTGTTGATCGAGAACGGAGTGCTCAAGGGCTATATGCACGACGCGCATTCGGCGAAGCACTTCGGGGTCGAGCCGACGGGCAACGGGCGGAGGGAGAGCTTTCGTAGCGTTCCTTTGCCGAGGATGACGAACACGCTGTTGCTCGCGGGCGAGAGCGACCCCGAAGAGATCGTTCGCTCGGTCGAGCGTGGGATTTTTGCGAGGCGATTCGGCGGCGGACAAGTGGACATCGCCTCGGGCGACTTCGTCTTCTCGATCGCCGAGGCGTACCTCATCGAGAACGGAAAGATCACCGCGCCCCTCAAAGACGTAAACCTCATCGGCAACGGACCCGAAGCGCTCAGCAAGGTCACGATGCTCGGCAACGACCTTCAAATCTCCGACGGCATCTGGACCTGCGGAAAAGACGGGCAATCGGTCCCTGTCGGCGTCGGCTGCCCGACGATCAAGATCTCTGGGATGACCGTCGGCGGCACCGACGTGGCGAAGCGTTGAAGGGGAGCGAAGGCAATCTCATGGCAACGAAGCAAGACGATGTGAACGCGCTGCTCGCGCTCGCGGACGACGTCCTCGCGCGGCTCACCAAGGGCGGAGCGACCGAAGCAAAAGTGGTCGCGCGCTCGGGGCAAGACCTCTCGGTGCGCGTTCGGTTGGGCGAAGTCGAGCTCGTCGAAGAGGCGGGCACGCGATCGATCTCGGTCCGCGCCGCGAAGGGAAAGCGCATCGCCACCGCGAGCACCAGCGACCTGACGCCCGACGGGATCACCCGGCTCGTCAACGACGCGCTGGAGCTTTGCGACCTCGCGCAAGAAGACCCTTTCTCGGGCCTTCCGGACTCGAGCGAGCTCGCCAAGAGCTGGGACGATTTGGACCTGTTCGACCCTGCGTGCGATGGCGTGGATGCAGCGCAAGCGGTCGAGCGGTGCAAGCGCGCCGAGCGCGCGGCGATGGACTACGACAAGCGCATCACCAACAGCGAAGGCGCGAGCTTCGGCCGCGTCTCGGGCTCGTTCGCGATGGTCACCAGCGGAGGATTTCGCGGCGGATACGCGGGATCGTACGCTTCTCTCTCGGTCTCTCCTGTCGCCGACGACGACGGCGGAAAGAAGCGAACGAGCGGCTACTGGACCGCGCGCCGTCACCTCTCGAAGCTCGACACGGACGAGTCTGTCGGTCGCGAAGCTGCTCGTCGCACGCTGCGCATGCTCGGCGCGAAGAAGGTCGCGACGGGCTCGTACCCAGTGGTCTTCGAGCGCGACGTCGCTCGCTCGCTGCTCGGCCACTTCGCGGGCTGCGTCGTGGGCGACTCGATCTACCGTCGATCGAGCTACCTCATCGATCGCGTCGGGACGCGCGTCGCATCATCGCTCGTCACCATCATCGACGATCCCTTGATCGCGGGCGGTCCGGGCTCGCGTCCGTTCGACGGCGACGGCCTCGCCTCGCGTCGAAACGTGGTCGTGCGCGAAGGAATGCTTGAGATGTACCTGCTCGACACGTATTCGGCGCGCAAGCTCAACGCGAAGAGCACCGCGTCGGCCGCAGGAATGACCGGCACCGGCGCGGGCACGAGCAACTTCGTCCTCCAAGCGGGCACGACTCCTGCGGACTCGATCGTGAAGCAGACGAAGCGCGGCCTGTACGTCACGCAGATGATGGGCTTCGGCTTCAACGCGGTGACCGGAGACTTCTCGCGCGGCGCCTCTGGGTATTGGATCGAAGACGGAGAGCTCGCGTTTCCTGTGAGCGAAGTGACGATCTCTCTCAACTTCGACAAGCTCTTGCAGAGCATCGATTTGCTCGGCGACGACCTGGACTTCAAGAGTTCGATCGCGAGCCCGACGTTTCGCGTCGCCGAAATGACCGTGGCTGGCACATGATCGCCGCGTGTTCGACGACGACGACCTGATCGCACTCGCAAAGAACCCGCTGCTGGCAAGGCTCGAGCGACGAGAGCTCGAGACGTTCGCGTCGCTGCTCGATCAAGCGGCGATCAACGATGGCTCCGAGATCGTGCGCGAAGGAGACGAAGGTGACTTCATGTACTTCGTCCTCGCGGGGCACGCGCACATTCGCCGGGGAGAAACAGACCTCGGGACGATCGGTCCTGGCGATCACTTCGGAGAGCTCGCGCTCATCGGCGTTCGTCGCCGCGCGGCCACGGTGACCGCCGACGGGATCATGCGCGTCGCGCGGCTCTCTCGCGGCGGATACCGCGTGCTCGCGGCGCAGTACCCCATCGTGGCGACGCACTTTCTGCAAGCGCTCGTGGCCTCGATGCGCGACGAGCTCGTCTCGCTGACGGACAACGTCGCGATGCTGCTCGGGCAGCGCTCGGCGCCGCGTCGCACGGAGGTTCACGCGACGGTGCTCGACCGCCCCGAGCCCGTCACCGTTCGCACCGGGACGCCGCTCGCGGCGCTCGTTCCGAAAGAGCACGAGGGAAAGCCGGTCGTCGCCGCGCTGCTCGACTCGCGTCCGGTCTCGCTCTCGACGCTGCTTCTGTCGGACGCGCGGATCGGCGTGCTGACCCTCGGTCAGTGGGAGGGACGCGAGGCGTTTCGCCGAGCCGCGGGGCTCGTCCTGCTCGAGGCAGCGCACCGTGTGGCGCCCGAGCTCGGGCTGCAGCTCGGACAGAGCGTGACCGGCGGGCGCGTGGTTCTTCTGCCCGAGGGGCTGAGCGACCGCGCCTCGCTGCGCGAGCAGATCGAGCGCGAGATGCATCGGATCGTGCACGAGCGCGTCCCGTTTCGCGAAGAGGTTTGGACGATCGAAGAGGCCAAAGCGCAGTTTCGAAGGCAAGGCTGGGAGGGCGCAGCGTCGCTGCTGAGCGCCTCGCGATCGACCGCGGCGACGCTCTGTTCGTGTGGAGAAGTGCAGACGATCTCGTTCGGTCCCACGCTCGACGGGACCGGGCAGCTCGAGGGGCTCTCGCTGCTCGATCACCCGCAGGGGTTCTTGCTGGATTACGGGCCGAAGCTGCGCCCGTATCTGCCCGCGGGAGAGGCCTCGTCGAAAGAGACGATCGAGCGCGAGCTGCGCGCGCCGAGGTTCTCGAGCCCGATGTCCGACGACCACGTCGAGTGGCTGCGATCGATGGGGGTCTCGAGCGTCGGGGCGTTTAACGACCTGTGCGTGCGCGGCGAGGTGAGCCGGCTCATTCGCATCGCCGAGGGCTTTCACGAGAAGCAAATCGGGACCATCGCCGACGCCATCGCCGCGCGCGGCGAGCGCGTGAAAGTGATCTCGATCGCGGGCCCTTCGAGCTCAGGAAAGACCACGTTTATCAAGCGCCTCTCGGTGCAGCTCGAGATCAACGGGATTCGTCCCGTGCCCATCTCGCTCGACGACTACTACGTCGATCGCGACAAGAGCCCGCGCGAAGAGTCCGGCGCGTACGACTTCGAGTCGCTCTACGCGATCAACCTCGACCTTCTGCACGAGCACCTGCGGCGCTTGTTGCAGGGCGAGATGGTCGCGACGGCCAAGTACGACTTTCTCACGGGAAAGAGCCTGCCCGACAAGGGGCCGCGCCTTCAGATGCAGCGCAACGACGTGCTCTTGCTCGAGGGCATTCACGGGTTGAACCCCGCGCTCACCGGCGACGCGATCCCCTCGGACGTGGTCTTTCGCGTCTTCATCCACCCCGCCACGACGCTGCCGCTCGATCGGCTCTCGTGCGTCCCCGCGGCGGACCTTCGACTCCTTCGCCGCATCGTGCGCGATCGTCACAGCCGCGGATACAAGGCCTCGGAGAACATCAACCGCTGGAGCAGCGTCCGCCGCGGCGAGCTGCAGTGGATCTATCCCTTCATGGCCAACGCGGACGCGGTGTTCGACTCGGCGCTCGCGTACGAGCCCGCGGTGCTCAAGGTCTACGCCGACCGCTATCTGCTCGAGGTCTCACGGGACGATCCCGCGTTTGCGACCGCGCATCGCTTGCGAAAGCTCGTGGATCAGTTCGTGGCGATTTATCCAGACCACGTTCCGCCGACGAGCATCGCGCGAGAGTTCATCGGCGGAAGCGGCTTCGAATACTGAGCCTCGCGGCGCACAGCCGAGCGCTCACTGACAGGTCGAGCTCACGCACGTTCGAACGCCGCGACACGTGTTTCCACAACTGCCGCAGTGGCTGTTGTTGCTCGTCGTGTCCGTGCACGCGCCGGCGCAGACGACCTGCCCCATCGGACACGGCATGCACGTCCCGCTCGAGCACAAGAGACCGGTCTCGCACGTGTTGCCGACGCAGCACTGGAGGCCGGCCGTTCCGCACGGGCCGACGTCGACGGTCGTCGCGTCGGGCATGGGTGCGGCGCTGTCTCCGCCGCGGCGAGGATCGTACCGGTCGAAATCGAGCGCGCACGACGCGGTCAACGCGAGCGTGAGCGTGAGCGACGAGAGCGAGAGGCGCATCGGTTAGAACGCTCCGTGAAGGTGGATCGCGCCGAGCCCGAGCGAGACCGCGGGCGCTGTCGCGGGACGCTCGGTCCGCGGGCCGACGAACAGCAGCGTGGTGCCCGCGACGAGCCCCACGATCCCGACCGCGAGCGAGACGTTCGCCGTCGTCTGCAGCGCGCGCCCCGTGTCGACCGCGCCCTGCTCGTTCGACGGGCAGCGCGCGGCTCCGCAGCGCATTTGCAGACCCGCGAACGTCGACGACGCCGCGACGCCGGTCGCAGCGAAGGTGATCATCCCTGCGACGCCCAGGCCCCACGAGGCGAACATCACCGCGCGCAAGGGCGAGCGACCGCGAGCGACCCACTCGCCGATGGGCATCGTCGTCGATGGTTGCGTCGGGCCACCGCCCGAGCTGCTCCCGAGCTGCGCGTCCTGCCGCTGCTGCGCGTCCGCTGCAAACGTGAGCGTCACCGGGACGACCGCGCCGGCTACCACGGTCGTGCTCTGCGTCACCGGCGACGATCCGACGGCCTCCGCGGTGATCGTCACGGGGCCGGGCTGCACGGCGATCGCGAGCGTCAGCCCCGCGGACGGAATCAAGTGCGGCCCGATCCGCACGCCCACCTGTCGCGGCGCGTTCACGAGGGTGATCTGCACGCGGCCCACGCGGCCGACGATGGCGCTCAGCTCTTGCTCGGCGGCGCGCTGCGTCTCGCGATAGCGCGCGTCGGTGTTCGCGTGCTCTCGCGCCTCTTGCACGCACGTCTCGTACTCGGTCACCGCTTCGGGAAGCTGTTGCAGCTCGCGAAGCGCGCGCGCGATGTAGAGCCGAGAGTTGGGCGAAGCCCGCAGCGCGTACGACCCGCGAAACTCTTCGAGCGCGGCGGCGAACTGGCGACCGTCGAACGCCGCGAGACCCCGCAAGAAACGCTGCTGCGCGAGCGTCCCTTGGTCCTGCGCGAGCGCGTTGGAGCTCACCGCGGCGCCGCCCAGCGCCACCACGAGCGCGAGCGACGAGCGAATCGATTTCATCGACCCCATCGAGTGCATCTGCTTGTTCGAGCGTACGACGTTCACAAGAACGTCGGCCGAAAAGAATTGTTTCGAGTGCGAGGCGTGCGTTGTCGAAGCCCGTCCGATGCGGGCCTTCGCGTTGGGTCCGTGACCGAGCCCGCGTCTGCGTTGCGCGCGGCGCTCGTCGCGGGATCGTTCGCGAGGATCCCGTTCGTCGCGTTGCTCGAAGGCTCGGCGACGCCGCTGTCGACCGCGCTCGATCCCGCGTTGTTCGACGCGCCCGATCGCGCGCTCGAGTCGCTCGCGCCAGGCGTGGTCTGCGACTGCGTCTGCTCTCCGGCGATCGAGCGCGACGCCGGGGCGCTGCGCGAGAAGGCGAACGCGGTTCCCACCAGGATCGCGACCACCGCGAGCGCCGCGTATGCGCGCCACTTGCGCGCGGGCGTCGCCGGCGGCTCGCTGGACCGTCGCGCCTTGGGCTCGTTCGGGACGAGCGACTGCACCTCGAGCTCGACCACGTCGCCTGCCGCGTACGCAGGGACCACGCCCGTGCTCTCGATCTCGGCCTGCATCTTCGCGTTGGTCGCGGACGTGAGCACGCGATCGATCAGCGCGTCGGCCTCGTCGTCCGCGCCCTCGTCCGCGAGCTTTCGCAGCGCGCTGTGTCGCGTCTCGATCTGCTCGCCCGCGACGTCGCGCACCCACTTCGTCACATCTCTCGGCGAGGCTGCAGCGAGGCCGCACGACTCGATCGCTTCGATGAACGCCGTCGCGCTCGCGTATCGCGCAGAGGGATCGCTCTTGAGCGCAGTCGCGACCACCACGTCGAGCTTCGCGGGCAGCGACGGGTCGAACTCCGTCGCAGGGACGTAGTCTCCGCGGATCGCTGCGGCGAGCGTCTGCGCGTCGTTCTCGCGCTGAAACAGCCGCTTGCCCGCGAGCAGCTCCCACAGCACGACGCCCATCGCGTACAGGTCCGCGCGGTGCGTGAGCGGCGGCGGGTCGTCCATCAGCAGCCCGTGCTGCTCGGGCGCCATGTACGCGGCTTTGCCTTTGATGTTGCCGTCGCGCGTGTGCGAGAGGCGCGACTCGGCGCGCGCGATCCCGAAGTCCATGATGCGCGCGACGCCGTCGACGCCGAGCAAGATGTTCTGCGGCGAGACGTCGCGATGCACGATGTGCAGCGGCTTTCCCTTGCTGTCGGTGTGGTCGTGCGCCGCTTGCAAGCCCTGAAGCGTGTCGATCACGATCCGCAGCGCGACGGGCGCGGGCATCTTGAGCCCGCGGTTCTTCGCCATGCGCAAGAGCTGCTGCACGGAGAAGCCGTCGACGTACTCCATCACGATGTACAGCGAGAGCGCGTCGTCTTCGCCGAAGTCGAGCGTCGCGACGACGTTCGGGTGCCGAAGCTCGGCGACGAGCCGCGCCTCATCGAGAAACATCCGCGCGAAGTCTTCGTCCGAGCGCATGTGCGGGTGGCAGCACTTGATCGCGACGAGCCGGCCGAAGCCTGCGATTCCGCGCGAGCGAGCGATGTGCACCGTCGCCATTCCGCCCGACGCGAGCTCGAGTAGAAGCTCGTACCGGCCGCCGACGCGCGGCTTGAGCTTCGCTTCCTCCTTGGGTCGACGGGCCGACACAGCGATAGGGGTTAGTGTCCGAGATCGCGCACGCCATCGCAAGTTCGCCGCGGATTACACAGCATGAACGCTGTGAGCGCTGTCGAGCTCGAGCGAGTCGTGTACGCTCTCGTGCGTTCGTCACTCACGAGTCCTCAACGGAGGTCCACAGTGCCCGCTCGTCGATTGCTTGGATTTTCAGCGGCGATGTTGCTCGTCACGACCGGATGCGGCGTCGACAGCCAGTTCTACTTCGGTGATTCGGGGCGGCGAGACGGAGCCTCGACGCAGCAAGACGGCGCCGTCTCGGACGACGTGAGCTTGCCTCCATGCGCGGACGGACAGCCGCGCACGCCCGAGGGGCTCTGTCCTCCGCCGATGCGAACGGACGGCGGTGTCCCTTCGAGCGATGGCGGGACGATGGCGTGCAACAACGTCTCGTTCGAGTATCGCGACGCCGCGGCGACGAGCGTGTGGGTCTCGGGGTCGTTCAACGGGTGGGGCGCGACGCCGGCGATGGGCGCGGTCCCGCTCGAGCGGGGAATGGACGGCGTCTGGCGCGTCCAACGCTCGCTCGCTCGAGGGCGCTACCTCTACAAGTTCATCGTCAACGGCTCGATGTGGATCCCGGATCCGGCGAACATGAACCGCGAGAGCGACGGCTTCGGCTCGTTCAACTCGGTGCTCGAAGTGTGCGGCGGCGCGAGCGCGTGCGGGACGTCCACGGAGTTCGATTGGCGCGACACGGTGATGTACTTCGTGATGACGGATCGCTTCTTCGACTCCGATGGTCGAAGCGATCCTGTCCCGAGCGCGACCGACGGCGACTCGAACACGGGACCGAGCGGGCAGTACGAGGGCGGCGACCTGCGCGGCGTGTCGATGAAGGTCCCGTACCTCGCTGCGCTCGGCGTGACGTCGCTGTGGCTCAGCGCTCCGTACGAGAACCGCAACACCGCGGGCGCGGCGATCGATCCGGGCGCGGATCCCAGGAGATATTCAGCGTTTCACGGGTATTGGCCGTCGCCTGCGAACGTCGATTACACCAACCCCGCGATGCCCAACCCGCGTCCGCGCGTCGAGACGCGGATCGGAACCGAGGACGACCTGCGCGCGCTCATCACCGCGGCGCACGGCGCGACCAGCGCCAACGGCCACGGAATCAAAGTGCTCTTCGACTACGTGATGAAGCACGTCGACACCGAGAGCGGGCTGTATCAAGCGCACAACGACTGGTTCGCGCGCGACAACGGGCGCTTTCGCTTGTGCGGGCCGGACAACCTCTGGGACGACCCGTTTTGGGGGACGCGCTGCGCGTTTACGGACTACCTCGCGCCGTTTGATTTCGAGAACGCGGCCGCGCGCAATTGGTCGGTCAACGACGCGGTCTGGTGGGCCAAGACGTTCAACATCGACGGCTATCGCTTGGACGCGATCAAGCACGTGCCGCTCGTGTGGCTGACGGACCTGCGACGGCGGTTGACGACGGAGGTGACGAACCCTGCAGGCGGGCGCTTCTACATGGTCGGAGAGACGTTCTCGTACGACAACCGCGACCTGCTTCGATCGTTTGTAAACCCCGCGACGATGCTCGATGGGCAGTTCGACTTTCCCTTCAAAGCTCGCGCGTGCGAGGCGATCTTCACGCCGGACGGGCGCATGTCGAACCTCGCGGACTGGATGGCGAGCAACGACAGCTTCTATGGGCCGGGGTCGATCATGTCGACGTGGATCGGCAACCACGACATCCCGCGGGCGATTCACTTCGCCTCGAGACAGATCGGAAACTGCCGCGAAGGATCGAGCCCTGGCAATGGCTGGAGCGCTTCGTCCTTCACGCAGCCCACTGACGCGGCTCCGTACGAGCGCTTGGGCGTGGCGTTCGCGGTGATGCTCACGAACCCCGGCATTCCGTTGATCTACTACGGCGACGAGATCGGCCTCGCGGGCGGCGGCGATCCAGACAACCGCCGCTCGATGCCGTGGAACGACGCTTCGCTCAACGCCCACCAGCGCGCCCTTCGCGATCGCGTCGCGCAGCTCGGTCGCATCCGCGGGGAGAACCCCGTGCTCGGCCGCGGTCGCCGAACGAACCTCTCGTCCGATCAGGACACGTGGGTCTATCGCATGGAGGGTTGCGGCGCGGGCTTCAACGCGGTCACCGTCGCCATCAACCGCGCGGACAGCGCGCGTTCGGTCAACATCCCCGCGGGCACCTACACCAACCTCGCGACCAACGCCGCGTCGATGGGCGGATCGGTGATGGTTCCCGCGCGAAGCTGGGTCATCCTGCGCGCGAATTGAGGGGGATATTCTGCGGCGCGCGAGGCTCGATCGCGGGTGCGCTTTTTCTTGACCGCGCGTGCGGTGACCGCGTGAGATCACCGGCACTCATGCGCGGAACCGCCCTCGTCTACTCGTCGCACAACCGTGGCGATCGCATCCACAACGACCTCATCGTGCAGCGAGCGCTGCGCGGCGAGGACAACAAGAGGATCTTGTTTCTCCCCATGTCCGAGACCGTGCAGAACGGCAGCGAGATGGAGAGGCAGGATTTTTCCTGGGGAAACTTCCGTTTCTACTTCGACTTCTTCAAGAAGTTCGGCCTCGAGTACTACCCGTTCTACTGGCGCAGCTCGCTGCGACAAGAGGACGTCGACAAGCTCTGGTACGACCTCTACAACGCTGAAGTCGTGATCCTCGGGGGCGGTCACTCGGTGACGGGCCTTCGTCGGTACAAAGAGCTCGGGGCGAAGTTTGCCAACGGCGAGTGGGGCAAGTTCGGTCGCCTTCTGCACGAGCGCCAGCAGCGCGGAAAGCTCACCGTGGGCTTCTCGGCAGGCGCCGATCAGATGTGCGAGTACCTCTTTCGCGAGAGCTACGACGTCGGGGGCGACAACAAGGCGTTCGGGCTCATCCGCAACACGATGTGCACGCTGCATCACGACCCCGGACGCGACAGTGATCTTGCTCATGCAGCGAGGAAGTTTCCTCACTTCATGATGTTCGGCCTGCCCAACGACTCGGGGCTGTACGCTGATCAGGGGCAGCTCTCGTCGGGCAACTGGTGGCAGGTGATCCAGTTCGTCATCGACAACACGTGGAAGTTCGAGAGCGACTACTGGCACATCCGCACGCGACGCGGCGCCAAGATCGATCACTTCTACAACGACGGTCGACACTGGGCGTTCGGCGAAGGCGACTACCTCGTTCGCGTTCAGTCGCCGGACAACCGCTTTCACGACGCGTGGATCATCTCTGGCGGAACTCCGATTCACTACTGGACGCAGAAGCCCAGCCGCTATCGCTCGATCAGCGAGATCCTCGCGAGCCACTGAGCGAGGGCGTCGAAGTCCGCCTCATCCCCGGCCCTTCTCCACGCCGGATGGCGCGGAGAAGGGTGCCTTTGCTGCGCATACGGCGCCACTGGGTGCCTTTGCTGCGTATACGGCGCCACCGGGTGCCTTCGCTGCGCATACGGCGCCACTGGGTGCCTTCGCTGCGTATGCGGCGCCACCGGGTGCCTTTGCTGCGTATGCGGCGCCACTGGGTGCCTTCGCTGCGTATGCGGCGCCACCGGGTGCCTTTGCTGCGCATGCGGCGCCACCGGGTGCCTTCGCTGCGTATGCGGCGCCACTGAATGCTCGCGTCGACCGTCGAGCAAGAGAGACTCGATCGGCGCCGCCATCGCAGCAAAGGCACCCTTCTCCACGCCATCCGGCGTGGAGAAGGGCCGGGGATGAGGCGGACCCCTCTCACCGCCCCGCCACGCAGCTCACTCGACGCGTTCGATCACCAGGGGGCGCGCGACGGGTGCGCTCTCTTCGATCGTGTACGCCGCGCCCACGCGTCGCAGCGCCTCGGTCGCGCGCGCTTCATCGTCGCTGTGCACCCACGCGAGCACGTCGCCCGCTCGCACTTCGGCTCCGACGCTGCGCTCGAGCACGAAGCCCACCGCGGGATCGACGGCGTCTTCGCTCTTCGTGCGGCCTGCGCCGAGCGCGACGCCCGCGAGGCCCACTTCGAGCGCGTCGATCCCAGTGACGAACCCGCTGCGCTGCGCGCGGATCGCGTGCTTGCTCTTCGTCGCGGGGAGCAACGACGGGTCGTCGACGACGCGCGGGTCGCCGCCTTGCTCTTTCACCATGCGACGCGCGGTGGCGAGCGCGCTGCCGTCGGACAGCGCGCGATCGAGCTTGGCGTGCGCTTCGTCGAGCGTGCGCGCGACGTGGCCGAGGACGAGCATCTCGGCGGCGAGCGCGACGGTGCACTCGGTGAGATCGCGGGGCGCTTTGCGGTGGAGGATCGCGAAGGCCTCGGCGGTCTCGAGCGCGTTGCCGACGGTGAGCCCGAGCGGATAGTCCATGTGCGTGAGCAGCGCGACGCAGTCTTTGCCCGCGCCCTTCGCGGTGCGCACCAGGGCGCTGGCGAGCGTGCGCGCGTCGTCGAGGCTCTTCATGAACGCGCCGCGGCCGACCTTGACGTCGAGCACGAGCGCGTCGATCCCCTCTGCGAGCTTCTTGCTCAGGATGCTCGCGACGATGAGCGGAACGCTCTCGACCGTCGCCGTGACGTCACGAAGCGCGTAGAGGCGCTTGTCCGCCGGGGCGACGTCTTTGGTCTGCCCGATCATCCCGGTGCCGACGGTGGCCACCAAATCAATGAAGCGCTCGGTCGTGGTGTTGACGCTGAAGCCCGGGATCGCTTCGAGCTTGTCGAGCGTCCCGCCGGTGTGTCCGAGGCCGCGGCCCGAGACCATGGGAACGCGCACTCCGCACGCAGCGACCCACGGCGCGAGGGCGATCGAGACCTTGTCTCCCACGCCGCCCGTTGAGTGCTTGTCCACCTTGCGTCCCGGCACGTGGGACAGGTCCACGACCGAGCCCGAGTCGCGCATCGCGAGGGTGAGGGCGACCATCTCTTCTTCGGACATTCCGCGGAAGAAGACGGCCATCGCGAGCGCGCTCATTTGGTAGTCGGGCACGGCGTTGTCCGTGTACCGACGGATGAGCCACTGGATCTCTTCGGTGCTGAGCGCACCACCGTCGCGCTTGCACGCGATCAATTCTGGGACGGTTCGCATGGTCAGAAGAGGCGGGACACTAGCAGAGTTGCCGCGCGGCGTGCGGTCGTGGTCGCGGCGCGTTCGATCCGTGCGCTCCGAGCGCGATCGACGGTAGTCTCGCGCCATGTTCGAAGGGGTGAAGAGGGCGGTCGGCCAGATCGAGTGCGGGCACTGCGGGCTGTGGCTCTCGCGATCGGTCTACGCCGACCATCAGGCGTGGGAGTCGCGCGGCGACGGATCGGCGAAGCAGTACCGTTGCGCGACGTGCTTCGAGTGGTTTGCGCGAGACGCGTTCGTCGCGCACGCGCTCAGCGAAGACGCGCGAGACGCGAACGGACGGCCTTCGCATCCACCCGCGGTTCCACCGGAGATTCGCTATCCGGGACCGCTCGACCTCGCGTCGCTCGAGTTCGTGCACGACGACTGCGGCGGGGTCGAGACGTTCGCCGAGGTCACGATGCGGAGCTTCATCACGAAGCTGCGCGTCTTCGGCGTGCAAGCGCACTGTGGTCGCTGCGGTCGCTACGTCTCGATGTCGCGCTGCCGCTGGAAATCAACGGGTGAAACGCTCGCCTCGTACTTCGCGCGCAAGCAACGACCGCTCGACTTCGGAGGCAACCCCGCTCCTGTGGGCCAGCTCAACGCTCCGCTGTTTCGTGGGGACGAGCCCGTCGAGGCGCACAGCTACCTTCGCGATCTTCGAGCGTCGTTCGGGCCTGGTCCCCGCGGGACGGGTGCGCTTTGGCGCGCGATCACGGCGCCGAGCTTCGGCGCGGCGTGGGCGCACAAATCGTCGCAGTATCGACAGTACGTCGAGAGCGTCGAGTCCGTGTGGCAGCGCGGCTCCGTCGGCTGGGTCGCCATCGTCTGGGGCGACAGCACGCTGTGGGAGCGCGGCACGAACTCGGGCTCTGCTTCGTGTCTCGCCACGGTCGACCCGTACTTCGATCAACGAATGGGCGCGCTGCAGCACCTCGCGTGGTTCGTCGCTGAAGCGTCGCGCTTCGAGTGGAGCGATCCTGCTCTCGCAGCGGCGACGAGCTACGCGTACAACCTCAGCGACATCGTCGAGCGAGTCGATCTTCCGTCGTCCGTGACGGGAGGCCCGCGCGTGTGGATGACGGACCTCGTGATCGATCGCGAGTACCTTTCGTCCCATCAAATCACGCGGACCGTGCTGCCTGCGTTCATCGATGAAGCGAGCGGTCGCGCGACGCTGATCCCGTACACGCGTTGGCCGCTCGGGCTCAACGACTGGCTCCCGCCGCCGAGGCGAGAGTTCGAGCTGGACCTGCGTCGATAGCGCGCGTTGCGCAGGCAAACGCGCAGTCGCTCGTCGCCGCGCGACCGCGTACCGTCAGAGACCATGTCGCGATCACCGAGCGTTGCGCGGGGACTGGTCACGCTGATCAACCCCAATTTTGTCCGGCCGACCGTCACTCCCTACGCGCTCGACATCCTCACCTCGCACCTCGAACAAGACGGCTTCGACGTCGAAGTCCTCGACCTCACCTGGCGCCGAGACGACTGGAGCGACGCGGTTCGCCAGTATTTCTCCTCGCGAAATCCGATGCTCGTCGGCGTCACGATCCGCAACGCGTGCAGCGTGCAGCCGCAAGAGCAGCGCGTGTTTCTCCCCGATCACCGCGCGGTGATCGACGCGGTTCGCAGCGCGACCGAGGCGCCGATCGTCCTCGGCGGGGCGGGCTTCTCGTCGATGCCCTTCGCTGCGATGCAGTACTTCGACGTCGAGTTCGGCGTGAAGGGACCGGGTGAGCTCATCCTCTGCGAGCTCGCGCGCGCGCTCGCCGAAGGGCGCTCGCCCGAGACCGTCGCGGACCTCTTGCTTCGCGACGGAGCGCACGTGCGCCGATCGCACGCGAGCGGCGCGTCGCCGGTGATCCTCCGCCGCGCTCCCGTCGCCGGAGCCACGCTCGGCCGCGACGTCGAAGCGCGATACGCGCGTCGCTCGAACGTCGCGCATCGCGTGGACAACCGCCGCTACTACGACCACGGCGGACTTGGAAATCTCCTCACGAAGAGCGGCTGTCCCTTCTCGTGCAACCACTGCCTCGAGCCCGACGCGAAGGGCCGCGTGATCGCGCGACGCTCGATCGACGCTGTGCTCGACGAGATGGAGTCCATGGTCGATCAGGGCATCTTCGACCTGCACACGACGGACAGCGAGTTCAACCTCGCGCTCGGGCAGAGCAAGGCGCTGCTGCGCGCGCTGATCGCTCGTCGACGCAGCGCTTCGAGCAACTTGTCTGCGCTGCGACTGTGGATCTACGCGCACCCGTTGCCGTTCGACGAAGAGCTCGCGGATTTGCTCGCCGAAGCAGGCTGCAGAGGAGCGTCGCTCTCCGCCGAACACGTCGCGCGCGAGCACCTGGCCCAATGGAGCACCGCGCACAGCCGAGCGGCACTCGTGTACTCGCTCGACGACGTTCGGCGGATGACCGACCTCTTGGCGGAGCGCGAGATCATGACCACCGTCGAACTCTTGCTCGGGCTGCCCGGAGAGACGATCGAGACGGTGCGAGCAGCGATCGACGCGACGCTCGCGCTGCGCACGACGGTGGTGGGCTACACGCTCGGATTGCAGGTGTTTCCGTACGCGCCGCTCGGAGAGCTCATGGCCGAGCGATCCGCGGGACGAACCGCGATTCGAGGGCTGCAGTCGAACACGGCGAAGTCGCCCATCGTGCTCAGGCGCATGGATCAGTGCGGCTCGATCGCCGAGTACGAGCGGCAGTTTTGGTTCGACGAAGAAGGGCGAATTCGCCCGGTGTTCTACTTCTCGCCCGAGCTCCCTGAGGACCCCGAGACGATCGCGCGGCCCGACGGACGCTGGGAGAGCACCATCCGCTGGATTCAGTCGTACGTCCCCGTCGAAGAGCACTACCGCGTGGCGCTTCCCACGGTCGCTGGCGACGGCAACGACGACAACAACTACGCAGACAACCCGTTCTTGCTGCGCGCCGTCGCGCTCGGCTTCAAGGGCGCGTACTACTCGTGGTGGCGTCGACGCGAAGAGATCATGGCGATGCCCGCGCCCCGCGCCTGAGCGACCGCATCAACTGTTGTCGAACTCGTAGAGACGAAACGCGAACGACTTGTTGAGCACCGTGATCGGCGAGAGCCCCTCGCGGCTGTAGTGCGCGTGGAGCTTCGTGCGCGCGTCGAAGAGCGCGCGAGCCATGTCTCCGTGCTGCGAAACGCCTGAGAAAAACCAGTCCATCGTCTTGGTCGACGAGTCTCCGGCGTCGTTCGAGATGATCGGCGCGACGTAGTACCGGCTGCTTCCCTCTTCGTAGAACGTCCCGATGAAGTCCCAGTTGACGCCCATCTGGCACGAGTCGAAGTACACGAGCGTCGTCTCGAGCTCGGCGATCTCTTCGTCGGTGATGCAGCTCTCTTCGTCCTCGTCGTAGAGCGCGAGCTCGCCGCTGCCGTCGTCTTCGAGCGACCCGTGCCCGGACACGAGCAGCAGGTCGCACGCTTCGAGGGAGTCGACGTGGTCGTACGAGTCCTCGTCCATCTCGTAGTACTTCGTCTGCGGGAGCTTTCGGTGCACGGCCTCGCACGCCTTCTCGGGGTCCGCCGTGAGATCGGCGAGGATGAGCCCGGTGCGAAGCTGCTCGCGCTCTTCGTACTCGTCGACGTCGTCGTCGAGCACGTAGCTCACGGGGAGCGTGAGAAACAGCGGCTTGCCATCGAGCTCGAGCATGTCGAACGCGCACTGCGCGAGCTCTTCGGGGAGCACCACGCGCACCGACGTCGCGCGACGAAAGAGCGCGGCGAACGGCTCGATCAGCGCGGCGCTCAGCGCGCGAACGTGCTCGGGCAGCGCGTTGGCAGCGCGTCGGTCCTGCGATTCGAGCGCGTGATAGATGGCTTCGAAGCGCTCGACGATCGCGCTGGCTTCGCCTTCGATCGTCCGCTCGTCTTCGTCGTCCTCGAGGCTCACGCCAACGTAGAAGTCTTCGTCGTCGAGCTCGGGATAGAAATACAGTACGGGCATCGGGGGATCGTACTGCTTCGAGCGCTCGCGCGAGCGTGGCTCTGACAGGTTGCGTGATCGTTGTTGTTGGCGCTCACGGCGCCCAGGCGCTCCACACCTCGGCGACGCGGCCGATGTGGTCGAACGCGCAGTGCGTCGTGTTGGGCAGGACGCGCTCGTCGAGCGTGAACATCCGATCGCGGTAGAAGCTCACGCCGCCCGTGATGTCCGCCAAGAACTCGTCTTGCGCGCCGTAGGTAAACGAGAGCCTGCTCTTGTTGCGGAGAGCGGCGACGGTCGAGTCCCACGAGAGCGCTCCGGACCACGGAGCGTGCGCGCCGCACACGAGCGCGTAGCCTCCACCGACGCGATCGCCCATCGCGGGGATCCAGCTGGCGGTGAGAAAAAAGGCTCCGCCCGACGATCCGCCGAACAAGATCTCTCGAAGGTCGAGGTTGTACGCGCGGCCGAGCCCGTCGATCACAGCCCGAAGCGCGGTGACGTTGTCTCCTGCGCGATCGATGTCCGCGTCCGTCGGCGTCGCGGTGCAGTCCGTGAACGACGGCCGCAGCCACCACGCGCATCGATTGGGCGCGAGCGCCGAGACGTACAGCGTCCGGTGCGTCGTCGTCCAAGGCGCGTGCAAGCGCACTGTTGTGTTGCCCGTGTGCGCGCGAGCGCCGTCGCCGTGCAGATACACCGCGAGTCTCAGCGGAGCAGCGCTCGTGTCCATCGCGGGCTCGACGAGCTTGAGCTCGATTCCGCTGATCGTGAGAACGCAGAAGCGATAGGTGGTTCCGTTGTTGCTGACGGTCCCGGTGCTGGTGCAAGTGACTCCGCCGGATCCGCCGGTGCCCACGGATGCGTCGGTCGCGCTCGCGTCGGGTGCAGCGCTGTCGCTCGCGCTATCGGTCGCGCTCGCGTCGGACGCTGGCGTCGCGTCGAGCTGGGCGTCATCCGAGCCATCGGGAATCGCGATGGCGGTCTCGCTTGCGCTCGCGTCGAGCGTCGCGTCCGAGCCGCTCGAAGGCGCGCAACCGACGACCGCTGAGCAGAGCAACAAAGAGCGAACGAGCGAAGACGCAAGCAATCGAGGGCACTTCATCAGCGCACGACTGCCCCAGCGCGGCGCGCGTGTCAACGCGATGAATCGTACCGCGATGCGCAGGGCGCTCAGAGCCCGCGCGCGAAGAGCGAAACGAACCCGCGCATCGGGTCTCGCGCGAGAAACGTCACGCGGTCGTTCGACGGAGCGCCGAGCAACGTGTGGTCGGTCGCGATGGACGTGATCGGAGCAAACGCGCTCTCGGGAGAGCCGGTCGGCGCAGAGTTCACTTGCAGAAAGCCCGTCGCGAGGTCGCGGCGCAGGACGAACTCGCGCAGACCATCGGGCGTACGCACGATCGACGATCGATTCGACTGGTACACCGGAGACTCGATCGACTGCGAGAAGCCACGGCTGCGAACGAGCGTTCCACGAGCGTCGAGGTCGGCGACGACCCACGAGATCGTCGAGGCTCCAGAGCGAACGATGAACCAAAGCTCCGTCGTCTGGTCGCGGCGAAACACGACCTGCGAGAGCTCTGCGCCTGCGCTCAGATCGACGCTCGCGCTCGCGTCGCCGAGCCGCGTCGGCAGCGCGACCATCGCGCGGCTGCTCGGGAGATAGAGCTGCAAATCGCGCAGGCGACCGACCATCCCTGCCATCGTGACCGTGCTCGCGATGATCGCGCGCGAGCCGTCGGGCGCGACCTGGATCGAGGCCGACTCGCGAGCGTCCGCCGGCGCTGCGAGCAACAGCCGCTCGGATGAAGTGATCGCGTCCCTCGCATAAATCGCTCGATCGCGCGTGACGTACAGCTCTGTTCCCGACGAGCCGCTCGCGCGCGCGGCGCCCGACGGAAGCGGTGGCATGCTCGTTGGGGTCATCGTCGCGAGGTCGATTCGGATGAACGGCGCTGGGTCGATCCGCGCGTCGCACGTCGCGCCGGGCATCACCGGGCAGCTCCACGACGGAGCGAGGTACAGCGTCGATCCCTGCTGCTGCCAGATCGCAAACGAGTCGAAGTAGCCCCACGGAAGGTCGTAGCTCCCCGTCATCGCGCCGGTGTCGAGCGCGTAGCGACGGAGTTGCCTGCGGTAGCGATAGCGCGTTCCGAACGGCGTTTCTTCGGCGGGCTGCGCTGCGGTCGAGAGCGCGACGTAGAGCGCCCCGTTGTGAACGAGCGACGCGACGCCGAAGTCTTGCGGAGCGCCGGCGACGATCTCTCGTCGCGTCGTCGCGTCGAAGAACACCGTGACCCAACCCGAGCTCGTCCCCACCGTGCGCAGCGCTTGAAAGGCAACGACGCGGTCTCCGAGCGGCGCTTGCGCGCCGAGGTTCGAGTCGATCCGCACCGACGAGAGCAGCAGATTCGCCGCGCCTGTGATCGTGTCGATCGAGTAGAGGTCGCGCTCGGTGCGTCCTCCGATCGCGAGCCACGCGAACATCGTTCGGTCGTCCGACGTGTACGCAGCGCTCGTGAGATTTCCCGTGAGCGCTGTGCGCGCGGTCTCTGTTCCGGGCATCACGGGTCCGACGTCCGCGATGATCGCGTCGGGCCACGGCGCAGCGTCGGGCGTCGACATCGCGTCGATCGTCGCACTCGAGTCCGTCGAGCTCGCGTCGATCGCGGACATGGCGTCGGGCGCGCTCGCGTCCATGCCTGCGTCTGGCGCGACGATCGCGTCGGCCGCAGCACGATCCGCGCTGTTCATCGTGTCGGTTTGCGCGGCGCTGTCGGTGCTCGCTCCGTCGAGCGCTCCGACGTTGACGTCTTGTACGCACGCGCCGAGCGCGATCGCGAGCAGTGAACCGTGCGCGTAGAGTGGCTTGATCTTCACGTTGTCACCTTCGGGTCGTTGACGATGGGTCACACCCACGCAGTGGTCGTGGCGGCGCGAGCTTCTGAGAGAATCGACGTCATCGATCGCTTTCTCTACGGACGAGCGCGTCGATGCGCGGCTGCTGCGCCGAGCCTGCAAAACGCTGTCGAAATCGCTCCGCTGCGCGCTGCGCTTCATCGCGTTGCCCGCCGCGCACGAGCGCTTCGATCGCGATGCGCTCTCGCTCTTCGCTGAGCGCGCTGTGCGCGAACGCCCGTCGGTGCTGTTCGAGCAGCGCGGTCGCCTCGCTCGTGGCGCCGCTGCGCAGCGCGGCGACGGCTCGGTGCAAGAGCCCCACATCGTCTGCGGGATTCGCTGCGATTTCAGCGGCAGAACCCGCGTCGATCCGCGCGGTGATCGCGACCGCGCGCGTGGTGCGCGGCGCGTCGCTCCTCGTCGCGCTCGCGGGTCGCGCATCACCTCGCGTGACCACCGCTGAAAGCGATGAATTCGTGTGCGTGTCTACCGTCGAGGGACCAACGCTCGGGCGCCGCTCAACGGGCGCGCTGCGAACGAGCGCGGGCTGCTCTGCACGCGGCGCAGGGCGCTCGTCGCGCGCGAGCCGCGAGCGAACCACCCACGCGCTGACGCTGGTGATGGCGATCGCGATCGCGGCGGCCGTGACCTTCGTCGCGAGCGAGCTCGACGCCGCAGGAGCGATGGACGAAGCGGCCGCGGCGCCCGCGGAGAGCGCGAGAACCTTCTTCGCGAGCGCGTCCACTTGCGCGGCGGAGAGTCCGTCGCTCTTGGCGGACTCGAGCACCGCGCGGACGTCGGAGCTCGTGTTCGAAGATTCATCGAGCCACGGCAACGGTGGGTGCTCGTCGTTCACGGAAATCTCCCTGTTTTGCGCGCTCGCTCGACGCCCGCTTCGACGTGCTTGCGCGCGCTGTAGAGCCGCGAATACGCGGTCTGCAAGGGGCAGCCAACGAGCTCGGCGACCTCGTTCATCGGCAGCTGCTCGAGCTCGAAGAGGACGAACACCGCGCGACGGTCGTCGTCGAGTCCGTCGAGCACTTCGCTCAGCAATCGTCGCGCGCGCCTTGTGTCGATGGCGTCGTCGACGCTCGGGTCGACCGAGGCGTCGTCGACCTGGTCCGTCAGCGATTCGCGTCGAATGTGCGCGCGCTTTCGGTAGTCAGCGGCGACGCGGCGAGCGAAGGAGAAGACGAACGAGCGAACGGTTCCGCGTCCGTCGAACGAGTCGCGCCGACGATAGAGCGAAGAGAAGACCTCTTGGCACTCGTCCTCGAGGTCTGCCTCGCGAACGCCCATTCGCCGCAGGACGCGCGCGACGAACTGAACGTGCTCCGTGTAGAGCTCGCGCAGCTCGGGCAGCGTCGAGACGGGCGCGGGGCTGTTGGTGGTCGCATACATCAAACGAGTCGAGGTCCGGCGCCGAAGGGAGCCGTTGTTCGGGGCAGTGGACGCTCGTCGGCGGCGTTATGGAGAAAAGCGCACGACCGCGGAGACCGTGATTTGCGCGGCGATCGGGCCCGGTTCGAACACGGCCTGCGACTCGACCGCGCCCGCTTGCGAGACCGAGCTCACGACGAACTTCGGGCGAACGAACGGCACGATCGCTCCTGCGTCGAGCTGCAGCTCGAACGGCCTTCGCACGATGAGCGCAGCGCTCGCTCGCGCGCTCGCGGCGGCCAGGACGAAGTCATCGGTGCGCCGACCCGCGGCGCCTTCGGTGGACCAACGCAGCGCGCCCACTTGTGCGCCGACGCACCCGCCCAATCGAGCGCGCGCGGCGATCGTCGCGCGCGGGCACAGCGCGACCGCGCCGAAGGCGAACGCTGCGTCGACCGAGACGCCGACGTTCGCGTTGGTGCTGCGCTCGATCGACGCTCCGCCCCCGCCCGAGAGCTCGATCGCGACGAACCGCGGAGGAGCGATTTCGGCCGCGCCCCACACGATCGGCGCGATGGAGGGCGTGACGCCGATGCTCGCTCCTCCGCCGAGCGCGAAGCCCCAGCGCCACGGGCTCGGAGGGCTCACCGTCACGCGCTCGACTCTCACCACAGGCCGCTCGACGATCCGAACTCGCTCGACCGTGCGAACGACGGGCTCTTCTCGCGCTGGCGGTTGCTGCGGCGGTTGAGCGATCGTCGGTACAGCCCGCGAGAGCGCGTCGGGGTCGATCGCGAGGAGCAAGACGAGCTCGATGGACTCGTCGAGCGCGTGGCACTGCGGGGCTTCGCTCGTGAGCGTGCGCGCTCCGAGGGACTCACCGTTGGCGCGGGTGATGGCGACGGTGGCGATCCAGCGCTCGTTCGTCCGCTCGATGCGGCCTTCGACCGCGAGATCTCCCTGAGAGTTCGAGACGAAGACCGTTCGTTGCAGGCGTCGTTCGATCGATTCGGCGAGCGCCCGCGCAGTGACGCACGACTCTGCGCCAGGGAGCCTCACCCAGTTGAGAGACGAGGTCGCCGTGCTCGCGCTGGGCGTGGCGCTCGCGTCGCGTTGCGCATACGCGCGACCGCTCGCGCAGAGCGCGCCGGCAGCGACGCACACGACGGCGAGACGGCACGATCGAATCGAGAGCAACGGCATCGCAAAACGCCTGGACCGCGCTCTTGGTTGCGCGAGTGCTCGGTGCATTCACCGGCGATTGAACCGCGCGTCTTCTGGCTCAGTCGCTCGCGAAGCAGCGAAGCGACTGCACGGTGCGCGGAGTGCGGAGCATTCCGTTGCTGGGCGTCGGGCCTCGAACGGGCACATCGACGCTGCTCTCGACCAAGCGCATCGCGCCGCGGCCGTACAGCCTGCGGACGCACGTGCTCTCGCCGCCGTCGCGGGCGATCTCCGCGTGCAGCTCGACCGCGGGGCCAAACGTCCCCAACGCGATGGGAAGGACGACGACGGCGAACGGCTCTCCCACGCTCGCCGCGCACGGCCGGTCATCCAGCGCGAGGGCCGCGCCGTCGAAGTCGACCAGAGTTTGATCGCGCTCGCGCCGAAAAATCGGGCTCAATCCACGGTCGCCGACGATCATGCCCGCGACGGAGTGGCCCTCGGGGACGCGCGCCGCGAACGCCGCGCTCGTCTGCGCTGCGCCGCCGCGAGCGACGCCGCGAAAGGTCGCTCCGTCGACGGCGGCGAGCGCGAGCAGCGGCCGCGGCCCGTCGATCCGCAGCGAGAACACCGGCGCGTCTTCGCGAACGCGGTAGGGAAACAACACGGCGTTCTCGATCGCGAACACCTCGCACTCGCTCTGCGCATTGCACCGCCGCACGACGCGTGCGCGCGCGTCTTCGATGCGCCACGGAGCGCCGAGCATGGGCAACCCGAGGACGGTCTTGTGCGCGTCGATCGCTCCTTCATCGCCGCGAAAGTGCAGCTCGGCGTCGAAGGTGGTCGCTCCGTGGGGGCTTCGCGCGCCGCGCTCTCGAACGATGAGCGAGGCGCCGACAACGGCGTCGGCGAAGATCGAAGCGGACGGGACATCGAGCGCGCCCTGCGCCGCGGGCAGCGCGAGCTCTGCGAGATCACAGCGCCAGCGGGGCGCCTCGCTGCGTCGCGCCACGGAGGTGTTCGTCGTGGTGTTCGCGCTCGAGGTCTGTTGAACGACGGCCGTCGGGCGCCACGCTCGGGGCGGGCGGGCCGTCGCAGCGGAGTGGGTCGCTGCGCACGCGAGCAACGGCGCGGCGAGGGACGGTGTTCGCCAGTTGAAGAACGGGTTCTGCCGCATGGTGACTCGGGCGTTCATCGCGAGAGGGACGGTGTTCGCGAGCGCGACAACGGCCTGTCGCGAGGGCGCAACGAAGCGCCCGCTGGATCGTAGCTGGGACGATGGGCGCGCGACGACCGGGCAGCGTTCGAGCGCAACAAGAGCGGGGGCTGGGACGCGCGGTTGAGGTTGCGAACGCTGTTCGTCCGCGCGCGACTGTCAGACAGACTGCGCGCTGGTGCGCTATCGTCATCGCAGCAATGGCTCGATGGCGCGCTCGTCGCGTGGCGTACGTGACTGTTGTCACCGTCCTCGGTGCATCAGTGCTCTTTCCTCAGGTGCTGCTCGGCTCGATCGAAGAGCAACGAGCGCGGCTGCCTCCGCCCGCGGCCTGTCAGGACCCGGTCGAGGGAGTGTGGATGGGGCGTGTGTTTCACCAGCCCGGACGCGACTGGTACATCTACACGCTCGAGATTCACCGCGCTTCGGCGGGCTCACCCCAGCTCACCGGCGTCCTGCACGCCCGCTTCTGGAACGGCCCGCCCAACATCTACGAGCCGCTCCCCTGCGGCCCCGGCGTGCTCGATCGCACGGTGTTCATGACCGGCGCCGGCACCGCCAACGGACTCGAGATCAACTTCGGTGGAACCTCTTGGCGTCCCGAGTCTCTCAACTGCGGTCCCGAGGGCTCGTTGCGGTGGATCTCGTACAACCTCGATCAGTTCTCGGGGCGCATCGACCCGGCGATCCAGGAGTTTCAATCGGTGAACAACGACGGCGGTGAAGCGGTCAACGAGCCGACGGTGTTTCGCAGGATTCGCTGCTTCGACGCGCCTTCGGGCCCCTCGCAGCGCGCCAGCACCATCACGATTCAAGCCCCTCCATTGCTGCCTCCGCAGCGCTCGGGATGCGGACGGTCCACGCGATGAAAGCCCTGCAAAAGCTCCGCGGGCTCTTCGCGAAGGCCCGTTCGCTCGCGCGACGGGTGGTCGACCCGTTTCCGCTGACGCCGCTCGGGATCGTCGTGCTCGCGGGCGCGGGGACGGCCCTCTATTTTCTCGGGATCAAGCGCGTCGACCTCGTGGTGCTCGCGATGTGCGCCGTGGCGCTCGGCGTGGCGGGCGTCAGCCTGATCGCGGTCTCGATCACCGCGCTGATCCTCAAGCTCGCGCTCACAAGGTCCCTCCAATCCCAGGACGCAACGCTCTCGCTCGAGTGCGGCTTCCCCACCCGCGTGGGCTTCTCGGTCTCGTCGCTCTGGTGGGTTCCGTTCGTCAACGTGACGTGGTCGTGGCTCTCGCCCGTCGCCGACGTTCGCACGGTGCGCGAGCGCCGAAGGCTGCACGAAGAGAGCACCCCCGCGCGCCGCGGACTGTACGACGAGGTCGTGCGTCGCATCGAAGTGAGCGACCCGTTCGGCATCGCTCGATGCGCGTTTCGCGTGAGAGATCCCAGGGCCGTTCGCGCGCTCCCTTCGGTCGGATCGCTCAAGCGCGTCGAGGTCGTGCGCACCCTCGCGCCCGGCGAAGACATCTCCAACCCCAAGGGCGGCCCCGACGGTGAGCGCGCGGACATGCGCGCGTACGCCCCCGGTGACCCGATCAAGTTCGTGCTCTGGAAGGTCTTCGCGCGCACGGGCGACTTGATCTTGCGCGCGCCCGAGCGAGCGTTTTCGCCGGCGAAACAGACCACGGCGTACCTCGTCACGGGCGTCGGCGACGAAGCCGCCGCGGGCGTCGCGCGCTTGCTCGTCGAGACCAACTCGCTCGGCAGCAAGTGGGTCCTCGGCGCCGACGGCAGCGACGACGACGCGCGCGGACCGCAGCAGGCCATGGAGCTCATCGCTCGCTCGGGCACCACCAAACCCGACGACGGCGCGCTCGGTCTCGGGGGATTTCTCAAGCGCCACGCGACCGCGGGCGGACGCATCGTCGTGATCGTTCCGGCGACGCCGGGCCCCTGGCTCGATCGCGCCAAGAGCGCCGCTGCGCAAGCCGGCGTGACCGGCGTCGAGTTCATCGTGTGCGCCGACGGCGTCGCGCCGGTGAGCAAGCGCTCGAAGCTCTCGCGGTGGCTGGTCGATGAAGAGCCGCGCGAGAAGGACTCGATCGCGGGCGACCCGCTGCCGACGCAAGAAGAGCTTCGACAAGTGTGCGCCGCGCTCGCCGGTCAGCGGGGCTCGGTGATGATCGTCGACCGTCGCGCCGGTCGAGTGTACGGCGACGCGCATCGCAAAGCGCTGGAGGCTGCAGCGTGAGCGATCGCAAAGAGAGCAAGCTCTCGATCATCGGGTCGACCGTGGTTCGCGCCGCGGCCATGTGCCTCGGAGCGCTCGCGCTCGGCTGGGGCGTCACGCTCACCGAAGGGCTCGGCGCGAGCATCTTCGGCGCGGTCTTCGGCGTCGTCGCGGGCGAGTGGCTCGCGCGTTCGCGGGTGAAATTGCCGGCGATCCTCGGCGGAGCGCTCGCGCTGTTTCTTCTGAGCTGGGCCACGTCGAAGTTCGCCACGGGCGCCTCGCTCATCCCGTCGCTGCTCGGCGCGGGCAACGCCCTGGCGTTCGCGGTGGTCGCGCGCTTCGGCGCGCTGATGTTCTGCTCGACGCTGGTGCTTCGCGTGCTCGCCGCGCGAAAGCGCAACCTCGTCGTGCTCGAGCTCGCCGCGCTCTCGGCCGCGGTCGTCGCCGTGTTCGCGACGCACCGCGACGGCGTGCTCGTTCGCCCGTTGTGGCTCAGCGACTGGGCGTGGTCGGTCGGGCTCGAACCCGTGCAGGTCCTGCTCGGCGTCGGCGTCGGCTCGGTCACGATCCTCGCGGTGTTGCTCATCGTGCAGAACCGCGGGAGCCGCGCGCTCTCGGCGCTGATCGCGCTGGTCGCGCTCGGCGTGCTCGCGATGATGACGGTCAACGCCGTCGGCCTCCCCGCGCCGACCGCGGACAACGATCTCGGGCTGCTCACTCCTCCCGGTGAGCCTCCGCGGCAGCAGCCGCCCACGGACGCGGGCGACAACGGAAACGGCGGCGGACAAGACGTCATCGAGGGCGACGGCGGCGAAGGTCGCGACAGCGGCGAGGGCGACGGCGGCGGCGGCGCAGACGCAGGACAGGATGACGGCAGCGGCGGCGGTTCGCTCGACGGCGGCGGTGACGGCGGCGGCGGCGCAGGAAACGACGGCGGCGAGGACGGCGGCGGCGCGGCGGGCAACGACGGCGCGACGGACTCGGGCTCGTCGAGCGCGACGCAAGATGCCGGCGACGGTGGATCGAGCGGCGCGAGCGATGGTGGATGGGAGGACGTCCCGATCTCGCCGTCGAGCTACTCGGAGGGAGGCGAGGGCGGACAAGGCACGCCTCCGCCGAGACCGCCGAGCGAAGACCTCGAAAACGAGCGGCAGCAACAGCAGCAACAGCGCTCGGCCCCGATGGCCGTCGTGCTGCTCGACGACGATTACAACCCGCCCTCCGAGGCCTTCTATCTCCGCCAGGTCGCCTGGAGCCAGTTCAACGGAACGCGCCTCGTCCCCACGACGCGCTCGGACTCGGACCGCGATATCCCCCAGGGATATCCCACGGAGGCGACCACGCTCCCCGAGCGCCCGGCCAACACCGGCCGCGCGCTGATCCACCACACGGTGGCCTTGATTACTGAGCACAATAATCCGTTCGGCATCGAGGGCGCGTTTCGCTTCGAGCCCGCGCGCAACCCCAACCCCTCGCGCTTTGTGCGCGCGTATCGGGTGCAGTCGCTGGCGCAGACGATCGAGTACCGCAGGCTCTTCGGCCGTCGTTCGGGCAACCCGCGATGGTCCGACGAGCAGCGCGCGTACTACCTCCAAGGGCCGACGGACCCGCGCTATCGGCAGCTCGCGGATACGATCATCAACCGCATTCCGCAGGCGCGTCGCAACGACCCGTTCTCTCGCGCCGTCGCGATCAAGCTCTGGCTCGATGACAACTTGATCTACACGACGCGCGCGCGGCACGCGTCCGCGCAAGACCCGACGGCGGACATGCTCTGGGGCAACAAGAAGGGCTACTGCGTGCACTTCGCGCACGCGGCGGTGTTCTTGTGGCGCAGCGTCGGAGTGCACTCGCGCATCGGCTCGGGCTACCACGTCGACGCGCAGAACCGCGGCTCGAGCTCGACCGTCATCGTGCGCTCGAGCGACGGCCACGCGTGGCCCGAGGTCTACCTCGACGGCGTCGGCTGGATCGTCTTGGACATCGCGGCCAAGCGCAACGAAGACCCGCCTGGACAGCCGCAGGACGACGACGAGCGCGATCGGCTCGGGCAGATGGCGCGCGAGCAGCCGCCGGACCCGCAGCAGCCGCCGCGTCGCCCGCAGCAGCCGCAGCGCAACGCCGCGCGCGAGATGGCGCAGGCCGCGGCGAAGGCGTTTCCGTGGCTCATGCTGCTCGCGCTGCTCGCGCTGTACGCGGTGAAGCTCTGGCGACGCTTCGTCCCGCGCTTCGCCAAGGGAGCGGCGCTCGCGCGCGTGGCCTATCGCGCCGCGCTCGACGTGCTCGCCGAAGCGGGCGTCGTGCGCGAGTACGGCGAGACCCGCGAGGCCTTCTCTCGGCGAGTCAAAGACCTGGCTCCGTCGCTCGAGTTTCTCGGGCACGAAGCCGAGCGCGTGAAGCTCAGCGGCGCCAACCCCGAAGCGCCCGACGCGCAGAAGGTCCGCGAGGCGATCAGCAACGTCGCGCGCGAGGTCTCGAGCGCCCGTCCGTGGTGGCGGCGCCTGCTCGGCGCGCTGCACCCGGTGAGCTGGCTCGACGTCGACTGAGCCGCGGTCGATCTGGCGCACACGCAATCAAGTCACCAGTCAATTCACAGGCTACACAAGCACCGTAGGCACTCTGGAGAACGGCGATCATGACGATGGACACACCCGGCGCGGACTTCGAGAACAGCCCGCACATCACCCGGACCCCTGCGCCGCCCATCACCGACCTCAACGGGGCGTGGGGCGTCGTCGAGCGCTTTCGCAACCGCATCCGCATGGCCGTGCGCGGCCGCGACGAGGTCATCGAGATCGTGATCTGCGCGCTGCTCGCCGACGGACACGTCCTGCTCGAAGACTACCCGGGCTCAGGAAAGACCACGCTCGCCAAGGCCCTCGGCGACTGCCTCATCGACGACAAGCCCGACGACATCATCGTGACCTTTCGGCGCATTCAGTTCACGCCGGACCTGCTTCCCTCGGACGTGACGGGAACGACCATCTTCGACCCCAACACGCACAAGTTCTTCTTTCGCTCGGGCCCCGTCTTCGCGCACATCGTCCTCGCGGACGAGATCAATCGAACTTCTCCCAAGGTGCAGAGCGCCATGCTCGAGGCCATGGCCGAGAAGCAAGTCACCGTCGACAATCGAACGCGCAAGCTCGACGAGCTGTTCTTCGTGATCGCCACGCAGAACCCGCTCGACCTCGCGGGCACCTTTCCGCTCCCGTCCGCGCAGCTCGACCGGTTTCTCTTCAAGATCAAGATGACGCACGTCGCGCGCGACGCCGAGCTCGAGATCCTCGCGAGCGCCGCGGCGCGCAAGAACAACGCGGGCAACGACCTGCCGCGCGTCACGCGCACAGAGGTGTGCGACGCGCGACGCGTGATCGAGACGCAGGTCAACGTCGCGCCGCAGATCCGCGAGTGCCTCGTCGACATCGCGCAAAACACCCGCAAAGACCCGCGCGTGCTGCAGGGCGCCTCGACGCGCTCGCTCGTGCTCGCGATGCCCGCGCTGCAAGCCCGAGCGCTCATGAACAAGCGCAACTACGTCTCGGGCGAGGACATCGCCGCGCTCTCGCTCTTGATTTTTGGTCACCGACTCGAGATCGCGCCCGGCGTGGACAGCGTCGAGTCCGTCCTGCGCGACTGCATGCGCGAGCCGCTCGAGCGCCTCGCGCGCATGGCGATGCAACGCTGAGAGGTCCCATGGTCGATCGAACGAAATCACCCACGAGCAAACGCGCCCTCGTCGCCGCCTCCGCGCTCTGCGCGGCGCTCGCGCTCTCGGGATCGACCACGCGCGCGCAGCAGCAGCCCGTGTTCGGCGAGACCGCGGACGAGCGATCGGCGTACGAAGACTACCGCGCCAATCGCCTGCTCACCGCGCGCACCAAAGCGCAGCGCGCGCTCGAGGCCAACGAAGACTCCATCGTCGGCAACTACGTCATGGGCGTGGTCCTTCACGAAGCCGAAGGCCTGCCCGCGCGCGCGATGCACTACCTCGCCAGAGCGCGCGCCATCTACGAGCAGCGATACGGAGCCAACCGCACCGAGGGCGCGCCGTGGCGGCTGCACGAAGAGATCTTGTACGCGACGCAGAAGCTCGCGGGCGAGCTCGAAGAGCACCGGTTTCGCCTGCAAATCCTCGAGTATCACGACGCCCTCTACGACCCGCCGCTGCTCTCTCAGCAGGCCCTGACGCTCATGCACCTCGGGCGCTTCAACGACGCGCGCGCCAAGGCGCAAGAGGCGATGCGCCAGGCGGACCCCGAGCAGAAGCTCATGGGCCACAACGCCCTGTGCGCGATCGAGACCGAGGCGGGCGAGCGTCAGCGGCGCTTCGACGCGTGCTCGCAAGCGTTCGAAGCGGCCAAGCGTCGCCCCGTGCAGCAGGGCGAGACCTCTGCGCGCATCGCGGTCTACGCGTACAACGCGGCGGAGGCTGCGTACTCGGTGTACAGGCTCGATGACGTCGAGCGGTTCGCCACCGAGGCCACGAGGCGCATCGAGTTTACCCCGGCGAATCCCTGGCGATTGCTCGCGCGGCGGTACATGGACGCCGGGCGCATCTCGGACTCGGTCAACGCGATCCGCGAGATGCAGCGGTGGCGCGCGGCGCAGCCGGCGTTCTTGCGCGACCAGGATCGAGCCGAGAGCGACTCGGCGCTCGCGACGCTCTTGCTCGTGGCAGGAGAGCCCGAGATCGGGCTGCGGTTCGCGGACCGCGCGATGGATCGGCCCGATCGTCGAGGGCTCGTTTCATCGCGTCCCGAGCAAGCGCTCGGCGCGCACGCGCTGTTGCGTCGCGCGTTGTTGCGCTGCGCTGCCGAGCTCGACGCAGAGACCGTGAGCGTCACTCCGGGGCTGGCGATGCAGCGTCGCGCGCAGGGATGGGCGCACTCGCTGCGAGCGTGGCCGGACGACGAGCGGGTGGTGAGCGTGCTCGCGGATGACGATCGCCTCGTGGCGACGCTTCGAGGCTACGTGGGCGGTGGGATCGAGCCGCTGCCGTCGTGGATGGTGGCGGACTTGATTCCGGTGCTCGGCGTCGGGGTGTTCGCCGCGGCGCTCGACGAGGCGAAGGAGAAGGACCGAGCGAACGTGGCGGCCAAGCCGTATCACGACGCCTTGAGCGCCGAGCTCGCCCTGCATCGCGGGGACTACAGCGAGGCCGTGCAGCTCGCGCGGGGGGCGTCGCAGGCGCTTCCGCGCGGAGAAGCGCTGCTCATCGCGAGGGTGCTCGCGGTGGGCGCCGAGGCCGCGCGGCGCAACGGGGACGCGGACGCCTCGCGCGCGCTGTTCGAGCAAGCGATGCTGAAGGACCCCGGGATCGTGCGGCGGATGGGCTATGCGATCCCCGCGCAGGTGCGCGTCGAGGGAAGCGGAGACGAAGCAGCGCAGCGCGCGGTGGACCTGCTCCGCGGCTCGCCGAGGCTGCGCAGCGAGACGGGCGCCTTCGTCGTGACCGTGGCCGCGGCGGGCGCCCGCGCGTACACCGTTTGCCTGAAGACGACGCAAGGAAATACCGTGCAGTGCGCCGCTGTCCCTGCGGGCCCACAAAACGAGGGCACCGACGGGACCGCGAGCCGCATCGGAACGATCTTTCATCGCGAGGTCTTCGCGAGTCGCACGGGCTTCGCCACGGTGGATCTACGCTCGCTCGACGGGACGATGGCCGGCGGCAGCAACAACGCGCGCGAGGCGCTGCGCGGCTTGATGAACGAAGTTGGAGCACAGGCCACCGAGAGCACGCGTTGATCACTCGCGTGTGCGCCGTGCGGATAGGCTACGCTCGCGGCGGTGGGAGCTCGAAGCGTCGTCGACGATTTTTGGGGTGATCCGTCGCTCAAGGACGAGATCGCGCGCGCGGACGTGAAGGCTGGGGTGCCCGACACGCGACGACGGGTGATCGAGCAGCGGTACGGGCAGCGCGGCGTCGACGCGGTGGCTGCTGCGCTCAGCGCCGAGGATCGCGCGCTATTTCTCACGCCGCCGCTCGTGACGACGTGGGTCTCGCTCGACAAGCTCGCGCGCATCGATGAGGCGATCACGAAGGTTCACTTGCGCGGAGACGCCTCGCAGATGGGCGCGATCGCCGACGAGGCCGCGACGTTTGAGCTGCACGTGGTCTACACGTACTTGCTCAAGCTCGGCAGCCCCGAGTGGGTGCTCAAGCGACTCGGGACGGTCTTCGGCGCGAAGGCGAGGCCGGGGCTGCTTCGAGAGACCAACACCGCGCACAAGCAAGCGTGGCTCGAGCTCGTGCAGATGGTGATGCCGCACTACTACGTCGCGCACGTGATGCCGTCGTGGGCGATGCGCGCGGTGTTGCTCACCGGCGGCAAAGACCCGCGCGTCGAGCTGATCGAGAGCCCGCACTACGGCGATCGCCGCACGTTTTGGCACGTGCAGTGGCGTTGATCGCTACTTCTTCTTGAGCGCTGCGAGCTCGAACGTCACCGACGCGTCGCTCGGATCGAACTCCACAGGAACGGTCTCCACCAGCGGCACCGCGGTCTCGAGGTCGAGCTCGATCGACGAGGCGCTCATCTCTTCGACGGGCTTCTCGACGATCTTCGCGCTCGGCTGCGGCGGCTTCGTCTCTCGACCCGCGAGGGGAATATCGCTGAGCGAGAGATCCAAGAACACCTTCGAGGCCTCGGGCGCGGGCGCCGCGTCGCCCTTGTGCTCGCCCGGCTTCTTCGCGGTGAGCTGAATGGGCTCGGGCCTGCTCTCGGTCTGCGGCGCGATCTGCCGCTCGGCCAGCGCCTTCTGCCCCGCGACGCTCTTGCGCCAGTACACCAGCGCGTTGCGCATCTCTTTGGCGAGCCGCGCGCGGTCCGTTCGCTCGGGCACCGTGCGCAACACGTCCGAGAGCGCTCGCGCAAACTCGCCCGCGCTCTTGAAGCGCACCTCGGTGTCCGGGTCGAGCGCGCGGTCCACCGCCGCGCTGAGCGCCGGCGGAAGGTCTGGCCGATGCGCGGCGATCGAGCTCGGCCGCTTGTTTTGCATCAGCGCTTGGATCACTTCGCCTTCGCCCTGAAAGAGCCTCTTGCAAGAGAGAAGCTCCCAGAGGAGCACGCCCGTGGAGTAGACGTCGGTCTGCGCGCCCGCGGGTTTTCCGCGGAGGATCTCGGGCGCCATGTACGCGAGCTTGCCCTTCACGATGCCCGCGGGGGTCATGCTGCTGATCGTGCTGTGCATCGCCCGCGCGAGGCCGAAGTCCGCGAGCTTGGTCACGCCGCGCACCGACAGCAGAACGTTCGACGGAGAGATATCCCGGTGAATGATCGGCGCGTTGCTCTCGCTCCCGTCGGGCATCGTGATCGTGTTCTCGTGCGCCGCCTCGAGCGCCTTGAGCACCTCGATCCCGATCGCCGTCGCGAGCGCCGCCGAAGGCTTCTGCCCGTACTCGTTGAGCAGCTGAATCAAGTCCCGCGCGGTGAGCCCCTCGACCCACTCGAGCACCAAGAACAACCCCGCGCTGTCTTCGCCGAAGTCGTACACGTGCACGATGTTCGGGTGATCCAAGGTCGCCGTGAGCTTCGCCTCTTGCACGAACATCTCGCGGTGCTCGCGCGACACCGAGAGGTGCTTCAGGATCCGCTTGACCGCGACGGTGCGGCGAAAGCCCTCGATTCCCTCGAGCTCGGCGCGCCAGACCTCGGCCATTCCGCCCGCGCCCGCGAGCTCGATGAGTCGATACCGACCGCCGACGACGTCGCCGGGCCGTGAAACGGCGTGGTGCATGACGGAAGAGGATATTCCATCCCCGCTCGACAACGCCAACTCGACGCGCTCTGCTGTGCGCCCTTCGCTCGGTCCGGTGTGGGCCGCTGCGCAAACGTGTCATGGTGATCGAACCCTCGATGCGCGTCCGAATCCTCGCCTCCGGAAGCGGCGGAAACCTCTCGCTCTACGAGTCCGACGGGTTCTCGATCCTCGTCGACGCCGGCGTCGACCCGGGCGGATTGGCCTCGCGCCTTCGCTCGGTCGGAGCCGAGTACACGCGGCCCGACGCCCTGATCGTCACCCACGCGCACGCGGATCACTGCGCGCACGCCAAGGAGTACGCCGAGCGCGCAGGCATCCCGACGTACCTCACCGACTCGACCTTCAAGGTCGTCAAGCCGAGCAGCGCCAAGCACGTGTTTCGCTACTCCGCGCGCGAGCCCTTTCGCGTCGGGCCGTTCGAAGTGCGGCCGTGCGCGGTCTCGCACGACGTTCCGCAGGTGGCGCTGCGGATCGAGAGCGGGGGATGCGCCGCGGTCATCGCGACCGACCTCGGCGAAGTGCCCTCGGAGCTCCGCGCGCTGCTCGTGGGCGCGCAGCTCGCCATGATCGAGAGCAACCACGACCGACACTTGCTCGAGATCGGTCCGTACCCGCGCTTTCTCAAGCGCCGCGTCGGCGGCGCCCGCGGACACCTGTCCAACAACCAGTGCGCCGAGCTGCTTCGCGCGCTGCCTCCGAGCGTCGAGACCGTGGTGCTCATGCACTTGAGCGAGAAGAACAATCGCCCCGAGGTCGCGCTCGAGTGCGCAGCGGACGCGCTCAGCGACAAGCCCACGACCCTCTTCGCTGCAAAGCAACACGACAAGCTCGTGATGGACCTCGTCGCCAGAGCGCAGCCGGAGACGGCTTCGATGCTCTCGCGGCCAGACCCCGCGAACGTCGACGCGATCGCGCGCGCGATCAGCGCTCCGAGCGCCCGCTCGAAGAGCGCGCCGTTGCCAGGGCAGCTCGCGCTCAAGCTCGGCGAGTGAGCGCTCGCATCGAGAGGCGTTGCGCATCGGTGTGGCGTGATCGTTCGTGAAAATCGAATAGTCGTGCGCCGTAGCGTGGCGACCTCACAAGCGAATGTGCTTGGTACGATGACAAGCTCTGCGCGGGAGGGCGGGACCGCGGGGAGTTGCTTACAAAATCGAAATAATCTGCGTCGTGATTTTCCATGATCTGGTACAGTGATTTCACCTACGGAGCGGATGGCCACTTGGTCTGCTGCCGTCACTTGCGTTGGGTCGAACACAAACTGGAGGAGTTTTGGTGAAACCGAATTGGCACGAGAGCGCTCGTGTCGCGGCACTCGTCGGGGCATTGCTCGCGGGCTGCGGCTCCCCCGTCGTCGGAGGCAACTCCGACGCGGGAATGGATGTCGTGGCGTGCAGCGATGGCCAGGCGATGTGCAACGGCCGATGCGCGAACACTCAAACCGACAACGCCAACTGCGGCGCGTGCGGAACGGCCTGCGCTGCGGGCCAGGCCTGTATGGCCGGCCGCTGCGAGATCGTCTGTCCGTCGGGCCAGACCAACTGCAACGGGACGTGCGTCTCGCTGCAGGCCGACCGCGCGAACTGCGGCATGTGCGGGACGATGTGCCCCGCGGGCCGCGTCTGCTCGATGGGCGCCTGCGCCACGAGCTGCGGAACGGGACTGACCGACTGTATGGGCTCGTGCCGTGACATCCAGACGGATCGCGGCAACTGCGGCGCCTGCGGCATGGCTTGCCCCTCGGGTCAGGTCTGCGTGATGGGCGCGTGCGCGACGAGCTGTCCGATGGGACAGACCGAGTGCGGCGGCATCTGCGTGAGCACGCAGACGGACCGCGCCAACTGCGGGATGTGCGGCAACGCCTGTGCGGCCGGCCAGATCTGCAACATGGGGACGTGCGAGCTCTCGTGCGCCACCGGCCAGACCGCGTGCGGAATGCCCGCCGCGTGCACCAACCTCCAGAGCGATCGCGCCAACTGCGGCATGTGCGGCAACGCGTGTGCGGCGGGCCTCGTTTGCGACATGGGCATGTGCGTTCCGTCGTGCCGCGCGGGCCAGACCAACTGCATGGGCTCGTGCACCTCGACCGAGACCGACCCGAATCACTGCGGGATGTGCGGCAACGTCTGCGGGCCGTACGCCAACGCGATCGCCTCGTGCGCGAGCAGCATGTGCATCATGACCTGCAACGCAGGGTTCAATGACTGCAACAACGATCGCATGGACGGCTGCGAAGTGCAGACCGGCAACGACGTGAACAACTGCGGTCGCTGCGGAAACGTCTGCAACCTCCCGAACGCCACGCCGGCCTGCAACATGGGCGCGTGCCGCATCGGCACCTGCAACGCTGGCTTCGAGAACGCCGACGGCATCACGGAGAACGGCTGCGAGACGCGCGTCGTGAGCGTCGGCAACATGGGCACCCAGCCCTTCGGCGACGGCACGATCAACGGCCTGTCCGTCGATCCGATGACCGGCGCCATCTCGCCGAGCGGAATGGTCACGACGACGACCAACGACTTCTTGTGGGTCGTCAACGTCGCCGAGAGCACCGTCTCGAAGTGGGACGCCGCGATGAACCGCGAGATCGGCCGCTACCGCGTCGGTCTCTCGGGCGGAGAGTGCGTGGGCCGCTGCTGCTACGACGACGGCTGCAACATGGCCTCGCGCGTCGTCGTTGACGGCAACGGCGATGCGTACGTCGCCAACCGCGCCTTCGGCTACCAGGGCACGGTCACGAAGATCGCCGGCGATCGCGCGGACTGCGTCGATCGCAACGGCAACGGAATGATCGAGACCTCGTCGGGCGCGATGAACGTGCTCCCGTACGGCGCAGGCGCGACCGGCGTCTCGACGGACGAGTGCGTGCTCTGGACGGTGAACGTGGGCCAGGTCAACGCCGTGCTCCGCTCGATCACTGTCGATCGCGGCGACGCCATGCGTCCCAACGGATACATCTGGGTCGGCGGCTACAGCGATCGCTCGGTCTATCGCCTCGATCCGCTCGACGGACGCATCTTGAACACGGGCGCGCCCGGCACGCTCGGCAACAACCCGTACGGCGCGCTCACGACGCGCGACGGTCGCGTGTGGTTCACCTCGCTCGGCGGCGGACAGCTGCAGCCGATCAACGCGGCCGGCCTCGCGGCGGGCACTGCGCTCGCGGCTCCGGTCGTTCAGGCGCTCGTGAACGTTCCTGGCATCAGCCAGTACGGAATCGCAGCGGACGCCAACGGACGTCTGTGGTTCAACGACGGAAGCAACATCTACGGCTACGATCCTGCGACCGATCGCTCGACGCGCGTCGCGCGTCCCGGAACGATCAGCTCGTACACCTCGGGTCTCACCGTCGATGCGAGCGGCAACATCGTCTGGGGCGTCACCGTCGGCAGCAACGTCCAGGCTGCGCGCGTGGCGGTCTCGGCGTTCGCGCCCGGACCCGATCGCAACACGCCGGGCGTGATCCCGGACACCTCCGTCACGATCCTCGCTCCGACCGTCGCGATGACGGGTTCGGACACGCCGATCACCGCCGTTGGCGTCGATCGTCGCGGCGACATCTGGATCGCGAGCAACGGCGGATCGAGCCGCCTCGTGAAGATCACCACCGACCCGATGCGCATGTCCGCGGCCTTCACGGGCCCGAACCGCACGTACTCGTACTCGGACTTCACGGGCTCCGTGCGTCGCACGTCCGTTCCACAAGGAACGTACTCGCGCACGTTCGATCTCACCTGCGCCAACCCGCGCATCGGCAACCTGATCGTCGACGGCACCTTCCCCGCCGGAACGATCTCGACGCTCTCGGTGAAGACCGCGGCCACGGCTGCGGGCCTCTCGATGGCCACGCCGCTCGCCGTCGCGACGCTGCCTCCCGCGGCGATGTCGTACGACCTCGACGCGATCTTCCGCATCGCCGGCGTGACGCCGCGTCAGTTCGTGCAGATGACCATCGTGATGCGTCAGTCGGACGGCGGCGCCGTTCCGATCATGCGCAACTTCAACTTCCGCTGGTCCTGCCCGTGATCGCGCGCCGCGCTCGCCTCGCGCGAGGGCGGTGACTTGAATTGGGGGGTGATGATTCAAGAAGGCCTCTCGGGGCCTTTCGTCGCGCGCTCGACGAGCGACGCGGTGTATCCTGCGCCCGCAGCTTCACCATGCGTCGCTCTCTGTTCGCTCTCTCGTTGCTCGCGGTCTTCTCTGCGAGCTGTCGTCGCGCTCACCGGGGCTCTGCCGCGCGCGCGTGGCGCTGGGAGAACCCGCGCCCCACCGCCATGACGCTCACCAGCGCGTGCACCGCGCGCGACGGATCGCTCGTCGCCGTCGGTGACGTCGGCACGCTGCTCGTCCGTCGCGAAGGTCGCTGGTCCTCGGTGCAAACGCAGCTCGACGACGCGCTCGACTCGGTCGCGTGCTGCCCCGACGGGCGCGTGATCGCCGTCGGCGCCGCGGGCGTCGTGCTCACGGTGCGCGACGGTGTTGTCTCGCGCGCGTCGCTCGGCTCTCCGCTACGCACCGTGCACTGCGCGCAAGACAACACCGTCGTGATCGCGGACAGCGCGCAGCGCGTGCACGTCGGACGCGCGGGCGCTGCTTCGTTCGTCGCGGCCTCGACGCCCGAGCGCTTCGTCTCGCTCGCCCGCATCGGCGCGCACTGGTTCGCCGGCGGGCTCAGCGGCCGCCTGTTTCGCGCCTCGGACCCCGCGCAACCGTGGAACGTCGCCGCCTCCGCCGCCCGCCCGATCCTCTCCTTCGCCAGCGCAGGCGCGACCATCGTCGCCGTCGGATCGCAGGGCGCTGCGCTGCGCTCGACGGACGGCGGACAACAGTGGTCGCTCGCGGACGTCGGCCGCAACGAAGACTGGCTCTTTGCGCACCACGACGGCTCGCACTTTCGCATCGTCGGCACGGGAGCGAGCGCCCTTCGCAGCAGCGACGCCGTCACGTGGAGCGTCGAGCCGGGCACGCTCTCTGAGCGCGTACGCGCGATCGCTCGCGACGGCGCGCGGCTCGTCGCAGTGGGCGATCACGGCTCGATCGCCACGCTCACCGAGCGCGGCTGGAGCGACGCTCCGCAGCTTCGAACCGCGGTCTTCGCGCTGCACGCAAGGGACGCGCGACGCATCGGCGTGGGGCGGTCGGGAACGTTCTTCTCGCAGTCGACCGTCGGCGGCCCGTGGAGCACCAGCGCCACCGGCGTGAGCGAAGACCTGCGCGACCTCTCGGTGAGCCCGCACGCGATCATCGCCGTCGGTGACGGCGGCGTGATCTTGCGCTCGACCGACGGCGGACGATCGTGGCAACGGCGCGCGTCCAACACCGACAAGCCGCTGTACGCCGTCTGGACCGACGATCGCTATCACGCGCTCGTGACCGGCGAAGGCTCGCTCTTGCGCTCGACCGACGGCGGAGACACCTGGGCGCTCACGCCGCTGCCGGATCGATGGGTCGTGCGCACGATCGCCTACGACGGGCAGTGGCTGTGGATCGGCGGCGACGGTGAGCGGCTCATTCGCTCCCGCGATTTCGGCGCCAACTGGGAGCAGATCCCGCTGCCTCGCATGATGCGCGTGCAGCGGATCTTGCATCGACCGGGGCGCTCGCTGCTGGTGTTCACGAAGGACAACGTCGTGCTCGAGCGCAGCGGCGATCGATGGGTCGAGCGCCCCGCGCCGAGCGAGATCTTGTTCAACGCCGCGCTCGCAGGAGCGTCGATTTATGCGATCGGCGTCGCGGGCGCGATGTACCGCGCGGACAACCGCACGCTCGAGTGGACCGCGGTCCCGCGGCTGACCAACGAGGGCCTCGCGACGATCAGCGCCTCGCCGAGCGGCGCCGTGTACGTGGGCGGAGAGTTCGGGACGATCCTGTCCTACCGCTGATCCCTCGCGCGGTGTGGGTTGCGCTCAGCCGAAGGCGCGCTCGTCGAGCTTCATCGTCTCGAGCGTGCTCGCCTCGATGATCTTTCGCGAGCTCGCGAGGTGCGGCAGGACCTCGGCGCAGAAGAACTTCGCGCTCGCGATCTTGCCGTCATAGAAGTGCTTGTCGTCCTCGTGCGCGCCCTCGCGCTTGCTCACGGCGATGGCCGCGTGACGCACGAGCAGCCAGCCGATGATGGTCTCGCTGAGCGCGTAGAGAATGCGGTTTCCGTGCAGGCCGACGTGGTAGAGCGACTCGCCCATCTTGCCGAGCATCGCGCCGAGCATCGCCTGCGTGTTGCCGAGGGCCTTGGCCACCGCGGCGCGCTCTTGCGCGAGCGCCTCGCCGCCTTCGCCGCTCTCGATGGTCTTGTTGATCTGCTCGACGATGAGGTTGAGCGTCGCGCCGTTGTCTCGCGCGATCTTGCGAAACAACAGGTCCAGCGCCTGAATGTGCGTCGTTCCCTCGTAGAGCGTGTCGATCTTCTGATCGCGGATGTACTGCTCGATCGGGTAGTCCTGCGTGTACCCAGAGCCGCCGAACACCTGCAGCGAGACCGCCAACAGCTCGTAGGTCTTGTCCGAGCAGTAGCCCTTCACCAGCGGCAAGAGCAGGTCGTTGAGCTTGTCGATCGCCGCGCCTTCTTTGCTGTGGCGACCGCCGGCGAGCTCGACCTTGTCCTGAAGATTTCCGGTCATCGAGCAGAGGGCGCGCATGCCCTCGGCGAAGCTCTTCTGCAGAAGCAGCATGCGACGCACGTCGGGGTGCTCGATGATGCGGACGCGGGGCGAGGTCTTCTCCATGATCTTCGTGAGATCTCCGCCCTGCACGCGGTCCTTCGCGTACGCGAGCGAGGCGAAGTACGCGCTCGAGAGCGTCGCCATCGACTTGATCCCCACGCTCATGCGCGCGTGCTCGATCACGCGAAACATCTGACGAATGCCGTCGTGCACGTTGCCGACGAGCAGGCCCTTGGCCGGGTGCTTCTCGCCGAAGGTCATCTCGCACGTCGCCGACGCCTTGATGCCCATCTTCTTCTCGATGTTCGTGCAGTACACGCCGTTGCGCTCGCCGAGGCTGCCGTCCTCGTTCACCCAAAACTTCGGGACGATGAACATCGACAAGCCCTTGGTGCCCGGACCGGCGCCCTCGGGCCGCGCCAGCACCAGGTGCACGATGTTCTCGGTCCCGTCGAAGTCACCGTTGGTGATGAAGCGCTTGACCCCTTCGAGCTCGTAGAGGTCCCCCGAAATGTGCCGCGCCTTCGTGCGTCCCGCGCCCACGTCCGAGCCCGCGTCTGGCTCGGTCAGGACCATCGTGCCGCCCCACCGGCGATCCATCATCTGCGGCAAATACCGTGCTTTTTGCGCGGGCGTCGCGAGCTCGTCGATCACCCTGCACAGCGTCGCGCCGAGCAGGTAGTAGATCAGGCTCGCGTTGGCGCCGGCGCCGAACTCGAAGGCCGCCCAGTTCACCGACGGAGGCGCGCCTGTCCCGCCCATGTGCGTCGGCAGCGCCAGCATCTGCCAGCCCTGCTCGTACCACTGATGGTAGGCCTCTTTGAGCCCCGCGGGCAGCGTGACCGAGCCCGTCTCGACGTCGAACTTCAGCCCTTCACGGTCGGCAGAGGCGAAGCTCTTGGCGAGCTCGTTGCGGCAGAACACTTCGTACGCGCGCAGCGTCTCGCGCGCCGTGGCCTCGTCGAACTCCGCGAACGGGCCGTGCCCCAGCACGTCGTCTTGCACGCGCAAATACTCGAAGAGGTTGAACTCGACGTCTCGAAGGTTGGACCGGTAGTGCAGTTCGCTCGCCATGATCGTTCACCTGTGTGCGTTGACCCGGGCGCTCGACCGATCGAGCGACGGGCGGGCGGAGCGTAGGCGCAATCCCCGCGGCGATCTACAGCGCGCTGAATGATCATTCATTCTCAGCGAGCCGCGGGTGGCTATGGACCGAGCGAACGTTCGCGGCTACATCACAACCACACGAGTTCGAGCGATGGCGGCTCCACCACGATTTCGAGTGGCTACGGCCACGAGCGCCGCGGGCGCGCGGTGCGATGATCACGTGTCCGTCACCCGGCGCGAGGACGGCCTCGTGCTCGCGCTCGCGGACGGAGCTGGCAACGACACGATGGGCGGCGAGCTCGCGAAGTGGCTCGTCGACGAGATTCAGCGACGCGCGACGGAGGCGAAGAAGCTCCCCAACGCGGACGTGCTCGCGCGCTGGTGCGAAGAGCTCGACCAATCGTGGTTCGCCAGCAAAAAGTCTGGCGAGAGCACGATCGTCGTCGCGAGCCTCGACGGCAGCCGCGTGCAAGGCGCGAGCGTCGGAGACTCGGGCGCGTGGATGGTGCACTCGGGCAGCTACGACGAGCTCACCGGCGAGCAGCGACGGCGCCCGCTGCTCGGGCAGGGCAGGGCGACGGTGCTCGCGTTCGGGCCGATTCCGCTGCAGGGCGTGCTCATGCTCGCGACCGACGGGCTGCTGAAATACGCGCCCGAGCAGAAGATCCGCCACCTCGCGACGGACTCGAACGTGAGCGTGGCGGCGGCGAAGCTCACCGACGTCGTTCGAACGGCGGCCGGGACGCTGCACGACGACGTCGCCGTGATCGTGTGCCGGCGCGCGGATTGACCGACGTTTCTCAGCGATCGCGAAGTCGATCGGGCATCGCGAAGTCCGCGGGCGTCCCGCGAAGCCCTTGCTCGACGACGAACTGCCAATACCGCGCGCCGATCTCGGGCGTGCCGACGGGCAGCGACGGAACCGCGCGCGCCAACATCCTCGTCGCCGCTCGCAACGGGCGCAGCGCCGGCAGCGCGCGTTCGAACCGCGTCCTCGGCAGCTGCACCGCGTCGGCGAGCTCGTCGCCCAAGAAGTACCGAGACAGCGCGTGGCTCACGGGCAGCATTCGCTCTGCGCGCCTGCGCTCTTCGTCGCTGCGCGCGGCGACGCGCCCCGAGGCGAGCAGCGCGTGTACGAGCGCGCGAGAGTCTTCGTCGGGCGGCCCTTGCGTGAGGCCGAGCAGCTCCCAGAAGTCTCTCGCTTCGCGCTCGTTGCTCCACAGCAGGTCCTCGTCGACCCCCTGCAGCCAGCTCACGTAGCGCCAGAGGTGAAGCAGGTCTTCGCGCTCTTGGCCTTCGATCGAGAAGCCCAGCTTGTCCAGGCCGTCGAGCACGATCCACGAGAACAAAAGCCCGGTCCCCGCCATGTCGGGCTGGTTGATGGGTGTGCCCCACGCGGCGGTGTTCCACCGAGGTGAGGCGCTGGCCATGCGGCGCACCATCGCGTGCATCAGGCGCACTTTGACGGTGGCGCTCCAGCCGTCGCGACCCGGTCGCATCGAGTCCGCTTGCGAGACGAGCTGCACGTACCGGCTCGTCTCGGCGAGCCGTCGCGGCGTGTCTTGCTCGAGCCTGCCCGAGAGCACCAGCGGCTTGTTTCCCGCGGGAGAGCAATAGCTGATCGTGAGCGAGTACGTCCCCAGCACGAGGCCGCCGAGCAACCCAGAGCGCAGAAACGCTGCGCCTCCGCGCGCGGCGCGCTCGAAGTCCACCCAGAACGGGACGCGCTCGCACGCCGCCACGAACGCCCGAAGCGCCTCGGGGGCGTCGGTCGCTCGCTCGGCACCTGTTTTCAAGACGCCCTCGACCAGCGCGTTGCGCGCCCCGTGCGAGAGCGACGAGAGTGACTCGACCGCGCGATCCGCGAGGGGATCTCCGTCGAAGAAGCGGGGACCGAGCCGGTCGACCTTCTCTCCGAACCGCGCGCGCACCGTCGGCGGAACCACGTATCGATCAGGGACCTTCATTTCGACGGCACCGTTCATAGGCTCTGATGCTCTGCTCGAACAGCGGTTGCCGCGCGGAAGTCTCTCGCATCCCTCAACGCTCGCGCGTCGCGACCACGCGCACGTATCGATCGAACGGCGGCTCGAAGAGCCCCTCGGTGACGTCCACGCGAAATCCCTCGGCCTCGAGCAGCGCCGTCGCGCGGGGCCGCAAGAACGTCAGGTAGTACATCGCGAACGGCGGGTCGATCACCGCGTTTCGCACGCGCATCGCCGCGTTGAACGCGCGCGAGACCCAGTAGCTCTTGCTGGTGATCGAGGGCATGTCCGCCGTGACGAAGACGAAGCGCCCGCCAGGGTTCAACAGCGCTCGCACCGAGCGAACCAGGCGCGGCTCGTCGCTCTCGAGGATGTGCCCGAACGCGCCGAACGAACACGCCAGGTCGAACCGTCCCCATGACGCTTCGGGATAGAGCACGTCGCCCTTGATCCCTTCGACGAGCGCGTCTCCGCTGCTGTTGTTTGCGTGCTCGATCGCGCGGTCGAGCATGGCGCGGGAGATGTCGACGCCCGCCACGCGCGCGCGGGCGTAGCGGCGGAGCTGGGCCAGCGCGGCGCCCGTCCCGCAGCAAAGGTCGACCGCGGAGCCGAGCTCGCGCTCGGTGAGCAGCGTCGAGAAGGCGCGCTCGATGATCGCGTCCGGCGTGCGAAACGGCGTGTAGTCGAACTTCTCCGCGAGCAGGTCGTAGCCGCGCTCGACGGACGAGAGCGCCTGCTCAGCGAGCTCGAGAAACGTCGGTCCCTTTCGATGAAACATCGTCGCACTCCGTGGGCTGTCTTTGAAAACAAGCCCTTGTTTTCAAAGACGGACGTCGTAGACCTTCCAGACGTTTCCGGGCAGGCGCACGAGGCGGTCGATGCGGAGGTGTCGCGTGACGGACCCGACGCGGTATTCGATGATGGGGCCGTTGGCGCACTGCGAGGCGCGCGCGCCGAAGCGCCCGCAGCGCTCGATGCGGATCGTGCGTCCCGCGGCGATGCTGCTGTCCAAGCTGACGAACACCGCGCCGGCGAGCGTGCGTTGAAGCTCGCGCGTGTCTCGTTCGATCGCGCGCTGATGGCGCTCGAGAAAGGGCAGGGTGCCGGGCTGATAGAGCGAGACAAACTCCGCGTGCGTGGGAATCAGCTGCGCGATTCGCGGGCGATCGCCGTCTCGCATCGCCTCGAAGAGCGCGCGGACGGTGTTGGTGATCGCCGTCGCGTCCGCGGCGGTGAGCCGAACGTCGTCGGCGCTCGCGAGGGTCGGCCGCGCGGTCAACGCGGCGGCCAACAGGGAGGAGACGAGGGTCGCGCCGAGCTTCGCGCGCGCTGAAGTCTCTCGGTTCATCGCGGAAAATCCTCGGCGCTCGTGTCTTCTTCGAGCCTCGCCCCCTCGAGCGCTGAGCACTTGCGGAGGGCCTCGTACACGACGATGGCCGCCGCGGACGCGAGGTTGATCGAGCGCACGGCGCCGGCTGTGGGGATTCCGTACACTCGGCCCTCGTGGCGCGCGAGCAGCTCTTTGGGCAGGCCCGAGGACTCTTTGCCGAACACGAGCGCGTCGCCGGGAGCGACGTCCATGTCGGTGTAGCTCGTCGGTCCGTTGGCGCTGAAGAGCAGCAGCTTCGAGCTGGGATTTTTCAGCTCGAACGTGCGCAGGTCCGGATGGACGTGCAGCGAGACGAGGTGCCAGTAGTCGAGGCCGGCGCGCTTGACCGCCTTCTCGTCGATGCGAAAGCCGAGGCGGCCGACGAGGTGCAGCTCGGCCTGCGTGGCGGCGCAGAGTCGGGCGATGTTTCCTGTGTTTTGTGGGATCTCAGGCTCGACCAGCACGATCCTCATCGGAGGCGTGAGCGGCGAAACGCGGAGCTTGCGCGTCATGGTGGCGAGACGATACCGTCTCGACTGTCGTGAAGCCCGAGCGTTTGTGCGGTTCGACCACGGAAATCTCTACCGATCGCTCGCCGCGCTCGCCCCGCGCGATGCCGTGGCTCGTCGCGGCGGCGGTGTGCGCTGCGTCGCTCGCGCACGGATCGGACGCGAAGGCAGACGCCAACGACCTCGCGCTCAACCGCCTGACGTTCTTCGACGGCGCGGCGCCTGGATCGCCGCAGCCCGAGTGGCAGTTTCGCGGCGGCTGCGGATCCCGCATGGATCCTGCGGGATATCCGCGGTGCTTCGCGGACAACACGCTCTTTGCGAACCTGGTCAACGAGCTCGCTGGCGCGCTCACGCCCGCGCTGCTCGCGCCCGCTTCGACCATTGGCTACAACCGCACGTACATCGGGTACGAGCACTCGATCACGAACATCAACAACGCGGCGACCGCGCTCGGATACTGGTCTCGCGGCACCGAGGGCGTGGCGCCAGGCAACACGCAAAACACGGGGACCGAGCGGTATCGAACGCGCGTTCCGGACGTGCTGTTCGTGTCGCGGCTGCACATGCGCCACGGGTTGCCGTACGGCTTCGAGCTCGGCGTGCAGGGCTCGTGGCTGCACGACTCGAGCCTCGTGGCGATGGGCGCAGACATCAAGTGGTCCATTTGGGAGGGCTTTCGACCGCGCGGCGTGGGCTGGATCCCCGACTTCGCCATCCGCGGCTCGGTCAACACCCTCGTCGGAAACCAGCAGCTCTACCTCACCATCGTCGGCGCCGACGCGATCCTCTCGAAGAACATCGCCGTCGCCGGCGCGTTCAACATCACCCCGTACGTGGGCGGCCAGGCGCTGCTGATCTTCGGCGACTCGACGGTGATCGACGCGACCCCGCGGCGCTCGGGCTACCAAGAGTGCACCCGTCGTCGCACCGTGTTCACCACGGACCCGATGACGGGGCAGACCTCGTCGAGCCTCGTGTGCGACGCGGGAAGCGGGACGCCCACGGGCGCCGAAGGCGACTCGTTCAACGACATCGTGTTCAACCCCGCGCGACTGCTGCGCGGACGGGCCTTCGGCGGGCTGCGCGCGAAGTACGGCGTCTTCACGTTCACCGCAGAGTTCATCATGGACGTGATGGCCCCGACGTGGACGACGGGCTCTTGCGGCGGCACCGGCTCGCAGCCGTCGTACTGCGTCTCGGGTCGACCCACGGACACCGGCGCGCGCGATCAAGTGCGCATCGACCCGAACTTCAGGCAGTACTCCATCAACCTCGGCATGGGCGTGACGTTCTGACCGTGCCTCGCGACGAGCGCTGGTTGTTTCACATCGTCGAGCGCGCGCGGTGGGAGCGCGGCGACGACCCCTACATCCCCGACTCGCTCGCGCGCGAGGGCTTCGTGCACTGCTCGTATCGCGACAAGGTCGTCGAGAGCGCGCGGCTCTACTTCGCGGCGGACGCGGCGTTGGTCGTGCTCGAGATCGACCCGTCGCTGCTCGCCCCCGCGATCGACGTCGCGAGCACTCCGCGCGGCCCGATGCCGCACGTCCTCGGCCCCATCGACCGCGCCTCGGTCACCGCGGTCCTGTCGCTCGATGAAGTCGCCTCGCGCGGTGATCACAAGAGCGCGTCGCGCCCCTCGCTCGAGCCGCTGCTCGCGAAGGTCCGCGCGTTCAACGCCGCGCGCGATTGGCGGCAATTTCACTCGCCGAAGAACCTCGCGATGGCGCTCACCATCGAGTCCGCCGAGCTCGCAGAGCCCTTTCGCTGGGACACCGACGAGCAGTCGTGGCAAAGGGCCCGCTCGAGCGAAGGTCGCGCGCAGCTCGAGCACGAGATGGCCGACGTGCTCATGCTGCTCTTGTCTCTGTCAGACTATTTGCAGGTCGATCTCGATCGCGCGGTGCGCGAGAAGCTCGCGCTCAATGAGCAGCGATACCCCGCAGAGCAAGCCAAGGGCCGCGCCGAGAAGTACACCGCGTACGAGCGCGCCGCGAAGAGCGCTGCGGGCGACGAGGGCGACGACGACTGAGCGCGCGAACGCGCGTCGGTGGGTTTTCGTCGAGGCGAAGGTGGGGTACGGTCGCGCACCTCATGGGCATCGAAGCGATCGCATTGGTCAAGCTCACGCCAGCGCAAATCGACGCGGCGTTTCCTGCGAAGGGCGCTGAGCGCCCCGGCGCCGACGGCAAGCCGCTCAAGCTCGTCGCGCTCGAAGACGCAGTGCTGTTGGTCCTCGGAGTCTCGTTCGACATGGAGCCCGACGAGGCCGGCTACGAAGTGCGCAAGCGCCTCGGCGCCGCGCTCGACGCGCACGACGATTCGCACGGGATCCTCATCGTCCCCGACAAGGCTCGCCCGCGCAGCAAGAAGTACGCGGACGCCGTCGACGAGGTCGGTGACCTCGGGTTCTGGGCGAAGAAGGTCGCTGCGGACTTCGTTCCGAAAGCGCGACCGAAGCGCGACGAGGTCGAAGAGGACATCACCGCCACGCTCAAGGATGACAACACGCTCGGCGCGCAGCTGCAGGCGCTGCTCGGCGGAAGCGGTGGCGGCGGCGGTGGCTTTCCGGGCATCTCGCCGGACATGATGGCGCAGGCGCAAGCGATGCTCTCCTCGCCCGACGGCGCGAACATCTTCGCCGAGGCGCAGAAGCAAGTGGCCGCGATGATGGCGCAGCCCGGCGGCTTCGACGCGCTCGCCAAGGGCCTCAGCGAAGCGCTCGGCGCGCAAGGGCTCGACCCCGACGCGCTCAAGGGCCTGATGCCCGAGAAGATGCCCACGCCTGAAGAGATGGCGGCGATGTTCGAGCAGGGGCAGAAGGACCTCGAGAAGCTCCAGCGCGAAGACCCCACCAAGGTCGACGAGCTGAAGAAGAAGTTTGGCGACCTGCTCGGCGGCGAGGGTGAGAAGAAGTAGAGCCGCGCAGCGCGCGCTCGCGCTCGTCATCGCGTGCGCGACGCTCGTTCGATTGCGGGGGATCTGGGGCATCGTCGACGTCGACACCGACGCGTACGGCCACGCCGTGGTCGCGCGGCGCATGATCGAGCACCCCACGGACCTCGCCGTGCACTGGGTGTGGCTGCCGCTTTGGCACGCTGTGCACGCGCTGTTCGAGCTCGCGGGCGCGGGCTTCGAAGCGGTCCGCGCGCTCTCGTTCTGCGCGTCGATCGCGACCGTGGCGCTCGTGTTCGTGTGCGCGTTTCGCGAGTTCGCCGTCGAGTTCGAGCCCGAGAGCGAGCCGCTCGCCGTGCTCTCGGCGACGGTCTCGTCCGCCGCGATGGCGTTCGCCCCGCACGCGATCGAGTCCGCGGTCAGCGCCGAGCCCGAGGCGACCTTCGCGCTGTGGGTGTTCGGCGCGTTCGCCGCGCTGCGCTGGCAGCGTCCGTGGCTCGCAGGCGCGCTGCTCTCGCTCGCGGCGCTCACGCGCTACGAGGCCTGGCCGCTGATCGCCGCGGTCTTTGCGCTCGACGTGGCGCTGCGCGCGCGTCGCGACCGAGGAGCGACCGCAGCCTGGGCCCTTCCCGCGATGATCGTCGCGCTCTGGTGCGTCGTGCACCGCGCGCACTCGGGCGAGTGGCTCTGGTTTGTGCGCGAGAACCGCGCGTTCGTCGCGCGAGCGTTGCCGCGGCTCGTGCCGGTGCTTCCGCCGATCGAGCGGCGCGCCTTGTGGTACCCGATCACGATTCCGTGGATCGATTGGGGAGCGCTCCCGCTGCTCGCGAGCCTCTCGGGCTTTGTGCTGTGGCTGCGCGAGAAGCGCTGGGTCTGGGTGCTCGCGCCCGCTGCGATTGTCGGCTTCGTCAGCTTCGCGTGGGTGCGCGGACAGCACCTCGGCCTCGTCCGACACGCGGTCTCGTACCTGAGCTTCTACGCGATGGCGATGGGCGCGGGGCTCTGTTTCGCGCAGAAGAGACTCTCGATTCGTCTGACCAATCGCTGGCGACTTGTTTTTGTGTGCGCATCTCTCGGCTGGTTCGCGCTGCGCGGCGCGCACGCGGCGGGCGAGCTCGGCGTGCGCGCTCGAGCGCGGCTCTCTCGCGACGTCGCGGCGGCCAGCGCTCTGTCGCGCGCGAGGCGGACCGACGCGGTCTTCTGCGACAACGCCGTGGTCGAGGTGCTATCGCGGCTGCATCGCTCGCAGTTCATTCGCTGGAGCGCGGCGGACATCCGCGCGGCGAACATCGACGTCGAGCAGCGACGCCACGGCGCGGTGTGGATCGTTTCGAAGCCGTCGAACGTCGCGGCGATCGAGGCGCGCTGCGAGCGCGTGTTCGAGTCGCCGACGGTGCTCGTGCTGCGCGCGCTACCGCGTTGAGGGCGCGGTCTGCGCGTCGATTCGCTGCACGAGCGCGTCGATGCGCTCGATGAGCGCGCGTTGGACGGCGAGCGACTCGCTCTCTTGCGCCTCGCGTTCGGCCGCCGGAGCGTCGAGCGCGCGCGCGGCCATCGTGGGACCGATGGTCATGAGCGCGGAGGCGATCGCCTTTCCTGCGGGCGTGACGGCGAACATGTTGGCGTAGCCGACCGAGAGCGAGGTCGTGACGAACACGAGCGCGTCCCAAAACGAGCGCACCTTTTCGTTTTCGTCCTTCTCGGCCAGGTAGAAGAGCCACGCGCCGCCGAGGCACGTGACGATCAGGGCGTCGAGCGGGTCGCGCGAGACGGCCGCGCGCAGCTCGCGCTTGGCCGAGTCGAACGCTCCGCCCAGGTCTTGCGCCGCGAGCACGCGACCCAGCGCAGAGAGCGCGAGCGCCTCGGGGCCGAGCTTCTCTGGTGTTGCGGTGCTGTTGGTGCTCATGGAGTTCGCTCCTCTCGGTGCAGAACGTCGTTCACGATCGGCTCAGCCGTTCGAGGGCGAGGGCTCGTCCGCGGGGCGGACCTTGATTCCCTCGCCGCCAGCGTCGGGCGAGAGCGAGGCGAGCTTCGCCGCGAGCGCGGGATCTTCTGCGGCGATCTTCTTCAGCTCGTCGGGCAGCGCGCCCACGAGCTTGCGCGCCGAGTCCGCGAGCTTGTTCGTGTCCACCTGCGCGAACTGCATCAGCTCTCGCAAGAGCGGAAACGCAGCGCCCGCTTCGAGCACGGTCTTGAGCACGGGAGAGGCGGCGCCGAAGGGGCCCGCGCTCGGAGTTCCGTCGGCGTTCGCGCTCGATCCAGGGCCGCCCGACATCTGCAGCACCTTGATCTCGCTGATCGCCTTCGCGGGCGTCATGAGCTCCTTGGTGACCTCGGGCAACACTTCGATCGCCTTCATCGCGACGTCCTTGAGCAAGAACTTCGTCGAGACCTGGTTCTCGGCCTCGACGAGCTTGCGCTTCGCGTCCGCCTCGGCCTCGCCCTTCTTGCGCGTCGCCTCTGCGAGCGCGATGAGCGCCTCTGCTTCGAGCTGCGCGGCCTTCGCGCGGGCCTCTGCGCTGATGCGAACGCGGTCGGCCTCCGCTTGCGCCTGCGTGCGCACCACCGCGGCAGCAGCGTCCGCGCCGAGCTGACGTGACTTCGCGTCACCTTCGGCCCGCGCGATTTCACCGCTCGCCTCGGCGTGCTTGGCGGCCGCTTCACCGTCGGCGTGCGCCTTCACCGCAGCGGCGCTCGTCTCGGCCTCGAGCTTGCGCGCGAAGGCCTCTCGCTCGGCGTCGATGCGCGACTTCTGCGCGGACTCTTCGGCCTTGATGATCGCGATCTCGCGCTCGCGTCGCGCCTTGGCGGTCTCTTCGACGGTGATGATCGCCTGCGTCGCTTGCTGGCGCTCGGCCTCAGCCGTGGCCTTGAGGGCCTCGGCGCGGGCCTCGATCTCCATCGCGTTGGTGACGGCGATCTGCTTGGCGACGCGCGCGGTCTCGATGGTCTTCTGCTTCTCGATCTCCGCGGCTTCGATGGTCTTCTTCTTCTCGATCTCGGCCGCCTCGATGGTCTTCATCTTCTCGACGTTGGCCGCTTCGACGGTCTTCATCTTCTCGATGTTGGCCGCTTCGATCTCGCGCTCCTTGGCGATGAGCGCCGCTTGCTGAGCCTTTTCGCTGGCGATCTGCGCTTCGCGCGTGGCCGCGACGCGCATGGCCTCGGCGATCTCGATGGCCTTCATCTGCTCGATGCGCGCGGTCTCGACGGCCTGCTGCTTCTGCAGCGCGGCGGTCTCTTGCGAGCGCTGCTGCTCGTACACGACCGTGGCCGTCGCGGACGCCTGCGTCGCGGCGTACTCTTGCACGCGGCGGGTCTGATCCGCTTCGTTGCGGCGATCGCGCTCGTCGGCTTCGAGCACCTTCTGGTGCGAGACGACGTTTTGCTCGCGGATGGCGACCTCGGCCTCGCGCTCGATCTGGTTGGTCTTGCGCGCGTTGGCCTTTACCTGCTCGGTGATGGTCATCAAGCCTTCGCTGTCGAAGAACTCGCTCGCGTTGAGGTCCTTCACCGGGACCATCGCGAGCGAGGTGATCGAGACGTTCTCGAGCGTGAGGCCGTTCTTCTTGAGCTCTTCGGCGAGGACCTTCTGGATGCTCTCGGCGAAGTCCTTGCGGTTGGTGTGCAGCTCCATGAAGGACGAGTTGGCGGCGACCGAGCGGAGGGCGTCGGTGAGCTTTCCTTCGATGAGGTCGCCGATCGCGTGCTCGTCGAGGTTGCGCTCTCCGAACGAGCGCGCGGCGGCCATCACGTCATCGGCGATGGGCTCGACCTTGATGTACAGCTCGGTCGTGACGTTCGCGCGGATCTTGTCGCGCGTGACGAGGGCCATCGCGCCGGATCGATCCACGCTGAGCTTGAGCGACCTCAGCGAGACGCGCAGCAATTGATGCAGGATGGGGAAGACCGTGACGCCTCCGCCGATCACGACCTTGTTGCCGCCAGCGCCTGTGCGGACGAGCGCTTCGTCCGCGCCACAGCGGCGGTAGAAGCGCGCGACGGTGACGAGCAGCAGCGTGATGAGAAACACGCTGCCGACGGTGATGAGCGCGGTGACGACGAACTGCGGGCGCTCCCAAAACGGGGCGTTCGCTGCCTGTGCGATGAACGAGAGCATGCTGTGTTGGTTCATGTGACTCCTCCCTCTGAGAGTGTCGGGGACGGTGTTGCGTGAGAAAGCACTGCCCGAACGCGTGGCAGCGCTCGCGTGTGAGCGGCTGTCGCGACGTCGGTGAAGTTGAATTGTGGGGCGTCGCTCTCCTGCGCTCGGCCCCGGGTGAGCTCATGCGGCGCCGCTTCGACGCCGAGCGCGGTCGTCTTCGTCGAGCGCGGACACCACGAGTCGATCGCGGTCTTTGTCGTAGTCCGTGACGACGATCTCGCGGCCTTCTTGGATGGGCGAGTCTGCCTCGGTGGTGACGATGACGCGGACGGTGACGCCGCCGGGGGTGCTCAAGCGGACCTCGCCGAACTCGCGATCGACCTTCGATGAGATGACGACGCCCGTGCTTCCGACGAGCTGCGCGCGACGCGAGGCTTCTTGGCCTTCGGTCGAGAAGATCTTCGCCGCGGCGCGAGAGACGAGCGAGGTGAGGGTGAAGGCGACCGCGAGCGAGACGGGCAGCGACCAGAGCAGCGCGCGCAAGGGCGGCGCCGCGAAGCCAAACGCGAGCATGTGCACGCTGAGGCCAGTGATCCCGAGGGTGATCGCGAAGCTCTGCAGCACAAACGTGAGCGGAACTCTTCCTACGCCGAGCAACCCCGCGACGGAGAACCCTTCGTGCTCACCGTCGGCGTCGTGATCGCCGTCAGCGTCTCCGTCGCTGTCTCCGCCGTCCGCGTCGTGATCGGCGTCGCCGTCGTGGTCGCCGCCCGCGAGGACGCCGATGATTCCCGTCGCTTGCAGCGCCGCGAAGAGCACAGCGATGGCGAGCACCGAAAGAAACGGCACGTTCGCCCACGCAAGCCATGACAGGAGTACGGACATCGAGCGCCCTCCGTGCGGCCGGTGGCAGGGAACACCACGACCACCGCACTGACGACTGAGACGCTCGGGACGGTGTGCAGTCTGCTACGCACCGTCAACGGCAACCGGTCGCGGGCGATCCGATTTTCTCCTGCGAAAGCAGGGCAATTCCGGTGCCGCGCCGTCGGTGAACACGCTGTGACATGTCGAAAAGTTGCCGAAATTCGCGCGTTCGGTGCTTCGTCGACCCTGTCCGGAGCCCCATTGATGAACCCCACCAACGCTGTCGCCACGGTCCTGACTAGCGCTTCTGCGCTCGACACCAACGACGACTCGCTCGAGGCCTTCGACTCGACCGCGACGCACATGGAGAGCGAAGCGTCGCTCTCGGGGCCGGCGCTGCTCGAGCTCGCGCAGCGCGCGGTGGCCGAGCGAGACGCGCTGCGCGGAGAGGTCGTTCGACTGCGCGAAGCGCTGACCAAGAGCGAGGCGAGCGCGCGTCGCGGCGCGGGGACGTCCCGTGAGCTCGCGGAGCTGCGCGAGGGGCTCGAGCTGCGCGAGCGCGAAGTGCGCAGGCTCAAGGACGCCAACGTCGCGCGCGAGCGACTGCTGGTGGACGCGAGGGTCAAGCTCGACGAAGCGCTCGCCGCGAGACAAGCGGCCGTCGTTCGCTTGGAGGTTCGTGACCGCGCCGCGGCCGAGGCCGAGTCGCAGCGAGACGTCGCTGTCGCCGAGGCGACGCAATGGAAGAAGAAGTTCGACGCGGTCGACTCCGAGCTGCACCGCGCCCTCGCCGCCGAGCGCGCGCTGAGCGGAACCAACGACGACGCGCGCCTTCAGCTCAGCGAGGCCGAGCGCACGATCATCGGGCTGCGCGCAGAGCTCGCAGAGACGCGACAGGCGCTCACCGAGCTCGACGCCGTCGCCAGCCGACGCGAAATCGAGCACCGCGACGAGGTCGCTGCGCTCGTCGAGAAGATGCGCGCCGCGAACGAGGCTCACGATCGCGCGATCGCCGCGCACCAGGCGCGAGAGAAGCAAATCGAAGAAGAGCACCGCGCTGCGCTCATCGCGCTCGAAGAGCAGCACATCGCAGCGATCAGCGCGCTCGAAGACGAGCTGCGCGCAGAGCACGAGGGGCGCGAGCTCGCGGTGCACTACCTCGCGAGCGATCGCATCGAGCAAGAGCGCGCGCAGTGGTTTGCGGACAAGAGCGCCTTGCGCGGCGAGCTTCGCGCGCTGCTCGATGACATGGACCGGATGCGCGAAGAGCACGGGCTCGACCTTGCCGCGTGGAAGGCGCGCAACAGCGCTGAGCGCGAGAACGGCGAGGCCGCCATCGAGGGCTGCAACAAGGGCTGGACCTATCGCTACGCCGAGCTCTCTCGCGAGCTCGAGCTCGAGCGCGCCGCGCGCATGTGCGAAGCGACGCGCCAGGGCCAGGCGATGAACGCGGTGCGCGAGGCCAACGAGTTCGCCGTGACCGCGCTGCGCGCGAGGCTGACGCGCGAGCAAGAGCGCGCGAAGAAGGCCGAGGACGAGCTCGACGAGAGCGCGAAGATTCGCGACGAGGCAGCGGTGGCGATCGCCGAAGTGCTCGCTGTGCTCGAGGCGAAGATCGAGCGGCTCGACGGCGAGCGCGCGCAGCTGCGAGTGATGTTCGACGAGAGCGAAATGACCCGCGAAGCGCTCGCGCAAGAGACGGTGGAGGCGTGCAAGCGCGCGACCGCTGCGAGGTCGAAGTGCGACGAGCTCGAGCGCGAGCTCGACGCGCGCACGAGGCAGATGGCCGAGCTCGTGGGCAACCTGACGCGCGCGACGGTCGAGCAGCACGCGATCGCTGGAGCGCTCAAGCGCGGCCGCCCGCTGCCGACGATGGCCGACGTGGACGCGGCGTTGTTGGCGGTGAGCCGGAGGGTTCCCGAGCACATGAGCGCGGTGCTGTGGGGCGCGCGAGACGCGATCGCGGCGGCGATCTTCGCTGCGGCGGATCCGTCACCGCTGGCGTGAGCGAGCTGCGGGGGCGGTGGGGTGATGGGGAGCGGGTTGCCAGATCGTCGCGATGGGGCGCGCGAGCATCGGTGAACGCCGCGAAGCACAACCGCGCAGCGGAACTCGAGTCAAACCTTCACCGCCGAGGCCTGCGCGCACGAACGTGTTCGTCGCGGTCGCGGTGCAGCGCGGTTGTCGTGGCTCGACCGCTCGGCGATCGCGCGCCGCGATGGCCGAGCGCGAATCAGACCGTTCCCCCGCCGGCGCTTCGAACATCGACGCCCCAGTTGGCGCCGACGTCGTCGGACACGAACACTTGATCGTCCCAGAAGCCGTCGCTCTCGTCGTTGTGCACGATCACTTCGGGCACACCGTCACCGACGAAGTCGATGACGCCGATGAGCTCGAACGCGTTCGCCCGCGCGCTGTTGGCCGCGCGCGTCATGTGCACGAAACGCCACTCGGCGCCGTCCGCCGAGAGCTGCGCGATCGTGAACGCGCGCCCCCCGCTCGCGGCGAAATAGCGGGTCTGCCCTGCGGTATCGCGAGCGAAGAAGAACATCGTCGTCCGCGCGGCACGCCCGTTCGCAGGCGCGCTCTGCACGGGTTCGGCGAACATCGCGTCGCTCTGCGCGAGCAGCCGCTGATAGCTCTCGCGAGCTTGCTGCGGCGGCGTCCATTCTGCGCTCGGCGACGGCTGCCACGGGTCGAGTTCGCCGACGTACAGCCCGGTTCCTGCGCTGCCCGAGCGCACCGCGAGCGAGAGCTCGTACGCGTGCGTGATCGCGTAGCCCTCGCCGCCGACGGTCTCTGCCACGCCGACGACCTGACCCCACGCGTCGAGCGCGCGCCACCGAGCGCCGCGCGTCGACCACCGCGCGTAGCACTCGCGTGACACGCTCTCGAGCGAGCGATGCCGCACCACCGCCAGCGGAACGTGCGGCGATCGCCCGAGAAAACGCGCTTCGTTGCGCACGTCACAGGACCGCGGCCCCGCGACCCGATCGGGCAATGGATCGCCCGTTTCGGGAGCGAGGATCGTTCCCTCGCGCGTGGGCGTTTGCGAAGAAGAGCGCGCGGTTGGCTCGCTCCACGGAGACGCTCCCACGACGAGCGTCGCGTGCGCGAACGCCCTCGGCGTCGAAGGCGACGGAGCGCCCACGGCTGCGATCGGTTGCCTCGGCGATACGGCCTGCTGCTGCGTGCGCGCCCGCCACCCGTACCCCACCAAGCTGCCCATCGCGAGGTGCACGAGGCACAGTCCGCCCAACATCCACGTCGCGCTCTTCATGATCGGAGCACGGCAACGTCCGCCAGCATCCAGTCGATTCCCGCGTTCTGTTGCGCGGTCTCGCGGAGCGCAGTCGGGCCGTCGTGCGACGGGTACGGCATACGATCCTTCGCCGCCGAGCGCCGCGCGACAGCGCGCCATCGGGCTGGCGCAATGGCGATTCGCGCTCGCCCGCGCGCTCGCCCGCTCAGTCCCTCTCTAGCGGTGGTCCTTCCACACGGGCATCGCCTTGAGCGCGCGATGCGCGGAGTCCTCGGCGCCCTTGCGGGGCATTCCGTTGACCTTCATGAAGCGCTCGACGGTCATGTTCTCGTGCACCGTCTCGTAGGCGAAGAGCTTGCCGCTCTTGTCCGCGCAGAACCTGCAATACTGCGAGTCTTCGCGGCCGCCGGCGTGATCCTTCGCGGTGGGCATCGGCGCTCCACAGCTCTGGCAGGCGGCGGCTCCGGGGGTGGTCAACTTCATCGTGCGAGCGCTCCCTTGGGTTCGTTGTCCTGTGCATCGACACCGATGCACGGCGCGAAATGCTGGCACGACTTCGCCCCTCGCGCACGCGGCCTTCGCGTGGCGGCTACGGCCGCTTCTTCTTCTTCTTCTTCGCCACGACCGTCGCTGCGAGCTTGCTCTGCTCGGTCACGCCTCGTTGGATGATGCGCTCGGCCTCGGCGACGCCGCGCCATCCGAGCAGCTTGTGCTCGGTGCCTTCGACGTCGAGGATCCACGAGAAGAACTGCTCGATCTCTTTGAGCAGCTTGCGCGGAAGATCGCTGAGATCCCGGTGCGCCGCCCAGGTCTTGTCCTCGGTCGAGACCGCGATCAACCGGTGATTCTCTTTGCCGTTCTTCGTCGCGCGCAACACGCCGATCGGCCGCGCGTAGATCAAGCAGCCCGTGAACGCCGGGGCGTCCATGAGCACGAGCACGTCCAGCGGATCACCGTCACCCGCGTGTGTCGCGGGGATGTACCCGAAGTCGAACGGAAACGACGCTCCTGCGAAGAGCACGCGGTTCAGTCGAAACAGCCCGAGCTGCGTGTCGTACTTGTACTTGTTGCGCGATCCGCGCGGCGTCTCGACGACGACGTTGATCAGACCGGGGCCGGGCCGCGCCTCGAGCTTGTCCCAAGGGGTGAGCTTCGCCATCGCTCAGCCCGCCGTCCCGCGGTCCTTGAACAAGTGATTGCGCCACTGCGTGGGCAGGTCGAGAAATCCCTCGGTGTAGAGGTAGTCGTAGATCGCGTCGCACACGACCGTGCACACATCGCTGAAGATCTGCGGGTCCGCGACGAACTCCAACGTCTCTTCGCGAAAGGTCCCGCGCATCGAGCTCGACTTCTGCACGAGCGGGCCCTGCACGTTGAGCACGAGGCGCTCGAGAAAGTGCTTCTCGAACACCTCGCGAAACGAGGTGAACACCTCGGGCGCGAGCTTGTATCCGTGCGGCCGCCCCAAGCCCACGCGCGACTCTTTGACGACCGCCCAGCAGAAGTCGCCGAGCCCCGGCTTGAACTCTTCGAAGAAGAACTTCAGCAGCACCTCTCGGTAGATCCCGAGCAAGGCCTCGAGCTCGGGCGTCGTTCGCGAGAGAAAATCCATGCGCAGCGACTTCTCGATCGAGTCGAAGCGCGAGACCGCCTCCGCGAGCACCTTCGGGTCCGAGTATCGCTGCGAGCGGATCGTCGCCAGGATCGCGTCGCGGTGCATGCGCATCGCGAGATACACGGCTTGATCGGGGTACGTGACCGAGAGCGCCTGTCGCGACTGCGTCGAGAGCTTGAGGTAGAGCGCTGAGTTGAAGAACAGCGTCGTGATCTTGCGCTGAATGTCCTCGATCTTGCGGCGCATGAAGCCCTCTCGCCGCGGTGAGAAGAGCTTCTCGAGCAGCGCGCGCAGCGTCCCGATCAGCTCGATCGAGACGTCCGTCGTCGGCGCGGCTTCTTGCGCTTGGGTGACGACCTTGATGCCCGCGAGCTGCAGCGATTGAAGCTCGGCGACGACCGCGTCCGTGATCGCGTCGAGCTCGGCGTTGGTCTTCTGCCCTTCGCCGTAATACACGACCTTCGCTTGAATCTGTTCTTCGCGCAGGCGCTTGGCGGTGGTCGCCAGATCGATCAACGCCTTGGTCGACGATTGATTGAGCAGCGAGCCTCGATCGCCGGTGCCCTGCATCGACGGCGAGCCTGCGGGAGGAGCAGCGGACGGCGTCGGCGGCGCGGGCGGGCGCGTCACGACCGAGCCCTGCGTAACGCCCGCGGGCATGGGCGGGGGGAGGGGCGGTCGCGATGCAGAAGACTTCGGATCGTCAGTCACGCGCCCGATGGTGCCAACGAAGCGACGCTGCGACAACACAGCACGCTCGGATGCGTGCCGTTCTCTCGATGTCAGGCGCGGATCACTCGGGCAGCGAACGTCGGCTCAAATCGTCGCGCACCTGGGTCGCGAGCGTGACGAGAGAGGCTTGAGACATCCCCGCCGCGGTGGCGATGCGCTCGAGGACGCTGAGCTCTTTGCGGTCCAGGCCGTTGGAAGCGTACGCGATGGCAGCGGCGAGGTAGAGCCCTTCGTCCGCGGCCTTGTGCGAGCCGAGCAATGACCCTACGGCGCGGCAGCGTTCGGCTTCTCCTTCGGTCGCGCGCAAATCGACCAGGTCGTCGACGAGCGAGTCGAGCTCGTCCGAGGTGAGCTCGTCGCCGGCGAGCGTGAGGATGGCGCGCTTGAGCGTTCCGAGCTCAGCGCTGTCGACGGTGCCGTCCGCGGCGGCGACGAGGTAGCCGGCTTCGACGGCGGCGTTGAACAAGAGCGATGGATCGCCTCCTTCGCCCACGCGTCCTTTGCGAAGCGAGCGAGCGAGCGGCGTCAGATGGTCGAGCACGGTCTTGAGCGACATGCCCCCGAGCGTGCCACACTCGTCTCGCGCCGTGCGCGCGGGTTATGGATCGCCCGCGCCGCTGTCGAGTTCGACCGCGCTCGGTCCGCTCGCGTCTGCGCTGGCCGTGGAGGCGTCCTCGTCGTCCATCACTTCGAGCGGAATGCCTCCGTCTCCGCCCATCGTGAAGAAGCTCGAGAGCGCGCTCGAACCGGCGTCGCTCGCGGCGACGGCGATCTGACGAGGCTCCGTTCCCGGGAGAAAAAGCTCGTCGATCGCGTCGGGTTGCCCGGGGCGCGCGAGCATTCCGGTCGCCGGGTCGATCTGCGAGACGACGAGGCCGTCCGGTCGAACGAAGTCCACCGCGGGCGGCCTGCGCACGCTCACGTACTCGCGGATGAACCGCACCCAAATCGGAAGCGCCGAGCGCGCGCCCTCTTCGCCTCGCCCGAGCGGCTGTCGGTCGTCGAAGCCGACCCACACGCCCGCGACGAGGTCCGCCGTGTAGCCCACGAACCACGCGTCGCGCGAGGCGTTCGTCGTCCCTGTTTTTCCTGCGATCGGGCGGTTGAGCGCGCGTGCGCGCTGGCCCGTTCCGTGGTCGATCACGCTGGTCATCATCGACGTGACGAGGTGCGCTTCGGCCGGGGAGAGCACCTGCCTCGGCGCCGGCGCGTCGGGCAGCGAGACCTCGCGTCCGTTCGGCCCCACGATGCGCGCGATCAACCGCGGAGGCGCGTAGCGACCGCTCGCGGCCCACGTCGTGTACGCGTTGGTCATCTCCATCGGCGTCACCGACGCCACGCCGAGCGCGAGCGAAGGAACAGGCTGCATTTCTCCTGGCAGACCGACGGCGTGCGCGTGCTCGACCAGCGCTTGCGGCGTCACGTCGAGCACCACTTGCGCCGCCACGATGTTGCGCGACTGCGCGAGCGCTTCGCGAAGGCGCATCGGCGGCTCGGGCCCGAGCGCGGGGTCGTGCGCGTGCGACTCGCGCGGGCACCACGTCCCGAAGCAGCGCGGGTTGGGGTCGAACGTGCTCGCGAGCGTGTACCGCCGCGTCGAGAGCGCGAGCGAATACAAGAACGGCTTGAACGCCGAGCCCGGCTGCCTTTGCGCGCGTTGAGCGCGGTCGAAGCCGCCCGACACCACGTCGTAGCCTCCCACCATCGCGCGCACCTCGCGCGTGGTCGGATCGATCGCGACGAGCGCCGCTTGCGGGCCGAGCTCGAGCCGCATCACCGCGGGCACGCTCGCCGTCGAGACGCGATCGACCGAGACGCGAACGGTCGCTCCGTTCGGGGCGAACACCGATGGGCTGTCCTCGGCGCGGACATAGCGCGCGACGGAGTTCCACGGGATCGAGCCCACCACGTCGCCGACGCGCACGACGATCTCGCCCGTGGTGCGAGTGCTCGGATCGGGGTCGCGCGTCGACTCGACGATCCCGACGTAGATGCGCCCCGGCAACAGCCTCCCGTCCCGAGGAGCGGGCTCTGCGTCCACCACGTAGCCCGCGCGCGATCGCACGCGCCGCGCCCCCGGAGCGAGCAGCGGCCCGTGATAGCCCTGTCGATCATCGAGCTCGCGCAGCCCCGCTTGCAGCGCATCGCGCGCCGCCCGCTGCAGCGCTGGGTCGATCGTCGTGTAGACCTGATAGCCCCCGCGACGAACAGAGTCCTCTCCTTCGAGCTGCAAGAGCATCGAGCGCGCGGCCTCGACGACCTCGGGAGACGAGCCTTCGTCGTCGTTGACGTCCCGCAGCCGCAGCGGCTCGGCCGCGGCCTGATCGGCCTGTTCGCGCGTGATGAACTGGTTCGAGACCATCTGTCCGAGGATCCAGCGACGACGGTTGAGCGCCGCCTCGGGGTGCGTGCGGGGAGAGTAGAGAACCGGCGATTTGGGGGCGCCCGCGAGCAGCGCGCACTCGCCGAGGGTGAGCTCTCGCGCGTGTTTTCCGAAGTAGAAGCGCGCGGCCTCTTCGACGCCGTAGCGGCCGTGGCCGAAGTTGATGTGGTTGAGATAGAGAAACAGGATCTCGTTCTTCGAGAGCTGACTCTCGATGCGCCGCGCGAGCACGACCTCGCGCACCTTGCGCGCGAGCGAGCGCTCGGAGGTGAGCAAGATGTTCTTGATGAGCTGCTGCGTGATCGTGCTCGCTCCTTGCGCGGTCGTCCCGCGGCGGACGTTGATGTAGAGCGCGCGCAGCATTCCGGGGTAGTCGAGCCCGCGGTGGCGATAGAAGTCTGCGTCCTCCGCGGCGAGCAGGGCCATCACGAGGTTGCGCGGCATCTGCTCGATCGGGATCACCGTGCGTCGCTCGGTGAACAGCTCGGCGATCACGGTCCCGTCGCGAGCAAAAATGCGCGTCGTCTGCGGCGGGCGCCACTGCGCGCGGAGGTTGTGAACGTCCGGCAAATCACGGCCGTAGTAGACGAACAGCCCCACGAGGGCGCCGAGTCCCAAGAGCACTGCCGCGACGGCGAGCGCCACGAGTCGAACGATCCACGCGCGGGTCTTGGACACGGGCTTCTCTTCGAGGATGGTGTCCGCGTAGCTCTCGGGACGCGTGTCGTGGGTGGAGCTCTTCGTTCCGTTCGACGAGACGCGCGGGTTGCGCGCGGTCTTCGAGGCCGGCGGAAGCTCGTCTTCGATCAGCGACTCGCGCGTCTCGGGCTGCTGAGAATCCGTCGCGCTCGATCGACGCGGGCCCACGGGAACGCGGGGTTTCTGCCCCATTCCGCCGGTGGACTTGCGCCCAGTGTTGTCATCGTTCGCCATTCGACTCGCGCAGTGTACGCGCCTCACGCCGTGCTATGCACAGTCCCCTCGACACCATGAGCGACGGCGCTGAAATCACCGTGCGCGAGGCGCGCGAAGAAGACCTGGACGCGGTGAGCGTGCTCGCGGCTCGCCTGGTTCGCATGCACTACGACTGGGACAACCAACGCTTTCTGCGCGCGGGCCCTTCCGTCGAGAGCGGCTATCGCCGATTTCTCTCGGGCGAGCTGAAGAACCCCGAGAGCCTCGTGCTCGTCGCGCTCGTGGACGATCGCGTGGCGGGCTACGCGTTCGGCCGTCACGAGCCGCGCAACTGGGAGCTGCTCATGGACGAGAGCGGCGTGCTGCACGACGTGTACGTGGACGAGACGATTCGCGCGAAGGGCGTGGGCACCGCGCTCGTGCGCGCGTTCGTCGATCGCATGCGCAAGGACGGCGCGCAGCGTATCGTGCTTCACACGGCTGCGCAGAACGCGGCGGGGCAAGCGCTGTTCAAGAAGCTCGGGTTTCGAGTCACGATGCTCGAGATGACCCTGTAAATCCCCCGGCGAAACGTCACTGAACCGCGACGAGATCCACGACGAAGATGAGCGTCTCGTTCGGGCCGATGTCCTGACCCGCGCCGCGCTCGCCGTACGCGAGGTTCGGCGGAATGACCAGCTCGCGACGCCCGCCGACGCGCATCCCCGCGACGCCTTGATCCCAGCCCGGGATGACCATCCCTGCGCCGAGACGAAACGCGAAGGGCTCGCCGCCGCGGTCCCACGACGAGTCGAACTTGCGGCCCGTCGACCACGCGACGCCGGTGTACTGCACGCGGATCTGTCGGCCGCTGGTCGCCTCGGCGCCCGTTCCGACGATGATGTCGCGCTTCTGCAGCGTCGTCGGCTTCGGTCCCGAGGGAACGGTCACCGTGGGCGGAGTGCTCGGCGGCGTGGCCGAACCCGTCGTCGCGGCGCTCGCCGCGTTGCTCTGCGCAGGCGGGTCGCTCGGCCAGACGACAGGAGGCTCTGGGGGAGCCTTGTTGCACGCGGAGGCGATCGAGGCGACGCAAAGAGCGATGAGCGGGTTGCGCACGAGAGTCCTCAAAGTCGGGCGGTGCATGTTGTGTTCACCGCAGGATTTCTGCGGGATTTTGGCGGAGAGCTAGGGATTCGAACCCTAGATACCGTTTCCGGTATACGGCATTTCCAGTGCCGCGCCTTCGACCACTCGGCCAGCTCTCCAATGATCAACTGCGTGAAGCGGGTGCGGAGAGGTATTGGATTTCGAAGCCGCGCGCAACGCCTGAACGCCGCGGGCGCCTCAGCACCCATCAAGAACAACCAACGGCAACAACGAACATGCCCTCAAATGCTCCACCGCCCACGTTCACTGCTCGCGCAGCGAAGTGGGCGGTTTTTTCGGAGCGACACTGGCGGAGAGCGAGGGATTCGAACCCCCGGTACCGTTACCGGTACACCTGATTTCGAGTCAGGCTCCTTCGACCACTCGGACAGCTCTCCAGTCGGGCGGCGCGGAAACTAACAAACCGTCGCGCGTTGTCAATGCATGTTTTGCGATCGCTGTCCGTGTTGGCACCGGCTCACGCAACTGAAGCGGTTGAAGTCGCACTGATGCTCGCAGTGATCCTGGATGGCCTGCATGTTCGGCGACCACGCCTGCGGCTGGCAGCCGACGCGGCACGAGTCGTAGGACGGGCGGCAGAACTCGTCGCAGTTGATCTGCACCTGCATCGATGCGGTCACCTGCGTCTGCGTCGGGACCTGCTGCACGTACACGACCTCGCGCGTGACGCACGCGCTGAGCACCGCCGACGCCAAGAGCAGAGACAGTCGCTTCATGACCAGGGTGGGACGCACGTCACGCTCCATCGATCTCGGCGCGCAGCCGATCGCAGAAGGTCCGAAGAAACAGCGTTCGTTCGTGGGCCATCGCGCGGGCGCTCTCGGTGTGGAGCACGCTCGCGATGCGCTCGAGCTTCAGCGCGAAGTGATCGAGCCCCCACAGCTTGTCGTCGAGCGGGCGGCCCACGGCCCACGGATCTTCGGGGTGATAGAACGGGCGGCCCATCGAAGCGCAGGTGGCGAAGCAGCGGGCGACTCCCACGGCGCCGATCGAGTCGAGCCGATCGGCGTCCTGCAGGATCTTCGCCTCGAGCGTCGTGGGGGTGATCGCGAGCGAGAACGGGTGCACCGCGATCGCGTAGCGAACGGCCTCGACCACGGGCTCGCTCCATCGATGCGCGCGCAGGAGCTCCGCGGCGTGCTCGGCGCACACCTCGCCCGAGCGCTTCGAGTCCGGGTGGCCCTTGGGGTAGTTGAACAGCTCGTGCAGCCACGCGGCGGTCACCGGGACGCGCGGCGCGACGGACTCACGCTGGCACAAGCGGATGGCCGTGCGGGTGACGCGCTGGACGTGCAGCAGGTCGTGGGCTGCGTCGGCGCCCTCGCACGCGGCGCACACCGCCGGGGCGAGGGCGGCGAGATCGGCGTCGAGCGACGGATCCCCAGTATTCAAGTTCGTAGAGAAATCACTGCTCATTCTGGGCTCGGCTCGGGCTCATCGCCGTCAGAGAAAGACGCTCTCGCCGACCGCTGGGATCGCGAGCGCTTGCGAGGGTAGCGCTCGCTCGATCCACTCGCGACGGATGAGCGAGGGCGGCTCGTCGATCGGCTCGTCGGTCAGGACGAAGGTCCCCCAGTGCATCGCGAAGAAGCGCTCGGCGCCGAGGTCTACGAAGGCCTGCGCGCTGTCGGCGGGGTTCATGTGCTGGCTCTGCATGAACCAGCGCGGCTCGTAGGCGCCGATCGGGAGCAGCGCCGCCGTGGGAGCTCCCACTCGCTCGCGGATCTTGGCGAAGCCCGAGAAGTACGCGGTGTCACCGGAGTGATAGACGCGGTGCTTTCCCGCGGTGATCACGTAGCCGCCCCAGTGCGAGGCGTCCTCGTCGAACAGCGACCGCCTCGACCAGTGTTGCGACGGAACAAACGTCACCCTCGTCCCCCCGATCTCCACCGTCTGCCACCACGCCAGCTCGACGCACCGTCGAAATCCCCGGGCGTCGAACCACGCTTTGAGCCCCTGCGGCACGACGAACAGCGGCGGCTCGCCCTGCGAGCGCGCCTCGATCGCGCGCAGCGACGGAGCGTCCATGTGATCCATGTGGTTGTGCGTCACGAGCACCGCGTCGAGCCTCGGCAGCCGCTCGAGCGAGACCCCAACGGGGACCAATCGCGGGATGGTCACCGCGATCCGCGCGAGCAAGACCGGGTCGATCAACAGCGAGGTGCGCTCGAGCTGAACGAGCCACGAGGCGTGCCCCAGCCACGTGAGCGCGTCGCGCCGCGCGCCCGCGAGCGCCGATCCGTCGTTGTCCACGCGCGGCGCAGGAGCGCCCTTGCCGATCGGCTTTCGTTCTTGCAATCGCTCGTAGCGCCATCGCAACACGTTGGAGATCGACCGTTGATGCGGGACGTCATCGAGGTTGCGAAACTTCTGCATGACCGACGGTGTGAGTAGCACGAGCGCAGCGCGCCGTTTCTTTGTCACAATCCCGCCCACGCTCCCGTGTCCGACCCCAAGCCCGAGCGCGGCACTGATCCCTCGACGTTCGTCGCGACCCTCTCGCGCCGCGCGTTCGTCGCGGTCGTCGTCGGCCTGATCTTCGGCGCGCTCGACGGGGTCATCGCCTTCGTCCGCTCGGCGCGCGGCGAGCTCGGCCGCGCTGAGCTCGGCTCGCTCGTGCTCTTCTCGGCCTCCGCGGTGAGCGCGTTGCTCGTCGCGACCGCGGTCGTTCACACGCTCGCGAGCAGGGCGATCGCCGAGCGATCGGTGCTGCGGCGGCTGCGCGAGTTCGTCACCGCAGGCCCGGCGCGCTGGTTCGAGCGCAACGAGCGCGCCTCGCTCCGCGTTGCGATGGCCGCCGTGGGCGCGGCCTCGGCCTCGCTCGTCGGCTTTCGTCTCTCGCTCGCCGTGATCCGCTCGGTGCGCACTCCGACGCTCGCGGCGCTCTCGATCGTGGGCCTGGGCGTGCTCTCGCTCGCGGTGGGAGTGTTCGCTGGCGCGCTCTCGGGTATCGCGCTCGAGGCCCCGCTGCGTCGCTCGAAGCGCCTCGCGAGCCCGGGCGCGATCGCCTCGGTGATCCTCGCGCTGATCGCGATCGGGACGCTGATCGCCGCCGTCGTCGGCCGCGGCGTGATCGCGCGACTCAGCGCGCTGCCTGCGCTCGCAGTGCTCTGCCTCGCCGCCGCGTACGCCGCCATCGAGCGAGTGAGCGCCCGTCGCGCGCCCATCGTCCGCGCGAGCGCCTCGTCCCTCGGGGTCGGCCTCGTCGCGCTCGGGCTCGCGTACAGCGCGGTTTCTCTCGGGCGATCGCAGCCTGTGCTCGACGCGGTGACGGGGCGTTCGCTGGTGGCGTCCCGGGTGTTTCCGTCGTTGCAGCGTTGGTCCGATCGCGACGGAGACGGCTACGGGCGCTACTTCGGCGGCGGTGATTGCAACGATCGCGACCCCGCGATCAACCCGATGGCCAGGGACATTCCCGGCAACGGCCGAGACGAGAACTGCACAGGGATGGACGCGCCTCCGCCGCCCGAGGACCGACCGCCGCCCTTCGTCGCGCCCGCGACCTCGCACCCCTCGATCGTCCTCGTGTCCATCGACACGATGCGACCCGATCACACGACGCTCTACGGCTACCGTCGACCCACGACGCCCAACCTCGAGCGCTTCGCGCAACAAGCGGCCCGCTTCGACCGCGCGTATTCGGTCGCGCCCCAGACCGTGCGCTCGTTCGCCGCGGCGTTCACAGGGCGGCCGCCGGCGGCGCTGTGCTGGGGGCGCGACGTGCAGTTTCCTCCTCTGCGCGACCCCAACGAGATGCTCGCCGAGAATCTACGCGCCGAGAACTACGCGACCGCCGCGTTCACCAACACGAGCTACTTCGGGCTCACCGCTGGGTTCTTTCAGGGCTTCGAGAAGATCGAGCAGGGCGGAGGCTTCAAGGACGACGCGCCGTTCACCGCCGAGCACGCGCGCGTTTGGATCGAGCAGGCCGCGCGCGAGACGCGTCCGTTCTTCGCGTGGCTGCACCTCGTCGACCCGCACGAGCCGTACACCGATCGCACGTCGCCGCAGGATTTCGGGCACGAAGCGATCGACCGATACGACGAAGAGATCGCCCACGCAGACAACGTGTTCGGCCGCGTCTTGCCCACGCTCGACGCCGTGGCCGCCTCGCGTCCGCTCATCGTCGTCGTGTTCAGCGACCACGGCGAGGGCTTCGGCGAGCACGGCGTGTACTTTCACTCGTTCGACGCGCACGAAGAAGCGCTGCGCGTGGTGTTCGCCGTGCGCGGGCCCGGAGTAATCCCCGGCCCTCGTCAATCGCTCGTCTCGCTGATGGACCTGTACCCGACGCTGCTCGCGTACATCGATCGAACACCCACGCTGCGCGCGCCGTCGCGCTCGCTCGTTCCGCTGTTGCAGAGCGCGCCGGACGCCGCGGTTCCGTGGCGCGGCGCGGTGTTCGCGGACGTCTCACCGGCCGGCGATTTGCGGGCCACCAGCGTCGCGCTCGTGGCGCCTCCGTGGAAGCTCTTGCACGACGCGACGCGCGGCGCGTGGGAGCTCTATCAGCTCGATCGCGACCCGCTCGAACGAAGCAACGTGTTCAACCGCGAGCCGGTCGTCGCTGAGCAGCTCCGCGCGCGGCTCGCCGAGCTCGCGCGCCCTTCGATCGCTCACTGCCCGCGCAGGTAGCGCCGCGACCGCTCGGCGCGCAGCGGATCGAGCACGAGCAGCACGCCGCCCTCGGGCTCGATCACCGCGCCGATCCAGGGGCCGACGCCCACGCACAGCGCGGGAAGCGGGCGAATCACCACGTCTTTCGCGTGTTCGACCGAGTGCACGCCGAGCGGAATCGTGTCCTCTCCGTCGCTGATCTCGACGACGTCCGAGCAGTTGCTCTGGCTCTCTGCGACGCCGAGCCACGCGCCGAGCGACATGCACCGATCGCCCTCTTCGAACAGGCGCACGCGGCGCACTCGCTCGATCGGGATGGCGACGCGAACATGGCCGCACACCACCACGACGACGCCGCGCGTCCCTGCGCGGATCGGAACGGTGAGCGTGAACGTCGTCCCCCGTCCCGCGGTCGAGCTCACGCGCACGTTGCCGCCGAGGTCGAGGGCCTCTCGTCGCACCAGGTCGAGCCCGACGCCCCGTCCCGCGGCGGTGTCCGCGCGCGATCGCGTCGAAAATCCCGGGATAAACAGCATCGCGAGCGCCTCGTCGTCCGAGGGCTTCGACGACAAGAGCCCGAGCGCTTGTCCGCGCTGCTTCACCGCCTCGAGATCGACGCCTGCGCCGTCATCTTCGAGCACGACCGTGAGCACGTCGCCGCCGCGCGTGGCCGCGAGTCGAACGAGCCCGCGAACGGACTTGTGCTTCGCGAGCCTGCGCGTCGGGCTCTCGATCCCGTGCACGACCGCGTTGCGCGCGAGCTGCGCGATCGGCTCGACGAGCCGCTCGGCCACCGCGCGCGGAAGCTCGACCTCCTCGCCTTCACGCACCACGCGCAGCTCTTTCTGCGCGCTGCGCGCGGTCGCGTTGGCGACGGTCACGACGCGGTCGAACAGCCAACGCACCGTCGTCACGCCCAGTTGCTGCAGTCCGTCGCGCGCCTCGGTGGTGATCGACGAGAGCGCGTCGGCTTCGCGGCTCACGCTCACGCCTTCGCCTTCGAGCGCGACGGCGGCGTCGCGAAGAAACCGCGAGACCGAGTGAAACCGCTCGAGCACCTCCGCGGCGACGCCCCACGGCCGCGGCGGGCCGAGCCGTCGGATCGCGTCGTCCAAGCTCACCGAGAGGCTCGAGAGCGTGCGGCCGAACTCGATCGAGCGAGCGCTCGCGTTGCTCACGCGCTCTCCGACCGCAGCGATGTCCGTGAGCTTTTCGCCGAGCGCGTGCAGCGCGGTCGAAGGGACGCGCACCGCGTCGGGGACGCGCGCGGGCTCGGCGTTTGATTTCGTGGGCGCCCGAAGGGCCGCGGTGTCCAGCGAGTACCCGGCGTCTTTGAGCAGCTTTTGGACGTCGGTCGCGCAGCTGTCGGCTTGCTCAGGGACGGCGAGCGCCGCGGCGATCTGCGTCGCTGCGTCGGCGAGGGGCGACATCGAGAGCGACTCGGCGTCGCTGCTCGCGAGCAGCCCCGCGAGGGCGCTCTCGATCGCGTGCGCAGAGATGGCGATCGAGTGAAATCCCACGGTCGACGCGCTGCCCTTGATCGAGTGCGCGTGGCGAAACGCTTCGCGAAGCGCGTCGGTTCGAGCGATCATCGTCTCGGCGTTTTGCGCGCGGACGATCGCCGACGAGAACAGCTCGAGCCTGCTGTACGCCTCGGAGACGAAGAACGCGCGAACGTCGGGGTCGACCGAGGTGCGAGGGCGCGGGCCGAGGGCGTCGAACGAGATGCGCTCCGCGGTCGTCCGATCGGCGGGCGGCAGCGAGCTGATGGGCCCCGAAGGCTCGACGCTCGCGCGACTGGGCTCGCGTTCGCCCGAGGTGCGTTCGCCCGGCGGAAGGGACGATGAGCGAGGCTCGTCGTAGCTCGGCTGCGGGACGATCGCTGGCCGCGAGCTCTGCAGCCCAGCGACGGGGCTGGCGAACAGCCCGAGCGTGTCGATCCCCGCTGCTTGCAGCGCGGTCACGAGCGACTCGACGAGCAACGGCGCGGTCGACTCGGGGTCGTCGCGCAGCGCGAGCTCGAGCGCCGAGAGCCGCGCGGCGAGCGCAGGCGCGCCCATCATCGCCGCGGCGCCTCGCAGCGAGTGCAGCGTGCGCAGGGCGGTGCGCGGGTCCGAGGCGGCGTTGGCCAGGCTTGCGGCGCGTCGGGCGACCTCCACGCGAAAGAGCTCGCTGAGCTCGGGATCGAGTGAAACGCGCTCGTCCGTCATCGTCGTTCACTCTCCACGAACGATCGCCTGCAGCCGCGCGAGCGCCGCTTCGACGTCCTCGGCGTCTCCTTGCTGCGCGAGCGAGCGCGCCCTGGCCACGTCGGACGCGAGCCTGGTCGCGGCGTCATCGAGCCGGCTGACGAGCGCGTCGCTCTCGACGTCGAGGACGCGAAACGCCTTGGCCGCGTCGGTGAGCGCGTCGTCTGCCACTCGAACGCTCTCGGCCGACGCCGCGGCGCGCGTCACTTCGTCTGCGATTTGCCTGAGCGCTGCGCGCGCGTCCTCGAGGCTCGCCATCGTGCGCTGGGTGAGCTCGGCCGAGGCTCTGAGCGACTCGCCGATCTCTCTCGCGCTGAGCGCGGTGCGAAGTGCGAGCCGTCGGATCTCGTCGCCGAGCCCGCCGAGCGCGCGCGCGACCTCGCCGCCGACCCTGAGCCCTTCGATCCCCGTGTTGAGCGCGAGCAACGCGATCCTGTCGCCCGTCGCGGCGAGCTCGGCGGTCTCTTGCGCCAGGTCGTCGAGCCGAGTCGTGAGCGGGCGGAGCTCGTCGCTGCTTCGATCGAGGGCGAGGCGCTGGTGGTTTCCTGCGTTGGCGGCGCGCTCGACGGCGTCGATGATGGCGCCCGCGCGAGAGGCTGCGCCGCTCGCCTCGGTGGCGGCGCGGACGAGCGTTCGGACGCGCTCGATCGCCGCGATGATGCGCTCGGCCTTCGCGTCGGGCAGCGCGCTTTCGGGCCGGTGCACCAGGTCTCCGCGCGCGATCGCGTCGAGCGCGGCTCGCAGCGCGACGAGCTCTTTGTCATCGAGCGCTGTTGGCTCACTCGCCTCGCTCGGCGGCGTCGTGAGGCTGGTGGCAAGGCGATCTGCGAGGGCGTGAAGAAGGCTGCGAATGTCGTCCACGGGACGTCCTCTCCGTTGTGAGCGCTGCGCGTGGCGTCAGCCGAGGCGCGTGCTCCGTCGCATCGCTTCGCGCGCGCGCTGCGCGAGCTCAGACGGGTTGATCTCGACGACCGCGCTGTCGATCCCGCGCTCGATCGCGCGGATTTGATCGGCCACCCACGCGACCTCGCCGCTCTCGGTCGCGGTGACGATCGCGATCGGAGAGTTGATCCCGGACGTGGTGTGATCGTCGTTGGGGTCGACGAGGGGATAGATCTTTCCGCGGTGCGCGAAGAGCCCGAGCATCTGCTCGAACCCCGTGGGAAACACGCTCAGCCGCGGCGTCGGCAACACCAGTCGAACGTCGGTCGCGGGCACGGCGAAGAGGCGCTGCCCTCGCACGAACACGAGCCACGGACGGTCCGATGCGCTCGCGTCGGCCGCGTCGGTCACGGGCTCCTCCGACGGATGAGCCGCGCGCGTCGAAGCTGAAACAGCGTCTTGCACACGTCGAACGAGTTCATGTGCGTGCGCGAAATCACGTCGTTGACGTTGCGACGCCCGTCGAGCGCGTCGAGCACCTTGCGCTCGGACGGCGAGATCCGCGAGGCGCCGACGCTCTCGACCACCCCCGCGTCCACGGTGAAGATGTCTTCGAACGAGCGCACTTCTTGCTCGATCTGACCCCACTCGTCCACGCGTCGAAAGCCCTCGAGCACGAGCGCTTCGACGGGCAGACCCAGCGCCGCGGACTCGGCTTCGGGACGGCGAACGCCCTGGAGAAACTCGAAGTTTCCGTCGCGCCACCGGCACACTTCGTACAGGATCTCGGACGACTGCCGGGTGAGCAGCCGCTCGAGCCCCTCGTGGTCGAGCCGGCCCGAGCTCATGAGCGCTTCGCCCAGCCGCCCGCGCACGCCGCTGCGAAGCAGCGAGTCGAGCTCGTCCTGCGTGAGCACGCCGGCGGCGACCGCGTAGCGACCGAGCAAGAACTCGGGCGCCACGTTGCGCGCGAGCGCCAGCTCGATGCTGCCGCGGTAGAAGCACAGCTCGACCGCCGCCGTGCCGCGCGTGACGGCGAGCACGCCGGTCTGCTGCTGAAATCGCAGCATTTGCAGCACTTCGCCGAGCGGGACGAGGTCGATCGCGCCCTCGAGGCCGACGCGGGCGCTGCCCTCCATCGCGCGAAGCGCGTTGCGCGCGGCTTCGATCAGCGAGCGAAGGTCGTCGGTCGAGACGGCGCGAGCGATCGACGCGGCGAGCTCGGCGCTCTTGGTGCTCGGCGCGGTCTTCTCGACCCACGCGGACACCGTGCGGGCAAAGGTCTCGGTCGCGATCGTGCGAGGGTCCGCGGCTTCGACCGACGAGACCACGTCGTCGAACTCGTCGACGTCGAGACCGTCGAGCGGGACGACGCCGATCACCGTTCGTTCGCTGTCGTCCGGGACATCGACGGCCCACGGCGCCGACGGAATCTGATCCTGCGCGGTGCTGATCCTCGGCCGCGCGAGCACGGTCGCCGCGCGATCGCGCGGGAGCGGCGTGTCCATCTCGACCTTGGCCGCCGCGCGCGCTGCGGGCGAGGGGGCGGCGGAGGACTTCGGGCTCGGCCGCGCGCTCGTGCGCGGAGGCTCTTGCGCCGGAGGCGGAATCGACGCGGATCGACCGAGCTCCTCGTTGACCAACGTGAGCGGCTGCAGGCTCGGCCTCGTGCGCGCCGAGAGGGCGTGGCCGACGACCGCGAGCAGCGCGTTCGGCTCGAACGGCTTGGTGATCGAGTGCGCGGCTTGCGTCTGTTGGATGAACCGCGGGCCGATCACGTCGGCCTTCGCGCTCATGAGCACGAGCGGGAGCGTCTTCAAGTGCGGCAGCGCGCGGATCGCTTGCGCGAGCTGATAGCCGTTGAGCCGCGGCATCACGAAGTCGATCAGCGCCACGTCGAACGACTCGCGCTGCAGCAAATCGAGCGCCGCCTGACCATCGGGCGCCGAGCTCACTTCGTAGCCCGCCTCTTCGATGATCGAGCGAACGAGCCTGCGGATCGTGGCGCTGTCGTCGACGACCAGGACCCGACCAGACATCGTTGAGCAGCCCTCACCTTTCCACGTGGAATCGTCGCGCTAACAGGAGCGAGACCGAATTGGTCCCAGAGTAGACCCCCACTACCGCGCGCGACGCAAGAGGAGTCTTTTCTACGCTTCGCAGCAATCTCGACGATCGTGGGCCCGAAGGTTTACGGTCCCGCCCGACGCGGTCATGGATGCTTCCAACGCCCGAATCGTGATGAACGCCGATGACGTCGCGCGCGCCCTGCGACGCATCGCTGGCGAGGTTACCGAGCGCAACCGCGGGGCCGACGGGCTCTGTTTGGTGGGGGTGCGGCGAGGAGGCGTTCCGCTGGCGTATCGATTGAGGGTGTTGCTGCGCGAGCTCGAGGGGCGCGACGTCCCCGTCGGCACCGTGGACATCAACCTCTACCGAGACGACCTCGGGACTTCACTGGCGGCGCCGGTCGTGGGTCGAAGCGACATTCACTTCGACCTGGACGGACGCGTCGTGCTGCTCGTCGACGACGTGCTCTACACAGGACGGACGGTGCGCGCCGCGATCGACGCCCTGATGGACTACGGGCGCCCGAAGGCCATTCAGCTCTGCGCGTTGATCGACCGCGGTCACCGCGAGCTGCCCATCGCCGCGGACTACATCGGTCGCGTGGTCGAGACGCGCCGAGACGAGCGCGTCGACGTGATCCTCGACGCCGAGGACGCAACGCCGGACCGCGCAGAGGTCCGCGCGGCAACCGCCAAGAACGAAGCTGGAGCCGGGCGATGACCGTGCGTCACTTGTTGGACATCGAGTCGCTCGAGACCGAGCGAATCGTGCAGTTTCTCGACACGGCCGAGGTCTTCTTCGACGTCTCGCGCCGCAAGATCCGCAAGGTCCCCACGCTGCGCGGAAAGACCGTGATCAACCTGTTCTTCGAGGCGAGCACGCGCACGCGCACCTCCTTCGAAATCGCCGGAAAACGCCTGAGCGCCGACGTCGTCAACGTCTCGTCTTCGGGCTCGAGCGTCAGCAAGGGAGAGACCCTTCTCGACACCGTGAAGAACCTCGAAGCGATGCGCCCCGACGTCCTGGTGATCCGCCACTCGTCGAGCGGCGCTCCGCACTTCGTCGCGAAGCACACCAGCGCCAGCGTCATCAACGCCGGCGACGGAACGCACGAGCACCCCACGCAAGCCCTGCTCGACGCCTTCACCATCCGCCGCGCGAAGGGAAAAATCCGCGAGCTCGTCGTCACGATCGCCGGCGACATCACGCACTCGCGCGTGGCTCGCTCGAACGTTCACCTGCTCACGCGCCTCGGCGCCACCGTGCGCGTGTGCGGCCCGCGCACGATGGTCCCGCAGGGGATCGAGCAGATGGGCGTCAGCGTCTTCGACGACTTCAGCAAGGCCGTCGAGGGCGCGGACGTCGTCATGATGCTTCGGATCCAGCGCGAGCGTATGGGCGAAGTGCTGTTTCCGACGGCGCGAGAGTACTCGCGGCGCTTCGGCCTCGGCCGTCGAGTGCTCGCCAACGCCAAGCCCGACGCGATCGTCATGCACCCAGGTCCGATGAATCGCGGCGTCGAAATCGACCCCGACGTCGCGGACGGATCGCAGAGCGTGATCCTCGATCAGGTCGAAGCGGGCGTCGCCGTGCGCATGGCGGCTCTGTACATGCTCGCAGGAGAAGCAGGGCAGAGCCCCTTGAGCTGATCTTCTTCGGGGCGCGCGAAAGTCCCTGTGTTTTCAGGGCGCCGGTTGGAGATACACTCCCGACTCTGATGGCGTCGTTCGCGCAGCGAAAGAGTGTTGTTCGCAGTGGGGCCCTCCGCGCGTTCGTCGAGGACGAGGCGGGTCTCAGCACCACGGAGTACGTGATCATCCTCGCGCTCATCGCCGTCGGCGCGATCGCCGCGTGGAGAGGCTTCGGCGCGAGCGTGCGCGCGAAGGTCAACACGGGCGCAGGTGAAGTGGCCTCGCTCGAAGGCGTCGGTGGTGGTGGCGGCAGTGGTGGCGGTGGCGGGGGAGGTTCGCTCGGCGGCGGTGGATCGTCCGGTGACAACTCCGGCGGCTCGGGCGCATCGGGCTCCGGCGGGTCGGGCGGCAGCGGCGGTGCGGGCGGGGGCAGCGGTGGTGGATCGTCTGGCTCCGGTGGCGCTGGCGGCACTGCAGCGAATGGCGCTGGCGGCGCGGGAGGCGCTGGTGGCGCGGGAGCTGCTGGTGGCGCTGGCGGTGCTGCGGGCGCTGGAGCAGCAGGCGGTGGAGCTGGTGCCGGTGCCGGTGGTGGTGCGGGTGGTGGTGCGGGTGGCGCGAACGCCGCAGCGCGCTCGAACTCCAACGTCTCCACGGGCGGCGCGACCGACGTCGACCGCGCGAACGAGCAGCTCGATCAGCAAGAGCAACAAGCGCTGAAAGAGCGTCGGATGATCGCGTTCGGCGTCGCGCTGCTCTGCCTGCTCAGCCTCATCGGCCTCGCCGTCTACAACACCATCCGCGCGAAGAAGATCCGCGAGGAGGCGCTCAAGCAGAAGGAGCTCGCCGCCAAGCAGGCTTCGTACGCAGTGGCGGGGATGTCCTCGGCCAGCGCTCCGCCTCCGGTGGTGGGCGGTGGCGGTGGCGGTGGCGGTTCGAGCAGCGACAGTCTGGCGGACATTACGATTCCGCCACCCCCGAAGGCGTGAGCAACCCGAGCGCCGCCGCGCGTCGCGGCAGTCCTTGGGGGCGGAGATGCGCGATAGAATCGAGCCGCGATGAGCCTCCGCCCGCGTAGACACCAGTATTCAAGCTGCGCGGCGATCGTCGCAGCGATCTCGCTCACCACACCGTCGATGGCCCGCGCGCAGACCGTCGCGGACCTCGACCCCCACGTGCACGCGACGGCCGCCTCGGCGCCGATGCCGTCGATCACGCTGCAGTGGAACGCGTCGATGCTCGCCGGCAACTACGTCGTCCGTCGCCGAGACGGCGGCGCGACGGCGTGGATGCAGCTCGCGATGCTCCCGGGCAACGCGACGGAGTACGTCGATCGTTCGATCGAAGTCGGGCGTCCGTACGAGTACGTCGTGCAGCGCACCACGGCGATGGGCTCGATGATCGCGCCGGGCTTCGGGTACGTGATCGGCGGCGTGGACGTCCCATTTCGCGACGATCCTGGGGTGGTCGCGGTGGTCGTCGAGGCGCAGACGCTCGCGGGCGCGAGCGCCGAGGTGACGCAGCTCGAAGACGACCTGCGCGCGGACGGATGGACCGTGGTGCGGGTCGAGACCACGGCGATGACTTCGCCGCCGATGTTGCGCGCCTCGCTGCAGCGCGTGGCGATGGATCACGCTGAGCGATTTCGAGCGGCGATTTTGCTGGGCGCTGTGCCTCGCGCGTTCTCGGGCAACATCAACCCCGACGGGCACACGGACCATCAGGGAGCCTGGCCCGCCGACGGCTACTACGCGGACTTCGACGGCAACTGGACGGACACGCGCGACTACGGCGGATCCAACTTCAACGCCAACCGCGCGGGCGATGGAAAGTTCGACCCTTCGATCTACCCCTCTGCGCTCGAGATCGCCGTGGGCCGCGTCGACGCCGAGTCGATGCCCGCGTTCACGCAGACGCCGGTCGAGCTCGTGCGCCGTTATCTCCAGCGCAACCACGAGTACCGCGTCGGAGCGTTCGCGCCGAGCCCGCGCACCTGGGTCAGCGACACGTTCGGCTACTTCAACGGCGAGGCCTTCTCGCGCGTCGCGTGGCGCGACGGACACGCGCTGTACGGCAGCGATCCAGCGACGGGCCGCCCCTTCTTCGACGCGCTCGAAGACACGAGCGGCTACGCGTTTGCGATCGGCTGCGGCGCCGGCAACCCGCAGGGCGCGAGCGGCGTCGGCAGCACCATGGACTTCACCCGACGCATGCCGCGCGCGGTCTTCATCGGGCTGTTCGGCTCGTACTTCGGCGACTGGTCGTATCAGAACAACTTTCTGCGCGCGCCGTTGTTCTCGCCGTCACCCGCGCTCGCCTCGCTGTGGTTTTCGCGACCGACCGCGCACATGCACGGCCTCGGCGCGATGCTCTCGTTCGGCGACGAGCTGCTTCGAACGATCCAAGGCAGCGGCTACGACGTGAGCAACTCGCGAGGGCAAGTGCACCAGGGGCTCATGGGGGACCCGACGCTGCGCATGTTCACCGTGCGTCCTGCGTCGATGCTGCGCGCGAGCGGCGAAGAGAGCGGCGTGACGCTGCAATGGAGCGCCTCGCCCGAGAGCGATCTCGCTGGCTATCACGTGTTTCGCCGCGCTGCTTCGGACCCGATGGCCGTCGCCGAGCGCCTCACCATGAGCCCGGTCTCGACCGCTTCGTTTCGCGACACCACCGCGATGCCGACCATCGCATACCAGTATCGCGTGGTCGCCGTTCGCAAGGTCACCACGGGCTCGGGGACGTTCTTCAATCACTCGCTCGGCGTCTTCGCGATGGCGACGCGCCCCGTTGCGTCGATGCCCGACGCGAGCGCGGTCACCGACGCCTCGCTCGACGGCGCGACCCTCGTCGACGCGACGGTCCCGAGCGCCGATGGAGGCTCGCCCCCCATGCAGCCTGGCTGCGCGTGCCGCGCGGCAGACGCTCGCAAAACGTCTGGTCACTTGAATCTGTGGGCGATGATCGTCGCGCTCGCCGCGCTCAGCGAACGACGCTCACGGTCGCGGCGCGCTCGAGCCGACGGGTGACGTCGTTCTTCACGGCGAGCGCCATCAAGAGCAAGAGCGCGACGAGCCCTGCGAGTGAGGCGAGCCGCCGCGTGCGAAGGGTGAGCGGCTTTCGACGGCCCGCTTCGATCGCGTAAAAGAGCAGGTGTCCGCCGTCCAACGTGGGGACGGGCAAGAGGTTCAGCAGCCCGAGGTTGATCGAGATCAGCGCCATCAGCCGCAGAAACCCGGCGGCGCCTTCGCCGGCAGTCGACGCGCTCGCGTCGTAGATCGCGATCGGACCGCCGACGGAGCTCGCCGGGACGCGCCCCTGCGCCACGCGCCAGATCGCGAGCGAGAGGTAGCTGAGCGCGTTGACGGTGTCGCGAACCGCTGAGCTGACGGCGCCGCTCGTGACGTGCGGGTTGGGGATCGGCGGCTCGAGCAGCGCCGGAACCCAGTGATCGGTGCGGAACGACGGCCTGCGAAATCGCTGTCCAAACTCGTCAGTGAACTCCTCGCGCTCGACGCGAAACGCGCCCGCGACCTCGCGACCGTCGCGGCGAAAGGAGACCGCGTGCGAGCGGTCCGGCGCGTCGAGCAGCGCTTCGCGAAGCGCCTCCCACGAAGGCGGCGCCACGCCATCGACGCCGAGGATCCGATCGCCGCGCCGCAGGCCCATCGCGTACTCGGGGCTCGTGGCGGGGACGTCGGCGACGTAGAGGTCGGGCGACTCGATTCCGGTGCGCGAGACCACGTCGCCTTCGCCTGGATCCGGCGTCAGCATGGTGAGGCCAGGGTCGAACACCTCGAGGTCGCACAGCCCTTCGAGCGCGGCGTTGACCGCGACGGGACGCACGAAGCTCACGGGGACCGACGAGCCGCGAGAGACCGCGAGCGACCGCTCGAGCTCGATCGCGCGCGTCACCGGCCGCCCCGCGTACGAGAGCACCACGTCGAACGTGCGGAGGCCCGCGACCGCGGCGGGAGAGCGCTGATCGCGCACAGCAATGACGGGGATCGCGAAGCCCGCGGCGATCCCGGCGCGTCCGGCGAACTCGACGACGTCCAGCGGCTGATCGAGCTTGATGGACAGCGGCGTGATCGTGACCTCGATGGGCTGCCCAGCGCGATCGACGCGAAAGCGCATCGAGCGGCCGGGAGAGCTCGCGATGCGCTCGCGGATGTCTTGAAAACTGATCACCTCGCGTCCGTCGATGGCCAGGACGCGATCGCCGGGCTGGAGCTTTCCGTCCGCGGGGTGTCCGACGACGACGGTCCCGATGATGGGCGGGGTGAGCGTGCGTTGCCCCAGGCCCACCATGAAGTAGAGCAAGAGCGGAAACGCCAGGGACATCAGCGGCCCCGCGAGCACGATCACCGCCCGCCTGAGCACGCTCTGCGAGAAGAACGCAGCCTGCGTGTCCGCAGGCGGAACGGTGTCCTCCGGGTCCTCGCCGAGCATCTTCACGAACCCGCCCAGCGGCAAGAGCCGCACGCTGTACTCGGTCCCGCGCCACCGAACGCCGAGCACCTTCGGGCCGAACCCGAGCGCAAATTGCAGGACCTTTACGCCGAACAGTCGCGCGGCGAGAAAGTGTCCGAGCTCGTGCACGAACACCAGCGCACCGACCAACGCGACGAATCGAAGGAAGTTCACGGCGACCTTTCGAGCGCGCAGTTATAGCCCGTCGCGCTGGCTTGCGGTTGACCGTATAACCGTCGCTCGCGAAGCAGCATGCAGATCAACGACGAAGTGCTGGGGCTCGTGCGCAAGTTCATGCGCGAGCTCGTTCCGTTCAACGGGTTTCTCGGGATCGAAGTGGACTCGCTGTCCGAGGGGCGCGCGGTGCTCTCGCTGCCGTTTCGCCCGGAGTTTATCGGCGACTCGACGCGCAACCCGCCCGCGCTCCACGGCGGGCTCATCGCCACGCTGCTCGACACATGCGGCGGCGCCGCGGTGTGGACCACCGTCAACCCCACGGACAAAGTCTCGACGATCGACATGCGCGTGGACTACCTGCGCCCCGGTCGCAGCGAGCGCCTGCTCGCAGAAGCCCTGGTCATTCGCACGGGAAACCGCGTCGGCGTCACCACCATGCGCGCGTATCACCCGAGCGCTCCGAGCGAGTCCATCGCCGAGGCGCGGGGCGTCTACAACATCAAGCGCGTCGGAGATTGACCGCCTTGAGTGACCAGCGCGCGCTCGACGAGCAATGGATGCGCGAGGCGATCATCGAAGCGCGCGTGGCCGCGGCGCGCGGAGAGGTCCCCGTCGGCGCGGTCCTGATCGACGCGAACGGCGCGCTCATCGCCCGCGCGCACAACCTCCGAGAGACCCTCGAAGACCCCACGGCGCACGCCGAGCTCCTCGCGCTGCGCTGGGCGTCGATGGACCGACGCTCGTGGAGGCTCCCCGACGTCACGCTCTACGTGACCCTCGAGCCGTGCCCGATGTGCGCAGGCGCGCTCGTCAACGCGCGCGTGCCTCGCGTCGTGTGGGGCTGCGACGACCCCAAGGCCGGCGCGGTCACCACGCTCTTCAACATCGGGACGGACCCGCGACTCAACCACCGCTTCGAAGTCACTCGCGGCGTCTTGGCCGACGAGTGCAGCGACGAACTCAAGCGCTTCTTCAAGAAGCTGCGCGAGAAGAAGAACAAGCCATGAGCAAAGAACCCGCAGAGACACCGAGCGAGACGCCCGCCACGGAGACCGAAGATCCCGAGCGCAAATGGCTGCGCGAAGTCTACGCAGGCGACGACGCGCGACAGCTCACCGTGCGCGCCGTGATCGCGGGAATGGTCCTCGGCGCCGTGCTCTCGCTCTCGAACTTGTACGTCGCGCTGCACACGGGCTGGAGCTTCGGCGTCACGATCACGGCGGGGATCCTCGCGTTCGCGTTCTTCTCGCTGCTCGAGCGCATGAAGCTCCTGAAGACGCCCTTCGGGATGCTCGAGAACAACGCGATGCAGTCCGTCGCTTCTGCTGCGGGCTACATGACCGGCGGCGGCACCGTCGCCGCGATCCCGGCGTGGATGATGGCCACGGGGCAGGTGATGCCCGGCCACGTGATGTTCTTCTGGATCGCGGCGATCGCGATGCTCGGCGTGTTCATGGCGATCCCGATGAAGCGCCAGATGATCAACCGCGAGCAGCTGAAGTTTCCCTCGGGGATCGCCGCGGCCGAGACGCTCAAGACGCTGCACGCCGCCGCGCACAGCGACGGCGCTTCGGACGGAGGCAAGACCCGATCGCTGCTCGTCGGCGCTGCGCTCGGCGCGCTCGTCACGTGGCTGCGCGAGGCCAAGGCGCGCTGGATGCCCTTCAATCTTCCCGAGCAAATCGCCCCGCCGTTCACGCTCATGGGGCAGCCGTGGAAGAAGTGGACGCTCACGTTCGACACCTCCCTCTTGCTGCTCGCGGCGGGCGCGATCATGGGCTGGCGCTCGGCGTGGAGCATGATGCTCGGGACGCTCTTCAACTACTTCGCCCTCGCGCCGTACGGGCTGCGCATCGGCGCGATCGCCGAGGTGAAATACAAGACCATCGTCGGCTGGACCGTGTGGTACGGCTCGTCGCTCTTGCTGGTGGCGGGGCTTCTGTCCTTCGCGTTCTCTGCGAAGCAGATCGCGCGCGCGTTCGCCGGGCTCGGAAAGGCGTTCAAGAAGAAGGACACGACCCCGTACCGTGAGGGACAGCCCGCGGAGGAGAGCGACCCGCTCGCGCGCATCGAGGTCCCAGGCTCGTGGTTCGGGCTGGGCATGGCGATCTTCACGCCGATCGTCGTCGTGCTCGGGATGATCTTCTTCAACATGCGCTGGTGGATGGGGTTGCTCGGCGTGGCGATGAGCTTCTTCATCGCGCTGGTGGCCTCTCGGGCCACGGGCGAGACCGACACGACCCCCACCGGCGCCCTGGGAAAAATCACGCAGATCGTGTTCGGCGTCGCCGCGCCGGGGTCGGTCACGATCAACTTGATGTCCGCCAACCTCACGAGCGGCGTCGCGATTCACTCAGCAGATTTGCTCACGGATTTGAAGTCGGGCTACCTGCTCGGCGCCAAGCCGCGCCAGCAGTTTCTCGCGCAGTTCTTCGGCGTGATCGCTGGCTCGATGGCGGTGGTGCCCGCGTTTCGACTGCTCGTCCCGCGGGCCGACGTGATCGGAACGCCGAGCGCTCCCGCCCCCGGCGCCATCTCTTGGTACTCGGTCGCGCAGGTCCTCGGCCAGGGCGTCTCTCGACTCCCGACGAGCGCGCGCTGGCTCATCCTCGCCGGCTCGCTCACGGGCATCGCGCTCGTGCTGCTCGAGCGCGCGTTTCCGAAGGCCAAATCCTACATCCCCAGCGCGACGGGCTTCGGCCTCGCCTTCACGCTCCCAGGCAATAACGCGGTCTCGATGTTCGTCGGCGCCCTCATCGCGCTCTACCTCGAGAAGAAGAAGCCCGACCTCGCGGACAAGTACATCATCACCGTCTCGAGCGGGATCATCGCTGGCGAGAGCTTGCTCGGCATCGTCATCGCGATTCTGCGCGACGTCTTGCACGTCCTTCAGCACTGACGCGCGCGCTCACGCTCGCGTGAGCTTCAGCGCCCACACGGCCATCACGACGTCCCCGAGCCCGTGAAACAACGATCCGAGCTCGAAGTGCGACGTGCTCGGATCGCCGTCGTCGTCGCCCGTCACCACCACGCGCAGCCGCTCGAGCAGCGAGAGCGGGCGCGGGGCAGGGGCCTTTGCGTCGCCCATCTTCACGTTGATGATCGCGCTTCCGTCCTCGTGCAGCTCGATGCTCACGGCCATGTCTCGGCTGGGGTCCGAGCCCGGCACGATGAACGCGACGCGCTCTTTGGCATCGTGATCTTCGAGCGTGACCTCGCGCGGAGGCTGCGCCGAGAGCGACTGCGCGAGCACCTCGGCCGCGTCCACGAGCGCCGCTTTGCGCGCTTGCGGCGTGTTCGTCGGCGGCTCTCCCAGCACGTACGCGCGCCGCTTGGGCGCGGACGCGAAGCTCTCTCCGCGCGCGTCGTCGCGGGCGAGGGCGAGCTGCTGCACGTACAGCAGCGGCGAGAGCGCGCCCGGAACGAGCGCCGCCAGCGCGATGTGCTTCCCCGCGAGCGCGAGCCCGTGCAGGGCGGCGAAGCGCGTGCGCAGCGTGCGAGCCTTTCCGTCCTCGAACACCGTGAGCACCACCTCGCGCTGCGCGCCGTGCTCTTCGTGCGCGATGACGAACGTGGCGCCGCCGCCGTGGACGACCCGCACCTCGCCGACCTCCGCGCGCGTCCCGTGAGCGAGCGGCATCGAGTTGAGTTCGCTTCGCAAATCACTGGCGATGGTGCGAACGCGGACGTCGTTGCCCTTGCGCGAAACGATGGCGACCCGCGAGCCTCCGCCCGCCGCTGCGACAAACGTCTGCCCGCTGCCGAGCGAGACCGTTCGATGGTGCACCGCGCGGTCCCGAATCGCGCACACGTCGAGCTCGTCGTCGCGATCAGTCGAGAACACCGCGATCGGTCCGTGCACCGTGGCGCACGCGGCGAGCGGCGTTCGCGCGGTGTTTCCTGCGCTGAACGGGCCCAGCAACGCGCGCTGCCCGCTCGCGTCGGTCAGCGCGACCTGCGCCGCGTGCCCGCCGGTGTTGCGCGCGTGCAGCACCCGAATCGCGCCGTCGATCCACAGCGGAAACGCCTCTCCGTCGACGCCCTCTCGCGCGAACGGCGCGACGTGCGTCCCGGGTTCAGCCGTGCCGATCCCCACGCCAGGCCTCTGCACGAGCAGCCACGAGCGCTCGCTCACGAGGCAGCGCGCGCGCGCGTCCCACGGGCCGTCGATGGACTGGCGAACGCATTTCGACTCGGTCCCGTGCGCGGCGAACACCCATCGCTCGACGCCTCCGTCTCGCGCGGTGAGAAGCACGTAGGCGTCCGCGTCGATGCCGAAGCCCACCACCGACGGCGCCTCTGTCTTCAGCGAAACGAGCTCGGGCCCGCGACCGCTCGGCGTGCGAAAGACCATGGCGAACGAGTGTACTCCCGCTCGGCTCAGCGTTTGTCCTTCGAGTGTTGATCGCCGCCCGGGCGATCGTCGCGGTCATCAACCGACCGCGCGACACCCTGCGGGACAACCGTTCATCGGATCGCACGTCGTGCCCACGCAGTTGGGCATCGCTCCGTCGGCCATCGTTTGATCGGGGATGCAGAACAGCGGCGACTCGCACGTCTCGCACCCGGCGGGGCAGTCGCTCGGCTGGCACACGCGGCTCGGGCAGTTGGCCATCGATCCGCCGCGCGGTCTGCAGGCGATTCCGATCTCGCCCTCGAACTGGTTGGCGACGCACAATCGACATCCGCCCGAGCACGTCCCGTTGTCGCAGGGCGCGCCGCAGCTCTGCACGCCGCCGTCGTTGTCTCGACCGCAGAGCGTCATGTTGAACGGCGGCGTCGACGAAGCGTCGCGCATCTCGCACGCGCCTGCTTCTCCGCTGCCGGTCTCGCTCTGCGCCACGTCCCCTTGCGCGCCGTCGCTCTGCGCGTCGCTCGGTGAGGGCCTCGGCGCGCACGAGAACGTCGCCCCTGTCAGCGTTGCCACGACCAGGACCTGCGGGATGCGGAGCGACTTCATGCGCCCGATGATCGGTCGAATCGCGCCTGACGCTCAACCCCCGTCGCGGGGAAGCTCGCGGATGAACGTCGATCGCTCTCCGCGAAGCTCTCTCGCCACGGGAAACGCCGCCAGTTGCTGCGCGCTCTGCACCGGCGCGCACCGCGATCGCTGCAGCGCCGCGCCGATGTCCTCCGTGGCCGCCACGACCAGCGTGAGCGAGACGGTGCTTCCGTAAATGAGCACCGCCTCCATCATGCTGGCGCCTTCGCGACGCCAGGTGAACCGACGCAGCGGAGGCGCCTCGTCGGTCTCGGGGCAGTCCCACACGCCCGTCGGTGCACCGTACCGCTGTTGCAGCGCGGTGAAATGCGGCGCCAGCTCGCTCGTCCCCTCGAGCCTCGACATGAACTGCACTTGCTCGAGCAGCTCGCTCTGCGAGAGGAGATACAGCACCCGCGCGCCAGAGTGGTCGTCCTCCTCCCAGAGCTGCCCCTGCGCGCGAGCCTGTTGCGACCGCTGAATTCCCCGGCGAACGGCGCGCAGGTCCGACAGACGCATGCCGATGAAGATCCCGTTGTAGCCGTCGGGCAAAAGTCGCTGCGACGCCTCGCCGATCTGCTGCAGCGTCGCTGCCGCGGTCAGCCCGCTCACGCGTGGCCGGCTCGCTCCTGCGTCCGGCTCTGGCTCCGTTTGCGCGCTCGCGCCTGCGTCGCTCGCCGCGCTCGCGCCCGAGCGCCCGTCGCCGCCGTTGATGAGCCACCACGTCCCGCCCGCGAGCGCTCCGATGATCGCGAGCGCGCCGCCCAGCCTGACGAACAGCTCCTTCATGAGCGCTCCTCGCGATCGAGTCGCACGAAGATCTCGCGGTTTCCGGCGGGGCCGTGCACGGGGCTGTCCATTCGACCGTTGTCTTTCAAGCCTAGCGCGACCGCCGCCGCGACGACGGCTTCGACCGCCTTGAGCCGCAGCGAGTCCTCGCGAACGACCCCGCCGCGCCCGACCTCTTTCGGCGTCAGCTCGAACTGCGGCTTCACCATGGCGACGATCGTTCCGCTGCGATCGAGGATCGGAAGCACCGCGGGGATCACCTTGGTCAGCGAGATAAACGAGAGGTCCATCACCACGAGCGAGACCGGCTCGTCGACCACTTCGGCGAGCGCGAGGCGAGCGTTGATTCCCTCGCGAACGACCACGCGCGGGTCGGTGCGCAGCTTCTGGTGCAGCTGCCCTTTGCCCACGTCCACCGCGAACACCTTCGCCGCGCCCGACTGCAGCAACACGTCGGTGAAGCCGCCCGTGGACGCGCCGACGTCCGCGCACACTCGGTCCTTCGGGTCGATTCCGAGCGGAGCGAGCACGCCCGCGAGCTTCATTCCGCCGCGCGAAACGTAGGGACAGCTGTCGCCGCGGACCTCGAGCTCGAGCGACTCGTCGATGCTCGTCCCGGGCTTGTCCACGCGCTGGTTCTTCGCGAACACGCGCCCGGCGAGCACGAGCGCTTGCGCCTTCTCGCGGCTCTCGGCGAGCCCTCGCTCGACCAACAGACGGTCCACGCGTTGACGGCTCACCATCGCATCCCTCAGCTCACAATCGGCTCACGATGAACGCGCCGATCGCGATGGTCGCCAGCGCTCCGAGCACCAACGCGAGCAGTCGTCCCGTCGTGTTGTTGCTCGGCTCGGCGACGGGCGCGTACGGCTGAATCGACTCGGGCGGCGGACCCTGCAGCGGCGGGGGAAACTGCGACGGATACTGCGTCGGCGGAAGCGTGGGCCAGATCGACTCGCGCGCCTGGGGCGGCGAGCTCTGCTCTGCGTTCGGAGGTGCCAACGACGGTCCGCGCGCCGTCGAAGGCGCCACGGGCAACGTCACGGGGCTGTCCTTCGACGCGATGCGCTCGACCGCGGTCGAGTCCTCCCACTCGTCCGGCGGCGGGGCGACGATCTCGCTGCTCGTGTTGGGCTCGAACTGCTCGCCGTCGAGCGCGATCGCCGCGCGTTCTCTCGCGCGACGACGCTCCAGGATCTCTTGCCCGAAGTGCTCGACGACGAACTCTCCGAGCGCCATCGGCGTCGCGCGGAGGTTGTACTCCATCCCGTAGTCGTCCAGATCGCGCAGCATCGCGAGCGCCGTCGGATACCGATCGCCCGGCGATTTCGCGAGCCCTCGGCGCACGATCGCGCCGAGCCGATCGAAGCCCGGAAGGTCCTTCGCCGGAAGCTCGGGCGCCTCTCCCGCTCGCGCGAGCGCCAGCAAATCCACGCCCGGCGTCGGCCGGTACATGCGTCGGCCCGCGATCAACTCCCAGAGAATCACGCTCGCAGAGAACACGTCGGCCCGCGCGTCGACCGTGTCCCCTCGCGCGTGCTCGGGCGCCATGTAGTTGGCTTTGCCCTCGATCGCTTCGCTCGCGCTCTCGCGGGTGTTGAGCGCGCGCGCGATGCCGAAATCGCAGAGCTTCACCTCGCCTTCGAACGAGATGAGCACGTTCGACGGCGAGACGTCGCGGTGCACGACGCCGAGCGGCTTGCCCTCGCTGTCCTTCTTGCGATGCGCGTAGTCGAGCGCTTGCAGCGTCTCGCGCACGATGAGCAGCGCAAACTCAAAGGGCAGCGCGACCTTCGCCTTCGAGCAGCGCTTGAGCAGCTCGTTGAGGTCGAAGCCCTCGACGTACTCCATCGCGATGTAGAGCCGTCCGTCCTCGCGGCCGAGGTCGAAGGTCTGCACCACGTTTCCGTGCGAGAGCTGCGCGGCGAGCTTCGCTTCTTGAACGAGCATCGAGCTGAACCGCTCGTCCTGCGCGAACTTCGGAAGCACCAGCTTCACGACGGCGAGCCGCCCCACGCCGCTCTGCGTCTTGCCGCGCGCGAGAAAGATCTCTGCCATCCCGCCCACGCCGATGCGGTCTACGAGGACATAGCGAGGCCCGAACGGTCGCGGTAGCGCGTCCGCACCAGCACTCATCGAGCCGGGATCTACGTCGGTCATCGCGTCTTCAGGCGAAAGAGCGAGGCGCTTTGTACCGCAATTCGTACAGACAACGCGCGGAGAATCCTACGCGTCGCGACCCGGCTGGTCCCCCCACTTTGTTGCACGGTCGCGCAGCGATCAGCGAGCGCGGCCCGTGACGAGGACTTCGACCTTTCCGTCGCGCGTGTCGACGACGCCTTCGTCGCCGGACGAGAGCATCCCCCGCAGGACCGCGTCGGCCACCGGCGCTTCGACGAGGCGAGAGATCGCGCGACGCATCGGACGCGCGCCGAGCGACGGCTCGTATCCGCCCTGATCGAGCAAGTGCTCGACGAGCGCGGCGCCCGCGGTGAGCGAAACCGACCGCTCGGCGCGCAGCCTCGCGAACGAGTCCGCGAGCATTCTGCGGGCGATTTCTCTGAGATCCTCGCGCGCGAGCGGAGCGAAGACGATCGGCTCATCGATGCGGTTCCACAGCTCGGGCGGCATCGCCGAGCGCGCGGCGTCGCGGACCTTCTCGCTCTGCGCCTGCGCGTCGTTGCTCGCCACCACCGCGGCGCCCGAAGCGTCCGCGCCAAAGCCGATCCGTCGCTCGACGGCCTTGGGCTTCGCGTCGAACACGTCCGCGCCCAAGTTCGAGGTCATCACGATCACGGTGTTGCGAAAGTCCGTGGTCCTTCCGCGGCCGTCGGTCATGCGGCCTTCGTCGAGCAGCGCGAGCAGCGACTCGAGCACGTCACGGTGCGCCTTCTCGATCTCGTCCAGCAAGATGAGCTGATACGGCCTGCGACGAACGGCGTCCGTGAGCTGACCGCCGTCGTGATAGCCCACGTATCCTGGAGGAGCTCCCACGAGCCGCGCCACCGAGTGCGCCTCGCTGAACTCGGCCATGTCGAAGCGAGTCATCGCTCCCGCGCCGGGAAACAGCGCCTCGGCGATCGCCTTGGCGCACTCGGTCTTTCCGACGCCCGTGGGGCCGAGAAACAAGAACGTCCCGATCGGACGAGACCCGCGAAAGCCCACAGCGTTGCGGCGCAGCGTGTCCGCCACGCGACGAATCGCGTGTTGGTGGCCGACGAGCTTGTCCGCGAGCGCGCGTTCGAGCGTGAGCAATCGCTCGTGGTCCGTGCTCGCGACGCGCTCGATGGGGAGCCCTCCCACTTCAGCCACGACGCTCGCCACGGTCTCGCGCGCGAGCGCCGGGGCCTGCCCGCGACGAGCGCGAGAGAGCGCGAGGTCGATGACGGTGAGCGCGCGATCGGGCTGCGCGCGGCCGCCCAAATAGCGCTCAGAGAGCTCTGCGGCGAAGCGGAGCACCGGCGGCTCGGCCACGACGCCGTGGTGCGTCGCGATCAACGGCGCGTACGCCGTCACGATGTCGCGCAGCTGATCGCTCGACGGCTCTTCGATGCCGAGCCGCGTCGCGTGGCGGTCCATCCACGGCTCGATCTCAGCGAGCTTGCGCGCCTCTTCGGGCGTGCACGCGCCGATCCACGCGATCTTTCCTGCGGTGAGCGCCGCGCGCAGCTCGATGATCACGTCGTCCGGAACGTCCCTCGAGACGAACCACGGCGAGATCGGATCGAGCGCGAGCACGACGCGATCTCCGAGCTGAACGAGCTCTTCGACGAGCTTGCGGCAACGCTCGGCCCCCGACGACGCGCGGGCCTGCGCGGCGACGTCCGCGTGCCGCAAGGTGAGCACCGAGCGAGACTCGAGGCTGCGGGCCACGGCGCGAAGGAGCGTGGATTTTCCCACGCCGGGAGCGCCGACAATGAGCGCGCCGCGTCCGTCGCGACGACCCACCGCGTCGAGCACTCGGCCGACTTCTTTCTCGCGGCCGACGACGGGCTCGAGCACGCCTCGCGCGCACTCGGCCGAGAGGTTTCTCGCGAACATCGAGACCGCGGGAAAGGTCCTCGCGTCGATGTCGAACGGCGTCTTCGCGGGCGCTCCCTTCGCGCTTCGCTGCGCGTTGCCGCGATTGCCCTGCGCGCTGTTCGCCTTGCCCGAAGCCGGCGGCGTGCTGCCCGTGGCGCTGCCCGCGGGCACGTTGGGCGTCTCTTTCGTGGGCGCAACTGCGTTGGAATTCGCCTGTGCACTTGATTGTGTGGGCGCTGGCTTGATGGCCTTGGGAGCGTTGCCCTTCGCCGGGTCGTGCGGCGGCAAGAGCGACGGGTGCCGCGACGGCCGCGCGTTGTCCGACATCGCCGGAGCGTTGGGGATCGGGCCGCTCGAGACGATGTTCGCGACCGCGTTGCGCTGCGCGGGCATCTGCGCGCCGACCCGAGCCGAAGCCGCTCGAATGGTGGCCCGGTATACTTCTTCAGCGAGCGAGTTGGGCTCGCAGCCGAGCTGCTGCACCCACGAGGTGAGCGCGGTGTGCTTGTCGGTCAGCGCGGCCAGCACGAGGTCGAGCGACGACAGCTCGCTCTTTCGCTCAGCGGCGATGCGCTTGGCGCGGCTCTGGATGCGCTCGATCGTGCCGACCTCTTCGGTGTGCACTTTGTTTGCGATGCGCAGGTCCTCGGTCCTGCAGCCGCGGGAGACGAGGACGCGCGAAGGCTCTCCGCCTTGCTCGATCCACGCCGCGGCGAGGTGCAGCGTCGAGAGCCGCACGCACTTCTCTTGAGCGATCGCCGAGGCGCGATCGAGCAGTGCGCGCGCCGAACCTACACTTTGGACGGAAGCCTGCATCACCGATGGCCCTTGGCACATCCGCGAGGCTCGACGCGAGTTTTCGACAAGTTCGGCCCCCCTGCTCGACCGCGTCGCGCGCTGCTCGGCGCTCACACGTCCAACGGATCGACGTCGGCCTTCTCTCTCGCGAGCTCGTACAGCGAGAGCGCGCACGCAGCGATCCAGAGTCCCGCGGCGACGACGGACACCCAGCCCGCGACCGCCGCGACGATCGCGGCGATCCCTGTTGCGACGACGCGCGCGATTTCGAGCGGTCGCCACTGCGGTCGATCGTCGAGCATGCGCGAGACCGAGGCCATGGACAGAAGCAGCCACGCGATGAGCGCGGCGCTGACCCACGCGCTGAGCCCGCTCTGCGGGGACAAGACGATCGTCGCGACGATGGTCACCGCCGTCGCTTGCGCCACGGAGTACATGCGCACGTCTCGCTCGGGAGCCGCGTCGTAGTCGGGCCGCGCAGAGCTCACATCGCGGTCCGTCGTCGGCGGGCCGAACAGCGCACGGATCATCTCGCGAGCGCTCGACTGGGCGCGCACCTTCGCGAGCAGTCTTCGGTACGGATCGACGTTCGCCCAAAACGGGCTCCAGCTCTGAATCCCCTCGGGGACTCCGTACCGCGGCTCTTCTGTCTCGGTCGTGAACGTCCCGAAGAGGCGGTCCCACACAATCAAGAAGCCGCCATAATTGCGGTCGATTTGCTCTTCGTCGCGGCCGTGATGCACGCGGTGGTGGCTCGGCGTCGCGAGCAGCCACTCGAGCGGTCCGAGCTTCGGGACGAGCCTCGTGTGCACGAAGAACTGAAAGACCTGATGGGCGATGTGCACTGCGACGAACTGCTCGACGCTCACGCCCACAAGCGCGAGCGGCGCATAGAACACCCAGCTCACCCACGTCGCGATCGTCCCTTGTCGAAGCGAGACAGACAGCGAGTAGTCGTCGCTCTGGTGGTGCACTTCGTGCGCGGCCCAGAGGATCGCGCTCTGGTGCGAGGCGCGGTGAAACGCGTAGTACGCGAGGTCGTGCGCGAGGACGGCCAGCACCCACGTGAACGCGTTGACCGGCAGCGCGATCGGCGCGAATCGCTGGACGATAAGCGCGTACACGGAGACGAACGTCACGAACGCCGAGGTGTTCACGAGCAGGTCGAGCAGCCCGCAGAACAGGCTCGAGACGTACTCGGTGAAGCGAGGCGGGCGCATCGACCGCGCGCGCAACACGGCGATCTCGAGCGCGCAAAACGAGACCATCCAACGAAAGGCCGCGACGATCGAGAGCATCCGTGAGCTCGCCGTTGAGAGTGGGCGCGACGCTGTGTCGCGCTGTGCTTCACCAGCGGTGATGCACGTGAGGACGAACGACGTGATCGTAGACCTTCTGGACGAACGCCTGTTGCTCAGCGCTCAACGAAACGCCGGACGCGCCCGTGTTTTCGTCCACTTGTGACGGCGATTTCGCCCCGGGGATCACGCACGTCACGCCCTTCTGTGAGAGCACCCACGCGAGCGCGAACTGCGCCATGCTGACGCCCGCGGGCACGATCGTCCGCAGCGACTCGACCGCTTCGAACGCAAACTCCAGCGGAACGCCGGAGAACGTCTCTCCCACGTCGAAGCTCTCACCGAAGCGGTTGAACGTGCGGTGATCGTCGGAGGGAAACGTGCTCGTGGCCGAGAGCTTTCCGGTGAGCAGCCCCGACGCGAGCGGGACGCGCGCGATCACAGCGACGCCGCGGGCGTGCGCCTCGGGCAAGAACGCTTCGAGCGGCTTGAGCCTCAGCATGTTCAAGATGATTTGCACCGAGCAAACGCGCGGGTTTCGCGTGATCGCCGTCATCGCCTCGTCCACGGTCTCCACCGAGACGCCGTAGCGCGCGATGCGCTTCTCGTGCACCAGCGCGTCGAGCGCATCGAACACGCTCGTCATCGAGTACACGGGCGTCGGAGGGCAGTGGAGCTGCAAGAGGTCCAGCGTCTCGACGCGCAGGTTCTCTCGCGATCGATCGACGAACGCCCGAAGATTCTCGAGCGAGTAGCCCTCGGGCTGATGCGGACGCAGCCTGCGGCCGGCCTTGGTCGCGACGTACACGCGCTCTTTGCGCGACGAGAGGACGCTCGCCACGAGCTTCTCGCTGCGTCCGTCGCCGTACACGTCGGCCGTGTCGATGAAGTTGCAGCCGAGGTCGATCGCGCGATGAAGCGCGCGACGAGACTCGTCGTCGTCCACCGTCCCCCACGAGCCTCCGATGGCCCACGCGCCAAACGAGACGTCCGAAACCGAGAATCCTGCGTTGCCAAAGGGCCTGTATTGCATCGTCGCGGCGAGCGTACCGCACCTGCGCTCATTGCCAGAACGCGATGGTTTCTCTACACATCGTCGCGCACCCCATGACGACCCAGGCACGCAAGCCCGAGTGGCTCAAGGTCCGCGCTCCGGGCGGCGAGCGATACACGTTCATCAAAGAGACGCTGCGCAAGTTCGACCTGCACACGGTCTGCGAAGAAGCGCGCTGCCCCAACGTGGGCGAGTGCTGGGGCGAGGGCACCGCCACGGTGATGATCCTCGGCGACGTGTGCACGCGCGGCTGCCGCTTCTGCGCGGTCACCACAGGAAATCCTCGCGGAGCCTTCGACCCCCGCGAGCCCGAGCACGTCGGACGAACGATCGCCGCGCTCGGCCTCGAGTACGTCGTGCTCACCATGGTCGACCGCGACGATCTCCTCGACGGTGGCGCCAAGCACGTCGCTGACACGGTCCGCGCGATCAAGAAACAGAGCGAAGGACGCACGCTCGTCGAGACGCTCGTCGGAGACTTCAACGGCGTCATGCGCGACGTCGCCACCTGCGTCGAGCGCGGAAAACCCGACGTATTCGCGCACAACGTCGAGACCGTCGACCGGCTTCAGCGCTCGGTGCGCGACGCGCGGTGCTCGATGGAGCGCTCGCTCTCGGTGCTCGCCCACGCCAAGAAGGTCTCGCCCGAGACCTACACGAAGAGCTCGATCATGGTGGGCCTCGGCGAAGAGATCGACGAGGTGCTCGAGTGCATGCAGAAGCTCCGCGACGTGGGCGTCGACGTGCTCACGTTGGGGCAGTATTTGCGCCCGACGCCCAAGCACCACGAGGTGATCCGCTTCGTGCACCCCGACGAGTTCGCGATGCTGCGCGACAAGGGGCTCGCGATGGGGTTCAAGTACGTCGCGAGCGGGCCGCTCGTGCGCTCGAGCTACCGCGCGAGCGAGGCGTTCTTGCGGGGAATCCTCCGCAACGAAGACGCTTCGGCCGCCGCCGCGCGCGCCGAACATTTTGTCGACCACGGCGAGTCCAGCGAGAAAAATTCAGGCAAGAAGTCGCTGCCTGTCCTGCGCTGAAACTGCGCTCGTTCGCGTTGCACCGCGTCAACGATCGTCCCCTCTAGTAGCGGTTGTGGTGTTGGGGTACACAACGCGCCGCCCGCGCTCGGACGAGCGAACGCCTCCGTTCGCGCGGGCAATGGAGAGCAAGCGCGATGAGCGGTCCCGAGTTCGTCCTGGGCGACGTGGTGAAGGTCCTCGAACCGGACTCTACGGTTCACCCCGACAATGATCCTGGCCTGTCGCCCGAGCGCTGCGTAGCGCTGTACGAGCACATGGTGATGACGCGAGTGCTCGACGAGCGACTCGTGACGTTGCAGCGCCAGGGACGCATCGGATTTCACATCGGCTCGATGGGCGAAGAGGCCACGGTGATCGGCACCGCGGCGGCGCTCGACGAGACCGACTGGCTGTTTCCCTGCTACCGAGAGTTCGGCGCGCTCTTGCTCCGCGGAATGCCGCTGCAGAGCTACGTCGACAACATGTACGGCAACGGCAACGACCCGGTGAAGGGCCGTCAGATGCCCGACCACTACTCGGCCAAGCCCTACCGCTTCGGCTCCGTCAGCTCGCCGATCGGAACGCAGATCACCCAAGCCGTCGGCTTCGCGTGGGCCGCCAAGCTGCGCGGAGAAAAGCTCGCCGCCATCGTCTACTTCGGCGAAGGCGCGACGAGCTCCAACGAGTTTCACTGCGGAGCGAACTTCGCCGGCGTCTACAAGACCCCGACCGTTCTCATCTGCCGCAACAACGGCTGGGCCATCTCGGTCCCCGCGGAGAAGCAATCCGCGAGCGAGACCTTCGCGCAGAAGGCCTTCGCGTACGGGCTCGTCCCGATGCGCGTCGACGGCAACGACCTGCTCGCGGTCTACAAGGCCACGCGCGAAGCCCTCGCGCTCGCCCGCGCGGGCAAGCCCGTCCTGCTCGAGTGCCTCACGCATCGCCTCTCGGGCCACTCGACCAGCGACGATCCCACGCGCTACCGCGGGCAAGAAGAGATGGCCGCCGAGCGCAAGATGGACCCGCTCCCGCGCATGCGCGCCTACCTCGAGAAGAAGGGCCTGTGGAACGAGCAGAAGCAAACGGCCTTCATCACCCGCGTCGACGCTGAGATCAAGCAGGCGGTCGAAGCCGCGGAGAAGTGCGCCGCGCCCACGCTCGACACGATGTTCGACGACGTGTTCGCCGAGCGCCCGTGGCACCTGCGCGAGCAGTACGAAGAGAGCCTCCACTCGCCGCGCGCCCAAGGCCACGGCGGTCACTGATTCACCAGCACGGCCATCGAACGCTGTCGCAACAAGGAAGACCATCCAATGACACAGATGAACATGGTGAAGGCGATCAACGACGCGCTGCGCGTCGCGATGCGCCAGGACTCGCGCGTCGTCGTGCTGGGCGAAGACGTCGGCAAAGTGGGCGGCGTGTTTCGCGTCACCGAAGGGCTCATCAACGAGTTCGGCGCCGAGCGCGTGTTCGACACCCCGCTCTCGGAGGGCGGCATCATCGGAACCGCCGTCGGAATGGCGCTCTACGGCCTCGTCCCCGTGCCCGAGATTCAGTTCGCGGACTTCATCTTCCCCGCGTTCGATCAGATCGTCTCGGAAGTGGCGAAGTTTCGCTATCGATCGGGCGGCGAATACACCAGCAAGATGGTGATTCGCACGCCGGTCGGCGGAGGCATCCGCGGCGGCCACTATCACTCGCAGTCGCCCGAGGCGTACTTCATCCACACGCCCGGACTGAAGGTCGTGTGCCCGTCCAACCCGTACGACGCCAAGGGCTTGCTCCTCGCGTCGCTGCGCGACCCGGACCCGGTTCTCTTCTTCGAGCCCAAGCGCATCTACCGCGCGGCGCGCGCGGATGTTCCCGAGGGCGAGGACTACACTGTCCCGCTGTCGGTCGCGAAGGTCGTGCGCCCAGGAAATCAAGTCACGGTGATCGCGTGGGGCGCCATGCTCTACGAGGCGATCGAGGCCTCGAACAAGGCCGCCGAGCAGGGAATCGACTGCGAAGTGATCGACCTGCGCACGCTCTGGCCGGTGGACATCGAGACCATCGTCAACTCCGTGAAGAAGACCGGCCGCGTGGTGGTCGTTCACGAAGCGCCCAAGTCCTGCGGCTTCGGCGCCGAGCTCGTCTCGCTCATCAACGAGAAGGCGTTCGACTACCTCGAAGCGCCGCCGACGCGCGTGACGGGCTGGGACACGCCCTTCCCGTACACGCTCGAAAACGACTACCTGCCGCTCGCGGGCAGAATTCTCCCGGCCATCGCGCACGTCGCGAAGTACTGAGCGAGGAATCACTCCATGAGCCGCTACGAGTTCAAGCTTCCAGACATCGGCGAAGGCGTCACCGAGGGTGAGGTCGTCGAGTGGCACGTGAAGGTCGGCGACAAAGTCACCGAAGACCAACCTTTGGTCGAAGTGATGACCGACAAAGCCACGGTCACCATCACCTCTCCCAAGACGGGAACGATCGCTGAACTGCACGGCAACAAGGGCCAGGTGGTGAAGGTCCACTCGGTCCTCGTCGTCTTCGATCTCGGCGGCGGCGCTGTCTCTGCTGCAGCGCCCGCGGCTCCCGCGAAGAGCGAGGGGCCCGCGGCGACCGCGGTCGGCGACATCAAAGAATCGCTCCCCGGAATGGGCGCGTTTACGGCGACCGCGAAGCCAGGCGCCGCGGGTGCCACGGGCGGCGCGTTCTCGATGGCGGGCGCTGCGATGGGCATCGGGGGACGACCCGAAGCAGCGAAGATCGACGCGAGCAACCTCTCGCTCGAAGCGTTGCGACAGGGCGTCGTCCCTGCGGCCACGCAGGCGGAAGAGCCCGAGTACAACGCGCCCAACGGCAAGGCGCTCGCGACGCCCGCGACCCGCAAATTGGCCCGCGATCTCGGCGTGGACATCACCAAGGTCAAGCCCAGCGGCGATCACGGCCGCGTGAGCAAAGAAGACGTGCGCGCGTACGTGGCCAGGCAGCAAGCGAAGAAGAGCGCCCCCGCGAGCGCCCCTTCGTCGAGCGGCTCTGCGTTCGCGTCGATCCCGAGCGGGCCGAGCGAGAGCGCGCCTGCGCCGAGCGCTCCCGCGGCGCCGAAGCCCGCCGAGGGCAAGAGCCCCGAAGCGGTGATCGAGCAGCTCGGAAAGCGCGAAGAGATCTTCAAAGAGCGCGCTCCTGTCGCGATCCCTGCGGCGCAGGGCGGCAAGGGCGAGGCTCTCGAAGAGCGCGTCCCGTTCAGGGGCGTGCGTCGCAAGATCGCCGAGAAAATGCACCAGTCGAAGACCACGGCTGCGCACTTCACGTTCGTCGAAGAGGTCGACTGCACTGCGCTCAAGGAGCTGCGCGAGCGGCTCAAGCCCAAGGCCGAAAAAGCAGGCGCGAAGCTCACGTACCTGCCCTTCATCGCCAAGGCCGTGGTCGCCTCGCTGAAGAAGCACCCGATCTTGAACAGCGCCCTGGACGAGAGCACCAACGAGCTCGTCTATCGCAAGTACTACAACCTCGGGATCGCGACGGCGACGGAGACGGGATTGATCGTCCCGGTCGTGAAGAACGCGGACAAGCTCTCGCTCGTGGGCATCTCGAAAGAGATCGACCGCGTCGCGTCTGCGGCTCGCGCGGGCAAGGCTTCGCTCGATGATTTGCAGGGAAGCACGTTCACGATCACGTCGCTCGGCGCGCAAGGCGGGCTCTTCGCGACGCCGATCATCAACTTCCCCGAAGTGGCGATCCTCGGCGTGCACCAGATGAAGCAGAAGCCCGTGGTGCGCGACGGACAGATCGTGATCGGCGACGTGATGCTGTTGTCTCTGTCGTTTGATCACCGGATCATCGACGGGCACATCGGCGCTGCGTTCGCGTACGAGATCATCAATTACCTGCAAGATCCCGATCGCCTCGTGCTCGATCTGTGATCGATCGACGGGCGGGGGACTGATTCGCTCGCACCCGAGCGCGCCTTCGGGCATCACACTGTGAGCCCCATGAAGGTTGTCGTTACGGGTGGAACTGGTTTCATCGGCCGTCGTCTCGTCTCGGCGCTCGCCGCGCGAGGTGACGAGCTGTGCCTGTTCGCGAGAGATCCCGCGCGCGCTCTCTCGGGCGCAGGAGCGGGCGCGATCCGCGCAGAGCGCTGGGACACCGAGAGTTCCGAGGGCTCGTGGCAGCGCGCTCTCTCTGGCGTCGACGCAGTGATTCACCTCGCAGGCGAGCCCATCAACTCGCGCCGATGGAACGACGCACAGCGCGCCCGCATCCTCGACTCGCGCGTGAACGGGACGCGCAACCTCGTCACCGCCATCGCTCGCTTGCCTTCGTCCGAGCGTCCGAAGGCGTTCATTTCAGCGAGCGGCGTGGACTATTACGGCGACACGGGCGACGACGAAAAGACCGAGGATTCTCCGCGCGGAAGCACGTTTCTCTCGGACGTGTGCGTCGCGTGGGAGCGCGAGGCGCTGATCGCGCGCGAGCACGGTCTGCGTGTGTCCTGCGCGCGCACGGGAATCGTCCTGGGCGAGGGCGGCGGCGCGTTCGAGCAGATGCTGTTGCCGTTCAAGCTCTTCGTGGGCGGGCCGGTGGGCGGCGGCGCGCAGTGGTTTCCGTGGCTGCACTCGGAGGACATGGTGGCCATGTACGTTCGTGCGCTCGACGATCAGGCGTTTTGCGCGCCGTTCAACGCGGTGACCGAGAGCGTGCGGATGCGAGATTTCGCCAAGGCGCTCGGCGCGGTGCTGCGTCGTCCTTCGTGGCTGCCGGTCCCGAAGTTCGCGCTCAGCGTGGCGCTCGGGGCGATGGGCGAGGTGGTCGCCGAGTCGAAGCGAGTTTCGCCAGCGTTTTTGCGGTCGATCGCGTTCGAATGGAAGCACCCGTCCCTCGACGGCGCGCTTCGCGCGGCGCTCGGCCGCGCGCGGTGAGCATCGCGCGAGCGCTCGTTGCGGGCGTCGAACATCGGGTCATCGATGAAAGCGATTGTCACGCTGAGCAGTGGGCAGCACCGCGGCGTTGAAGGGTAAACTTCGGTGATCGTGACGCGCTCGTGGACGGTCGTTGATCTCTCGATTCACCCTGTTGATATCGCCCTTCGCGAGCCGTTTGGAATCGCGACGGGAGCCAAGACCGCCGCGCTCAACGTGTTCGTTCGCGCGACGCTCGCGGACGGGAGCGTGGGCTGGGGTGAAGCTGCGCCGTTCGAAGCGGTGAACGGCGAGCGTCGCGAGGTCGCTGTGCATGCGATCGAGCGCGCGCGCGACGCGATGATCGGCTGGGACGCGGTCGCGTGGCGCTCGCTGGGCGCGCTGTTGCGCGAGGGCGCTCCCGAGAGCCCGAGCGCTCGTTGCGCGGTCGAGACGGCGGTGCTCGACGCGATCGCGCGCTCGATGAACATCCCGCTGTCTGTGCTCTTTGGCGGCCTCGAGACCGAGCTCGACTCCGACCTCACCATCACCACCGGAACGGCCTCTCGCGCCAAAGACTCGGCCCTCTCGATCGCGCGGCAGGGCTATCGCACGATCAAGCTCAAGGTCGGCGGCGCCGCGCTCGACGAGGATCTCGCGCGCATCCGCGCGGTGTTTTCTGCGGCGCCCGAGTGTGCGCTCGTGCTCGACGGCAACGCGGCGCTGACCGTCGAGGACGCTGTCGCGATCGCGAGCGAGTGCAAGCGACTCGGCGCTCGGCTCTCGCTCTTCGAGCAGCCGTGCGCGCGTCACGATGACCCTGCTGCGCGCGCTGTGTTCGAGCGAACGGGCGTGATGGTGTGCGCGGACGAGAGCGTCGCGAGCGCGAAGGACGTCGCGCGGCTCGCGATTGCGGGCGCTGCGCAAGCGATCAACCTGAAGATCACCAAGTCCGGCGTGGTCGAGTGCTACGACATGGCGATGACCGCGCGCGCGCACGGCCTCGCGTTGATGGTGGGTGGAATGGTCGAGAGCTCGATGGCGATGAGCTGCTCGGCGCATCTGGCGTGCGGCGTCGGCGCGGTGGAGTTCGTCGATCTGGACACGCCGCTGTGGTTGGTGGACGAGCCGGTGCGAGCCGAAATGCTGCGCGACGGGCCGCGACTGTCCATCGCGCGAGTGCGCGCCGGGCATGGAGCGCGCCCGAGCGACGCGTGGTTGAGCGAGAGGGGGCTGACTGGATGAAGCGTCGACGCAGCGTTCACCCGCCGAGGCACGAGCAGATCGACGCGAGCGATCGGTACTGGGTCGCAGGAGCGAGCGCTGCGGGGCGTCGTCATCGCGAGGCCAACGCGAACAACCAAGACGCGGTGGCGTGGCTCTCGCGCGGCGACGCGATCGCGGTCTGCGTGAGCGATGGCTGCTCGGCGCTGCCGTGCGCGGAGGTCGGGGCTCACCTGACCGCGCGGAGGGCAGTGTATTCGGCGGTCGAATGGGCGGAGGCGCACCCGCAGTCGCTTCCGTCCGAGGCGATGGACTTTGTGTTGGACGACGTGTGCGCGATGATCCGTCGCGTCGCGAGCGCGGTGGGCGGCGCGAACCACGCGGACGAGGTCATCGCGGACATGCTGCTCGCGACGATGCTGGTCGCGCTGGCGACGTCGCGAGGCGTGGCGGTGTTCGGGGTTGGGGACGGGATCGTCTCGATGGGCAGTGACGTTCGCGTGCTGAGCGCGGGGCGCGCGGGACCGGGGTATCCGGCGTATCGAGTGAAGGCGCTGGGAGAGGCTCCGAGCGCGCAGCTGTACTTCGTCGCGGGCGCGGACGACGCGCGGCTGGTGACGTTGGCGACGGACGGAGCGGAGGGGTTGTTCGCCTCGGGCACAACGCCGGCGTCGCGCCTGCGCGCAGAGGCGTGGGCGAGGGAGACGGCGTTGCGCAGCGAGCTCGAGGTGTTGGTCGCGAGCGCGGGCGAGAAGGCGCCGGACGACCTGGCCGTAGCGATTCTGTCGCGAGCGCCGAAAGAGAATGGTTGACAGGCAGAGCGTGACGGGATATCCACCGCGCCTACGTTGCTTCGGCAACGGGCGCCCAGATAGCTCAGTTGGTAGAGCAGAGGACTGAAAATCCTCGTGTCGCTGGTTCGATTCCGGCTCTGGGCACTGAATTTACGGGGGAAAGTGAAGAGTGCTGATCGGGGGATCAGTATGAGAAACCCTAGTGTTTCTAGGGTGGCGAGAACGGGTCTGCTACGTTTTTGCTACGTTCGACACGCGTCAGTGAAAAACGAAGTTGGTGGGGTTGCATAGAGTGGCTGCAGAGGGCGTGCCGCGTCGGAGCTCCGGGGTGAGTGATCGATCACGCGGCGCATAGGCACCGGACCGGAGAGCATTCACTTCCGGTCCGGCGCGCATCGGGTAGCGCTACTCCGAGACGTACAGCCACTCGCCAACCGCAAGCGCCAAGCGGATGACGATGACCCAAATCACGATTTCCATCGCGATCCCTCTCTTTGGTCGAGAAGAGCCGGGGCCGATCGCGGGATTGCGATCGGCCCGACTTGGGCTGGAAGCGGCTGTCGACGGGTTCATCCCCGCTAACGCAGGGCAACCCGATGCTCCGCCAGCTTGGCTTCACTGACTGCACCGCGCAACTTTCTGACGAATCAGCCCCTGTGCAGCGGGTCCCGAAGCGTTGGTGCGAGCGTTGGATCCACCGTTTGACGTGCGTTGTCGTTCACCGCCCGATGCTCGCGCGAGGTCCGCGCGATCGCGAGTAGTACTTCGGCGAACGGCCGCGGCGTCGCTGCGCGCTCACGATGCGACAGGCACTCGACCACTCCGCGCGTTCGTTCCCTTCGCTCGCGCCGCTCTTCTGCTGAGTGAAATCCCTGCTCGAACTTCACCTGTGCGTTGCTCTTGCCCCACGTGAGCGAGGGCAGCTCGACGCGTGCCGCATAGAGCCAGGTCGCCTTCCTCGCTCGATGACCGTAGTGCCCCTGCTCGACGCAGCACGTCCAACCGACCCAGTCGCCCGCGGCGATCCACGAGCCCGCGCGCGGCGGCGCAATCAACCCGAACGCCTTCCACGCGGCGCTGTCCGCGGGGTGCTCGAGCACTCCGCCCCACGCGCGCACCGCGGTGATTGCGGCCTCGAAGCACCCACCGTCGTCGCCCTTCGTCTTTCGCTCCTTGCAACTCGGGCCGCCGTACCAGTAGCGGCCCCATCGCTCGCACGGAGGGTGCGCGACGACGGGGTGCGGTCCGGCGTACTTCCTTGCGTCCCGCGCGACGCCCCACAATTCAACATCGTCGAACGTCGAGTACACACCGCGCTCGTCGACGAAGAGCGCGGCGACCGCGGCGCTCACACTGCGCCTCCCGCGATCTGCCGCCCGAGCTCGCGCGGATCGAGCTTGCCGTAGACGCGCGCGACCATCCGCGTGTCCGCGTGTCCGAGCACCGCGCTCACGAGCTCGAGCGAGACGCCGTCGCGGCGCATCCACTGAGCGCAGGTGCGGCGAAGGTCGTTCCACGAGAAGCGTTCGATCTTCACCCGGTCTGCGCAGAGGCCGAGGTCACGCACGCTGTTCGAGTGCAGCCATGGAGTGAACAACTGCCGGCCGTCGCCTTTGGCGTGCAGGCGCGCGATCGCGAGCAAGTCTCGCTGCCAGTCGCGCGCGATCGGTGTGTAGCGATCGCGGGTGTCGCGCTTCGTTCCGCGGATGTGAACGAGCGCTCCGTCCGCAGAGATGTCCGTCCACTCGGCGCGCTCGGTCGCGGACCACTCCGCCGACGTCGCCACGACGAACGCTACGCGCGCCGCTCGGTCCGCAGCGCCGCGCTCGATGAGGTCGTCCAGTACGAGCAACAGCTCTCGCTCCGTGAGCCATCGCTGCCGCGGAACGGACTGTCCCGATACCTCGGGCAGCACCGCGTCGATGTCTCCGACCCAGCGCCCAGCACGCTTCGCGATCTTCAACGCCGCGCGGAGCGTGGTGAGCTCCTTGTGGATCGTCGTGTCCTTCACGCGGTCCGCGCGCCGCTGCGCGACGTACGCGTCGAGCAGCGCGGCCGTGATTTCCGCGAGTCGCGTGTCGCGCCCGAGCTTCGCCAGGATGAGCTTCGACTTGTCGCGGTAGAACTTCGCTGTCGCGAAGCTCCTGCTTCTCGTCTCGCTCTCCGCGCGGCGCTGGCGATCCTCGACGAGCGCCTTCAAAGCGTCTCGCAGAGTCGCGGCGTCGCGGAGGACGCGATCGGGGTCTCGCGCTTCGGCTTCGCGCTGCTCGAGGAAGTGTCGCGCGTCCTTCTTGCTCGTGCACTTGGTGCTGACGCAGCGTCGCTCGCCAGTCGCGTCGACGTACGAGCACCACCAGAAGCGACTGTCTTTTCGCAGGTAGAGTTGTTCCTGATCGTCGCGCGGCGAATCGCCTCGGCCGTTCCCCATCGCTGCAAATCCTCCGCGTACGCGAGCCACTTCGTGCGCTCGACCCTCAGCACTCCCCGAACTCCCTTGGCGCGACCGGCCGCGCGGCGCAGATGCACGTAGGCGGCGGCGTGACGCAGTCGCAGCGTCAGCGCGACCTCCTCGGCGGTCACCCACTGATCGAGCAGGGCGGCCATCACGCCTGCTCCTTCTTCGCTGCGCGCTTCGCTCGGTTGCGCGTCGCGCCTTCGTCGACGGGATCGCGCTGCTCCGTGGGCGCTTCGCTCGCGTCGTGGCTCGCTGCCGAAGGCTCGCTCGCTTTGCTCGGGGCGACTTCGGCGAGTCGCGCTTCGTGCAACGCACGAGCGAGCGCGCTGCCCATCGACTTCGCGCGCCACAGCTTCATCGCGCGGTGTGCGGGGACGAGCTCTCCATCGAGCGAGCGCAGCTCCGTCGCGACGGGCTCCCCGTCCGCGCCGCGGCTGCAGATGATGTTGAATTCACGCACACGAAAAACGATCGGATTGCTCATGGCTCCTCCGTTGAGCAGCAGGCGTGCGGCTCCGACGAGGTCGCGAACGCGCCTCGGCCCCGTCAGCGGCGCGCGCCGTTACTCGCGGTCTGCGCGGTCGTGCTCGAGCAGCGCCGCGTCGGTGAGTGCGAACGCGATGGGCTCGTCGAGCGATGTGTCCGCCTCGCGCAGCGCGCGTTCGAGCGCTTGGCCGTAGCTCGCTCCGCCGAACGCGACGATCGCTGCGGCTACGCCGAGCGTGCGGCCGTTGGCGTCGCGCAGTTCGCACGGCACGAGCTGCCCGCGCTCCCCGCGCGTGGCGACGAGCACGAAGCCGTTCACCGCGAACTCGAACTCGCGTTGGGGGCGGTGCGACGCGGACGCGCTGTCCGTCGACTGATCCGTGGTCATGGTCGGTCCTCCGTGAGCTGCCGAGCGCAGCTCCGAAGGGGCCCCGATCGCGTGGGAGGAAGGACACGCGATCGAGGCCCCCACGGAGCCGCGCCGCGAGCGACGTCGGGAACGCGATGCTGAGTTTGGCTGGCGCACGACTGACTCCGATCCCCCGAGCCGAGACCGGCGGGGACGATCGGTATCCTGATACAGATAATCTGGTGCGTCAAGCGGTTGTATCGTGATTCAGATGACCACGACGCTACACCGCCGAAAGAACCAATGGTTCCACGTCGTTGGACGCCGATGCGGACGCGATGAGCGTGATCCTCGCGTAGATGACCCAGCGCGGAACGCTGTGCAGCCGCCGCGCGATTCTCGCGACGTTCCACCCCTCGGCGATGATCACTGATCGTGGGCAGAGCAGGGCCCAACCCAGCGCGATCACGTCGCTGTGGCGGTGTTGTCGAGGCGCGAGTTGACCGTGGGCGAGCTCGTGCGCGACGACGTAGTTGCGCAGCGATCGAGACAGCGCCGAGTCGTAGTAGATGACCCCGTTGAACAGCCGCGCAGGGTCAGTGGAGTCCACGACCGGCATCGATGGCAGCCCGTGCGCGAGCGCGACGAGGCGTTGCGACGGGCAGCTGCTCGGCAGCGCGGCTTCGTCGAGTAGCCGCTCAGCCTCGCCCTCGATGAACGTCGGATCAAGCACCATGGGCATCGAGGCGAGTTCCAACACGTGTTGCCCCTGGAAGCCTCCAGGGACAAGTCGTTGGGGAATCCGAAGCCAGGTGGCCATTCGCATCGACGATCCTGCTTGCTCGCTGCGGCGAGCTCAATGCCCAGGCACACTCGCGCGACAGCATCAACAAAGCGGCAAACGCAGATTATGGAAGGGGGCTTTGGTGCGGAGCTCCCAACCGCACCCCTGCCGATCGGAACGAACTGTCAACTCGAGCGCCGCATGCTCTCCGCGTATGCCGTCGCACAAACGCGCGGACAGAAAACGTCACTTGGCCTTCGGCTTCTTCGCCTCGAGCTTTCGAAGCGCGCGCGTCTCGATGGCCTTCCGCGACTTCTGCAGCTTGCGGACTTGCGCCATCACTTCGTCGCGCGATGTCGCGTGTCGCGCCGCAAACTGCGCGGCGTCGAGGACGAACTCTGGCGTCGCCCGTTCGGGCGCCACAACGGCGGCCATCGCAGCGGCGGCCTCGATCGTCCACTCGGGGACCTTGCCCGCGGCGCGCACGATCGCGGCCGACTCCTCCCAGCCTGGGATGTTGCCGTAGATCGGCATGAGGTCGTTGGGATCGTCGACCGCACGGCCGAGCAGGTCGTCGATCGACAGGCCCGTGTGCTCGGACAGGCGTTGCAGCGTGACGTTGCCCGCGCCGGCTGCGCCGCTCACGAGGTTGTAGAGCGTCGAGTACGTGATGCCGAGCTTGTCTGCGGCCTGCTTGAGGTTGCCCGCGAACTCGTCGTCGACGATGCGCTTCGCCACGGAGCGAACGTGATCGATCTGTTCGGCGGGCAGCGATTTGGTTCGGCGTTCGGTCACGGCATCGACGCTACGGCTCGCGAATAACTGTATCGAGATATACATAGGCCAAGCAACGACGAGCTTGACGATTGTCTGTATCTGTATCAGGATACGGTTAACATGGTTTCGATCGTTGCTGAACGGCGTGAAACGCTCGGAAGGACGCTGTTGATCGCGTGGTTGTCGCACCCGCGTCGTTCACAGCTCTCGCTATCGAAGCAGGCAAACATCGGGCAGGGGCTCATCAGCGCATGGGTTCGCGGTGATGGTCGGCCGGGACCGCTCGCGCGAGATGTGCTCGAGATCCTGTGCGGCATCCCAGCGCACTCGTGGCGAACTCCGAGCGAGCAGGCTGAGATCGACCGCGTGCGCGCGATCGTCGTGGAGGCCGCGTGATGGACGCTCGCTCCTCTGCTGCGCGGTCGTTGCATCGCGCCCACCCTCGATCCCAGCACCCGCGGTCTCACGCGAGCCCTTCTACGCTCGTCACGTCCGCGCAATTCACCGCGCACTCGCGCTTCGCGATCGCACTCGGCGTCGCCACAACATGCGCTGCCCGTGATCCGCGTTGGTCGCGCGTGGTCGCCGCGCTCTGCGCGCTCTGCCGTGCACTCGGTTGGCGCGTTCGAAGCGCTTCGCTCTCGGTGGGCTCGACGCAGTCCGTGGCGCTCGTCGAGCGCGCGTGCGACGCGATCGGCTCGCTCGTCGACCTGCGCGAGAGCGAGCCCGAACTCGCCCATCGCGCCGCCGCAGTTCGCACGGCGATCGACGCGGTGCGCTCGTCCATCGACTCGCTTTGACGGAGCTGCGCGATGAAGCGACCCACGCTGCGCGAGTTCAAACAGTGGCTCGATCCCAACGAGTGGGCGCTCACCAGCGAAGACCTCGCGCGCGCCGAGCGCCATCGCGCGAAGGGCTACGAAGAGCACGAGAGCTACCCGATCGAGCTCGACCTTCCGCGCTGCGCGTTCTGTGCGGGCGTTGCTGCGCGCTGCGCGTGCCCCTCTGTCGAGCTCGGCATCGGGCGCGACGGCTATGCGGCGCATGCGTGCGCGCCAGACACTCCTGTCGAAGCATGGACCGACGGCAGTGGAAACACTGCGGATCGTCCCGGCGGCGCGGGCGTTGTCATCGCTCGCGGCGGCGTGGTGCTCGCGGAGTGGTCCGAGGGGATCGACCGCGCGTCGAACAACAGCGCTGAGGTGTGGGCCATCGGGCGCGCGCTCCAACTCGTCCAAGAGAGCTGGGGCTCGAACGTTCGGCTCGTGGTGTTCAGCGATTCGCAGTGGGCGATCGGAGCGATCGACCCGCATTGCACCTGGCGTCTCGATGCGAGCAAGCGATCGAGCGGGCTCGCGATCGCGGCGCGCAAGCGAGCGGCGGCGATGTCGCGGCTCACGTTTCAGTTCGTGAAGGGCCACACCGGGCTTCCGTTCAACGAGCGGGCTGATGAGCTCGCGGGCGATGCGCGCAAGCGCCTGATCGCGCGCACGAAGATCGCGAGGGCGGCATGAGCACCGGCGACGATGTGATGACGGCTGCGCAGGGCGTGCTGTTCGAACTCGGCGATCCGATGGTTCCCGTCGAGATCGCGCTCGGGACGAAGAAGGTCCGGCGCTCGCGAGCGCGGGCGTGGTCGCTACTCGCGCGCATGCGCAGCGCGGAGTCGCACGCGGTGCTGCGCGAAGTGTGGACCGACGTCCTCCGCGATCGGGCGCGAGGCGTGCTCGACAACGCGATGCGCGACGCGCTCTCCGACGAGTGGAACCGCCGTAGCGAGACCCTTCGCGCCGAACGCGCGCGCGCGGCAGCGACGCGCACGCCCACGAAACCAAGCGCGGGGAGGGCGAAGCGATGAGCGCGTCGAAGGAGTACTTCGGCTCGGTCGGCGGCCGCACGGGCTGGCTCGATGCCTCGCGCTCGCGGCGTTGCCCCGTGTGCGACGGCGACTCGTGGTGCCAGCTCGGCCGCGGAACGCACGCGGGCATCGTCCTCTGCAAACGCGTGGCATCGACGCGGGAGAAGACGAACCGCGACGGCGTGACGTACTGGGTTCACTCGGACGTCGCGAGCGCTCGTGAAGCGCGTGCATCCGATGAGGGGGCTTCGAGCGAAGTGGTGTCTCGGGCTTCGGCCGAGGTGCTCGACGCAGCGTATCGCGCCGCGCTTGCGACGCTGCGGCTCGACGATGTGCACCGCGACAACCTTCGTGCGCGCGGGCTCGACGACGAGTGCATTCGACGCGGCGGCTACCGCTCGCTTCGCGTCGAAGGTCGTGCGCGTGCTGCGCGTGCGATCGAGCGTGCGGTGGGCGAGGGGGCGATGATGGGCGTTCCCGGTGTCGTGCGCGAGCAGCGTGATGGGCGAGCGTGGTGGTCGTTGCGCGGGGCCGTGGGAATGGTCGTTCCTTCGCTCGACCTTGAGGGGCGCATCGTCGCGTTGAAGGTTCGCGCGGACGATGCGGCCGCGGAGCTTCGCTATACCGCTGTGTCGAGTCGCCGACTCGGCGGGGCGAGCGCTGCGGTCAACGTGCACGTTCCGATCGGGGCGCGTGCGCGCTGGGAGCGCTCGGGCGTGCTGTGGATCACCGAGGGGGAGCTCAAAGCGGACGTGTGCACGGCGTTGGAGGCGTACGCCATCGTGGGAATCCCTGGTGTCTCGATGTGGAAGAGCGCGCTGCGTCTCGTGGATGCGATCAACCCTCGGCGCGTGGTCGTCGCGCTCGATGCAGACTGGAAGAGCCCCGACCCGAGGAAGCGGCACGTTCGTGAAGCGCGTGAGCAGCTCGTGACCTCGCTCGCGGCGCGTGGGTTCGACACGCACGCGGCGGATTGGCCGCTCGAAGCGGGCAAGGGACTCGATGACTACCTGCTGCGTCTGCGCACCGAGCGGAGGGCTGCGTGAGCTCGGCGCCGGTCGATTACGATGGCGCTCCGCCGGGCGTGCGATTGGTTCCCGCGGGTGCGGTCGTCGAAGAAAACCGAGCCGCGGAGCGCGCGGGCGCGGACGGGAGAGATCCGATCGCGGTGTTGATCGAACGCATCGCGACGGATCCGCTCGTGGCGTGGGAGGCGAGCTCGCTCGAGCTCGTCGCGCCGCTGCGCGGACAAGATGACCTCGCGCTGCAGCGCGTGCGTCTCGCGTTGAAGAAGGCGAAGGCGGACGTCACTGGATGGGAGCGCGCAGTCAACGACACGCGTCGCCGCATGACCACGAGCAGCGGTGGCGGTGCAGGCTCGCCGCCGACGCTCGACGTCCGCGAGCGCTACTCCGACGCATGGAACGCCTCGCGTTTCGCAGTCGAGTATCGCAATCGACTGCGCTTCGTTCCCGAGCGTGGGTGGTTTGCGTGGACGGGATCGCACTGGCGTTTCGACGATCAGGCCGGAACGCGCGGTGCCCAAGACTTCGCCGCGGAGCTCGCGCTCCTCGCGGACAGCGACCAGGCCATCGAGCCCGCGCGACGGTTCAAGGTGGTCGATGCGTTGGGCTCGCGCTCGAAGATCCAAGCGATCGAGACGCTTGCGCGCGCGCGGCTCGAGCTCACGGCGCACATCGGGGACTTCGACGGCGACGCGTTCTTGCTCAATTGCGCGAACGGGATGGTGGACCTTCGAACGGGCCATCTTCGCGAGCACGATCCGAACGAGCTCTGTTCGCGAGAGGTTCCCGCTGCGTACGACCCATCGGCGAGTGCACCGACGTTCGATGCGTTTCTCGCGAGGGTGCAGCCGGACCCCGAGGTGCGCGCGTTCTTGCAGCGATGGGCCGGCTATTGCGCGACGGGCGCGACCAACGAGCAGTGCCTCGTGGTGCACTGGGGAACGGGTGCGAACGGCAAGAGCACCTTCGTCGAGGCGCTCAACTTCGTGTTGGGGCGGTACGCGCAGCTCGTTCCGAGTGATGTGTTGCTCGCGCGTTCGGGGCAGGACGCGCACCCCACTGAGCGCGCGCAGCTCTGCGGATTGCGTCACGCGCTCGTGAGCGAAACCACCAGCGGCAAGGGCTGGAACGAGAACGCCGTGAAGCAACTCACAGGCGACACGAAGATGAGCGCCCGCTACATGCGGCAGGACTTCTTCGAGTTCACGATCACGCACAAGCTCTCGGTCTGCACCAACAACCGCCCCGAGGTGCGCGAGAACAGCCACGCGTTCTGGCGGCGCGTGCACTTGATTCCGTGGGCCGTGCAGATCCCCGAGAGCGAGAAGGATCCGAACCTGCTCGAGAAGCTACGCGCGGAGGCCCTGGGAATCCTCGCGTGGATCGTTCGCGGTGCGGTCGAGTGGAGCGAGCAGGGGCTTTGTCCTCCCGCGGGCATCCGCGCTGCGACCGAGAGCTATCGGAACGAGAGCGATCGCATCGGGCAGTTTCTCGAAGAGCGAACGCGCCCGCTCGACGGCGCGCGCACACCCGCGAGCGCGCTCTACCGCGCGTGGTCGGACTGGTGCGAAGCGCGTGGCGAAAGCGCGGGTAGTCAGACGGCGTTCGGCGAGCGCATGGGCGCGCGGGACGGAATCGTGCGCGTGAAGGTGAAGGGCTCGAAGGCCTACCGCGGCATCGTGCTCCGCGACGCGAACGACGGGGCGACCGACGGCGCAGACGAAGAAGTCATCGACGGGGGGACGGTTTGGGGGGACGGCTCCGCAGCAAGTGTCCCCCCGGTGTTGCCCAGCAAATTCTCCGACGAACGCGCGAGGGGGACGGAGGGGGATGGTTGCGGCGAGGTTCCGCTATATGCGCGGGCGCCCGCGGACGCGGGCGTCGTGGACACGCGCGCGCCCTCGCGCGCGCCTCTGAAAACAGAGTCTTCTCTCGGGTGCGCGGATAGTAGAGACAACCGTCCCCCTCTATCCCCACGCGAGGATCGGCGAGGCAATTCACTGGGCCTCACTGGGGGGACAGTTGCGCAACACGATCTCGCGCGAACGGTCCCCCACAGCGCGGACAACGACGACGGCGAATGGGAGGACCCATGAGCGAGCGTGCTCGGGTCGCGCACTGCCTCGCGCGCGCGGCGCACGACGGCTACCGGGTCGGCATCGTTGATGGAAGGGTGCGCGTTCGTCGCGCAGCCTCTGACGGCAGGGAAGGGCGCTCCGTGGCCGACCAGAGTGTGTGGCGTGCAGAGCTGCGAACGCTCGATCCCGCGGTCGTCGCAACGGTGCTCGAGGTCGACGTCGCGGTCGAGGTGGCGGCCTTCGATGACGACACGCGCGAGGCGTTCGAAGAGCGCGCGGCGATCATCGAGCACGATGCGAGGCTCGAGCGCGACCTGGCCGAACGCGTCGCGTGGTGTTGGTGCAGCGAGGGCTTGCCGTGAGTTCGCGCACGCACCAACGGCGCTATCGCCGCGCGTGGCTCGAGCGTCACTGTGGCGCGACGTACCGCCAGATCATCGCGGCGCTCGCTCGCTGTGGGCACTCGCTGCGAACGACCAGCGATCGTGACGTCGTTCGGCTAGTGAACGAGCGCCTTCGCCTCGAACGCGCCGTGCGGCAAGCGACCGCAGAGGCGATCGTGCAGCTCGCGATCGAAACGGGGCGCTCGCGGCGGTGGGTCGTCACTGCGTTGCGACGGCTCGGGCTCTCGGCGCTCGACTGGCCGCGCGATGCGTTGCGCGCCTTGCGCGACGAGGCAGAGGAGCGCGCACGCGCAGCGCGAACGCGTCGCCGACGACCGCGCGCAGCGTGGTGCGCCGCTCTCCCGCCCGCTGTCGACACCGCTGTCTGACCGCTCTCGTGCCGCTCTGCGACCGCTGTTCGACCGCTCTTGCCACCGCTGTCTCGATGGCTATTTCACCGCATGAAAACCGAGCGAATTGCACAGCACGACGACGAAGGGACAGAGGGCGAGGGCGGCGCGTTTCCGCCGGTGTACCCGTTGTTTCCCGACGCTCCGTTGGGGGCGATCGACTACCTCATCGCGCAGCGCGTGATCGACGACAGCGCGGCGCGACCGGGCGCGGACCGACGCGTCCGCTACAAGGTGTGGCCCGAGCGCTTCGACCCGATCACCACCGACGAAGTGACCATCGCCGAGCGCTGCGGCGGCGGAACGTACGATCTCCGCGCCGTCGGCGCGAAGGGGCGCACCGTCGGGGGAGCGCGGCTCGAGCTCGAAGGCCCACCGCGCGAGTACACGGTTCCGACGGCAGAGCGCGAAGTGCAGCCTGCGCCGCGCGAGCCCGTGCACGCGCCTTCGGCCGTCGAGCAAGCGGCGCCCGGTGTGCTCGCGGTGCGCGGGCTCGATCCGGGGATGCAAGCGATGCTCGCGATGATGCAGGCCAACACCGAGCGCGCGGAGAAGCAGCTCGAAGCGCAACGGATCGCGCTGCAGCAAGAGGCGCAGCGGGCGCGCGAGGACGCGAAGATGATGAACGAGACGATGGTCCGCATGGTCGAGGCGACGGTGAAGGGCAGCGCGCCTCCCGCGCCCGCGGCTCCGATCGATCAGCAGTTGGTGCTGCGGATGCTCGATCGGATGGATCGGCAGCGCGAGCGCGACGAGGATCGCGCCGAGCGCAAACGGCGACGAGAAGAGCGCGACGAGGGGGATGGGATCGAGGCGTTCATCGAGAAGGCTCCGGCGCTGCTGAGCGCGTTTCCGGTGCTGCAACAGAAGCTCGCGGAGGCGATGACGCCGATGCTGAAGGACAGTGCGAAGGAGATCGTCGCGGGCGTGCTCAATGAGATGGCGGGGAAGGCGGGGTGACCCGCGAGTGTGATAGACCCGCGGCATGCGCTCTGTGCTCTTGGCGGTGGTGGCCGCGTTCGTCTTGATTGCGTGTGCGCCTCCACAGCCGACGTCGAACTACGACTCGTGCGGCGCGCAGTCCGCGTGCCTGGGAACGACGGTCTGCACGTTCCCGGACGCAGGGGCGAACGGGACGTGTCTGCCTCCCTGCACGCGCAACGAGGACTGTCCTGCGCCCAACCCTCCGGTGGTGAACCGAAGTGGCGGTCAATTGACGCCGATCTGCGGCGCGACATCACGCCTCTGCCGCCTGCTATGCGACACAAACCTTGCGCCGGAATGTCCGCGTGGGATGCAGTGCGTACGCGAGCGACCGACCGCGAGCGCGGGCGAGTGCCTCTGGCCGTGACGAGATCACCGCTGATTCGACAACACCCAGAGCAACGCAAGGCCAGCGCCGGCCGAGACGGCAACCACCGCCGTGCGCGACGCATTCGACTGGACGCGGCGTGAGGTCGGGGCCGTTGGTGCGAGCTGCTCGAGCCGAGGATTCTCCTGGGGCTGTGGTGGTACTCGTTCCCGATCGATTTCGACGGATGACGGCGCGTGCGGTGACGATGCGTTCGCTGGCAGCAAGGCAGTGATCGCCGAGGAACGCCTCTGCAGCGGCAATGTCGTTGTCGAACTCCGGGCTGTCGTCGGCGACGCAGTCATCGTCTGCACAACGTCGACCGGCGGCGCGTCGAGTGGTGTAGGTGCGACGGGGCGGGCGACTGGCCGTGATTCGCTCGGTCGGTTGACTGCATGCGATGGTGGGTCGCTCGGTCCCTCGTCGCCGGTTGTCATGTACGGGAGGGGCAATCGCGGAGGGACAACCTCCGCAGTCGCGAGCCATTCACGTGGGATGACCTGCAGCATCAGCCCCGCGAGCGCAGCGACGGCGCCGAGCACCGCCGCTGCGGGGGCGAGAACAAGCGCGGCCGGCGGCGCGGCTGCCGAGATCACGCCGAGCACCCCAGCGACGCTACCCGCACCGGTTGCGAGCCCTTCGCGGGCCGCAGCGCGAGCTTGTGCGAGTGCTGCTTCGGACCGCGCCTGGGCGAGCGCTCTCATCGATGCCTGAACGCGCTGCACCTGGTCCGAGCTGTTCGCGCTCGATAGCTCCGGCATCTGCCCCGCCCACTCGATCGCGAGCGCATCGTTGTGCGCCTTCACTCGCTCGCGCGCTGAAACCAGTGCGGACCACGGGTCGCGGCCAATCGCCGCCATCGTCGGTCGTGCGAGCTCGAGCTTCCGCACGACGCTGTCGCGCTCCCACACGAGCGGAGCGCTCCACACGAGCTCTGTTTCGCCCTCGGCGCGCACGAGCGTCCACGGCCTCCGCGCCCACAGCGCGAGGAACGCTCGCTCAGCGACCGCCGCGTTCCGCTTGAAGGCGAGTGTCGCTTCGAATGCCCCGCGGAACAGCGTTCGCCTCGTTCGCACGTCAACCACGATGCCCTCGTCGCTCGCGAGCTCGCGCGCCCCAAGCGTGCGCCACAACGTTGCCATCTCGTCGGCGGGCGAAGGGCCGCGTCGGCCGCTCGAGAGCATGAACTGCGTGCGCACTTCGACGCGGCCACTCGAGAGCACGACGAACGAGCGAATGAGATCGACGGTCCCGAGATCGTCGCTCGCTGGCGCGACGATCGGCGGAACGTTGAGCGCCTGAAACGCGTTGTTCAGCGAGCGCAGCACGGCGAACGCTTCCGTCGTGATTGGCGCGCGAGCACCACCTTCGAGCTGCGTCGCGCTCGCCATTGGGCCCGAGTACTTCGCGACGAACGCATCGAGTTCGCCGAGCGCTTGCTCCGCCCACGCCGCCGCGAGCTCGAGGTCCGCCCAGTGGATCCACTCGATCCTGCCCTTGCCGTCCGCTTGGGATACCGCCGCCACACGGCCGCGCTCGGCGCAGTTGCTTTCCCCGCGGGCCGCACGGCTCGAGCACTTCGACGACGGGGCGGCACGAACATGCCCGCACGTTGACCACAAAACGCCACCGCCGAAAGCGATGCAATTCGCGCATCGAGCGCGATCGATCCGTCGGACGAATTGCACCGCTTTCGGCGCTCAGCGCGCAGGGAGCATGGTGGCCGGATGCGTTGGTTGATCGCGCCCGAAGTTCCGCCGGCGTCGCGCGTTGCGTTGCTCGACGCGCTCGCAACGGACGCGATGAAGCGCCCGCTCGTGCAGCAGTTCGCCGCGATGGTCACGCGTGCGGGCACTGAGAGAGCGCGCGCGCAGCGTGTGCTCTCGCTCGTGCACCAGCTTCCGTACCGCCCCGATCCCGCAGGCGACGAAGTGTTTCAGGACGCCCACGAGACGATCGCGCACGGGGGCGACTGCGAGGACCTGGCGACGTTGTTCGTCGCGCTCGCGCGGCTCGTTGGCCTGCGCGCGAAGATCGTGTGGCTCAACCAACAGATCCACGGCGCCGCGCTCAATCACGTCTTCGCGCAGGTGTTCGTCGACGGTCGCTGGCTCGACGTCGAGAGCTCGATCGCAGGAGCGCAGCTCGGCGAAGCACCCAGTGCGGCAGCGAGCAGACTGCGTTGAGCGCGACGATTCGACCTGTGTTTCTGCAATGCAATTCACGTTTTCTGAATTGCTTCGCTTTCGGCACCTCGCGCCCGCGCACAGCGTTGGCCCATGGCCTGTGGACCCTGTGCTCAGTCCGGACGACCGTGCGACGGAACGTGCGGAACCCACGCAGTGACGACGCTGCCCAGCGGGGCACCGTCCAGCTTCGCCCGCTTCGGCGGAACACTCCGTCCCGCGCAAACCATCGCCACCCGCCCCGCGGGTGACGCCGCGCCGACGACGAGCACCGCCGCCGCGCCCAGCAATCCGCCTGCGCAATCGCAGCCCGACGCTGGTCTCCAAGTCGGTCGCCAGGTCATCTCGACGACCACCGACGCGATCGCGCGCGAGCAAGAGCGCGCCCGCCAGGAGCAAGAGCAACGCGCTCGCGAGCGCCTCGCGGAGATCGAAGCGCAGCGCGACATCGAGCTCGCGCGCATTCGCGCCAACGCCGAAGCATCACTCGCTCAACGCGATCCCGCGCCCACCAACACGCTCGCGAACCCGCGCACGGAGTACTCCGTTCTCGGCCTCGAGGCCGCGCAGAACGTGAACGCCCGCCCCGCTGCGAACACGCAGTCCGCGGACAGCGGTGTGCTCGCGTGGGTGAAGGAGAACCCCGTTCCCACTGCGATCGGAGCGGCCGTCGTGATCGGCGGAATCGTCTACCTCGTGAAGCAATCGAAGAAGCGAGGCCGTCGATGAGCCTCCCCAGCGCACGCCCCACTTTTCAAGGAACCGGCTATCTCGCCCTCTGGTGGCGCCGTCGCACCGGCGCGACGGAGCTCGTCTGCGCGACGGGTGGCGGCCATTTCATTCGCCGTTTGCAATCGACGCTCGTCGAAGCGGGCTACGCGGACAAGCTCAACTCGCTGCGGCCGGACCTCGTCGTCGAGCGATCGCGCATCGGCAACGAGCTCGGTCTCGGAGCGGATTCCACCCGTCGCACGCTGCGCGTCGATGGCTCGTGGGGACCGACGACGCAGTTCGCGCTCTACTGGGCCGCGAAGGCCAATGGAGCTGCGGCCGATGTTCTCTCAGCGCTGCGCGATGACTTCGCGCGGCGATCGATCTCGCCGGTCTCGATGCGGTACGCGGCGATCGTCGCGTATCACCCGGGAGCGCGGTGGGATGACGTCGAGTTTCCGCTGACGACGGTGGGGCCGGGGTGGTCGCAGACCATCGCGGTTCCTTCGTTCGACGCGGCGCTTCGCTGCTGGGATCCCGCGACGAGCGAGCCTCCCGCAGACCCGCGCAGCGGAACGAGCGGGCGCACGAACGCATCGAGCATCACGCGCACGTCGAGCTCGGTCACGACCTCGTACGGCGACAGCAACGCGACCGGCGTTCTCGGCTTCGTCGAGCGGCATCCGATCGCGACCGCGGCGGGTGTTGCGAGCGCGGTGGGGCTCGGGATGTGGGCGCTCAACAACGCGAAGAACACGCGACGAAAGGCACGTCGATGAGCGGAAAGTGGATTCATCACAGCGCATCGAGCGCGGGCTCGTGGCGCAACGACGCGATCTCGGGACGCGCGACGCCGACCGCTGGTCGCAACGCGTTCGTCGCCGAGCTCGCTGCGATGCGTGACGCGCTCAACGCGCCGACCGTGGTGCTCAACGATGCGGGCGCGATCGCGTTTCTGCCGAAGCTGAAGTACCGCGGCAACGAAGCGGAGTGGCAGGGAAATGACGCTCCGATCGTCGGTGCGCTTCCCACGCCCGATTCGTGGGAGTGCACCGCGGCGATCGACGCGACGGGCTCGTTCGAGGGCCAACGTCGCGCGACGTCGACGGCGATCTCGCGTTGCTTCGAGCTGCTCGGCGCATCGGGCATCGTCAACGCGCGCAGCGGAACGGCTCCTGCCGGAGACTTCCTGCTCTTCGACGGACCCGCGTTCGTGTGGGGCGACGCTGCGAACGCGTTGCTTCCCGATCCGGGTGAGCTCGTGGTGCTCGAGGATCGCGAGACGGCGTTCCATTGCTGGAACGTCTACGTCGCCGCGCTCTCGATGGTTCGTCGCATGGCGCGTTCGCGGGCGAATCCGCTCGCCGCTGCGCCGTCGATGACGGAGGCCGAGACGCTCGCGATGGAGTCGGTCGTCGAGCTCGCGGAGCAACGCCAGGCCGCGGCGCTTCGAGCGAACGCGCGCGCGTTCACGACGACCGTTGGAACCGCGATCGGGCTGGGCGTTCTGCTCGGCTCCGAGCCCGCGAAGAAGGCTGCGAAAGCGGCGCTCAAGTCTTTGTTTCGCTGAGGAGTCGACATGGAATCCAAGAAGCCAGGCAACGTCACGGAGTTCGTGAAGACGACCGCGATCGTGGGCGGCGTCGGCGCGGTCTCGGTCACCGCCACCAACATGCTGCTCGATGGAACGTCGCTCACCGACGTCTCCAAAGCCTTCGTTCAAACGCTCGGCCACCTCGTGCTCGGCGCTGCGGTCGGCCGCGTCGCTCCTCGCATCGGCGCGGGAATCGCCATCGGCGGCATCGTCGGCGGCGCTGCGAAGATCGAGCGCGAGGTTCGAGTGCGCGCGTACATCCGCTCGCTCGTCACTCCGCAGCGCGCGCAGACCGCCGCGAACAGCAACGCTGCCAACGCGTCGAACAGCACGAGCAGCAGCTCGAGCTCGTCCACGCAGAGCACGCAGAGCACGACGCAAGAGCTCAACGCGGGAACGGCGAGCGCGGGCTGGGCGGAGGCGTACGACGGCTCTCCCCGCTACGTCGGCCGGTAACTGACCGCGGGACACACAGTGAATCACAGGGCGAATCGCTCGCTCTGCAACGACCAACGCATGGAGCAACGACGATGAATCCCATCACGCATCTGAGCGCAGCGAGCTTTCCTCTTCAGCCGCCGGGGCAGCCTTCGGAGCCGCAGTCCGGGCCGGGCGTGTGCGTCAACGACAAGGTTCGAACGCTCAGCTCGGGCCTCAATCCGTTTCGATTTGGACGCGGCGCGCTGCGCTTCGCCGTGCAGGCCGCTGGCGCTCCGTTGATTCTGTCGGCGGCGAAAGAAGCGGTGACGCTCTTCGACAAGGGCATCAACGAGGACAGCGCTTCTGCAGGCCTCGGTGTGTTCGGCGCGAGCCTCACGGAGACGGACACGGATACGAGCAAGGATGGAGCGCTCGTTCCCAACAAGTATCTGTTCGAGATGATGGGCATGGGCGTGATCGTCGGCCGGCCCATCGCGAAGATGCTCGCGGGTGGCGATGGCGTCGGAAGGCGTCACTGGTTTCGTCACTACGACGACGAGCTGATGGCCGCGGTGCTCGAGCACGCGTCGCTCGCGATCCAGTTTCCCGATGGGCAGTCGATCAACTACGAGACCGGGCCCTTGATTTTGTGGCCAGGTCACGGCGGCGCGATCGAGCAGAGCAAAGCGGTCAACGGATCGCCCATTGTCGCTGCGTACATGCCGTTCCGCGCCGCGGGAAACACCGGCGGAAGGTCGAGCGACGACAAGATCGAGATCGTCACGCGCGTTCCGCGGACGGTGGAGATCGAGAGCAGCGCGGTGGTCGCGGAACAGACGCAGCCGCTCGACGTGTACGTGCCGTTTCACGTGGTGCTCTTCGGGCGTCCGCTCGAAGGGATGCCGGTCGCAGGCTGAGCGTGGAGGGCTGTGGTGGTGCTCGTTCCCAACGATCGCATGGTGCGCATTTCGGAGCCGAATTCGCTCGGCGATGCGTGGACGTGCGCCTTCGAGGGAAAGACCACCATCGAGCCCTCCAGCGAACTGCGCGTGTTCGGCGGTGTCTTCGTCGAACAACACTGCGAACGGCCGAAGCGTGATGTGTGGCGGCCAATCGATCGCATCTCGCTCTGGCTTTCGAGCATCGAGAGCTTGGCGGGTGAAGCGACACCGCCGTCGATCGAGTGGGAGCTTCGCGCGCGCGCAGGCAACGCGAGCCATCGCGCGATGCTCGTCTCGATGTCCCCCGCTTCGTGGGAGCACCGCGGGCTCATCGTTCAATTCGCCGGCGTTTTGTGCGTCGGATTCGACGTCTTTGCTCGCGTCACACCCTCGGGCGCGAAGCCCGTGCGCGTGAACGTGACCGCCGTCGTCGACCGCTGCGGCGCGCAGTTCGAGCGCGTCGTGGGCGAGAGCGTGGTGGTGCTCCCATGATCGTCATCGACACGAAGCGATCGTGGACAGGAACGACTCGCGACTGGGCTCGCTCCCGCGGCGCGGTGTTGCTTCGACTGCTGATCGCCCGCGGACTTCCTGCGGCGATTGCGTTCGCCGTCTCGACCGTGCTGCTCGCGCATCTGTGGCGCGAGGTCGGCGGTGGTCGCTACGAGTTCGACAACAACCCTGGAAACATCAAGGCATCGTCGAGCTGGCGCGGGCGCGCCGCGTTTCGAACGAACGTCGTCGATGGCCGTCAGCCGTACCGCGCGTACGAGTCCATCGAAGCCGGACTCGATGCGTATCTGCGTCACTTGGAGAACGCGCGCTACGGCGCGGCGCTCGCGCAGTTGATCGCGGATCGCGACGGAGAGCGCTGGTACGCGGCGGTGATGCGCGCTGGCTACCACCCGTTCAGCGACGAGGCGCTGCGGGAGTGGAGATCGATTCATCGCCGCATCGTCGGCGCGTGAACAGGAGCAATCGTCATGGCGAAGAAGCGAAGGAAGAAGCGCGCGAAGAGCGCGGTGGGAAGCGTCGCGAAGCGTTCGAGCGCGATGGCGAAGCGATCCGCGAGACCGAAGCGCGCGAAGAAAGCGCACGAGGTCTACGCGAAGGGAGTCGGTGCGCGGCTGAGCAAAGCCGAGCGCGACATCAAGTCGCTCGCGAAGGGACAGAGCACGATCGCGCGAACGGTGGGCGCGCATCACGAGATCTTGCGCGTTCACCACGAGCGCATCGGACGCATGGCGAACGGGCTGCGATCGCTGCTTCCGCCGAACGAGCGGAAGCAGATCGAGGGCTGAAAGAGCGCGGGTTCCGCGGTCGCGGAGTGAGCGATGACGCAGCAGACGAACATCACGGACGAGAACGGACGAGTGATAGCAGAGGTCCGCGACAGCGAGCCCAACGCGACCGCGCGTGCGTTGGTCGTGCGCGTCGTCGGGCTGTTGAGCGCGCTCGCTCCGATGGCGAATGGAGCGACGGAAGGGACGCTCGCCGCGGCGCTCAACGAGCTCATCGCGCTGCGAGCCGGGCGCGATCTCGACCAGGTGATTCAGTGGCTCGAGCTCATCGCGACACAGCAGAGCGACGACTCGCAGCGCTCGGGGATCGTTGGTCCAACGGGCGCTGGAGTCTTGCAGGCGGGCGTGGTGGTTCCGCCGGTGGCGTTGGGACTTCCGATCGCGGGCGCGCTCGCGGTGGGATCACCGACGGAGATTGGAGGCATCGGCTTCCAGTCGAGCGTCACGACCAACGCGAACATCGCGATCGCTGTGGGACGGCGCGTGCAGCGCATTCACGTGATCGGCGCTGCGGCAGGCGTGCAACCGACGGTGACGCTCAACGGAACGTTTGGTTTCACGGCGCAGCCCGTTCCGCGGTCGACGTTGCTGACGTTGAACGTGCTCGGGCGGCATTCGAACGGCGGCGTGAACGTGCTGACGACGAACACGACGTACGTGGGCGTGGAGACCGTGGGGTGAGCGATGCCTGAGAAAGATGCGGCGATCGAGAGTGAAGAGCGCGAGGAGCTTCCTGTCGCTCAGTGGATCGTGCGCTGCGGAGAGAGCGGGCGTTGCGAAGCGCCGAAGCACGCGCGCGTGTGGCGCATCACTGCGATGGGCCCGCGCGGAGGTGCCGCGAAAATCGAGTTCGAGGGAACGGATCTGCAATGGATCGTTCCTGCGGGCGCGACGTGGGTCGTCGAGCCCGAGGGGTTGTTGGACGCGAGCGCGATCGTCTTCAACGAGACGAGCGCGTTCGCCGTGGAATGGAGGGTTTCATGAGGCGATTGATGGTGTGGGTGTTGGGTCTGGCTGCGCTCGTCGCGATCGAAGCGTGCAGCTCGTTCACCGTGCACGACGGCTATCGCTGGGCCATCGCAGGCGCAGGCGTCGCCGCGGGTGCGTTGCGAGACGCTGCGCGCGCCGAGGGCGAAGCTGCGATCGCGGGAGTGAGCTCTCGCGACGAGGCCGTGCGTCGCATCGAAGCGGTGCGTGCGCGATGGACCGAGGTCGCCGCGAGCGCGCGAAATACCTCGCGTTCGATGCAGTCGCTCGGCGCGATGAACGAGCAGCTCGATGCGCTCGTCGAGCGACGCTTTCCTCGAGCAACGCCGACGTCACCGAGCGCGACGAACGGAGGTTCTCAATGAACTCGATCCTTCGCTGGGGATTGGGCTTCACGTTCGCTGCTCCTGCGGCTGCGCCGTTGATCGCGCAGAGCGTTGGGCAGTCGAACGTGGGCAATGCTGCGGGCGCTCCGACGTGGACGCTCGTGGTCCTTCCGCTGCTCGCGATGCTGGGAAACGCGCTGGGCGGTGTGGCGTTGGAGTTCATGAAAGGCGCGATCACGCTGTGGCGCGCGAAGGTGCGCGCTCGGATCCGCGCGTTGGGTGAGAACCCGGACAACCCCGTGATCAACGCGGCGCCCGAGCCGACGGGGCCGATCACGATCGTTCCCGAGAGCAAGCCTCCGTCGAGCGGGTGAGCGATGTGCAAGCGCCGCGGATGCACGTGCGATCGAGCGCAGGGAGAGCTGAGTTTCACCGGCCCTCCCGCGCTCGCGTCCGTCGTGCGCGCTGCCGAGCGCATCGCAAAGCCCGTCGAAGAACTGCGCTTCGTCGGAGTGACGGACGAGCGCACGGAATGCGAGCGCTGCGGGCGCGTCGAGCTCAAGCGCACGATTGTTCTGCGTCGCTACGTCGACGGCGAGCCCGAGGGCGTCGTGTACTACGGAGTCGACTGCGCCGCAGAAGCGCTGCGACGAACGAAGAAGGGCGTACTCGACGACGCGCTGCGCGCAGAGCTCGAACGCCGCATCGCAGCCAGGCGTGACGAGTACGAGGCGCACCCCGCGATCGTCGGAATCCGTCGCGAAGAAGAGCGGCTCGATGCCCTCGGTCGCTGGCCGTCGAAGCAAACGAGAGAGCGGTTCGCGGCTGCACGCAAGCGAGCGCTCGCGGACCTCGGAATCATCGATCCCACGGAGAAACGCTGATGGACCGCACGTTCAACGAAGCAGAACTCGCGGAGATCCGACGCATGTTCGACTTCATGTGCGTCGGCCCCGATCGTCGCGCGCAGATCATCGACGCCGCGAACTACGTGCTCGCGCGCGGAGGAACGGCGCGCGTCTCGCTCTTCGGCTGGTGCACCGATCCGAACCCCGGCGACTACACGAGCATGCGCTGCTCGATGGAGGTGTTCGTCGGGCGCGAGTGGGATCTCGCGACACGGCGCTATCGCCCCGCGCGAGGAAACAAAGGGCCCGATTTCGTTCGCGACGTCGAGTCGATGATCGTCGAGCTCACGCTCGGGGACATGGAGGGTGCGGCGATTCCACGTGGGGAGGACGTGGACACGTTGGTGCAGCTCGGCTTTCGGCAGGCGCGCATCTTCGATCCTCCGTACTCGTGGTCGAGCGAGCCGCAAACGCTTCGAGCGCGCATGGTGATCGGGCGCAGCAAAGCGCAGGCAGAGAAGATCGGAACGGACTACGAGCGCGGGCAAGAGAGCGGCGGTTCGAGCGAGGCTCCAGTGCGCGCGAAGAAGGAGCGAGCACCGAAGCGCAAGGCACCGAAGGTGGAGCGATTCGTTGCGGCGTCGCCGGCGAACGAGCTCGCGGAGATCGCGAAGAGCGAACCCGAGCGCGGCGTGCCGAGCGCGTTGGCGCGGGTGGTGAGCTGGCCGCGTGCAACGCGGGCCACGATGCCGAAGGTGTCGACCGTCGCTGCGGTGGCGATGCTGCGCGGACCTGCGGCGCTCCCGATGGGCGCGATCGCGAAGGAGCGAAAGAGCAAGCGATCAACGAGCACCGGGCCCGAGGCGGACTGCGCGCGAATGCTCGCAGCGAAGCGTTGGGGAAAGCCGTGGCCACCGAAGGCCGCGAACGACGTGGTGGCCACGCGCGAGCCCGAGGTGATCGACGCGGAGTTCGTCGAGGCTCCGAGCGCGCGAGTGCACGAGAGCTGGATGTTCCGCGACTACACGGGGCAGAGCGTCGAGCGGGCGGTGCTGATCATGGGCGAGGCGCTGCTCGACGACCCGTTTCGCGATCGCGTGGGCGCACGAAAGGTCGAGAAGCACGCGCTCGACGACACGAGAGCGCGGGTCTCGGTGTGGATCGGGCGCAAACACTTGATGCTGCGCTCGCGCGTTCACGACGAACGGCATCTGGTGAGCGTGTCGCTGGTGGACGACGCCAACGAGGTCGCTCGACGCGATGTGTTCTACACGCTCGATCGTTCGAAGCAGTCGGTGCTCGATGAGGTCGTGAGCGCGGTGCAGTCGCTCGCGACGCCACCATCGCCGCAACCGAAGCGAACAAAGAACGTGAGCGCGATCCCGAGCGGAATCGTGCGGTTGAATTCGTGGGCGACCGTGAGTTCGTCGCCGCGGATGACGACCGCGGCTGCGGTGGCGATGCTCGCGCAGCCCGCTCGCGCGTTGCCGATGGGCTCGATCGCGCCTGTCGAAGAGCCTGCCGCCGAACTCGTCGTCTCCCACACGCTCGAAGAGGGAACGACGATCACAGGCAACACGCGCCCCTGGGCCGACGCGATCAAGGGGCTGGGAATGGCGTTCAAGTGGTTCGCGCCGAAGCGGCTGTGGTTTCGGCAGCAGTCGCGCGGGAGGGCGAAGCCGAGTGTTCCGCTCGAGCGCGTGGCGGAGGCGCTGAGGAAGCGCGGCGCGACGGTGCGCGTCGAACAGAGCGAGGCGATCGACGAGGCAGAGGCGAACGAGTTTCGGGCGCATCTGCTGCGGGATCGCGCGGAGCGACTCGAGGAGCGCGCGGAGAAGAAGGCGAGCGCGGCGAGCGCGAAGCACGCGGCGGTGCGCGGGATCGCGGACATGATTCCGTTCGGACAGCCGATTCTCGTGGGGCATCACAGCGAGAAGCGGGCGCGCAAGGACGCCGATCGGATCTTCAACCTCACGGGGCAAGGCATCGCGCTGCAGCGAGAGGCCGAGCACCTCGCGAACCGTGCGCGTTCGACGGAGCGACGTGCGGAGGAAGCGCTCGCGCACGCGGAGATCGTGCGCAACCGGGGATCGATCGAGACGTTCATCGAGCAGTTCGGAGCGCTCTTGAAGAAGGGAGCGAAGTCGCAGCTCGGAGCGACGAGCGTGCAGCTCTTCGCGAACAACAAGGGCGACGTGACCTGGTACGTGGGGTTCAACGGAGCAGCGATTCCCGTGTTCATGGATGGGGTCGTGTTGGACAAGGCGACGCGCGCGATTCGTGTGGCGAATCGCACGGCGATCGACGCGGCGCCGATGAGCGCAGAGGAGGCGTTTGTCGCCGTTCGCAACGAGCTGGCGAAGCGCAATCGCGTGACGGTGGACCCGACGATGCCCGCGCCGGACCTGCGCGCGTCGCAGAGGGGGTCGAGCGCTCGAAGCGCCAGCGAGAAAGCGATGCTCGATGGGCTCACACGCGCGATGAGCTCGCCGGGAACGCGGCTCGCGATGAACGTCTCGTACGGAAAGCGCACGGTCCGCGGAAAGGATCGCTATCGGTGGGGCCTTCAAGGCGGCGGAACGGGCCTCGAGCTCATCGAGGTCATCGTGGACCTGCAGCGCGACGGCGACGGTTGGATCGCGCTCGTCGAGCGCGCAGACCAACCGAGAATCACCGAGCGCATCGCGTTCGAGGTCGAGAGCGACGCGAAGAGCGTGCTCAGTCGCGTCGTTCGCGCGGTGAAGACGGCGATGTTTCGTAGTGGGAAATCGCTGCGTGAACAGATTCGCGCGATCGAGTCGGCGGAGCTTCCGGCGTACGTGACGACGGCGATCGAGGACGTTCCGAAGCTGAGCGAGGCGCAGTGGAAGGTGCGCAGGGCGTACACGAACGCGACGGGGTGGATCGACGAAGCGCGCAAGTGGGCGCGCGTTGTGAATGGCTCGGATCAGCGCTGGGTCGAAGAGTGGATCGAGCTGCTCGGTAGGCTTCCGTCGCTCCTCGCGGTGGGGCGCTTCGACGAGTTCGACGCGTGGCTCACCGCGCTCGTCGCAGAGTGGAACGAGCCTTCGCGCGCAGAGCGGCGCCGACAGGACTTCGAAGATTCGCGGAGGTGGCGATGAAGGCGAATGCGTTGCTCGCGCTGAGAAAACAGGCGGATGCGCTGTACACGGATGCCGTGCGATCGACGGACAACAGCGATCCGATCGACACGCCGCCGTTGCGTCGTGTGGATCGCGTGTTGGCGCAGGAGCGCCGAACGATCGCGCGCCTCGACGTCACGCGAGGAATCGATGCGCGCGGACACGGGCGTCCATGGCGCATCGGCATTCGCGTGGAGGATAACGGAAACGAGGACGTTCGCGGCTGTCGACGCGCGGCCGCGGCGGCGTATCGAGCGCTGCGCGACGCGGGGATGCACAGCAATCGCATCTCGGTGATCGACGCTCGCGCGACGGTGCACTGTCGTCCGTGGGGAAAGCCCGCGCGCGGAACGGGCCGCAAACTCGACGACTGGGAGAAGCGTCACAACGAGCGCACGGGACAACCGAGCATCGTGAGCGCGTCGATCGAGCTCGAGCCGGACGCAGAGAGCGCGGTGGAGATCGCGCTGAGCGCGATCACGCAGAGCTTGATGAACGACGGGTATCGCGTCGAAGTGACGCGAGAGGAGAACGTGATTGCGTTGCCCGCGAGCACGGCGAGCGTGGAGAAGAAGCGGCGTTCGCGAGAGAAATCACAGGGCGATGTGAAGGAGGCGAAGCGGGCGGTGCGCGGGATGACGAAGCGCAACGCGCATTGGTCGACGCTGCCGCCGGACACGCCGCATCCTTCGCCGAAGAGCGCGGTTCCGTGTGGGTTGAAGCATGTGGGAGCGACGGTTCCGGGGCGTGGTGGTGGGAAGGTGACGGCGTGCGCGACGCCGTCGAAGAAGCGGCCGCGCGAAGGGCAGTACTGGGTCGGAGACTTCACGCACGGGCATCCGATGCGGCGAACGGTGGTCTCGCGAAGACTGCGCGACGCGGAGACGCACGCGGGGTTCGATCGGTTCGCGGCACCGGAAGCAGCGGAGATCGCGAAGCGTGAGCGGTGGCATGTTCCCTCGCCGATTGGGACGGAGTTTCCGCATCGCAAAGGGACGAGCCCGTGTGATGCGGAGCATCCGATCTGGGCCGAGTGGCAAGCGGCGTACGAGGCTGCGAGCGAAGCGGCCGCGATCGCGAGTGAGGGCGCGAGCGATGAGGAGTATCAGCGCGCCGTGCTGATCGAGATGAAGCGGCACCCGCGGTTCAGCGAGTGGGAGGGAACCGAGCGCGCGTGCATCGAGGGCATCGACCGACGGAGACGAGCGGCCGCGCCGAAGGCGGCGATGAGCGCAGCGCGCGAGCGGGCGCTCGAGCGGATCGCGTTTGTGAACGCGGGCGGGGACACGTCGAGCAGCGAGTGGACCGACCGATTGGCTTCAGCGGGCGGGAGGAAGAGGAAGCTGCGGTATCACCGGGCGGCGTAGCTTTCGGTTTGCAGTGGCTTCGCTTGATCGGTCTGGACGTTGCTTGGAGCCTGCTCGGCCAAGCGGCTGAGGGGGCGCGAATAGTCCTCCGTGCGGATGCCCGCTCTTGGAGCCTGCTCGGCGTGCCAGCAGGCGCTGCACGTGTGCTCACACAACGTTGGCATACCGGTAGCTGTGAGGACGAACCGCTTTGGCGCATGCTAACGTCCTCCCGTGCTCGATCACGATCCGGGTCGCTGGGATTCCTTCAAGGAAGTTCTAGTAGACGACTGCCGGGCTGCGGCTGAGTTGGAGGTACAGCTCTGCCGAGTTGCATCGGAAGCGCTAATCGACGAACTAGGTGCGTTCCGGGTGGAAGTCTGGGATCACGAGAAGACTGCTCGCGCTGGAGCTGCTGCTGCGAACAACTGGCGCGATCCCGTCGATGCTGTCGCTTGGCATTGGCTGGTTCGCGATAGAGGCGTGCTCGTTGCGGCTGCTCGGCTGTCGCTGCATACGGACGGCAGCGATTTGCCGGACGCTCATCTGTTTGGTGATGAGCTTGGGGCGCTTCATGGGAGCCGCAGTGCACCGCTTGCGTCGATGAACCGGCTGGTGGTGGCAACAACCCACCGCAATCGCGGCGTTGCGCGGCGCCTCACGGCGGAACGAATTCTTGCCGCGATGGCTGCTCGCGCGACTGTCGTGGTCGTAAGCGCGTCAACGATGGCTCCCCACCTCGCGGCGCGAGGATTTCGCACCTTGGCGCAACGGCCTGGTAAGCACTTTCCGGGAATGACTTGGTCGATGATGGTTCGAGATCTCGCACCCGACGGCCCCGGTCGTGGTTTCGAATGAAGGTGGGGGGGGGCGACTCAGGGGACCGCGCTGCCGGATCGGCGGCACGCTGAATCACCGCACACCGACGCAGTGATCGACACGCCCGCGGCAATCGACGACGTGCGCATCGAGCACGCTGTGCACGATGAACGTCTCCACGCGTCGCAGACAAGGACTCGCGGTGCTCGCGCCCGAGCACCGTTCGCGCATCGCCGCTGAAGGCGGCCGCGCGCGTCGCCGTTCGGGCGCTCCCTACTCGATCACACAGGACAACGCCCGCGCGATCGCCGCCCTTCGCTGGCGCGACGCTGTTGCTCTCCCGCCCGGTCTTCGCGCGCGCCTCGTGGCCGCGCTCGAGCGCTTCACCGCGACGCACGTCGCGAACGAAGCGAAGCTCGCGCGCAGCACGGTGTGTGACGCGCTGGCCGGGGGCAGGGTGACGAAGGCGACAGCCACCGCGCTCGATCACGCGCTCGATCGTCTCGAAAGCGAGGCCGCATGAACACCGCCGCTCTCGCAGGGCCCATTCCAACGCTGTGGCATCCCGATGGTCCCGAGGCTGCGTGGACCGTTGGCCGTTCGCTGCTCACACGAGCACGCCCGAGCACCGTGCAAATTCACTCGTGGAGTGCGCAGCTCGTCGCTGACGAAGTGCGCGCCGCGCTCGGCGAAGTTGAATTCGTGTGCGGCTTCGGAATCGACTCGATCGCGCGCGACGTGGCCAACGCCACGATCACCGTGACCGACGGAGTCCGGACGATGCTGCGGCTCGCGCAACGCGCGCACTCGATCGGAGCGATCGCCGTGATGCACAACGCCGAGGCCGCGTGGAAGCGCCCGCCCAACAGCGCGGAGCGCGTGCGATTGAGCGAGCTCGTACGCACAGCGCTCGGTGAGATCGCAGTGCGATTTCCCACGTTGGCGCAGTTGCACACTGCCTACGACCACCCCTCGTTCCACTCCTCCTACAACTGGAACGACTGGCTCGGCCAACACTCCCCCATCCTCGCCTCGTACTGCCAGGTGTACGCCGCGCCGGGCGACGGCTTGATGGCGCACCGCGGAGCGCTTCCCGCGCGCGAGGCCCGTTCGCTGCGTTCGTGGGGAGCGGCCGTTCGCGCGGGATGGATCGCCGAGGACGACCCGTCTACTGCGCTCCGCGAGGGAGTGGAATGGTGTCCGTATTACCAGCTCCATCACGTTCCGATGCGCGACACGGCGGCGAGCGCGTTGCAGCACGCGAGCGTCGCGCTGTGGGCGATCCCCTCGCGCGCGGATCGCGATGGGCGCGCGGCGTTCGTCGTGCTGTGCGAGCTCGATCGCCGTGGGTATTGGCGGCCCGATGGGCTCGTCGCGTTTCAACGCGATCACGGGCTCGAAGACGATGGCGTGCTCGGACCGCAGACACTTCGAGCGCTGGAGGTGTCACTGTGAGCGAGATCGAACTGTCTCCCGAGGCTCAGCCCGCAGCCGAGCTGTCGCTCGATCCTGCGTTGCTCGACGCGCTCGACGTGGTGTTGTCGCTCGACGCGTTCGCGCAGTTCGCGCACTTCGGTCAGCGTCTTCGAACGCCGGATGAGCTGATCGCTCGCCTCGAGTTCGAAGCGGTTCGTTGCACGCGAGCGGGCGACGGGTTCTCTGCGGCGTATCGACACGACCTCGCTGCGGGAGAACGCGAGCGCGCAGCGCGACTGCGCTCGCTCGCAGCGTCGTTGCGAGCGCTCTTCGCGTTGGTGCTGGCGCGAAAGCGACCGCGATGAAGGCCGCGAGCATCATCGTGGACGGACGACGCGTTCCCGTTCAGCAGGCGCGCGTGGTGACGTGGGTGGATGATGCGAGTGTGCCTGAGCTGGGAGAGAACCGCTCGGCGCGCCGTCAGCGCGTGCGCGCGATCGTGTTGCACACGACGTGGGGGAGGCTCGGAGAGTTTCGCTCGGGCAGCGGCAGTCCAGCGGGGCGTGGATACGTCGCAGCGAATGCGCGCGCGACTAACAAGAGCTGGGACTTCACGGTCGATCGCGACGGAACGATCTTTCAGCAGAACGATCCCGCGCGCTTCTTCACCTGGCACGCGGGCGCGGCGAACCCGTTCAGCGTGGGCATCGAGATGGTGCAAGCGCTCTCGGGCGAACTCTACGAAGCGCAAGTGCGCGCCGCGGTCGAGCTCATCGAGTCGCTGAGCGCAGCGTTCGGGCTCGCGCGGTTGCTTCCGTGGCGACGGGGAGCACCGGATCTTCGAGTGCTTCCCGCGGTGCGAGAGGGACGGCTCGATCGACTGCACGGGCTCTTCGCGCACGCGAACTTCACCGACGACCGCGGGCCGGGAGATCCGGGCCCGATCGCGTTTCGCGTGCTGCAGGGCGCGATGGGGTGGGTCGGGATCGACTGGACCGCGGACGGGCCGAGGTGAGGGCGCGCGAATGCGTCGATGCGTTCAGGTCCGCGCGCCGCGAGCGATGCGCGCGATCTGGGTGAGGGTGAGCGCGCGCCCAGAGCGGCCGGTGATTCCGTCGGTTGCGAGCGCGCGCACGATCACGCGCAACGACATGCCATCGCTACGCAGAGCGTGAACGCGAGCTGCGATCGTTCGCTCGTGCTCGTGCTCCTCGAGCACTCCGTCTGCGCGCGCTCGATATCCCCAAGGAACGTTCCCCGCTCGCTGCCCTCGTGCCCGCTTCGCGCGCAGAGCAGCTCGAGTGCGCTCGCGAATGAGCGCGCGCTCGAACTGCGCGACCGCGTCGAGGATCGAGCGCTGGAAGCTCTCCGCGGGCGAGTCACCGGTGCCGACACCATCTGCGCTCACCACGCGAGCACCGGCGCGTTGCGCAGCGCGCTCGATGGTGGCGGCGATCACGACGTCGCGCGCGAGTCGATCGCGTCGGGTGACGACGAGCACACCCGCGCGGTGCTCGCGGACGGCATCGAGCGCGGCGAGCAGGCCGGGGCGGTCGTCGATCTCGGTTCCGCCGCTGAGAGCGTCTTCGTGAATCGAGGCGAGGGTGATGGCGTGTCGCTCGGCCCAGCGAGCGAGCTCGGCGCGTTGGGCTTCGGGGCCGAGCTCCTGCCGCTCGGTGGACGCGCGCACGTAGCCGACGGCGATGGTGGGGGAGCCTCGCTTGGGCCGAGCCATGCGCCGAGTGGTAGGTCGTGACGCACTGCGCGTCAGGTGGGCCGTACACAGACCGCTCGGTGAGTGGACGGCGTGACGGGACGAGGGGCCGCGGACGACGACCGCGAGAAGCCGGTGCGATTGGCGCATCCAACGGCGGTCTGTCGAGCACGCGTCATCCGTTGGCGCCGCGATCGGTCACCGCCTCGTCCCCGCCCTCACTCCTTTGCTACTGCGCTACGATCGCTCCACCGCGCCGCACTGTGCGTTCGCCGCTCTTTTCGCGGGCGAAACTGATTTGGGACAGACAGAGAACCTGCTTCTGCGAACAGCAAACCAACCGCTGTCACACGACGATCCGAGAGTGCTAGGAGGGGGGTGTCTCGAAGCGTTCACTCACTGTCACAGCGCTGGCGCGTGATGCTCCCAGTGATAGCTGCGCTCTCATCGGCATGCAGCTTCGCACCCACACGACGACAGCTCGATCGAACACTCGAATTGGCGTCGCCGCAGACTACCAACTCCATTCCGCAATCTCATCGTGTTTCAGCACGACCCGACACGCCAGTCGACCTGTCCGCGCGACTGCAGCGCGA
>JAXLYJ010000017.1:0-192957 GCA_046351515.1 Polyangiales bacterium
TCGACCCCGCCGAACTCAGGAACATATTCTCTCGTAAAAACCTCTCCGCACTCGACACACCGCACGTCGGTCGGCAGCGACTCGTGCCCTGGATACGCCCGCCGCGAGACGAACACCGCGTGGACGGTCTTGCACTTCGAGCAGGTGATCTTCTGGCTCGAGTCGTGCTCGCCCTCTCGAAGCGGGCGGCCTTTGCGCGAGACGTTCTTGCCCATCACCGACCGCTCGATGATCGCACGAGAGACAGCGGGCCGCGATTCGCGCGCTTGACGGACGCGCGACCCTGGGTGTTGTGTCACTCGGCGCATGTTTCACAGGCCCGAATCGATCGACGAGGCGCTCGCTCTCAAGAGCCGCCTCGGTGCCACTGGGACCTTTCTCGCCGGGGGCACGGACCTCGTCGTCGGGATCCGCAAAGAAAAAACCAAGGTTCAAGAGTTCATCGACCTCTCGCGCATCGCGGGGCTCGACGGCGTGTACCGCGAGGGAGACCGACTTCGCATCGGCGCGCTCTGCAAGCACGCCGCGCTCGAACGCGAGGGCATCACCGCGCTCGCCGCCGCGTGCGAGACCGTCGGCGGCCCGCAGATCCGCAACCTCGGCACCATCGGCGGCCAGCTCGGAACCGCTTCTCCCGCCGGCGACGTCTCGGTCGCGCTGATCGCCCTCGACGCGGACTGCGAGATCGCGAGCACCCGTGGAACGCGTGTGATTTCTCTGACGGATTTCTTCGTCGCGCCGGGCCGCACCGCGCTCGCGCCCGACGAAATGGTCCTGTCCGTGACCGTCCCCACCGATCGCAAGAGCGCCTTCTACAAGATCGGAAAGCGCGACACGGTCGCCATCTCGCTCGTCATGGCCGCGGCGTCGGTGACCGACGACGGAGCGGTCTCGATCGGGATCGGCTGCGTAGCACCCGTTCCGTTTCGTCCGAAGAAAGCCGAAGCGCACCTGCGCTCGCACGGCCTGGGCGACGCGGCCATCGAAGAAGCAGCGGCCATCGCCATGAGCGAGGTCAAGCCCATCACGGATCACCGCGGAAGCGCCGACTACCGCCGCGCGATGAGCGCCGCGCTCGTTCGCCGCCTCGTTCGCAGCCTTCGCTGACGCGCACACTCTCTGCGCCAAAGGACTCTGTCATGTCTGTTGAAGTCACTCTCGAGACTCTGCGCTTCTCGCTCAACGGTCGCGAGGTCACCGTCTCGGTCGACCCTCGCGAAACGCTCTTCGACACCCTGCGCGAACGCCTCCGCCTCACAGGAACCAAGGGCGCTTGCCTCGAAGGCGAGTGCGGGAGCTGCACGGTCCTGCTCGACGGCGAGCCCGTCACCTCGTGCCTCGTCATGGCCCTTCAAGTCGACGGTCGCGAAGTGACCACCGTCGAAGGGCTCTCGGACAACGGCCAGCTCTCTGCGCTGCAAGCGGCCTTCGTCCGCGCGGGCGCAGTCCAGTGCGGCTACTGCACACCGGGTCTGCTCGTCTCGGCGACGGCGCTGCTGCGCAAGAATCCTCGCCCGAGCGAAGACGAAGTGCGCAACGGGCTCGCGGGCAACCTCTGCCGCTGCACGGGCTACAACAAGATCATCGACGCCGTGCTCGACGCCTCTCGCGAAGGAGAAGAGCTCTCCGAGAGCAAGACCTCGGGAGGTCGCGCGTGAGCAACCATCCCACGACGCACACGATCGGCCAGTCCGTGATCCGCCCCGACGTGAAGGGCAAGGTCACGGGCGAGACGCAATACGGCGGAGACATCTGCGGCCCCGACGTGCTCACGGCCTCCGTCGTGCGCGCGGCGCAGGCGCACGCGAAGGTGATCCGCGTGGATGTTTCCAAGGCGTTGGAGGTCCCTGGCGTGGTCCGAGTGCTCGGCCGCGAGGACATCAAGGGCACCAATCGTCACGGGCTCATCAAGCGCGACCACCCTGTGTTCTGCGACGAGCGCGTGCGCTACCGCGGTGACGCGATCGCGCTGGTGATCGCGAGCTCTCCCGAGGCCGCGAAGAAGGGCCGCGACGCGGTCGTCGTCGAGTACGAGCCGCTGCCCGTGATCGCGACGATGGCCGACGCCGAGCGCGAAGGAGCCGCGCCCATCCACGAGTTCGGCAACGTCCTCGCGACGCAGCTCATCCGCAAGGGCGACGCGCGATCCGCGATCGCAGAGGCAGACGTGGTCGTCACGCGTGTGTTTCACACCGCTGGCGTAGACCACGCGTTTCTCGACCTCGAAGCGGGCTACGCAGAGATGGACGGCGACGTCGTGACGATCCACGCCTCGGGCCAGTGGATCCACGAAGAGCGCAGGCTCATCGCGCTCGCGTTGGGCTTGCCCGTCGAGCGCGTGCGCATCGTTCAGCCCCCCACGGGAGGAGCGTTCGGCGGTCGCGAAGACATCTCGATTCAGATCTATCTCGGCCTCGCGACGCTCGTCCTCGGAAAGCCCGTTCGCATTCAGTACACGCGCGAAGAGTCCATGGTGGCCCGTCACAAGCGGCACCCCATGGAGATTCACTACACGCTCGCCGCGAAGAACGACGGGACGATCACCGCGGCGAAGGTGCTCATCCGCTCGGACGAAGGCGCGTACGCGTCCACGGGCCCCGCGGTGCTGCGCAAGGCCGTGAGCCACTGCACGGGGCCCTACCGCGTCCCCAACATCGAAGCGGACGGCGTCGCGCTGTTCACCAACAACTGCCCCACGGGAGCGATGCGCGGCTTCGGCGCGTGCCAGCTCGCCATCGCGTACGAAGGCGCGGTCCTCGCGCTCTCTCGCGAGCTCGGGATGGACATCGTCGAGTTCAAGAAGAAGAACCTCCTGCGCGACGGCGAGAAGCTCACGACCAATCAAGTCACGCCCATCGCGAGCGCGATCGACTGCCTCGACGCCGCGCTCGATCGCTTCCACTGGAACTCCCGTCGCAAAGACCACCCCGCCCCGCACCTGCGCCGCGGCTACGGCGTGAGCACCATCTGCTTCGGCCTCGGCTACGGCGACGGCTACCCCGACGCGTCCCGCGCGCGCGTGCGATTCGCCGAAGACAACGTGCTCGAGGTGTACTCGGGCGGCGTCGACGTCGGCCAAGGGCTGCACTCTCTTCTCGCGCAAATCGCCGCAGAAGAGTTCGGCATGGACGCGTCCAGCGTGCGCGTGATCGCGTCGGACACGCACACGACTCCAGAGTCCGGCTCGTCGTCGGCCACGCGTCAGACGCTCTTCTCGGGCAACGCCGTGAAGCTCGCCGCGGGAGAAGTGCACCGGCAAGTGATGGACGCCGCCGCGCTCATGCTCGGCTTGCACTGGGAGGACCTCACGATCAAGGGCGACCGCATCGTGGGGCTGCATCATGAAAACGTGGCCACCCCGCTCGCGTTCGTGCTGAGCAGCGCGCGTTCGCGGGGATTTCCGCTGGATTCGACGGCGGTCTACAAGCCCCGCACCGCGGCGCCGGTCGAGAACAACGGGCAGTCGCCGCGCGCGTTTCTCACGTACATGTTCGGCTCGCACGTCGCAGAGGTGCTCGTCGACATCGAGACCGGCGAGGTCCGCGTCGAGCGCATCGTCGCCGCGCACGACGTCGGAAAGGCCATCAACCCTCGCGAAGTGCAGGGACAGATCGAGGGAGGCGTCGCGCAGGGGCTCGGCATGGCGCTGATGGAGGAGCTCGTCACGCGCGACGGTCGCATCCTCAACGCGAGCTTCACGGACTACATCATCCCGACGATCTTGGACGTTCCCAGGATCGAAGCGGTGATCGTCGAGCGCCCGGACATCGAGGGCCCCTACGGCGCCCGCGGCGTCGGCGAACCGCCGTTGATCGGGGCCGTCCCCGCGATCCTCGCCGCCATCAGCGACGCCATCGGAAAGCCTGTCGAGACCACACCCGCGACCGCCGAACGCGTCTGGAAGATCATTCACGCATCCAACGATTCGCCATGACCGCATCTACCCTCTTCGCACTGTTTCTCACCACGCTCGTCGGCGTCTCGATCGTCGCGCAGGGCAGCGTCAACGCGCAGCTGCTTCGCAACACCAACCTCTGGCTCTTGCTCGCGATCGGCAACGGGTTCTGCTTCGTCAGCTCGATCATCGGGTTCACGATCACCAAGGGCAACGCGACGCTGCTCGGGCAGCTCTCGCAGGTTCCGATGCGGGTCTTGATCCCGAGCGTCTCGGGGCTGCTCATCACCTCGGGAATGCCCCTCGCCATCGGCCGCATCGGCGTCCCTGCCGCGGTCACCACGGTGATCGCCGTGCAGATCATCGCGAGCCTCGCGTGGGAGCAGTTCAGCGGCGCAGGCTCGCTCTCTCCTGTGCGCCTCGCGGGCGCGGGCCTCGTGTTCGCAGGCGCCCTGCTCGTCGTGCGCGGTTGATGCTCGCCAGCGATCCATCGCGCTCGGTCTGCGCGATCATCCTCGCCGCAGGCCGAGGCGAACGCATGGGTCGCCCCAAGGCCCTCGTCCCCTGGGGAGAACGCTCGCTCGCTGTCGCGCACGCCGAAGCCGCGCTCTCTGCGGGCTGCGCCGAGGTCGTCGTCGTCACGCGCGAGCCGCTCGTTGAATTCATGGGCGTCCTGCCCGATCGCGCATCGCTCTGCCTCTCGCGCGAGCTCGACGAGCACGGAGCCGCGGGCTCGCTCGTCGCGGCGATGCGCCTCCATCACGCAAGCCCGTGGTTCGCCGTGTGCCCCGTCGACGTCGACCCGGACGCGTGGCGCGCGCTCCCCGCGCTCGTCGCCGCGATCACCGACGCCCGACTCGCGCTGCGCCCCGTGTGCGACGGCCGCCGCGGCCACCCCGTGCTCGTCCGCTCGCAGCTCGTGCAACGCTATCGCGACGGAGCGTTCACTCCGCTGCGCGATCTGCTGCGCGCGAGCGCCGAGCGCGTGGTCGACGTGACCGTCGCGGTCGAAGCGGTGCTCACGGACCTCGACACCCCCGAGCAGCTCGCGGCGCGAACACCGTCAAAATAGCAGCCAAAACCCTGATGATTCACATCGTGTACACTCGGAGCGGATGGACACGAAGGAGCTTCAGGGGATCGTTCGTCGCAGCCACGACCAACACTACTCGCACACCGAGCTGCGCGAGCGGCTGAGGGACCTGGCGCAGCAGGTGTCCGAGCTGTCTCACCATCGAGATCACGGGCACCTCGTCGACCAAGCGGGAGACGCAGCGTGGAGCCTGCTGCAGCTGCTCAACGAGCAAGGGCTCTCGCTCGACGACGTCGTCGCGCACACGATCAAGAAGCTCGATCAACGCAGCCACGGCCGCCTCATCGCCATCGTCGGAACCTCCGCCAACCCCATCACCAACGCCCACCTCACCATTGGACTCGAAGTGCTCGCGCTCACCGAGGTCGACGAGGTCTGGTACCTGCTTCCGGGGCAGCACCCGTGGGGAAAGAAGCTCATGCCCGCCGAGCACAGGCTCGAGATGGTGCGCCGCGCGGTCGCGAAGTACACCAAGCTGAAGGTGTGCGATTTCGAGATCGCGCACGGAGAAGAGATCTACCCCAAGGCCAAGGAGACCGCGTTTATTCTGCGGGATTTCATGGTTCCCGCGTTTCCGAACCACCGCTTCGCCTGGGTGATGGGCTCGGACGTCGCGCAGAGCTTTCACGAGTGGGGAGGCGCGCAGTGGATGGCGGACAACCTCGACATCTACGTGATCCATCGCCTCGGCTACGAGTTCGACAAAGAGCATTCGATCCTGAAGGACCCGCGGCACCGGTATTTCAAAGACAACGTCGTGACGAGCAACATCTCTTCGTCCCTCGTCCGCGAGCGCGGCCGCACGTACGAGCACGAGAAGCTCGTGGCGCTCGTCCCCGACGTCGTGTGGGACTACCTCGTCGAACACAGGCTCCTCGACCCCGACGTCCTGCGATGAGCGCACGCACGACGCTGCCCGAGGCGCCCCGCGCTGGCCTGTGGGCGAGCTTCGACAACGCGAGCCGAACGCGCTTCGAGATCGCGCCAAACGGAGCCGCGACGCTCGTGTATCTCAACCGAACGTGAGCGCGCGAAAGCCCACAGAACGCGCGTGCGCCGCGAGCGACTCAGCGAGCCCAGCGTCCAGGCAGCACACGGTGACGAGGTCGAGCTCGACGCGGTCATCGAGCGCCGAGAGCATCGCGCCGAACGCTTCGACTGCGCTGAGCCTCCAGCCTCCCTGAAGCACCGTCGTTCGAACCGAGCGAGCTCCCGCGCGAGAGGCGCTCGCGAGCGCCGCAGAGAACGCCCGCGCGACGAGCGCGAGCTTCTCTCGGTCATCGTGCGCGCCCGTGTGGTGCAGCGTCGAGACCAAGGCGAGCCATCGATACGGCAGCCCCTCGCACTCGAAGCACTGTGCGCGGCCGAGCGAGAGCGGAAGATCGAGCTGTGACTCGATTTGATCGAGCACGTTCTGTTCAGGAAATCTCCTCACCAATTGACGACCCACGTTTCCCAGGACGCGCTCGACGGGCTCGCTCGCGGGCACGGCGCCGTCGATCGAGACGACGAGCGCGTCCGCGGGCGCGGCGAAGAGGTCTTCGTGAACGACCGTGAGCTTCATGGCTTGCTGCGCTCGACGCGCAGGACGAGCACTCGTCCGAGGGTCGTCCCCAAGGCGAGCTCGCTCTCGCTCGCGTCCATACAGCCCGAGACGACGGCTTCAGCTTGCTCGGTCGGCAAGCGCATGGACTGGAGCACGCGGCCGTTGCTCGCGCTCAACAACAAGAGCTCGACCGGAATCGAGTCACGCACAGCGACGATCACTTGCCCGCTGTCGATCAGGGCGATGGCGTTGCACTCGCGCTCGGGACGCCACCACCGCCCGCCCGTCGGCGACGCCATCGCCTGCAAAATCGCTCCCGAATGCGAGAGCGCGAGGTAGAGCTCGCCGTTGTTGATCTTCGTCGGCCACAGGTGCGCGTGCGCGACGGGGTTCAGCGAAAACGCGGGCTGCACTCGGCCCACTCTCGTCCACGGACGCGCAGCTTCGATGGGCAAGATGGTGCTCGCGTCGAGGATCTTCACCGCGCTCTTCGCGATGGTGGCCGTCGGTGGAGTCATCTCTGACGAGATCGCGACGCGCTCTGTGACCGCGCCCGAGCGCGCGTCGAGCGACGAGTACGATGACTCTTTGCCCTTTTCGTACTCGACGCACACGAGCGTCTCGGGGCCGCGCGAGAGAACCTCCCACCACGGGCACGAGCGCTGCCAGAGCAGCGCGCCCGAGGCCACCTCGTACATGCGAAGGTCGCCGGGGTGGCCGACGAGGACGCGCGTTCGATCCTGCGAAAACAGCGCCAGAATGGGATCGAAGCGCCCCTCGGTCTCGAGCTCGCACAGCGCCGAGACGCGCCCCCGCGGCGACTCGGTCCACACGATCGGGTCGTGCGCGAGGACGCCCGTGCGCTCTCCCGACGGAGCCGCTGCGATCGCGCAGACGGCCTGGCGATCGTGCCCAGAGCAAGCGTCGATCACGCTGTCCACGGTGAGCTCGTATGGGGCGCGGGTCATCGCGATCGAATCGCCTCGAGATTGGCGCGGAGGCTCTCGCTCTGCAACCAGCGATCTCTCGTGGCCGCGAGAGACTGGTTCGCGGCGAGCACCTCGTTGAAGACCGCGTTGGACATGGTCTCAGCGAGCCTGTCGTTGGCTGTGTCCTTCACGCAGACGCTCTGTTTCACCATCACGACCTCGTCGAGCAACGAGCGATCCGCCGCCCATTCGTCGCAGCGAGCGAGGCACTGATCGACGACGTTTTTCTCTGCGCTCCGCCCCTCGCACGCGACGCGCAGCTCATCCGTGTTTTGATAGAGCCACGCCTCGATCGAGTAGTACGGGACCATCGGCAACAACCGCGCGAGCGCCGCTTCGATGCGCTGGGCGCGCTGCTCGTCGGTGAGGTTGTCGGCCACCCGCCTCTGCCCCAGTCGTCGCCGAAGCGTCTGCACGATCACTTCATCAAACGTGCGGTCTGCGGTGCTGCTCTCTCGCGAGCGCCAAGCAGCGTCTCCATCGTAGTGAAACGAGCAGAAGCGACGCGAACTCTCGAGATGAGACGCGATCCGGTTGATCAGCAATCGAAGCCCCTCGTCGATCGGAGCGCTCGGGGGCTGTTCGCGCCACCGATTGCCTCGAAGCACGTCGCGAGCGGCCCCTGCCGGCATCTGCGCAAACGAGACGCGGCTCGTGTCCGCCTGTCCATCCATCGCGCGCAGCAACAGCCGAACGATTCGTTGCTGAACGCGCTCGCCCCCTTTCGACGAGTCTTCTGTCAGCAACAGAAACTCGATGTCGCCCCCACCCTCGTCCATCACCACCACCCTCGCGTCCGCATGGTTTCACTCGTGCTCTCGAAGTTGCTCGAACGCGCATCCCAAAGCTCTGTTGCCTCACGCTCGGACATGTTGCGCCACGTCCTCGCCGTGCGTCCCGAGCTCGTCTCCTTCACGCCGCAGAGGATGAACGAGCGCTGAATTTGCTCGATGGAGTCGAGATCGACGTAGTCCACGAAGATCGGATTCTGGCTCGTCACGAAGCTCTGCCGGTGCTCGAGCTCGCGTCGACACAGAGCGATCCAGTCGTGATGCATGCCGTTCACGAGCTCGTCCGCCACGACGAAGTGTTTGTTCATGGCGAGGTAGAGCGCGAACGCGACGAGCCGCTGCTGTCCCCAGCTCCAGCTCGTGTGGCGAAGAACGTCGCCGTTGGCGCGCACCATCCGCAGCTCGAACGACGAGACCGAGACCGTCGTCGTATCGCCTTGGTGTTGCACCTCGGGGAGCCCGAAGTTCGCGACCACGTCGACGGCGTCGAGCGCCTCCAAGAACGCTTGAGAAATTCCCAGCTGTTCGTGCTTCACGAGCACCGGTGCGTCCGGCTGCGCGAGGAGCTTTTCGGGCAGAAGCCACCGCCAGAGCTCGCCTTCGAGCGCCCGATTGCCTCGCCAGGCAGCAGGCCCGTCCGATCGCCACTCGAGCGGACGTTCTGCGGTGATCCAGCCAAGCATCGAGCGAAACACGTCGAGGCCCTCGTCGAAGCGCGTCGTATCCGGGCTGATCGCAAGGGGCGCACGCACGACTCCCACCGAGTTCGACCATGCGTCGTCCATGTGCGCGCTGAACAGAAACAATGGCCACAGCCCGACGCTCTCGAAGCGCCGCTCTGCGCCGTTGATCACTCGCCGATAGCCGCTTCGATCGGACTCGCAGCGCAGCTCGAACTCTTCGTACCGCGCGTGCAAGCTGACCTCTGCGCGGTATCCCGCCCCGCCCTCACGATCGAGCTCGCGATCGCGCACGTTCTTCACGCGCACGTGCCAGAACCACTTGCCGAGCTCGAACTGGTACTCGACGTCGAACGAACGCTGATTCCACGCGGAAAAATCCCAGCGAAGCACGTTCGAGAGGAGGTTGAGCAGCGTCGTCTTGCCGACCCCGTTCTTGCCGAGGATCACGTTGATCTCGCGATCGAACTGCAAGCGTTGCTCTTGAATGTCGTCGAGCGCGTGCACGTGAAGCCACGCAAGCCGCGCCTTTTCTCCACGCGCCATCGCGTCGTGCTTCGCCACGACCTCCGACCCGCTCAACGGGCCTCTCATCGGCGCACCCTCGACCGTCATCATCGCTCTCGCCTTCGCACCGTACCACTCCCCACTCGCTCTTCACCTCGCGCTACGCTCGCGCGCGCATGGAACCCAGTTTCTGGCACGAGCGCTGGTCGCAAGGACAAATCGGCTTTCACGAGGGAGCGCCCAATCGCTACCTCCTCCGCTACCTCGATCGCCTCGGCCCCCCTGGCAACGTCTTCGTCCCCCTCTGCGGAAAGACCTATGACCTCGACGCCCTCGCCCAACACGGGCACGACGTCACCGGGTGCGAGCTCGTTCAGCAAGCGGTCGAAGACTATTTTCGCGAGCGAAATCTCAGCGCAGATCAACGCACCACCGCGAGCGCCACCGTGTACGAGCACGGCTCGCTGCGCATCCACTGCGGCGACGTCTTCGCGTTCGAGAGCGACAAGGGCCCCTTCGACGCCGTCTTCGACCGGGCCGCCCTCATCGCGTTGCCCGACGAAATGCGCCAGCGCTACGCAGCAAAGATCACATCCCTCCTGCGTCCGAACGCAACCATGCTCCTCGTCACGATGGAGCACGACCTCGGCTCGGGCCCTCCGCACTCGGTCACCGAAGACATGGTGCGCGCGCTCTACTCCGGCGCGTTCGAGATCGAGCCGCTCGCCAACGAGGACGTGACCGCCGAAAACGCTCGGTTCACCGAGCGCGGAGCCACGTACGTTCGCGAGCGCGCGTATCAGCTCACCAAGCGCTGACTCACGGGCACGGGAAGATCGCGAGCAGCGTGTCCGCCGTGCGCGTCGCGTCCGCAGCCGAGAGCGTCGCGCCTCGCAGCGCCGTGATCGCCGCGGTCACGTTGGCCATCCCCGCCGCGTTGACCGTCGCTGCGTACTTCGTCGGAACCCACGTCTCCAACGCCCGCGCGATCAACGGGGCCACCACGCCGATGAACCCTGCGTGTGCAGCAGCCACTTGCATGTTGCCCGCCGACGTCGCCTGCGCGTACGCGCGCAACCTCGCCGCCACGATCGCGTACATCCCTCGGTTGAGCGCGCGGTCGAGCTGATCTCTCGCGCGCTCGCGCATCACGCGATTGGCCGCCACCGGAGGCATCGCCATCAAACCGCCGTCGAGCTCGCGCCAGCAGTGCACCGCCAAGAGCGCGTCCCAGATGCGCTGGTGCGTCTCGGGCTCGATCGCCTGCACGTAGCGCGCGAGGGTCTTCTGCATCGCCGCGTTGCGCTGGTTTCCGACCGTGTAATAGCCCCACGAAGAGTCGCAGTCCGCCACGTCCTGCAGGCACGAGAGCGACTCTTTGTAGACCGAGGCGTACATGAGCCACAGCAGCGAGGCCTCCATGCGCGCGGCGTGAACGCGGTTGGGCGTGCCCATTCCGCCCATCGCTCCCGCGGCGAGCGCCGCGTTCATCACCGGTCGCAGCGACGCAGGGCCCACGCAGTAGTCCCGCGCGGACATCCAGTTCGCCTCGGTGTTGCACCAGTGATCGTCGTACTCGCCCGTCATCGCGTTGACGACCGCGCCCGCGGGCTGCGGATAGTGCTCGTCGGGCCTGCGCGCGAAGCGCTCGACCAGGCCGCTCATCACCGAGTTGGACGCGTAGTACGCAGCCGCCGCGCGAAACTCGTCCATCGACGGGTCGCGCGTCGCGTCGAACAGCGGCATCGGGTGCGCCGGAGCGATCTGCATCCCCATCATGTCCGTGACAGGGTTGGGGTTCGCGTTGAGCAACTCGAAGTCCGTCGCGCGCGCGATCGACGTGATCTCGTCCGGCGTAAACGGCTGAAACATGTTGTTGTCGCTGCGACACGCAGGCCACGTCGCGTGCGACATCATCGCCGAGCGCGGCTGGTAGTCCGTCTCCAGCGGGCCGCACATCGCCGTGCCACCTTCGCCCGCGGCGTCCGATCCGCCGCTGTCGCTGCCCATCGCCGCGTCGCCGTTCATCGAGGCCTCGCTGTTGACCATCGCGTCGCCCGACGCGTCGGGGTTGTTCATGGGAGTCCCGCACGCGGCGACGAGCGCCATCAACACGCCCGAAGCGAGCCATCGAACCGCAGTCTTCTTCATCCGTCTCTCCTAGCTTTGAATTCAGTCACATACTTTCAAAACGACCGTCAGCCGCTGTGTCACCAGCCCACCGCCGCCTGAACCAAGAGCCCTCTGCCCGCCCCGTTGATGCTCGATCCGTGCACGCGCCACGCAGAGTCCGCGAGGTTCTCGAACACCGCGTGCACGCGGATGAAGCGGTTGAATCGCCAGCCGGCGCGCAGGTCGACGACGCCGTAACCCGGCGTTCCGCCGCGGGGGATGCGCGGGTCGTGCTGATCCGCGATGGACAGCCGCGTCTGATCGGCGGCCCATCGAACCGCGGCGCCGACATAGATCCCCTTCGCGTGCGTCCAGCGAAGCTCGGCGCTCCCCTGCAACGGCGGAATGCGACTCATCGCGATCAACATCGTCGCGTCGAGCGGGTTGGGCCCTTCGCCCCACGCGTACGAGAGCTGCGCGGCCCCTTCGAAGCCATAGCCAAAGCGCGCGCGAATCGCCGCTTCTCCGCCGACGATCCACGACGGAGCGACGGAGTTCACGAGCTGCAATCGCGTGTGCGTCCCCGCGCACTGCGGCTCGTTCGCAGGGCACGCCCCGAAGTTACGCAGTGTGCGCGTCATCGCTTGTTCGAGCCGCGTCCCGTAGCCGAACACCTCGACGTCGATCACCGAGGTGCGCACGCGCGAGCCGAGCTCGAAGCTCGTCGAGTACTCGGGGTCGAGCGCGGGGTTCTCGAACTGAAACCCGCCCGCGGCGTAGGCGCGCGAGGTCGTGTCATCGAGATTCGGCGGGCGAAATCCCTGGTCGACGCTCACATACGCCGTCACCGCGCGGTGCGGCTTGAGCTCGAGCCCCGCGCGCCCGACGAACACGGCCCACTCGCGGTTGACGCTCGCGCTCTGCGTGGACGCTTGCCCGTTCGCGCGGATCCCCGCGAACGCCAGACGCCCCCCAGCGCGCGCGATCAACCACTGACCGATCGCGACCTCGACCTCGACGAACGCGCCGCCCTGAAAGAACTTGCTGCCGTCGAGATACAGCCCCCGCGCGTTGGTGAAGCGCAGGTCGATCGGGACGTACAAGCTGTACGCGCTGCTGCGCACCTCGTCGCGCCACGCGTCGAACCCATAGCGAAATCGCAACGAGTTGCGCGGTCCCATGCGCACGCGCCCCGTGCTCGCGCGCGCCGTGATCCCCAGCGTGTCCAAGTCATCGACGCCGCCCGTCTCGATCAAGCTCTGCGGCAGCGCGAGTCGTCGTCGCTCGTGATAGCGCTGATACGAGGCCGTCACTTGCAGCTCTTGCACGTGCGGCGCTGGGTTGCCTCGCAGCGTCACGTACGCGAGCGTGCGAAATTGCTCGAGCACCGTGAGGCACGCGTCCGGAGACCAGTCGGGCGCAGGGCACTGATCCGTGCGCGGCGCGTCGAACTGACGGTAGCCGTACACCGCGCCCACCAATTCAAGTGACGGCGAGATCTTCAGCACTCCGCGCGCGTCGAAGGTCAGCTCGCGAAAGCCCGTCCCGTGCTGCGTCGCCCCGTCGCTCTCGAGCACCGGGACGAACGCAGGCCTCCCGTTGCGAAGGTCTCGCACTCCCCCCGCGCCCCCGCGCAGCTCGCTCGCCACGCGATAGCCCACGCCGCCGACCAGCGCGAACCGATCGCGCACCTGCAGCTGGCCTTCTGCGCGCCCGCCGGGCTCGAGGTCCGCGGCGTCGAAGCGCCCGTACGCGCGCGCCCTGGCGTCCACCGTTCGCACGCCGCGCGCGAACACCGGCTCTTGCGGGCGCACGATGATCGCGCCGCCGATCGCATCCGCGCCGTACACCACGCTCGCCGCGCCGCGCTCGACGTCGATGCGATCCACGCTCTGCGCGTCGACCGTGAAGAAATACTGGTTCGGCCCCTGCCTGAAGATCCCGTTGTTGAGCCGTACGCCGTCGAACAAGTGCAGCACTTGCTGCCCAGTCATCCCGCGGATGTACGGAGAGGCCTGCCCGTGCGCGGTCTGCTGCACGCTCACGCCCGGCGTGTACCGAAGCGCGTCTGGAGCGCTGCGCACCACGCGCTCGTCCATCTGTTGCCGCGTGACAGCGCTGCCCGCGCGGCCGTCACGCTCGGCTTGCGAGCGCGTCGCTCGAACCGTCGCGCCCTCTTCTTCGGGCTCGCTCTGCGCGCGCGCGATCGCCGGGCACAACGCCAGGACGAGGCCGATCAACGCGCGCGCGCTCCTCACCACCCGCTGTGATTACCCGTACGGTGAATCCCGACGATATTGGGCAAAACCCCTGCGCGGTTACCCCGAGAAAATTCCACTCGTCGCGCGGCGTTTCGCCACTGAATTCAGCGGTGAAATTCACCCCGCTCCACGCGTGTTCGTGCGAGAGCCGCGAGCGCCGCGCGCCGTTTTGTGCGATACACAGTCACCTTCGCATCTCCCGTGACCGACCGTGACTCGACGCCCGAGATCGACCGCGCGGTGCAGCTCGCCGAGGGCGAGACCAACGTGCGCCGACTGCGGGTGATCCTCCCGATGATCCTCGCGCTGCACGCGATGGGCATGTGGACCGGGCTCGCGCACACGACCCGCTCCAACGACCCGAACGTTCGCGAGTGGCTCTCGAACCTCTGGCGCCTTCAGGCCGCAGCGCTCGCCTTCGCGCTCGCGTGCGCGGTGATCGTGTTCGGCGCGGTGAAATCCACGCAACTCCGCGCGCTCGCGCTGAAGATCACCCCCTGGGTCGTCAGCTTCTATCTCCTCTGGGGTCCGCTGGTCAGCGGCAACGCCCAGCGAGCGCGGCCCAACATCGACGTGTTCAACTTCGTCATGATGGGGACCGCGGCGTTTTTGCTCAGCCCCGCGACGCTCACGATCGGCGCTCAGGCGCTCTCGACGGCGATCATGCTCGCGGCGGTGTGGCACTTTCAGCGCGACCCTGCGGCGCTGCGCTCGATCACGGTCAACGTGATCACCGTCGCCGTGGGGAGCGCGTTTCTCTCGCGACTTCTCGCGTCGAGCTTTCGTCGCGCAGAGCTCGATCGACGCACGATCGAGAGCCAGAAGCGCGAGCTCGAGACGCTCAACCGCGCGCTCGAAGCGCGGGTCGAGAGCAAAGCAGCCGAGCTCATCGCGAAGGCCGAGCAGGTGCAGTCCCTCGCGAGGCAGCTGCAAGAGCGCGTGCGAGATCGATCGGACGAGCTGTCTCGCGCGCTCTCGAAGCTGCACGACGCGCGCGGCGGGGGCGTGTCCGAAGGGATGATCCTCGCGGGCCGCGTGAAGATCCTCGGGCGCATCGCCGAAGGCGGAATGGGCGCGGTGTTTCTCGGCGAGGACCTCGCGACCGGAGAGCGCGTCGCGGTCAAGCTCGTGCTCGCGGGCGAGGCGCAGGACGTCCACACGCTGCAGCGGTTTTTGCGCGAGAGCCGCGCGGCCGCGAGCGTCGAGCACCCGGCGGTGGCCAAGACGCTGCACGTGGACATCTCCGAGCAAGGAGTGCTCTTTCAAGTGCAAGAGCTCGTGCGAGGTATGGCGCTCTCGGCGGTGCTCTCGAAGCAAGAGCGCTTCGAGCCCGCGGACGTCGCGCGCTTCGGGCACGTGCTGGCCGACGCGCTGCGCGCCGCGCACGCGGCGGGCGTGGTGCATCGAGACATCAAGCCGTCCAACGTGATGCTGACCGAGGCCGAGCCCGGGCTGAAGCTCTTGGATTTTGGCATCGCGAAGGTGCGCTCGACGAGCACGCAGAGCGCGAGCGCCAACCTCACCCACACCCAAGAGATCGTCGGAACGCCCGAGTACATGGCCCCCGAGCAGATCCTCACCCCGACGCTCATCGACGATCGCACCGACGTCTACGCGCTCGGCTTGGTGCTCTATCGCCTGCTCGAAGGGCGCGGGCCGTTCAACGTCTCGAGCGTGGGCGGATACTTCACCGCGCACACGGTTCAGGCTCCGGCGCCGATGTCCGACAAGACTCCGCCCGCGCTCTCGGCGATCGTCACGCGCTGCCTCGCGAAGGACCCGCGCGTGCGTCCTTCGGCCTTCGAGGTCTCGTCGGTGCTCGAGGCGTTCGCGCAAGAGCGCGCGGCGCCCCTGTTTTCGACGCGCGCCGCCGCGTGGATCGCGCGCGCGCAGACGGCGTTCGCGCAAGAGCGCGCGTCGATCGCCCCCACCGTGGGCTGAGCGGGGGCTGAGCGCGGGGCTCAGGCGCGGGCCATCGCTGATTCGCCAGGGGATTCGCTCTCGATCGTGAGCCCCTGCTCGGCGGCGAGCTCGGCGTACCGCTGCCGCGCGCGCAGCAGCGAGAGGTGCGTCCCCTCTTCGACGAGGCGCCCTCGCTCCATGAGCACGATGCGATCGGCGTGGCGCACCGTGGCGAGGCGGTGCGTGATCACGAGCACCGTGCGCCCCTCGAGCAGCGGCTCGAGCGCGTCTTGCACGAGCCGCTCGTTGTGCGCGTCGAGCGAGCTCGTCGCCTCGTCGAGGATGAGGATCTTCGGGTTCTTCAGGATGGCGCGGGCGATCGCGACGCGCTGGCGCTCGCCGCCCGAGAGGCGATAGCCGCGGTCGCCGACGAGCGTCTCGTAGCCGTCGGGCATGGCCATGATCGTCTCGTGGATCTGCGCGGCGCGCGCGGCGCGCTCGACGTCTTCGCGGGTGGCGTCGGGCGTGCCGTAGCGGATGTTTTCGAGCACCGAGGTTTGAAACAAGATCGTCTCTTGCGTGACCACGCCGATGTGCTTTCGCACCGACGCGGCCTTGAGCTTGCGCAGGTCGACGCCGTCGATCCTCACCGCCCCGCTCGTCGGGTCCCACAGCCGCGGAACGAGCGCCGCCAACGTGCTCTTTCCCGCCCCCGAAGAGCCCACGAGCGCGAGCACTTCGCCCGGCTTTATCTCCAGCGAGACGTCCTTCAAGATCTCGTGCTCGCCCGCGGTGAGACACACGTTTTCAAAGGTGATCGCGCCCTCGAGCGCGGGCACGTCGCGCGCGTCCGGCGCGTCGACGATCGCCGCGCGCATGTCCAAAAACGAGAAGATCCGCTCGAAGTACGCGTAGCTGGTGATCACGTCCGTGCGCACCCCCGCCAGCGCGCGCGCCGGCCCGTACAAGCGCTTGAGCAGCGTCGTAAAGGCGACGAGCGTCCCCAATCGAGCGTGCCCGTAGAGCACCAGCGTCCCGCCGACGGCGAAGACCAACGCGGGGCCGAAGGTCTCGAACAGCCCGAGGATCATTTGAAACCAGCGCCCGACCTGCGTCTGTTTGATCGAGAGCGCCATCACGTCGTCGGCCTTCGCTTTCAAGCGATCGACCTCGCGACGCTCGGTGCCCGAGACCTTCAGCAAGAGCGCGCCCGAGATCGAGAGCGTCTCCGAGAGGATGCCGGTGAGCTCGGCCATTCCCACTTGCGCCTGTCGCTTGAGCTTCTTTCGCTTCATCCCCACCGAGCGCGTGGGGATCACGAACGCCGGCAACATCGCGAACGCCACGAGCGCCAATCGCCAATCGAGCCACAACAACAGCGCCGCGGTCGAGACCAGCGCCAGCGTGCTGTCGATGAAATCCACGAGCGTCCCCGAGACCGCCGAGCCCGCGCCCGCCACGTCGTTGAGCACGCGCGAGATCGCTTCGCCCGGCGCTGCGCTGGCGAACCAGGACACAGGCTGCTCGTGCAGGTGCTCGAACAGCTGCACGCGCAGGTCTCGCTGCACTCGCTCGGCCACCGTCGCGGTGAGCACCTTTTGGGCGACCTGCATGAATCCCGCGATCAACGGACCGACGACCATCCCCGCGCACAGGACGTAGAGCAGCGTGAACCTTCGCTGCGGAAGCGCCTCGTCCACGATGCGCTCGATGCACATCGGCGGAGCGAGGTGCAGAAGCGCCCCCGCGCCGATCAACGCCGCCACCGCGAGCATCGAGCGCAGGTACGGGCGCAGAAACCGGACGATTCGTCGCATCGTCTCGGGCTCGACCGTCGGTAGGTTCTGCGGATCGATGTATGTCTTCTTCACCAGTCGCGGACCCCGAACAGCTGTGCTTCGACGCGAAGGCCCGTCACAGCTTGGTCACGGCATTGTTGATCGTTTGAAAATCTGGTCGCGCGCGGTTTGTCCGGTCAAACACCGAACTGTTGCAGTTGGTTGCGCGCCGCGCGCGAGACGCTCGCTGCATCGTGCGAGGTTTAGCCTGCATTGCAATCCTGCGTTGCACCGTTGCAATCCAAGACGCGAGGTGCACCTCAGATTTCTCAGGAATTTCTGTGCGCCGAGCGTTGGCACGAGACGCGCAATTACGTCTGGACGACGGTGGCGCTCTGTTAGCTCCCTCCCCAAAAAACGGGCGCCGTCGTCAAAAAAATCCGACCGTATCTCCGAGGTGCTTCCCCCTCCCCTTCCTCGCTGTGCGGTCGGTACCTATTTCTCCGCCGTGCCTTCGCGCGCGGTCGGTTCTGTCTGTGAGAGCGCGCCCTCGATGCACTGAAAGCGCCCGCGCAGCTCTGCGCAGTCTTCGCTGTGAAAGTGCCGCTCGAGCTCGTCGCGGATCATCGTCGCGTGCGCGAGCAGCCGCTGTTTGGCGTGATGGCTCTCGGCGAAGGGAGCGACCCCTTCGATCGCGCGCAACAGCCGCAGGGCCACGGCCATGTCGCTGCGGGCGTACTGACGGATCTGCGTAAACGCGAGGTCGACGAGCGATCGCAACGAGCCGACGTCGCGCAGGACGCGAGCGACGCTCTCGCCTTCGGCCGCGTAGCGATCGGGCGGGTCTGCTCTGAGCGCGGCGTGCACGAGCAGGCGGCCGAGCTGATCGATGCAGGTCGCCGCGGTCGAAGGGTCGTTGACCGCGGGCGAGATGGCCTTGAGCGCGATGTCGACGATCTGCCGCACGCCCCACTCGGCGTCGTCTTGCATCGTGCGAATGGGTCCGAGGTCGAAGCAATCGACGATGGCGTCGCGGGTGCGCTCGTCGACGCTCTTGTTCGAGTGAACGAAGGCGATGGGCAGCCCCTTGGTCGCGAAGTGGCCGACCGAGACGTGCACGACGATCACGCCGTCGAGCGCGCGGGCGATCTGCGCGAGCCCGGGCTCGTCGAGCAGCTGCACATAGCCTGAGCCCGAAGAGATCACGGGCGAGCGAGGGCGGTCGCTCCACTGCGCGGGCAGCGGCGCCACGATCGATCCCTTGCTGGGAAACACCGCGTCGATCACGGTCTCGGCTTCATTCGCGATCGAGTCGACCAGGTGATTGGCCTGAATGAACTGCGAGATGTGATGAATGAAATACACGAGTTGCGCCATCGCGACGAGGGCGAGGACGATGGCAATTCCGACGCCGAGCTCGGGCACGACCGGCGTGGGCTGGCTCTGAACCACGCGCAGGAGCAGCAGGCAGTAGACGAACGTCCCGACGAAGACGCCGAGCGTCTGCTGGCTGACCTTGTCGCGAATGAAGTGCCGCAGGACGCGCGTCGAGAACTGCATCGACGCGAGCGAGAGGGCCACGAGCAAGATCGAATAGACCACGGAGACGACGGTCATCATCGAGCTGGCGATCGTGCTCAGGACGAGCTGCGCCGCCGACGGTTCACCAGGAAAAAGCCAGGCGAATCCCCTTCCGTGCCCGAGCGAGATCGTCGCCGCGATCGCGACGATCGAGAGCGTCGTGATGATCAAGGTCGGGCGAAAGAACATCCCCGACGTGAGGTTGTAGAGCTGTTGCCTCGCGTGAAAGTGCAGCCGAGCCATGGCGCGGCAGCATCGCACAACGGACGTGCGCTCACCGTCACCGGCGACGGCTCGCTCACTCGAAGCGCGATCGCGTGACGCCCTTGCCGAAGAGCCGCTCGCGCGCGTCGCGCGCGATGAGCCGCGCGGGCAGCCCCGGCGCGACCGTCGAGAACCACGTGCACGACTCGTCGACCGTCGAGAACACCTTCAACAAAAACGGAACCTTCACGACCAAGGTCAATCCCGTCACGACCGATCGCACCGCGGTTTGATGAAAGATTCGTCCCTCTCCGACGACTCCGACCGCGTGCACTCCACGAATGCCCTCTTTCATGAGCTGCCCCATCGCGTTGCGCACCGGCTCGCTGGGCATGGGCACTTCGTCATCGAGCACGGCGAGGATCACCGCGTCCTTCGGGTGATTGCGGACGAGCTCGCGCACCGCCGTGCACGCGGTCAACACGCTGGTGACGGTGACCTCGTTCTTCCACCACAGGATGCCCAAGCGATCCGCCGTCGCGATGAGGTGCGCGTCGTCGCTCGATACGACGCGCAGCGCGGTGGCGGTGGCAGTGGCGATCATCAAAGTCCCGAGCGATGGTGCCACGCGTCAGACATTCACGCGATCTTTCGACCCGTTACACGCCGTCGCACGAGCGCGCAAAGCATGCAGAACGATCCGCGCGGTCGCTGTAAAATGAACGGACTGCGCGAGGCTCCCCGCGCCGCGCGCGACCGACGAGCGGACGTTGGGTGTAGAACTGCGCCGCGATGAACAGCACACGAAGAGAACTGTTGCAGAAGCTGGCGGCCGTGTCGGGATTGGCGATTCTGGCGCCGGTCGCCGTCGCGTGCACGCCGTCGGCGAGCGCGGACAACCAAGGACAGAGCGGCAATGGATCGGGCGCGACGAGCTCGGGCGGAGCCGCCAATGGCGGGACGACGAGCGCGACTGCAGAGATTCCGAAAGCGCGTCCAGAGGGATGGGACGCGATCGCGTACAACCGTGATCGGGGCAACGCCGGAGCGATTCCCGAGTCGTACCGAGCGCAGATCAACAGCGCCGACGGGGCGACGCAGCACTTGGGAAAGCACCTTCCGTACGTCGCGACGCTCGCCGCGGGCGCGGTCCCCGCGGGGATGCTCGCGTTGATGTGGGGCGATCCGAGCCGCGGATACGCGAAGCACCCGAACGCCGCGCCGAGCGAGAGCAACCCGACCGGGCATTGGTACAACTGGGTGAAGATTCGCAAGGCGACCAACGACGAAGCGCAAGAGGCCGAGAGTCGCTTCAGCGCGTGGCCGACCGCCGGCGCGAGCGACACGGGCCGCTACGCCGCGCACGAGGGGACCGACGTCACGACCGAGGGCGGCAAGAACACCGTGTACCTCGTCGCGCTTCCGTCCGATGTCCGCTCGGGCGACCTCGTTCGCGTGCACGCGCACTGCCTCACGCACGGCGAGTACGTCGACTTCATCACCGTGCCGTGAGCGCGCAACGGCCGCGCGACGGCCGCGGCAAATTGTCACGCGACAGCGCGCCGCAGCCCTCGCCTCGCGCGGCTCGACTACCACTCGCGCGATGACCATCGCTGTTGAGCCTCTCGACACGCGCGCCCCTCGCGCGCGCAAGCCCCACGCGCTGCGGTCGATCGCGCACCTCGTGCTCTCTGCGACGACGCTGATCACCGCGCTCTTTCTCGCGCTGTGGAGCCACGTCGCGGATCCCGCGCAGGGCGCGACGCTGCGGAGCACGCACGGGATCGCGTCGTGGGTGGCCCTCGTTCCGCTGTTGATGGCGCTGGCCGCGAACGGAGCGCTCGCTGGAGCATGGGCGCCAGACCGATCGTTTGCCCGCGTTCGAAGCGCCGCGCTCGCGCTGCACGGGCTCTCGTTTGCCTCGCTGCTGCTCGCCGCCAACGACCGCGCGACGGAGTACGGAATCACCCTCGCCACGAGCTACAGCGTCGAGCACGCGCGAGGATCCGTGCTGTGGGTGCTGCTCGCGATCGCCGCCGCCGCTGCGTCGAGCGCGGCCTCGTCCATCGTCGTGATCGCCACGCTGCACTACGGCCGCGACAACGTCTGGAGCGATCGAGACGCCGCGCGCTGGGCGCTGTACATCGCGGCGTTCGTGTCCGCGCTCTCCGCGTCGGCGACGCTCTTGTGGACGCTGCTCGTCGCGGCCGAGCGGATCACGGGCGTCGGCGTGTTCGAGCCGACGCTGGGCGGACACGTCCTGCGCTTTCAACAGATGCGCGCGCTGTGGGCGCAGCCCGTGCTCGTCTCGACGCTCTTGGTCGCGATGGGCGCGGTCGACCACAGCCTCGCGCGGCGCGCCGAGCGCGATCGAGCGGGGGCTCTTGAAATCGTGGGCGCTCCTCGTCGATGGCCGTACGTGTGGATGGCGCTCTGCGCTCCCTTTGGATTTTCGCCGGTCGAAGCGTGGTGGCACGAGAGCTCGATCGTCTTGATGGCGTCGAGCTTCCTCGGGCTGATGTTCTATGGGCCGCTCGCCGTCGTGCTCTTGCGCTGGCTGCGGCTGCTCGCGCTCGCGCGTACGCGATGGAGCGTGAGCTTCGTGGGCGGCGTCGGCGCGGTCGCGTTGGTGTCAGTCAACGCCTCGTTGGGCGCTCTCTTGTCTGTCGCCTCGGTGGGGCCCGGATATGCGTTGACGACCCTGCCGACCGCGCTCTCGCACGGGCTCGCGATGAGCGTGCTCGCGGTCGCGACGGTGATGACCGTGGACGCGAAGGTGTCCCTCGATCACGCGCGCGAAGCGAGCTGGGCCGCGGTCGCAGTGGTCGTGGGATCGCTGATCGCGTGGGGCGCGACGGTGCTCGCCGGAGCGCGGACAGCGATGGAGCTGCGCGGCCCCCTCGCGGCCATCGTGTCGATCGGATCGGTGTTCGCTGCGGTGGGAGCGCTCTCGATCGCGGCGATGGGCGCGCGGGCGAGGCTCTCGCGCCACTGACCGAGCCCGCTGCCATCAGTGGCAGACCCGCTGCCATCAGTGGCAGACCCGCTGCCATCAGTGGCAGAGCCGCTGCCATCAGTGGCAGAGCCGCTGCCACCAGTGGCAGAGCCGCTGCCACTGACGCCGCCCGCTCGGTACGATGTCTCTCATGTTGCGTCGCTGCTCGGTGTTCGCTCTCTCGCTGCTGTGCGCGCGTTGCGATGGCCCTGCGGCGACGATGGACGCGAGCGCGTCGAGCGACGCCCGAGAGCGAGACTCGCTCGTGAGCGACAGCGATCTCGCGGCGGATGCTCGAAGCGACGTCGTGGTGTTCGGCGATGGTTTCACTGCGGATTCAGCGGCGGATGCATCGGTCGACGTCGCGACTGACGCGCGAGCGCACGCGGGCTGGGCGTTCGACCTCGACGGCGATGGGAGCGCGGACACGAACTTGCGCGTCGCCGACTGCACATCCGGCAGCGGAACGTGTTTGCTCATCGACTCGATCGCGGTGCCGTCTCGATCGGTGCGACTGAGCGCGAATGCATCGCGGTGCTCGGGGACGCTCGTGGGGGATCGACTGCGGTTGATCGGCTCGCACGCCGGTGATCGCGCGCAAGAGATCGCCGTCGCGCACTGCCTCGATCAGGGGACGAGCACGCCGCCTGCGCTCACGGTGGTGGACCCGAGCGCGGGGGTGATCGTGGCGCAGACGGTCGCTCCGTCGACGCAGAAGAACGCGTGGGTGGACGCGCTTCGAGGAGCGGACTCGAAGCTCTACCCGTTCATCGCTCCGTCGTACGGAGACGGGGACACCTCGGGCACGTACGGCTCGGCGATCTGGGGTCGGATGTGTATCTTTCGCGAGGGCGTCGCGAGCGCGAGCCCGTGCGGCGCGGGGTGGATCGCGGGGGACACGACGCTCTCGATGGCGGGGTGGTTTCGCGAGGTCGGGGGCTATCTCCAAGACCTCGACGGGGATGGTTGGGAGGACGTGACGCTGACGTATCACTCGGTCGCGCACGCGATCTCCGGTCGAACGGGCGCCGTTCTGAACACGCTCGTGTACGACGTCGCCGCGGGCATGACTCCGACCCTCTTTCACTCGGGTCGCAACTACGGAACGCACTCTGCGACCCGCTCATCCGACGGGACGCTTCGCACGACGATCGTCGCCGGCGCTCCGGTGGGGACCTTCGACGACTACAACTGCAACGTCTCGCGCTTCATCGCGGTGATCGACTCGCGCGCGGGGATGCCCAGCACGCGTCGGCTCGCGTGGTCGCGGTACATGGGCTTCGCGTCGACGATCTTCAACGGCCCGTTTACGAGCGAATTTGCAGCGAATCCAGCGTCACGCGTCGCGCGTCCCGCGGACGTGATGAACCACTGCGTCCATCGCTTCTCCGACTCGCGCGCGATGATCGACGGGGTGGACTCGGTGGTGGTGAACTACTTTCGGCAAGAGTCCGCGGTGGATCTCTGCCTGTCGTTGCAGTTCGATCTGTACGTCGATCCCGCGTGGACGCCGGCCAAGAGCATGGCCTGGTACAGCTGTTTTGCGCGCAACGTTCGAGCGCGCGGCGTGTGGGGCATGATGGCCTTGCGCGAGCGCGACGGGCAGAGCGTGACGGGCGGGCTCGAAGTGTACGTGTGGGGAAGGAGCGCTTCGCTCACGAGCACGGGCGAGACGCTGTACCTGGTCGAGTCGCTTCCGGGCGCGGGCTACTTCGACTTGAGCGACCGCGCGGCGAGCCCGTTGGTTGTGTACTCGATCGCGGGCGGGCTGTTTCAGAATCGAGGGAGATTTCCGGTCGCGGGGAGGCCTGCGATTCGGCAAGTGAGCCCGACGGGGAGCATCGGAGTGGGCTCGTACACGTACGTGGCCGAGCTCGAGCTGGAGGACGTGGACGGCGACGGCGCGAGGGACGTGCGCATGAGTGATGGGCGCTGGATCGGGTGGGATCGCGCGACGAGCGCGTGGGTGGTGAAGTAGCGACGCACGTTCGATAGCCCACAAAATCAACTTCGCCGGGATTCATACGGCGATCGTGGGGGCCACGAGGACGAGCCGTGATCGCTCGTAGCTGTGAATCGCGTAGCCGAGGGCGATGATCTCGAACAGCGGTTTCCACGGGTCGGGCCACGAGTCGGGCGCGTCCGGGTCGTAGCCCGGAGGACACAGCGCGGTCGAGAAGCGCTCGCCCGTCGAGCCGTCGGCGAGGGAGGCGGCGGCGCGCCACAGGGCCGCGAAGCGAAGCGTGTCAGCGACCTCGCGGGCCGAGGCGCAGTCCCGCGTCGCCGCGAGAAACGAGATGCGCACGCCGTCGAAGAGGGACGCCTTCGGCATCGCGGCGCGCGCGTGCAAGAGCAAGAGCGGGTGCAGGCCCTGGGGCTTCCATTGCGCGCGAGAGGCGAGCTTCCAACACGAGATCGCAGTGGGGTCGCACACGCCCCACGCGCTGAGCGCGGCGACGAGCGAGCGCGCGAGGGCGTGGACGGTCTCGATCGCGGTCGCGTCCGAGGCAAATGCGAGCACGTGCGCGAGCGTCGGCGGGTGCTCTCGAACGGTCTCGACGGGGTCTTCAGCGAGGTGCGGGCAGTGCGAGGCCCACGACTCGGGGACGAGCGATTGCGCGACGGCGCGCTCCCACGCTTCGCGAGGGTCGTCGGTGTCGCGGACGAGCACCTTCGCTGCGCCGAGCGTGGGGCGAACAGGGCGCATCAATCGCGCTCCGTAGTGAGCGCCGTCGACGGCGCGCTCGCCAGCGCGGTCGCCGATCAGCCACGAGGTCGTTGGGCTCGTCTTGCGCGCGGTCACGAGAGGTGACGATGGCACGGCGAAGTTTCGTCGCACAATCGAAGGCGACCGGCGCTGCGGGGTTGCGCTCGGGCCAGGGAATGTGGTGACAAACCGAGACCATGGTTGCCCCTCGTCAGTGCCCCTGTCACTCGGGCCAGCAGTACGAAGAGTGCTGCGCGCCGTTTCACAAGAAGACCCAAGAGCCGCCGACGCCCGAGAAGATGATGCGCTCGCGGTACTCGGCGTTCGCGCTCAAGCTCGTTCCGTACTTGTACGACACGTTTCACAGCACGCACGAGGACCGAAAGCTGCCGCGCAACGAGGTGCTTCGCGGCCTTCGCGACGCGGCCGAGGGCTTTCGCTACATGGGCCTGCAGATCCTCGACACGCGCACGGATGAAGCGAACGGGATCGCGTGGGTGCTCTTCAACGCGCGGCTGTTCGAGCGCGGGCAGAACCGCTCGTTCGTCGAGCTGAGCACGTTCAAGAAAGAGGACGGCGGCTGGAGGTACTCGGATGGAGTGACCGTTCCGCTGAGCCTCGTGAAGGACACCGTCGACACGTTGACGATCGACACGTTTCCCAAGAAGAAAGGGGCTGCGTGATGGCAGTGACGAGCGAGCAGGACCTGACCGAAGAGCGATTGCTAGCGCTGATCGACGCCGCGTTTGAATACGTGTGCGCGCAGCCGTTCGAGTCCGTGATCGACCCCGCGAAGGTGCTGCCGGTGCTCGACGACGCGCTGGCCGCCGAGCGAACGGCGGATTTTCACAAGTGGATCGGTGTTCCGCTGCGCGAGCGGCTGATCGAGCGGGCGAAGAAGAGCGCGGTGCTCTTGTCCGCGTGGCTGCCGAAGGACGTCACCGACGCGCTCGACGAGCAGCTCGGGCGCCCTGTGAAGCTCCCGCGCAAAGCGATCGACGACGCCGTCGCGAGCGAGCAAGTGCGCGAGGGCGTGCGGCAGATGGTGACTGAGACGCTCGACGGGTTCGTGAACAAGGCGCTCGCCGGCGGCGAAGCGCAGGGCGGCGGATCGAGCGGCGGAACCGGCCTGCGCGGGGTGCTCTCGTTCGGCGCCCGCGCGGCTGCGGGCGTCGGAAAGGGCTTGCTCGGCGGCATCGGCGAAGAGCTGCAGAAGCAACTGCAAGAGAAGGCCAAGGGCTTCGTGGACAGCTCGATGGCGGCGGCACAAAAGCGCCTGGCCGACCGGATCGCGAGCGAGGACACCGCGAAGACCCTGGGAAAGCGCCGGCAGAAGTTCTTTCAGAAGCTGCTCACGCGCAGCGAGGCCGAGGCCGGCACGTGGGTCGAGAAGTCCGTTCGATGGAAGGACGTCGACGACAACCTGCCCAAGATCGTCGCGCACAACCTCGCGCGCGCCGAGCTGCGCGAGGCGATCGAAGGCGAAGTGCGCGCGGTGTTCGATCAGCTCGCCAAAGAGTCGATCGGCTCACTGCTCGAGCGCGCCGGCGTGAAGGAGCACGCGCGCACCTGGGCGCGCACCCACGCGCTCGCGCTCGCGAAGGGCTTCGTCGCGACCGAGGCGTTCAAGAGCTGGCTCGGGTGAGCAGATCGAGCGCGCTGGGGGATCGGTAGCGATCGGGTTTTGTAGGGATAGGGGACGGTGTTCAAAAGTTCATTTGTTGCCGAGCGTCGCCCGTTCGCTGCTCTGGCCCGCGCGAATGGCACGCCGTCAACGTCGCGACACGACCACTCCCGCGGACGTGCCGCCGGCGCAGGACGTCGCAGACGCAACAAATGAACTTTTGAACACCGTCCCCTATCCCTACAAAACCCGATCGCTACCGCGTGCGCCGCTGCAGCTTCGCCGCGGTCGCAGCGTCGATGAGCTCGTACATCCCCAGTACGCCGATGGCCTCGCCCGCCGTCGTGCGCACCGCGCACTTGGCCGTGTGCAGCCACACGGTCCCGCCCTCTTGGTCCTGGCGCTCGATGATGTCGCGCACGCCCGCGCTCCCGTTCATCACATCGACGTCGTCGGCGCGGTACTTCGCCCCTTGTCGCGACCAGCCGATGTCCGGGTGAAGATCGTTTTTCTCCAGCAAATCACTGGGCGAAGTGAAGCCGCTGTCCCTGAGAAAGTTGTCGTTGTAGCCGTGATAGATGAGGTCCGCGCCGAACTTCCAAAAGAGCCGCACCGCGCACGTGGGCTTCGAGAGCTCATCCACCAGAGACTGAAGATCCGCGCGCAGCCCCGCTTCGTCCATCCTCGGCCACTGCGTCGCGTGCTGCGCGATCGCCGGCGCGAGCTGCGGCCAGCCTGATTGGCGGACGGCCTTCCACGCGAGCAAGACCGCGAACAACTCTGCTTTGGTGTGTGCTCCGATCATCGCTGGCAGACGCAATTTACCAAGATTGGTCGCCCGACAGAGGCATTCGGTCGCCGCTGGTTCGAAAAATCGTCGTCGGGGTTCGACGAACGCGCCTGGCCCACGTTGGACGAGCAGAGACCCAACGAAAGAGGTTCTGCCATGCGTCGAAACTGCCTCGTCCTCGCCGCGGTGAGCGCGGCGCTCGAAGTCGCTTCTGTCTCTGCTCCCGCGCTCGCGCAGCGCCGGTCCCGCGCGCGCGCTCCTGTGTCCGCACCGCAGCTTTCGCCGTGCCAAATGCTCGACTCGCTCGACCCTGCCGTGACCGAAGACCTCACGCTGCTCGAGCGCGCGAGCGCTGAGGCCGCGGGCCGACGAGACGTCGGGTGCCTCGCGAAGGTCGCGGCTCGCTATATCGCTCGCACCGAGTGCGCGCGCGGCCACGACGCCGCTTCGCTCGCGGTCTCGCTCGCGCCCAACGAGCCTTCGGCGCAGTGCGTCTGGGGCCTCGCCGAGCACTGCAGGATTCGCGGCGACGCGACGCTGCAAGGGACCGGAGACGTGATCTCGTGCGGAGCGCCGCTCACGCGCGCGACCGACGCCCTCGCGTACTGCGGTGAGCTCGAGAGCGACTCGACCGCAGCCGCAGCCGCGGTTCGCGCGATCGTCGACACCGCCGAGGTGTGCCGCGACGACGGGGACATGTTCGCGACGGCGTCGGTGCTCGCCCAGGATTTCAACGTTCAATCGCGAGAGCTCGAGGTGCTGAGGACGGACTCGCTGCCGTACTTGCTCACGGACGCCAACCTCGTCGTGCGGCTCAGCGATTGGCTCGGCGCCGGCGCCCGCGCGATGGTCACGACGCCGACGCTGCGCGCTCGCAGCGCAGAGTTTCTTCGACGCATGGTCGCGGGAAATCGCCACACGAATCCCAGCAATCCCGTGCTCGTCTCGGGCCGCGCGCTGCTCGCGCTCGAAGGCGCCACGACGCGGCTCTCTCCTTCGAACTTCGGGCAAATGACCGCCACCGTGCAGTGGATGCTCGATCGCGGGCTGCTCGCGCACGCGCCGATCTCGCAAGCGCTCGGACAACTGCCGCTCATTCGCGCGGCGGCCGCTCCCGTCCCCGCGCAAGAGCTCGCGCGACTGCGACAGCTGCGCACCGGGCTGCGCGCCGTGCAAGGGCCCGAGCGCGCGCTCGCGATGCTCGGCCTCGGGATCACCACGTCTGTGCGAACGCTGCAGCCCCCGTGCGATCGCGCGCGGCAGATGCTCGAAGTGCTCTCGGACTTCGAGGCTGATCCCGGAGCGAGGAGCATTCCTGTCGCGCAGTACGGCGGCGCGTTGCTCGAAGCCGCGCGCGAAGGAGGCAACGCTGCCGCTGCGTGTCCGCAAGGAGGAAGGGCGCTCGCGCACGAGTTCGAGCGCGTCGAAGAGCGGCTCGCCGCCGGAGGATCGCCCTTCGAAATGGCCGTCGATTTTCAGAGCGTCGCGATGAATCAAGGAGGTGTTCGATGAGAGCGTCGGTGTTGTTCGTCTCGTTCGTCGCCGCGTCGATCGCCCTCGGCGCGCAGGACGCGCACGCGCAGAGCGCCCGCCGCAACGCTCGCAGCAACCCTCGCTCGCAGAGCGCGCAGCCCGCGCAGAGCCCGCCGGCCAGGGACGTGAGCACGCCGTCGCTCCCGAGCGCTCCGGGCGCGAGCGCGACGTGCGGGCTCGACGGAGAAGACGTCCTCTGCCGCAGCAACGACCGGCAATTCTCGATCGCCGTCGCCGCGAGCGCCCAGGGAACGTGTGCGTCGATCGCCCTCGCTCGCTCGATCTGCGAGCGCGTCATCAACCACGTCGACGCGATGGAGCTCGTCCTGCGCGCCCGCGTCCGCGCCACGGTCACCGAAGGAGCCGAGAACCGCGGCGCCTACCTCGCCGCGATGCACGCTCGTCTGCCGGACTCGCTCGTGCACCAGCGCGCGTGGTGCTCGCAGCTCGTCGCCGCCGTCGATCAAACGAGCGCCGTTCAACGCCCGCGCGAAGACGTCGCCGCCTCGTCGATGGCCGTGGTGATCCACCGCGCGGGCCGCGAGGTCTCGGGCCCCGCGCTCTCGACGGCGCTCGCCGCAGCGCCGATGTGCCGCGCAAACACAGCTGGCTCGAATTCTGGTGCTCGAAATCAACGAGCACCTGGAACGAGCGACAGCGCGCCGCGCAACGAGCCGGCGTTGGTCTCGGGCGCGGTGGCGGTCTCGCGAGTGAGCCCCTCGGTGGCGAGCGCTCCCGAGCCGCGCGTGGTGGGCGCTGTGCAGGGGCCGCGATGAGGCCGCGTTGGCTCGCGCTCATCGTGACCGCGATGCTCTTCGCGCTCGGCGCAGAGTCGCTGGGGCAAACGCGCGCACGATCGTCGCGCGCTCGGCCGTCGCGATCGGCGAGCGTCGCTTCGACCCGCGCAGCGCCCGCGCAAGACGACCGGAGCTGCTCGGTCTTGGGCGAGGCGGTCTCGTGCGAGACGGCGCGCTCGGTGGCGGCGTTGCCCGCGCAGGCGCACTTGCTTCCCAACGCGCTCACGACCGAGGTCGCGCGCTCGCTCGTCGCGCACGCGAGCGCTGCGGCGCGACCCGCGCTCGTCAGCGAGGTGATTCGCCGCGTGCAATCCATGCCGTACGCGCGCGGGACGGTCGCCCCCGCCACGATCGCGGCCCTCGCCCTGGCGCACGGCGGAGCCGCGATGGACTGCGACGAGCGCTCGTTCGTCGCGGCGTCGGTGATCAACGCGCTCACCGACGAAGAGCGCGTCGTCGAGGTGTCCGCGGGCGTGCGGGTGCCGGTGATTCGTGCGGCGGTGGTCAACGTTCCCCGCATCAAACATGCGGTGCTCTTGCTCGAGGTCGCCGAGCGTCCGCGCGACTACGCAGGGCCGCTCGCGCTCGTCACAGGATCGATGTTCACACCCGTCGAGTGCACTGCGGTTCTCGCTGTGGGCGTCTTCGACGCCGAGCGCGACGCTGTTCTTCGCGACCCCGCGGCGGACACGACCGTCACTCGCGTGATCGCTGGCTCAGTGGTGGACATCCCCGTTCGCGGGCCTTTTCGCGGAGAAATTGCGCGTCCGAGCCCGAGCGCCGAGGGCTTTCGATGGGTCGAAGCGGTGCCAGGGCAGAGACCGTGAGCGACGCTCGTACAAGAGCGCGTGCGAGGCGCGCGACGGTGAATCAACGACGCAGCGCTTCGTATTCACGTCGATCGCACCGAGCGATCTCTCATGGAAGCGCAGCGCTCTTCACCCCCCAACACAACCGCCAGCGGCGCCGGCCGACTCGCGCTCGGCGCGGTCTTCGTCGATCGCTTCGAGGTCCGTGATTTTCTCGGCGCGGGCGGAGAGTTCGACGTGTTTCTCGCGTTCGATCGCGCGCGAGGAGAAGAGGTCGCGCTGAAGGTCCTGGTGTTGCCGGGCGATCCTCGCTTCGGGCAGACCGTCGCGAGCACGGTCGCGGACGACCTCGCGGCGCGCAGGGACGCGCTCGACGCGCTCGTGCGACTGCACCGCGAGACGCTGGACGCCATCGATCACGACGTCGCGATCGCTCGCGTGTGGGAGGCGTCGCACGAGGGAGATCCGAGCGAGTGGTTCATCGTCGAAGAGGCCGTCGCGTCTGCGTATACGCTGGGAGATTGGCTGCGGATCGAGAAGGACGAGACGGTTGTGCGAAGGGCGCTCGGCTCGCTGGGCAGGCTTCTGTCGCAGCTTCACGAGCGAGGCGTCGTGCACCGCGATGTCCACGGAGGCAACGTCCTGGTCGACGGCGAGGGGCGCCTCTGGTTCACGGACTTTTCGCACGCGATTCGTCCCCTCCACCGCGGCTCGTTCGCGCTGCTCTCCCCGTGGAACGCCCCTGAAGAGCGCTCGAACGCCCCCCTCACCGCCAGCGCCGACGTCTACGGCTTCGCGCGGCTCGTCTTGCCAGTGCTCGTCGCTCACGCCCGCCGAGCGCGCGACGCCTCTCGCAGAAACCGCCTGTTTTCTCGGCTCGAATCGCTGCGGGCGCGGTGGATCGACTGCGCACCCGAGGCGCGCGGGTCGCTCGTCTCGCTGCTCGACGAGCTCGCGGTGATCGATCGCGCGCTCGCTCCCCGAGCGCGTTCTTCGCCGCGACGAAGAGCGCTCTGGTCGATCGCCGCCGCGCTGCTCCTCGGACTGAGCGCGTTCGCCATGAACGCTCGCGCGCCGAGCGCTCGGGCTCTCGCTTCTTCGTCGATCCCAGTCACCGAGGTCCCCATTCGCACCGAGCTCGCGCCGCTCGAATGGCGCGACGGCCAATGGGTTCGGCGCGACGCGACGACGGTGAGCGCGAACGAGCCCGCGCCCAGCGACGCGCAGAGACCGACGCGAAGGCTCGTGCGCGACGGCTTCGCTCGGGGGGCGGTGGCGTTTCGCGGAGAGGCTCCGGCGAGCGAGAGGCTCGCGGACTACGCAGCGCGCGAGTTCTTGCGCGAAGCGCGGCTGCGAGCGAGCAAAGGGTGGGGCGCGGCGTGCCTGCGTTCGCGAGCGTCGTCGAGCGAGGCGAGCGCCACGTTTCGAGTCACGCTCTCGACGGCGAGCGACGCGCACGGAGGCCGAGTCGACGGCGTCGAGCTCGTTCGATCGAGTGGCGTCGACGAGCGCGTCGCGCAGTGTCTGAGAGCACGCATCGCCAACATCGCCCCCGCGGACCCGGGGCAGACCATCGCGACCGAGCTCTCTCTGCGCCTCTCGTCGAGCGACGAGCGACCGGTGGCTCGTCGCTGACATGAAAATCATCCCATATTATCAAGTTCAAATCAGCTCCACGGAGGCACCGCACGATGACGATCGAGACGCAGGGCGCTGAGAGCGCGCAGGGGCCGGTCGCGACCGTCGCGCGTCGCAGGCTCGAGCACGTGCTCGTCGAGGCCGGAAAGGGCCTGACAAAGATGGCGCGGCGCATGTTGGGACGCGCGGGCGAGAGCGAGGCGAGCGACGTCGCGCAGAGCGCTCGCGAGCGGATGGTTCGCGCGATTCGGGTGGGCGCCGTGCACCCCGCGCGCTTTCATGGGCCCGATCGACGCGAGGCGCAAAGCGAGTCCGACCCGTGGACGAGCGACGTGCGCCGGCAGCTCTTCGTCGTGCTGCGCAACCTCGTGACGGACTGGTTTCGCAGCCAGAAGCGGCGCCCCGTCGCAGCGGAGCTCGACGCGGGCGCCGTCGTGGACGGCTCCACTGTGAGCGCGAGCGATCGCGTGCTCGTGCGGCAGCACCTCGACGCGCTGGTGCGCGCGGCGAAGATCTCTGCCTTCGATCGCGAGGCGTTTATTCAGCACGAGCTGTGCGAGCGATCGCTGGACGAGTGCGTCGAAGTCCTGTGCGAGCGAGGCTTCGCGCGGGTCGATCGAAGCACGGTGCGCAATCGCGTCCTCGCGGTGCGGCGATTTCTCGCGCAGTGCGGGTGACGGAGGCAACAGAGCCCTCAACGGCGCAGCCGCGCGCGCCGGTTGGCAGCCCCCACCCGCGCTGCCGCTTCTCAGGCCCCCACCCGCGCTGCCGCGCGCCCCGCCCCCGCAGAGCGAGGGCGGCGGCTCTGCATTGCGAAAACAGCGGCGGAATTGATTTCGTTGATCGCAGGGTGCCCTTGCTCTGCAAGGGCTTCGATCGAGTCGATCGCGACCACTCACGGAGCGAAGCGGCTCCGCCGATCGCGGTTTTCTCCGAGCGTGCGCGTTGCGTTGCGTTGCGTTGCGTTGCGTTGCGTTGCGTTGCGCGGCGTTGTGTTGCGAGCAACTTCGCATACCGAAGAGACCTTGCAGAGCAAGGTCTCCATGCGATCAACGAAATCAATTCCGTCGCTGTTTTCGCAATGCAGAGCCGCCGCCCTCGCTATGCGGGGGCGGGGCGCGCGGCAGCGCGGGTGGGGGCCTGAGAAGCGGCAGCGCGGGTGGGGGCCTGAGAAGCGGCAGCGCGGGTGGGGGCTGCCAACCGGCGCGCGCGGCAGCTCCGTTGAGGGCTCCGTTGCCTCACTCCCTCTGCGATCGCCGTCCCCCCATTGCGACAGCGCGTGCGCAGCTCGGTGCTAGTTGTTGCCCGGCCAGCCCATCATCTGCGGCCCCGATGGCTGCGCGGCGTTGCGCTGAACCGTCACGGTGGGAGTCGTCACCGACGTCGTTCCTGTGGGCGTGGTGACGGTGACACCGCCGCTTCGTGAGCGCGCGCTGATGCCACGACGACGCCCCGACGCGGTCGTCGCCTCGCTGTTGGCCGCGGGCTGCGCTGCGCTCTGCGCCACCGCGGCGTCCGCGCTCACCGGTTGTTGCTGCGCGATCGGCGCGGTGGGCGCGAGCGCGTTGGTCTCTGTCGCGCGCGGCGCTCCTTCGCTCGTCGCGCCCTGCGACGGAGTCTCGGGCGCCCCGCGCTTCGAGAGCGCGACGCCCGCGCCTGCGCCAACGAGGAGCACTGCGACCGCTCCCGCTGCGATGAGCGCGACGTTGCTGCGTGGCTTGTTCGCGGCGGCCTGGACTGGCGTGCTCGCGGCGCTCGCTCCTTGCGCGGACCAGCTCATCGCGGTCGACGGCGCAGCCACAGGCTCGTTGATGCTCGTGCGCGGAATCGCGACGGGCGTGGGAGGCCCCGCCACCGGCGCTTGCATCGCGTGCTGCGTGTGATCGAGCGCGAGCGCGACCGCTTGCGCTGACGGAACGCTGCTTCGTCCCGTCGTGTCGGGCCGCGCGTATTCGCTGAGCGCTGCGGCCAGCGCGCTCATGGTCGGCCAGCGGTTCGCTCGGTCTTTGCTCAGCGCTTTGTGCACCGCGCTCACCACGTTCGAGGGCAGCCCCGGTACGAGCCCCGCGAGCGGCGGAGGCTCTTCCGTGATGAGCTTGAGGATCATCTGGTTGTAGTTGTCCGCGGCGAACGGGAGCGCTCCCGAGAGGCACTGGTAGAGCACCACGCCCATCGCCCACACGTCGACGAGGTGATCCACCGTGCGTTCGCCGCGCGCTTGTTCGGGCGCCATGTAGAACGGCGTTCCGAGGATGGCCCCGGTCGAAGTGCGCGCGAGCGCGTCGCCGCCGGTCATCTTCGAGATGCCGAAGTCGAGCAGCTTCGGGACGATCGAGCCGTCGTCTTGCCGCGCGAGAAAGATGTTCGCGGGCTTGATGTCTCGGTGAACGATCCCCTTGGCGTGCGCCGCAGACAGCGCGCTCATCACGGGCAACAGCGACTCGACCGTGCGCTGCACGTTGAGCCTCTGCTCTCGCTGCAACACCGCGTTGAGGTCTTCTCCGTCGAGAAACTCGAGCACGAGAAACGCAGCGCCCGTCGCCGCGTCGACGCCCATGTCGAGAACCTGCACGATGTTCGGATGGTTGATCGACGTCGCCGCGTGCGCTTCTTGAAAGAACCGCTGCACGACCTCGCTCTTCGTCGCGTACTCGGGGTGCAGGGACTTGATGGCCACGCGCCGTCGAGTAACGTTGTGCGTCCCTTCGAACACCGCGCCCATGCCGCCTTCGCCGAGCAGGCGCTTGATGGCGTAGCGGTCGAGGACCGTCGTTCCGATTCGCTCTTCGTTGCTCAGGATGGGCATCGCGAACTCGCTGCAAATATAAAGGTAGAACTACATTCGTCCGCCGACGCCGACGATGGCTCCGCGCGGGGTCGGGCTGACCCACGCGGACACGGGCGTCGATGGTTCTTGCGCGTTGTTGCTGTTGCGCAAGGACAGAAGCAGCCAGGTGAGGCCTCCCGCGGCGGCGATTCCTCCCGCGATGTACGAGACGTCGGCGGCGTACGTCATCGTCACGCCGAGCGTGTAGTCCGAGTCGGGCGGAAGCGTCATGGGCTCGCAGTGCTGCAGTCCTGCCATGGTGACCGCGTCGCAGTGCAACATCTCGTAGCGCGCGAACGCTCCCGCGCGGACGACGGTAAACGCCACTCCTGCGATCAACGCCGCTCCTCCGACGCCCATCACCACGAAGGGGCCGCCGCCCGGGCCGCGCACGATCACGTCCGAGCGAACGAGGGACGCGCGCACCGTCGTGCTCGCCCCGGGCGCGAGCTGCACGGTCTCTTGCCGCGAGCGAAAGCGCGGAGCCGACAGCGTGACGACGTGCGTTCCTGGGTCGACCTCGCGCTCGCGTGTGTCTGGCGCGAGGCCCTCTCCGTCGAGCGTGATCGTCACGTTCGCCGGCTGCAGCTCGAAGCGAATGCGCGCGACGCCCGCGGTCAAATCGTTGATGTACGTCTGCACTTCGCTCTCTCGGTTGCTCACTCCGCCAGCAGGAACCGCCGCGAGATACGCGCGAAAATTCTCGATCGCCCGCAGATTGTGCCCGAGCGCGCGGTGCGCCACGCCCAGGTTGAAGAGCACCGCGGGCACCGCTCGGATCGCGCGCGCCGCTTCGAGCTCGCCGACCGCGTCCGCCCAGCGCGCTTGCTGCACCAGCGAGAGCCCGCGCTCGAAGTGCGCTCTCGCTTCGGCGTCGCGAGGGTCGGTCTGCGCTGCGGTCTGCGCGCGAGCCATCGTGGCGGTGAGCGAGAGCGCCGCGCAGAGCGCGACGGCGGCGCGTGTGTGATGCGCGATCATCGGTTTGCTCCTCGGCCGAAGCCCATCGCGCCCGAGGGCGCGTTGATGTCCGCGTTGATCGACGGTCCGCTCGCGCCTCCGTGCACGATGCGAACGTAGTTGGTGCACGAGGTCGTCGAAGAGCACGCGCCGATCACGAAGTCCGCGAACGTGTCGGTGGTGAGCCACCCGACCGGAGCGACGTACCGCCCGAACGGCCCCGCCGTCGCGCCCATGTTCGCCGTGAACGTCCACGCCGCGATCGCTGTCGCTTCAGGGCTCGTCGCGGATCCCCTGAAAACTTCCACGCGATTCGCCGTTGGAGAGCCGATCACCACGTCGTCGAAGCCGTCTGCGTTGACGTCGCCCACGCCCGCGACGCTCGCGCCGAAGCCCGTCCCCGCGACGCCTCCCCACGTGCGCAACGAGCCGAGCTGAACGCGACCTCCGACCGAGTGATGCAAGCCCACGACACCTCCGCTCGCGTTGCCTCCGACGATGACATCCGAGGCGCCATCGGCGTTGACGTCGCCCGCGAGCATCACCGAGAGCCCGTAGTGATGCGGCATCGCGTCGGCGATGGTCGTGTTCGGCGTCGTCGAAATACCCGTCGATCGACCGAGAAACACCGGCGCTGTCCCTGGCGCCGAGAAGAACTGCGGCGCGCCGACGATGATGTCCGCGTAGCGATCGTTGTTCACGTCGCCTGCGGTCCAGACAGAGACGCCGAAGTCCGTCGCCGCTGTGCCCGTGATGCGCGTCGGCGTGGTCGGAGAGACTCCGCTCGAAGAGCCGTAGAAGACCTCGACGAAGTTCGCGTTGAAGGCGCCCACGATGACGTCTGCGTAGCCGTCGCCGTTGACGTCGCCCGCAGGCCCTACGCTGAAGCCGAAGTACGCGCTCGCGTGCGCGGCGGTGCCGCCGAGCGTCGCTGCGAGCACGGGCGCCGCGGTCCCTGCTTGCCCGTGAAAGATGTACGCGTGCCCCGAGCACTGAAGCTCGGTGGGAGGCGTCCCCCGCGGCGCAGGCCCGCCCACGACGTAGCACGAGCCCACGATCACATCGCCGATCCCGTCGCCGTTGACGTCGCCCGCCGGCGCGATGCTCGTCCCGAATCCGTTCGATCCCGCGGGCCTCGCGAGCGCGGTCATCGTCGTGCCCATGTTGCCGAAATACACGTACGCGCTGTTGCTCAACGGAGCGCCGACGAGCAGGTCCGAACGCCCGTCACCGTTGACGTCTCCGCCCATCAACCACGACGTCGAGACCGCGCTCACGGGGTTCGCCGTCGGGATCACCACGGACCACACGCGCGAATAAGTGGTGCCTGTATTCATCGCGACCTTGCCCCGCGCGCGCCAGAAGTACACGCCCGGCGCGAGGTCCGTCGTCGGCGCTGCGCTGTCCACGCCCGAGAGCCGAACGTCCACCGCGGCGAAGTTCGCCGTGCGCGACAGCTCGATCTCGACGCTGTCCGACGGCGCGCCGCGCGCCACGCGAAACAGCGGTCGTCGGTGGTTGGCCACGTGCCCGTTGCCAGGGCCGATCAGCCGCGGCGCGGCGATCGCCACGCACGCGCTGCCCATCTGCGTAAACCCAGCGTTGCACGTGAACGTGCACGTCCCTGCCGAGCACGCGACGGTCGCGTTGGCCACCGCGGCGCACGCACGCCCGCACGCTCCGCAGTGCATCGCGCTCGTGCTCGTGTTGGTCTCGCAGCCGTTGGCGGCCATCGCGTCGCAGTTGCCGAAGCCCGCGTTGCACGAGCCCACGCCGCACACGCCCGCGGCGCAGCTCGCGCTGCCGTTGGCGATCGAGCACGCGCGCCCGCACCCGCCGCAGTGACGCACGTCGGTGTTGGTGTCCACGCACGCGCCCGAGCAGTTGGTGGACGTCGGCGCGGTGCACGCGCTCGTGCACGTTCGGTTGTTGCAGACCTGGCCCATTCCGCAGCGATTTCCGCAAGCGCCGCAGTTGTTCACGTCGCTGCTCGCGTTGGTCTCGCAGCCGTTGGCGGCCATCATGTCGCAGTTCAGAAAGCCCGCGGAGCAGCTCGCCACCGCGCACGCGCCCGAGACGCACGCGGGCGTCGCGTTGGGCAGCGCGCAGTTGCGACCGCAGCCGCCGCAGTGCGCAGCGGTGTTGCTCGTGTTCACTTCGCAGCCGTTCGTCGCGTTGCCGTCGCAGTTCGCGAAGTTGGCGTTGCACGCGCCGAGCGCGCACGCGCCGCCCGAGCACACGACGCTCGCGTTGGCGCGAGCGGGACAGGCCATTCCGCAGCCGCCGCAGTGCGCGGCGCTGGTCTGCAGGTTCACTTCGCAGCCGTTGGTCGGCGCGCCGTCGCAGTTGCCGAAGTCCGCGTCGCAGCGAACCCCGCAGCTGCCCATCGCGCACGTCGGAACGCTGTTCGCCCCAGCCATACAGCGATTTCCGCACACCCCGCAGTGATCGAGGTCCGACTGCGGATCGACGCACTGAAGCTCGCCCATCGCGCCCGCAGGGCACCGCGCTTCGCCCGCGTTGGGGCACGGCATCGCGCACGCTCCCGCGGCGCACACTTGCATGGCCGTGCAGCGAGTCCCGCACATTCCGCAGTTGGTCGCCGACGTGCGAAGGTCCGTCTCGCACCCGTTGGCCATGTTCGAATCGCAGTCGCCGAAGCCCGTCGCGCACGTCGAGCGACAGGTCCCCGCGACGCAGCTTCGAACGCCGTTCGCGCCCGCAGAGCACACGGTCCCGCACGCGCCGCAGTGATCGACGGAGGTCCGCACGTCGGTCTCGCACCCGTTGCTCGAGTTGCCGTCGCAGTCCGCGAAGCCATCAGGGCACCCCTGCGAGCACATCCCGTTGTCGCAGCGAGCCATCGCTCCCATCGCCGCGGTGCAGGTCGTCCCGCACGAGCCGCAGTTCGCGACGTCGCCGCGCAGGTTCACTTCGCAGCCGTTGCTCGCGTTGCCGTCGCAGTCGCCGAAGCCCTCCATGCACTGCGAGACGCACACGAAGTTCTCGCAGCGCGTGCTTCGGTTGGCTCCGCCGACGCACACGACGCCGCAGCCTCCGCAGTTGTTCGGGTCCGAGCGCAGGTCGACGCCCGTGGGGTTGTTTCCGCACTGCCACGCGGTGGCGTCCGTGCGGATCGCCGCGTCGAACTGGTAGTTCGGAACCGTGCACGCCGACGCCGTCGCGACCACGAGCCACCACGGGCTCACCACGCGCGTGCTTCGGTTCGACGCTGAAGAAACTCGCTCAGTCATGGACCCTCGCCGCCAACGCCGCTCCAAGCGCTCGCCGCAGTGTGAGAGTCTACCAAGGCCGTACGGAATTTCTCTGACCGCGCTGCGTTTCGCTGCAAAAAAGCTGTTCGTTGGCGGTGCAGCGTTTGCGCGATCTCAGCTTACGAGCTCTCGTGCCACGCGGACAGCTCGGCGATGCGCAGGACGTTGTTCTCGGTCACGAGCTGCCAATCGACGCCGATCGGTCCGCCGAAATTGGCGTTGCACTGGAGCAGCTGCGGCTCGGGCCGGCAGCTCGGCGTGCTGAGGTTGTCGTGGTCGTCGCTCTCGACCTCGGTGAAGTTCGCGAGCGTGCGCTGGATGTTGTATCGCGCTGTGTATTCAGCGGCGATTCGATTGCGCGCGTAGCTCCTGCAGCGCTTGTGACGGACGCCTCTGCGATCGGGCTCGTCCATGCACAAGCGAATCCCCGACGCAGCGACGACCGAGACGAACTGCTCGGCTGTCGCGTAGTGCAGCCGCGCGAGAAAGCGCCCTGGCGGCGTGCTCGCGGTCGGAGCTTCGAAGCGGCCGAGCGTCGGGAGCTGCGCGTCGAGCTCGGCTTCGGTGGTGACGCCCGCGAGCTCGAGCTGCGCGCGGACGAGCGGCGCGAGCGTGCGCTCTTGTCGCGTGTCGAGCGTGAACATCAGCGCGCGCACGCCGATCGCCACGTACTCGGGCACGACGGTCTCGTCGCTCGTAAACACCACGAAATCAGGCTGCGGATCGCCGTTGATCCTGCGCACGGCGAGGCCGCTGACCTTCGCCGCGTCGATGTTCGTGAGCGACCCGGTCGCCGCCTGCTCGGCCACGAACGGAACCGCCGTGTACACCAGCGTCGGGCCGTCGTTGTCGACGACGGCGACCGCGTGTCGCCCCGGCTCGCTCGGGTTGTCGACGGCGATCGGGCCGAACAAGATCCGCGCGGCCCGCGTCGGAGCCGCTGCGTTGCGTGGCGCTGCGGCGAGCACCGCGGTGATCATGGCGTGGTTGCCGTGGCTCGAGCCGCTCGTGATCGACGCGTCGGACGACGGAGCTTCTGCGTCGCTCGGGCCGTTGATCGCGCTGCCACTTGAATTCGTGGGCTCTGTTGTTCCCGTGCTTCTCGAGCCCGAGCACGCGCTGACGAGCGCGGCGAGCGCGATCGTGCACAACGGACGAATCGTCTTCATGGTCTGCGTTCTCTCGTGCGAGGGCGACTGTGGTTCGTCGCCGTCGAGAACGCGGAACCTACTTCGGAAGCTTCCAGTTCGGGCGCACGAAGTGGCACGTGTACCCGTTGGGGTAGCGCTCCAAATAGTCTTGGTGAAAGTCCTCAGCCTCCCAGAAATCCCCGAGCGGAGAGAGCTCGGTGACGATGGGGCCAGGCCAGAGCTTCGAGGCGTTGATCGCCGCGATGGTCTCTTCGGCGACCTTCTTCTGCTCGGGCGAGGCGTAGAAGATCGCCGAGCGATACTGCGTTCCGACGTCGTTGCCTTGGCGGTTCTTCGTCGTTGGATCGTGGATCTGAAAGAACCACTCGAGCACCGCGCGATAGCTCACGACGCTCGGGTCGAAGACGATCTCGATGGACTCTGCGTGGCCCGTGCGCCCGGTCTTCACGTATTCGTACGTAGCGTTGGGCAGCGTCCCGCCCGTGTATCCCACGCGCGTCTTCACGACTCCCGGAAACCTCCGGATGAGGTCCTGCATCCCCCAAAAACAACCCCCAGCGAGAACGGCTCGTTCGGTGCTCATTGCGTCTCCGTATAGCGCCGGCAGAATGTACGTCGATGGCGCTATCGAGACCGTACGTCGTTCGTTCGTTGACGGTTTCGCGCAGGATCGCTCGGCAAAAAATCTCAGCCAGCGAGCAACTGCACGCGCGGCTCTCGGGAGAACGGCCCGCGCGACCGAAGAGCACCTCTGTCGCTCGTCGCGCAGAGCGAGAAGACGCGATGACCGACGCGACCGAGACCCACCGCCGCGCTGCACCGTTTCGTTGCCCCGTGTGCTTGTGCGAATCGGACATCAACACGCGCTGCCCCACCTGCGACGTGATGCTCGATGACTTGAGAGAGGCTCAACGCTGGCAGCTCGACGCTCGGCACGAGACGCCAGGCTCGAGCGCCTCGCAGTACGCTCTGCTGTACAAAGCGATCGTGGTGGCTGCGTTCGCCATCGCGGCGCTCAACCCTGTCGTTGGATTGTGGCCATTTTGGGCCATCCCCGCGGTGATCGTCGCGATTTGGGCGCAGGGATATTTCAGCGACGACCAGGTCGCGCTTCGCAAGGCGCGTCGCGCGCACGCGATCGAAGCGGCGACCAAGCGAGCGAGCGCGGTCAACGACGGAGAGCGCGTGGTGTTCTCGGGCATGCCCGCCGTTCGAGCGTTGGCGATCGCAGAAGTGGGGGTTCGAGCGCTCGCGTGCTCGAAGTGGCGGATGGTGAGCGAGAGCTCTCCCGACTTGACGCTCTACTCGTTGGCGCGACCGACACAGAAGCGCGCTGTGTTGACGGTCTCGGGCGGCGAGTTCGAGTTGACCACCGACGAGGGAATCCCCGTACGAGTGCGCCTCGATCACTTCGTCCTGTTGCGCGGCGAGAAGACGAAGACCAGCGAAGGAATCGCGGAGGTCATCGCTGAAGGCGTGCCCGTGCGAGTCTCTGGCGTCGCTCGGTGGGTCGATGATCCCGAGTCATCGGGGATGCGCTCGACGGGCCGCATGCTCTTGCTCGAAGGCACCCAAGACAACCCCATCGTCATCGAGCCCGTCGCGCTCGATCAGTGGATCGACGCTCAGCCAACAGTGGCGAGCACCGCTTCGGCAACCGCCAATTTGAGCAGGGAAAATGCTCAGTCTACCGAAGTCCTCGCCGAGCGAACAGGCGTTCGAGTGAGTGTCGATACAGAGCGCAGCGAGAGTGAATCAGCAGAGCCTGTGCTTCGTTCTGAGTCGCGTTCCGAAGAGACTCGAACAGGAGTACAGAACCGTCGATGACCCGAAACACCCTTCTCCGATCGCTCGCCGTCGCCGCGTTGTTCTCTGTCGCCGCGTGCGGACAGAGCCCTCGCGCGCAGTGGTCTCCCAACGCGAGCGGCACGTTCGGCAACCTCGTCTTCGAGCGCGGACACATCACGCTCTCGCAGCAGATTCAGTTCGCGACCAACAGCGACGAGATCCAAGAGGGCCAGAGCGAGTCGGTCCTGCGCGACCTCGCCGCGCTGTTGCGCGACAACCCTCAGATCCGTCGCATCCGCGTCGAAGGCCACACGGATTTGCGCGGAGACGCAGCGGCCAACCTCGACCTCTCGCAGCGTCGCGCGCGCGCCGTCGCGCACTACCTCGAGACGCACGGCGCGTCGAACGTGACGTTCGAGTCCGTGGGCCACGGGATCACGCAGCCGCTGTGCCGCGAGGACAACGACGCGTGCCACGAGCGCAACCGCCGCGTGGAGTTCACCGTCACCGATCCGGCGCAGTGAGCTTCTTCATCCGATAGTAAAATCCCAGGACAAACGCGAGCATTACGGCGACGAACGCGAGCGTTACGGCCTTCGCGCTCAGCGCGACGGACACAAACGCCACCACGGCGAGCGCCATCGCGGTGCCCGGCAGCAACGGATGCAGCGGCGCTCTGAACGGGCGCTCGAGCTCGGGCTCGCTCGCGCGGAGCTTGATCGCCGCGGCCATGCTGATCGCGTACACGACCAGCGCGCCGAGGACGCTCATGGTGATGAGGGCGTCGGTCTTTCCTGAGAGCGTGGCGGCGATGCCCACGGTGCACGAGAGCAAGAGCGCGGGCACGGGCGTGCGTCGCGTCGCGTGGAGCTGCGCGAAATATCGCGGCAGAACGTTGTCGCGCGCGAGCGAGAACACCTGCCGCGAGCAGCCCAGAATGATCCCGTGAAAGCTCGCGAGCAGCCCCAAGAGCCCGAGGTACACCATCAAGTGCGTCATCGGGTGGCCGCGCGAGAGAACATGCGCGAGGGCCTTGGGCAGCGGTGAGTCGTCGACGACGAGCGCGCGCCAGGGCATCACGCCGCTCGTGCACACGAGCACCCCGAGCGCGAGCGAGACCAACGTCACGATGGCCGCCAAAAATCCCCGCGGAATGGTCTTCTTCGGCTCGACCACCTCTTCGGCGCTCATCGCCGCGCCCTCGAGCCCGAGATAGAACCAGATCGCGAACGGAACGGCCGCGAACACCCCGCTCCACCCCTCGGGCAACCACGGCTGCGCCGTCAGCGTTTGCATGGACACGTGCGGCGCCGTCAGCACGAAGAAGAGCCCCAGCTCGAACACCGCCAAGACGGTGATCACCAGCTCGAGCGAGGCTGCGAGGGAGACGCCCATCGCGTTGATCGCTCCGAACACGATGAACGCCGCCACGCTCACGGCGTTGATCGAGAGCTGCGGGACGCGAAAGTTCACGTACGACCCGACGGCGCGCGCGATCGCCGGCGGCGCGAAGAGAAACTCGATCAGCGTGGCGCTTCCCGCGACGAGCGCGCCCTTGTCTCCGAAGGCTCTCTTCGCGAACGCGCTCGGGCCGCCCGAGTGCGGGATCGCCGCGGCGAGCTCCGTGTAGCTAAAAATGAAGCACACGTAGAGCACGGTGACCGCGAGCGTCGCGAGGATCATCCCGAGCGGACCGCCGCGGGAGAGCCCGAGGTTCCACCCGAAGTAATCGCCGGAGATCACCATTCCGACGGCCAGTCCCCAGAGGTGAACGACCCCGATCGAGCGCTTCAGTCCTCCGTGTTCACGACTCTTGTCGTCGCTGTTTTCGCTGCTCATCTCTCGGCGCTCGTCACTTCATCGACGAGCGTCGCGGCTCGATCGCCACGTCCACGACGGCCATCGCGAACGCGCGCGAAGCCGCTTCGACCGCGTCCAACGTCCCAGTGATGTACGCCCCTGCGAAGTTGGTCTCTGTGGGCGGGCCGAAGAACTTCGCGAGCTTCACGTCTGCCGCTTTGAGCGCCGCGTCGAGCCCCAGCGTCGCCTCGATGGGCGGCGCGATGAAGTAGCCCAGCGGCTGCCCCACAGCGACGCCCGACTGCGCCGAGAGGTACCTCCCGACGCTCGCGATCACCGTGGGAAACATCGCGACCCCCGTGCTTCCCACGGCCCAAAACGAGAACACCTTCTCGACCGCGTCCACCGCGGCGCGCAGCCCCTGGTCGATGGACTCGGGGTCGTTCGAGCTGATCACGCCGAGGATTTCTCCAGAGAGCGGGCCCGATGCGTGCGCGCTGCCTGCGTAGAAGCTCTTGGCGTAGAGCACCTCGACGTCGGCCATCTTCGTGGCGTGGTCGAGCGCGGCGTACAGCGTGTCGTCTTGATCGCACGTGATCAGCCCGAGCGAGGTCCGCTCGCTCGTGACCGAGAGCCCGAGCGACTGGCACAAGCGCGGGTCTGCGTTGGGCAGCGCGCGGCACGAGAGCACTCGGGGCTGAATCTTGTTGAGAGCGAATCGCGTTGAATTCATGGGCTCAGCGTCGTCCCCAGCCGAGGCCGAGCGCGACGCCGCCAACGCCCGCTTCGAAGCCTCTTCGCAAGATGGTCACGGTTTGTTCGGCCGCTTCGCGCGGGGCGATCCCGATCGGTCGAACGTTGGAGATGCAGTTCTTCTCGGCGTTGTCTTGATCGAGCTTGGGGTTGATCGCGATGTAGAAGCTCAGCGAGTCGCCGGTGCCGAGCCCTGGGCGCTCTCCGACGAGGATGATCGACGCGCGCGCGCCCACCATGGTCGCGATCTCGTCGGCGACGCCGATGCGCGCGAATTTGACGAAGAACCCCACGCCCGTGCGCATGCCTGCTTCGCTCAGCGATTGCTGCAATTCGCGCAGGCAATCCGCGCCGTTTTGAACGATGGCGTTGGGCGAGAGCCCGTCGCCGACGATGATCTGCACGTCGGGGCGCGTGCTCGCGTAGGCCTGCACGGTGGCGCGCGAAGTGTCGCTGAGCCGGCGTCCGTGGTTGGGGTACAAGAGGTATTCGTCGCGGTCGGAGCAGCGGGTCTCCAGCGAAATGAGCTGGTTTTTCACAGGCCATTCGGCGGGGACCTCGCTGTGGACGGCGTCGCGCGCGTCAGCGTGACCCTCGCGGACGCGGAGGTAGAGGTCGGTGCGAAAGCGGTTTCCGCTGTGGCCGACGGCGATCTGCGAAGAGGTCAGCGCGACGAGCTTGGGGAGCATCGCTTCGAACGCGGGGTTTTGCACGGCGTGCACGGGCCGCGGGTCGCTCGTGCACGAGTGGCCCGACTCGCCGCCGCACGCTTGGGGCGGCGCGTAGCGATCGACGAAGGGAGGGGGCTCTTGCGCGGGCGCGCTCGTCGCGAGGCGCTTTTTCACCGCGCGCACGATCGCTTCGATCGCGTCTTCATCGAGCGAAACTCCAGCCATCGCGCTCAACCTCCGAACACCGCGTGCCGCACGGCCTCGCGTCGCAAGAACACCGATGGATCACCGGCTCGATCGGTGAGCCTTCCTTCGCGCCACAGACCGACGCGCTCGAGCCACGACTCGAACTCGGGCGACGGTCGCAGCCCGAGCACCTCGCGCAGCGTGGCGTTGTTGTGAAACGACGTCGTCTCGTAGTTGAGCATCACGTCGTCCCCTGCAGGAATGCCCATCAAATACGTCACCCCCGCCGCAGCGAGGAGCAGCTCGAGGTTTTCGAGGTCGTTCTGATCGCACTCTGCGTGGTTGGTGTAGCAGGCGTCGCAGCCCATCGGGAGGCCGCTCCATTTGCCCATGAAGTGATCTTCGAGCCCCGCGCGGGTGATCTGTTTTGCGTCGTGCAGGTACTCGGGGCCGATGAACCCGACGACCGAGTTGACGATGAAGGGCGCGTACCTTCGGGCGAGCCCGTACGCGCGGGCTTCCATGGTCATTTGATCGCTTCCGTAGTGCGCGTTCGCCGAGAGCGCCGTGCCCTGACCGGTCTCGAAGTACATGCGGTTGGGCCCTTTGGCCGCGCCGAGCTCGCGGACCATGGCGCGCGCCTCATCGAGGACCGAGATCGAGACGCCGAAGTTCTTGTTCGCGCCTTCGCTGCCCGCGATGGACTGAAAGCAGAGGTCCAGCGGAGCGCCGCGCTGCATGGCCTGCATCTGCACCGTGACGTGCGACAGAACGCAGTTTTGCGCGGGAATCTGCAGGTGATCGATGAGCTCTCTCGTGCGCGAGAGGATCTCGACGGTGCTCTCGACGGTCTCGGTCGAGGGGTTGATCCCGATCACCGCGTCGCCGTTGCCGTAGGAGAGACCTTCCAAGATCACGGCGAGGATTCCCTCGACGGAGTCTCTCGGGTGGTTCGGCTGCAAGCGCGACGAGATGCGCTGCGGCAGGCCGAGGGTGTTGTTGCAGCGCGTGACGACCTTGATCTTCTTGGCCGCGGCGACGAGGTCCATGTTGGACATGAGCTTGGCGACGGCGGAGATCATCTCTGGCGTGAGCCCAGGAGAAACCCTGAGCAAATCATCACCCGAGGTGTTCGCGTCCAGCGCCCACTCGCGCACTTCGCCGATGGACATCGACGAGAGCCGACGTCGCGCAGACTTGTCCGCGCTGTCTTGAAAGAGCCTGGTGAGCTCGTCTTCTTCGTACGGGACCGAAGGATTCTCGTAGATGTCTTCGAGGGTGAGCTGCGAGAGCACGCGCTTGGCGGCGACGCGCTCGCGATCGCTGCGCGCGGCGAGCCCCGCTTGCACGTCGCCCGAGCGCAGGTCGCTGGCCTTGTTGAGGACGTCCTTCACCGAGTCGAAGGTGAAGACCTTTCCGAACACGCAAGCTGTGAGCGGTCGAGCCATCCGAGGGGCGGCAACGGTACCACCGCGCGCGGTGTCGCGTGCACTCTCTTTGCCGCTCGAAATGCTGACAAAACGAGCGGTGTCCTGTCGGTCGATCGCGTGTCGTGCGCGTGCTAGCGTCGCGAGCATGAAGTTGGGGACTGGATTGCTTATGGGCCGCGCGCCGCGGTGCTGCTGCGCGCTTTCACTCACTCTCTTCGCGGCGTGCGCGCCGCCGCCGGGCGTGACGCTGCCGTTCGACGGGACCTATCGCAGCGCGGTCGGGACACACTCGGTCGGCGGCGCCGTCGCGTACACCGGTGATTTCTTCGCGCTGCCTGGGGCGGTCGCCGACGTGCGCTACGGCCATCAAGCGACGACCAACGTCGCTGTGACCGTCGACGCGATCGGCGGCGCCGTCACTTCGACCGGCAATCAACCCGCAGGAACGCCCTCGCGCACCACCCTCGCCGGCATCGCCGGCGCCCGCGTCGGCGCGCGAGTCAACCCGCTCACGGACTACGTGGCCTTCACCGCGGGCATCGGCGGCGGCGGCTTGTTCGCCGAGCGAAGCGACGCGGCTCCGTACCTCAGCGGGGACTTCGGCGTGCGCGGATCGATTCGCGCCGGGGCGGTGCTCGAGCTGATCCTCGGTCAATCGATCTCGTTTACGGGGGTGTTTCCGCGCGCGAACAACCGCTTTTGGGGTGGGTATTCGTCGACCGAGCTCGGGCTCAACGTGATGGCGACGCGCGCGCTCACCGTCGGCGCGTTTCTCTCGATGTTCTACGGCTTCGGCGAGGGCGGCGGCGACAGTCGTCCGCGCTTCGTCCCGTCGCTCGCCGTGAACTACCGCTTCGGCCTCTGAGCCGCAGAGCCCTCTCGCGCATCTCACAACGGCGTCACGCGACGCGAGACCGCGTCTACGATCGTGCCCGTGATCCATCGTCGCGTAGCGCTCGCGCTCTCGTTCGTCGCGCTGTCCTGCCGCCCACCGCAACGCGCGGCGCACCGCGCGCTCGTCCCTCCGCCCGTCACACCGTCGGTCACACCGTCGATCACACCGTCGATCACCCACGCTTCGATCCCGGACGCGTCCGCGCGTCCCTCGTCGGCTCGTGACGCGCCGCTGTTCTACGGCGTCATCAACGGCCTCGTCGTCGAACCCGACGGGGCCGCGACGTTCGCCGCTGGAAATCTCCGCGTCGAAATGAGCTCCGACGGCGCGGTGCGAACCGCGACCGAAGCGCCCCCCACCACCGTCCGATGGCGTTGGTCGCTCGGAGGAGCGCGCACTGCGTTCATCACCGCCGACGAACAAGTGTTGGTCTCGGACACGTTTACGGGACCGTTCGACACGCACGTCGCGCTCGATCGACACATCATCCGCCACGGAACGGGCGCGATCCCCTCGGTCCGCACCGAGGACGGGCAGTGGCACAGGATCGACCGCGCGGGAGCCGTCGCCCTCGAAGCGCTGCCCGAAGGAACCGTCGAGGTGCACTTCGCTGACGAGCGCCGCGCGTACGCCGTCGCCGCCCCAGGAAAGCTCCTCACGAGCAGCGACGCAGGCGCGCATTGGACCGAGGTCGCGCTCGCCAACGACGTCGCGCTGCGCTTCGATTTCACCGCCGATGGACGCACGCTCGTCCGCGCGGGGCGCGCTCAATATGCGATGAACAACGGAGCGCTCACCGTCACGCAAGCGGCGCGCGTGCACGAAGACTCGGCGAGTCCCGAGGCGAGGGCGCGCGTGTACGAGCACTGGTATCGCTACTGGCGAGAGCACCTGTGGCCCACCGGCGCGGACTGGTTCTGGATCGTTCAGCGCGGTCAGCAGCGGGTCGCGATCGAGCACCGAGGCGCGCTCGTGTGGTGGGGCGCCGGTGAGATCCACCGCATGAATCGCGATGGATCCGTGCGATCAACGCCGGTTCGTGACGCGCGCTCGTGTCAGCTTCAGCGCTTCGGCGCAGGCGTCCTCGCCTACTGTCGCGATGAGCCCGATCGCGCCAACGGCAAGGTCATCGAGCTCGACCTCGCCACGCTCACGCCCAGGGTGATCGCCGAGACGCTGAACGACATCGTGACCGTGCGAGGCTCGAGCGACGGAGAGGCGATCGCGTTCGGTCACGTTCCGGGCGGGATGACGGGCCCGGACAATCGCTTGTGGACCCGCGCGCAGCCTACGTTGCAGCCGGTGAGCGGGGTGTTTCCAAACGCGAGCGTCATGGTCGAAGGCGCGACGGTGCTCGTCCTCGATCAGATCGGCCTGCAGCTCAGACACCTCGGCGACGGGGGCGCGCCGACGCGGTACGTCCAGCTCACCGCGCCCGCCGCCGGCGCGAGCGCGCGCGCCAACGTCCTCGCGATGAGCGTTCGCCCCGACGGAGGCTACGCCGTCGTGCGTCGCGCCGAGCGCGCGTCGTGCGAGGTCGTGCTGGGAAGCGACGTGCGCCCGAGCGTCCGCGCAGCGCTGCCCAACTGCGCCGCGCCGTCGGGCATCGCGTTCGCGGACGAGCGGTTCGGCGTCGTCGTCGACCTCTTGAAAACGTGGGTCACCACCGACGGTGGCGCGCGCTGGTCAGCGATCCCGCGCTCGACGGGCGTGGCGTCGGAAGACGTCCGAACGATCCTCGATCGACTTCCTCCTCCGCACGTCGAAGGCGGGGCGATCGTCGTCTCACCCCATCAGCGCATCGAAGCGGGCAGCGTCCCGGTCGAACGGCATTGGGCCCGAGCTCCGTACGCGCGCACGGACCTCACGGGCGACGAAGACGCCGCGAGCCCGCCGCGCGAGCAGTGGTGCGAGCCCGCTCGTCCGACGCGAAGCACGCCGCCGAGCAGGATCGACGTCGATCTGCGCTCGGTCGTCCTCGTGCACCAGCGAACGCGCGCAGAGGTCTTCGTCGAGCGGACAGCCACCGGCGTCACGGCGCGCGTGCAATGGAGCGGCGACGAGACAGGCCCCGGCCGCTTCTCGGGCCCCGCCCCCTGGCGCGAGCCCGCCGCGGACTTCGATCGCGGCGACGCCGTCGGCTACGTGCTCCGCGCGGTCAGCCGCGCGGGAGTACTGCTCGAGCGATGCCTCGTCACGAGGGCGGGAGAGCACACGCAGCACCCTGAGCAGTGCGACGTTCGATGGCTCACGCGGGACCACCGCGCGGTCGCGATGGAGCTGCAAAATCCCGGTCCAAACGCGGGCGGCGCGTGGGTGCTGCGCGCCGCTCCCGACGGGCTCGGCTGGGTCGTCGAGCTCGGCGCGGCGAGGCGCAGCGATCTGTTCGAGTGGAAGCAATGGCAGCACTGGCGCGCGGACGGGACCCTCGCTCGATGGGGCGACGTCGTTCGCGATTGGCAAATGAACGAGCACACCGCGCTCGCGCGCATCGACGGGCAGTGGGGCGTGGTCACCGACGCCGGGTTCGTCGCGCACGGAACGGACGAAGCGCGAACGCTCGAACCTCCATCGGACGTGGAATTTTGCCGACCAAACGCGCGACTCGCCGACGACGTCTGGTACTCGGAGGGCGACTATCCGCACGGGCTTCCCGTCGTCGCGCGAAGCAACGCCGTCCATGTCCTGCGACGATCCGGGGCAGACTGGTGCATCGAGCGCTCGTACGCCGCGCCGTGGACCTTCTTGTGGAGCACCGTCGAAGTGCGAAACGAGATGCGCGCGTGGACGCTCGTCGCGCAGCGACGCGCTCCTTGGGGATCGGGCACGCTTCGCGTCGCCGACGAGCGAGGCACGGTCACCGAGAGCCCGCTGCGCTGCGAGCCGCCGCCCGCGAGCGACGACGACGACGAGCAGTACTGACCCGCGTCGTAACCATCGTCGCGTCCCGGTCGTAGTGGGGGTCTGCTCGCAGGAGAGGCGCTCTTGAATTTGCACACGCAAATTCAAATCGACTGCTATTTGCCTACTCGAACTGCGTGTCACGATCGAGCGAACGCGTAGCACCGACGAACGCACCTCCGCTCCAATCCGATCGCAGACGAGCCGCGTACAGGGACCGTTCCCCAAAAACCCGTCCAATGGTTGGAGGTTTTGTATGCGTACTCGTCATCGTTGGATCGCGGCAGGCGTCTCTGCTGCGACCGTTCTCGGCGCGCTGTTCGCGTTGAGAGCCCCACGCAGCCACGCTGCGGACCACCTCGATCCTCCGTCGCGCACCGACCCTGCGAACGGCGGAATGGATCGCAACGCTGACATCGCCGACGTCTTCGCGTGGCACCGCGGCTCGGGCGCATCGCAGTCCGTCGTGCTCGCGATGTCCTTCTCGGGCCCCAACGCGCCGGTCGCCAATCAAGCGATCCCGTGTGACCGCGGCGTGATCTACACCATCCACATCGACAACACGGGCGACGGCGTCTCCGATCGGCAGATCTCTCTGCGCCTCGGACAAGACGACCGCATGAACTGCTTCGCGCGCTGGGAGGGGCTGCCCGGAACGAGCGCTCCCGTCGTCACCCGCACCGAGCGCATCCGCGACTTCGGCGGCGGCGTGAAGGCCTACGTCGGCCTTCGCGACGACGCGTTCTTCTTCGACCTCCAGGGCTTTCGCACGACGCTCATGACCGGAACGCTCAGCTTCGTCAACGACCGGGATTTCTTCGCTCGAAAGAACACCCCCGTCATGGTCGTCGAGGTCCCCGCGACCTCGATCAACAACGGACAAACCACGCTGCGCATCTGGGCCACCACTGCGCGCCGCAGCTGAGACCGAGAGGAGGTACGCACCATGGAAACCATCAAGCGCGCCGCCCTCGCGGCGATCTCTCTCAGCATCTTCGCCTGCAGCCCGCCCCCAGCGCCGCAGCCCGACGCCTCTCCCGACGCCGCCGCAGACACGGGCGTCGTCACGGATACGGGCGTCCCCACGGACTCTGCGACCGAGCAAGACACCGGAGCGCCGACGGACTCTGGCGTCCCCACGGACTCTGGGAGCAACGCCGACGCAGCCGCGGACGGCGGAGCGAACAACACCTGCATGCGCTACTGCACGGCGATCACCGCCGCGTGCACCGGCGCCAACGCGCAGTACGACGACATGGCCGACTGCCTCTCGTTCTGCGCGAGCTCGAACATCCCCAACGGAATGTCCGGCGACATGGCCGGCAACACCCTCGAGTGCCGCATCTATCACGCGGGCGTCGCGATGGGCGCGCCCGCCACGCACTGCCCGCACGCTGGCCCCTCGGGCGATGGCGTGTGCGGCTCGGTGAACTTCAACGTCCTGCCCGCAGCCATGTTCACGCGAGTCGATCGCATGGGCATGCCCGCGGTCTCGACCGCCCTCGTCGCCGCCGCGCGCAAGAACGCGTACAACGACCAGGACCCCGCGATGGACATGGGATTCGCCGGGGATTTCGTCACGTCGCTCACCGCGCTGCACGCCGCGCTCGACGACGACCTCGCGCGCGCCAACCTCACGGCGTGCAGCATGACCACGATGGTCGGCGGCTTGCCCGAGTGCCTCGGGCAGACGTTTGCGCCGGGTCGTACGGTCGCGAGCCTCGTCGTCCCCAACGACGTGCTGCGGCTGGACCTCGGCGCGACCGCGGGATTTCCCAACGGGCGCAAGCTCGCGGACCCCGTGATCGACGTGACGCTCGCGGTGCTGTTGCTCAGGGTCAACTCCGCCGCTCCGGGAGCGTGCGGAATGGGCACCTGCAGCCCCGGCACGCTCGCGGCGCTTCCGCTCAACCCGCCGCGCAACGACGTGGCCGGCGGAGCGTTCACCGACACCTTCCCGTACTTCCAGCCGCCGCACGCCCCGTGACGTGCGCCTGCTCGTGAGGCGTCGAAGTCCCCTTCTTCGCCACGCGGCTTGAATACATACCACAAAATCAACACCGCCCCCGCAACGATGAACAACCGAGAACGACACACCTCCCGATCACCGCTCGCGGGCGCGCTGCTGCTCTTGTGGTCCAGCGCGACCGCCCTCACTGCGAGCTGCCAACGCGAACAACCGCTCTCGCGTTCGAACGAGCCCCCACCGTCGCTCGCGCACGACAGCGCGCTCTCCACAGACGCCTCGCTCGCCTCGCTCGCCGCGGTCTCGACAGCGCGCCCGGACCCCGCGATGGCCGCGTCCCTCGCGCGCATCGACCAGGAGATTCGCTCGCTCGAAACCATCGCCTCGCAGCGCTCGGACGACTGGCTCAACCTCGAACAAGTGGGCTCGCTCTACCTTCGTCGCGCCGCGCTCTCAGCGGACTACGAGGACTACGCGCGCGCTGAAAACGCCGTCGATCGCGCGTTTCGCGCGGGGCGCACCGTGGGCCCGTACCTCCTGCGCGCGCAGCTCAACTACACGCTGCACCGGCTCGACCGCGTGAGCGCTGACCTCGACGCCATCGAGCGCGGCGCGATCGTCCCGCCCACGGTGCGCGCGGCCGTCGCCGAGATGCGCGCGAACATCGCCTTTCACTCGGGTCGCTACGACGACGCGCGCGCGATGTACGAGCGCCTCGCGCGCGAGGAGCGCACGCCCGAGAACCTCGCCGCCCTCGCGCAGTACCGCTGGAAGACCGGTGATTTCGCTGGCGCCGACGCGCTGCTCGTCGAAGCGCAGCGGCTCGCCGCGACGCGCTCTTCTGAAGTGCGCGGCTGGCTGTGTCTCGTGCGCGGGCTGCTCGAGCTCGACCGCGGACGTTGGCCCGACGCGCTCTCGCACTATCGCGAGGGGCTCGCGCTGCGACCGGGCTACTGGCTGCTCGAAGAGCACGAAGCCGAGATCCTCGCGCTGCAGGGAGAGCACGCGCGCGCGCTGCCGCGCTACCTGGATTTGATCGAGCGCACGAACAACCCCGAGTTCATGGACGCCGTCGCCGAGCTCTACGCCAAACAGGGAAACACCGCTGAATCCCAGCGCTGGATCGCCCGCGCCCGCGCCGTGTACGACGCGCGGCTCTCGCGCTTCGCCGAGGCGGTCGCAGGGCACGCGGTCGAGCACTTTCTCGCGCACGACCCGCAGAGAGCGGTCGCCATCGCCGAAGCGAACGTCCGCGCGCGGCCCGGCGGAGAAGCGCAAGTGCACCTCGCTCGCGCTTACCTGTTGGTAGGTCGCAACGCCGAGGCGAAGACCGTGATCGATCGCGTGCTCGCGACGCAGTGGAGGACCGCGGAGCTCTTCGCGACCGCATCGCGCGTGTACGCAGCGCACGGGCTCGCCGCGCGAGCGAGCGAGCTTCGCGCGCAGGCCACGGCGATCGATCCGCACTCGATGGACGAGTGACACTCGCGGCGCTTGTGGCATGGTCGTTCGCGATGAAGGTCGTTCTGTTCGGCGCCACGGGGATGATCGGTCAAGGAGTGCTCCGCGAGTGCCTCTTGGCGGACGACGTCGAGAGCGTGCTCAGCGTGAGCCGGGCTCCGACAGGAAAATCCCACGCGAAGCTCCGCGAGCTCATCCACAAGGACTTCGCTGACTTCTCTGCGATCGAACCAGAGCTCGCCGGCTACGACGCGTGCTTCTTCTGCTTGGGGATCTCGTCTGCAGGAATGTCCGAAGCAGACTACACGCGGATCACCTACGACTACGCGCTCGCCGCCGCGAAGGCGCTGGTGAAGATCAACCCTGCGATGACCTTCGCGTACGTCTCTGGGCAGGGGACGGACTCGACCGAGAAGAGCCGCACGATGTGGGCTCGCGTGAAGGGGCGCACTGAAAACGCGCTGCTCGCGCTGCCCTTCGCGCGCGTGGCGATGTTTCGCCCGGGGTACATCCAGCCCATGCACGGAGCGACCTCGAAGACCGCGCTCTACCGTGCGTTCTACGCGGTGCTCTGGCCCCTGTACTACGTCGTGCGCGCGGTGGCTTCGGGCGCGGTGACCAACACCGAGGCCGTCGGTCTCGCGATGCTCGCGCTCGCCCGCGGACGCACCGAGCAGCGGATCTTGGACAACGCCGCGATCAACGCGCTCGCTGCTGAACCTTCTCGATGAGCCATTGAGCGACGCGCTCGTGCGCCGAGGGCTCGTCCATCGAGACCTCGAGCTCGGGGCGCTCGGGGGCTTCGTACGCGGCTCCGACGCCCGGCAGCGTGTGCACTGCGCCCGCTTGTGATTGGCGATAGAGCCCTTTGGTGTCGCGCTCGGCGCACACGCTCGCGGGGGTGTTCACGAAGAGCTCGGCGAACGCTCCGTCCGCGCATTGCTCGCGCGCATACGCGCGAAACGCACGGAGGTTGGCGGTCGCAGGGACGAGCACGACGAGCTGTTGCGACGAGGCCATCGCCGCGAGGTTCGCGAGGGATTGATAGAAGTCCTCGCGGGCGCGCGGGTCGTAGCCCGGCGCGGGTCGCAGCGCAGCGCGCACCTCGTCACCATCGAGCAAGAGCGTGGCGACGTCGCGTTGAACGAGCGCGTCGCGCACTCGACGAGCGAGCGTGGACTTGCCGGACGAGGGCAAGCCCGTGAGCCAGAGGACGAAGCCAGAGTGTTGATTCATCGCATGATTTGCTGGCCCCACGCGGGGTCGAAGCGATCGCTGTCGAGGCACTTCGAGACGAAGGCGAAGATGCGACCGCGGTCGTTCTCGGTGAGGTGCGGATACCAGAGGGGCGAGGCGATCACGAGCGCGCGCCACGCGAAGAAGAGCGCGACGGCGTCGAGGACCGAGTCGCCAGCGAGCGCGAGATAGCGGGACCAGAAGCGAGACCAGAGCAGGCCGAGCCCTGTCGAGAAGCGCTCGCGGTGCTCCATCGCGAAGAAGAGATAGTTGATGGCGATGCACGCGACGTCGTCGGCGGGGTCCCCTTCGGAGCCGCGCGAAGCGTCGAGCGCGACGAGCTGATCGCCCTCGGTCCAAACGATGTTGAACGGGTGAAAGTCGCCGTGTGTGCGGCGGAGGCGCTCGGTGCGACGCTTGAGCTTCCAGCGCCAGTCGAGGCACTTTCGCTCGATGGATTGGAGGAGTGCGGGCGGGGCGCCGGGGACGTTGTGATCGAGGGAGTCGTACGAGTCGATCAGGCCCATGATGCACTCGCCGTGGCCGACGGTGTCGCGGATGGCGCGGGTGTACGCCTGCGGGTGCGAGCCCGGGAGCGAGTGCAGATCGGCGAGGTATTCTGCGAGGCGATCGACGCGGAGGAGGTCGCGTTCGGAGCAGGTTCCGTCGGCGGCGACGCGACGGAGGTCGTCGGCGTAGAGCGTTCCGTCGGCCCACTCGGTGAGGAGGTAGAACTCGCGGGTGTGCGCGACGGAGACGAGCGATCCGTCGTGCGCGATGGCTCCGACATCGAGCGCCTTGGCGTGCTGCGGAACCGCGTCGAACGTATCGAACGCGAGGAGCATCCCCTGCGCTCGATCACTGCGCCGATCGTGTCCGAAGTCATTGGCCGTGGCCGTGTGAAAGACCACCGAGCGCAGCGCACCATCGGGCATCGCGAGCCGCACACGAATGGGGCGCCCGTACCCGAGCTCTTTCGCGCTCTCGCCATCGGGGTGCTCGTCGACGCCGAGCACGCGCGCCTCGCGCACCGTCGCCCCGGGAAACATCGCGCTCAACCGCGCCTCGAGCCCAGCAGGAAGCATCGCCGTCACAAACGGGGTTTGTAGGACAGGGGGACGGTGTTCAAAAGTTCATTTGTTGCGCTCTCGCCGAGACACTCGCCCCCCCGCGTCTCGCGACGCCCACGCCCGTTCAGCGCAGAAACAATGCGCTCGTTCGCACAAATGAACTTTTGAACACCGTCCCCTAACCCTACAAAACGCTCGCTCGAGAGACTTCGTCTTCGCTCTCGGTCGGTCGCCCGCCGGTCTCCCCCCACTTGCCAAGCACTTACCAAATGGTAAGCACTCGCCAACCATATGGTAGGCGCTCGCAAGTCCGTTGCTTCTCCCATTGCCGCGACGGTGGACGGTCGCGCGAAGACGCTCCTCGCGGCGACGAAGCTGCTCGCGGCGCACGGGTTCGACGGGACGTCGGTGCAGGACATCGCCGACGCGCTCGGGGTCACCAAGCAGGCGGTGCTCCATCACTTTCCGTCGAAAGAGAGCATCCGCGAGGCGGTCCTCGACGACATCCTCCAACACTGGAACGAGCGGCTCCCCAAGCTCTTGCTCGCCGCCACCGCGAGCGAAGACCGCTTCGACGCCGTGTTCGGCGAGCTCTTTCAGTTCTTCTTCAACGAGCCCGACCGCGCGCGCTTGATCCTGCGCGAGGCGCTCGACCGCCCCGAGGTCGTCCGTCGCTTGCTCGAAGGCCCCGTTCGTCCGTGGCTGCGCGCGGTCGCCAGCTACATCGACAGCGGCGTCGAGCGCGGTCAGCACCACACCGGGCTCGACCCCGAAGCGTACGTCCTCAACGTCCTGCTCTTCGTCCTGTCCGCCGCGGCAGGCGTGCACGTCATGCCCGCCGCGCTCTCGACCCCCGACGCCGCGGAGCGCTACACGCGCGAGCTCGGTCGCATCGCGCGCAGCTCGCTGTTTCGTCCCGATCATCGCGCTGAGGGCGCCGCCGTCGAGCGCGCCCCGAGCAAGAGCCCATCGCCCAAGAGCCCATCGCCCAAGAAGAAGAAGTGACATGAGCAACTACTTCAACGACAACGAAGACCTGCGCTGGTACGTCGATCGCGGCATCGAGTGGGCTCCGCTCATCGAGGCGACCGAGTACGGATTTCGCGCTCCGGACGCGATGAAGAACGTGCCCGAGGCCGTCGCGTTCTACCGCGAGGTGCTCGAGTCCGTCGGCGAGCTCGCGGCGAAGTACGTCGGCGAGCGCTCGGCCGCGATGGACCGCGAGCACCCGCACGTGAGCGACGGCGAGGTGATCGAGGGCGCGGCGGTGCGCAAGGCGTTCGACGCGTTTCGCGAGAACGAGCTGCACCGGATGGTGTTTCCCCGCGAGCTCGGCGGGCTCAACGTCCCGCTCATCGTCTACTACCTCGCGGGCGAGCTCATCGCGCGCGGGGACGTCGGCGCGATGACGCACTTCAGCTTCCACGCCGGGATCGGAATGGCCATGCTCGCCTACTCGATCTACGAGGGCTCGACGCACTTCGACGTCGAGGCGGGCAAGATCGCCAGCACACGTTTTCAAAAAGAGATCGAAGAGATCGTCCGCGGCGAGGCGTGGGGCTGCATGGTGATCACCGAGCCCGACGCCGGCAGCGACATGGCGCGGCTGCGCACCAAGGCCACGCTCGGCGACGACGGCGTGTGGCGCTTGAGCGGGCAGAAGATCTTCATCACCTCGGGCCACGCGAAGTACCACCTCGTGATCGCGCGCACCGAAGAGTCCTCGGGGCAGGGGATGGGCTTGGACGGGCTGTCCATGTTCATGGTCCAAGCGTACGAAGACCTACCAGACGGTAAGCGAAAGCGCTTCGTCACGATCGACCGCGTCGAGGACAAGCTCGGGCACAACTCGTCGGTGACCGCGGCGCTGACCTACGAGGACACTCCGGCGCAGCTCGTCGGCGCTCGCGGCGAGGGCTTCAAGTACATGCTCGTGCTCATGAACAACGCCCGCGTCGGCGTCTCGTTCGAGGGCATCGGGATCATCGAGGCGGCGCACCGCCTCGCGCGCGAGTACGCCGCGGGCCGCAAGTCCATGGGCAAGGCGATCGCTCAGCACGAGATGATCGCGGACTACCTCGACGAGATGGAGTGCGACCTGCTCGCGCTCAGGGCGCTGGCCGTCACCTCGGCGTACGTCGAAGAGACCTCGCAGAAGCTCGGGATCCTTCAGCGCTTCGAGTCCAAGCTCAGCGCCGAAGAGAAGCAGCGCATCGAGAAGGAGCTCCCTCGGGTGCGGGCGCGCTCGCGGCGGTTTACTCCGCTGCTCAAGTACATCACCGCGGAGAAGGCCGTGGAGCACGCGCGCCGCTGCGTGCAGATCCACGGCGGCGTCGGGTACACCAAGGAGTACGGCGCCGAGAAGCTGCTGCGCGACGCGATGGTCCTGCCCATCTACGAGGGCACGAGCCAGATCCAGTCGCTCATGGCGATGAAGGACACGCTCAACGGGATCGTGAAGGACCCCGCGGGGTTCGCGAAGAAGAGCGCTCAGTGCGCGCTGCGCGCGCGGACGGCCAACGATCCGCTCGAGCGTCGGGTGGCCAAGGTCCAGTCGCTCTGCCGCGGCGCAGAGCGCTCGCTCGTGGCGCGCACGGCGATGGACAAGCTCGGAGACGTTCGTCGCCTACCGATCGGTCAGTGGAAGGGCGCGCTCACGAAGAACTGGGATCCCAAGCGCGATTTCGCCATCGCGATGCTGCACGCCGAGCGGCTCACGAAGCTGTTGGTCGACGAGGCGATCTGCGAGGTGCTCTGGGAGCAATCGCAGAAGGACCCCGCGCGCCGCGCGCTGCTCGAGCGCTACCTCGATCGCTGCGAGCTGCGCGACGAGCTGCTCTTCAAAGAGATCACCACCACGGGCGCCAAGATGCTCGCGAAGATCGCCGAGCAGTCGGGCGAGGCGGACGCGACGCACGGACAGGCGGCGGAGTGAGCGATGGCGGTCTCTCTGCTGCACTTGCTCTCGCAGAAGAGCGCCTTTTCGGCGCTGGGGCGCGTCGCCGTGCGCTCGCTCGTGGGCGCGGCGACAAGCGAGTCGAGCGAGCCTGGCGCGTCGAGCGAGGCCGCGGGGCCGTGGTTCGAAGAGCGCGCCGCGGCGCCGGGCGAGGGGCTCGTGCGCGAGTTCATCAAGACGAGCGGCGGTGACGCGGGGTGGTATCGCGGGGTCGTCCCCGTGGGAATGTTCGCGCAGTGGACGTTCGGCGCGGTCTCTCGCGCGCTCTCGACCTTGCCTTGGCCGATGACGCGCGTGCTCAACGCGGGGGTGACGATCGTGAGCGCGGGGAGGATTCCGCTCGGCGAATCGCTGCTCGTCCGCGCGCGGATCGCGAAGGTGGACGTGGGCGAGCGCCGCGCGAAGATCAGCACCGAGGTCGAGACCGGAACCTCCTCGGACCCCACGGCCCTCCGCGCCGTCCTTCACACCTACCTACCGTTTGGTAAGCCCGCTTCGGGATCGAAGCCGCGCAGCGAGAGCGCGGCGACTCCCGAGCGCGCCAGTGACAGCGCGCGAGAGCTCGCGTTCTGGTCCCTCGCTCGCACTGCTGGGCGCGATTTCGCCTTGCTCACGGGCGACCTCAACCCCATTCACTGGGTCGGTCCGATCGCGAAGATCGCCGGGTTTCGCTCGGTGATCCTCCACGGGTTCGCGTCGATGGCGCGCTCGATCGAAGGGCTCAACCGCGCGGTGTTCGTCGGTGATCCCTCGAAGCTCGCCTCGCTCGACGTGCGCTTTCTTCGTCCTCTCGTGTTGCCTGCGCGCGTGGGTCTCTACCTCGACCGCGCGACGCAGCGCTTCTGGATCGCCGACGGCCCGACGGGCCCGGCCTACCTCTCAGGAAGCTTCGGAGTCACTCGATGAACGACCTGCTCCTCGAGCTCAGCAAGAGCTCACAAGCGCGCAACGTCTGGCGCACGCTCGGGCTTCCGATCGCGCTGCCCGCGGTGCTTCGCCGCGCGAGCGACGCCGTCGCTGAGCGAGCGCTCGAAGACAAGAAGATCGTGTTCGTCGCTGCGGGGGACGCTCCGCTCGCGAGGGTGAGCGCGCACGCGCTGGCTCGCGCGGGGGCGGACGTGTACCTGGATGAGTTCGAGCGGCTGCGCGGGCACTTTCGCGACGCGTGCGAGGCGTACGCGCGGGGGCCGCACGCGATCGCGCTGCTCAACGAGAGCACTCGGCTCGACGGCGTGGTCTTGGACTTGAGCGCCGCGAGCTCGCTCGACGAGCTGCGCTTGCTCTTCACCACGCTGCGTCCGTTGCTCGGTCGACTGCGCGCGTGCGCGCGGGTGGTGGTGATGGCGCGGCGCGAGGACGAGCTCAGCGACCCGAGCGAGTCTGCGATGCAGCACGCGGTGGACGGGTTCGTTCGCTCGCTCTCGAAGGAGCTCGGTCGCAACGGAAGCACGGCCAACTTGCTGCGCGTGCACACGGACGCTGCTGCGCGAGCGGGGGCGGCGCTCGTGTGGCTGCTCTCGGAGCGCAGCGCCTTCGTGACGGGGCAGTGCCTTCGCGTGGGCGCGGAGGCGCGCTCGTTGGGCGAGCGCGAGTCGTTGCGAGAGCGCGCGCTCGAAGGGCGCGTCGCGGTGGTGACCGGCGCTGCGCGCGGGATCGGCGCGGCGACGGCGCGGGCGTTGGCTCGCGAGGGGGCGTTTGTGTGGTGCGTCGATCGCAGCGATGACGGCTCGTTGAGCGCGCTGGCGAGAGAGATTCACGGCGCTGCGCTGGCGCTGGACATCGCGTCGAAGAGCGCTGGCGAAGCGCTGCTCGCGAAGGTCGCGGAGACGGGCGTGGACGTGCTCGTGCACAACGCGGGGATCACTCGGGACAAGACGCTCGCGAAGATGAGCGACGCGCAGTGGGACGACGTGCTCGCGGTGAACCTGGGCGCGATCGTGGCGATCACGGCGGCGCTCGAAGGCGCGCTCAACGACGGGGCGCGGGTCATCGCGCTCTCGTCCGTCGCGGGAATCGCGGGAAACACCGGTCAATGCGCGTACTCTGCCTCGAAGGCGGGCGTGATCGGCTGGGTGCGCGCGATGGCCTCGCGGCTGGCCTCGCGAGGGATCACGGTGAACGCGATCGCTCCTGGGTTTATCGAGACGAAGATGACCGAGGCGATGCCGGTTACCATTCGGGAAGCGGCGCGTCGGTTGAGCGCGCTCGCGCAGGGCGGGCGACCGGAGGACGTGGCCGAGGCGATCGCGTTCGTAGCGAGCCCGGGCGCGCAAGGGATGACAGGCAACGTGCTGCGCGTGTGCGGCGGCGCCCTCGTGGGAGCGTGAGCGATGGCTTCGAGAGAGAAGGCAGTGGTGGTCGCGGGCGTGCGTACGCCGTTCGTGAAGGCGTTTACGGAGTTCACGCGGCTGGACACGATCGCGCTGGCGAAGTTCGCGGTCGAAGGGCTGTTGCGCAAGACCGAGATCGACCGGGCGTTGATCGAGAGCGTGGTGTGGGGCGGAGTGATTCTTCCGAGCGCCTCGCCGAACGTGGGCCGCGAAGTGGCGTTGGACGCGGGGCTGTCTCGCGCGGTCGAAGCGATGACGGTGACGCGCGCGTGCGCCTCGGGGCTGCAGGCGATCACGACGGCGGCGGCGATGATCGAGCGCGGTGACTGCAGCGTGGCGATCGCCGGAGGGAGCGACTCGACGAGCAACGCCGAGGTGAAGCTCCCGCAGAAGGTGGTGCACGCGATGGCGCCGCTCGCGTTGGGGCGGCCGTCGATGGGGGCGTACATGAGCGCGCTCGGGCAGCTCGCGCCGTTTACGGACATCCTTCCGAGGACGCCGAAGATCGCCGAGCGAACGACGGGCGAAGTGATGGGCGAGGCGGCCGAGCGGATGGCGGCGCGCAACGGGATCACGCGCGAGGAGCAGGATGCTTTCGCGTTGCGCTCGCATCACCGAGCGGCGGAGGCGATCGCGTCGGGGCGGTTCGATCGCGAGCTGTGCCGGGTGGACCTACCGAATGGTAACTCGGTGCACAGCGACGGGCTGGTTCGCGCGGACACCACGATGAACAAGCTCTCGAAGCTGCGTCCAGCGTTTGCGAAGGGCGGAACGATCACCGCAGGCAACGCGAGTCCGCTGACCGACGGCGCGGCGTGTGTGTTGTTGATGAGCGAGTCGCGGGCGAAGGCGCTGGGGCTGGCTCCGTTGGCGGCGATCACCGAGTGGGCGTACGTCGGGGTGGATCCAGCGGATCAGCTGTTGATGGGGCCGGCGCTGGCGATTCCGCGGGTGTTGGCGAGGGCGGGGCTGCGGCTGGACGAGTGCGATCTGGTGGATTTGCACGAGGCGTTCGCGGCGCAGGTGTTGAGCGTGACGAAGATGTTGGCGAGCGACGCGTTTGCGCGCGAGCGATTGGCGATGAGCGAAGCGGTGGGCGTGATCGCGAACGACCGACTCAACGTGCACGGCGGGTCGCTCTCACTGGGGCACCCGTTTGGGGCGACGGGCGCGCGGATGGTGAGCACGATGGCGAACGAGCTCGCGCTGAGCGGAAAGCGCAGGGCAGTGTTGGGCATCTGCGCAGCGGGCGGCCTCGGGGCGGCGGCGGTGCTCGAGCGGGCGTAGGGGGAGTTTTGTAGGGTTAGGGGACGGTGTTCAAAAGTTCAATTGTGCGAACGAGCGCATTGTTTCTGCGCTGAACGCGTGTGGACTCCGCGAGACACAGGGCAGCGAGAGTCTCGGCGAGAGCGCAACAAATGAACTTTTGAACACCGTCCCCTAACCCTACAAAGCCGGGGCGACGGGGTTCGGAGGCGCGCGCTTCTCACACGCCCGGCGGGCGCACGCTCTCGGGGCCCGATGGCAGGTGAATGGGCATCGGGTGCACGTGCCACACGCGCTCGCTGTACTCGCGGATCGAGCGATCCGAGCTGAAGTACCCCATGCGAGCCACGTTGAGCACCGCCATTCGCGCCCACTGATCGGGGTGCTGCCACGCGCGAGCCACGTCGTGCTGACGCTCGACGTACGCGCGAAAATCCGCGAGCGCGAAGAACTCGTCTTGATCGACCCACGAGCGCACGAGCCCCGCGTACAAGCCCCGGTCGTGCGGGCTGTACGCGCCGCCGGCGATGCGCTCGAGCACGTGCGCGAGCTCGCCGTCGTTGAAGACCACCGCGTGCGGGTCGTACCCGTCGCGCTTGCGCTCTTGCACTTGCTCTGCAGTGAGGCCGAAGAGAAAGAAGTTCTCTTCGCCGACGAGCTCGCGGATCTCGACGTTGGCGCCGTCGAGCGTTCCGATGGTGAGCGCGCCGTTGAGCGAGAACTTCATGTTGCCCGTGCCCGACGCTTCTTTGCCCGCGGTCGAAATCTGCTCGCTCAGGTCCGCGGCGGGGTAGATCCGCTGCGCGTTCTTCACGTTGAAGTCCGGGACGAACGCCACGCGCAGAAGCTTTCGCGCGACGGGGTCCTTCGAGATCTCCTTCGCGATCCCGTGGATGAGCCGGATGATGAGCTTGGCCGTGCGGTATCCCGGCGCCGCTTTTCCCGCGAAGATCAGCGTGCGCGGAACGATCCCGTCGAGCCGCCCCTCTCGAATCCGCTGGTGCAAATACACCGCGTGCAGCGCCGCCATGTGCTGTCGCTTGTACTCGTGGATGCGCTTGCACTGCGCGTCGAACATCGAGTCCGGCTCGATGTCCACGGCGATCACGTCGCGCACGTGCGCGGCGAGCTTGCGCTTATTGTCTCGCTTCACGTCGATGAATCGCTGACGAAACGCCGCGTCATCGGCGAACTTCTCGAGGTCGCGCAGCCGCTCGAGGTCGGCGATCCAGCTCTCTCCGATCGCCTCGGTGATGAGCGAGGCGAGCCCCGGATTGGCGAGCGCGAGGAAGCGTCGCGGAGTCACTCCGTTGGTCACGTTCGTGAATTTGTCCGGCCAGAGCTCAGCGAAATCGTTGAGCACCGTCTCGGTCAGCAAGCGCGAGTGCAGCTTGGCGACGCCGTTGACCTTCGACGAGACCACCGTCGCCAGGTGCGCCATGCGCACGGTCTTGTCTCCGCCCTCGCCGATGAGAGACATCCTGCGCGCGCGCTCTTCGTCGCCCGGAAACCGCGCGCGAACCTCCCCCAAGAAGCGCTCGTTGATCTCGTAGATGATCTCCAAGTGCCGCGGCAGCAGCTCTTTGAACAGCGGCAGCGACCAGGTCTCGAGCGCCTCGGGCAACAGCGTGTGATTGGTGTACGCGAAGGTCTTGGCGCAGATGGCCCACGCTTTGTCCCAGCTCATCGCGTGCACGTCCATGAGCAGGCGCATGAGCTCGGGGACGGCGAGCGCCGGGTGCGTGTCGTTGAGCTGGATCGCGTACTTGTCCGCGAAGTGCTCGATCGTGCTCCGCTGCAGAAGAATGCGAATGAGATCTTGCAGCGCGCACGAGACGAAGAAGTACTGCTGCTGCAGGCGCAGCTGCTTGCCTGCGAGGCTCTGGTCGTTGGGGTAGAGGACCTTGGTGATGTTCTCGCTGCGGATCTTGTCGTCGACCGCGCGCCAGTACTCGCCGGTGTTGAAGGCCTCGAGGTCGAACTCGTCCGCCGCCACCGCGGTCCACAGCCGCAAGAAGTTAGCGTTGTCCGTATTGAACCCCAGCACCGGCGTGTCCGACGGAACGCCCTTGATCACCCTCCCCGGCACCCAACGCACACGAAACCGACCGAGCTCGTCGACGCCGTGCTCTGTGTGCCCGCCGAAGCACACGGTGTGCTCGATCTCGTGACGGCGGATCTCCCAGGGATTTCCCAAGCGAAGCCAGTTGTCGGTCTTCTCGACCTGCTGCCCCTCGCGGATCTCCTGGTCGAAGATCCCGAACTCGTAGCGAATGCCGTGGCCGATCGCCGGGATCTCCAGCGTCGCGAGCGAGTCCATGAAGCACGCCGCCAGGCGCCCGAGCCCGCCGTTGCCGAGCCCAGGCTCTTCTTCGTGCGCGATGAGCTGATCGAGGTCGAGCCCCATCGAGACCATCGCCTCGCGCACCGCCGGCTCGATGCCGAGCGCGAGCAGGTTGTTGCCGAGCTGCGGGCCCATCAAATACTCGGCCGAGAGATAGACCACCGTGCGCGAGTGGCTCTCCAAGTACGTCCGCGCCGAGCGCACCCAGCGGTGCAGCAGCCGATCGCGAACGACGTACGCCAGCGCCAGAAAGCAGTCGTTGACCGTGGCGACCGCAGGAAACTTCGCCTGCTGAAAGAACAGCTTCTCGATGAAATCGTGGCGGATCGAGGTGGGGTCGTTTCCCAGGCGCACTTCGCCTTCGGAGACACGGGCGGACAACAGCGTCATGGGCGTCCTCTGCGTTGATGCGCGCCGCGATATCGCTGAACCATCAGCGATTTCACAGGCGTCTTGATTTCGTGACCAGCGATCGCGTCACTTGTCCAGCGCCGCGGACAAGCGCGAGCAGATCGTATCGAGCACCGCGACGCGCGCGAAGTGCTTGTCGTTCGCGGGGACCACGGTCCACGGAGCGATCTCCGTCGAGCACTGGTCGATCATGTCGCACGTGGCTTTCTCGTACGCGCCCCATTTCTCGCGGTTGCGCCAGTCCTCGTCGGTGATCTTGTAGTGCTTGAACCCCGTGTTCTTTCGGTCTTCGAAGCGCTTGAGCTGCTCGTCCTCGGACACGTGCAGCCAGAACTTGCACAGCACCGCGCCGTTTTGCGCGAGCTGCTCTTCGAAGTCGTTGATCTCGGCGTAGGCGCGAGACCAGTCTTCTTCGCGGCAGAAGTTCTCGACGCGCTCGACCAGTACGCGGCCGTACCAGCTTCGATCGAAGATCGCGGCGTTGCCCTTTCGCGGGATGTGCCTCCAGAAGCGCCAGAGGTAGGGCTGCGCGCGCTCTTCTTCGGTGGGCGCAGCGACGGGGATCACTCGGTATTGCCGCGCGTCGAGCGCGCGGGTGACGCGGCGGATCGCCCCGCCCTTTCCTGCGGCGTCGGGGCCTTCGAACACGCAGATCAACGAGTGCTCGCTGAACTCAGGGTGACGAGAGAGCTCGTTGAGCTTCGCTTGCAGCCCTTCGAGCTTGTCGTCGTACTTGCGCTTGTCGACGGTCTTGCTCATGTCCAGCGCGCGCAAGACGTTGAGCCCCTTGTCGTCGCGGATGCTCACGGGCGCGGGGTTGGCGTGGGAGCGCTCGTGCGTTCCGGGCGCGGCGGTCAGGCGCTTGTCGAGCGCGTCGTACAACGTCCGCGCGACGGCCATCGAGCGATAGCGCTCGTCGGTCCCGTCCACGACGATCCACGGCGCGGCCCCGGTCGAGGTCTCGCGCAACACGCGCTCGCTCACCGCGCGAAACTCGTCGTAGCGCGAGGCGTTCTCCCAGTCCTGCGGCGTGACGCGCCAGCGCGTGCGCTTGTTCTTCGAGAGCTCTTCGAGCCGCTTTTTCTGCTGCTTCTTCGAGAGGTGAAACCAGAACTTCAAGAGCAGCACGCCCTCGTCCGTGAGCATTCGCTCGAAGTGCTCGATGGTCGAGATCGATTGCTCGAGCTCGACCTTGCGACTCTCGCCGAGCACCCTGCGAACGATGGGCGCCGTGTACCAGTTGCCGAAGAAGATCCCGATCTTTCCCTTCGGCGGAAGCGCACGCCAGAAGCGCCACATCGCCGGCCGCTCGCGCTCTTCATCGCTCATCGCGCCGAACGCGATCGACTGCACGTGCCTCGGGTCGAGCCACTCGTGCAGGGCGTTGACGGTCTCGCCCTTTCCCGCGCCGTCCACCCCGTTGATCAGCAACAAAACGGGAAATCGCTTCGCGTCCAACAGCCGCGTCTGCGCTTCGAGCAGCTTCTCTCGCAGCTCTGGCAGCGTTTTGTCGAACTCTTCTTTGCTCAGCTTGTGCCCCAGCTCTGCGTCTTCGAACATCTTCCTCGCGCTCGACGAAGCAATGCTCGGACCCGCGCTCATCTCCTGTTGCCCCTGTCATCAACACACCAAAACTGGGTGGACTCCGCACGAACTGCACGCTCGGCGCGTCGATTGCGGTACGCTCACGCCTGCGAATGGCACCGTTCATCGCGCTGCAGCGACCCGAGGGAGTGATCGCTGAGGACGCAGGCATCCTCGCGAGCTATTGGATTCAAGCGTGGTCTCTCGAGACGACACGCGCGTTTCACTCGTTGTTCAACAGCGTGCGCGCGCGGCAGCCCAAGGGCGTCGGCACGCTCATGGTGTTTCAGACCGCGGCCATCGACGCGCGGCAGTTCGGCGACGAGCCCACGCGCAAAGAGCTCGCTCGGCTGCACGGCGCGTTCGACGGGTACTTTCGCATGACCGCGCTCATCATCGAGGGCGGGGGCTTCGTCGCCTCCGCGCTGCGCAGCTCGACCTGGGCGCTCACGACGCTCTTGCGCATGAAGAACGTGCCCAAGTACTTCGACAGCAGCGAAGACGCCGCGCGACACCTCGGCATCACCCTCGCCGACCTCGGGGCGAGCAAAGACAGCATCCAGCGCGCGTTCGACTTCGCCAAGACGACCACCCTCGCGAGCGCTCGCCCTTTCTGAGAGCATTCGAGCAGGAGCGCTCGCTTGGCCGGCAGGACCTTCGTCATCGGAGACATTCACGGCGAGCTCGAACAGCTACAAACGCTGCTCTCGCGCATGCCTCGCGTCACCAAGGACGACACGATCGTCCTGCTCGGGGACTACCTCGATCGCGGCCCGGACTCGCGCGGCGTGCTCGAGACCGTTCGACGCATGGATCAAGTGCTCGATTGCCTGGTGATCCCGCTGCGCGGCAACCACGAAGACGCCTGGCTCAGGGTCGTCGACAAGGGCTGGCCCGAGTTCTTGCTGCCCACGCCCAACGGGTGTCTCGCGGCGCTGCGCTCGTTTACCGGCGGAGCGCCGCCGCAGCGAGGCGAGTACGCGAGCCCGTCGGACTGGGCGCGCATGGAGCGCGGGAGCTTCTTTCACGAAGAGCACGTCGCGTGGATGCGCGGGCTGCCGTACTGGTACGAAGACGAGCACGGGATCTACGTGCACGCGGGGCTCCTGCAAAAAGACGGAGCGTTCGTGCACCCGAGCGAGACGATGCCCGAGGCTGCGCTGCTCTGGACGCGCTCGCGCGAGTTCTTCACGGACTACCGCGGAAAACACGTCGTGGTCGGCCACACCAAAACCAACCAACTGCCCTCGGAGCTGAGCTCGCACACGCCCGAAGACCCCACGGATTTGTGGGCGGGCCCGTGCGTGACGGCGATCGATACGGGCTGCGGGAGCGGGGGATTTCTCACGGCGCTCGAGCTTCCGGCGATGCGCGTGTACGAGTCGCGCTGATCGATCGCGCGGGAGTACACTCTCGCTCGCTATGATTCGTCGCGCGATTGCCCTGTCGTTGTTGTTGAACGCGTGCGCTCCGCGGTCTTCGCCGATGGACGCGGGTGACGGCGCGACGCCCGCAGACAGCGCAGCGAGCGACGTTCGCGCAGACGCAGGCAACGCCAACCCCTACTGCCCGAACGGAACGGCGTCGGTCACCTACCCGCCCGAGCCACACGAGATCATCGACGACGCGACGCTGCCGGACCTGTCCTTCGACGACGGACGCGGCGGGACCGTGCGCTTGTCGCAGTACTTCGACCCGTGCGCCTCGCGGCCTAAATTCCTCGTGATTCGAGAGTTGGCCGCGTGGGGCGGTCCCTCGCAGTGGCACGCGAGCCACACGCTGCGCGCGGTGCGCGAGCTCGGCGAAGGAACACAAGTGCTCGACCTGCTCGCGCTCGGAAGGGACAACCTCCCCGCGACCTCGGGAGAGCTCACCGCGTGGACGACGCGGTTCGCTCCGGTCGCGAATCAGCGCGTCGTTCTCGACCCAGAGTATCGCTTCAAGACGCTGTTCATCGGCTTGCGACAGCTCCCGATCCTCGTGGTGGTGGACCTTCGAACGATGCGCGCGAGCCGCGTGCTCATCGCGCAGGACCAGCACGCGGTCGACGAAGCGCTCGCGAAGGTGCTCGCGCGGGCAGAGGGACGCACGCCTCCGCCGCACGTCTCGCACGCGCCCAACGAGCTCACCGAAGACATGCTCGACATGCTGCGGTTGATCGCGACGATCCCCGCGCCTCCCCCCTCGCCTACCAATCGGTACGCGGACGATCCGCGCGCCGCGGCGTTGGGAGAGAGACTGTTCAACGACCCAGGATTTTCAGCGGGAGGAGTCTCGTGCGCGACGTGCCACGAAGCGACGAGAGACTTCACCGACGCCAGGCCCGTGGGCATGGGCGTGGCGTTTCAGCGCGGAGGACGCAACACGCCGACGGTGCGCTACGGAGCGCACACGCGGTGGCTCTTCTGGGACGGCCGCTCGGACTCGCTGTGGTCGCAAGCGACCGGCCCTGTCGAGAACCCGATCGAGATGCAGTCCACGCGCTTGCACGCGGCGCACAGGATCTACGACCAGTACCGAGCCGAGTACGAAGCGATCTTCGGCGCGATGCCCGAGCTGTCCAACGCGATGCGGTTTCCGCCTGAAGGAAAGCCCGGTGATCCGACGTTCGACGCGATGCCCGAGGCGGACCGAACGGCGATCAACCGCGTGTTCGCGAACTTCGGAAAGGCCATCGAGGCCTACGAGCGCACGCTTCGCTTCGCGCCGAGCGCGGTCGATCGCTACGCGATGGGAGACGCGAGCGCGCTGACGACCGAGCAGCAAGCGGGGCTGCATCACTTTTTCAGCAACGGCTGCATCCAGTGCCACCACGGGCCGATGCTCACCGACGACAGCTTTCACAACATCGGGATGCCCTCGGGGCAGCAAGACGGAAGCGCCGATCGCGGCTGGATCGACGCGATCGCGCAGGTGCGCGCGAACCCGTTCAACGCGGGCGGAGCGTTCAGCGACGCGCCGACGATGCGCGAGCACTTGGACCGCTTGCCGATGATGGCTCCCGAGCGCGCGCTCGGGATGATGCACACTCCTGGGCTGCGCGGGGTGTCTCGCACGGGCCCGTGGGGACACGGCGGGCGCTTCACGCGCTTGGACGACGTCGTGCTGCACTACGCGAGCGAGATGCAGCGAATGCAAGTGAGCCCGCGGGCGGGAGTGGAGGACTTGCACTTGGGCAGCTTCCACTCGGACACGCAGACGATCCGAGAATTGACGGCGTTTTTGAACGCGCTCTGAGAGTGATCGCAGCGCGGGGATGATCGTGCGGTGAAGGCGCGCTCAGCGCGGCAGCGCTCGCTCAGCGCGCGTGCGTGCTCGGGTGCTCGTTGTCCACGAGCCAGCGGCACAGCGCCCAGCCGGGGTCGTGCTGCTTCGAGATGTCCAAGCCGTCGATGCGCGCGAGCGCGTCCTTCATGATGTCCTTGTTCGCGCGCTGATAGCTGCGGCGCGCGTGGTCCCAGGCCTTCTCGCCGTTGCGGTCGAGGACGAAGCTCTTTCCGAGGGTGCTGTTCGAGCCGAGCGCGCCCCAAGTGATCCACTGCGGGCGATCGGGCGCGGCGGCGCCGCGGCCCACGGACTCGAGCGTCGTCTCGAAGACGTCGACGCACACGCCCACGAAGAGATAGTTCTTCTTCGGGTCGAACACGCCGTGCTCGGACAAACCTCCGATGGCCATGTCCACCGAGTGCTGCCCGTCCACGAACGCTTCGAACGCCCGGAGATAGCGCACGCGATCCGGCTCGTGCTTCTTGTGCTTCGGCGCCTCGTCGAGCAGCACCGCGAAGATCGACTCGGCGTCCGCGCCCACCTCGAGCCCGAGCGACTCGCAGAAGCGCGCGTTCAGCGCGAGGGCGGTGTCTGGCTTCAGCGGCGCTCCGACGCAGATGCGCCCGTACATTTCGTAGCCCACGGCGTTCAATCCCTATCCGTTGTCGTGAATCTGCGCGGACAGATACGTCGCTTCGCCCATGAGCGTGAGCTCTTTCTGCTGCGCTTCGAGCCACTCGAGCTCGGCTTGCTCCTTCACGAGCAGCGAGTCCGCCAGCTCGGCGGTCCCGTTGTCGTTGTGCGCGAGCGCGACGCGAACGAGCTCTTCGAGCTTGCCGCAGAGCTCTTGTTGCAGCGCGAGGTCGAGCGCGAGCTGCTCGGTCGAGCCCTCGCCGATGCCGATCTTTCCGATCCGCTGCAGGTTGGGCAGCCCTTCGAGAAAGAGCACCCGCGCGATCACGGGGTCGGCGTTGCGCATCACGACGATCGAGTGCTTGTACGCGCGCTTGCCGAGCCGCAAAAATCCGCGGTGCTCGTGCATCTTCGCTGCGAGAAACCGCTGGTTGATCGCGGTGAGCTGCGCCGTGAGCACCGCGTTGAGCGCCTCGAGAACCTCGCGTTGTCCCTTCATGCGAGGGAGAACTTAGCGCGTCGCGCTCGCCTGCGTCCTCGACGAACGTCGCGCGCAGTGTCCGCAGTCGCCGCCGCACTGCTCTTCGATCATCGACTGGATCTCGTCGCGACACGAGCCGCAGTCGCCGCCCGCGCCACACTCAGCGGTCACGTCGTCGACCGTGCTCGCTCCGGCGTCGATCGCCGCGCGAATTCTCGATTGGGTCACCACTCGGCAGATGCACACGTACACGGGCACGCACCTCACTCAACGCGTCACCGCTTCGCGATCGAAGCAGGAGACGGAACGTTACCGATGTTGAGAGTCGGTTTCAACACTAGCAGAGCTCGCGTCGGACGCAATCCGCAGAACGAATTTGTGATCGCCCCAAATTCACTCGCTCTGGTGATCGGAGGCTTGATAAAGTGCTGTTGATTCCAGCGGATGCTCGCTGCGACGCGACACTGTTTACGGGATCCAAGGAGCGCCGAATGCTGCTTCGCCTGTTTCACGCGAGGGCTCTTCGATGACCATCCGCGCCGAGAGCTTTCTGTCTTCTGGATCCGCCGCCGAAGCGGCTCGTTCGCTCGTGAACGACGTTCGCGCGGCGTTCGGCGGCAAGGGCCCCAAGCTGCTCTTCGTGTTCGCCTCGACCGCGCAGCCCCTCGACGAGCTGTGCCCGATCGTGAGCGACGCGCTGCACGAGACCCTGGTGCTCTCGGCCTCGACCGCGGGCGAGTTCACCGAGCGCGGCGATCACAAGGGCTCTGTCTCTGCGATCGCGTTCGACGGTGATTTCGTGTGCTCGGGCGGCGTCGGCCGAGGCCTCGCGCTCGACGTCGAGGGATCGATCGATCGCGCGCTCTCGGGGCAGGACCTGCGCGTCCCCGGCTACGAGCACCAGACCGCGGTGCTCATCCTCGATCCGCTCGCGGGCCACGCAGAAGAAGCGGCGCTGCTGCTCGCGATGAAGCTCGGCGATCGCGCGCGCATCGCCGGCGGCGCGGCGGGCGACGACCTGGCGATGAAGCGCACCCTCGTCGGCTGCAACGCGACCGTCACCCACGACGCTGCGGTCGTCGCGCTGCTGCACACCAAGCGACCGCTCGCGATCGGAGTGCGCCACGGGCACCGCGCGCACAGCGAAGCGTTCGTCATCACCGACGCGGACGGCTCGCTGGTCAAGAGCATCGAGGGCAAGCCCGCGTGGCCGTTCTGGCGCGAAGCGGTGCGGGCCGCCGCGTCGAGAGCGGGCTTCGACGTCGACGCGCTGCAGCCCGCGCAGGCCGGGCCGCTGCTCTTGCGCTTCGAGGGAGCGCTCGACGCGGGCAGCGAGCTGAAGGTGCGCGCGCCGCTCGCGATCGAGGGAGAGAGCATTCGTTTTGCCTGTGAAATTCCTGTCGGATCGAGGCTTCGCATCACCGATAGCAACGCCGACGGGCAGGTGCTGAGCGCGATCGACGCCGCCAGGCACGCGCGCGCGCAGCTCGGCGAGGACAAGGTCGCCGGCGCGGTCGTGTTCGACTGCATTTGCCGCAACCTCATCCTGGCCGATCGCTTCGGCGACGCCGTCCGCGGAATGGCTCAAGCCCTCGGAGCGACCAAGCTCGCCGGCTTCGAGACCTACGGAGAAATCGCGCTGACCGAAGGGGACCTGAGCGGGTTTCACAACACGACGAGCGTCGTGTTGGCCTTCGGAGAGAGCGATGGCTGACCTCTGCGTCAGCCGAGGGGACATCGTCGAGCTGCTCGCGAAGGCAGTGGGCAAGCAGGAGGCTGAGCGCGTCGTCGAGCGCGCGGCCGTCTCCGTCGGATTCGGCGAAGAGGGCCCGCTCGCGAAGGCGCAGCAAGTGCTCGAAACGATCGCCAACGAGCCGGGCTTGGTGGGGATCACCGCCCGCTTCGCGAAGGCCCGCCTCGCGCTGCGCTCGAAGTGAACGAGCGAAAACTCTGGTAAGCATCACGCCCCGTGATGGCTCACCCCCGAAGAGAGCTCGCCCGAAGGCTCGGTCGATTCAATGGGCTTGTATTCAAGCTCGCCCCAGCGGCGCTGCTCGCCTGCGCCAGCCCCATGCCCGTGACGGACGCAGGCCCCGAAGCAGCGGTGATCGCAGACGCGGCGCCCGAGGCGCAAGCGCCCGTCGTTCGCTGCGAGCCCCACACGCCGGCGTGCGCGGATCAGTCCATCAGCCAGCTGGGATTTCTCACGGATCCCAGCACCGGGACGATCACGACCGAGGGAGATCTCTCGGTGATCGACGCCACCGCGGGCGGCCGCATGCCCAACGAGAGCTACACCTACGCGCGCTTCACCGAGCGCGGGCTCGTGAAGGTCGAGGTCGACGACGAGCGCTCGCTCGCGAGCACCGACTGGGACATCGCCTTTCGTCGCGGCAACATCCGCTTGAATAGTGGGGTCTCGGGCCCCTCGTGCGTCGAGGGAACCGAGGCCCCCGAGGGCGCCACGTACGAGAGCATCACCCGCGTCCCGTCCGCGGGGATCACGTTTCGGCCCGAGAGCTACTTCACCCCGCTCAACTGCTACTACGTCAGCGACGGCTCGGGCATGGGCTCGCCCGGAACGGTCCTGTCCGGCTACCGCCGCCTGAGCTCGTGCGTTCAGATGACGGGCGAGGTGTACTTGCTCCGCCTGCGCGACGACCGGGTCGTCAAGCTCCAGGTGCGCTCGTACTACAACCCCGACGTGCAAATGACCTGCGACTCGGGCGGGGACATCCCCAACGCGGACAACGGCGCGGCTACCTATCGAGTGCGCTGGGCGTTTGTCCCGCGCTGAGAGGGGACTGTTTTCAAGAAGCGTTCAGCGCACGGTCCAGCCGCTCGCGGAGTGGGACGCAGCGCTGAGGTCGATCTCGAAGTAGCCGCCGCCCGTCGCGGTCCACGGGGTATGGGTGCTGGGGAGCACGTCGTTGTAGTTTCCCCCGCCGTTGACGACGTGCGCGGCGAGGCGCAAGCGCGAAGGCAGCCCGAGCTGCGCGCGGGGGATGCGCACCGAGAGCGTGCGGTTCATGTCCGAGCCCACCCAGAAGTGCCGCCCTTCGACGAAGCGCATCGAGCGCACCCAACGGCCGCCGTCGAACGCGAACACGCCGTTGAACGGCCCGGCGCCGTCGCCCACATCTGACTGCCTTCGAACGACGATGGCGAAGTCCGCGGCGAAGGCGACGTTCGGCGTCTGGGCAGAGTACGTGAGCCCCGCGCGCGGCGCGCCCGCGGGAGAAGCGCCGTTTTGCAGGTAGATCACCAGCGGCTTGTCGCGAGACAGCTCGAACGCGGGCGAGGCCATCGCGAGGTAGACGTAGTCGTTGTCCCAGTCGAGCGCGAAGGCGTCCCAGGTGTCCAAGCGAATCCCGGGCGTCGAGCGCTGGGCCATCGCGAAGTCGTCGTAGTCCCTGTTGCCGTCCATCGCGACGAGCGCCGCGTTCGAGCGAGGCAAGCCCTCCATCGGAAGCACGCGCAGCTCGCTGATGTTCACGCGGTTGAACTCTCCGCTCATGCCGCCGGTGCCCCCGGTGTACGCGTTGAAGTGCAAGAAGGCGGACATGTTGACCGCTTCGGTTCCGCCGCCGATCACCACGCGGTACGCGCGGCCCGCGGTGAGGTTGGCGCGCACGAAGGTCGAGTCGCGCCACTGGTCCCACGAGCTCGTCTGGGGCATGGCGAAGACGCCGCGGGCGACCTCGGTTCCATCCGCGGCGTCGAAGACCGTGACGCGCTTGACCGCGCAGGTGATCCCCGTGGTGAAGCCCCCCGCGCCGTTCGAGTAGCTCACTTGCAGAAGGTGCGGCCCGGTCGCGTTGGCCCGCAGTTGGTTCACCGTGAGCGTGTGCCCGTTGTCTCCCCAACCCTCGACGTAGGCCCTGGTGCCGCGAACGACCGGCGTCCCTCCGCTGTTGGCGAAGTCGTAGCCGAGCGCGCCGTGCACGTGCACGAAATCGCGGCCCCAGTAGCAGCTCGGCGACGCGTGCTGCGACCGCGTCCCGGTCGCGCGAAAGGTCGTCGAGACCGAGTAGCAGTAGGTGCGAGCGTTGAAGTCCGTGGACGTCGCGTCGTCCCACGAGGTGCTCGTGCCGGGCAGGTCCGTCGCGACGCGCGTTCCGTTGCGATAGACGTCGAAGGTGACGTCCGCGGCGGTCTCTCCTCCGGTGTCGAAGCGCACGCTCAAGCGCGAGCCGTCGCTCGTCGGCGCGACGCCGGTGACGTTGGGCGTGCGCGGCCCGAACACACGGCGATAGTCCGCGGTGTCGGTGAGCTGCGTGGCCGTTCCGCCCGCCTCGGGGCTCGCCTCGAGCTGGACTCGTACGCGATGGGTACCCGAAGAAATACTCGCGGCTTGAATTTCGTCCCCAGAAATCATCATCCCGTCGAGGCTCACGTTGGCCACGCGCAAGAGCGCCGCGCTCGCGGGCACCATCGCCACGGGAGGAAGCGCGAGCTCGACGGTGAGCGTCGCGCCTCGATAGCGAACGCCCTCGAGCGTGATGACCTCGGCGTTGTCGAAGAGGCTCCTTCGCCACTCAGCGGTGACGAAGGGGCGCACGCGCAGCGAGTCTCCGCGCGCTTGCAGGCCGAAGATCACGGACTGAACGGCGCCGACGTACGCGCCGACCGACCAGAGCTGTCGCGGAGAGTTGACGACGGGCCCGGTCGCCGCTCCGTCTTCGAGCCGAGAGCGTCCGGTGACGAACTCGTAGTTCTCAGCGTTGGTGCGGAAGCGCGCCGCCGCTTCCATGAGGGACTTGAGCGAGGCGTTGGCGACGCTGTGATTGCGCACCTCGGTCGCGGCGCGGAGCATGTACGCCGTGACAAACGGCCACGCGGCGCGGTTGTGATAGATGGGCGTCTGCTGCTGCTGCGGGTGGATGACCGGCGGTCCGAAGGGGCCGAAGGGATAGTTGGCGACGGCGTTGGCCGCGTCTTGTCCGGTGACGACGCCGAGCGAGACGGCGAGCGCGGTGGCGAGCGCGTCGAGGCGGCGGACCGGTGACGGGTCGAGCGCGGTGGTGGTGAAGCCCGCGAGCGTGCGCTCGTCGCTCAGCCAGAAGCGCGCGCGGATGCTCGCCGCGAGCTGATCGCGAAAGCCCGTGAAGCGCGCGGCGGTCGCCATGTCCGAGCGGGCCGTCGCGCCTCTGGCCACAAAATCAAGCGCCGCCCAGTGAAGGACGTTCGTCGCGAGCGAGTGAGACATCGCGATGTGCGCGTTGTCTTGCGCGGTCCACGCGGGGTAGCTCTGCTCGCGCCAGTCGAGAAACGAGTGCTCTCCGCGGTAGAGGCCCGTGACGCTGTCGAACGCGACGAGGCGATCGTGCTCGGCGGTGTTGCGCAAGGCGTTGAAGGCGCGCTCGTCGAAGGGGGCGCGATCCGCGTCCGAGAGCCAAGGGATCAGGGAGGAGGCGCCGACGGACCAGGCGACGCGGTCGGTCGAGACGGGGTACGAGCCGCCGGTCCCAGTGTCTTGAACGACTTGTTCGTTGGAGCCGTCGCGGCGCGGGCTGAGCTTGAACGAGAGCGAGTTGCGCGCGCGAACGGGGTCGAACGCGGCGAGGCCGAGGTCGACAGAGAACGAGGTGTCGCGGGTCCAGACGTAGTTCCACAGCTGGCCGGTCTCGAAGCAGCCGCCGGCGGGGCACGGGATGGCCGCGCCGTTGTTGAACGAGCCGTCTCGAATCGCGGCCACAGAATCAAGCCGCGCCTCTTCGACCGCGAGAGAATAGAGCGCGTCGAACATGGTGTTGCGCGTGCGCACCCTCGGAGCATCCGCGCGCTCGGTCCACTCGCGAGGGCTGCCCGGAAACGGGTCTCTCTCCGGCGCCATCCCCTCCAAGCGATAGCGACGGAGGCAGCCGTCCATCACGATGGAGGCCCGCGCGTTGCCGAGCATTTCGGTCGCGCGCATCCCTGTGCCCGTCGCGTTGGCGCAATCGGTGATCGTGGGCACGTCGATGGGGGGCGCGATGGTGTCGGCGACGGCGTCGGGCGGAGAATCGCCGTCCATTCCGGGGCCAGAGTCCATGCCGGGCGCGCGGTCCATGGTGACGGCGTCCGTCGGGGTGACGTCTCCGTTGAACGGCCTCGGAGAGCACTGGGCGTTCGCGAGCGCGAGCAACGAGACGAGCGGCGAAAACAATGCAGCCCCACGGGCGCGGCGAACCATGGTGATCTTCACGGCTCACAGAGGATTCCATGAATCGAGTCGTCGTGCGCAGCACTGGCTGCTTCGTGCCCAGCAACGAGATCCCCAACGCGGTGCTCCGCGAGCGATGGAGGGCGAGCGCGCCGGAGTTCGTGGACAAGCAAGAGGCGGCCTCGGGCATTCGAACGAGGTGGGCGGCGCCCGAGGGGTGGGCGACGAGCGATTTGTGTGTTCCCGCTGCGAGACAAGCGTTGGATCGGGCGGGCGTGAGCGTCGACGAGCTCGACCTCATCCTCGTCGGAACGGACTCGCCCGACTACATCACCCCGTCCACGAGCGTCGTCGTCCAAGAGAAATTGGGCGCCAAACGCGCGGGCACCTTCGACGTCGGCTGCGCGTGCGCGAGCTTTCCGACCGCGGTCGCGACGGCCTCGGGCCTGATGAGCACGCAGCCGCACCTGAAGAAAGTGCTCGTGATCGGCGCGTACATGATGCGCAAGCTCTCGGACCCGACCGACACGATGAGCTTCTTCTACGGCGACGGCGCGGGCGCAGCGCTGCTCGAGACCGCCGACGAAGACACCGCGGGCGGCGTGCTCACCGCGAGCTTCCTCGCGGACGGAAGCTACTCGAAGGCGTGGGGCATCTACGCGGGCGGCACCGCCGAGCCCGCGAGCGAAGAGGCCATCAAAGCGGGCCGCACGCACGTGCGTTTGGTGGGCAAATACCCGCCCGAAGTCAACGAAAACGGCTGGCCCACCATCGCGCGACGCCTCTGCGAGCAGGGCCGCTTCTCGCTCAACGACGTGGACCTCTGGGTCTTCACGCAGGTGCGTCGACGCACGATCGAGAAGGTGATGGCCGGCCTCGAACTTCCCATCGATCGCGCGCACATGATCATGGACAAGTGGGGCTATACGGGCAGCGCGTGCATTCCGATGGCGCTGCACGACGCGATCGAAGCGGGCCGCGTGCGGGCGGGATCGCTCGTCGCGCTGATCGGCTCGGGCGTCGGCTACAATCAGGCGGGCGTCGCGATTCGCTTCACCGATCGACTCGTCACCGGAGGGTGACCGTCGCGCTCACGGGACGAGCGACGTCTCGAGCGTAAAGTCCCCAGAATCCCCGGCCGAATAGCCGTCGACGATGAGGTAAAACGTCGTGCCCGCGGGGATCGTGCCCGTGGTCATCACGGGGCCCTCGGCGTTGCCCGCGTTGTTGTCATCGAGGCACTCGCCGGGGCACATCGTGCCGCCCTTGAGGATGATGTCCCAGCGCGATCCGGGGGTGACCGTCGTTCGAACGCGCCCCGCTTCGCGCAGGCGCAGCTCGAACACGACGTCGGGCCCGAGCGCGCGGTTCATTCCGTTGCACGCGTTGGTCTCGCTCGTCGCGCTCGCGGTCGAGGCGCGCAGGCGAATCGTTTGATTCAGCGAAATCTGCAGCGGAGCGCGGGTCGAAGAGCACTGCTCGGTGAGCACGTTCGCTTCGAGCTGACACGAGCTCGAGCAGCCATCGCCGCTCATCGCGTTGCGATCGTCGCACTGCTCGCTGCTGTCGAGCATGCCGTTGCCGCAGTTGGTGTTCACCGCGACGCAGTTGAACCCCGTGGGCATGTAGCCCATGTTGCATGTGGTCACGCAGCGATCGCTCTGACACGCGACCGCGCCGTTGGCCGCGGGAGCCGTGCAGCGCGTGCACATCGGACCGCACTGCTCGATCGAGCTGTCGGAGACGCAGCTCGTGCCGCACAGGTGCGTGCCCGCGGGGCAGCTCGCCGTGCAGTTGCCCATCACGCACGCGCTCGTCCCGCCGGTCGTGCTCGCGCAGACGCGACCGCACGCGCCGCAGTTGTTGCTGTCGGTCTGCAGGTTGACGCAGCGATCGCCGCAACTGTTCGGCAGCGCGGCGGGGCAGCGGCACGTTGATCCCGCGCACTCTTGGCCCGCGGTGCACGCGCGTCCGCAGCCGCCGCAGTGCATCGCGTTCGAGCTCACGTCCACGCACGCGCCCGCGCAGAGGGTTTGTGAGCCGCAGTCCGTCGCGCACTGCCCGTTCGCGCAGAGCTGCCCGGCGGCGCACGGGCGGCCGCACGCACCACAATTCAAGCTGTCTCCGCGCGTGTCTACGCAGCGATCGCCGCACCGAGTCTGGCCGGCGGGGCACGCCTCGGCGTCGGGCTGTGAGAGCACGTCTGGCTGCGCAACGACCACGTCGGGCTGCGATTGCGAATCGGGCTGAGAAGAAGCGTCCGCTGGCGATTCACCGCGAACAGCAGCGTGAGGCAGCGCGCAGGCGGTCGCACAGAGGACCGAGAGCGATGCGATGAGAACGCGATCCATGAGCGATCATGGTATCGCACGAGCCGCGCGCCGCCGCAGCAGCGCTCGATCACATGAGCGAAATGCTGAGATCGAAGCCTCCCGACGCGCCCATGAAGCCGTCGACGACCAGGTCGATGTCCGAGCCTCCCGACACGCCGTTCTGCGTGTAGGTCTCAGCGGCGCCGGGCATGCCCATGTCGATGCACATCGAGCCCGGGCAGCCGCCGCCTGCGCGCAAGACGAGGTCCCACGCGGTCTGTGGCGTCGCGACGACGCGCAGCGTCCCGCCGTCCACCGCGCGCACGCGCAGGACGATGTCTGCGCCCGTGGCCTGGCAGCTCGGGCCGCCGTCGCCGTCGTTCGCGCGCCCCGCGGTGGTGCCTCGCACGAAGACGGTCTGCCCGCTGCGAATCTGCAGAGATCCCGCAGAAGCTCCGCAGTTTTCTCGAACGACGTTCGTCTCGAGCTGACACGAGCTCGAGCAGCCATCGCCGCCGACCATGTTGCGATCGTCGCACTGCTCGCCGGTGTCGAGCATGCCGTTGCCGCAGGGAACCATCGTCGAAACGCACATCATGCCCATCGGCATGAAGCCCGCGTTGCAGGTGAAGCCGCAGGCCGTTCCATTGCACGTGGCCATGCCGTTCGCGGGCGCGGTGCACGGGGTGCACGAGCTCGTCCCGCAGCTGTTGACGCTGGTGTTCATCACGCAGGTCCCCGCGCACAGGTGCTGCCCCGCGGGGCACATCGCGACGCACATCCCGCCGCTCGGCATGAAGCCCGCGTTGCACGTGATCCCGCAGTTGGTCCCGTCACACGTAGCCGTTCCGTTCGTGGGGACAGGGCACGCGGTGCACGAGGTCGTCCCGCAGCCCATCACGCTGGTGTTGAGCACGCACGCTGCGCCGCACTGGTGCGAGCCCGCGGGGCACACGCAGCTCGTGCCCGACTGCACGAAGCCCGCGTTGCAAGTGATTCCGCAGGCGGTTCCGTTGCACGTGGCCGTGCCGTTCGTGGGCGCAGGGCACGCTGTGCACGAGCTCGTCCCGCAGCTGTTGACGCTGGTGTTCGAGACGCACATCCCCGCGCACAAGTGCTGTCCCATCGGGCACTGGCACGCGCCCGCGACGCACGTTTGTCCGCCCGTGCAGCGACGGCTGCACATCCCGCAGTTGTTGTTGTCTGTCTGTGTGTCCACGCACGCGGGATCGCAGAACGTCTGCCCCATCGTCGGGCAACGGCACGCGCTGCCCGTGCACGTCTGCGCCATCGGGCACGCGTTGTTGCACATCCCGCAGTGCATCGCGCTCGAGGTCAAATCCACGCACGCCGCGCCGCACATGGTGAGCGCGCCGCAGTCCACCGCGCACGCGCCCGAGCGACAGACCTGACCCATCGGGCAAGCCATTGCACAGGCGCCGCAGTGCATGGCGTCGGAGCTCGTGTCGACGCACGCGCCGTTGCACACGCGCCGAGGAGCGGCGCAGATCGGACGGCACGCGCCCGCAGCGCACTCTTGATTCATGGGGCAGCTCATCCCGCAGGCGCCGCAGTGCGCCGGGTCGGTTTGGGTGTTCACACACGAACTGCCGCAGCGAACAAAGCCCATCGGACACGCGACGTCTTCGACCACGTCGGGCTGCGAGATCGCGTCGGCAGAGGCGTCGGGCTGCGCGACCATGTCCGCGCGCGAGCCTCCGTCATCGCGAAGGGCGGCGTGTGGCAGCGCGCAGGCTGCAGAGCCAATCGCGAGCATCGCTGCGACGACGGAGGCGCGGTTCATGGTGGGCATCGTATCGCACTGCCGCGTGCGAGCCGCGCGAGTGAGCTCTTTTCGCGGAGCCTCGTGTGTGTGAACGTCAGCTGCAAAAGCTAGAGAGATGGCAAGCACTCAACTCACGTTCGAGAGCGCCGCGGCGCACCGCGAGTGGCTGCGTTCGCAGTCCGCGCTCCCCCAGGGTTTTCGCTGTGGAACCGCGCGGTTCGAGTTCGTCCCCGTCGAGGTCCACAAGCCCTCGAAGATGGCGCTCACGCTGATCGCGCTCGACGAGCCCACGGACTCGTTCGCGGCGATGTTCACGCGCAACGCGTTTCCCGGGGCGCCGGTGATCGTCGGGCGACAGCGGCTCAACGAGGCGCGGATCAGCGCGATCATCGTGAACAACAAGGTCTCGAATGTGTGTGCGCCCAACGGCGTCGAGTCCGCAGAGCGCGTGTGCGCCGAGGTCGCTCGGCAGCTCGGCGTCGCGCAGCGCGAGGTCTTGCCCTCGAGCACCGGCGTGATCGGCTGGCAGATCCCCGTGGGCGCGATGCTCGAGCACGTGCACCTCGCCGTCGAAGCGCTGCAGAGCGAGAGTATTTTTCCCGCGGCCGAAGGGATCGTCACAACGGACCTGTACCCGAAGGTCCGCGCGGCGACGGTGGGAGAAGGTCGGATCGTCGGCATCGCGAAGGGCGCCGGCATGATCGAGCCGAACCTGGCGACGATGCTCGTGTACATCCTCACGGACATCGACGTCAGCCGCGAGGCGCTCCGCGGCGCGCTGCGCGAGGCGGTCGAAGAGAGCTTTCACTCGATGAGCATCGACAGCGACACGAGCACGTCGGACACGATCGTGGCGCTCTCGTCGAGGAAGAAGCCGCTCGCTTCGATGAGCGCGTTTCAGCGCGCGCTCACGCAGGTGTGCTGGGATTTGACCGAGGACGTCGTGCGCAACGGCGAAGGCGTGCACCACGTGATGCGCGTGAAGGTCACCGGCGCTCCCACGCGGCAGAGCGCGCGGTCCATCGGCAAGAGCATCGTCAACTCGCCGCTCTTTCAGTGCGCGGTGTGCGGCAACGACCCCAACGTCGGGCGGCTCGTCATGGCCGTCGGAAAGTGGGTGGGCGACAACCTCCCCGGCGCTGACCTCTCTCGCTGCGCGATCACCATGGGCGGCGAGCCGCTGCTCGTCGACGGAGTGTTTCGGCTCGACCCGACGAGAGAAGCGGCCCTCGTGGCGCACATGCGCGGCGCGGAGCTGTACGCCTCGGTGCCGCCCGAGGACGGCGTGACGTTCAAGCCGCCGATTCGATTTCCGCCCCACGAGAAGTGCGTCGAGATCCACGTCGCGCTCGGGCTCGGCTCCGCCGAGTGCACGGTGCTCGGCGCCGATCGCACGCACGAGTACATCAGCGAGAACGCCGACTACCGCACGTAGCTGCGCGATCGTCGCGCGTCGAAGCACGAGAGCCTCCCGAGCGGTCACGGTGTAGGTCCGAGCGTCGTGCGCGGAGTAACGGAGGGGGAGTCAACGCGCTGACGCACGCGTCCGGCTCGGTGCGCGCACCAATCGCGACAGGGCAGCAATTTCACTGACGAAGCTGCGCAGCGCCGGTGGGGACGGCCCGTGCTGTGTACCCGATCGAGAACATTCACGAGCGACGCGCGCGCGATCGAAGCGCAGCGCGCGTCGGTGGGGATCAGTGCGTCCGGCGCGAGCGCGGGACGCGGAGGCCGAGGTGCGTCGATGCGAAGAAAGACTGAGAAAACGCTGACCGTTCCTGCGCAGCTCACGGTGGCGGTGATGGTGGCGGCCGGGTGCGCGCCGGTGATGGAAGCGGGAGACGTGTCCGCGAGGGACGCGACGCAGAGCAGGCCCAGCGACGTCGCAGAGGTCCCGCGGATCGACGGAGGCTGCTACTCGGGATCGCTCTATCTCGGGCAGAATCGCCGGTGTTTTCCCTCGTATCCTGCGACTTCGTGCCGCGCCGAACGCGCGTGTCGCGCGAGCGAATGCGGAGAGGGGTGCGCGCTGTGCAACGAGGTGTTCCAGTGCTTTCCGATGGTCGTTCGACCGGGCGATGACGCGGCGATCGTCGCGGACGCCGCGGCCCCGCGCTGCGATTCGCCGCGGTATACCTGCGACCGATACGGGTGCGAGCCCGGGTGCCAGACGATCCCCGCGCCCATCGAGACCGGCGGCGGCGTAGGCTGATGAGCCTGAAGGCCACCCGTGCGGTGGTCCAACACAGACTGAGTCTTGGGTGCAGCAACCGCGCGAAGGACCGCGCGAAGGAGAGAACATCGAGAAGAACGAGCGTCGGCGCTCAATCCACGATGCCGACGCACGGAGTTTCGACGAGGGGCTCGGCGCCGTCCGTCCCCACGCGCCACGCGTCCGTCGCAGGGTCGTACAGCGCAGTCTCGCTGCGCGTGACGCACGTCCGAAGGTTGCGCGCGTTGTCAGCGCACGTGAGCTCTGGGGTCGCGCAGTCGATCGCCGCCGCGGGCTGCGCGCGCACGAGCTCGCCGTACCGCTGCGGGTCGATCGCGCAGTCGCGGCCCGTCGCGATCGCGTCGGGGTGCCCGTCGCGGTTCACGTCACGAAACGCCAGCGATCGCGTGCGCGTCCCGTGAAAGAGCCGCTGCCCGCGCGCGCGACGCTCGACGAGCAGGACGAGCCGGGGCCCCGGCGTGAGGTCGTAGACGGCCTGGTACTCCATCGCAGCGTAGCCGCCCGTGCACGCGGCGCGGAGGCAGTAGCGCAGCACGAGAGAGAGCTCGGGCTCGCGATCGTGGTCGAGGTCGCGCACCTCGCGCGAGAGCACCGACGGCGCGCAGCCGGTCTGTCCGCTGGTCCCCACAAAGAGAAACGACGTGGGAATCTGCGCGCTTCCCTCGATCTGCGCGACCCCGCCGTCCTCGCTGAACACGTGCACTTCGAACGCCGGAGAGCGCACGTGCGCCGCTTCGTAGCGCGAGACCACGAGCGCGAATCGACCGCCGCCGAGCGCAGAGAACGAGCCCTCGGCGGAGAAGCGCGCGGTGCTCGATCGATGCTCGGACAGCGCTGCGAGCGCGGCGGCGATCGTCGGAGCGCGCCCCGATCGTCGCGCGGCGGGCGTGGGCGCTGACGGCTCGCGCACAGGGCGATCCGCGATGGCTGCCGTGAGAAACACAGACTCGCGCGAAGCGGCGGTGGGGATCGCAGGGAGCGAGACGGCGTCGGGCTCGACGACGTCATCGAGCGCCGCGTCCGGGGCGGACGCGAGCGCGTCGCGCGAAGAGGCCGGCGATGCGAGCGCGTCGCGCGGAAGGTCGTAGGTCGGCAGCGGCGCGTCCTTCGCGCACCGCGCGAGCGCGAAGGACAGCGCGATCAGAGCGCACGAGGGACGCATCGCAGTGCGCGTCGATGATAGCGCGAGCGCCTTCGAACGCGCGCTTCAGAGCGAGAGGTAGGTCTGCTCTTTGAGTCCCTTTTCGTACTCCGCGAGCAGGCGCATGCCCTCGGTGGGCTTGAGCTTGTCCTGCTTGATGGCGGCGTCGATCTGGGCTTTGAAGCGCGCGACGAGGTCGCGGTTGTCGTACTGCACCATCGCGAGGACGTCGCTGACGGTGTGGCCGGCGATGGTCTCTTCGACGTAGTAGCCGCAGTCCTCGTCTTCATCGAGGAAGACGTGGACCTCGTTCACGCGGCCGAAGAGGTTGTGCAGGTCGCCCATGATGTCTTGATAGGCGCCGGTGAGAAAGACGCCGAGGTAGTACGGCCCTTTGCCCGTGGGGTGCAGGCGCAGGGTCTCGTGCACTTCGGTGTCGATGGCGATGAACTTCGAGACTTTTCCGTCCGAGTCGCAGGTGATGTCGACGAGCGTGGCGTTCTCTGTCGGCTCTTCGTCGAGGCGGTGGATCGGGACGATGGGAAACACCGCGCCGAGCGCCCAGTGATCGAGCAGCGACTGAAACACGCTGAAGTTGCAAATGTGCTGGTCCGCGAGCTGCCGACGAAGGTCCGTGATGTCATCGGGCACCTCTTCGGGGTCGACCTTGTCCGCGAGCCGAGTGATGCGCTCGGCGGTGAGCCAGTACAGCGTGTCGACGGCGGCCTTCACGTCGAGCTCGAGCAGCCCGAGCTCGAACATCTTCTGCGACTCTTCCTTCACCTGAAGGATGTCGTGCACGGTCTCGAGCAGGTTCTTCTCGTTGAGGTTCTCCGCGGTATAGCGAAGATCCTTGAGCAGCTTGTGCTCGACCTCGGGCGGGACGTACTCAGCCCCCTGCGCCTTCTCGATCGAGCCGAACGCCTCGACGAGCAAGACCGAGTGCGGAGCCACCACGGCGCGCCCGGACTCGCTGACGATGTTGGGGTGCGGGACGCGCTCTTCGTCGCAGACGTCGCCGATGTTGTAGACGATGTCCCGCGCGTACTCTTCGACCGTGTAGTTGGTCGAGGCGTGAAACGTGCTGCGCGAGCCGTCGTAGTCGATCGCGAGCCCGCCGCCCACGTCCATGTACTCGAGCTGGCAGCCCATCTTGCGGAGCTTGGCGTAGTACCGCGCCGCTTCGCGCACCGCGCGCTTGATGATCAGGATGTCGGGCACCTGCGAGCCGATGTGAAAGTGCAGGAGCTTGAACGCGTTGGCCATGTTCTCCGCGCGCAGAAGCGCGGCGGCCTCGAGCATCTCGGCGACGCTGAGGCCGAACTTGGCGCCCTCGCCCGCGCTCGTGGCCCACTTTCCGGCGCCGCGAGAGACGAGGCGCACGCGCATGCCGATCATCGGCTCGACGTTGAGCTCTTTGGAGATGCGGATGATCGCGCGCACTTCGCTGAGCTTCTCAGCGATGAGGATGACCTTCTTGCCGAGCTTTCGACCGGCGAGCGCCATGCGAATGAACTGATCGTCTTTGTACCCGTTGCACACGATCAACGAGTCGTTGTCCGTGTGCACGCTCAGGCCCGCGTAGAGCTCGGGCTTGCTGCCCACTTCGATTCCGTAGTGGTACGAGCGGCCCGCGTCGAGGATCTCTTCGACGACCTCGCGCAGCTGGTTGACCTTGATCGGGTACACGCCGCGATACGCGCCGCGATACTTGTTCTCGTTGATCGCGCGGTTGAACGCGTCGTTCAGCTGCCGCACGCGGTAGTGCAACATGTCCTGAAAGCGCACCAGCAACGGAGCCTTGAGCCCCTGCGAGAGCGCTTCGGACAGCACGTCGGTGAGCGTGACTTCGCCGTGCTTTTTCTTTAGCGGACGAACGACCATCTCGCCCTTGGCGTTGACGTCGAAGAAGCCCGATCCCCATCGATCGATGAGGTAGAGCTCTTTCGAGTCTTCGATGGTCCAAGGGGCTTTGGGTGGCGAAGAGGGCTCATGCGACGGTGCGGAAGGCGAGGGCTCGTCCGCATCGATGTCAACGCTCACGCTCGGTGCTCCTGCGCGCTCGGAGAGAGAGATGGTTGTGGCCGGCGCGCGGGGCTGGAGTGTATCGGTTTGCTCCGACAGTCCATAGGTTTTCGTCCCCCGCGCGCACGTTCTTTCGCGACCGACGACCGCGGAGGGAGGTCTGTGGGATTGAAACCACCGCGACCGTTCGTTACCACCGCGAAGCCCGCGCGCTCTTTGGCGACGGCTCGCCGACTCTGATGCAACCGCCTCTTCGCTCGCTCGCGCCGCTCGTCGCCAGCCTCACGCTCGCTTCACCGATCGCCCTGGGACAGTCAGCGCCGCAACGCTCCGACGCTCCCTGCCTCTCGATCCAGCGCCGCGCCGCAACACCCGCCCCGCTCGACGGCGTCGCCACGCTCGTCGACGACATCGTCGTCGAGCCTCGGTGCGAGATCGCCCTGCGCCAGGACGCCGCGCAGTGGGTGCCCGTCGATCCCGGAGCGCGCTCGTTTCTCGCCCTCGTCGCCGAGGCGCAAGGATTCGCGCGCGAGCAACCGCGGACGTTCGCCCTGGTCAACCTCCCGCACGCGATCTACGCCCGCCGCATCGGCGCTGCGCCCGCCGCGGTTCGGCCCGATCGAGAGCGCCATGGTCGCCGAGGTCGCTCAGCGGCGCTCGCCGGCGCGCCAGGTCAGTCCTTCGTCTTGCTTTCGCGCTGCGTCGACACGCTCGGACAGCGGCCCTCGCTCGAAGCGCGGGTCCTGCCCGCGGCCCGCGTCTGTGAAGGCCCGCTCGAAGTGCGCGCGACGCAGAGCGCGAGCTGTCCGGCGCAGCTGCGCGTGGGCGCGGTCGAGCTCGAAGCCAACCGAGACGCGCAGCTCGCCGCGTGCGCGGGTGGCGTATCCGCGACGTACTCGATCGACGCCGGATCGGGCCGCGACCCGCTCAGGGTCATCGTGGGAATGGTGCTCGCGCGCGACGCTGCGACGCCTCTTCAGCAGCATTTTCGCTCGCTCTCTGCGAGCGAGCGCGCGCCGACAGAGCCGCTCTTCATCGCGCGCGCGACCGCGGGCCTGTGGGGGCTCGCGTTCAACCCGCGCGCAGAGCGGGACCTCCGCGCAGAGCTTCGCGCGGCGGCCGCGGCGGACGAGCTCGTGTTCGCCCAAGGAGATCGCGCGCTCGGGACCGTCATCCTCACGGGAGCCGACGAAGACGAGAGCCGCGCGCGCGTTCCCGACGCGGTGTTTCGCGCGGCGATGAGCGCGAAGTACGGCCCCGCGGGTGGTTCGCTCTCGCCCACGATGCGCGAGGCGCGCGAGGCGCTCTCGTCGCTGCGCGTGTGCCTCCCGGGCCGCTATCGCGCGAGACCCTCGGTGATCGATCGCGTCTCCGATCGCGACGCGTGCGCGCCGCTCGCGCGGGTGCTCTCGGCGGACGAGAGCGCGCTCGAGCGCGACGTCGCCCAGCGACGACTGTGGGCCGAGCGAACGCTGTGGCGCGTGAGCGTGCGGGGCCTCGAGCCCATCGAGCGAGAGCGCGTCGAGCCAGTGATTCTCCGCGCAAACGAGGCGCGACCTGCCCTCGGATGGGTGCTCTCGACGGGCGATCGCGTCGGCGTCGAAGGCGATCCGCGCGGGCTGTTTCTCTGTCGCGAGTCGGGCTGCGCGCCCTTGAACGAGAGCGGGCAAGCGACGCTCGACGAGAGCGGGCTCTATGAGCTGCGCGCGGCTCCGTCGCTCGAGCTCGCGCGCACCGCGCAGGCCACGACGCTCGCGCGATGGACAGCGATCGACGTGCTCCACGACTGGGTTCCAGTCGGGCTCGTGACGAGCCGAGAGACGCTGCCTGGGCCGTTGTGGATGCAGCTCGCGAGGGACGACGACGAGACGTTCGCGTGGGAGCGACGCACGCACACACTTTCGAGTCGCGTGGTGTTTTCTGAGCGATCCGTCGCCGTGTACGCGCGCGCTCGCGCCGAGGCGAGCGCCGAGAGCGTGCTCACCTCGGACGTCCCCGTGCTCGCGAGCGACACGCGCAGGGCCGGCGCCCCTTCGGGCTCAGCGCTCACCGTGGTGCTCTCTCGCGATGAGCGGTGCCCCGATGTTCGCGCGATGGACGCGCGCGCGATGGCCACGGTCGAGCCCGACTCGCTCGCGCCAGGCTCGGTGTTCTACGCGTTTCTCGCGCAGGACCAGGGGCCCTCGCGAAGGCTCGCGTGCGTCGCGCGCGCTCGATTTCGTGTGCGCCCTCGACGCACGGTCGCCGCCGTCGGACCGCTCACCGTCGGCGTGCTCGGCGACCCTCGCCTCGCCTGGTTTTCTCCTTGGGAAAACTGGGGCGCCCTCGGCGCCATCGTCCCCGCGATCTACACCCGCGCGAGCGTGGGCGCGTGGTTCTCGACCGAGCTCAGCGTCGCGGCGGTCTCGGGATTCGCTCCCGGACGAGGCGCGATCGACGTCGTCGGCCCCGCCCTCGTGCTCGATGTGCGCGCGGCGGTGCTCACCGTGGGAGCCGCGATGTTCGTCCCGCGGCTCTCGAGCGACCGCGCGCCGGTGTTCTCCGTAGCGCCGTTCGTCGCGCTCGACGTCGGCTCGATCTACGAGCTCGCGGGGGGCCGATGATCCTGCGACGCGCCCGCTTCGGTGTGGCCCTCGCGCTCGCTGCGTGCTCGCAGCGCGTGCCGTACGAGCACTCGCCGAGCGCGAGGCCGTACGCGCGCAACGCGGTCGCGAGCTTCAGCGCAGGGTCCGCAGAGACGGCGATCGCCGCGGTCAACACCACCGAAGATCGCTGTCGCCAAGGGCGCTCGGTGCGCTCGTACGCGATCGAGCGGCTCGACGCGATCCGCGCAGCGCTCGCGCCCGCTTGTGAGTTTCGCGCGACGGACGCGAGCGGGCTGCGCTTTCGCCTCACGTGTGAGGGCCTCTCTCTGTTCGAGCTCGGAAAGGACCGGCTCGACGCGAGCTTCGAGAGCGCCCTGCCGCGCGGCGCGCAGTGCCCGTCGGTGCGCGCGTGGCCGCAGCCCTCTCGCTTCGCGTGCGCTGGAGAAATCCTCGCCAATCGCACAGGGGCCCGCGCCCTTCGCGTCGCGGTCCTCGGCACGGTGGACAGGGTTCAGCTCGTGGGGCAGCAGCTCGGGTGCAGCGATCTTCCGCCGCCGTTCGGCTCGCACGCCGCGGCGCGCCCGTGGGACTCGCGCGCGGACAGCGACTGGGTCTCGGCCAACGACAGGCTCGCGTACTGCAGAGCCGCGCGCGTCGCGCACGCGATTCAACAGGGAATCACCGCTCCGTTTCGCGACCCCGCGCTCGCCGGACAAGAGAGCAACGCGATCCGCGAGGTCGACTTCGCCGTGTTCGGCGCGAGCGACGTGCTCTTCTCGACGCTGACCGAGTGCCAGTCGAGCGCGCGCGGACACTGCCCTGCGGCCCGTCGCGTCGAGCTCTTGCTCGAGGTCGTCCCCGCCGCGGTCGAGTCGCTCTCGCGCTGCGACGAGCCTCGATCGGGCGCTGCGACGGCGCTGTTTTGCCTGCAAGACTGCGTCGCGGGAGCGAGCGCCGAGGTGCGCTCGTCCGCGCCGTGGACGCCTCCGAGAGAAGAGCTCCCCACGATCGATTTCGACGAGGCGCCCTGCTGGCACTACGCGAGCACTCGTCCGCGCGCAGGCCGTCCGCGCTGGCTTTCTCCGGCGTCGATCCTCACGACGCTCGGCCTCGATCCCACGCCGCGATGCGCGCAGACCGCGGTCGCGCCGAGCACCACGAGCAGTGCACCATGAAAACAAGCACACGTTATCGATTGTCCACCGCCGTCCTCGCCGCTGTCCTCGCGCGAGGCGCGAGCGCCTTCGCGCAGAGCGCGCCCGAGACGCCGACGGCGTGCGTCGCGACCGCGGGCGCAGAGCAAGAAGCGACGCTCAATCGGCTGTCGGCGAGCCCGCGATTTGCGTTGGCGATCGAGCGCTGCGAAGCGGGGACGGGCTCGCGCTGCGGAGCGTACTCGTGCCTCGTGCAAGGGCGCGTGGCGGCGAGCGCAGAGCTCGACGCGTTTCTCACGGTGGGAGGCGCGGACGGCTCGGTCAACGCGCACGGAGGCGCGCGGGTCGACGAGCCGCACTCGCTGGGAGAGAGCGTGGATTCGCTGGCGAGCGCGAGCGCCCTGTTCGAAGTGGTCACGCAGGGCCTCGCGAGCTTTCTCGTCGAGCGCGCGCGGGTCGAGCTGCAGCGCGGGGTCACCGATCGCATTCGGGCCGAGGCGTGCGGAGACGACGTTCCCCTGGTGAATACCTGTGGAATGTTGGGATCTCCCGAGCAAGCGCTGGCGGGGCCCACGTTTGGCGCGGGGCTGCGAACGGCGTTCGAGCGAGACGTGATCGAGCTGCCGCGATGGGCGCTCGCGCACGCCGAGCCCGCGACGGACGAAGCCTCGATGACGCGCAGGCTCGGGCTCGCGCTCACCGTGGCCCTCGCGCGCCGCTCGTCGCCCGTCGCCGTGGCCGAGTCGCTCGAGCAAGAGATGAACAGCTGGAATTCGCCTGGCGAAACGCTGAGCGCCCTCCGCGCTGGCGTCCGCGGGTACCGTCGCATCGCGTTCGCGATGGCCGTCGCTGCGGCGCAGGGCGAGCGGGTCTCGCCCACGACGCGCGCGCGATTGGTGCAGATCGCCGCGGGCAGCTCGCTCGGCGGAAGGCCGCTCGGCGACGACGTTCTCCCGGTGCTCTTCGAGCTCTCGCGCCGCGCCTACGACGCGCAGCGAGCCGCGGATGACCTGGGAAATCCCTCGCTGTCCGAGAGCACCCGCCGCGGCCGCATCGCCACGCTCGCGGTGAACACGGTGGCCGCGCTCAGGCTCTCGATCACGCTGGCGAGCCCGACGCGCACGCTCGCTCCGGCAGTCGATCGCGCGATGGACTCGGTGCTCCCGGTGTTCGAAGCGATGGCCACGGGGGACGTCGCGCGTGTGTTTGCGTCGAGCGCAGGAGCGCTTCGCACGCTCAACGTGACGCTCAGCGCGCGGGCTTCGCTCTCGCTTCGCGTCTTGGCGCTCGGCGCAGAGTTCGCGTCCGCTCGCACCGCGCGACAAGCCGAAGCGGCGATCACGTCCTTCGCTGCGCCTCCCGGAACGTGGCAAGCGAAGCACGAGCACCCCGGCCTGTGGCTCAACGGCTTCGTGGGCGTGGGAGGCGGCGCAGAGGTCCTCTTCGCGAGCAACGGCGTGGCTGCGGGCGGGTACATCGCTCCGTACGCGCCGGTGGGCTTGGACCTCACGCGTCCGTTGGGCTCTCGCTCGTGGGCCTTCGGCGTGTTCGTCCCCGTGATCGACCTCGGAGCGCTCGTGAGCGCGAGCACCGCCGGGGCGGGGCTCACTCCCGCGATGGGAGGCATGGGCGCGATGGGCGCGCCGCGAACGAGCACGAGCCCCGGGCAATTTCTCGCTCCGGGTCTGTACGCGCGCTTGAACTTCGCGCGCAGCCCGCTGGTGCTCTCGGTGGGCGCCAACGTGATGCCCTTCGGCCGCGAGGTGGACTTCGGCAACGGACGCACCGAGACCATCCCTGCGCTGCGCGCGGGGGCCTCGTTGAGCGTGGACATCCCGATCATCCCGTTCGCGTTCTGAGCGCCTCTACCCAGTCCGTGATCGCGCGCCTTGACCGCACGCGATCGACGCCCCACCATCGAGCGCCCTTTGAAAGGAGGCTGTCCATGGCAGCGATTGTTCTCACCTGCTCCATCGCCGAAGCCTCCGACTCGCGAGTGACGCGCTCGAAGCATCGATAGCTCGATCGCTCGACCGCTCGTTTCACACGCTCGCGGAGGCTCCCTGATTGGTCTCAACAGGAGTCTCCTGCATTGATCACCCTTGGTTCTCTGGGCTTTTCTCCGTTTTTTTCATCGCAGCTCGCGTCGTTCGATGATGGCGACGAGCTGATCCCCGCGCGCGTCGTCTCGGACCAGCGCGGACAATTCGAGGTGCTCGGCGAGAGGGCGCACACAGCCACGCTCTCGGGTCGCTTGCGGCACGAGAGCGAGCACGAAGCGCTGCCCGTCACGGGCGACTGGGTCGCGATCCGCGCGCAAGAAGACGGGCGCGCGGTGATCCATCACGTGCTCGAACGACGCACCGTTCTCCGCAGAAAATCCGCGGGAAAGACCGCGCGATCCCAAGTCCTCGCCGCCAACGTCGATACGTTCTTCGTCGTGACGACGGCGACTGACGAGCTCAACGTCCGTCGCATCGAGCGATTTCTCGCCGCGATCTACAGCGGCGGCGCGACGCCCGTCATCGTGCTCAACAAGATCGACCTCGCGCAGGATCGAGATGCCATCGAAGCGATGGTGCGCTCGATTCGAGCCGTCGCGCGCGACGTCGAGGTCGTCGCGGTCAGCGCGAAGGAGGCGACGGGCATCGACTCGCTCTCTCCGTGGCTCGTCCCCGCGAGCACCGTCGCCCTCGTCGGCTCATCCGGCGTGGGAAAATCCTCGCTGATCAACCGTCTCCTTCAGACCGAAGCGCAGCGCGCGAGCGCCATCGCCGAGGACGGACGCGGGCGGCACACGACCACGGGGCGCTCGCTGCATCGACTCTCGTCGGGCGCGTGGCTCATGGACACGCCGGGGCTGCGCGAGTTTGCGGTGGTGGACGACGATGACGGCGCCGGGATTCGCGCGGTCTTCTCGGACATCGACGCGCTCGCGAGCGAGTGTCACTTCAGGGACTGCACGCACCACAGCGAGCCGGGCTGCGCGGTGATCGCCGCGGTCGAAGACGGGAGGCTCTCGGAAGAGCGCCTGGAGAGCCTGCACAAGCTCGAGCGCGAGGCGCGCGCGCTGGCGGCGAAGCACGATCGGGCGGCGGCCGTGCAACAGAAGCGACGGTTCAAAGAGATCGCGCGCAGCATTCGCTCGATCGAGCGCACGAAGCGACGCGACGATTGACCCCCTTTCGTTCGCGCGCGGGGCTCGGTACGTTGCGCGCGCCGTGAACGATCGAAACCGTGCTTTCTCTGTGCGAATGCCCGCTGAGTGGGCGCCGCACGACGCCGTCTGGCTCGCGTGGCCGAGCCACGAAGACCTCTGGCAAGAGTCCCTCCCCGCCGTGCAAGAGGCCTTCGTGAGCCTGTGCCGCGCGATCGTCGACATCGACCCGAAGACCGGAGCGCGCCGCGGTGAAGAGCTGCGCGTGCTCGTCCCCAACGCCGAGGCCCGCGAGGACGCGCACCGAGCGCTCGCGGGGCTGCACGCGAAGCTCTACGACATCGCGTTCGGAGACATCTGGCTCAGGGACACCGCGCCCATTTTCATGGACCGCGTCGGCGAGGACGGATCGCTGGGAGAGCTCGTCTCCAATCGCTTCTTGTTCAACGGGTGGGGCGGCAAGTACGTGCTCGACCACGACGCGGACGTCTCGCGCAACATCGCGAAGAGCGCTGGATTGCCTGAGATTTCTCAGGACTTCATCCTCGAGGGCGGCGCGATCGAAGTGGACGGCGAGGGCACGGTGCTGACCACCGAGCAGTGCTTGCTCAACGCCAATCGCAACCCGAAGCTCTCTCGCGCAGAGATCGAAGCGCTCGTGAAGCGCTCGTTTGGCGCCGAGAAAGTGCTCTGGGTGAAAGAAGGGCTGCTCAACGACCACACCGACGGGCACATCGACACGATCGTGCGCTTCGTCGCGCCGGGCGTGGTGATGACGATGCACAGCGAGAGCGAGCGCGACCCCAACGCGAAGGTGCTCGCGCAAATCGCTGACGAATTGCGCGCGATGACCGACGCGAAGGGACGCGCGCTGAAGGTGGTCACCGTCCCGAGCCCGGGGCTCGTCGAGGACGAGGACGGCGAGGTGATGCCGGCGAGCTACGTGAATTTCTACATCGCGAACACGGCGGTGATCGTTCCGACGTACGGCGTCGAGGCGGACGCGCGCGCGGTGAGCGAGATCGCCAAGCTGTTTCCAGGGCGAACCACCATCGGCGTGCGGGCGAAGGAAGTGCTCGAAGGTGGCGGGGCTTTTCACTGCATTTCGCAGCAACAACCGACGCTCGCGAGCGCGAGAGGAGATCGCACACCATGAGCTCTGTTGAATCCGTCACCGTCGCGGTGATCCAGTGCTCGCTCGGCGGAAGCGTCGAGGAGAACGTCGAGAAGACCATCCACTGGGTACGCAAAGCAGCAGCCGCAGGCGCGCAGGTGATCTTGCCGTCCGAGCTCTTCGAGGGCCCGTACTTCTGCAAGACCGAGGTCGAGACCGAGTTTCTTCGGGCCAAGCCCGTCGAAGGACACGCGACGATCGCGAAGATGCGCGCGCTCGCCAAAGAGCTCGGCGTGGTGATCCCCGTGAGCTTCTTCGAGAAGGCGGGGCAGGCTTACTACAACAGCCTGGTGATGGTGGACGCGGACGGCAGCGAGCTCGGGCTGTATCGCAAGTCGCACATCCCCGACGGCCCCGGGTACGAAGAGAAGTACTACTTCCGTCCGGGCGACACCGGTTTTCAAGTTTGGGACACGCGCTTCGGCAAGATCGGCGTGGGAATTTGCTGGGACCAATGGTACCCCGAGTGCGCCCGCGCGATGATGCTCAAGGGCGCTGACCTGCTGCTGTACCCGACGGCGATCGGCAGCGAGCCGCACGACTCGTCGCTCGACACGAAGGACCCGTGGCATCGCGCGATGCTGGGGCACGCGGTGAGCAACATCGTTCCGGTGTGCGCGGCCAATCGCGTGGGCAACGAGGACGGGCAGCTCTTTTACGGGAGCTCGTTTTGCGCGAACCACCGCGGTGATTTCGTCTCGGTCTTGGACCGCGCCGAGGAGAACTTCGCCATCGCCACGTTCGACCTGGGATACACGCGACGGATGCGCGCGGCGTGGGGCTTCTTCAGGGACCGTCGCCCCGAGCTGTACGGTGCCCTCGCGACCGCCGACGGCTCGCGCAAGGTGTGAGCCGCGACTCAGGGTAGTCGTCGCAGGCGCTCCGCGATCACCTCGGGCGCGAGCGACAGCCACTCGAGCAACACGAGCGCGCGACCGGCTCTGAGCTCGCCGGTGACGCGCTCGCGTTCGCCCTCGGAGAGCGCTCGCTGGAGCTTCGCTTCCAGCCCGGCGACGATCAGCGCGAGCTGCCCCCGCTCGATTCCCTGCTCGATTCCCTGCTCGATTCCCCGCTCGATTCCCCGCTCGATTCCCTGCTCGATTCCCTGCTCGCGCCCTTCTTCACGAACTTGATCGATGGTCTTGTAGCCAGCGCGAATCAGAAGGTTGCGCATCGAGACGTCGAGCGCGACGCGGCGATCCCAGAGGGCGGAAGCAGGCATCTTCTCCTGCAAAACGCCTGGCGCTTCGATGAGCTCATCACCCGTGTACGTGGCGACGGACTCAGGGGACGAGTAGACCTCGACGCGACGGAGTCCGACGAGACGAACGACCCAGACGAACTTCGAGCCCGCGCCGAAGTACTCCTCGATCTTCGTCTGCAGGTCCGCTTCTTTCGTCCCTTCGTCTGCATACTCGACGGCGAGCGGAGGCGCGCCCTTCGCCCATCCGCCCTTGTCCGCAGGAACGCCTCCCACGCTCACATCCGGCGCACGCACCGTGTCCTCGGCGAGCTTGTGGCCCACGTCCACGCCGAGCTCCACCACCATCGGGTCCGTCGCCAGCGGGAGCGCCCCCGTCACGTTCGCGTTTCCGTGCCGCGTACCTGCAGGGGAGAGCTGCACAGGGTGCCCACGAGAGATCTCGTAGTACCCGCCCGGCTCGAGCCCGTCCGCACGAAAGGGCCCTTGTTCGCGCTGTCGCTTCGTGTCGTGGGTGCTCATCGCAGCGCAAAGCGTAGCGCAGAGCCGCCGCCCCTTCGAGCGCTGGGCCTGTACACTCGCGCGCGCATGCGCTCTCGCTCTGCTTCGCTCACGCTGCTCGCGGTCAGCGCGCTCGCGGGCTGTCCCCGCACCGCGCCGCCCGTTGAAAACCAGCCCATTGTTTCAACTCCGGTCGCCGACGCGGGAGCGAGCGAGGGCGGAGGCGTGCTCAGCGGGCTCTTCACGTTGGGCGCAGCGGCGGTGCAGCTCACGCGCGACGCGCTCGACCCGTACGCGCGTCGCTCGAACGGCGGCGACCTGTGGACCTGGCACGCGATCGCGCACCGCGACGACCGGCCCGGCAGCGCCTTCGAACAGCAGTGCCCTCCCAACGGAACGCTCTCTGCCAGCGTCTGGGGCACCACCATCTACACCGACGACTCTTCGATCTGCACCGCCGCCGTACACGCCGGGGTGATCACCCGCGCGCAGGGTGGCGTCGTGCGCGTGTTCGTCCACGGGCCGCGCAACGGCTTCGTCGGCAGCGGCGATCACGACGTGCTCACGCGAAGCTACCGCTGGTTTCCCGGGAGCTTCGCGTTCACCGAGACCGTCCCCGAGGACGTGTTTCCTCCGCCCGAAGACGCAGGGGCCGAGGCATCGACGGGCACCCACAGCGACGCCGGGAGTCCACAGCGACGCGCGCGACGTTGAGCGGTAGCGTTTCGGCTCGGATCAACAAAGAGCGGAGGAGTCTATGAGCGAACTACGTCTGTGCGACCACTGCGAGCGACACATCCGTGAGAGCGAGTCGCGTTGCCCCTTCTGCGATCACGCGTGCGCTCCGACGTCTGCGCGCAGATCCACCGCGTCGGTGCTCTTCGCCGTGGCGGCGGCGGCGACGGTGGCCGCTTGCTACGGCGGACCGCAGCGCAACATGCAGCAAAATCCCCCGCAGAATACGCAGCCGAGCGCGCCCACGCCCAACACCGCGCCTGCCCCCACGAGCACCAACGACGGAGCGACGAGCCGCGCAGAGCCCACCATCGGCGAAGCGCGCATGCTCGCCGACGGGACGCTCGTGCTCGACCTCGAGAGCAGCGACCTGCGCGACTCGATCGGCGCGGGCTCGTTTCGCTATCCGACGGTGCACCCGCAGTACGAAGAGATCCTCGCGCACGTCGGCCCCATGCAGCCGGGTCAGCGACGGCCCGTGCGCGCGTTCTGAGAGCCAAAGCTCACCCCATCGACGGGGGCAGCGCAGACGAGCGCTTTCTCGCGGCGCATTTGCTGCAAAACAGCTCACCGGTCCGCCACAACAGCCGCCCCGTCGAGCCCTCGGGCATCTCTTCGTGGCAGCCGTCGCACATCGTCGCGACCTCGATCTTCTCGTCGGTGATCTTCTCGGGCTCGTGCTCGACGCCGTCCACAATGAGCCCGCGCGGAGAGCTCTTCACCATCTCGCGACGAAAGAGCTCGTGCAGCGCCGTCCACCGACGGATGTGCTGTTCGCTGAGCCCGTGCGCGCGCATCACGTCGCAGATCAAGCGCTCGCGATAGTCGAACAGCTCGTCCGAGATCACCATCCAGTGGTGCGCGTTGAAGGGCTTGAGCCCGAAATAATCGTGCCGCCCCGTGAAGAGGTCGGCGAGAAAGGCGTACTGCTTTCCGATCGCGTGGTCCTTGGTCACGCGGTGAAAGAACGGCGCCAGTCGCTCGTCGCGATACACCTTGTCGTAGAAGTCCTCGAGGATCGCGCGCAGCTTCACGCCCTCGTCGAGCGCCTTCCACAGCTCGAGGTCGGGCTCGATCGAGGCGAGCTTGCGGTCGTCCTCAGGGACGATCGGCCCTGCGAATTCAAAGGGATCCGCCTTGATGTCCGCGCGGTCCGCGCCCGCTGAAACGGCCCACCGACGCGCGTCGTGCACCATCGCCGGAAGCCCCGCGATGAACACGGTCCAGCCGCTCAAGTCCGCGTGCGCGCGCTTGGCCGCGTCGAGCGCGCGCCCATGAAACACTCCTTCGAGCTCGCTCGCGCTCGCGTTGGAGCCCGAGACGCAGCCCGTGTACTTCAGCGCGGGGTGCTTGCTCGCGAGCAGCTCGATCTCGCGCTGTTGATAGAGCCCCGAGCGCTCTCTCGCGCCGTGAAAGAGCTCGATCTTGCCGCGGTGGCCCGCGAAGATCGCCGCCCGCGCGATGGCCCACAGCGGAGCGAGCCCCGTGCCTGTCCCGATGAGCAAGATGTCCCTGTCGAGCGCGTTGGGCTCGGATGCGTCCCAGACGCACTCGCCCGCGGGGCCTTGCACGGTGAGCACGTCACCAACAGAGACCTCGTCGACGAGCCATTTGCTGAGCTTTCCGCCGTCGACGCGGCGAACGTGCAGCTCGATCACGAAGTCCTCGTCCACTACGCTCGCGATCGAGTAGCTGCGAGAGACGCCGCTCGGGTGCAGGACGTTGACGAACTGCCCAGGCTTCGCGGTGAAGTTGGTCTCACTCTCGAGGACGATCTTCGCGACGTCCGGCGCGGCCATGCTCTTGTGCTGCACGTGCATGCGCACCGAGAGCGCGCTCGGGTCGGGTCGCGCAGCGCGCACGTCCTCTTTGGGATGCGCGATGCACGGAAGAAAATACCCGCGCTCTTTGAGCTCGTCGCGCAGCCCGCGACGCGACTCGGCGCCGGGATCACCAGACACCGCGTGGAGCATGCACGTTTGGCATGTCCCCTTTCGACACGAGTACGAGACCGACGCGCCGCCGCGCATGAGTCCTCGCAACGCGTCCTCGCCGTCGAACAATGGATACTGCTTCCCCTCGAAAATAATCCGCGCCATCACTCCCTTGGTAGCACAGAAAAGCCCCATGCAAGTACGCAGAGATTTCCTGTTATTTTACTGACGAAACGCAGAGCGGACCTTCATCAGCGTGCGCGCGGCACATGGGCGCACCCAGCCAACGAACGACGATCAAAACCCGACGCGGTAATTCGTCGAGCTCAATCGCAGCTGCGCGAGGGTCTCTTCGAGTCCTCGAATGATGGCGGCGGCTTCGTCGTGCTTGCCGGTCTTTCCGATGAAGACGGGCTTGCCGTCGGTGGTCGCGAACAAGTGCCACTGCTCGTTGTTGTCCATCGCGCGGCGCTTCACTTGGACGGTGAAGCCTCGGAGCTTGTCGAGCGCGATCGTCCCGCTCGACCCGATGAATCCCGTTGTCTTGTAGCGGAGACCTTTGCTGTCCAGCGCGACCTCGGGGCGCGTAAACAACCTGCGCACGACGATGACGACCGAGGTCATGACGACCGCGACGACCGCGCCGCACGCGACCGCTCCGCCCAGCGCGCCGTTCAGCGCTGTGAGCAAGATGATCGAGAGGTAGTAGGTCACGTAGAACATCGGCAGGATCATCAACGCGGCGAGCCAGCGCTCTTGCGGCAGCTTGGCTTGATAGGTCGGCGCAGCGCTCGGGACGCGCACGACGACGACCTTCTCGTGCTCGGGTCGAGCTTGTTCGATGATCTCTGCGCGCCGCGCTTGCTCGGCTTCGTCCGTCACCTGCGGCCACGCGGGCTGCATGCGCGGATCGTTGTTTCCGTCCGATGACACCCCCCGAAGGTACTCGCTCACGGATGGGTTGCCAGAACGCGGCGTTCACTATAATGAACGTTCGTGATGGTAAAGTCGTCGACCCGAGGTGATCACCTCGACGCCCTCGAAGCGGAGGCGATCTTCATTTTCCGCGAAATCGCCGCGGAACGAGAGAAGCCCGCCCTGCTCTTCTCTGGCGGCAAGGACTCGATCGTCCTTTTGCGCCTGGCCGAGAAGGCGTTTCGCCCCGCGCGATTTCCCTTCGTCGTGATGCACGTGGACACGGGGCACAACTTCGACGAGGTCATCGCGTTTCGAGACAAGCGCATGGCCGAGCTCGGCGAGCGGCTCATCGTCGCGTCCGTGCAGAAGTCCATCGACGAAGGGCGCGTGAGCGAAGAGAAGGGCCCGCGCGCCTCGCGCAATCGACTGCAGACGACGACGCTGCTCGACGCGATTCAAGAGCACGGGTTCGACGCGCTCTTCGGCGGAGCGCGCAGAGACGAAGAGCGCGCGCGCGCGAAGGAGCGGATCTTCTCGTTTCGCGACGACTTCGGGCAGTGGGACCCGAAGAACCAGCGGCCCGAGCTGTGGTCGCTCTACAACGGGCGCGTGAAGAAGGGAGAGCACTTGCGGGTGTTTCCCATCTCGAACTGGACCGAAATGGACGTGTACCAGTACATCAAGCGCGAGGGGCTCGAGATCCCGTCGATCTACTACGCGCACGAGCGCGAGGTGTTCGCGCGAGACGGGATGATCTACGCCGTCACGCCCTTCATCGAGCGTTTGCCCAGCGAAATTCCCTTCAAAGAGACCGTTCGCTTTCGCACCGTCGGCGACGCTTCGTGCACGGGCGCCGTCCGCTCGCACGCGCGCACCATCGACGAGGTGATCGACGAAGTGAGCGCCTCGCGCGTCACCGAGCGCGGCGCAACGCGCGCAGACGACCGCTTCTCCGAGGCCGCGATGGAAGACCGCAAGCGCGAGGGATACTTCTGATGACCACCACACACGAGACCGCTGGGGACCGCTCGATGTCCATGCTGCGCTTCTCGACCGCAGGCTCTGTGGACGACGGAAAGTCCACGCTGATCGGCCGCCTGCTCTTCGACGCCAAGGGCATCTTCGAAGACCAGCTCGCGCACGTCGAAGAGGCGTCGAGGCGCCGAGGGTTCGATCGCACCGAGCTCGCGCTGCTCACCGATGGCCTCCGCGCCGAGCGCGAGCAGGGCATCACCATCGACGTCGCGTACCGCTATTTCGCCACGCCGAAGCGCAAGTTCATCATCGCCGACACGCCGGGGCACGTGCAGTACACGCGCAACATGGTGACGGGCGCTTCGACGGCGGACGTCGCCCTCGTGCTCGTCGACGCGCGCAACGGCGTGGTCGAGCAGTCGCGCAGGCACGCGACGCTCTCGACGATGCTCGGGATCTCCGAGCTCGTGGTGTGCGTCAACAAGATGGACCTGGTGGGCTGGAGCAAGGATCGCTTCGACGAGATCGTGGGAGAGTTCTCGCAGCTCGCGAAGAAGATCGGCGCGAAGAGCGTGCGGTACGTCCCGATCAGCGCGCTGCACGGAGACAACATCGTCACCAAGAGCACGCACAGCCCGTGGTACGACGGGCCCGCGCTGCTCGACTGGCTCGAGTCGATCGACGTTTTGTCGCAAAAATCACAGGGCCCCGCGCGCTTCGCCGTGCAGTGGGTGATCCGCCCGCAGAGCGACGCCTTCCACGACTACCGCGGGTACGCTGGGCAGATCGCGAGCGGGACGTTCTCGGTCGGCGACGAGATCACCGTGCTCCCGTCGGGGATCACCACGCGCATCGAGCACATTGATTTGCACGAGCGTGCGCTCACCAGCGCGAGCGCTCCGAGCAGCGTCACGCTGCGGCTGCGAGACGACGTGGACATCTCGCGAGGAGACCTGTTTGTTCCGTCGGACAAGCCCGCGATGGTGGGGCAGCACGTGCGCGCGAAGCTCTGCTGGATGAACCAGAAGGCGCTCACGCCGCGCAGCACGTGGGCGCTCAAGCACAGCACGCGCTGGGCGAAGGCGATCGTGACGGGCATCGAGAGCAAGCTCGACGTCAACGCGCTCGAGCAGGTCGCCTCGCCCGCGAAGATCGAGCTCAACGACATCGCGACGATCACCGTGAAGACCAGCGTTCCGTTGGCGTTCGATCGCTACGAAGACAACCGAACGACGGGGAGCTTCATCCTCGTGGACGAAGCCACCAACGCCACGGTGGGCGCTGGGATGATCGAGTCATCCGTGGACTGAGCGCTGCGTCGTTCGCTCTGTGATATCACGCAGTGATTTCACAGGGCGATTGCGATGGCGCAGCGCGCGAGGCGCGCCGAGCGAATCAGCCCGAGACGGGCGGAGCGCAGACGCGGACCGCGGCGCCGGTGTTGCTGGTGAGCATCACGCAGGCGGTTCCGGTCGGGCACGAGTTGGGGGCGATCGCGCAGTCGACGAAGCACATGGGCTGCGTCATGCCCGTGAACGTGTAGCAGCCAGCGGATCCGCCGTTGGGCTGCGGGCACGAGTTGTTGTTGCCGTTGCACACGGTCGAGCAGTAGCCGTCCGGGCCCGCGCTGGAGAAGGGAGGACGAACGCAGGTCGTCTGCACGCGCGCGCCGCTCGGCGTGGGCGCGTCCGAGCACTGATCGTTGGCCGCGGCCGACGCGGCGGTGCAGCCGAGGTAGACCTTGGGCTTGCAGATTCCGTCGCTCGCGCACGCGGCGGCGGCGTCGTTGCAGGTCGTCCCGCCGCAGCAAGACTGGCCGATCGCGCCGCACTGCGGGGTGCTTCCCGAGCCGGGAACGCAGAGGTTGATCACGCCCGAGCCCTGCATGACCGGCGAGCAGGTCATGCCCGAGCCGCAGTCCGACGGGCTCGAGCACTTCTGGAAGCACGTCCCCATGAAGCAGCTCCCGGCGTTGCCGAGGCGCGAGGGGCACGCCGCGTCCGAGCTGCAGCTCTGCGTGCAGAACGCGCCTGAGTTGCCGTTGACGCTGACCGAAATCCAGCTCGCCCCGGTACTGCATACGTCGCCAGCGTCTGATCGTTCATACACAGTGCGTGTCACACCTGAAAGAGGAACGCAGAGATTAATTGTTCCTGAGCCCTGTGGCACAACACTGCAGGTCATGCCCGAGCCGCAGTCCGACGGGAGCGAGCACTTCTGGAAGCACGTCCCCATGAAGCAGCTTCCGGCGTTGCTGAGGCGCGAGGGGCACATCGCGTCCGAGCTGCAGCTCTGCGTGCAGAACGAGGCCGCCGAGCCGTTGACGTTGACCGACGTGCAGTTCGACGCGCCGTTGCAAACGTCGCCTGTGCCGCAGGACTCGTACGTGTTGCGTGTCTGCGAGACGTTGATGATACAGCCGCTTCCGAAGACGCCCACTGCTGCGACCAACGCAGCGCTCTTCCACCAGCGCAAAGTCATGTTCTCGACTCCTTCGACTCGATTCGTTCTGATCGGGATCGGTTCGCGTCATCGACGAGCGCCGAGGGTTCGGTCTTCATCGAATAGAGCGGTGCCCGTACGTACGAGGGACCGGTGACAGTCCTTCCCAGGTCGGGCGCGGCTCGTGCCATTTTGGCACCGCGACGATTTCGACGTGCTGCCCGAAGGTGGTACCGCTGAGTTGTGGCTGACTGCAACGACGAGCGACGCAGAGCCCACGCGAGGGCGAGGCATTGGCCGGTCTTTGCGGCGGTCGCGTTCGTTTTTCCGCGGGCGGTCTTCGCGCAGAGCGCGGCGCTGACGGCGCCCTGGCAGACGACAAACACCGCCGCCAATCGCACGCAAACGGCGCAGCACCCGCCCGCGCCGCCCGGCGCGACCCCGAGCCCATCCGCCCCTCAACCGGGAACTTCCGCAGCCACGCCCTCAACCAGCGCGCAGGTGGGAGAGCGCGTGCAGTTCGAGAGCGACGACACGCCCGTGGACGTGTTCGTGGTGACGGGGACGCGAGAGGTGATGCAGGTGGTGAGCGTTCCGGTCGCCTCACCGATGACGATGAGCTCGTTTGGTCCGGTGGGGCCGTTTGGGCCGACGAGCCCGTATGGGCCCTTTGGATCCTCGACGCTCGCGCCCGGCGACGTGTTCGAAGCGAGGACCACCGTCGAGCAGCGTCGCTTTCTCTGCCGCACGCCGTGCGCGGCACAGCTGCCCGAAGGCACGCTCTCGCTGCACCTTCGCACGCTGGGAACCTCGCTCGGGACCGAGTCCGCGACGATCCCCCGCGGCGGCGCTCGATTTCGTGTGCGCACCTCGTCCGCGGGGCTCTACACCATCGGCCAGGCGATGCTCTGGGTGGGCGCGGGCCTCGCGATCACCGGCGTCACGCTGCTCGTTCAATCACAGACCGGCTGCGGCTCGCGCGGCTGCACTCCGTGGCCGGGCATCGTCGTGACTGCGGGCGGATTGCTCTCGATGGCGATCGGAACGCCGCTCGTCGTGCTGCACTCGCGCCGCTTGCAATCGCTCGGACTGCAGTCGCTCGCGCTGGGATTGGGCGGCGTGTCCGCGAGCTTCTGAGCGTCACCGCCACACGCGAACGAGCGCTCGCGATGGTCCGCGCAGCCACGCTTCGAGCTCAGCGCGCGCGCGCAGCTGGCGCTCGCCGACCCAAACGCCCTCGCGAAGGTCCGCGATCACCACGCGCCCTGCCGCGAGGTGATCATCGAGAACCACCTGCAAATTGGCTGGCCATCCCCAGCCCGGGCACACCATCACGATCGGCTCGATCGCGCGGTGATCCCTCGCGGCGCGGACGCGCTCGAAGCGCTGCTCCATCTGCACCGCGGGGCACGCTTGTCCGGTCACGATCACGCGCTCGCCGCGCTCGGCGCGGAGCCGCTCGCTCACCGTGTCGATCGCCGCGCGCAGCGGGCGCTCGCGCGAGCGCAGCGCGATCCCCGCGACGAGCACGACGAGCGCCATGAGCGCGACGACCGCCCCCGAACGAGCCGCGGATGACGCGCGACGCGAGAGCGAGAGAGCGGCGGTGAGCGCGAGCGCCCCGGGCATCGCGCCCAGCAAATACCGTGGAGAAAACGCGATGTCTTGATAGGCGCCGAGCGCGACGAGCTGCGCGAGCGAGCCGGCCGCGACGTAGAGCAGCGCCCTTCCGTGCACAGCGACGTGCGTGCGCATCGAGGCCCACCCGTCGATCGCCGCGGCGAGCATCACGGGCCCGAGCGCGAGCAGCCACGCGAGGTACATCGCGAAATCCCGCAGAGAATACGGGTGTTCTGCGCGCTCTCGGCGCATCGCCACGGCCCATCCCCGAACGGTGTCCGCCCATCCCGGCTGGCGCGCGGCCCACACGAGGCTCAGCCCTCCGACGAGGATCATCGCGCCGGTCGAGATCACCACCGAGCGGCTGCGCGCCCCTTTGGGTCCCAGCGAAATCACCGCGTACAAGACCAGCGCGTGCGCGATGGCGGGCTCGCGAAAGACCACGGCGGCGCCGAGCAGCGCTCCTGCGGCGAGCCACCAGAGGGCCTCGCGAGGACCATCGCCGTCCTTCGCGCGAAGGGCGCACCAGGTCGAGCCCAACAGCGCGCTCACGGCGGGGCCGTCGGTGAGCACCTGTCCCGAGGCGTGCGCCATCGCGGGAGAGAGCGCGACGCACAGGGCGGTCCATCGCTGCGCCGCGCGAGAAAAACCGAGCGCTTCGGCGACGAGCATGGCGAGCGGCGCCGAGAGCGCGGACACCATCGACCAGGCGCCGCGAAGCAGGGGCTCGATGGACTCGAGGCTGGCGCCGAGCGCGAGGGCGAGCCACGAGAGCCCGTGCGAGAGCAGGATGAACAGGGGTCGACCGAGGCCGAGCCCCCCGACCTGCGCGGTCACCGCCTGCGCGGTGTAACCAAACGAGTCCCAGTACAACGGCCCCGCCGGCGCGACCCAGCGGATCGCGACGAGCGCGAGTAACCAGAACGCAGCGCGCTCTCGGAGCGCCACGCGATCGGTCGAGCCAGGGCGTTGGAACAAAACAGGGGCGGATATACCGCAGAGCGGCGGATCGCGGTCGATCGACGGCAGAGCTTGCGCGGCGCGCTCGGGGCTCCGCGGAGAACCATCGCTGCAATCCTTGGGTGAATCCTTGACCCTCGAAGAATCGCGCTGGCACCATCGCGGCGATGTTCAAAGAAGCGCTTCGCGACGTGGTCGAGCACACCCAGGGAGGTCTGGCGGGCCTCCTGATGGGCTTCGACGGGATCGCGGTCGAGAGCCACGTTCGAGACAGTGCCGACGTCAACATCGAGACGATCGGCATGGAGCTGTCCGTGGTGCTCAAAGGGCTGATGCACGCGGTCGAGTCCGTGCAGGCCGGAGCCGCGCAAGAGGTCGCCGTGCAAGCCGAAAAGCTCACGCTGATCGTGCGCGTGCTCAACTCGGACTACTTCCTCGCGCTCGCGCTCGCCCCCGACGGAAACTACGGCAAAGCGCGCTTCTTGCTGCGCCTCGCCGCGCCGAAGATCTTGTCCGCGCTCGAGTGAGCGACGATCGTCCTCCGTCGACCGCGGCGTTGAGTATCGTGCGCGCATGAGCGACGAGCAGGGACAACCCGAGGTTTCGCGCGCGCGCGTGATGGTTCTGCACGGACCCAACTTGAATCTGCTGGGTCATCGCGAGCCGCACATCTACGGAGCGACGACGCTGGTCGAGATCGACGCCTCGCTCGTGGTGTTGGGAGAGAAGCTCGGCGTCGTCGTCGAGTGCTTTCAGAGCAATCACGAGGGCGTGCTCATCGACCGGCTGCACCAGGCGCGGATCACGCATCAGGCGGTGCTGTTCAACCCTGGGGGATACACGCACACGAGCGTGGCGCTGCACGACGCGATCAAGGCCATTGGGATTCCTGTGGTCGAAGTGCACTTGAGCAACACGAGCGCACGTGAAGAGTTTCGGCATCGCACGGTGACGGGCGCCGCGTGCGTCGGGCGCATCGAAGGGTTCGGCCCCGAGAGCTATCGGCTCGCGCTCGAGTGGGTGGCGCGCAGGCTCAACGGAGCGTAGAGAAAACCGCATGATCAAGAGCGCGTGGATCTTGGGCGCGGCGCTGACGGCGAGCGCGCTCAGCGGCTGCCAGCCCCAGTGGGGATCGAAGGGCGAAGAGCGCTTGTGCGAAGGAGCGATCGCTGGCCGCGTTCCGTGGCCGAGCGACCCGTGTCGCGCGATGAGCGTGTGCGCCAACAGCGCGCAGCTCACCGAGGCGCAGCGCGCGCAGCTCGCGCGAGCGGCGATGGAGCATCGCTGCGCGGCGTTTTGAGAGCGCGGTCGGCAGGGCCGAGAAAACGGCTCAGCTACTTCTTGTTGCCGAGGTACTCGGTCCACACGGTGGCGACGACGTTGGCGACGATCCCGTCGGCGACGCGCAATCGGCGGGACAATTCGCGGGCGATGTTCATCACGACCATCGCGTACGACGTGACGTCGCGGCGGTAGAGCTTGTCGAGGTCCGACGACGAGATCACCAGCAAGAGCGACGGGGCGAGCGCGCGAACCGACGCCGAGCGCGGCATCACGTCGAGGATGGACATCTCGCCCACCCAATCGCCGGGGCCGAGCATGGCGAAGCGCGCCTCCGCGCCGCTCGCGGTCTTTTTGACCACTTCGAGCTCGCCGCCGATCACGACGAACATCTCGCGCGCGGTCTCGCCCTCGCGCATCACGAAGTCGCCCGCCTCGACGGTGGCGACCGTCAAATCCGCGAGCAGCGCGTCGAGGGCCGCGTCCGAGAGGCCCGCGAACAGGCCGATGTCCCTCAGGGGGTCGCGACGGATCAGGTCCGAAGCCGAGCGCCTTTCTCTCATAGCGAGGGCGGAGTGTACGCAACTCTGCGCGGTCGTCGCTCGCAAAGAGCCTCCCTCGCGGATGCGTGCGAAGTGAAGAAAATAGGGCTCTGCCCGGGCAATGGCGCTACACTCTCGCGACTGTGTCCGGGCTGTCCTCGCACGATCTGCCTCGCGCCTTCGGGCCGTACGAGCTCGTGCGGCAGCTTGGCGTCGGGGGCATGGCCGAGGTGTACGTGGCCCGCGCGCGATCGGTGGCGGGCTTCGAGAAGATCGTCGCGCTCAAGACCATTCACCAGCGGTTTTCGTCGGACCCAGAGTTCACGCAGCTGCTCGTGGACGAGGCGAACATCACCGCGCAGCTCTCGCATCGAAACATCGTGCAGGTGATCGACCTCGGGCAGGTCAACGGGACGCACTACATCGCGATGGAGTACGTCGACGGGCTCGACCTCGGTCGGCTGCTCACCTCGGCGAGAGAGCGCAAGATGCTCTTGTCTCCGAGGGTCGCCGCGTACGTCGCGAGAGAGATCGCCGACGGACTCGAGCACGCGCACAAGAAGAATGGCCCCGACGGAAAGCCCCTGCGCATCGTGCACAGGGACGTCTCTCCGCCCAACGTGCTCGTGAGCACCGCGGGCGAGGTGAAGATCACGGACTTCGGCATCGCGAAGGCCTCGCTTCGCGCCTCGCGCACCGGCACCGGCGTCGTGAAGGGAAAGTACGCGTACATGGCGCCCGAGCAGGCCAAGGCCCTCTCGGTCGATCACCGCGCGGACATCTTCTCGCTCGGCTGCGTGCTCTACGAGCTCGCCGTCGGAAAGCCCGTCTACCCCGACATGGCGCTGCCCGTCCTGCTCGATCGCGTCGCGCGCGCGGTGTTCGAAGCGCCCGAGCGAGCGCGACCTGGGCTGCCGCCCAAGCTCGTCGAGATCATCAAGAAGTCCCTCGCGGCCAAGGCCGAAGAGCGCTTTCAGTCCGCGAGGCAGATGGCCGACGCGCTCACGGACGTGCTCTACACGATGCCGCCCAACCCAGAGGCCGAGCTCTCTGCGTTGCTCGCTGAATTGTCAGGCAGCCCGTCGACGCCGAGCATCCCTCCCGTCGCCGCGGGGCACTCGATCCTCGATGACGACTTCGACGACTCGACGCAGATCGAGAGCATGAGCGTCCTGCGCTCGCGCATGGTCGCGCCGCTCGTCGCAGGGCTCGCTCAGGGCGCTGCGTCGCCCGCGCCGAGCACCGAGAAGCCGACGTTTCGCGACGAGGCCACGCGCGCGTTCAAGCGCGTCGAAGGCTCGAAGCCCGCAGAAATCCCAGCAGAAGACGACGAGAACGCGACCGCTGCGATGCGCGCTCCGTCCAAGGCCGAGCTCTCGCAAGCGCAGCGTTCGGCGCCCACCATCGCTCCGCCCAAGCCCGGCGCGAGCGGCGCCGTCGCGAAGGTTCGAAGCCCCGGCGCGGGCCCGAAGACCAACCCGCCGTTCTCCAAGCCCGCGCAGGCGCCCATCGCACAAACGCCCACCGCGCCGCTCGCCAACGAGGCCAAGCGCGAAGCGCCCACCATCGCTCCGCCGCCCAAACCGTCGCAGGCCACCGCGGCGCCCGCCAATACGGGCAAGCCCGCCGCGCCGACGAGCGCTCCGGCGCGCCCCGCTCCGCCGCCCATGACGAAGCCCGCGGGGTTCATCGCGCCCGTCGCGCCGTTGCAAGCCGCTCCGTTGCCGCCCGCGACGCTGAGCGATCCGCCGACGACCGCGCTCGACGCAGCGCAGGTTCCCGCGATCCCCGCGGCGGCGGCGGTCCCGAAGTTCGCCCCGCCCGCGCAGCCGCCCGCGACGCAGAGCGCTCCCTCAGCGCTTCCGGTGGCGCCGACCACCGCGCCGATGAGCCCTCCCGCGCAACCACAGTTCGCGCAACCGCAGCACGCGCAGCCGCAGTACGCCCCGCCGTACGCGCAGACCGCGCCGCCGATGCAGCCCTCGCCCGCAGCAGCGTACGACCCGTTCGCCGCCGCTCCGCAGAGCGCCGCGGTGGACCTCGCGCCCGCGCCCCGATCGAACACTGGGATCATCGTCGCCGGTGGGTTCGCTGTGCTCGGGTTGATCGCGCTGGTGGTCGTGTTCGTGGTGACGCGATGAGCGCCGCGGTGTCGCGCGCGTCGTTCGTGTTGCGCAGGGCGCACTCGCTGGCAGGGGTCGTTCCGCTAGGGATTTTTCTGATCGAACACCTCGTGACGAACGCGACCGCCCTGTGGGGTCGGGCCAGCTTCGATCGCGCCGTCGACCGCATCCAACGCGCGCCCGGCCTCGTGTGGCTCGAGGCGCTCGGCATCGCGCTGCCCCTGTCGTTTCACGCGCTGTACGGGATCGCCATCGCTCGCAGCGCGCGCCCCAACGTCGGCCGCTATCCCTACGGCGCCAATTGGCTCTTCGTCCTGCAGCGCGTGACGGGCGTGCTCGCGTTCGCGTTCGTCCTCGCGCACCTGTGGCACTTTCGCGTCGCAAAGGCGCGCGGGGCGCTCGACGTCTCGCAGTTCTACGCGGCGATCGACCGCACCTTCGCGCAGCCCGCGATGTTCGCGCTCTACCTCGCGGGGCTCACGGCGGTGGTGTTTCACTTCGCCAACGGACTGCGAACCGCCTGCGAAACCTGGGGGATCTCGACCACCGACCGCGCGAGAAAGTCCGTCGCGATCGCCGCGCTCATCGTGGGATTGTCCCTCTGGGGCCTCGGCGTCGACACGATGTATCACTTCGCGCTGCGCTGCGGCGGCGTGATCCCGCTGCCCGGCCTCGACCGCCTCGCCGTCTGCGGAGTGTGATTCCAGTGCGCCCCTCGCTCTCGACCTCGCTGCTCGTGGTCTGCGCCCTCGCCCTCGCCCTCGCGCCCGCCATCGTGCGCGCCGGAGCCAACGAGCGCCGCGCCAAACCCACAGACGGAAACCTCTGGGGCGTCACCCGCTTTCGCGGCGGCGGGCTCATCCGCGGCCCGTGCGCGCAGCGCCCCTGCATCGCCCTCACCTTCGACGACGGCCCCGAGCACACGACCACGCCCGTCGTCCTCGACGAGCTCGACCGCCACGGCGTGCGCGCGACGTTCTTCGTGGTCGGCAGGCGCTTCGACGGCGATGGCCCCGTCGCCGAGCGCAACCGCGACGTCCTGCGCGAGACCTGGCGACGCGGGCACTTGATCGGCAACCACACGTACACGCACGCGCTGATGGACGCGCTCAACGAGCGGCAGCTCGATCGCGAAATCGACGCAAATTCTCAGGCGATCGAGCAGACGATCGGCGCGCGTACGTTTCTGTTTCGCGCTCCGTTCGGCGCGCTGCACAACCCTCGCGCGGTGCGAGCGGTGTACTCGCGCGGGCTGACGCCGGTGTTCTGGGCGATCGACACGCGCGACTGGGCGTCGCACTCGCCCGAGGAGGTCGTCGCGAACTTTCGCGCGGGCCTCGACGCCTCTCCGCGCGGCGGAGTCGTGCTCTTTCACGACACGCTCGAGCGCACCGCGCGCGCGCTGCCGATGGTCTTCGGCGAGATTCAAGCGCGCAACGAGGCGCGCCGCGCGCGGGGACAACAGCCGTACGAGTTCGTCGGGCTCGACGAGCTGTGGCAGCCCGTGGGCAACGGACGACGGCGCTGAGAGCGTCGCGATCACCGTCGAAATCCGTGACGAGCGTGGGCCTCGCGAGGCACAATCCCGCCCTGAGTTCGTCCGTGCCTGCAGGAGATCCCTGTCGCGATGGCTGATACACCGTCGATGCCCGTGCCCGCGCGGCTCGGGCGCTACGCCATTGTGCGCAGGCTCGGCGCAGGCGGAATGGCAGAGGTCTTCCTCGCTCGATCGCGCGGCGCCGAGGGCACCGACAAGCTCCTCGTGGTCAAGCGCATCCTGCCGCAGTTCGCGTCGAACCAGCGCTTTCGCGCGATGTTCGTCGACGAGGCCAAGGTCGCCCTGCGGCTCAACCACCCCAACGTCGTGCAGGTGTACGGCTTCGAGTCCGACGGGCCGTCGCTCTTGCTCGTGATGGAGTTCATCGACGGGCCCGACCTCGCGCAGCTCGCGCGCGCCGCGCACGGCAGGCAAGAGCGCATCCCGCCCGGCTTGTGCGCGTGGATGGTCCGTGAAGTGGCCAAGGGGCTGCACTACGCGCACGAGCGCAAGGACGAGGACGGACAGTCGCTCGACATCGTTCACCGCGATGTTTCTCCGGCCAACGTCCTGCTCTCGCACGACGGCGTCGTGAAGCTCGGCGACTTCGGCATCGCCCGCGCGCGCATGAGCACCGGCGACGACGACCTCGCGATCAAGGGCAAGTTCGCCTACATGAGCCCCGAGCAAGCGAGGCTCGAGCCCGTCGACCGTCGCGCGGACATCTACGCGCTCGGCATCATGCTCGGCGAGCTCGCGGCGGGTCGAACGCTGCACGACGGAGTCGTTTCCGGCGGTGATTTGCTGCCTCGATTGCGTCGCGGCGAGGGCCCAGACCTCGAGCGCGTCGCCGCGCACGTCCCCGAAGGGCTGCGCGCGATCGTCGCCAAGATGATCGAGCCCGATCGAGACAAGCGCTTCGCCTCTGCGCGCGACGTGCAGGACGCGCTCTCGCGATACCTCCGCGCGCTCGACGACGAAGAGTGGGACGCGGCGAGGCTCGAAGAGTACGTCGAGCGCTTTTTCGCCCGCGAAACCGTGCTGCCCACGCTCGACGTCGTCGAGGAAGAGGCGCCCAACCGACAAGAGGCCACCACCGTCGCGCACGGACGAAAGACCCGCGCGCGCACGGACGTCGCGGATCGATCGATGGCCATCGTCGGGGACGTCGGCCTGGTGCGCGAGCGGCTGCACGTGGCCGTGGTCGTGGGGCGCTTCGTCGCGCCGCGCCGCGCCGAGGACACCGTCGATACGCGCGCGCTGTACGACCTCGTCGCGTCCCTCGCATTCAAAGCCGACGCGACGCTCGAGCGATCCGAGGATGACGGACGCTTCACGCTCGTCGTCGGAGTGCTTCGACACGGCGTCGATCACGCGCTCGCCGCCGCGCGCCTCGCGCTCGACATCGCCGACGCCATCGCCTCGATGGGAGGCGACCCCGAGTCGACTCCGGGCGTCGCGCTCGGCGTCGCGCGGGGCGTCGCAGCGGCAGCGCGAGGAGGCTCTGGGTCGCTGCTCGGGTTCGACATCGTCGACGAGAGCGCGTCGTTCGCGGCCACGCTCTCGGACATCGCAGAGCAAGGCGAGGTGCTCGCGACCGCAGGATTCTATCGCCTCGTGCGCCGCTCGTTTGTGCTCGCCGAGACCGGCGCGCGCGCGGGCATCGGGACGAAGATCTATCGGCTCGAACGCGCGAAGTCTCGCGCTGAGCGCGAAGCGGACGTCGACGCGGCCACGGTCCTGCTCGTCGGCCGGCAGGCCGAGCTCGAGCGCCTGCGCGACGCGGTCTCTCGCGTCGAGAGCGCGGGCCGAGGACAATCGCTGCTCGTCACCGGCGAGCTCGGCGTCGGAAAGAGCGCGCTGCTCGCGGCGTTCGCGGCCGAGCACGAGTCCGGTCGCGGCCCGTGCGCGCGCGCCTCGGTGGGCTTCGGCCAAGGCGAGAGCAACTACGGCGCGATCGCGCAGCTCACGCTCGCGGTGCTCGGGCTCGCGGAAGAAGAAGCGGACAACGGCTCGACCGTGGACGCGACGATCGACCGCGCGCTCGTGGTCGTCGGCCTCGGTCACGGCCCCGCCGGGCGCGCCGCGCGCAGAGCGCTGCGCGTGGTGCTCAACCGCGAGGCGAACGAAGAGGCCGAGGCCGGCGCGCTCGCGAGAGAGCTCGCGATGACGCTGCGCAAATTGCTCTCTGCGGGCGCGGTGCTCGCGCCGCTGGTCGCGATCGTCGACGGGGTCGATCAAGCGGACGAAGGATCGCGCGCCGTGCTCAAAGAGCTCGCGCGCAAGCCGCCCACGGGGCCCGTGCTCATCGTGCTCGGGCTGCGCGACGGAGACGCGCTCGTGCGCGAGTGCGAGGGGGCCTCGGTGCTCACGGTCGCTCCGTTGACCGCGCAGAATCGCTCGAAGCTCATCGCGACGCGGCTGGGGACGGGCGAGGTCGGCGAAGAGCTCGCCCGTGAAGTCTCAGCGGTCGCGGGAGGCAACCCGCTCATGATCCTCGAGGTGCTCGAGGCCATGGGCGATCGCGGCCGGCTCGAAGTGCTCGCGGACGAGAAGGGTTCGCGCGCCAAGCTGTCCGCCGCGCGCGAAGGCGAAGCGCCCCTGCCCACGACGCTCGAAGAGGTGCTCGCCGCGCGAGTCGATTCGCTGCCAGCCGAGGCGCGCTCGCTCGCGCGGTGGTGCGCGTTGATCGACCGAGAGATCCCGACGGACGTGCTCGAGTCGCTCGCGGGTGACGACGCTCCTCGGGCGATCGGCCGGCTGCTCGCGGACGGAATCCTCGTTCGCACGCGCAACACCGTCGAGAGCGTGACCTTCGCGCACGCGGCGCTCGCTCGCGTCGCTCGCACCTCGATCGACCCCACGCAAATCGCGGGAATGCACGCGCGCATCGCCGCAGTCCTCGAGCGCAGACCGGGCTCGCGCGGGCCCGGAGCGGCGATGGTCGCGCGGCATCGAGAGGCCGCCGGCGCCCTGCGTCCTGCGGCGCGCGCGTGGATCGAAGCGGCGAGCGCGCAGCGCGCAGCGGGGCGCTATCGCGACGCGTACGAGCAGTACGCGCGCGTGCTCTCGCTCACCGAGGGCGCGACGGACCCCGAGGCGTTCTCCCTGCGATTTGCGGCGTTTTCGGGCAGAGAAGACATCGATCGCATCGGCGGCAGGACGCGCTCGCGGCGCGCTGCGCTGCTCGCCCTCCGGCAGACCTCCGTCGAGTCGCGCGACCCTCGGCTGATCGCGAGGGCACTCGCGCGGCAGGCCCGATACAAGTTCGACACGGGGCTCGGAGCGCACATCGAGCGCGACGTGAACGCCGCTGTTCGCTCGGCGCGAAGGGCCACCGACGCGCGCGCAGAGGCGGAAGCGCGGCGCGTGCTCGCGCTCTATCTCGGGCAGCGAGGGCGCTATGCCGAGGCGCTGGTGGCCACGGACCACGCGCTCGCCGCGCTCGACACGCGCAACGCCGCGCAGCCCCCTCCCGGCGGAACGCCGGACGAAGGCGTCCGCGCCGCGCGCACGCTGCGCATCGAAGTGCTGCTCACTCGGGGCGCGCTCTTTCGACAGACGGGCGAGGTCGAGCGCGCGATCGAGATGTACGCCGAGGCCTACGCGCTGCTCGCGCGCTTCGGGCCCAAGCGCCTGCTCGCGCAGGTGCTCAACGCGCTCGGCGTCGCGTGTTTTGCGCGCGGAGACTACGAGGACTCGCTGACGCTCTACCGCGCCTCGATCGCCGCGCAGAGAGAGACCGGGCAGCGCGATCGATTGGGCGTCGCGCTGTCCAACGCGGGCCAGGCGTACGCGGCGCTGGGACGAGACGACCTGGCGATGGTGTATCTACGCAAGGCGCTCGATGTGTACTCGGCGCTCGGCGCGCGCGGGACCGGAAGCGCGGACGCGCGCGTGGCGCTCGCCGAAGTGTACGCGACGCGATCGGACACCGCCGCGGCGCTCGCCGAGCTCGAGCTCGCGCGAAGAGAAGCCGCGCTCTCGGGCTCGACCTTCGACATGGTGCGCGTGCGATTGGGAGACGCGCTGGTGGCGATCGTCCGAGGCGAGCACCGCGCGGCGCTCGCGAGCGCCGAAGAGGCCGAGCGGCTCGCGAACGACGCGGGAATCTCGCAGTATTTGCTGCACGCGCGCGCGCTCGGCGCCGAGGCCGCCGCGAGGCTCGGCGATCACGCGACGGCGCTGCGCCTCGCCGATCGCGCGCTCGCAGACCCGGTGATGTCCGAGCCGTGGCGGATCGAGCGCGGCGATCGCGTGCTCGGCTCGCTCGAGCGCGCGCTGAAGGCCGCGGACGAACCCGAGCGCGCGGCGCTCGTGCGCGAGCTGAGCGCCCGAAGAAAGCCGCTGTTTCAACAGCACGCTCCGCATCGACCGAACGGATAGCCCGCTTCGAAAGAAAGACCTGCTCTCTTGCTGCAATCGACCCCACCCCCTCCGTCCATCGGTCCTGGCTCTCGCTCGCTCTCGGCCATCGTCCTCTCTGGCGGCGGCGCGCGCGGCGCGTACGAAGCGGGAGTCTTGTCGTACTTGTTCGACGAGATGCCGCGCTTGGGCGGCCGCGCTCCGGGCTTCGACGTCATCTGCGGGACGAGCGTCGGCGCCATCAACGCCGTGTATCTCGCGGCGCACGCGCACGCGCCGGCGCCGGGCGTTCGACGGCTGACCGACCTGTGGAGCGGCCTCGAGCTGCAGCACGTCGTGCGCTTCGGCGTGCTCGAGGCGCTTCGCTTACCCAAGGTGCTCTGGGGCGGAGGCGAAGCGGCGCAGGGCGTGTTCGACGTGCGACCGCTGATCGACCTCGTGACCAAAGAGGTCCCGTGGCGCGCGATCGGAAGAGCGATTTCGCGTGGATATTTGCGGGCCCTCGCGGTGAGCGCGACCGAGATCGCCACCGGTCGCACCGCCGTGTTCATGGACGCGCACCCCGAGATGGCGCTGCCCACGCAGCTCGGGCCGCGCTCGCACGTGGTGCCTGGGCCGATCGGTCCGCAGCACGCGCTCGCGAGCGCTGCGATCCCGCTGGTGTTTCCTCCAGTGCGGCTCGGCTCGATGCTCTACTGCGACGGAGGCCTGCGGCAGAACACGCCGATGGCGCCCGCGCTGCACGTCGGAGCCTCGAAGCTGCTGGTGATCGGCTTGTCTCGCGAGGTGAAAGGCAGCGCGGTCCCCGAAGGCAAGCTCCCCACGAACAAAGCGCCCGGAGCGCCATTTTTGCTGGGCAAAGTGCTCAACGCGTTCTTGCTCGACCACGTCGAGAGCGACCTGGAGCTGCTCTCGCGCATCAACGAGCTCATCGACGTGGGGCGCTCGGTGTACGGGCAGGACTTCGCCGACAAGCTCTCGCGCGAGGCCGAGCTGCGCGGCGCGCGGCGATACAAGCCCATCGAGACGCTGGTCGTGAGGCCGAGCGAAGACATCGGCCGCATCGCCGCGGACCACGTTCGCCGCGGAAAGATCTCGGGCCCCCTCATCACCCGCAAGGCCCTCTCGCTGCTCGAGTCCGGGGTCAACGACGAGGCCGACCTCGCGAGCTACCTGCTCTTCGACGGCGCGTTCTGCCGTCGCTTGATCGAGCTCGGCCGCGCCGACGCCCACGCGCGCCGGCACGAGCTCGCCAGCTTCTTCGAAGACACCAGCACCTCGTCCGCGTTCTGAGCGCTACTCGCGGACCCAGACCGTCGCGTGGCTTCGGATCGTGCGGTTGTCTCCGCCGTTGTACCGAGCGACGTTGCCCGCCGAGAACGAGAGCGACGGATCACCGGTCTCGCGCACGCCGCCGACGCCCACCCACGAGTCGTGCGTGTCGCAGTCGCTGATCAAGTTCTCGTTGCCGATCGCGCCGATGCGCACGCGCGCCGAGTTGGCGTCGTTCGCTCGCACGTTGAAGCCCACGCGACGACAGCGGTCTTGCAAGCGCGAGTCGGGCACGGCGCCGAGCCAGTCGTCCACTCTGAACGCCCCGCCGTACGCGTTGTTGCCCCCTGAAAACACCGCGCGAAGCGACGGGATCGGCCCGGACATCCCGCCCACCAGCGAGCCTCTCAGCGAGCGAATGGTCCCGCCCGTGCTCATCTCGACGAGCACCTCACGCAGCGGATGCACGAAGAACGCGCGCGTCTTGAGCTCGCGCGTGTCTCGATCGAGGTTGTACTCGAGGTACGTGTCCGTGTTGGTCCACAGCGCAGAGTCGTACGCGAAGCGCTGCGGCGCGAGCCCAGAGGTGTCCGCGCCGTTGGCCTTGAGCACCATGGTCCAGCGCGGACCCATGCCGAACTGCTGACAATACGCGCAGAACGGAGCGCCGCCGATCGTGAGAACGTGCACGCCGTCGCGCGTCGCTTCGCTGCACGTCACCACGGTGTCGAGCACAGGACGGCAGATCCCGTCGCCGCAATCCGCGGTTCCCGCGAGGCAGCCCGCGTCGCGCGGCGCGTCGGCGGCAGCGTCGACCGCGCCGTCGACGGCGGCCTCGCTCATCGCCCCGTCCATCGCGCCGTCGCTCGTCGCCGAATCGCCAGCGACCCCAGCGTCTCCGCCGTCCATCGCGCCGTCGTCGAGCGCGCCGTCTGCGCGCTGATCCACCGAGACGACGTCGCTCTGCGAGCCATCTTCGTCGGCGACGTCCATCGCGATGCCATCGTCGATCACGTCGGGCTGCGACGATCCATCGTCGCTCGCATCGGGGGTCGAGCTCTCGCTCTGCTCAGCGAACGACGCGTCCGATGCGCCGCCTTCGTCGCCGCGTCCGCGCGCGTGCGGGAGCGAACACGCAGCGAGCGCCGCAACGAACACGACCATCGACGAACGAGGAATCGACACGGCGCGTCATCCTTCGAGCATCGTTATGGCTCGCGAAGGTGACGTTCGTCAATGTGAGTCTGTTGCGCCGTCGCAGAAGTGCGCGCGCTCAGCGGATCCAGAGGAAGACCCACGAGGGCGTGCGGCGCTCTTCGTTGATGATCATCGTCGAAGGGTCGTCGGGGTAACGGTTGCCCGCGGTCAGCGTCGTACCGCCGAACGAAGAGGGGTTGGTGCCGGCGCCGATCCACGAGTCGCACGAGCTGCAGTCGTTCTCGTTGTTTCCGAGGATTCCGATGCGAACGCGGAAGCCCATTCCACCGCCGCTGCTCACGTTGTTGAACGCGACGCGATTGCAGTTGGGCTGCAGCTGCGAGTTGAACACCAACGCGACCGTGGGAATCACCGCGAGCCAGTTCGCGCGCGTCGTCCCCGTGATGAGCTGATTGTCCATCCCGTTGAGCACGTCGCTCAGCGGACGCGTGCCCGAGTCGAACGAGAACGTGATCGAGTTGGGGTCCCACGGCCCCGTCCCGATCCCGCTCTGATCCGTGACGAAATCCAAGCGCATCGAGGTGAACGAGACCTCTGAGAAGCCTCGAAACTTCGCGCTCGATCGCATCAGGTTCGTCGACGACTCGTTGAGCACCGAGGTGTCGGTCCACCGCGCGTTGTCGTAGTCCCACTCCGACTGTCCTGGGTCGACCTTCGCGATGAGCGTCCACGGTCCGCCTGCGGTGGAGAAGTCGCAGTACGCTTGCCACGTTCGATCGAGCATCGGACGGTAGTAGAGCGTCTGCACAGCGGACCCGCGGAGCGCCATCGGAACCTCGGCGCATCGCGTGGGACGAACCACGCCCGTGTCCGTCACCACGCCCGTGTCCACACCGGTATCCACGCCCGTGTCCGTCGGCACGCCCGTGTCGCGCGCGTCCATCGCAGCGTCGACGACGTCTGGCCCCGCTTCCATTCCTACGTCTGGGCCCGCGTCTGGGCCGGCGTCGGGGCCCGCTTCCATGCTCGCTTCGATTCCCGCGTCGGGGCCTGCTTCCATGCCCGCTTCGGTCGTGGGCTCGACGCCGCTGTCCACGACGTCCATCCCGGGCATCGAGTCGCGCACATCCATCGGAGAGACATCGGGCAACACGCTCGCGTCGTGATCGGCGCTCACGATGTCGCTGACCGGACCTCCGTCATCGCCTCGCACGGACGCGTGCGGAAGCGCACAGCGCGCAGCGGCGAACGAGAGCAACACGAGCGGGGCGAGGCGGTGCGTCGATGAGTGAGCGCGCAGCATGGTGATGAGTCTCCCTGCGAACGAAGCGAACAAGAGCAAGCGCAGCGAATATCAACGCTGAGTCTGCCACACGCCTCGACGCTCCTCGCCGAAAAGTCACTCTTCGCGGGTCGCGAGCAGGCGCTCGACGCGCTCGGCTTCGACGCGCAGGACCAAGACCTTCTCGTGGTCGTACGTCACCGCGCCGACCGCGCTCCCCTTGGGTTTGCGCACGTAGCGCCGCGGAACATACGTCACTTCGACCACGGTTTCTCCACGCGCATCGCTGTAGTGGGCAGCCAGGGTGGCCGCGTCCACGAGCAGCTCGCTCGGGCACGTCTGGCCCTTGTCGAGCGGGACGATGACGTGGGCGCCTGTGCGCTCTTTCGCGTGCAGCCACAGGTCGTGCGGCCGCGCGAACTCCGTCGTCAGCGCGTCGTTGTCGGCGCCGCCGCGGCCCACGAGGATGCGCTTCGATCGCTCGTCGCGAAACACGAGGTAGGGCACTCGACGCTCGCCCTTGCTCTTCTTCGCGCTCGCTCCGGTGGGGGTCGCGCCGTGCTCCGAGAGCTTGGCGCCGAGGGCGCGGGCGCGGGCGATGAGCGCGTTCCAGCTTGTGTTTTCAGCGGGATTTGCCGCGGAGACCTCGGCCTCGAGCGCGGCCAACTGCTCGACGCGCGCCTCACACTCAGCGAGGCGACGCTTCATCACGGCCTCGCCTCGCTGATACCTCCGCGCCTTCGCGAAGAACGTCTCGGCCTGCGCCTTCGCCGGCTTCGCTGGGTCGAGCTTCACCTCGATCGTCCCGCCCTCTTCCCAGTCATCGAGCGTCGCGCTCTTCGCTCCGCGCGCGACCTTCGCTCCTTGCGCGAGCAGCAATCGGCCGATCTTCTGCAGCCGCTCGACGCTCTCGAGCCGCGCGAGGTCGCCGCGCACCGCCTCGCCCCTGCGCTCGGTGGCGCTCTTCGCCGCGCGCACCGCGCGGGACAGCTCGATCTTCGCGCGGTCGAACCCGCGGCGATCGCTCTGTTCGACCAGCGAATCTCCCCGCGTTTCGACCGGGCGCGCGTCGCTCCACTCGCTCACGGGATCGCCGCTCGCGCCGCTCGGGTGCTTCGTGATGAGCCTTCCGTCCGGCGCGTACACGCACGCGCCTCCGCGCCGACCGGGCCAGATCGCCACGCGCGAGATCGCCGCTTCGGAGCCAAACGAGAGCCAGAGCGCCCCGTCTTCGATCGCCACCGAGCGCAGCCGATGATCGACCACGTGCGCGCGCAGCGCCGCCGTCAACGGGCGCGACGCGTCGTCGCGAACGCGCGCGACGCGCTCTCCCAGCCCCACGCCCCACACCGAAGGCCCGACGCCCGTGACGAGCATCTTCTTGGCTCTGTCGTAGAGCGAGAGCTCGATCAAGCCAGTGGATTCGCAGACAAACACACGATCGACGCGCGCCCCGATCAGCGTCGACAGCGCGCGCTCGACCGTCGCGAGCTCGTCGCTCATCGCGAGATGGACTCTTCGATCACGCGCAGCTCTTCGCCCGCGTCGCGAACGAGCCAGTAGCTCTGCGCGCGCACCGCGCCCACGTCGGGCGGGGGAATCGACTGCCCCGTGAGCGCCGCGATCCGCCGCGCGACGAGCTCGTCCCGCGCCGATTCGAGCGCCCCCTCGCCAGCGACCGCCGCCGCAGCCCACACCCTCGCGTCCGCGCGCACCGTCACCACGGGAACAGGCATCGGGATCCTCGTCCCCGCCGCGCGACGCGTCACGCCCTTGGTCGGCGCGTTGTTGAGCGCCGCGCCCGAGAGCGCGTACGGCGAGTCGATCAAGCACGCCTCGGGCGCGACCGCCCACACCGCAGTGGCCATCACGCCGTGCATGTCCGCGGCGATCGCGACTCCGATCGGCGTCGCGGGCGGCGTCGGCGGCGCAAAGCGCGGAGGAACCGTGGGGGCCACGACGAGCAGCTCGTTTCCCCCCATCCCGCGCGGCATGAGCTCGGCGATCGGCGCGGGAGTGCTCACGAGATCATCGCGAGAGAGCACGCCGTTGACCGGCGTGCCTGCGGCTTCGAGCAGCGCCTGCGAGAGCCCGAGCTTGTTCAGCCAGTGCGGCCCGTGGCGATGAATCGCCTCGAGCACCGGCAGCCGCGCTTTGACCAGCGGATCTTCGTTTCCCTCTTTGATGGCGTCGGTCGCCGCGCGCGCGACCTTCGCGATCGCGATCGCGCCGAAGCGATTGTGCGCGGTGAGCACGCCCTCGACCAGCCCCGGAGCGGCGATCGAGTCGCGCACCGGCGGATCTTCGGGAGCGCTGCGACGCTGCAAACGAATCCCCGGCGCCCGCGCGCGACCGTCCACCGAGTACGCGCCCACGCCGAGCCCAGCGACGGTGATGACCGCGCTTCCGAGCAACGACGCAGGAGAGGCCAACGTAGCGCCCGCGAGCAGCGCAGAGAGCACCGCGTCCACCGCGTTGCCGCCGAGCGAGAGCGCCGCGTTTCCTGCGTTCTGCGCGATGGCGTCGCTAGAAACGAGCAGGTTGCGCATCAGCCCTCGTCCTCTTCTTCTTCTTCGCTGTCCTCGTCACCGTCTTCGTCGTCGCCGTCTTCGTCTTCTTCGTCGCCGTCTTCGAAGTCGCCGTCTTCGTCGTCTTCGAACTCTTCGTCGCCGTCGTCGTCGTCGTCGCCCTCGTCGTCGCCCTCTTCGTCGTCGTCACCGTCCGACGAGTACGCAGGCGCTCCGTCGCCCTTCGCGAGGGCGTCGAGCTTCGTCGCTTCGTTGAAGCCCGTCGCCGTCGCGAAGACCACCCAGGCCTCTTCGCACTCGGCCAGGGCTTCGGCGATGTCTTCGAGCTTTCCATCGTTGTAGCGGTTGTCGATCCCGAGCCCGCGGAGGCGCGCGTACACGTGGGACTCGCCCGAGACGTCGTCGCGCAGAGGGTCGGCACACACAATCAAGTTCTCGATGTCGTCCGTGACCTCGAGCGCCGCGTCGCGCTCCCACACACCGGTGGGCTCCCACACGATCACGCGGGCCATTTTGCAGAGGCGATCGCGGCAGAGCGTGAGCCAGCGCTCGAGCGCCGCCGTGCCGGGCCGCAGCGACTTGGGCGTGCGAAACACAATCACGTCGGGCTTGAGCGCGCTCACCGCGTTTTGAAGGCGATCGACCTCGGCGCGCGTGTGCGCCGCGTCGCGCAGCGGAGCGTCATCGCTTCCGAACAAGGTCATCGGCGCGATCGCCGCGAGCACGAAATCATCGCCCACTTCCGAGCGGAGCTTTTGCAGGCGCTTCGGCGGAGGAAGCGGCGAGCGCAGCTCGAGCTCGACGAAGTGGAGGCGGGACTTGTAGCGGTCGCGGGGGCGGTCGAAATTCGCCGTTCCGACGTGGATGACAGTCATAGAGGGCCGAGACCTTTCGTGCGAAACGGCCCCGTCGTCAACCACCCTCGTGCGTCTCCCCCGCGGATCGCTCACATGGCCCGCGCGTGCGCGTACAGCCAGTCGATCACCGACGGTGCCCACGCCGCGCCGAACGTCGGAATGTGCGATCCGCCGCGGATTCGCCAGAGCTCAGCGCTCCCGCCCGCGCGGCACCCCGTGTGCGCCTCGCGCGTCGTCTCGGCCCCCACCAGCACGCTGTCCAGATCGAGGTCCGCGCCCGACGACATCCGCGTCATCGCGCATCCGTTGCGCGTGGCCCAATCGCCCACCGTTCGCTCTGCGCCGGGGTACGGCTGCCCGCCCGCGACGAGCGCCGGAGCGCCTCCGAAGAGCACCGTTTGATCCATGTCGCCGTGCACTTGCAGCACGTGCACCGTGCGCGAGGGCGCGCAGCGCATGGCGTCGCTGTAGCCCGCTCCTGCCAGGCTCATGACGGCAGCGATTTCGTCGCTCATTTCGCAGGCCATTCGCAGGGCCATGAAGCCGCCGTTCGAGTGCCCGATCACGTACACTTTGTTCGCGTCGACGTTGTAGCGAGCCTTCATGTCAGCGATGAGCGCGCGCAGATAGGCCACGTCGTCGACGGGGGCGTTGAGGAAGTTGCAGCAGGCGTCGGTCGCGTTCCAGAACTGCTTTCCTCCGGCGTCGCGCGTGCCGTCGGGCAGCGCGAGCAAAAACCGCCGCTCGCTCACCTGCGGGCCGAGCGCGAAGTACGCTTCTTGTCCCGTCGCGTTCGCGCCGTACCCGTGCAAGAGCACCACGAGCGGCAGCGGCCCGAGCGTCGTGTAGTTGCCCGGAGCGCGCACGCGATACGGCCGCGCCGCGATCAACGGGTTGCCCGCGTCCCCCGTGGGCGCGATCACGTCCTCGACGGGCGCGCTCGCGTCGTCCATCGGTGAGCTCGCGTCGGGCATCGAGCTCGACCCGGTGTCCTGCGCTCCCGAGTCCGTCGGAGGTTGAACGGGAGGCGAGCAAGCGGCCAGCGCGAGAGCGAGCGAGAGAACGGTGAGCGAACGCATCGGCCGAGGGTTGTGCGCGAATTGCGCTCGCTCGGCAAGCGCTCACCCCCCGCAGGGATCTGCAACGCTCAACCCTTGCGGGCGATGTTCGCTTCGGCGAGCTGCTTGTCGCTCACTTCGCCGGGCGCGCCCATCATCAGGTCCAAGAACTGCGCGGTCTTGGGATAGGCGATCACGTCGCGCAGAGACTCGGTGCCCGTGAGGAGCATCACGAGTCGGTCCATTCCGATCGCGAGCCCGCCGTGCGGCGGGGCGCCGAGCTTGAGCGCGTCGAGCAAGAACCCGAACTTCTGTCGCGCTTCAGCCTCGTCGATGCCGAGGACCTTGAAGACCTTCTGCTGCACTTCGGGGTCGTGCAGACGGATCGATCCGCCGCCGATCTCGAAGCCGTTGAGCACGCAGTCGTAGCGATAGCAGAGGACCTTTCCGGGGTCCGTCTCGAGGTACTGCAGCGAGCCGTCCTGCGGGCGCGTAAACGCGTGGTGCGCAGGAGCCCAGGTCTTGCTGTCCTCGTCCCACTCGAACAGCGGCGGATCGACGACCCAGAGAAACTGGTAGTTGTCGTTGGCCGTGCCGTGCTCGGGGATGAAGCCGAGCTTCTTTCCGAGCGCGAGGCGCACGTTGGCGAGCACCGTCTGAACGAGCGCTTCTTTGCCGAGCTGAAAGATGATGATGTCGCCCGGCTTCGCTCCGCACGCTTCGTTGACGGCGCGAACGAACTCGGGCGTCGCGGTCTTCCACGCGGTCTGCGCCCACGTTCCGTCCTCGGCGACCTTCGCGCGAGCGAGGCCCGGCGAGCGCATCTGCTTCACGTACGCTTCGAGCTCGTCGAGGTCCTTGCGAGACAAGGGCTTCTTCGCGGGCCCGCCGTCCGCAGGGACCACCATGCACTTCACGATGTGCTGCGGAAGATCGCGACGATCCTCGCCCTTCTCGTAGCGCTCGGAGATCTCCGCGAGCAGACCAACGCCGCCGCCCTTGTGAGCGATCACGAGGTCCGTGAGGTCCGTGTGCTCCATGCCGAAGCGCAGGTCGGGCTTGTCGTTGCCGAAGCGACGCATGCTCTCGGCGAAGGTCATCCGCGGAAATCCGCTCGGGAATTTCTGGGACAAATCGATCCCGAGCAGCTCCTTCCAGATCTTGCCGAGCAGGCGCTCGACCACGCCGAAGATGTCCTCTTGCGTGACGAAGGACATCTCGACGTCGATCTGCGTGAACTCGGGCTGGCGGTCGAGGCGCGGGTCTTCGTCGCGCCAGCAGCGGGCGATTTGAAAGTACCTGTCGAAGCCCGCGACCATGAAGAGCTGCTTGAACAGCTGCGGGCTCTCGGCGAGCGCGTAGAACTTGCCGTGATGCAATCGCGAGGGGACGAGATAGTTTCTCGCGCCGCCGGGCGTGTACTTCACGAGCGAGGGCGTCTCCATCTCGACGAAGCCCTCGTCGTAGAAGTGATTGCGCGTGACCTGGTTGATCTTCGAGCGAGCCCTGAGCGTGCGCTGCAGCTTGGGCCGACGAAGGTCGAGGTAGCGGTACTGCAGCAAGAGCTCTTCGCGCGTCCCGTTCTCGTCGACGATCTCGAACGGGGGCGTCTCGCTCTTGTTGAACACGGTCGCTTCCTTCGCGACGAGCTCGACGGCGCCCGTGGGGATCTTGGGGTTGCGCATCGTCCCGCGGTCGCGAACGACGCCGCGCACGCCGATGACCCACTCACGGCGAAAGTTCTCGGCGAGAGAGTAGACCGCTTCGCTGTCCTCGCGATCGAAGACGACCTGCGTGATCCCGTCGCGGTCTCGAAGATCCACGAACACGATCCCGCCCTTGTTGTGCGCGCGCTGAACCCACCCGTACAGCACCGCTTCTTTTCCGATGTCGCCTTCGCGCAACGCTCCACACGAGTGCGTGCGCTTGATCTCACTCAGCCAATTCGTGGCCACGGAAGCACCTCTGTTGCAGGCCCTGCGGCGTCGAAACCGCTCGCCGCTCGCAAGGGGCGCGTACCTTAACGCGCCATCCGCGGGCGCAACAGCCCGTATCGCGAGAGAACCGCGAAAGAGGGGGGACGCAGGCGGGTGCTGACGATCGCGGCGCGAGCGAGGCGACGGAGGCCCCACCGGCGCGGTTCGCAGCCCCCACCGGCGCGGTTCGCAGCCCCCACCCGCGCTGCCGCGCGCCCCGCCCCCGCAGAGCGAGGGCGGCGGCTCTGCATTGGGAAAACAGCGGTGGAATCGACTTCGTTGATCGCACGGAGACCTTGCTCTGCAAGGTCTCTTCGGTGTGCGAAGTTGCTCGCTATGCAACACGACGCAGCGCGAACGCTCGGGGCAAACCGCGATCGGCGGAGCCGCTTCGCTCCGTGAGCGGTCGCGACCGACTCCATCGAAGCCCTTGCAGAGCAAGGGTTCCCAGCGATCAACGAATGCAGTTCCACCGCTGTTTTCACAGTGCGGAGCCGCCGCCCTCGCTCTGCGGGGGCGGGGCGCGCGGCAGCGCGGGTGGGGGCTGCGAACCGCGCCGGTGGCGCCTCCGTCGCCTCGCTCGCGCTGCGATCGTCACCACCCGCCTGCGTCCCCCTCTTTCGCGGCTCTCTCGCTACGCGCTGCGCGACGCGCGCCCTCTGCGACGACGCGCGCTCACCAACACCATCGCGGCCCAGCCCGCGATCGCCCAGGGCGCTCTCGCGCGCTGGTGCGCGTTGACCGAGACCCGACACGCGCAGCCGCCGCCCAGCGATGGCGGCCCGCTCTCTGCGCCGATCGCGCCGTCGCTGCTCGCGTCGGCGCTCGTGCTCGCGTCGGGCACAACCACTCCGCCCTCGACGCCCCCATCCTGCGCGGCGCTCGGCATGCGCATCGGAACGATCACCGACCGCCCCTGACTCGCATACGCGTACGCCCCCGAGCACGAGTCCACCGCGCGATCGAAGTCGAACACGTCGATGTCTCTCATCCGGTCGCGCGTGGTGAGCATCACCCAGATCACGTCGATGTCGTTCTCGCGAGGCTCGCCCGCGCGCGGCGGCGCAGCGGCGTCGGGCAGCAGACCGCCGTCGCTGTCCATCGTGGGCGGGATCGTAACCGCCGCAGGATTTCTGCGACCGTTCGCGCGGATGATGTCCTCGATCCCGACGTCGACGCGACGCCCGCGAAGCTCGAGCTCGCGCGCTCCCGTCTCGGGAGCGGTCGCCGCGGTGATGGGGTTTCCGAGCTCGTCGCGCACGTTCATGAGCTGCGGCTCGGCGATCACAAAGGACGAAGGGACCTCTTCAGGGGCGAGCACGCCCATCATGTAGAGGTCCAGCGGAGAGAAACGATACGTGGGAGTTCCCACGCGAAATACGCCGGGAGCGGTCTCGGTCCAGTGGTTTCCTTCGAGGGGAGAGCCGCCGGAGTTGTAGAAGTAGCTCCAGTGCGCGCGGTCGCGACCGAGCAGCTCCAACGGAGTGATCGGCGCCGCCATCACCGTCGCATCCGGAGCGCTCGCGTCACCGCCATCGTCCGCGGTCGCGTCGCCATCGCTCGCGTCCTGCGCGCTCGCGTCGTCGCTCACCGCAGCGTCCGCCGCGCCGATGCGCGCGCCCGTCGGATACGGCGGGACCACCACCTGCGGCCCCCACCGGTGACCGAACTCTTGCGTGCACACCTGCGAGTTGCCGAACTGTCCCGCGGGGCCGATGTACAGCCACCATGAATTCAGCCACACGAAACCAAGCAGCGGAAACGCCGTCCCTGCCGTGTCGTTGAGGTCCCACGTCTCGCGTCCGCCCTGGCGCTGCCCGATCCCGCGCACGGTGTTCTTGATGGGCATGTAGAACGCGAGCGCGTTGCCAAAGTCCCTTCCGCTCTGCATCACGGCGATGAACCGCGCGCGGGGCGCGTCGGGGATGTTCGCGATGAGCTGCGTGACCTCCGCGACGAACGCGAGCGTGTCCACCGTCGATCGCGTCGGGACGCGTCCCTCGTACGGCGTGACGGCGTTGGCCTCGTCCACGAGCACGTACCCGTTGCGAGAGAGACGAATGAGCTCGAGCGCCTGAGCGTCGCGCGCGAGCGAGAGCGACGCAGCGAGCGAGAGGGAGCCAGCGAGCAAGAGCGAAGGGGCGCGGCGCACGAGGGGTGATTGCTTACTGTGCGATCGCGCGCGCGGTCAAAGCGCCGCGAGAAAACGGGCGAAAGACCCCAGAGAGAGGGCGCGTCGACCGCGGTCGAGACGCGAAGCATCGAGGCATCCCCCCCGCCTTCGCTCACTTCACCGGCGTCGCGCGTAGCGCGGCTTTTCCGTCTTTGCTCTGCACGGCGAAGCGGACCGCGCGGCACTGCGTCTTCTCGACGAGCGCCTTCTTGTTGCGCTCGAGCGTGACCGCCAGTCGCTCGAACGTCACGCCGTCCATGCTCTCGTTGTTCTTCTTTCGCTCGGCGACGAACGAGTCGAACACCTCGCGCCAGTGCGCTTGCTCTTCGTTCGCGTTGGCGAACACAGCGAAGCCCTTGGACGGCCCGTCACCCAAGAAGTCGCTCGACGAGACCACGCCCGCGCCCGGACGCGGCGGAGGCCCACCGTTGCCCGAGGGACGCGGCGGAGGCGGAGGCTGCCCCGGCGCAGGCGGCGGAAACGCGATCTGATTGGCCGCGTCGGGATCGCCCATCGAGTCCGGTCCGAGCAGCTTGTCGATGTCCTCGACGGACCTTCGCGGAGCCGCTCCTGCGCGCGTGAGCTCGGCCTTCATCGCCGCTTCGAAGGCCTCGTTGATCGCGAGGGCCATCCGCCGCGCGCTCGCGCGGAGCTTGAGCGGGTCGAGGCGCTCGATCTTTCGCGTCGCGAGCTCGTGCAGCATCTTGCGCAGCGACGAGTTCGGTCCGTCGTGCTCGAGAAAGAGCCAGAGCATCGCGAGCGCAAACGCGAGCACGCCGAAGCCGATGACGATGCCCCACTTGATGCTCTTGGTCAGGTCGCCCGGCGGATGCAGCAAGAAGTCCGACGGCAAGAAGGGCTTGGGACGCGCGACGACGAAGCCGCCGCCCGCGAGCCCGACCATTCCCGGAACCTTCGCGAACACCGCCACGCCGTGACCGCTGTCGACCTGGAGGACGTTGGTGTAACCGCGGGTGTTCCACTCGCGCGTGGTGCTGTCCGTGGACAAGCGCGTGATCATTTCGCCGAGCAACACCGCGCGCACCGCGGGGCGACCGCGCTCGGCGATCCCGTCGTGCGCCGCGTCCATGTGGCCCGCAGAGAAGAAGCCCACCGTCGCGCCCGCGAGCGCGTCAGAGATCCTCGTGACGAACACGTCGTCCACCGTGCGTCCGCCCACGAGCGCTCCGACGTAGCGCCCCTGGTGAATCACCGGAACGGCCGCCAGGCGATACACGCTCCCCTGCAGCGCCCACGCGTCGTCGCGGAGATACCCGTTGAGCGCCGCGGCCACCACGGGGTGCCCGCCGATGAAGTCGCCGATGCCCTGCCCGCTGTTGAACCCGTCGCGACCCACGACGATCCCGCGAGGATCGACGGCGATGAGAATGTGCGCGCGCGAGTTGTCTTCGAGCCGATTGTTCAGCGTCGAGAGCTGCTGCTGAATGCGCGAGGACAGATCACGCAGCGTCGAGTCGTTTTGCCGCTCGCGCGCGGTGTTCATCAAGCGAGTGAAATCCGCGCTGGTCGAGAGCTCGCGCAGCGTGTCGATGCGAACGCGCGCGTCGGTGCGCAGGTACTCTTCGATCTGCCTGCGGTCTCCCGCGAGCAGCGTCTCAGCGTCCTTGGCGCGGTCGTGCTCGTACGCGCCGCGCACGAGCATCGCGAAGGCGATCGCCACAGAGGCGATCGTAGCGAGGAGCAGATACCAAAACCTCGAGAGCAACATGGAGTTCAGCGACCTCTCCGTCGACGGCCCTGCGGGGCGGGGTTGTTGGCGGGAGCCGCTGCTCCGTTCGCAGCAGCAGCGTTCGCGCCGGCGGCTCCTTCAGAGGGAGGAGGCGCGGCGCTCACGTTGATGGCAGGCACTGTGGTCTCGCGACCCGCGACGCGAGCGGTCGTCGTCGCGAGCATGCGGCCTTCGAAGTACACCTTCAGCGTGTACTCGCCGTCCGCGAGGTTGGACGTGCGAAACGACCCGTCTGCGCTCGGAGAAACGTGCCGCCCCTGCCCGGGGCCCACGACCACCCAACAGCGAAAGAGCGGGTTGAGTCGGTCGCGCATGAGGTACGTGCCCGCGGCGCGCACTTGAATCGAGCGCTGGCTGTTGGGCGCGGTGCTCTCGGGAGCCGCTCCTTCGATGGGCGTCTCGTTGGCGGGCGCCGTGAGAAAGAGCTCGTGCGCGAACCAGTCGATGTTGCGCACGTTGATGGTGGTGCCTGGGTTGACCAGGACCGTTCCGGGTTGGCACGTTCCACCGGCGACCGTGAGCGCGACGGGCTGCGTGCTCTCGGCGATGTTGTCGCCGGTGATCACGACGGCCAAATCTCGCTCGGTGTTCGGCCGCGAGTCTCGCGTCGCGAGCGCGCCGTTCGACTGCATCCAGAAGTACAGCCTCCGCTCGGGAACCTCCGGCGCAGGAGCGCTTCTCAGCGCGTCGAGCCCCGTCAATGATCCACGCAAATCGCCGGCGTTCGCCGCGGTCGCCGCGCTCAGGGCACAGACGACCCCTGCGGCCAACCAGATCCCTCGATGAGTGACGGCACCCGCTCGATGCCATGTCGCTCCAGTTGATGGTCGCTTCACAAAGTGGGAGCGTACGACGCTTGCCGTACAATTTGGCAGGGACTATTCAACACTACCCATGGCGATTCGAACGATCCTCGAGTACCCCGACAAGCGGTTGACCTACGAAGCCGAGCCCGTAGCCGAGGTCAACGATGAGATCCGCAAGCTCGTCGAAGACATGGCCGAGACCATGTACGCCGCGCCCGGTGTGGGACTCGCTGCTCCACAAATCGGCGTGGCGCTGCGCGTGTTCGTGATTGACACCGCGGGAGAAAATGAGCCTTCGCAGCTGCGGGCGTTCATCAACCCCGAGTTCATCGAGAAGCAGGGCGTGGTCGTGTGGGAGGAGGGCTGCCTCTCGTTTCCGGGCGTTCACGTCGAGATCGAGCGCGCCGAGAAGGTGAAGGTCAAAGCCCTCGACGCGCAGGGCAAAGAGTTCACCCTCGAAGCGGACGGGCTGCTCGCGATCGCGCTGCAGCACGAGTACGACCACCTCGACGGAAAGCTCATGACCGACCGCGTCTCGCTCTTGAAGAAGCGCATGATCGACCGCGAAATGCGCAAGCGCCACGCGAGCGAGTCCCGCCCGTGACCTGAAGCGCCGCCTCGCTCTCCGCGCGGTGTTCACAATTCATCTTGCGCGCCCACGCGCGAAGAGAGCGACCACGCGCGAAGAGAGCGACCATGACAGCGAAGAAGGCCCCGAAGAAGGCCGCGAAGAAGACGCCAGCGATCGCCCCCCGCCCCGCGATCGCGCCGCGCCCCGAGGCGATGCACTGCCTCGTCGACAAGAAGGGTCAATCCATCGCGATCTACGACGCGATCTCCGTCGCCCAGCTCTTCGCGCAGCCGCCCGAAGGCCTCGACGCCGAGGTCGCTCGCTCGGTCTACGTCTATCCGTACGGACAAAAGGGCGCGCTCTTTCGCTATCGCGTCGACGCCGCGGCGCTCGAAAAAAAGCCAACGAAACACAAGCCCGTCGCCGCGACCGACGCGATGAACGAGCACCTCATCAACGAGGACTCGTATCGCCCGTGCCACACGCTCTCGTCGGACGGACGCGAGCTGTACGTTCTTCGCTACGGCAAGGCGATGAAGCGCGCCGAGCTCATGGCGCTCGACCCGATCACGCTCGAAGCGCTGCGGCCACCGGTGCAGATCGCGACGCCCGCTGCTCCCCGCGGGGCCTGGACGCGTGCTCGTGCGCGCCGAGCTCGAGAAGCGCAAGGGAGGGATGCACTGGATCGACGTGAAGACCGGCGCTGCGCTCGCGTCGATCGAGGACGCGCCGCACGCGAGCGCGTGGCATACGGCGGGCGCGTCGAGCCCGTACATCGCGCTCGGTGACGACGACGGAGTCCGCGTGTTGTCCCTCGACGACGGCTCGCTCTCGGAGATCGCCAAGCTCGAGACCAAGGGAGCCGTGCTGATGCTCGACGCAGGGCCGTCCAGCGAAGACGCAGCGTTTACCGTGCACGCGCTGATCGACGGAGGAGAGCTGCTCGCGGTGAAGCGCTACCTCGTGCGGCCCGGCGAGAAGCCCGCGAAGCGCGCGGAGTTCGTCGGGGATTTCTTGGCCGAGGACATCATGTTCGCCACGCATCTGCCGCAGTCGATCCGCGCGATGTTCGACGGTCGACTGCTCGCCGTCGCCGGGTCCAACGTCGCCACCGCCGGCCTATGGGAGTGGTTCGCCCCAGGAAGAGCGCTCGAAGAGCACATCGTCGCGACCGAGATCGGCGAAGACGGCCGGGTGTTTCGAGTGCTCTCGAACAACGGCGCGGCCCTGTGCGAGACAGGGCAAATCGTGCCCGCTCCGATCTTCGCGAGCGAGTGACGCGCGCGAGTCACGCTCGCGCACGACCGCGCCCCTTCAACACGCCCCCCGCCGTCGAGCGAGCGACTCGCTCAGTTGGCCTGATACGTCCCCATGATCGCGGTGCACGCCGCCATCACGTCCGCCGAGGTCATCGGCGCGTAGTAGCTCGCCGTCTGCGTGAGCTGCGCCGAGCCGTTGGGGAGCGTGCAGCGCCCCACGCGGTTGGCCGTCGGACAGGCGCTCGCTTGATAGGTGCCCATCGACTGCGAACATCCCTGCTGGATGCCCGCCATCGTCGCGGCGCTGCCCGTGTAGTCGATGCAGAACGTCACGCCGCCCGAGTTGGCCTGACAGCTTCCGGCAGGCGCGGGTCCACCACAGCCCGTGAGCGCGGCAACGACGGCGGCGATCACCAACAACGCTGACTTCTTCATTGATTCGATCCTCTCCAATCGATGTGCGAAGCCCCCTGTGATTCCCACTCGAAGGAGAGCACCGACGCCCTCCAGCGCGCGGATCGCTGACACGCGAAGATCAACTCCGTGCTCAGCCCTCGCGAATGCTCCGCAAATCAAGCGATCGATACCCCAAAACGATCCCGTCTGCACGCGCAGAACAAAGGACAAACCCCAGTTTGATCAGCGCAGAAAGCGCACTCCACCGGGCGGTTTCGCGCACGGCTCGCGCCGGCGCCCCGTGCATCGACCGCGGATACCAGTCTGAATTCGCCACGCGCACGCCATCGGATCGGTGACTCAGCCGACGAACGCATCGACGCGCTCCCCAGCGGGGCTCGCCACGCGCTTGCCACAATCCAAGAGCGGGACGTTCAACCACGACGGCGACGGGCGTCGAAGATGGCCGAAGCGGATCAGGGGTGTTGAAGCCTCTGCAATTCAGCGCAAACCAAGGTCGCGGAGAGAGAGAGAGAGAACACGACGGCGCACGAACAGCCGTCGCGGTCAGCGTCGCTCGCGAAGACGTCGCGAGGGCGCGCGGTCGGATCGTCCGCTATCCTCTCCGGCGCTGTGTCACTTCTCGAATCGCTCGAGTACTTGTGGAACGCTGGAGGCTTCGGGGTCGCCATCCAGATCGACGAGCCGCTCTACGAAGACGCGCTCACCTCGGGGGCGCTCGCGCTCGTCGGAGGGACGCAAATCGCGCACGTCGGCGGCGTGCGTCTCGACTACGTGGGCGTGTGGTACGAGCGGGACGAGAACAACAACGAGATCGAGCGCGCTCAAACGCTCGATTCCTTCTCGATGCCGCTCGACCTCACGATTCAGCCGAAGCAGCTCGTGACGATCCCCTTTCAGCGCGCGCTGGAGACGCGACACTCGTTCTCCAAGCAGTACCACCACCTCGCGCTGACCGCGCTCGTGAGCATCACCGGCGCGCGTGACGCGGCGGTGACGCGATCGATCCGGCATCGCCCCATCGAGCCGATCGAGACGCTCCGCCACGCGCTCGTCGAGCGGCTTCACTGGAGCGCGTTCGTCAACAAGCACAAGACCGGCGAGACGACCTGGTATGTGCTCTCGGACGCTCCCGTGCCCGAGCACATGAGAAAGACGATCGACGCGTATTGGATCGTCGTGACGCCGGTCGCCGTGGAGCACGGACACTCGATGATGAGCCCCGCTCACCAGCGAGAGGCCGCGGCGCAGGGGACCCCTTTTGCGTTTCGCGACGGAACGCGCTGCGCCATCGCAATCGAATGCCACGTCGACCGCGACGGCGCTGGCTGGAGCGGGCTAAAAAAAGAATGGGCAGGAGAAGACAAAGCGCAGGACCGCTACGTCGCGATCGACGTCGAGAGCGCCCTCTCGCGCATCGCCGCGTTCGTCGAGTACGTGCACAGCCTCGGACCCGTGCGCTGAGCCGCGCTCACGCTTCACGCAGCGAACGCAGCGCGGTCGAGCGGTAGCCCAAGACGATCGCGTCCGCGCTCGCCGAGCAGAACACGAAGCCCAAGCGCGCGATCGAGAGCGCGAATCTCCAGGGATTCTTCGCAATCGACGCGCGCGCGCCCTCGCCCACGATCGACGCTGGATAGAAGTCCGAGACGCCGACGTTCGCGCCGAGCTCGACCCATCGATCGAACTCGCGCACCCGCGCTTCGGCTACCGACGCGACGCGCTGCCACCACATCGGCGCGACGCTGAGCGCGGTCGCGTCCATCGGTCGCACGTACAGCGACGAATCGCTGGTGAGCCCGAGCACCCACCGCGCGAAGGGAGGAGCGTGCTCGCTCGTCACGGGCTCCCAACGAATCGGCGCTGTCACAGCGCTCGCGTCGAGCCCCCACGCGCGAGCAAACGACCGCGCGCAGTCCTCCGCGGCCTCGACGTCGCTCGCGCACGAGGCGAACAGCACGGCGTCCAACGGATGACTCGGCGCCGCATTCCAGTTGGTCCATCGCGCGCCGTTGCACCGCTCGCAGCGCTCGCCGCGATCCGACACGACGCACTCGCCGCACCGCCCCTGCGCGAACAGCCGCGCGCCGCCGTCGAGCCAACGTTCGTCCAGCAGCCCCCGCGAGAACAAGCGCTCCCACAGCGCCGCGGGCTCGTCCGAGACGCTCGCGCTCGACGCGTGCTCGACCCTCGCGAACCGCCGCAGATCCGGCCGCGCGATGCGCGCAGAGAGCGGTCGTTGGTCCTCGCTGTCCTCGACGCTCGCCAACTCGGCGCGGCAGCCTTCGATGAGCGCCGCAGCGCACGCGCCGAGCGAGCGATATCGTTGATCGGGCGAGCGCTCGAGCATCTTGGCGATCACCGCGTCGAGCGCCTCGCTCACCTCGGGGCGCAGCGAACGAACGCGCGGCGCGTCTCGCTGCAGCTTCTCGACGTACGTGGCCATCCCCGCCATCTCGAAGGGCGGCCTTCGCGTGAGGACCTCGAAGAACACCGCTCCGATCGCGTATTGCGCGGCCGCTTCGATCTGCGCCGACGAGCGCTCGTCTTGCTGTCCGAAGCTCTCGGGCGAGAGGTATTGCAAGTACGGCTCGTTGACGACCGGGTTCTTGTCGAGCCCGTCGCGACGCAGCGGCGCAGGCAAGAGAACCACGAACGGGTCGTGCAGGTTCTCGACGAAGACCGACTGAGGCGCGAGCCGCGCGCAGTCGACGCCGTGGTCCGCCATGCGCTGCGCCGCGCTCAGCGCAGAGAGCATCCAGAGGACGACGCGACCCTCGGAGACGCGCGGCGCCTTCGAGAGCGAAGCGTCGAATCGATTGCCGAGAAAATAGCGTCGAAACTGCTCCGTCGCGCGCTCGTCGAGCACCGCAGGAACAAACGGGTGCCGCGCGCGCGCGAGCCGCGAGAGGCCGCGGTCGTCGTCGGCGACGCGGCGCTCGACGTTCCACACCGTGCGGGCTTCGCGCGTGCGCGCGTCGCAGCCGCGCTCGAGCAGGGCGTGGGCGACGCGATAGCGCTCTTCGCTGAGCTCGACCTCGGGCGATCGCGCGTTGACGCAGAGCGTCCCCGTCTCGATCAGCGCAGCGCCGTCGTACGGACACGCCCGCGCAGTGTTGTACTGCGGCTGCCCGCAGCGCTCGCACCGTCGAACGCCATTCGAAACCCACACGTCGCTTCGCCGCCGCCACGAGCATCGCACACTCTCACTTCTCGTCGATCATTCGCGAACACCGCTGCTCGAATGCGACGATCATCGCGATGAGCGCCCCCTTTCTCTGGATCAACCACGGAACGCCCGACCTCGAATCGGTCGACAAGTGCGCCGAGGTGTTTCTCTGGTTCGCGCGGCCTGTCGCCGAGAGCGAGCGAGCGAACATCATGGAGGGCTGCCCCGAGCCCGTCTCGCACGTGTGGGGCTGGGGCGATTCGTTCTGCTATTTCGGCAGCCGCGGCGACTCGTACGACGCCACGGTGCTCTGGAAATACGCCCCCAGAGCGCTCGTCGAGGCCAGCGACAAGGCCGTCGCTTCGAAGAACCCGAGCAAGATCCGCGAGGCCACCACGAAGCTCTTCGACGCGATGCCCGCGGCCATCGACGGCTTCGTCGCGGACCTCGAACGCTGGGTCACGCGCGCGCACAACATCGTCCCCATCGCGCTCTTCTGGGGAGTTCCCGGGACGCCCGACGACGATCCGTGGACCCAAGAGAGCGTCGCTCGATTCAGCGACGTGATGTCCGAGCGGATCGCTTCGTACAAGCCCAACGCCAAGGGAGAGCGCGAGCTGTTCGGCTGGATCAAGAACCGCTGCGCGCCGCTCATCGTCGCGAAGAAGACCGCGACGAAACCGACCCGCAAGAGCGCGGTCGACGACGCGCTGATCGCCACGCTCGACGACGTGGCGGCCCGTTGTCTCCCTCGCAAATACGTCTCGCGGCTGAGCTACGAAGAGGGCGCCATCCACGAGGCAGGCGCGCTCACCAACGACTATGTCTTCGACGGAACCGACGTCGAAGCGCGCATGCAATCGCTCGCGCCCGCGACGCAGCTCGTCTACCTCGCGAGCTACACCGCCGAGAAGAACCGCGCGATCGAGCGCTTCAAAGACCCCACAGAGTACGTCCGCGCGCTGTGCGAGAGAGTGCCAGAGGCGCAGCAGCGAGCGGTGGTTCCGCTGTTGGTGATGATGGCCAGCTCGATCCTTCACGACACGCCCGCGTTCGATCGCATCGTGAAGGCGCGCTTGCTCCGCGCGACCAAGCTCGTTCAGCTCGCGCTCCCTCACCCTCGTTGCCGCGCTGGAACCTTCGCTCGCGCCGCCCGCTATCTCCGCTGGCTCTCGCGCCCCAACGACGCCCTGCGCACCGTGCGCGACGGGATCGCCCGCTTCGGCGAGCGCCCCGTCTTGCTCCGCGCCCTCGCCCGCGCCGAGCGCGCCGTCGCCGCACGCGCTCGCTGACCGCGCTCACAGCGTCGCGATCACCACGCGCTCGTGCACGTTGAGCGCCTGCACTCCGTCCGACAGCTCTGCGAGCGGCTGCCTCCACCCTGTGTGACCGAACACCGTGAGCCCGACGCGCGCGCGCACCAATCGCTCGCGAATCACGTCGTTGCCCTCTCCGCCTGCGAGGTGACTGGGCCCCTCGTGCAGCACCAGCACGTCGACGCCCTCTTCGATCACCAGGTCGATCCGGTCGAGCTGGTCTGATTCGAAGCGACGGCCCTTCTTACCTGGATTTCCGCAGACGAAACCTACGCCGCCGAAGCGCACGCCGCCCGCGCTCACGACGTCGCCGTCGAGCAAGATCGACGGCTCGGCCACCCCACGCGAGACGTCGTCGTGGTTGCCCGCGACGCCGATCACCCACGCGCACGCGCTCGCAAACGACTCGTACACCGCGTGCACTTCGCCGAATCCCCCTCGCTTGCTCGCCCCCGGAACGCAGTACAAATCCCCCGCGAGCACCGCGCCCACCCCCGAAGGGATCACCCGCTCGTCGCCGAGCGCGCACAGCTCGTCAGCCACGGCTTCTCCGAGCAAGCGCTCCTCTGCTCCGTAGCGCGTGGGCGCGACCCTGCCCTGCAGGTCCGACGCGAACACGACGGCGCCGCACCCAGCAGGCAAGCGATCCACCTTCGCGCGAACGAACGGCAATCGCGCGCTCTCGACCCCGCGCCCGTGCGGAGCGGCGTTGAGGTAGCGCAACCAGTGAAACGGCTTCGATTCGACGCTGAGCACTCGCACGAGGACACCCGACGGGCCGCGCACGCTGTGTCCGAGAGAGCGTGCTGTCCATGCTCGGTACCCCCTTCCCGAGCGCCCGACGGACACGATAGTCGGTGCGCACCGCATGCACACAACCATCGCTCCGCTCGTCGCCGAGGCCGCTGGCGCAGGCCCTTCGATCATCACCCTGCACGCGAGCGGAATGTCCTCTCGCCAATGGGCGCGCTTCGTGCGCGACGCCTCTCCTCGGTATCGCGTTTTCTCCGCGGATTTGCTGGGCGTCGGACGCACCGCGCTCGGCGACGCGCCCTACTCGCTCGCGCGCGAAGCGGACGCGCTGCTCGCGCTGATCGATCGCATGGACGCGCCGGTCTCGCTCTTCGCGCACTCGTTTGGCGGGCTCGTCGCGATGGAAGCCGCGCTGCGAGCGCCGAGCAAGATCCGGTCGATGGCGCTGTTCGAGCCGGTGATCGTCGTGCTCGCGCGCGAGGCGGGCTCCCCCGAGGCCCGCGCGCAGATCGCCGCGATCAACACGCTCATGGCGAGGGACGTCACCGACGGGTACGGGCACTGGCTCGAAGGCTTCATCGATTGGTGGAACGGTCCGGGCTTCTTTCAATCGCTCCCCTCCCCCGCGCGCGACCAGTACCTGTCGACCGCGCACGAGGCGTACCGTCAGGCGGGGGTCGTCCCGACCTCGACGCTCACCGTCGAAGCGCTTCAGTCCCTGCAAATTCCCACGCTGTTTCTCACCGGAACGACCTCGCCCTCGGCCGCCCGCGAGAGCGCGCAGATCGCCGCTGACGCGATGCCCCAAGCCCGGCTCGAGCGCGTCGAAGGCGCAGGTCACATGGCCCCACTCACCCACGGATCGATCGTGAACAGCGCCGTTCTCGCGTTCTTCGACGCTGTGTACGATCGGAGATCGTGAAGATCCGTACCCGCTTCGCTCGCCACGTACTTCCGCTCTTCGCGCTCGCGTCAGCGCTCGCTCCGTCGATCACCCCGACGATCACTTGATTCTGCGCGCTGGTGTCTTGCAGACTCGCCGCACAATGAAGTGGGGAATCACAGTCTTTGCGCGGCTCGCCGCAGCCACGGCGATCGCGTTGCTCAGTGGAGCATGTTCGCGAGACATGCCCACCTGCTCGCCAACACAAGCGTGGTACCCGCCGCTTCGAATGTGCGTCGGACTTTGCGGCACACGAGACGCACCAGCTTCTTCGACCTGCTACGACACAGACAGCGGCGTGTTCGTCCCCACGAACCAAGACGCAGCGAGCGACGCACCCGCCCAATCGAGTGACGCAGGCGCCAGCAGCGATGCGGTGAGCAACGATGGAGCAGGACCGAGCGGGGACGCCGCCGATGCGTCTACGTCGATCATCGATCCGCTGCTCGAAGCCCCGCGTCAAGTTAGCCCGCTCAGCACGAGCAAAACAACGAGCCAACGTCCGACGTTGCGCTGGAGCAACATCACGTCGGATGGAGCGATCGTCGAACTAAGCCGAACGCGTGACTTTCGGCTGATCGAGCAGCGCATCAGCACGACGGGGGACCGCGCGCGCCCCACGTCTGCGCTCGCTGCTGGCCTGTGGTTCTGGCGGGTACGAGGCCTGGACAGCGCGCGCAACGCGACGGGCAGAATGACGAGTTCAGTCTGGTGGTTTCGCGTTGGAACGCGAAGCGCAGACGCCGACCGAGACCACAGCTGGGGAACGGAGCTCGACATGAACGGCGATGGTTTTTCTGACATCGTCGTCGGCTCGCCCAGCGCCGAGAGCAGCCGCGGGCGCGTCGACATCTTCTATGGCAGTGCCGCAGGAGTCACAGCTACGCCGAGCGCCACGCTTCGCGGCGCGGCCCCCGGCGACAGGTTCGGAGCTTCCCTCGCGAGCGCGGGCGATGTGAACGGCGACGGCTTCGCAGACCTCATCGTCGGCGCTCCCGCAGCAGATCCCGCTGGAAGAGCCAGCGCGGGCACAGCGAGCGTATTTCTGGGCTCTGCTTCTGGCGTGTCAGCAGAGCCCGCGCGAGTGTTGAACGGCAACACCGACACCGACGAGTTTGGCGGCGCGGTGTCGAGCGCTGGCGATGTCAATGGCGACGGCTTCGCAGACATCGTTGTCGGAGCGATCGGAGCGGACCCGGGCGGCCGCAACAACGCCGGGACAGCAAGCGTCTACTACGGTTCAAGCAGCGGCGTTCAGGCCCTCGCCGCGCGCGTGCTGGAAGGCTCCGTAGGCGACGGCTTTGGCTTCTCTGTCACGTGTGTGGGTGACGTGAACGGCGACGACTTCGCAGACATCGCCGTGGGCACTCGCTATGGCAGCCCTGCGGGACGAATGAACGCAGGCAGCGTCAGTATTTGTCACGGAGGGCCAACCGGACTGCTCTCTGCGCCCGCTCGTCTGCTCGAAGGGGCAGTGGCCAACGATCAGTTCGGCTACTCTCTCGCCGGCGCGTTCGACGTGAACGGCGACGGGCTTTCGGATCTCGTCGCAGGCGCGTACAGCGCTGATCCTGGCGGCCGGATGTTTGCCGGGATGGCCTACGTCTTCGTCGGCACCAGCAGTGGTATCGGAGAACTGCCAGCGCGCTTGCTCGACGGAGCGACCGCGTTCGATAGCTTTGGCTTCTCTGTAGCGTCCGCGGGCGACATCGACGCCGATGGGTACGACGACCTCATTGTGGGCTCTCCATATGCCACGCCCATGGGCATCGCTGGGGCTGGCAGCGCAGCAGTGTTTCTCGGTGGATCTGTGGGGATCACAGCCACGCCATCACGAGTGCTCAACGGCACTCGCTCGAGCGAACGCTTCGGACAATCTGTGCGATCAGTTGGCGACATCAACGGCGACCATTTTGCTGACATTGGCGTTGGTGCGCCGGCAGCAACCCCCGCCGGGCGAGCCCAAGCGGGAGAAGTTCGAGTTTTTGTCGGCGCGGCTGCCGGGATTGCAGCGACTCCCACGAACACCATCGAAGGAGCAACCGCGGGAGACAACCTCGGGCAGTCCATCGCCCGGTCACGAACCAGACGGTCCCTGCCCCCGAGCCGCGCACGCTCTTCGTAAGCCAGCGCAAGCTGCTCGGACAGCCCCTCGCGCGAGGCGTCGCTGCTCGCGATGGTCGCGCTCGGCGCGTTCGCCACGATCCGCGCGCGTCGTCGCTCGTGACGCACGGCCTCGCCAGGACGTCGAACAACACGACGACCTCGGCGTGACGAGGGCACCACTCCAATACGACAATGGGGCGATGCAACTCCGTTCGCTGCTTCTCTGTTCGGGCTTCGCGTTCTTCGCTGCGTGCAGCGATTCGGTGAGCCCCTCGCGCGACTCGGGACCGTCCCGCTCGGACGTGGTCTCGCGCGACGTCGAGAGCCTCCCCGACAGCGCGATCTCGCTGCCCGACAGCACCGTTTCGATGCCCGACGCGAGCGCGATGCCCGACAGCGCGATGTCGCTGCCGGACGGCTCGATGATGACGATGTGCCCGCTCGGGCAGACGTCTTGCGGCGGAGCGTGCGTCGATACGCTCACGAACAGCGCTCACTGCGGAGGCTGCAATCGCCCGTGCCCTGTCGGACAGGGATGCGCCAACGGGACGTGCACGATGGACTGCGCTGCGCCGAGGCAACGCTGCCTCGTCGGCGGAGCGATGGTCTGCGTGGACGTGACGAACGACCCGCAGCACTGCGGAGGCTGCGGCGACGCGTGCGGAGCGATGGACACGTGTGTGGCGAGGCGCTGCGTTTCGCCGCCGCGGTGCACGGCGCGGTTCAATCCCAACAACGTCGCGTGCGGAGCGACGACCACGGCAGAGTGGACGTGCGTCGGAGCGACGAGCTGCATGGCGGACTGCGGTGGAGGAAACGTTCCGTTGAACTGTCGCGAGGGAATGATCGAGACGATCGAGAACCTCGTCGTGAACAACCCCGGGCTCACGTGTCGATTCACCGCGACGGGACCGGGCGGAACGTTCAACACCACCGTGAGCGCGACGTGCTCGAGCGCGCCGTCGTGCCTCGTGCGGATCACTCCCACGACCGCGATGTGTCCGGGCATGGTGACCGGCGAGTGGACCTGTCGCGGCGCCACGATGTGCACCGCCGACTGCGGCACAGGGCCGCTCCCCCTCGAGTGCCCCGAGGGAACGCTCCGCTCGGCGCCCCTCACGATCAGCGCGCCCGCAGGCGTGAGCTGTCGATTCACCGCGACGGGTCCGGGCGGAACGTACTCCACCACCGTGAGTGCCGCGTGCATCGCGCCTCCTGCGTGCACCGTGCGGCTGAGCCCGTCCTCCGTCACGTGCCCCGGCAGCACCACGGGCGAGTGGACGTGTCGCGGAGCGTCTTCGTGCAGCGCTGATTGCGGCTCGGGGCCCATCGCCCTCACGTGCCCCGAGGGAGCGCTCACCACCGCGGTCCTGCCCGTCTCTGCCCCCGGCACGACGTGCCGTTTCACCGCCACAGGACCGGGCGGAACGTACTCCACCACCGTCAGCGCCACCTGCCGCTGAGCTCTTCAGAACGCGCGCGCAACTCCGGCATTCTCTCCGTTCTGATGGCCCACTCTCTCTCGCGAAGATCCCTCGCATGCTGCTCGCTTGTCGCGCTCGTCGCGCTCTCGAGCTGCGCGCGTCGCTCTCGTGTGCACGTCGTCATCGACACGGACCTCGATCAACTCGACGGCCGCGTGATGCTCCGCGTGTGGGCGTTTAGACCCAACTCTCCTGCCCTCGCAGACGCAGGCGGCGTGATCGACCCGCGCACCGCCCCCACGACACCGCCCCGGATCTCGCTGCTGCTCTACCGCAACGACGCGCCCGACGGACAAGCGCTGCCGTTCTCGTTCGACATCTTTCCCGCGGACGGAGACGGGCCCGACTCGACGGTGACGCTCGTCGCAGAGGCGCAAAATCCCCAGCGAACCGTGCGCACTCGGCGCGTGTTTCAGTTCTCTCCCAACCGCACCTCCAACGCGCCCGCGATCTTTCTCTCGGCCGCGTGCACCAACAGCACCACGGGCTGTCGCGCGCCGGGCCCGTGCACGGTCGAGCGCCTCTGCGAAGAGAGCGGCCTCGTCTGCGGCGAAGGCGGCCGCTGCGTCCCTCCGACGCTCGTGCTCACCGAGCCCGATCGCGACGCGAGCGCGCTCACCGACGCGAGCCGCGCAGACGCCGCCCCGCGCCCGGTCGAGTGCGGAGATCGCCGCTGTTCTCCCAGCGAAAACGCGTGTTCGTGCCCCGGTGACTGCGGCCCGCTCCCCGGGGACAACTGTTGCTCTTCGGGCGAGACGCGCTGCCGCGGCGAGCTCGCGTGCGCCGATGTTCAGGGCGACGGCTGCTGCGACACGATGCCCTGCACCGAGTGCCTCGCGGGACAAACTCGCTGCGGAGCCGAGTGCGTCGACACCGCGTCGAACCCGCTTCACTGCGGAGCCTGCAGTCGCCCGTGCGCGGTCGGACAATTGTGCGATCGCTCGACGTGCACTTCGCAGTGCAGCGCGCCCAACCGCGAGTGCATCGTGGGCGGAGCCTCGCAGTGCGTGGACACTTCGACGAGCTCTTCGCACTGCGGAATGTGCGGTCGTTCGTGCGCGACCTCCGAGCGCTGCATCAACGGCAACTGCCTCGCGCCTCCGACGTGCGCGGTGAACTTCACGCCCAACCACGTGCAGTGCGGGAGCAACTCGAACGCGACGTGGACGTGCAACGGCGCGACGGCGTGCAGCGCGGTGTGCAACGGGACGAGCTACCCGATGCTCGACTGCGGCGCAGGCGCGCCGGTCACCGTCCCTTTGCCCGTGCCCATGGGCGGATTGAACTGCGTTTTCACTGCGCGAAATGAAGCGGGCAGCACGATGATCAACGCGTCTGCGGCGTGCTCTCCGCAGCCGACGTGCGACGTGCGATTGAGCCCCACCGAGGTCGCGTGCGGCGCGCAGACGACCGCGACATGGACGTGCCTCAACTCGACGCGCTGCCACGCAGAGTGCACGGGGCTGGCGCCGATCGATTTCGACTGCCTGAGCGGCGTGATGGGCACCGCGCCGTTGACCGTCCCCGCCGGCGGTCTGCGCTGCGATTTCACGGTCATGGGCGCAGGCGGAACGAACCGATACACAGCGTCCGCTTCGTGTCCGCCGCGCCCTGCGTGCACCGTTCGGCTCACTCCGTCGTCGCTCTCGTGTCCGGGCAACGTCACCGCCGAGTGGACCTGTCAGCGCGCGACCTCGTGCAACGCCACATGCAACGGAACGAGCTACCCGAACCTCCTGTGCCCCGACGGGATGACCGTCACCGCGCCGCTCAACGTCACCGCGCCCGCGCTCAACTGCCAGTTCAACGCAGTCAACGCCGGCGGAACGAGCTCTTACAACGTCTCGGCCACCTGCCTGTAGAACGACTGCCCCCGCGACGTCACGCTCGGTGCGTTCTGCATCGAGTCGTGCCTCGCTGGTAGCGCGCGCAGCGATCGGGCAATCACCACGGAATCGCACGGCGAACGCGAAGCCTCTGCGTGGGACGCCCCGCGCGCGACTCGTGCACGCAGAGAGAGTCGCTCACGCAACGCACAACCAAGGACTCAGTCATGACACTGTGCGTCGCTGTGATCTTCTTCGCACAGCAAGGGGAGGGATCACCGAAGCGATGCGTAGGCTTCACCGACGCTGATCGCCGCCGTTCTGCCTCGCAGCAGCGCGCAGCGCGCTCAGCGTCGTCATTGCCAGCAGGGATCGCTCGCGCGCTCGTGCGCGGGACCGCGATCGCTGCGGCTCGCCATCACTCGTTCACCAAGGACTCGAACCATGACGCTTCGCAATGCTCTCTTCGGACTCGCGCTGTCGCTCTTCGGACTCGCGGGCTGCTCTCCCAACGTGTGCTCGGGAAACTCGTGTGCGTGCCCCTCGGGCGCGAGCTGTGACTTCGGCGATCGCTCGAGCGCGACCTCGTCGTTCAGCTGCGCCTCGGGCGCGACCTGCAGCGGAAAGACCGGCGCAAACTCGAGCGTCGAGTGCGGCGGCGCCTCGTGCACCGTCACCGTAGGCGCGGGATCGACGGTCAACTGCAGCGCGGGCACGTGCAACATCACGTGCACCGGCGCGTGCACCACGCAGTGCATCTCCGGCGGAACGTGCAACCTCACGTGCCAGGGCGGCACCACGCAGAGCGCCGCCGGCTGCAGCTGAGCTCGTTCAACGAATCGCGCACGTCGTCGCGGCCATCGAGAGGCCGCTGACCAACGTGCGGTAGTCATCGTGGTGCACGCCCGTGCGAACGTCGCCGTCGAAGCGGTAGTAGAACGCGCGGCCCGCGGCCACCTCGACGCTCGAATACGCAGCGACGTCGCTCGCGCGGTTGCCGAACGCGTAGTCCGGAGCGCGGTTGAAGATCGCGCGCGTCGCGGCGAGCTCGGCGCTCTTGAATTCTTGTGCCGGCCCGTTGAACGCCCCGGTGAACGTCAGCGTCGTGTGCACGACTCCCTCGGGAAACCCGCGCTCGCGGAGCCACTCGTGCGTCCTGGCGCGGAGCCAGTCGGGCCTCGCCGTGAGGTAGAAGATCGCGTACCCGCGCTGCGCGAGCGCGCGAAGAGCCTCGGGCGCGCCCGGGTGCGCCGTCGGCGAGCGACGAAAGAGAACGTCGAGCGCCTCGGCGTTTTCGCTCTCGGTGATCGTCCCGTCGACGTCGGTGACCGCCCAGCGCGCGTTGGCCGGAAGAACGTGCACGTACGCGTCGGCCACGGTGCGATCGCCGCGAACGACGAAGTGCACGCGGTGCAAGCCCACGCCCAACCTCCTCGCGGCGGGGATCTCGAAGAACACTCGTCCACCGTCGTCCGCGACGCCCGCGACCGCTTGGTGCTCGTTGTCTTCCGTCGTGGTCGCGGTGCCCAGCGGCTCCCACGCGCCGCCGTTGCGCGAGACGAACAGATCCACGGTCTCGCCCTTGAGATCCGCGTCCGCAGCGCCGTACGCGAACTTGGCGATCGCCCACTGCGCAGCGCCGTCGCGCACGAACACGTCGTGCCCGCGGTGCCGCGCCTCGCCCTGGATGATCACCGCGCGCGAGGCGATCGGGTGCTGCCACGACGGCGACTGCGTCGGGATCGGGAGCGCGAGAGCGTAGTTGGGCGTCGCTCCGCAGGCGGTCTCGACGCTGGTCGACACGCGACGAAAGCGCTGCGTGACGCCCGCGCGAGTGAGCGTGAGCTGCTCGCCCGCGAGCGCGTACCAGTAGCTCTCGCTGGAGTTTCCTTTGCGGAGGCTCAGCGTCGTTTCGCCTGCAGAAAACCAGCCCGAATACTCGCTGCCCGCCGAGCGCACGAACGCGCGATGGCCCCCCTCGGCGCTCGAGGTGTGAAGGTCCATCGCGCGGATCGCGCCCGTCGACGAGAGCGGCTCCCAGTGCCCCACGAGCGCGCGCCACGCGTCGGCGCCGCGCACTTCGTCGCCCGCGAGCTCGCCGGCGTCGGGCTCAGCCGGAGCGCACGCCGCAGAACCCACCGTCGCGAGAGCGACCAACACTGCCCGACCCGAGACCGTCGCGAGAGCCTTCATGACGAACACCTCGCGTAATACCTACAGGCAACCACGTATCTAATCGAGTGGAGAAAATTACTCCCAGGTACGATGCCAGCCGCGACGAGTGCCCCCGCATCCCCGAACCACTGGCGCGGCATGAGTTGATGCTTTTGCATCAACCATGACGTCGCGGGAGTCAGTGGTTTGGGGATGCGCTCTCGTGCGGCGCAGTCGGCGATCACGCACGCTCACGTGAGCGCGAGCGGCTCACCGTCGAGAGGAAACAGTCCCAGCGCGAGCAGCTCGACGCGCTCGCTGGGCGCTCCTTCGCGCAGGATGTCGAGCACCTCTTGGTAGGCGCGGCGCATGGTGGCGTAGATGCGTCGTGAGTTGGCCTGCGACGTTCCGTACACGAGCCAACCGAGGTGCGGCGCGGGGGCGAGCGCCGCGCGGCGACCCGCCTCGCGAAACCAGTATTTCGCCGTCTCTTGTCCTTCGTCGACGGCGCGAATGTCCACGTGCGAGACGGCCTTGGGCTCGTACCTCGCGCCGTCCTTCGCGACCACGCCTCGCTCGACGAGCGCGTCGAGCGTGCGACGCATCTCTTCGACCGGAAACAACAGCCGCTCGGCGAGCCACTGCGCGTCGTCCACCGCGCGGTCCTTCCAGCGCTCGCTGCGCATGAGCGCGAGCACCGCTTCTGCGAGCGGAACCTCCACCGACGCCCGCTGCTGCGCGCGACGCTGCTCGGTCCACGCGTGCAGCGTCGGGCTCATCTGTCCGTCGAGCATCGTGAGCACGAAATCAACAGAACGCCCCGAGACCTCTTCGACGAGCAAGAGCAGCGTGGACATCCGCACTTTGAACTCGCCCGTGAGCAATCGATCCGCCGAGCGCGAGGAGAACCCGAGCGCCTCTGCGATCGACGCGGTGGTCCTGTGCTCGCACAGCGTGCGAAGCAGCGCGGCGATGCGCTCGTGATCGTCTCCGTGGTGCTTGTCGACGGCGGCGCCGAGCAGTCGATCGAAGCGCTTCACGCGCTCCCACGGAGAGTTTCCGTCGAGCGCCACCGCGCGAAACACGTCCGCCGCCAGCACGTCACGCGCGCCGCTCTCCCACCGCGAGACCACGTCGGACTTGAAGCCGAGCATCGCGCTGAACGCGCGCGCCGATCGCGAGCCGCGCAGCGAGCGCACCATCTCGCGCGCCCATCGCGCGTACACGGCCTCGTTGTCGCCGGGCTTCTCGAGCTCCGTCGCCTGCCGTCCGATCGAACTTGTCTCCCACTTTCGTCGAGTCACTCCAACGCTCCTTGCCTGCCACGCACTGCCTCGAACGCTCGCGACAAGACGCTGCCGTCGAGCGCATCCTCGCTGTGATTTCACAGGAGAATGCGCCCGTTCTCGCGCCGCGAATGATCGCAGGTACGACCGAGTCAGCGACGCTCCCGTCGAGCATCGCCAACGACGCCAAAACGAGTCCGCACTAGTGCGGTGCTCCCGATGTGTGACGGCTGACTACGTCGATTTTATCGACTGGCGAACGTCAGCTCTCTCTCGTGCATCACGCCGGCAATTCGGGCGGCGGCAACGGCCCCGGAACGGCGGTGAAGCACATCCACGCGCCCCCCGTGCACGTGCACTGCGTGAACTCTCCGCCTGCGCCTGTGTACATGCAGACCTGCGCGTTCATCGTGCAGCCCGTTCCGTCCATGGGAGCGACCGCGGGGCACGTGCTTGCGTCGGCGACAGCGTCGGCGGGAGCGTCTCCAGCAGCGTCAGCGCCCGCGTCCCCTGCGGCGTCAGGGCTCGCATCGGGAGCGCTGTCCACGGAGGCGTCGGCCATCATCGAGCTGTCGGGCAACTGCGCGACGTCCGCGGGCGCGGCGTCGCAGCACGCGTTGGAGTCGGTGACGGCGTTGCGATCGCTCGAAGCATCGCTGCCGGGCATCGTGGGGGCGCTGCACGCAGCGAGGGCGCTTCCGCCAACGAGCGCGAGGGCGCGGGCAAACTTCAAGAAGCGAGGAGAAGAGGTGTCCATCGCGCGCAGTGTACGCGAGCGCAGTGAGCCCAGCGAGGCGGCGGGTGAGCGCAGGGAGCCCACCGCGGCAGCGAGGCAGCCAGTGAGCGCGTACGCGGCAGCAAGGCAGCCGCGCACAGTGCGTCGCTGACAGGGTGCCTCGCTCACTCGCTGGCCTGCCGGGCACGAGCCCACTGCGAGCGCGCGGTCCCCGTCGCGTGCTCTCTGTTGGCTCTGCTTCGCAGCGTTGGTTGTCGGGGAGGGATTCGAACCCCCATAAGCGGAACCAAAATCCGCTGTCCTGCCCTTGGACGACCCGACAAGAGGTTGTGTGTTCTTCGCTACTGCTCGAAGCGGCGGCGGAGATTTGCTTCGCTTCGCCTCTCTGTCAACCGTTGTCTCTCCCGCTCGCGCGAATTGCCTCCCGCACCCGCGCCATACTCGCCGCATACACCGCAGTGCTCCGCAGCGTCTCGATCGTCCCTGGGAGCCTCCAGGTCCAATTGTTGGGCCCCACCGTCCCGGGCGTGTTCACCCGGTCCCTGACCGCCAACACGTCCTGCATCAACAACAGACACAGCTCACTGCCCGCAGAGAGAATCGCGTCCAACAGCGCCCTGTGAACCGCGGGGCTCCACTGCGCCGTCAGCGACCCCGCGCGGTCCCGCACCGCAGGGATCTTCGCGAACTCCAAGCGCTCTTTCTCTTCGCGCGTCTCCCACCACACCACGCACGAATCCGTGTCGTGCGTGCCGAGCGCGCTCACGCTTCGCTTGGGATATTCCACGGGATTCTTGAACGCCCCGTCGTTGGTCTTCTCCCAGATCAAGACCTTGTACCCAGGCACGTCCAGCCTCGTGAGCGACGCGCGCACCCAGTCCGGGATCACCCCCAAGTCCTCGGCGATCAACGTCGCGGATCGCTCGAGCCCGGCGCTCTTCATCGCTCCAACCACACGCTCTCCGTGCGCGAGCTGCGCGCGCGGCTCGGCGGGATCGAACGCGCCTTCGACGAGCTTTCCCTTCGCGTCCCTGGGCTCGAGCGGCCGCGTGTACGTGCGATAGAACCCGATCAAGTGATCGATGCGAAAGCGATCGTAGAGCGAGCCCGCGTAGCGAGCCCTGCGTCGCAGCCAGGCGAAATCATTGGCCCGCATCGCCTCCCACTTGTACGGCGGCAATCCCCAGTCCTGTCCCTCTGGATCGAACTGATCACCGGGCGCCCCCACGTTGCGGTCGTGACGAAACTCCTTCTGGTTTCCCCACACGTCCGCCGAGTCCCTTCCCACCATGAAGGGAAGATCGCCCATCACTTCGAGCCCGTGCTCGCGGAGCTGCGCGCGCGCGGCCTCCCACTGCCCGTGCGCGAGCCACTGCAAATACTTGTAGTACGCGATCGCGCGAGCGAACTCTTGCCTCGCTCCGTCGAGCGCCCACGGCTCGCGGTCGCGCAACGGCCGCTCCCACTTCCACCAGGGCTCTCCCTTGCGCGCGTCTTTGAGCGCGCGAAACAGCGCGTAGTCCTCGAGCCAGTGCCGCTCGTCCGCGGCCCACATCTCGAACGCCCGCGCGCGATCCGAGCCCCTGCCCAGGTGCTCGCGCTCGAAGTGCAGAAACGCCCACTGGAGCGCGCGCTGCTTCACGAAGCGAATCGCTTCGTAGTCGACCTTGGCGCTCTCCCTCGCGCGACGAAGGATGGCGACGCCCATGTCTCCGCCGAGCGCTTCGCGCATCCCGTGCGCGCTGTGATCGAGGTCGCTCACGCGATCGAGGTCGATGTAGAGCCAGTCGATTCCGAACGCGCTCATCGCGGAGTACGGCGACGTCTCGGTGCCCGCGATCTCTCCGAGCGGAAGGATCTGCACGAGCTTGATCCCCGCCGATTCGCTGAGCCACTGCGCAAACGGCGGCAGGTCCGTGATCTCTCCGATCCCCCACGATCGGTTGCTGCGCAGCGAGAAGAGCGGAACGGTGACGCCCGCGATACGGCGAGCCGGAGGAAGAGAGTCGACCATCAGCGTTGGGCCAGGAGAGAATCACAATTGACGCAGCGCGCGCTAGCGGGGAGCGACGGGAACAGAGCCCCCACCCGCGCTGCCGCGCGAGTGAGCGAGCGAAGCGACGGAGCCCCCACCCGCGCTGCCGACGGAGTCACGGTGCGTGCAGAGCGAGTGTGGCAAGCGGCCCCCACCCGCGCTGCCGCGCGAGTAAGCGAGCGAAGCGACGGAGCCCCCACCCGCGCTGCCGCGCGCCCCGCCCCCGCATAGCGAGGGCGGCGGCTCTGCACTGGGAAAACAGCGACGGAATTGATTGAGCTGATCGCTGGGAACCCTTGCTCTGCAAGGGCTTCGATCGACTCGATCGCGACCACTCACCGAGCGAAGCGGCTCCGCCGACCACGGTTTGCGCAGAGCGTTCGCGTCGTGTTGTGTGGCGTCGTGTTGTGTTGCGTTGCGAGCAACACCGCGCACCGAAGAGACCTTGCAGCGCAAGGTCTCCATGCGACCGACGCAGTCAATTCCGTCGCTGTTTTCCCAATGAAGAGCCGCCGCCCTCGCTATGCGGGGGCGGGGCGCGCGGCAGCGCGGGTGGGGGCTCCGTCGCTTCGCTCGCTTACTCGCGCGGCAGCGCAGGTGGGGGCCTGCGAATCGGCAGCGCGACCGCAGGCCATCACCCAGTCGCGGCAGCGCGGGTGGGGCCGCTCGCCAAGCCCTTCCCCGCTCGAGGGCATGGTGTACCCTCCGCGGCCCCTATGAACCCGATGGTTCGCAGAATTGGCCTCGTCGTGCTCGCGTTGGCGGCGGTGATCGGCGTGCAGTTCGCCGCGTCAGCGCTGTTCACCGCGTACATCATCCGCGTCCTCGCGGTGTGCACGATCAACGTGATGCTCGCGGTCGCGCTCAACCTCGTCAACGGAACCACCGGTCAGTTCTCCATCGGGCACGCTGGCTTCATGGCCGTCGGCGCGTACGCGTCTTCCATTGCCTCGGTGGCGCTCGATCGCCCTGTGCACGCGGTGCTCGCGGGGACGCCCGGTGATGCGCTCACGCTCGTGTGCGCGGTGATCGCCGGGGTGCTCGCCGCCGGAGTGGCGGGGGTGCTGGTGGGTGTTCCCAGTCTGCGATTGCGGGGAGATTACCTGGCGATCGTGACGTTGGGCTTCGGCGAGATCATCCGTATCTCCATCGAGAGCACGCCCGCGATCGGAGGGTCGCAGGGGTATCCGCTCGGGGTGCAGAGCATTCCTGCGTACGCGTCTCTCGCGTGGATTCTGGGCGGCGCGGTCCTCGCCGTCGCCCTCACGTGGAACCTCACGTATTCGAGCCACGGCCGCGCCCTCGCCGCCATTCGCGAAGACGAGATCGCCGCGGAGGCCGTCGGCGTCGACACCACTCGCTACAAGGTCCTGGCGTTCGCGGTCTCTGCGATGATCACGGGCTTCGCGGGAGCGCTCTACGCGCACGACGCGACGGGCGGACAGCACATCGATCCGGGCGCGTTTCGCCTCGATCGCAGCGTCGACATGCTCGTGATGATCATCTTCGGCGGCCTGGGATCGATCACAGGCGCGGTGATCGGCGGCTTCTTCGTGGGCATTCTCTTGGAGCTTCTGAAAGAGCTCCCGAACCTCTTGGGAGGCACGGGGACCGCCGCTCAATTGCTCAGAGAAAACGCAGGCAACATTCGTTTGATCGTCTACGCCCTGGCGTTGATTCTCTTGATGCTGCTTCGTCCGCAGGGGCTCTTGGGGACGCGAGAGTTTCGGCTGAGCGGGCTCTTGGGACGGCGCGGCGCTTCGAAGAGCGCGAAGACGGACGCGCCCGACGGTAGTGCGGACAACAGCTCTACGAAGAGCACCGAGGGAGGGAGCGACCAATGAGCGACGCGAAGAGCGCGAGCAGGGCCGCCCTCGAAGTCGAGAACATCGAGATGGTGTTCGGCGGGCTGAGGGCCATTGGCGGGGTGAGCTTCAGCGTTCCCGAGGGGTCGATCTTCGGGTTGATCGGCCCGAACGGCGCAGGAAAGACCACGGTCTTCAACTGCGTCACCGGCGTGTACACGCCGACGTCGGGCGCGGTGAAGCTGTTCGGCGAGCGCATCGACGGGTTCGAGCCCTTTCGCATCGCGGGCATGGGCATCGGCCGCACGTTTCAGAACATTCGTTTGTTCGGGACGCTGACGGTTCGAGAGAACGTCTTGGTGGCCGGCCACCTGCGCTCGAAGGCGCGCTTGTTCGACAGCTTCTTTCGCACGAAGCGCTACCTCGAAGACGAGCAAGAGCAGACGAGCAAAGCCGAGAAGCTCTTGGAGCTGTTCAAGCTCGCGCACTTGAAGGACGAGCGATCGAGCTCGCTCTCGTACGGTGATCAACGGCGGCTCGAGATCGCGCGCGCGCTCATGCTCTCGCCGAAGGTTCTCTTGCTCGACGAGCCCGCGGCGGGAATGAACTCCGCAGAAGCCCAGGTGCTCAAGCAGCAGATCCGGCAATTGCGCGACGAGTTCGCGCTCACGGTGGTGCTCGTCGAGCACAACATGCAGGTCGTGATGAACGTCTGCGAGCACATCCACGTGATGGATCGCGGCGAGACGATCGCCTGGGGCACGCCCGACGAAGTGAAGAACCACCCGAAGGTCTTGGAGGCTTATCTGGGAAAGGGGGACACGGCGAGCGTGACGACCACGGAGACGGAGGTCGCGAGCGAGACGGCGAAGTCCGAGCCCTTGTTGAAGATCGAGAATCTCCAAGTGGCCTACGGCGGAATCAAAGCCGTAAAGGGAATCTCTCTCGAGGTTCACAAGGGCGAGCTCGTGGCGCTGATCGGCGCGAACGGCGCAGGAAAGACCAGCACGCTCAAGGCCATCGCGCGCGTCCTTCCGTGGAAGGGCGGCAAGGTCACGTTCGACGGAAGAGACCTGAGCACGGTGGCGCCGCACCAATTGGTTCCGATGGGGATGGCGTTGTCGCCCGAGGGACGCGCGATCTTTCCGAACCTCACGGTGCGCGAGAACCTGGACCTGGGCGCGTACACCGTGAACGACGCGGCGAAGATCGCGCGGCGATTGGAGCACGCTGTGTCGCTCTTTCCTCGACTGGGCGAGCGCATGACGCAATTGGGCGGGACGCTCTCGGGCGGCGAGCAGCAAATGCTGGCCATCGCGCGCGCGCTGATGAGCGGGCCCAAGCTGTTGATGCTGGACGAACCGAGCTTGGGTATCGCCCCGGTGCTGGTGGACCAGATCTTCGAGGGCATCGAGAAGATCCGGCAAGAGGGCACCACGGTGCTATTGGTCGAGCAGAACACGCGCAGGGCGCTCGGGGCGGCGCAGCGGGCGTATGTCCTCGTGACGGGCGAGATCGTGCTCAGCGGGCGGGCGAGCGAGCTGAGGGATGACGAGCGCGTGAAGGGGGCGTATTTGGGGGAGAGCGTGCACTGAGGCAGGGCGGCGGCTTGAACCGGCCATTGACAGCAACGCGTTGAAGTGAGCCCCTCGATCAGACAACGGTGCGGTCGATAAGCCCTGGAGCGCCGCGGCGGCCACCGGATGTTCGACGCCTGATATCAACTGATCGAGTGAACAAGATGACTGCCAGGCGATCAGTCCGCTGCTTCTTACAGCTAGGCGCGTTGCTTGCTTTGGTAACGACGCTTCCCGCACACGGTCGGATACCGTGTCCTCGCGCACGGCCAAGACACGGTTCGTTCTGCAGCCTCCCCAACCGCGATTGCTACTACAATCACGGGTCCAGAAGAACCGGCTGTCGCTGCATGCTCACGCCCGCATCTCCCGACGACCTCACCTGGTGGTGCACCGTTGTTCGCTAGCTACGCAGTAACACAACTGGGAACGAAGGAATGCTACTCAACGCCGAACTCCGAAATTGGTGGTGCACCGGTGTGGTGCTCGTCGTCGGATGTTCACGAACTGGTCCAACACGACCAGGCAGCATCCCTACTCCGCCAATTTCACGAGATGTGACGAGCCCCGACGGAACAAGCGATGGCGCGGCGGTGCGGATAAGCGATCGAGCGTTCACCAATTGCATGCGGAGGAGGTACAGCCCCGCTGATGCAGGGATTTTCGGACCGGTCATTTGGCCGAACTTCATGAGCGAACGGCTACGACCGCGGACAACGCGCGACTGGCTTCCTGCCCCATGCGAGTGGGTCGATCCCAGCACATGTGAACCAACTCCACTTGGCGAAGACGACCCACTCGGAGCACCGACCCGGTGCGACGCGCTCACACAGTTCTGTCACAACCGAAGGTCTGCAGAATTTGTACGAGTTCGTTCTCTCGGTGGGATGCGAGATGTGTGGATTGAACCGGCAGTGACTTGCGAGTGTCCACAACGAGCGTCGCCACTCATCGACCAGCGAATCGCGCGGATATTGCCCCAACTTCAACTCTGTGTTCGCTCGACTCTGATGCCGACACACGAGACGGACCCCATTCTGTTCTACACAGGAGAGTTTCGCTCGGACCACTCGGGACGCCTCGACGAACTGCATCTCCTGCGCGACGATGCGCCGGTTGCATCCACCTCCCTGCAACTCGAAAACACTGGCCCAACAGTGCGGGTTCCGGAGTGCTTGCATGATATTCTCCACGCACAGAGTTGGCCGCCGCTGTGCAGCTGGGCGGTCTACTTCAGAACTCGAGATATCGTCCGCGTGCCCCCTATACGAGACCCAGGAGCATTAACGTCGTCGCGATAAGCCAGCGAGCAATGACTCTTCGCACTTCGCACAGACACTGGGGGAATGCGACCACGCGAATGGTGACAGGAGTTACGCAGTGAGCCATCCAACGAAATACCAAAGGTGATTTTTCGGAAGCGCGTCCGGCCGCTGTTCGCACACGACGACCTCGATCCGCGTGATTCCCACCACCCGCGCGACCGGAACCGCGACCATCTCCGGCACCCCCTCCATCTGCGGAACCGCGTGCGGCGAATCCCACAACGTGCTCGTGTCCACGAACGGCCCCTTCTCGCCATCGCCCATCATCACCTGGGCATGGTCCATCCTCACGGCCACTTCGATCACCGCGCTCACTGCCCGTCCGACCCTGCGTCGGGACACGCGTTGCACGCGCTGCATGAATCACTGGGATTCACATGTCCGCACGGGCACTCCGCGGGGCGACACACGCCGCCCCCCGAGAGCACCGCCACTCCCAGCACCATCAACCACCGCCCGATCAACATCGAGTTCAACATCCTCGTCGCCGATGACCCAGTCCACCTCGCCCCGTCCGCGCGAACCGCCCGTTTTCCGCACGTTCCGCAGCGAAACATTCCCCCGAGTTCAACGCCGCCTCACCGCCCATCACCGCCCGGCATCCGGACCATCCGCGCAAAGGGGCGAGCGATGAGCGTGGTAGCGTTCTCGATCATGGCGACGACGGCGAAAGAGCAGCTCGCAGCGAAGGTGGCGGCGATGACCGAAGACGAAGCGCGGGAAGCGCTCGCCATGGTCGCGGCGATCGAAGCTCCGCTGAGCGAGTCCGAGGATGTGGTGTTGCGCGCACGACTCGATGCCGCGGACCGCGGCGAGTTTCGAACGATCGACGATCTCGACGCACGGCTCGACGCCACGCGCGAGCGTCTGTTGTCGCAGCGAAAAGCCGGATGACTGTTCGTCTTCTGCCCGAAGCCATCGACGACATCGACGCGGCGTACGCGTGGTTGTTCGAGCGGGCGCCATCGGCCGCGGAGCGGATGAGACGCGACATCGGGCGCGCGCTCGCGTTGCTGGACGGTTTGGAGTTGGGCCGCGTTGCGACGCTCACCGACGGTCGCGAGGTTCGCCGCTGGCCCATCGGGACGATGGTCATCTACTACCGACGACGCGGCGACGTGCTGGAAGTGCTGCGGGTGTTCGACGCGCGACGAGCGCCGATCGAGGGGTAATCGAGAGGGACTCGACAGCGGACACACAGCAGAGCGATCGAGGAACACCATTTTCACTGCGTCGCGCCTGCGTCCGAAGAAGACGAAGAGCGCCGAGGTCGACAGCTCGAGGCCGATGCGCTCACACGCGAAGCCCGTGAGTCGATCGAAGCCCGACCGCAAATCCACAAGCTCGATCGCGACGAAGACCTGCACCGCGTCAATCATCACGAGGCACCTCCGATCGCGCGCACGACGGCGAGCAATGCGGTATCGAAGCCATGAGCGACACGGAGTCGAGCCACGCCGACTTCGAGCTCGCGCTCGGGTTCAGCGTGCTTGCTCACCATCGCGACTACCGCGGGATCGCTCGCGCCTCGCGCAGGGCGCTTGCGCAGTTTCGACGACCATCCCGTGAGCGCAGACGCGGAGAAGCCCATTTGTGCAGCGAATTGCCAGCAGTCAGGCCGCTGCTGCGCCAGCGCGCCTCGAGATCAGGGTCGGGAGTTCGCATGCGCGCGACAGTGCCCCGCGAGAGTGCGGCGCGGAACTACGCCGCCTCACGCAGCACATACGAATCCACGTGCATCCTCGCCCACCCCACCCCGCCCTCACTGATCCCGCACCGCCGGAAACAGCACCTCGATCGCCGCCCGAAGCTGCGTCGACGACCCCGTCTCGCCATCGTAATCCCTACAGTTCGCGGTAATCACTCCGTCGCCGTAGTCGTGGCTCAGGTCGAGCTGAATCGCGCCCTGCACGATCGGCTCGGTGATCCCCGTGGGAATGTGATACCCCCACAGCTCCATCCGATCCGTAAACCACCGCGGCGGATTCGGTTCGCGCGCGTTGCGAAAGTCCGACCACAGCACCCAGTCCCCAGCGAGCGACGGATACCCCTGCCCCGCTGGGCGCTCGGGCGGGTCGTTGGTGATTCGTCGAAGCGTTCGCGTAGGCAGATGCAGCAGATAGACCTCTGGGTTGTTCGGCGCGGCTTCGCTCGCCCCCGGCGTGTCGCGCTGATCCATCCACACGACGTAATCACCACGAATGAAGGCCGACCATTGGTGCGTCGCCGGCCCGTCCGCCGAGAGGTTCTCGATCACGCGTCGATCGGCGTTCCAGAGATACACATCTCGTCCGGCGTTGCTCCAGAGCACGTTGGGCCCGTCCGCCATGATCTGCCACAGCTCCGCGCGCGCAACATCGATCTCCTGTACGTCTCTCCGCGTGGTGTCCATCATGACTGCGCAAACACTGCTCGCGCCGCTCGAACGCCACTGGCTTCGCGAAGAGCCGCAGTTGGTCGCCGCTGACGATTTCCCAGCCGTCTCCGCGTTGCGCGAACGCCGCCACGTCCACGACGTCCGCGACAACCGCGGCGTCCGCGTCCATCGCAGAGTCCATCGCGCTCACTCCAGCGCGACACCCTGCGACGCAAGTGAGCACGCACACGCCCAGCGCCACGCGTGCGCCAGTCGAGTTCACCGCCCGTCTGCTCCCGCATCTGCCCCTGCGTCGGGACACGCGTTGCACGCGCTGCACGAATCACTGGGATTCGACGGTCCACACGGGCAATACACTCGACACGGGCCGCACCCCGAGAGCACCGCCGCCAACGCCCACACGACCACCCACGCTTTCGTCATCGAAATCGAGCGTGCACGACCGCCAGCGCGTTGTCCATCGCCGCTGCAGCGCGAGCGAGCCCGCGCAGACACGAACAGGAGCGCCGATTTTCTTCGATGACATAACCAGTTTCACCAATGCACAGTCCCTCGCATGAAGCGACTCTCGTCTCCCATCGCCCTGCTGCTCGCGCTCACGAACTGCGGAACCCCAATGCCCAGCAACGACGCATCGATGAGCGACGCTGCGGGTTCGAACGATGCCGCCGCGGTGTCTGCGGACGGCACCTACCGCACGATTGCCATGCAGGTGAGCAACATCGCGGACACGTGCAGCATGCCCGCTCCGACCGCTGAGGCCTACGCAGGCTTCACGGTCGTCATCGCGACGATGGCAGGCGCGACCACGGTGACGATCAACACCCCCAGCGGCGCCGCACTGCTCACGGGAACGCTCAACGGCTCGACCGCGATGCTCATGGCCTCTGGACAGGTCGTGGAGGGAGCGTGCCAGTTCATGAACGACACGCGCGCGACCGTGACGCTCAACCCTGGCGCGACGGTCACCGTCAACGTCATGCAATCACGCGCCAACTTCACGAGCGTCGCAGGAATGACCTGCATGCCCCCCGCTGCGATGGCCTGTTCGACGAGCTGGACCGCCACGTTCACGCGCTCGTAGCTCGTCGTCGACTCTTGCGTTGCCGGTCACCGGTCGCCAGTGGCTGCTCGCCGGCCACCCCGAGGCAGTGGGCTCGCGACCGTTGGCTCCCGACTCCCGGCGTTGGACCGCCGGCCGTGGGTCCGTCGTCGCTCCGCACGATTCGCACTCCTGCGTCCCCATACCGCCGCGCGACGCCTCGATCGCGGTGTGTTCCGTCCGTGGAACGCAGCCGCTCGGCTCGCCTGCAGTGTTCTCCGTCCTCGGCACGCGCTTTCTCAGCGCGCTCGCGGTTCTGCCCGTCCCCAGGACGCACTTTCTCGCCCCGTTCGCGGCTTTCTCCGTCCCCAGCACGCAGTTTCTCAGCCCGTTCGCGACTTTTTGCGTCCCCCGCTCGCAATTTCTCGCCTCTCGCTCAGTTTTTTCCGTCCCCCGCTCGCAATTTCTCGCCTCTCACTCAGTTTTCTCCGTCCCCCGCTCGCAATTTCTCACCGCACTCTCAACTTCCCCCGTCACTCACACGCAATTTCTCACCGCATTCTCAACTTTCTCCGTCCTCACAACGCGATTTCTCAGCCATTTCTCAACATCCCCCGTCCCCACGACGCATTTTCTCAGCTCGTTCTCGACATCCCCCGTCCCGAGGACGCGCTCCGCGCCACCCACTGCCCGCCGCTGCTCTCTCAGCCCGAGGCCCCCGCTAAAAATCGTCGCCCCCACGCAACTCGCTCTTCACCGCACGGAGAAGTGCCCCCGCGAGCGCACCACTCCCGATTTCGCGCTCGAAGAGGAACTGTCCCGTGAAGATCGATTCGAATTCGTCTCTGGTCCCCGCCCCGTTCACCCCGTCGTTCGAGCGCAACGCCGTCACGCAGGCCGCGTTCGACCGCGTGCTTCCCCGTGCAACCGCCCTCGCGGCCACCGAGCTTCTGCGCGTCACGATCGACGTCCCCTCGGCGATCACCGCCGCCCGCGCCGCCACGCGCCGCGCGCAGACCATGAGCGCCGAGATCGCGATGCTCCCAGGCGTTCCGCACAACCTGCTCGAGCTCATCGACGAAACGAGCACCGCGCTCGTTCACGCGCAGTCGCTCTACGCCGTGCAATCGCCGGAAGAGAACAACTTCGCTGAGCTCGTTCGCGAATGCGAGCGCCTCCGCGGCGCGCTGCTGCTCGACCTGGCCGCGCTCGTGAGCCGCAACGCCGTCGACGCCGTGACCGTCGAGCGAATCAAAGACGGCTCTGGATTCAACGACCTCGCGCAGGATCTCGTGGACATCGACGTGGCCATCACCGCCGCGCGCAACAAGCTCGGCGAGCGACTCTGGATCACCACCGACGAACAAGCGTACTTCCGCGGCCGCGCCTCGGCGCTGCGAGAGGCCAACGAGCGACGAGCGCGCAACGACCTCGGCGATCGTCAGCGCATCGAGACCCGCCAGCGCGTCTACACGCTCTTCGTGCGCGAGTACGACCAGCTCCGCCGCGCGATCTCCTTCCTCCGCTGGAACCACGGCGACGCCGACACCATCGCCCCGTCGCTCTTCACCAAGGGCAGGCGAGCGCGCTTGGACGAAGAGCCCGCGCCTCCCGTGGACAACAAGCCCGCGCGCCCGGTGATCGATACGGACCCGACGCGCCCTGTTCCGCAAGACGACCCGTTTGCCAAGAGCTGAAGCGTGGGTGATCGCGAATCGTGCGCGGAGGCGATGGGCGAGGAGCGGGCGTGTGATGCGCGGGTGCAGTTCGTGTCTCGTGTGCAGAGATTCGTGTGCAGAGGCGAACGATGACGGGCAGTTCAGCGCAGGGTCAGATCGCGGTTTGTGTGCAGCGCAGAGGCGAACGGTATTCCCACGCCGGGAACCCAGCGAATTCGCGCGCGGTGTATCTGGGCCCGGCGAATTCGCGCGCGGCGAATCCACCCACGGCGAATCCACCCACGGCGAATCCACGCGGCGTATCCATGCGGCGTATCCATGCGGCGTATCCATACGGCGTATCCATGCGGCGTATCCGAGCCCAGTATCCGAGCCCAGTGAATCCGAGCCCAGTACCCGAGCCCAGTGAATCCGAGCCCAGTACCCGAGCCCAGTATCCGAGCCCAGTATCCGAGCCCGGCGTACCCACGCCCGGGAGACAAGCCCCCGGGCTTTGCGCGACGAGGTCGCGAACGGCCGCGGCGTCCGCCGGACCGACTCGATGTTCGCGTTCAAGACGTGTTCGTGCGACGGGACTGAACTCTGCAACCAACGATGATTCGCGCCGTTGCGATCGGGTTGGATCACCGCCCATCGCGAAGGCCGGGCGGACGCCCTGGCCGCTCCGCGACGTTGTCGCGCAAAGCCCGGGGGCTTGTCTCCCGGGCGTGGGTACGCCGGGCTCGGATACTGGGCTCGGATACTGGGCTCGGATACTGGGCTCGGATACTGGGCTCGGATACTGGGCTCGGATACTGGGCTCGGATACTGGGCTCGGATACTGGGCTCGGATTCACTGGGCTCGGATTCACTGGGCTCGGATTCACTGGGCTCGGATTCACTGGGCCCGGATTCACTGGGCTCGGATTCACTGGGCTCGGATTCACTGGGCCCGGATTCACTGGGCTCGGATCACGACTCTCGCTCGCGCGGCAGCCATTCGTTTTCAGCAGCAGCCACGGACATTGCACAAGGCGTTCGATCGAGCGCTCGGCTCGGTCGCCATCCACCTGATGGAAATGTACCAATCGCACGCGCGTCGTGTGCTCCGTGGACGACGCGTCGCGAGGGTCGCGATCGATTGGTTGAGTCTGCAAACGATTCGATGCGAGTCCTGCTCGCGGCGGTGCGACGACCAAGGACGCGCGACCTCTGCTCGCTCTCTCGGTCGCGACCAAGCATCGCAAGCGCCAACAGCGCGCGATCGAGGCCAAGATGGTCCTCGCGATCCGAGAGGTCGTCCCCGCAGATGTCACTGTGATTTTGCTCGCCGATCGAGGGTTCGATGGCGCAGCGTTCCGCGCCGAGGTTCGAGCGGCGAAGCTGCACTACGTCATCCGCGTGCGAGGCAACCTCACGGCCGGTGGAACGGAAAGAAGTACACGACCCGCAAGCTCGCGTGCTCGCGGAGCGATGGCGGATCCGTCGCGAAGGCGTCTCGCTGACGGCCAAGAGAATCGCCCGGTTCGTTCGTGACGTGCTGGGAAAAGTCGAAAGGCCCGGCTTCTCGTGACGGACGTTCCCGGCGAAGCGAAAGCCATCGTGGAGCACTACGCACGTCGATTCGAAATCGAGTGCATTCGCGACATGAAGAACGCTCGGCTTGGCCTTGGGCTCGAAGAGGTTCGCACGAAACAAGTGAAGCGCTGGGAGGTGCTGCTCGCAGTCACGGTGGTGGCGTACACAATCGTGCGCCGGTGCGGCGAGATTGCCCGCGATCGAGGGCTCGCCCGTCAGTTCTCGACCAGCGGTCGTCGTCCGCGTTCGCACTCCACGTTTTCGCTTGACTTTTCCACGAAGCTCGCCGCAGATCCTTCAAGAAGCCCTCGGCATCACGCCTACCCAGGCGTTCTCCAGGGCGGCGTGAGGATGCATCGCGCCGGGCCTGGATTCACTGGCCTGGATTCACTTGGCCTGGATTCACTGGGCCCGGATTCACTTGGCCTGGATTCACTTGGCCTGGATTCACTTGGCCTGATTCCTTGGCCGGATTTCCTGGATTCACTTGGCCTGGATTCACTTGGCCTGGATTCACTGGGCTCGGATTCACTGGGCCCGGATTCACTGGGCCCGGATTCACTGGGTCTGGATTCACTGGGCCCGGATTCACTGGGCCCGGATTCACTGGGCCCGGATTCACTGGGCCCGGATTCACTGGGCCCGGATTCACTGGGCCCGGGCGTGGGTACGCCGTTCGCCGCTGCACACGAATCGCGTTCCGAACCCGCGCATCACACGCCCGCTCATCCTCCATCGCCCCAACGCACGATCCGCAATCACTCCCGCGGCGCTCGTTCCGCGATCACTTCGGCTGAACCCACGCGACTGCCCCCATCCCCACTGCGCACGAACCGCACCCGCGCATCACACGCCCGCTCGTCACCGCGCCACTGCGCTCTCCACCCAACGCCACGCTTCTCTCGAGGAGTCCCGATTCATGCAACGCCCATTCGAGCTCGGCGCCGTGCGCCACATCGAGCCGCGATCCCCTGCGGAGTTCGCGCGCGTCGCTCCGTCGCACCTCGTCACGCACGCCGTCGTCACCGGAATGACCGGCTCCGGAAAAACGGGCCTGCTCACGGTGCTCGTCGAAGAGGCGCTCTTGTCACGAATCCCCGTGCTCGTCGTCGACGTGAAGGGAGACCTCGCCAACATCGGACTCGCGTGCGAGAGCCTGGCGCCCGAGTCGCTGCATTCGTGGATCGACCAGAACCAACCAGACTTCGACGCAGAGCGCTCGCCGCACGAGCTCGCTCGCACCGCCGCTGAAGAGCGACAGAAGGGCCTCGCTCGATGGGGGCTCGACGAGGCGAGCGTGCAGCGATTCGCCCGCTCGTTTGCGCTGCGAGTGCTCACGCCGGGCAGCGCCATCGCCGAGCCCATCGACCTGCTCTCGGCCCTTCGCGCAGACCCCGATCGATGGACGCGCTCGCTCGACAGCGCGCGCTCGGGTCTCTCTTCGGCGATCTCCCTCTTGCTGCGATTGCTCGATCGCGACAGCGACCCCATTCGCTCGCGCGAGCACGTGCTCTTGTCCGTCCTCGCCGAACACCAATTGCGCGCAGGAATGCCCGCAGACCTCCGCACGCTCATCCAAGAGCTCAGCGAGCCCAGCATCACCACCGTCGGCGCGATGGACGTCGACGATTTTCTCTCGAAGAACAAGCGCCGCGAGCTCGCTTCTTCGCTCAACGCCATGCTCGCGTCCCCGACGTTCGCCGCGTGGCGCGAGGGCTCTCCCATCGCTCCGTCGCAGTGGCTCTCGCGGACGCCCGAGGGATTGCCCACGCTCACGATCGTCTCCGTCGCGCACCTCGATGAAGACTCCCGCGCGATGGTCTTGGGACTGCTCTTCGACGAAGTCCTCTCGTGGGTCCGCACCCAATCGGGAACCTCTTCTCTCCGCGCCCTCCTCGTCATGGACGAGGTCTACGGCTGGCTTCCTCCGCACCCGAAGGACCCGCCCACGAAGAAGCCCCTCGTCTCGCTCATGAAGCAAGCGCGCGCCTTTGGTGTAGGCGTGGTGTTGGCGACGCAAAACCCCATGGACCTGGATTACCGCGCCCTCAGCAACGCCGGACTCTGGTGCATCGGAAGACTGCAAACCGACGCCGACCGTGAGCGCGTGATCGAAGGGCTGAGCTCCAGCGACGCGGGCGCTTCGGACACGCGCTCGCTCGGTGATCTCGTGAAGGCGCTCTCACCGCGGTGGTTCGTGTTGAGAGACGTTCACTCGGGCCCGGGCTGCTCGCTGTTGCAGCCGAGACACGCGCTGAGCTGGCTCAAAGGCCCGCTCACCGCAGAGCAACTGCGCACGCGCGCGGGGAGGTGAGACGAACTGCGGACAAAGCAAACCCGCCAACCAAGGATTCAATGAGAGCGATCGAATCGCGCGCTCCGCACATCGGCGAGATCTCTGTTGTTTTGCGCTTGCTCGCGCCACAGAAGATACGCCATCAAGTGCGCTGTTGGTTGGCGCAGTTTCTGAGCGCTGGGTGGTGGATATCGCTGCAGGGGTGACCAAAGGGGTTTTTCGATGATCGATCTTCAACGGCTTACGATGGCTGATGCGCGGCGCGTCGGCGCGCTGGTTTCTCACGCACGCTGGCAGTCGATTGCGCAGCATCTTGGCGATTCAACCAAACGCGCCGCGCAGTGGTGCGTGAATCAGCAACACCCCGACGGGAGCTGGAAACAAGCCCCGGACCCGCGTCCATTCGAGACGGCGGTGGCGGGCGTCGCGCTGTCTCTCGTGAGCGATCCGCGCGCGCAGATTTCCGCCGCGCGGGCTCGGCAGTGGATCGAGTCGCGCTCGTCCGCGGCGCGCGACGAAGAGACTCGATTGTTCGATGAGGCGCTCGGCCGACTCTGGAGAGGTCAGTCGCTCGATCTGCGAGCGCCGTTCTGGCAGTCGCCCGTGATGCTCCGAAAGACCTGGTCGCTTCAGGTCTTCTCGCTCTTGTTGGGAGCCACCATCGACACTGGAGTGGACGAAGCGTTTCTGCACTCGCTCGTTCGCACGTTCTTCGCCAAGCGCCACGAACGAGCGCTCAAGCCTTGGCACCGCGTCGAGCTCGCGGCGATGAACGCGCTGCTCAGCGCTCGCGTCGGGGACCGCGAGGCCGTTCGCGAGTCGCTCAGCGATCTGCGCGCCGCCCAGTCCGACGACGGCAGCTTCTGCTATCTGCCCGTGAGCACCGCGCTCGCGCTGCTCGCGCTCGACCTCGAGCCGCGCGACGAATCATTCGAGCGTTGTCTGCAGAGCATGCTCAGCGCGCAGCGCGCCGACGGCTCATGGGTGTTCACGACCAACGAGCTCTGGGACACCTCGATTCTGCTGCGGACCTTCGAGGACGCGAGCCCCGTGCGCGAGTCCTGCGCTGAGCGCGCTCGCGCGTTTCTCGTGAACCACCAGCGCGAAGACGGCGGCTGGGGATTTCGCGCCGGAGTCCAGAGCGACAACGACACCGCGTCGAGCGTCTTGCTCGCGCTCGGGCGATCCCCGGCGTACACGGACTCGCGCGCGAAGTGCGCTCGGTATCTCGCGGGGCAACAGCTTTCCAACGGACTGTGGCGAACGTGGCAAGACGTGAGCGACGAGGTCAGCGACGACGTCCTCGCGCATGTGGTCCTCGCGCTCTCGCTCTGCAGCGAGACCCCTTCGTCCGTCGCGCTCGACAGCGCGCGAGAGTGGCTCGTCGAGCAGGGCTCGAAAGACGGCTCGTGGAAGGGCTCGTGGTATCGCAATCAAGCGTACTCCGTTCTCGAAGTGGCCAAGGCGCTGCCAGCGGGACACGCGGTGATCACACGCGCGATCGACGCGCTCGCGGCGCAGCAGAATCGTGACGGCGGCTGGGGCGCGGCCGAGGGAGAAAGCTCCGCGGCGAGCGCGACCGGGCTCGCCGTGACCGCGCTTCTCTTGTTCGGAGAGGGCCACGTCGATTCGATCGTGCGCGGCCTTTCGCACTTGATCGACTCACAGTCGACCGACGGAACATGGAGCGGAATCCCCGAAATGCTCGGCCCCCGCCCCCTCGTGAGTCACTACCAGACTCAGACCCACGCGTTTGCCGCGAGCGGCCTCGTGCTCGCGTCGAGGCTCACGCGATGAGAGAAGCGCTGTGCGCGCTCGAAGGGTTCTCTCCGCGGTCGATCGACCTCGCGGCCATGCTGCTCGACGGCTACGGCGTGGCAGAGTGGGCTCCGAAGGCGAGCGCGGTGCTGTCTGCGCAAATGGCGTTCTTCTTCTGGCTGGACGACCGATTCGATTCGGGGCTCGTCTCTCCAGAGGTCGCGACGCGCGTGGTTCTCGAGATTCACGGCGACCGCGCACCGAGCACAGAAGACGAGCGGTCGCTCGAAGCCCATGGATTCGCCGCCATCGAGGCAACGTTGTGGGCTCGCCATCCGAAGCAAACCCCGCGCGCGCGGTGGCGAGCGAGCGCCGCGTCCGTGGTCGAGGCGATGCTCGCCGAGTCGGCGATCGATTCGCACACAACGCTGTCCGAATACGTGCTCGTCGGCGCGGTCACATCCACGATCGGGCACTTGTTCGCGACGCTGGCGTGGCACGAGGACCTCTCGTTCGACGATCCCGCGACGGCGGCGCTGGTGCGAAGGCTCGCGCTGCACGCGCGGCTGCACAACGACAAGCACTCGCTCGCGCGCGACGAGCGAGAGCACACCCTGGCCAACGCGATCCTCGTCGCGGCCCACGGAGCGAGCCGCGAAGCTGGGGCCACCGCCATTGATCGAGAGCTCGCTCGACTCGAAGAGGCCATCGCGGCGAGCGCCGACGACGAGCGCGTTCACCCGCGCGTGCGCGCGATGGCGCCGCGGATGCTCGCGACGCACAAGGCGTTCTACCAGCGAGCGAAGGATCGGTATGCGCAGAGCGCGGGGACGTGAGCGCCGGAACGGTGTTCAAACGTTCATTGGTTGGGCCGTCGCGATGCCGGTTGGCGTCTACTGACCGCGGGTCGGCAAACAAATGAACTTTTGAACACCGTCCCCCTCTCGCTCACCGCGCGCACGGGCGGGTGCCGCGCACCGCGGCTCCGTCCAGCGTCGCTCGCGCGAACCGCACGCCGTTGCCGCGAGAAAACGCAGCGCACAACGCAGCTCCGTCGCTCTCGAAGACCGGGGGTTCGGGCGCCGGCCCTTCTTCGGCGCTCTGTCGAAACCCAGCGACGCGAAGCACCACGCGCGGGTCGCCCTCGGACCGCACTTCGACCACGGCGTCGCCCTCCACGATCTGCCGCGCGAACAATCGCCCGCTCGACGAAAACACCGGCGACGCCACCATCGAAACAGCGCGCACTCGCGGCTGCGACCGCAAGTCCGCAATGTACAACCCCGCGCTGCTCACGACCAACGTGCGCCCGTCGGGGCTCCACACGACGTTGTGCTCGTGGCCGCCGCACGCGGGAGCGTCGTCGGCACACATTTTCAAGCGCGTTCCGTCCGCGCCGAACAGCCACAGGTCCGAGTGGCAGAAGTCACCGCACGAGCTGATCGCGCCGAAGAACACCCAGCGTCCGTCGCCCGAACGATGCACGCGATTCTCTCGGATCAGAGACGCGTTGGGAATCTCTCCGCGCACGCCGCGCGCGCTCACCGTGGCGGTGGCGCTCCCTTCACCGATTCCGCTGTCCTCTTCGATGAAGCGCACTCGCTCTCCGTCCCTCAACGTGAGCGTCGACTGCCCCTCCCCGATCACCCGAAGCGTGACCGCTCCGCCAGGCGTCGGAGCGAACACAATCCCGTCGTCCGCCGCGATCGGCCCAGCGAAGAGCGGCAACGTCGCAGAGACCGCCGCTGCGTCCACGATCGAGCTCGCGCTCGCATCCGCGCTCGCGTTGTTGTTCGTCGAAGCGTCGGTGACCGACGCCGAGGCGAGCTGCACTGCGTTGCTGGTGTCTCTCGTCGCGACAGGACGACCGCAGCCCATCGCCAACACCATGAACAAGAGCCCCGAGCGCTCGATGGTCATCACGAGCAGCGATGAGAGCGCCGGCTCTCCCCCACCGTCAATCACCGCTCGGACGCGCGACGCGCGGCCCGGGCCTTCTGCAACGCGAGCACGGCGCGGCGGCCCGCCACGGGGTCGAGGTCCGCGGGGCGGATGCTCGAGTGATAGTCCGAGAGCTTTCCGAGCGCCCGAGCGCGATCGTATTCGGCGCGCGCCGCCGTGCGTTGCCCGAGCAGCTCGAGCGCCGCGGAGTGCCAGTACAAGAGCTCTCCTCGCTTGGGATACAGCGACGAGAGCGCCGCGAGCCACCCCTCGGTGCGCCGCAGCGCCGCGCGGTCTTCGTCTCGCGAAGAGTCGTACTCGCCGCGCAGACCGAGCGCGAAGACGTCCACGCCCGCGCGCTCGAAGCAGGGCAACAGTCGCTCGGCGAGCGAGAGCGCTGCTTCGCGCTCGCCCGCCGTGAGAGAGCGAACGACCTCGTCGAGCACCGAGCCGAGCGCTGGCGAGGCGGGCCCGATCAACCGCGCGGCGTGCGCCCTGGCGGCGAGCCGGTCGCCCTTCGCGTGAGCCGCAGAGAGCTCGGCTTCGATGGCCTCGGCGAGCACCGAGGCATACGCGTTGTCCCCGCGATTGCGCCGAATCTCGCGCAGGACCGTGGACTCAGCGAGGCGCTTGCGCTCGAGGATCGGGTTGGTTCCGCTCGAGGTCGCGGGCAGCAGCTCGCTCAACGACTCGCGGACGAAGCCGTCTTGCTCGGTCCAGCGCGTGGTGATCGTCGTGCGGATCGTGAGCGAGTGATCGTTTTGCAGCTCGAGCCTCGTCGCGATGCGGCCGCGTCGAAGCTCGTCGAGCACGAACCGCGCGCACGCGGCAGAGCCGAGGTACTCGGGGTCGAACGAGGGAGTCGTCACGTGGAGCGTGCAGCGGATCATGCACGATCGAGCGCGCTCCCATTGGTGATTCGCGCTCAACGCTGCGCCGTTCGTGCACGCGGTGCACGCGAGGGGCGGGGCGCGAGGGCGATGACTCTGTGATTTCCGCAGAAAACACAGGGTATTTCTCCAGACTCGATTCGTGGCACCGCCGTTGCTCAATGCTCATCCCGAGAGGAACAACCCATGGCCAACAGCAAGCTCGTCAGCATTGGAATCGCGGTCGTCGTCCTGGGCGCCGCAGGCGTCTTCGGACTGTCTCGCGGATGTAGCCCCGTCGCGGATCATCACGACCCGATTACGCTCGCGGACGCAGCGAACAACGACGCCGCCGAGGATCGCGCGGTGATCAACCCGACGCAGAACAGCAACACCGGGCGCGAAGCCACGCGCGTGGGCTGCATCGGCAACGACTGCCCGTCCGGCGATCAACCGGGTCCGCAGCCCGATCCTGCGCGTCCGCCCTCGGGCGGCGCCGGGGGCGGCGCGATCGTTCCTGGAATGGCCATGCCAGAAGTCATCGTCCCCGATCCGAGCGCGCCCAACACGCCGTCCGTCGAGCAGACGCGCGTCGGCTGCATCGGCAACGATTGCCCCGGCGCAGGCATCCCGCCGCAGCCCGATCCGACGCGCCGCTGAGCGCGACGATCGACGCGCGGCCCCGTCGGCGGACGGTCGCTTCTCGAGACACTCCCGACAGCGGAGCGCTCCGAAGTGGGCTGTCCGCCATTCTCTTTGTGATCATGACAATCTCGTTCGCCGACGGTGTTTCCAGATTCTTTGGTTCCGTCGCGAACTCGGGTGCAAAATCGTCGTTGCACCGCGTGATTACATGAGCGTTTTGATCGTTTAGGGGCGGGTTCGAGCCCGATGATCCCCGCGAAACACCCACGACGGCGCAGCGTGTGCGCCGGTGATTTTCTTGCGTTTCATCTTGTTGGAGAGGGGTGTTTGTGACGACACTGATCTGTCGTGTCCTTACAACCCCAAGCCCCCAGCACGAACGCACCGCCCATTCCTGTCGGGCGAATCGTCAACGGTCGCTATCGATTGCTCGAAGTGCTCGGCGAAGGAGGAATGGGCGTGGTCTATCGCGCCGAGCAGATTCCGCTCGGCCGCGAGGTCGCGCTGAAAGTGCTGCGCTCGAGCGGCCCCGGCGACGAGAGCTTTCGGCAGCGGTTCTTTCTCGAGGCCAGCCTGACCTCGCAGATCAGCCATCGAAACCTGGTCACGATCTACGATTACGGGCGCATCGAAGACGGCGACGGCTCGGTCGATTCGTTTTATCTCGCGATGGAGCTCCTTCGCGGGGTCTCGCTCTTCGACCGCATCGACCTGCGCGGCGCGCTCGCGCCGATCGAAGCGGTGCGCATCGCGCAGGACATCCTGCGCGGGCTGCGCGTGGTGCACAAGCACGGGATCGTTCATCGCGACCTCAAGCCCGCCAACGTCATGCTCGTGCCCGACGACGAAGGGCGCGAGACCGCGAAGGTGCTCGATTTTGGGCTGGTCAAACAGCTGCCCAAAGGCCCGAGCAAGACCATCGGCGGATCGCCCGTCACGCAAGCGGGCTCGTTTCTCGGGACGCCCGAGTACATGTCCCCCGAGCACCTCGACCCGACCGACGTCGACGAGCGGGCGGACCTGTACGCCGTCGGCGTGATCTTGTTCGAAATGCTCGCGGGCCGACCGCCTTTCCAAGGCAATCGCCATTTGGAAACGCTGCTCGCGCACATGACCAACCCCGTCCCGCCGATTCGTAAGCTCAACACCAAGAGCACCGTCTCGTCCGAGCTCGAGGCGATCGTCCGCAAGCTCTTGGAGAAGCAGCGAGACCAGCGCTACGCCAACGCGGACGCCGTGCTCAGCGAGCTCGCGAAGCTGCCCGAGAGCGCGCCGCCGCCGACCACCCTCGACGAGCCCAAGAGCAAAGACACCTCTGTCGTCGAGCTGTCCTCGCGCTACGCCATCGGCCGCAAGCTCCGCGAGGACATGAACATCACCTGGCACGAAGGCACGCAGAGCGTCGTCGAGCGCCCCGTCGCCATCCAAGTGTTCGCCACCTCCAACGCCCGCGCCCTCGCACGCCTGCGCCGCGCGTGGAACGTCCTCGCCGCGCTCAAGCACCGCTGCAACCCGCACGTCATCGACGCGGGCGAAGGGATCTTTCAGGGCCACAAATGCGCCTTTCTCGTGCACGAGCGCATCCGCGGAGAGTCCCTCGCTGACGCCCTCGCCAACGGCGTGAAGCTCGCCACGCAGCGCGCGGTCCAGATCGCGGTGGACATCCTCGAGGCCCTCGTCGAAGCGCACTCGCTCGGGCTCGTGCACGGCGCGATTCGCCCCGACGTGATCACCCTGCAAACCGGAGACGGGCGCGCGCGCATCAACGAATACGAGCTGGATTTCATCGACAGCTCGTCGAGCAGCACCATGCGTCCGCTCGACACCGCCACGCTGCAGTACGTCGCGCCCGAGATCCTTCGCGGCGGGCGGCGCACCGAGCGCGCGGACCTGTACTCCGTCGGAGCCCTGTTGTTTCACTGCCTCTCGGGGCAGCCGCCGCGCGAGGTCTCCACCGGCGCGGGCCCCATCGAAGCGATGCGCGCGCCCGCGCTGCAGGTGAGCACCGAGGTGCCCGAGCTGCTCGTGAAGGTCGTTCGACGCGCGATCGCTGAAGACCCCACGCATCGCTTCGACTCGGCGCGCGAGTTCGCCGCGGCGCTCAACCTCTCGCAGCCGCGCCACTCGCGGCCCTCGCGCACCACGCTCACCGGGCTTCACACCGTGCGCTGGTCGCAAGAGCCCGTCTCGCTGTGGGTGCTCGACTCGGACCCGGTCTTCTCTCGCCCGATGGTGCGCTCGGCCATCGAGACGATGCGACAGACGATGGAGGTTCGGGTGATTCCGCCCGAGCAGCGCGAGCTCATGGGACGGTTGTTGCGCGAAGAGAAGATCGTTCCGCCGTGGGTGGTGCTCTACGGAGACATGGACGTGATTTTGGAGGACGCGCTGCTCGCGGTCCTCGGCGCGAGCGGAGAGGTCTCGCGCGTGCTGCTCTCGACGCACGTCAACGCCGAGATGCTCCAGCGAAGCGTCAACTTCTGCGGCTGCGATCAGCAGCTCGCGCTGCCCACCACCGCGCCCGAAGTGTGCTCGGCGATCGACCGAATGATCGAGCGCACCCGCGGAATCCGCGAACACTACGACCGACTGCGCACCGTCGCGCGCGACGAAGAGCCCTCTCACTCGCAGCCCGCGCCCGCGCGCGAAGGCTGACCCTCTCCACTTAGCGGAGCCTCACACTCATGGTCACGACCGACACCAACGCTGATGCACTGCTCGTCGACTGCCGCGGAATGCAATGCCCCGCGCCCATCCTTCGACTGGCTGAGACCGCGCGAAAGTTCAAAGACAACCCGCAGACCATCACGGTCTTGGCCACGGACGAAGACTTTCCGATGGACCTCGAGGCGTGGTGCCGATCGACGAAGGCCACCATCACGGCGCTCACGCGCAACAACGGAGAGATCCGCGCGCTCGTCGCGCTCGCAGGCGCGAGCAAGCCCGCGAACAAGCCCGCGCCGACGCCGCCCGCCACCGCGGCTCCTGCCGTCGCGCTCGCCTCGCCCGCGCTCGCCTCGCCCGCCGAGCGCACCATCGTCGATGTGTGCGGGCTCACCGCGGTGCAGGCGATCCGTCGCTTGGGAGAGATCACCACCGTGGGCGGCGCGAGCTCGCTTCGCGTGATCGGCGACGCGCCCGGAATCGACGCGAAGATCATCGCGTGGGCCAGCGCCAACGAGGCCGAGGTCGAGAGCGTTCGCCGCGAGAGCGGCAAGGTGCTGTTCGACTTGAACATCCCTCACGAGTTCGAGGCGGCGCCCGCGCCGGTGAAGGCCCCGGTCGTCGCGCGGCCCGCGACGCGAGAGGCTCCGCCGGCGCAGAGCGCGTTGGCCACGGCGCCCGACGCGGCGCACTCGAGCGCGATCGCGACGGTGCCCGACGACGGAGCGGCGATCCGAGAGAACCGCACCACCATCCTCGTGCTGAAAAACGACCTCGAAGGGCTGCTCGCCGCGATGATGTGCGCCAACGCCGCGGCCGCGCAGGGGATGAAGGTCGACATGTTCTTCTCGTTCTGGGCCGTGCACCTGCTGCGCGGAGAGAAGCCGCGCAAAGACATGAAAGAAGAGCCCGTGGGCTTCATCGGCAGGATGATGAAGTGGATGGTCCCCTCGGGTCCGGGCCGTCAGCAGCTGGCCAAGCTGCGCATGGGAGGCATGGGCACGCGGATGCTCAACTGGCTCATGCGCAAGCGAAACATCCTCACGCTCGAGAAGCTCATCGAGCAGGCCGTGCAGCAAGACGTCCGCTTCGTCGTGTGCTCGATGAGCATGGGGCTCATGGGGCTGACCAAGCGCGACATCGTGGACCTGCCCAACGTTGATTTCGCCGGCGTCGCGAGCTTCATGGAGCACTCGCGACGATCGTCGGTCGCCCTGGTGTTTTGATGCAGTCTCCCTCGCGAACACAGACCCGCAACGGCGCGAGCTTTCTCCGAGTGTCCTCGCAGGACGCCGTCGAAAACCCGCGCTGGTACCTCGTGGACATCCGTCCGCTCGACGAGCGCAAGGGCTCGATCGGTTATGTTCCGGGCTCGCGCGCGGTGCCGACCGAGAGCATCGTCGAAGACCTCGAGGCGTTTGCGTCGAGCGTCGAGAAGAGCGCCACGGTGGTCTTCGTCTGCGCCAGCGGCCGTCGCAGCGCGATCCTCGCCGAGCAGCTCGCGGGACGCGTCCCGCAGACGCTCGCCACGCTCGAAGGCGGGACGCTCGGATGGACCGCCGCGGGGCTCCCGACGTGCGGGCTCGAGCCGCCGGCGACCGACGCGATTCCGATGGTCCCGTCGATCGACAAGTTTCCTCGCGCCCTGCTCGCGTGCTTCGCCGCCGAGAGCATCGAGAACACGCTCGACGGACGCGTGAGCGACGAGATCGACGCCAACGAGGTCATTCAACAAGCGATCGCCGGCGCGTGCGCAGGAAAGGTCAGCGCTCGCTGCCTCGAGGTCGTCCTCGAGCGCGTGTCCGAGATCGCCCGTCGCTCGGGCTTCAAGCTCGCGCGCATTCGCGAGAACACCGACGCGTTCACCGCCGCGATCGATCGCCTGAAGAGCACCGCACACACGAGCACCAACCGTTGAGCACCGCGTCCACGGGCGGAGCCGCTGTACGCGCGCTCTGCACGGGCGTGGCGAGCGCTTTCAGCGTTTCCAATTTTTCTGTCCACCGGCCTTGTACCTCGCCCAATTCGCGAGATACTAGCTGGTTGTGACTGTCGCCGAACCGCCTCGGGAGAAGGCACGTGACCGCATTGCGACGGGCCGAATCGTCAACGGGCGGTTTCGAATCATCGACGTCTTGGGTGAAGGCGGAATGGGCGTGGTGTACCGCGCCGAGCAGATCCCCCTCGGGCGCGAGGTCGCGCTGAAGGTCTTGCGGATGAAGGGCATCGCCGACGAGAGCTTTCGGCGGCGGTTCTTTCTCGAAGCGAGCCTGACCTCGCAGATCAACCACCGAAACCTGGTCACGATCTTCGACTACGGGCGCATCGAAGACGCCGATGACCCGCGAGACGAGTCGTACTTTCTCTCGATGGAGCTCGTGCGCGGAGTCTCGCTGCACGAGCGGATCTCGACGCGCGGAGCGCTCGCGCCCAGCGAGGCCGTCTCGATCGCGCAAGAGATCCTTCGGGGCCTGCGCGTGGTGCACAAGCACGGGATCGTTCATCGCGACCTCAAGCCCGCCAACGTGATGCTCGTTCCCAACGACGAAGGGCGCGAGTCCGTGAAGGTTCTCGACTTCGGCCTGGTGAAGCAGATCGCGCTGCCGAAGGACGACACGAGCGGGCCGCTCACCCAGCAGGGCGCGTTTCTCGGAACGCCCGAGTACATGTCCCCCGAGCACATGGACCCTCAAGACGTCGACGAGCGGTCCGATCTGTACTCCGTGGGCGTGATCCTCTTCGAGATGCTCACGGGCAAGCCGCCGTTTCAGAGCCGACGACCGCTCGAGACCGTGCTCGCGCACCTGACGCACCCGATCCCCGAGCTTCGCGCGCGCAACGACCGGTGCACCGCGTCGAGCCAGCTCGAGAGCGTGCTGCGTTCGCTGCTCGAGAAGACCCGCGAGCAGCGCTGCCCGAGCGCAGACGCCGCCCTCGAAGCGCTCGCGAAGGTGCCCGAGGCGGCGCCGAGCAGCAGCCTCACTGACGAGCGAGCGCCGATCGATCACTCGGTCATCGAAGCGCCCTTGCGCTACACGGTCGGCGCGAAGGTCCGCACCGACCCCAACTCGACCTGGTACGAAGCGATGCAGCCCACGCTCGAACGAGCGGTGCTCGCGCAGGTGTTTCAGAGCACCAACACGCGCGTGCTCAACCGACTGCGCCGCGGCTGGTCCGTGCTCGGAGCGCTCAAACACCGCAACAACCCTCGCGTCCTCGACGCGGGCGAGGGCTTGTTTCGCGGCCAGCGCGTCGCGTTCATCATCTACGAAAAGCCCCAAGGCGAGACGCTCGAAGCCGAGCTCTCTCGCGGCGCGCGCCTGGCGCACGCGCGCGCGACGCAGATCATGATCGACCTGCTCGCGGCGCTCGCCGAGGCGCACTCGCTCGGGCTCGTGCACGGGGCGCTGCGGCCCGAAGCGGTGGTCTTGCAGAGCGACGACGGGCGCGCGCGCATCGCCGAGTACGAGCTCGACGCGGCGACCGGGTCGTCGAGCTCGTCGTTTCCTCCGTTGGATCCGAAGCGATTGCAGTACTTCGCGCCCGAAGTGATCTACGGCGCGCGACGAAGCGAGCGGGCGGACCTCTTCTCTGTGGGCGCCATGCTGTTTCATTGCCTCACGGGACAGCCGCTCAAGCGCAAGCCGGGCCGCGTCGACGGCAACACCGACAGCAACCTGCGCGCGCTCGCGTCGTCCTCGAGCAACGTCGAGGGAGAGCTTCCGAGCGCGCTCGTACAGATCGTGTTGCGCGCGATCGAAGACAATCCCGCGAATCGCTTCGAGTCTGCGCGAGAGTTCATGACGGCCCTCGCCGCGACGCTCCCGCGCGCGCGCCACTCGCGCACGACGCTCTCGGGACTGCAGACCGTGCGCTGGTCGCAAGAGCCCGTCTCGCTGTGGGTGCTCGACTCGGACCCGGTCTTTTCTCGCCCGATGGTGCGCACCGCGCTCGAATCGCTGCGACAATCGATGGAGGTGCGGGTGATCCCGACGGAGCAACGCGAGATCATGGCGAGGCTGCTTCGAGAAGAGAAGGTCGTCCCGCCGTGGGCCGTCATCTACGGAGACATGGACGTGATCCTCGAGGATCGGTTGCTGGCCGTGCTCGGCGCGACCGGCGAGGTCTCTCGCGTCCTGCTCTCGACGCACGCGAACGTCGAGATGATCCAGCGAAGCGTGAACTTCTGCGGCTGCGATCAGCAGCTCGCCCTGCCCGTGACCGCCCCGCAGGTGTGCGACGCGATCAACGGGATGATCGAGCGCACGCGAGGCATTCGAGAGCACTATGATCGACTGCGCTTGGTGGCGCGAGTCGAGGGCGGAGAGGCGACGTCGTGAGCAATCGAGCGGTGGTTCCGACAGCGAGCGCGGGGCGCGAGGTCACGCAGCGATCGCCGATCGAAGTGGCCTCGTCGCCGGACGTGTACCTGGTGGACATTCGGCCGAGAGAAGAGCGGTACGGAGCGCTCGGGTTCATCCCGGGTTCGCGAAGCGTTCCCGCGGCGGTGATCGAAGCGGACATCGAGGCGTTCGGCGGGCGGTTCGAAGCGGACGCGACGGTGGTGCTCGTGTGCTCGACCGGCCGCAGGAGCACCGCGCTCGCCGCAGCGATCGCTCCGCTGTTGAAGCAGACGATCGCCAACCTCGCGGGCGGGACCGTCGGCTGGGCCGCGAGCGGCCTCCCCCTGTGCGGAACGCGCACGCCCGCCCCCGACACGATGCCCGTCGTGCACAGCATCGAGAAGCTCCCGCGCGTGCTCTCCGCGTGCTTCACCGCCGAGAGCATCGAGCACACCCTGAACGGCGCTCCGCCGCTCGACGCGACGACCATCGTTCAAAACGTGATCGCCGAGCACTGTCCTGGCGGCATCACCGTGCACAACGCCGAAGCGGTGATCGAGCACTTGAGCGAGCTCGCGCGACGGCACGGCTATCAGATCTCGCGCATCCAAGAGAACGTCGACGCGTTTCGCGCGACGCTCGCGCGCCTCGCGCTGCAGCCGCGCAGCAAACCGTGAGCGACGCGCGGCTCAGCCGTTGAGCTCTCGCTCGATGTACCGCTGAAAGCTCTCTTCGTACGCGAGCCCGTAGTACACGAAGGTCACCCCGACGTTCGCGCGCTGCGCGCCCTGCTCGCTCACGCTGTAGGCGCGCTCGAAGGCCCGCAGCCCTCCCGAGAGCAGCACGTCGCCCCAGCACGCGCGCGCTTCGATCACCGCGCACAGCTGCGAGCCCGAGAGCACGTTGAGCGCGTCCCAATGCGGCTCCCACTTCGCGCGCACCGCGGCGCCCGCCGAAGAGACCTCGATCGTGTACGCGTCGCGAACGCCGTCGAAGCGCAGGTCGAGCACGAACGAGATCGACCCCGAGACGCGAAACGCGCCGTAGCTCTTCGCGAGCGCAGGAGCGAGCGCCTCGCGCACCCAGCGGCCGCACACCTCGCGGGCGTATCCGATGCCGTAGTTGAAGGGGTTGTGGTCACGCACGTCGGGGACGTGCACGGGGATCCACTCGTCCGCCGGGGCATCGACGGTCGAGCGCTCTTCAACGTGAACGAGCTGCGAGGCGCCGCGCGGCTCGTACGTGGTCCCCCCGCGGTCGACGACGTAGCGCGCGCCCGGCGCTCCTTCGTACGCGTTGACCGAGGGAATTCTCTGTCGAACGTCGGACAGAAATCGCTTCATCGGGACGGGGTGCGAGAAGTGATTGAGCCAGTCGAACGGCGCGACGTGCCTCCCGCCAGCGGACGCCGGGACGAGCGAGAGCGGCCTCGCAGCGGCGATCTCATCGAGCACCGAGGCGTACGTGCGATGCGGAAACGCGCTCTTCTCGCCGAGCATCGGCGCGATCTCGCACAGCGGCTGCCACCGCGCGAGCAGCAGGTCCACCCGCTGCGCGAGCGACGGGACGAGCAGGCCCTGCGCGGCGTAGTCGATGGTCGTGCGCACGTCGAGCGGCGAGCGATGGACGGTGTCGACCTGGTTCCACGCGATGACGGACTGGTGCTCGACGAGCATGCCCCACTCGAGGGCGTCGGCGTACGAGGGCGTGGTCAAGAGCTGAACGCCGTCGAGGTTGATGCGCTCGAGCGACTGCGCGACGTGCGTCTTGCGAAAGCCCACGCGCTGCGCGGCGTACTCCACCAGGCGATCCGCGGTGATCACCACTGTGTCCGGGTCGATCCTCGCGAGCCTGCGCAGCGAGGGCACGTCGAAGTGATCCGTGTGCGCGTGGCTGATCACAATAAAGTCCGGTCGCAGCGCAGGGACATTGACTGTCCGTCGCGGAACGACCTCGAACACCCCGCCGTGGTGGGTCTTCTCCAAGAGCGGGTCGAACAGAATGCGCAATCCGTTAGCGATACAGAGCCATCCAGCGTGGCCGAGGTAGTTCCACTCCATCGCGTGTGCAGCGTACTCTCTGGCGCGCGATGATGGACGACGATCAACCCCGCAAAGACCGTGACGCCTCCGACGAGAGCGCGCAGGACGACCTCGATAGCAGCGCCATCCTTGCGCGGAGAAGGATGTTCGTCGCCTCCGCGCTCGCGGGGATGTCGCTCAGCGCAGCGTCATGCGAGGCGCAGGTCTCGGGCTCGGTCTCTGGCGAAGTGAGCGCCGGGACGAGCTCGGGCAGCAACGTCGCGCAGCCCACAGGCTCGGGCTCGTCGAACAGCGGAACGGTCGTCGCCCAGCCCTGCTTGATGGTCGCGGCCACCCCCGAGGACGCTTCGACCGGCACCGCCGTGATCCCGTTGAGCGAGCTCGACGCGGGCTCGAGCAGCGGGCACATCAACGTCGTCCCGTGCTTGATGGTCGCGGCCATGGACAGCGGCGTTCGTGCAGACAGCGGGGCGCGCGCGCCGGGCCTCCCCGACACCGCCGTCTCGATGCCGTGCCTCTCGATGCCCGCGCCGATGGACGCGGGGACGAGCGCCGCGCAGCCGTGTCTTCGCATGGTGATGCCTCGCCGCGACGCGGGCGTCGCCGGGGATTCTGCGGTCGCTCGCGACGCGGGCGTGTCCATGCCTCGGCCGTGTTTGGAGCTCGCCGTCCCGCAGCCGTGCCTGTCGCGGACGGTCCCGACGGTCCCGCAGCCGTGCCTGACGCCCGTGCGAAAGAGCGCGGACAGCGACGACGGCGCGGACGAGTGAACCGCACGCACGCGATCGATCGAGACACGCCATGACGACCGAAGAAGGACCGAAGCGACGCGAGGCGACGGCTGTCCTCTACGCGGACATCCGAGGCTTCACCGCGACGCTGGACCGCATCGAAGCCGAAGCCGATTCGACGGAGAAAATGAAGGGCTACCTCGCCGCGTGGCAGCTCCTTCGCGACGCGCTCGTGCGCGACGAAGCCGGGGCCACCAAGGGCTTCTATCTCGCCAACCGCGTGGGCGACGCGTTCGTGATCCTGGTGTTCGAGAAGGACCCCAAGCGCTGGTACCACTACGTCACGAACTACCTCGCCGAGCGCTTCGGCGCGTTCGCCAATGAAGTTCGCCGCATCGATCCCGCGTCGGATCCGCACTTGAAGGTCTCGCTCTACTCCACGCCGACCAAGAAGGTCGTCTACTACGAGACCGGCGTGATGAACGACGCGCTCGTGCGCGGCTTCTCCATCGCGCGCCGAGATTTTCTCTGCACGGCGATCAACAAGTGCGCGCGCATGGACGCGCTCTCCGAAGCGGACACGAGCGTGTTGCTCTGCAACGAGGGCGCGTTCGGCTGGCTCGTGAGCGAGGGAGAAATCGAGCGCGAGCGCTTCGCGGACCTCGGCATGATCGAGCTGCGAGGCTTTCGCGAGAAAGAGCGCGTCTTCGCGCTCACGCGCCGCGGCCCGATGAGCCTGCCGCCCAAGGGGTGAGCGAGAGACGCATCGCCGCAAGCGGGTCCGCCTCATCCCCGACCCTTCTCCACGCCCAACGGCGTGGAGAAGGGTGCCTGTGCTGCGCATAGGCGCCCATGAGCGCGCGCAGCTCGAGGCAACGGCCGAGCAGTCGATGTCAGCGACTCGGCTGAGTGCGCTGCGCTGAAGCACGCACCATCGCAGCCCCCCGAGTCCCGCTTCGCGCCTATGCGCAGCGCAGGCACCCTTCTCCACGCCCTTGGGCGTGGAGAAGGGCCGGGGATGAGGCGGACCGAGCGCCCGTCTACTCCGCGGGGCTCCACGTCGTGCGCACTTCCATCGCGAAGTCCGCGCGCTCTCCGGCGATGAGCCGCGTCGCGCCGGCGTACGCGATCATCGCCGCGTTGTCCGTGCAGCTCTTCGCCGGCGGAACGTGCGCCGTAATCCCATGCGCCGCGCACACCCTCGCCGTCTGTTCGCGCAGCGTTCGGTTCGCCGCGACGCCGCCCGCGAGCACCGCGCGCGTCACGCCTTCGCGCTCGCACGCCGCAACGAGCTTTCGCACGAGCGTGTCGACGATCGCCGCTTGAACGCTGGCCGCGAGGTCCTCGAGCCCCTCGCCTTCGCGCGGGACTCCGTGCTTCTCGACCCACTGCGCGACCGCCGTCTTCAGGCCCGAAAACGAGAACTCCAACGAGCGCTTCGACCGCATCGGCCGCGGCATCGGGATCTTCGTCGGATCTCCCTTCTGCGCGAGTCGATCCACGACGGGACCGCCCGGATAGCCCAAGCCACACAGCTTGGCGACCTTGTCGAACGCTTCACCCGCGGCGTCGTCGCGCGTGGCTCCGAGCTCGCGGATCGCGCGCGGACCGTCCACGCGATAGAGCGCCGTGTGCCCGCCCGAGGCCACCAGGGCCACGAACGGAAACTCGGGCTTCTCTCCGATCACCATCGCGCGATCGAGATACACCGCGAGCAGGTGCCCTTGCAGATGGTTCACCCCCACCATCGGGAGCCCTCGCGCGAGCGCGATCGCCTTGGCGCACTGCACGCCGACGAGCAGCGCGCCCGCGAGCCCTGGGCCCTGCGTGACGGCCAGCGCGTCGACGTTGCTCCAGCCCCCTGCCTCTTCGACGGCCTGTCGAATCACCGGTGAAATCGCCCGCAAATGCGCGCGCGAGGCGAGCTCTGGGACCACGCCTCCGTACGGCGCGTGCTCGGCGATCTGCGTCGCGATCACGTCCGAGAGCACCCTCGCGCTCAGAAGATCCTCGCTCACATCCACGACGGACGCCGCCGTCTCGTCACACGAGCTCTCGATACCCAAGACCTTCATCGAACGTCGCTTCGCGCTCCAGTCACAGCCTCGATCGACCCGGCGCTCAGAACCCTGCCGCGCGCGCGTCGCTCACGATGCGACGATAGAACGCGACGTGATCGAAGCCCGAGAGAATCGCGCCCGTGTGCGCAATCTGGCCCACTTCGTCGAAGTGATCCGCGGGGACGCAGCCTTGAAACTCTCCCCAACGAGCGCTGCGAACAGAGACCATTCCGTCGTTGACGTTGTTGAGCGGGTCGAGGCCTTCGATCAACGCGGCGAAGGGCGCGAGCGGCAAGAACGTCGAGTCCAAGCGCAGCGGCTCGTTGGCATATCGGGCCTCACCGCAGACCGCCACGCCCGTTCGAAGATTGCTCCGGCCCGCCCAGGACCAGTATCGCACGCGCGCGTCGTCGGGGTTGGCCGCGTTGAACGCGGTCGCCTCGCGCTCGCTGAGCGAGACCAGCGAGGCGTTGAGGTCCATGCGCATGCGGGCCTCGTTGTACGTCCACGCGAAGAGCATCGCGATCGCGTTGATGAAGCCCTCGGTGGCGCCGGGGATGAAGCCGAGGACGGTGTCGGCGACGTTCGTTCCGCGGTGGGGCGTCGAGACGGTGACGAGCAGCGCGACGCGATCGCCGTAGCCGAGCGACGAGATCATGTAGCGAGAGTCCAAGCCGCCCTGCGAGTGCGCGATGATGATCACCTTCGCGCTGCCCGTCTCGCGCTGCACTCGATCGACGAACGCCGCGAGCTGTCGCGCGCGCGTCGCGGCCGAGTCGAACGGCGTGACCTCCGCTTCGTACACGGTCTCTCCGCGCGACCGCAGGTCACGCGCGACGTTGAAGAAGTAATTGATCGGCCCGATGTCTCGAAAGCCCGCGAACCCGTGGTGAAGAATCACCGGGTACGGCGGCCCGTGCCCGGTCACCGCAGCGGAGTCCGCGCCTGCGTCCGCCCTCGCGGTCGCGTCCGTCGAGGGAAAATACACGTCTTCGAACGACGGCTCGCTCGCGTCAGGCTCACTGATCACGTCGCGCGCGCCGTCCCTCGCCGCTCCGTCGACGCGCGCGTCGGGGCCCGAAGGAGCGCTGTTCGCGCCGCAATGAGCGCACAACGCGAGCAGAGACACGGCACACACACGCAACGCAAAGCCACGGTTCATCGCGCCACCAACAGGACGACGGTAGCATCGATGCACGGTGGACCGCTGCACGCGCCGCGAGACTCTCGCAGGAAAATCTCAGGCACTCATCGCCTCGAGAGCGCCCCTCGCTCCCCCGCGCGGTGCCATGTGCGTCGACGAATCCCCCTGCGGCTGTTCAGCGACGCGCTCGCGAGCGAACGAGCTCAGCGGAGCTGGATCGGGTGAACGACGATGCTCAGGCCCGAGTACGAACGGGGGAAGTACATCGTGCGGACGATCGCGTTGACGCACTGGTCCACGGTGGTCGAGCCCGACGAGGCGCCCGCCGAGGCGAACGACGTGAGCACGTTGCCCTGCGAGCCGATCATGAAGCGAACGGCCATCTGCGAGCGAGCCGAAGGATCGGCCATCGCGCAGCCGCGAAACGACGCCGAGCGCGAGAGCAGCTGCGTCGAGATGTCCGCCATCGAGCGGTTGGCCGAGTTGGTCACGAACGACGGGACCGCCGGAACGCCGTACGTGCTTCCGGTCGAACCGTAGGTGCTGCCCGTCGAGCCGTACGAGTTGCTTCCGTACGTGTTGGTGTTGGTCCCGTACGTGTTGCTTCCGTAGCTGTAGCTGTTGCGCGCGGTCGAGAGCGAGTACGACAGGTCGCGCAGCGCTTGAGCGCGGCGCTCGGCAGCGCGCGCGCGCATGATGCCCATGCCGATCGAGCTGATCGCCACGACCGCGACCACGGCACCAATAATCAAGCCGGTCTTCGCGCCGTTGTTCACCGGCGCCGTGGGCACGCCGAAGCCGCCGCCGGGCGCGCCGAACGCGCCGCCCGCAGGAGCGCCGAACGCTCCGCCGCCCGCGGGAGCCCCGAAGGCCCCACCCGCAGGAGCGCCGAACGCTCCACCCGTGGCCGGGGCGCCAAAGGCTCCGCCGCCTGCGGGCGGAGGCGCACCAAACGCTCCGCCGCCCGCGGGCGCGCCGAACGCTCCACCCGACGCGGGAGGAGCGCCGCCAAACGCACCGCCCGACGGAGGCGCGCCGAACGCGCCACCCGAGGCGTTGGGATCACCGCTCGGAGGCGCGCCGAACGGACCGGCCGCCGTGGGAGGCGCGCCAAACGCGCCGCCCGCTGCAGGAGCGCCACCAAAAGCACCGCCGGCCGGCTGGCTCGCCGTGGCAGGAGCGCCACCAAACGGCCCCGACTGCGTGGGAGGCGCGCCGAACGCACCGCCGCTCGCGGGCTGGCTCGCGTTGGGATCAGAAGGCGGCCCGAAGGGACCACCACCACTCGGAGGACCAAAGGGACCACCACCACCGGGCGGATTGCCGAAGCTCATTGTCTCTCGTGCTCCTTCGCTGCTCGCGCTGTGTTCGCTCGCTCGACGCGCTCTCCGTCGACCGTGCTCAGCGCCATCGTCTCAGTGTCGATCGTGATCGTATCTCGACCACGTTCGGCTGTCTCGAATTCAGCCCGAACGCTTGCACATCCCTAACGCTCGCGCACGCCTCGGACAGCCCGGTTTTGCACGGGCGGACAGAGAACGTCACGCAACCCTTCGCCTCGCTGAAAGCGCAGTGATCACCAATGGCTTTCGAACGGGCTCCGTTCGATCGAGGTCACTCGCCCTGTCCGAGCCCGCCGAACACCACGCCCGTGTCTGAAGAAACCTGACACCGCCCGCGCGTGCACGAGAAGCGCATGCCCGAAGAGCGCGCCTGCCACGCCGGCGCCGAGAACAACGGGAGCGTCGCGCGCACGGACCTTCGGCACTCGCCCGCGCACGCCGCAGCGCTGAGCGCGAGCGGTCGCACTTGCAGTCGGTATCCGCTGTCGAACTCGATCGAGCCGTCGCGCCGCGCGCGCACGTCGCGGTTGGCGCCGGTGACCGCGAAGTGAAAGAGCGTTCGAAACGCCGAGGGCCTCGCGGCCAGCGCTCTCGCGAAGGGCTCTTGCTCGCTGGTGATCGCGACGCGCAACACCCACGGGTTTGCGCGCGCGGTGAAGGTCGGCTCGGCGCACACCCTCCGCGGAGGGCACGCGGTGCATCGCCCACGCACGCAGCGAGATTGCTCGCAACCGCAGCCGCTCTGTTCGCCGCAGTCCTCGTTGGACTCGCACGACTCGGTGCACGCTTCGATGCGGTCCACTCCGCACGACTGCGAGCGCTCGACCCTGGGCGGAGCGCCCGTGTACAGATCCAGGCGGTCGAGCGCGCACGTCGCGCGCAGCTGCAAGCGAGGAGCGGTCCCTTCGAGGGCGAAGCCGCACCAGCTCGCCTCTCGATCATCGACGTACGTGGTCGAGCGCGCGCGCGCCGCGCCGCTGCGCTGCGAATCGCTGTCTGCGTCGGGCTCTCCTGCGGTGCGCGAAGGCGCGAGCAGCGCCGCGAGATCGCTGCCGTCGTGGCGTCGCGGCGCGCCGGCGAACGCCGTCTGCGCGACCATCGCCAAGAGCGCTTGCTCTGCGGGGTGGCACTGCCCGTCCGCCGCTTGTTGATAGAACCGATCGTCCGACGTGCACGAAGGACGGGTGAGCTCGATGGAGGTCGACTGCGCTCCCGAAAGCGCGACGACCGAGCTGCTCTCGCTCGAACGACGGCCGCGCCACATCCAGCGCGAGGGTCCCGTCTCGACCGTCACCGCGGGCACCGGCTGCTCGGGCTGCGCGATCGGCGGGCGATTTTTGCCGTAGATCCCGTACCAGCACGCTGCGCCAGCGACGAGGGTCGCGGCGGCGCCGAACCACCATCCCCGACGCGACTGGGACGAACCTTCTCCGTACGAGGCCATTGAGCGCGCACACGATACGCCCTCCGAGGCGCTTCGTCCCACGGAAGGAAAGAGTTAGTCTCCGCGCCCACTCATGAGCGAGACCACCCTTCGACGCACGCCCCTGTACGACGAGCACAAAGCGCTCGGCGGACGAATCGTTCCTTTCGCTGGCTGGGAGCTGCCTGTGCAGTACAGCGGCATCGTCGACGAGCACCACGCCGTGCGCAAAGCCGCGGGCCTCTTCGACGTCTCGCACATGGGAGAGCTCGTCGTCGAAGCCCCCGGCGCGATTCACCTCGTGGGCGAGCTCGTCACCAACGACGTCGAGCGCCTCAACGACGGACAGGCGAAGTACACCGTCTGCTGCAACGACAAGGGCACGATCCTCGACGACCTGATCATCTACAAGATCTCCAACGAAAAAGTGCTCGTCGTGTGCAACGCGAGCAACCGCGACAAGATCGTTCCGCACTTTCAGAAAGAGCTCGCGGGGAGGGCCTCGGTCACCGACGTGAGCGACAAGACCGCGCTCATCGCCGTGCAGGGACCGCTCGCCATGTCGCTCTTGAAGGGCGCCGGCGCGGACGGACGCGTCGAAGAAATCCCTGCGTTTCACTTCACCGACACGACGTTGTGCAACGTCCCGTGCACCGTCGCTCGCACCGGCTACACCGGCGAAGACGGCGTCGAGATCTTCTGCCCGTGGAGCGACGACGCCGCGCGCATCTGGCGCACGCTGCTCGAGCTCGGCAAAGAAAAGGGCGTCAAACCCGCGGGGTTGGGCGCGCGCGACACGCTGCGGCTCGAGTGCAAGATGGCCCTGTACGGCAACGACATCGACGAGACGACCACGCCGCTCGAAGCCGCGCTCGGCTGGACCGTCAAGCTCGACAAGGGCGACTTCAAGGGCCGCGACGCGCTGATCGCCCAGCAAAAAGAGGGCGTTTCGCGCAAGCTCGTGGGCTTCGAGATGACCGACCGCGCCATCGCTCGCCACGGCCACGAGGTCGTCGACGCCGAAGGCAAGGTCATCGGCCACGTCACCTCGGGCTCTCCTTCGCCCACCATCGCGAAGAACATCGGCTTGGCCTACGTCCCCACCGCCCTCTCTGCGGTGGGCACCAACATCATCGTCCGCGACCCCGCCCGCGGCCGCACGGGCAACGCCGTCATCGTGAAGACCCCGTTCTACAAGCGCGCGAAGTGACCGCTTGCAGGGGGGATGCAAGAGCGCTACACCGCCGCTTCTCCCTGCATTTGTCCTGACTTTTTCACGCGCACACGTTTTCAAGGCCCCCGCCTTCACGCGTGTGTCGCCGTCCGCTGAGAGCACAGCTTCCGCATGACCCGCCCGACGATTCACTTCATCTCCCTTGGCTGCCCCAAGAACCGCGTCGACACCGAGGTGATGCTCGGCGTCGCCGATCACGACGGCTACACGCTCGTGGCCGAGCCCGACGGCGCCGACGTCATCGTGGTCAACACCTGCGGCTTCATCGGCCCGGCCAAAGAAGAGTCGATCGACACGATCCTCGAGATGGCCGAGCACAAGGCCAAGGGCCACTGCAAGAAGCTCGTCGTGACGGGCTGCCTCTCGCAGCGATACAGCAAAGAGCTCGCGGAAGAGATGCCCGAGGTCGACCACTTCTTGGGCTCGAGCGACATGCTCAAGCTCAAGGACGTGCTCGCCGGCGGCGCCGATCGCATGCTCGTCGGAAACCCCGCCGCGTACACCATCCGCGCCGAAGACCGCAGGATGCTCTCGGGCCCCAAGCACTCGGCGTACGTCAAGATCGCCGAGGGCTGCAACCGCACGTGCTCGTTCTGCTCGATCCCTTCGATCCGCGGAAAGCAGCGCTCTCGCTCGCTCGCCGACGTCGTCGACGAAGCGAAGTTTCTCGCTGAAAACGGCACGGTCGAGGTCAACCTCGTCTCGCAGGACACCATCGCCTACGGAAGGGACCTGGCTGACAAGCCCACGCTCGCAGAGCTGCTCCGCGCGCTCGGAGAGATCAACAAGCTCCGCTGGATCCGCGTGCACTATCTCTATCCCGAGTCCCTCACGGACGAGCTCGTCGAGGTGATGGCGACGCACCCGAAGATCGTTCGCTACGTGGACATGCCGCTGCAGCACGCGAGCGACGCCATGCTGCGACGGATGAAGCGCGGGCACGGCGGAGACCGCCTCCGTCGCGTGGTGGACACCGTTCGAACGAAGATCCCCAACGTGGTGTTTCGCACGGCGTTCATCGTCGGACACCCCGGCGAGACGGACAAAGACTTCGAAGAGCTCGTCGAGTTCGTCGAATGGGCGCAGTTCGATCACGTCGGCGTCTTTCGCTACAGCGACGAAGAGAACGTCGCGAGCCACGAGATGGACGCGAAGGTCCTCGCCAAGACCAGCGCCGCGCGCCACCGCAAGCTCATGAGCGTTCAGCGCCCGATCGCGCGCAAGAAGAACAAAGCGCGCATCGGACAGACGCTCGAGGTCCTCGTCGAAGGCCCGTCCACCGAGCACGAGTTCGTCATGCAGGGACGGCACGCGGGACAAGCTCCCGAGGTCGACGGAGCGGTGTTTCTCTCGGGCGCCGAGGTCACGCCGGGCACCTTCGTTCAGGCCACGATCACGCAGAGCGCGGAGTTCGACCTCGTGGGCGAAGTCGAAGGCGGCGACGGTTGGCTCGAAGCGGACGAAGCGAAGAAGCGCGCCGAAGCCTCTCGCGAAGCCGCGAAGAAAGCGGTCAAGCGCAAGGTCTCGCTGCGCATCGCGCAGTGAGCGTCACACCAGGGCCATCGTGAGCGCGAGGGGGAGCTTCGCGTGCTCGGCGGCGATCTCTTCGTCCGTGGCCCAGTACTCACCGAGGACGTGACGCGCGACCGCGATCGCCACCGCGCGCGGCGTCGTGGGCAGCGCGACGCGGACCCAGCGAAACGCGGTCGTTCCGAAGAAGCCGAAGCCGTCGGGGCCGCCGATGTGGATCGCAGCGGTATCCGAGCGCAGCTCTGCGCGATCGACGAGCCCCGCCGCCGAGACGAAGCGCTCAGCGATCGCGAGCGCCTCGGGCGCGGTCGAGAGCAGCGCGCGCGGGTTGAATTCGTGTGAATGATTCAAGTGCGACCGTGTTTGTATAGCGCAGAACCGCGCGTCAGCGCTTGCAGAGCCGCTCGAACTCGCGCATCGCCGCGAGCAAATCGCTCTCGGGCGTCGCGCTGAACCCCGCGAGCCACCGCGCTGCTTCGGGCATCGAGCCGAACACCTCGAGCGGCCACTTGGTCCCGTTCACGAGCTGGACACCGGCGATCACGAAGCGCACCGCCGAGAGCGCGATACCCCCTGCTTGCACATAGAACGCCTCACCGCGGAAGCGATCCGGCGCGTCCGCGTTGATCTGCTCGATGAGCCGACGCGCCTCCTTCGGGAGCATCTTCGCTTCGAGCTGAAACACCATCTGCACCGCGATCGCAGGGCCTTCGTGTTGCCGCAAGAACTCCAAGCGATGCGCGCGAATGCTCTGCAGCGCAGGGACGGTGACGTCCTTCGTCCACCCGGTGAAGTACAGATCTCGATGGTGCCCGACAGCGCTTCCGCTCGGGTGTTTCTCGAACCGTTCGATCATGGGTCGCTCCGTCGCAAGGCGCTCGCAGTGTACCGCCACTCACGCCTCGATCGACCGGGGCAGCCCTGTCTCTGTGGGCCTCTTCGCGAACCGCGCGAACGGCGTGTCACCGATCTCGATGAGGCCCTCTTCGTACACTGCGATCGTGTGGCGGATCATCGCGCGACGAAGCCACGTCGAGCGGCGCTGCAGCCAGCACCTGCCGCGGTTGAACGCGCTCGCGGCCTCCATCAACGGGCCGAGCCGCGTGCGCTTCACGCCGAGCGCGTCGGCGAGAGAATCTCCCTGAAATCTCCGCGTGACCTCGCTGAGCAACTCGAAGGCCATGCCCTTGGTCATCGGGAGCTTGTCCGCGAGGATCATCGAGAGAGCGTCGAGCATCGCGGAGGTGAGCGCCCTCGACGCATCGGTGACACCGCCGAAGCGAGCGTCGATCGCCGCGAGCAGCTCCGCGGCGCTCTCGTCATCGCACACCGCCGAGCACAGCCGATCGTCCACGCCCATGAGCGCGCCGACGTGCTGCCAGAACCGATACAAATCCCGCAGCTCTTCTGCAGAAAACGTCACCCCCAGCCGCCGCATCGCCACGAACGGAACGTACGTAAAATCCAGCCACGTCCTCGCCATCTCGACCTGGTTGATCGCGACGCGCCCCTCGCGCGAGAGCGCCTTGCGCACGCGAGCGTGCAGCAAGCGCACTTGTAGAGTGCGGACGTAGCCGCGCGCGCCGAGGGCCATTCCGTTGGGCAAAACACAGGTCGTCAGCCACGCTCCCGTCTCGAGGATGCGGCGCTCGGCCATCGTCTGGAGGTTTCCCGTGGCGACGAGCACGCGCGCGATGGGCTCGGCCGAGTACGTGTGCACGAGCGACCCGGGCCCGAGCGAGAGCGAGATCCAGAGGTCTCCGATCGCGAGGTACGCGTCCGATCCGCGATCGAGCACGCCTGCATCCATCGAACGCGTCGCGCGCTCAGTCGAATCGATCCACGCGTGCAGCGCAGGCGGAGCATCGGTGACCGAAGCGAGTCCATGCGTGATCGCGCCGTCAACGAGCGCAGCGGCGCGCGGGTCTTCAGCGGCCTCTGCGAGCGCAGCGTCCGCGAGGGGATCACCTACGAGAGCGAGCTCGTCGAGCAAGGCGGTCCATCGTTGGGGAGCCATCGTGCTGCGAGCCATAGGCTACGAGCGAGGTCGTTCGCAATGGGGCGCAACCGAGGCTCACCGAACCGGAGGCGTGAGCCGCATTCCAGCCCTCTTCAGCCGCAAGAAATACGGCACAGAGCGCATCGGAGGGCAGTCCATCACCGCGCGCACGAACGGCTCGGGAGGCAACCACCAGTGCGCGTCGATGTAGTGCAGCACCAACGCAGAGGCCACGTACACGAAGCCCTCACTGGGGACGTACAGCATTCGGTTGTCACCCACGAGCGCGTGCCCGGCGAGCTGCGGTTGCCCCGGCGCCGGGCCAAACTGGCACCGCTGACAGAAAACGGGCCCTGAGACATAGCGCATCCCCGAACCACTGATTCCCGCGACGTCATGGTTGATGCTTCCTGCATCAACTCATGCCGCGCCACTGGTTCGGGGATGCGGTGAAAACGCCGGCTCCCAGAGATTGGCGAGCAGCTCGACGAGCTTCGCCGCAAACGCCATGTCCACCGGCCCCGTCTCGATCGTGTCGTCGCGACGAAGCCACCCGACCTGCACTCGCTTCGTCGGATCAGAGAAGAATGGATCGCCCACGACTTCGATGCTCATCGCGCGCGGCTGGTAGCCATCATCGATACAAGGGCAAGGGCTCGCTCGTGTGCACCCACAACACCGCGGCCCACGAAATCAACGGATCCAACGCGAACCCCAACTCGAAGATCGCGCGCTCGCGCTCGCTGGCGCTCTGCGCTCGAAGCGCCCTCAGCGAGCGAAAATCCTCGGTCCGAGCCTCGCGGTAGTACACCGTTCGTGCGAGCCGCTCGTCGCGCGCGAGCCGCTCGGCGGTGATCGTCGCATCGAGGTTTTCTACGAGCTTCGCGAGCACCCTCGCCGGAAGAAACGGGAGGCTCATCATCTGGTTCGCGTCGCGAAGATCCTCGAACATCGCGTTGTCGACCCACTCGTCCGCGTGCGCGAGAAAGCGCCGACCGTCGCCGGCATCGCTGAGCCACGAGAGCGGCAGCGCTCCGTTCGAGCACGCTTCTTCGAGCGCACGCTGAGCGTCGCGGCGAAGCAGCGCACCGTCGCGATCGAACGGCGAGCGAACTCTCTCGCTGCCAACGTTGCCAGGAGCGCTGTGGAGCGCTCGCTCGCGTCGCCACTGCTCGACCAACGCGCGATCCGCGGAATCGAGGATCGAGAGCAGCGCTTCTGCTTCAGCGACGTTCCATCGCAGGAGCCTGCCTGGGATCTCGAAGAGTTCGAGGAGCATCTCGTCGAGCCGCACGGAATTGCGCCGCCCACGCGCGTCCCACTCGCGCATCGCCCACTCGCGCACCGACAAGAACGGGATCATCGCGTTCGCGCGCCCCGCGAAGAAATCGAGCGGCTGGATGAGCGCATCGCACTCGAAGCGCGCTCCCTCGAAGCGAGGGCAACCACCGCGGATCGACGCGGGCAACTCGTCTACGCGCAGCGGTTCGAGCGGCCGCGACAGACGCAGATACGGCGTCGCGAAATCGCCCTCGTGCCGATCGTGCCGATAGTCGTAGAGCCCCCGCGTCGAGGGGTTGGACGGATCGTCGTCGGGCGAATACCGAATCGAGACCTCGTTCACCAACGGCCGAGAGCCTGGCGAAGAGGCGTACTCCCACACGTCCTCGACGATGGGCGAGTCGAGAGCGACGAAGGGAACCGCGCCGAAATCGCCCGAATCGAACTGCGCGACGCGGCCGTCGTCGTCCACAGCAAACCAATACGTGTCCATCGAGTGCGCCGCAGCGATCTGCGACGGAGCGAGCATTGGCGCAGCGAACTCACGCGCTCTTCGTGCGTGAGCCTCGTTCATTGCTGTCCCGACAGCGAACGCAGCAGCTCGTCGCGACGATCGCCGCCCCACTGACGCGGCGCGGGAGCGTGCGCCGTCACCCGCTC
>JAXLYJ010000018.1:0-161380 GCA_046351515.1 Polyangiales bacterium
GCGCGGTGCTTCCGCTGAGCTCGATCGCGAGCACCGCGGCGGTCAGCGGCGCGTGCGTCGTCGCGGCGACGAGCGATGCCATTCCGACGAACGCCATGCTCGTCGCAGAGCCCACGATCGAAGGGCTCATGATTTCGAGCGCGCGTTGCATGGCGATCGCGAGCGAGGCGCCCAGAAACATCGAGGGCGTGAACACTCCGCCAGGAGCGCCCGAGCTGACGCTCGCGACCGTTCCCACGAGCTTGAGCGCCGCCCACAAGAGCGCCCCGGCGATCGCCGGGGGAGCGCCGAGCTGCTGGATGATCCCGTCGTATCCGTTGCCCGCGGTGACCGGAGCGCTCGCGATCACGACCGCGGCGATCAGCGCTGCGATCAGCATGAGCAGCCAACGCGGCAGCGGGCTCTTGCCGATTCGCGCGCGCGTTCCGCGAAGGGCGCGCATGAGCAGCACTCCTGCGAGACCCGACGCCAGACCGAGCGCTCCGTACCCGATCAAGTGCGCGCTCTTGTCGAACTCGAGCAGCCGCGATCCGTACAGCGGTCGCGAGGAAGACAGCGCGTGCGCGACGACGGCGCTCGCCACCGTGGCAACTCCAGCGCGCGCGGCGGTCAATCGGACGGGGAGCTTGGGCATCACCTCGATGACAAAGAGCGCTCCCGCGATGGGCGCGTTGTACGCCGCCGCGAAGCCAGCGGCTGTCCCCGCGGCGATGAACTCTCGCGCGCGCACGTCGGCGACGCCCGAGCGGGCGCCGATGCGCTGCCCAACGGACGCCCCGAACTGAATCATCGGTCCTTCGCGGCCGATCGAAGCGCCCACGGTCATCGCGATCAGCGCTCCGAGCGAGCGCAACAGCGCAGCGGTGAGCGAGAGTGCGCGAGTCCCTTCGTGAATGGCCGCGGCGATCGAGGTGACCCCGCCCGAGCCCTTGCGTGCGGCGAGGCGCGCGAGCCCCGCGGCGAGCACGCAGCCCGTGAAGATGAGCGCCACTCGCGCAGCGAAGGGGAGGCTCGCGACGAAGTCCACCGCGCCTTCGCGATGAACGAGGGCGTAGAGCGCGTGGCCCGCGTGTCGAAAGAGCTCGGCGAACAGCGCGGTCCCAGCGCCGACACCGGCGAGCAACGCCACGTCGCGCAGAGAGAAGCCTCGCTGGGGCTGGGCGTCGTCGGTCACGAGCGAAGTGATACCGCGGGCGTGGCGCGATGGTGAGCGTCGCGCGACGCCCATGCCGCAATGGGATTCAGTGGTCGGGCGACGCGGTCGAAATTGCACCGATCAGCGCCGACGCGTCGCTCGGAGCGCGTTGGCACTCGAGCGGCGTGCTCAGCAACAGCGGCGCGACGATGGTCGCGTCGGACTCGATCACGAACATCGGAGTGTGTTCCGCGAGCTTGTCCCAAGTGATCTTCTCGTTCGGAGTCGCGCCCGAGTACGAGCCATACGAGGTTGTCGAGTCGCTGATCTGGCAGAAGTACGCCCATGGTTTGACCGGTCGCGACAGGTCGTACTCGATCGACGGGACGACGCAGATGGGAAAATCCCCGGCGATTCCTCCGCTGATTTGAAAGAACCCGTCGCCCGCTCCCGCCGAGAGTCGCTCATGCGTGCCGTAGAAGTCGGCCATGCACTCGACGCCTGACTTCACGATGCGTGCGTCACATTCGCCGGACTTCACGTAGGAAGCGAAGATGTTGCCGAACGCGGAGTGCTCGTAGCCCGGAACGACGATCGGCAGCCGAGCTTCGCCGCTTCGAGCAGCCGCTTCCGACCAGACGATTCGATTCCGACGTGGCTCCGACTCGAGCTGCATCTGCAGCTCGTACCGCGGCCCACGGCGACGATCACCAGCGCGCCTGCGTCGGTGGAGTGCAAGCTCCATCCCGATGGCTTCGTGGGCGCGTTGATCGCTGTCACCGGAACGACGTCGGCGTCCGGAGCGACCATGCACTGGTCGATCGAGTCGGGCAACGGCGTCGACTTGCGGACGGGCGCAAGCGCGACGCTTCGCGCGATCGTCCCACCGACGCTGTCGAGTCCGCAGCCCCGCATCGGACACTCTGCGGCTGAGAGCAACCCGCAGATTCCTACGATCTGCGCGCCGATCACCGGGCAGTTCAGCGACGTGTGCACGCAGCCGCGAAGCTCGATCGTGCGAGTGCGAGTCTACGACTACCCCTCCAACGCGCTGATCGAAGAGCGCGAGCTGCAGGACGGCGCGTGCATCACGCCCTCGCCATGGCGCATGGACTGGAACATGAGCAACGCGGACTACGAGGTCGAGTGGCGAGCGGTGGACGGGTGGGGCAACTGGTCTACCGTGCGGCACTGGCGCGGGTGGTTCTCGGCGAGCACGCCCGTTGGTGCTTGCTCGTACGGGACGAGCGTTCACACCCTCTGGGACTACTGACAGGAGCGCACGGACATGACCCGCTCTTCGCGTCGAACGCTCGCTGCAACGTCACTGCTCTCGATGATGCTCGTCTCGTGCGGCGCGAAGACGGGCCTTCGCGTGCCCTGTGAAATGCCTCTGCGCGGGACCCGTCCCGCCTTCGTGCTCGTCTACGAAAAGAGCAACGACAGCGTGTCGTTGGATCCGAACTTTCGACCGCACGGAAGAGAGCTCGACCAGGAGCAGCGGACGTGGGCCAGGTCGTTCTTCGCTTCGATGGGCACGAACGTGCTCATCGGCGCGACGCCGTGGCCCGTCGAGGACCGCGGAACGCCGCGGTTCCTGTGTCCGTGGAGCGACACGCTGCTCAGCCCGATCGCAGACGATGGGGGTGCGAGCGCGATGCGCTACATGGACCAAGAGTGGTTTCTCGCACGTCCGAACGGCCCGATCAGCCAGTCGATCGAAGCTGCGGTTCGTGCGCTGCGAACGTTGCCTGAGGACGTTCACCCGCGCGTCGTGATCCTCACGATGATGACCAACGTGAACGGCTGCTTCGGTGACGACGGTCGCGCGAGCGGACCTCGCGACTGGCACTATCAACGAGTGGCGAGGTTTCGCGACGAGGGGTTTCCAACACTTGTCGTGGGTGTGCGGCAACACGGTGACGGAAGCGCGTTGAACCTGCCGACGGTGGGGCCCTACGCGATCGCGGGCGGGCTCGCGCGCACGGACGGGCCTGCGCTCTGGTACGATTTCACGCTGGATCGTGACGCGCTGTTGCTCGCCGCCGAGCGCGCGATCTTGCACCCGGCGTACTGCGTGCTGCGCGCGCAAGAAGGCACCGACGAACCCGACGGCTGGCTGATGACGTCGCTCAGCGCAGGAATGATTCCGCGCGACAGCACCCACCAAAACGGCTGGGATTGGGTGGATGCGAGCGCTGGAACGGTGCAGCTCTACGGCGCTCACTGCGATCGCGTGGCGCGTGCGCGCGAACGTCCTCGGCTCGTCACGCGCGCCTGGGGCTGCTACCCACCGCCCTGATCGAACGCCAACGAACGCGCACAACGCACTCGGTTGATGCTCAACATCGGAGCCGCTGCGCGACCGTGTCGGGCGCGACCCGCTGAGCAGCGCGCTCAGCTCGGCGACGAGCTCGCCGTCCACCGCGCGGCCGAGGGCGCTCGCAGCGTCGCGCACGCGGTCGCTCGCAGGCGCGTTCGAGCGGATCTCGAAGCGACGAAGCAGCGCCTCTGCGAGCGGCGTCAGCTCGCGCCACCGCGAGAGGTCCGTCGTCGGAGAGCGAAAGATCGCCACACTGCACACGTCCTCTCGTTCGAGCGGCGCATCTTCGCGGTGCGTTCGAAATCGCGTGCGAAGGATCCGCGTCGTTGCGCTGATCGCCGAGCGCGAGCTCGAAGGCGAAGTCCACGGTCGTCGGCGCAGTCTCGCGGCTTCGTCGTTCGCAACGCCGGAGGGAGCCGCGTTCAATTCGTCTCCGACGCCCCTCCCGAGACGATCACAGGCGTCACGTCATCGGTCTCTGAAACGTTCCAAGCCGACCCTGCCAAAGTCGCATCCACGCGAGCTACGGTATCGATGTCCGTCGCCGCTCTCCGCACGGGCGTCCAAGCGCGGCAACGGATTCAATCCCGGGGGCGGAGGTTGGGAGTGGTTCATCCTCGACGCTTCGGGCTCCATCACGACCCGCGGCGGGCCGGAGGTTCTCATGGGCGCGTGCAACAACTGCCACAGCGGCGCCGCCTCGCGAGACTTCGCGTTTACTCGCTGAGCGAGCGCTGTCAGATCCTCACTGCAAGCGCGCTCCCTTGCTGCGCCGCGCTCGAACCTCTCACGCGCTCTTCTGCGGGTCGTCCTCCCAACGCTTCAACGCGCCGAACGTGGTGCGTGAGAGATTCGAACGCGGCGCTGAGAACTTGGTCCCTCTCGCGCCCGCGCGTACAACGCGCGCGATGCCAGTCTTCGAAGACGACGCCGAGCCGCAGCTCGCGCAGGTCGCGCCAACTTTCGCTTCGATCGCCGAGAGCGCGGCGCTCAGCCGTGTCATCGACCGCTCGGAGTCCGCGTCGATCTCGGTCCTGGTCGAGCGCGACGCGTCGGTGCGAGGGATCGTCGCGAACCGCGCCGCTGCCAGCGCGCTGCTCGTTCGACACAAGTGGGTCTACGAGCAAGACCGATTGCGAGCAGCGACGGACGTCGCCCGTGAATGGACGCCGGAGCAGAAGCTCTTGCGCGCGATCTTCGGCGAGCGCGCGGACACCGTCGCGGTCAAGGGCCTCGATGATCGCGGCGTTCCCGAGGAGGGCGCCACCATTCTCCGGGGAGATCCGGTGCTCTGCGACCCAATGTCTCGCGCTGAATTTCGCTTCATCGAGGAGTCCGAAGCGACGATCGCTCGCGTCGAAATCGTGACGACGGGTTTGCCCGAAGCGCTGCGCGAGCGCGCCATCGTCACGGTCGTGCGCGATCAACCGCTGTGCGTGGGTGACTCCATCCTCTGCGACGGCCACACGGTCGGAACCGTCACAGCGATCACCGACGACGGTCGCGCCGAACCCGCGCTTCGCATTGGATCCGAAGTCTCGCTCTCGACTCCGTCCGCGACCGTCTCGCGGCTCACGACCACGGCGCGCCAACAGCTCGTCGCTCGCGCGGTGGGCGCCTACGAACCGCGCACCGAGCGCCCCATTGGCGTGGACTCGGTCGCGTTCGACGCGCTCGTGTCGCTCGTCGATCGGGGTTGCCTCGCGCTCTTCACGGACTTCGCGGCGCACAAGTTCGACTCGCGCTCGATGCGCAGCGCCCTTCAAGAGTCGATGATGCAAGGAAAGGTCATCGAGCAGCCGTTCACCCGCGAGGGCACTGTGCCTCCGCCCGCTTCGGACGCGGGAATCTTCGATTTCTTCTCGCGCCCGAAGACGAACAGCCCTTCGGGATCGGCGCTGTTGCGCGCGACGGCGTACGCGCGAGCGCTCGGCGTCGACCTCCGCTACGAGCCGTCCCACGCGCTGTCTCTCTCGCCGCGCGCGTCGGCCTCGATCGAGTCGGCTGGCGAGGTCACGAGCGACCTCGGCGACCCGCGGCTCTTTGGTCCGCGACGCTCGTACGAGTGCGAGTGCGGCGCGCTCAAACTGATGAAGCACCGCGGAAGAGTCTGCGAAAAGTGCGGCGTCACCGTGCTCGACTCGAGCGCGCGGGCGACGACGTTCGCGCACGTCGCGCTGCGTGACCTCTGGACGCATCCGCTGTCGGGGGCCGCAGTGAGTGAAGTCGCTGTGCTCCCGCCGACGCTTCGCGAGGCGAACGACAGCGAGCTCGAAGCTGCTTACCAGTCGCTCGTGTCCGCGCGCTCGGCGGATGCGGCGCAGCGCGTGTTCGACCTGCTCCTCGACCGGCTCTGTGACGCGTTGCGCGCGCCCGACGCGGCGGTGTTCGACTACTCGTGCGCGGCGATCTGTGTGGTCGACGAAGGCGTGGCGCCCGATGCCCTGCTCGTTCCTCTCGATGCGGTCGCGACGATGTGCGCGCCGCTTCTCTGCGGAAAGCTCGAAGAGCTCGGCTACGCAGCGACGATCATGAGCGCGCGCTCGACGCTCCGCAGCGACGACGCCCTTCGACGCGCGACTTCAGAGTGGGCGCTGCGTACCAGGCCGCTCCTGGTCCATGCAGAGCGCTCGCCGTTCGTCGCGATCGACGCGCTCGGGGTCATCGATGAACCGGTGTTTCGCGTGGGAACTCGCCTCGCGAAGCGACTGGGGCTCACCACGGGAAGCAGGCTCAGCGCCCATGTTCCGTTGAGCAACGCCGCGATCCGAGAGGCGAGCTGGCTCGTCGCGAACACCGACGGGACCGCTCTTCGCGCGCGCCCGCACCCAGAGAGCCAGTGGATCGTTAGCCTCGCGAGCGCTGCACGCGACCAGCGCTCCTCGCTCTTGCGTGACGCGGTCCTCGCTCGAAGCGTCGATCGCTGCTCTTCGCCGAGCGCGGCGTGGATCCTCGGGGGCTACATCGTCGAGGACGAAGCGGGCCTGGTCGATCGCGGCGCGGCGCGCTTCGATCCGCCGACGTACGGCGACGAAAACGCCAGCGATTCCAGCGGTGAAAGCTCGATGCTCGACCTCCGTGTGGACGAGCTCGAAGTCTCGGTTCGCGCCGCGAACGCGATGCAGCTCATGGGCATCACGACGGTCCGAGAGCTCGTTCAGAAGACCGAAGCCGAGCTGCTCAAGTCCAAGAACTTCGGCGTGAAGACGCTGAGCGAGCTGAAGTTCATCCTCGCAGAGATGGGCCTCTCGTTCGGAATGCGCCTGTGATCACCGCGGCGAACTACGGTCGCTCGAAGCGCAGGATGAGCCCCGAGCGAAGGCCGACCGCGAGCCATCGTCCGTTCGGAGAGAGCGCGAGCGAGTGCACCGTGTCTCGCGCCTCGCGGTCGACGCAGTCGATCACTGCGCACGCTGCATCGTTGCTCGAGCGAACGCCCACCGATCGCTGATCGAGCCGCTTCCACGCAAAGACCGGAGCTCGCTCGGCGACGACGGCCCGCTCGGACGAGCGTCGATCGAGCGAGAGTGTCGAGGGTTGCGACCCGTCGACCTCGAGCGTCGCGAGGATGTGGCTCTCCGGTCTCCTCTGCGAAAACAAACCCCAATCTGCGAGCGTGTAGAGCTCGTCGGTCAGCGTCCGCTGCTCGCGGCGAACGAGCTGGTCGCCGACGCGCTCGGCCGTCACGATGCTCGACTCCGTGACCCAGCGCAGCGAGTGCTCCATCACGTGCGCGGTGAGGAGCCAGACGCGTCTCGACTGCGATCGCTCCGTGGCGACCGTCGGTTCGATCGTCGCGCGGGCAAACAGCGCTCGATCACGCCACCACTGCAGCTCGTTGACGAGCGACTCGCGCTCGACGCCGAGCACGATGTCTCGCAGATCTTCGCTGAAATACAGGAGCGTCTTTGCCTTCGGAGAGAGCTCGATCGCCCGCTGCTCGACGGCGATCGCGTCGCGCACGACGAGCGATCGCAACGCAACGACCTCGTCGCGCCGCTTCTCGACGAGCACCGCTTCGGAGCCGCCACACGCGAGCCCCTCGAGGCGGTGCGGCGTGCGGTGTTCGCAGAGCAGCGACCCGTCGTCCGAGCGCCACCATCGGATGATCCCCTTGGCGTCTTGGGCGACCACGGTCCCATCGTCACCGACGAACATGGACCGCGCCGCGCCGAAGTCGTCGATCTCTTCTGACGCGGTGAGCCTGTCGCGCTCGAGGATCGCGCAGTGTCCGTCGCGCGCGATCGCGATGGCGCGCGGGCTGATCGCCAGCGCCGTCGCGTGCTCCCACTTCGCGATGATCGAGCGTCGCTCACTGTCGAACAGCGCGAGCATCGATCCACGCCGCGCGAAGTACGAGCGCTCGTCCTCGATTCCGAGCGCAACCCACGGGCCCCGCGCGTTGGCGCCGAGCTCGTTGTTGGCCGGATGAAAATGCAGCGCGTTTGGCGCGGTCGTCGCAGGCGCGAACCCGGCGGAGCGCACGCGCTTGGCGTTGTGTGCGGAGCGGACCTCGTTGCGCAGCGCGCCGCTGCGTTCGCGCACGGTGTAGTGCAACCGCATGGGCGCTGCGTTCGAGAACGCGATGTCCGCGATGGTCTCGTCCCACTTGCGCAACGGAACATCGACCCCGCGCTGGATGCACCGAAGCCGCTCGACAGAGAACGGCGTCGCCCACTCGACTACCCACAGCTCGTCGGACTCGGGACACAACCACGCCGCGCGCGGATCACACACAATGGGCAACGCAGCACCGCAGCTCGCTCTTGCCTCCCAACGCTCGTCGCCGGCCATCTGGTCGCCCGTAGCGTACTGCGCTGACCTCGAACGCGCCTGTGCTCAACGTCCCGTCGGTTCGTCACCCGCCATGAGCGCTCGGGCCTCGCGCTCTTGCTGACGGTGTCGCCACATCGCGAGCAGCCACGCTGGACCGATCGCGACGAGCACCAACGCGAACACGGCCGTGAGCGGCCCGACCGGAATCGACAGCGGCCCCACGTGAATGCGCGTCACGTCCGAGCAGTTGCAGTGAACTTCGTGCCGCGCGGCTTGAGCCAAAGCGAAGAGTGCGTCCATGGGTTGCGCTCGAGCTCGTGAGAGCCAGCGCGAGTTCCGATGGGTTCGGTGAAGACCTCGACGACCCACGCGCGACGCGCGGAATTGGACCGAGCCCCGTGGGATCTGCTAACGGCTGGGCCGCTGTGAGTGTCGCCGACCAAACCAAGGGCGCCCGAAGGGCAGGGCTTGTCGCAGCGTGCGCGATCGCAGTCGCCACGCTCACGAGCGCCACGAGCGAGGCTCAGCAGCGACGCGGGCTGGGACCCACCGCGCAGGCGCGCAACACCGGGACGAGCGGCCGCAATCAGCGCGGGCAAGCGACGCTTCCGGGCGTGCACGCGCCCTCGAACGCGGGCGATCCCGAGCGGCTCGATCTTCCGGGGATGGCCGGCGCGTACTTCTATCGGCCGAGCGCGCGCGGGCGGCAGCGCGTGCTGGTGTATCTGCACGCGCGCGGAGCCGACCCCAAGCAGTCGTGCCGCAAGTGGCACGAGAGCACGCCGCGCTTCGGGTGGCTGGTGTGTCCGATCGGACCGCACACGCACGAGCGCGGCGGAGCGACGCGCCAGTGGCGCAACGACGCGGGCTACGCGCGGCGCGAGTCGATCGCGGCGCTGGATCGATTGGGCGTGCTTTTTCCCAGGCGAGTGCAGCGCAACGACAACGTGGTGATGGGCTTCAGCGAGGGCGCATACGTCGGGATGAACGTCGGGCTGCAAGAGCCGACGACGTTTCCGCGGTGGTTGATCATCGCGCCCAACGACGGGTACATCGACGGCGAGGCCGAGCGCATTCGTCGGCTCGCGCAGAGCTCACCGAGGATCTATTTGATCACCGGGCGGCACGACGAGATCTACCGCGACGCGCTGTTGGCAGAGAACCGGCTCGTGAGGGCGTTCGGACGCCGACGGGTCAAGCACAGGATCATGGACCACGCGGGACACGAGCTGCCGCCAGAGTTCGTTCCGGTGACGAGACGTGCGCTGTTGTGGCTGACGGCGCGGTGATCGCCGTGATTTCTTTCGCAGAACTTCGCGCTCGCGCTTGACAGGGGGGGTGCCCTCGATACAGTCCCGCGCCCCGCACGTCTGGAGGCTGCTGGTTCCATGCAAACGACTGTGTCGCGTCTGTCCCCCGTTGAAGTCGAACTCGAGGTCAAGCTCCCGAAGGAGCAGGTCAACTCCGCGATTTCGAAGGCCTACAACGATCTCGGCAAGGTGGCCGAGGTCAAGGGCTTCCGCAAGGGCAAGGTGCCCCTGCACATCCTGAAGCAGTACTACGGCGCTCGAGTGATCAACGACGTGGCGGCGAAGCTCGTCGACGAGTCGTTGCCCAAGGCGATCGCGACGGAGAAGCTCGATCCGGTCGTGCAGCCCACGCTCACCAAGGTCGATCAGCTCGACGAGAAGATCGAAGCGTGGTCGTTCACGGCGAAGCTCGAAGTGCGCCCCGACGTCACCGAAGTGAAGCTCGACGGAATCGAGCTGAAGCGCAAGGTGTGGACCGTCGCGGACGCCGACCTCGACAAGCGCGTCGAGCAGCTCCGCGAGATGCACTCGTCGCTCCGCACGCCCGAGCCGGCGCGCGCCGCGGGCGAGGGCGACCAGGCGACGATCGACTACGACGTCACGATCGACGGCACCGAGCGCGAAGACCTCAAGCAGCGCAACCGCACTGTGGTCGTCGGCAAGGGCCGCTTGCTCGAAGAGCTCGACAAGGCCCTGGCGGGCATGAACGTCGGCGAGAGCAAGGACGTCGAAGTGACCTTCCCCGACACGCATCCGCGCGAGGATCTGCGTGAGAAGAAGGCCGTTCTCAAGCTCAAGCTCAACGAGCTGCGCGAGACGGTGCTGCCGGCGGTCGACGACGAGCTCGCGAAGGACGCGGGCTACGAGTCGCTCGCGGACATGAAGGCGAAGATCCGCGCCAAGATCGAGGCCGAGGCCAAGGAGCGCTCGGAGCACGAGCTTCGCGAGGCCGCGATCAACGCCCTCGTCGAGAAGAACCCGATCGCCGTCCCGCCGTCGCTCGTGAAGAACGCCGTCGGAATCGTGGCGCGCGAGATGGTTCAGTACGCGCGCGTTCGCAACGAGGCGTTCGACGCCGAGGCGATCGTGAAGGACGCGACCGAGCAGGCCGAGTCCCGCGTCCGCGCGGGGCTTCTCCTCGCGGAGATGGCGCGCACGAACAACCTGCAGGTGACCGACGCCGACCTCGAAGCGCGCTTCGAAGAGCTGGCGAAGGAGACGGGCAAGGCCGTCGCCCGCGTCCGCGCCGAGCACAGGGACAACGACAAGCGCATGGCGCTTGCCAACGCGGTGCTCGAGGACAAGGTGCTCTCCTTGCTGATCTCGAAGGTCAAGGTCGAGGAGATCGCTGCGACCGAGCCGCTCGACGGTTGATTGCGCGCACACGCAATCGAGACCGCGCGGCCGCGGCACAGTAGTAACGGACTTATTCGCGAAGGAGAGCGACGACGATGAGCGAGTTTCCGATGAGCAACTTCATCCCGTACCCGCAGGTGATCGAGACGACGCACCGCGGTGAGCGGGCGTGGGACATCTTCTCGCGGCTGCTGAAGGACCGCATCGTCTTCCTCGGCACCGAGATCAACGACGACGTCGCGAACATCGTGATCGCGCAGTTGCTCTATCTCGAGAGCGAAGACCCCGACAAAGAGATCATGCTGTACATCAACAGCCCTGGCGGGGTGATCTCGTCGGGTCTCGCGATCTACGACACGATGCAGTACGTCCGCTGCCCGATCAGCACGCTGTGCTTGGGCTTCGCGGCGTCGATGGCCTCGGTCCTCCTGTGCGCCGGGACGCAGGGTCGTCGCTTCGCGCTCCCCAACGCGCGAGTGATGATCCACCAGCCGCTCGGCGGCGCGCGCGGACAGGCGACGGACATCGAGATTCAGGCGCGCGAGATCGGCCGCCTGCGTCAGCTGCTCAACGAGATCTACAACAAGCACACGGGGCAGGCGATCGACAAGATCAAGGCCGACACCGAGCGCGACAACTACATGAGCGCCGCCGACGCGAAGGGCTATGGCCTGATCGACGAGGTGCTCAACTATCGCAAGGACATCAAGGCCGCTCCGAAGTGAGCGGTCGCGACTCGCGCGATCGACTCGGTCGGCGTGCGCGTCGCTGAAGCGTCCGTCGCGAACGCACGGGGGAATTGTTCGGGGAGGGCGATCGTATCGACCGCGTGCGGTCGCTTCGCTGCGGCTCGGCGCATGGGCGCAGCGGTGACCGACGCGCTGCGTCCTGCGTCGCCGGTCGCATGCGACCACCGCTCGATCGCGTGACGAGCGTCGAGCGTCGAGCGTCCGAGCGCGCGTGGCGGCGTCGATCGCGGTCGCGAGCGTTTTGCGGTGACGCGCGGATATCGCGAGAATTCCGGCGTGAAATGATGGCGCGAGCGCGTTGCGCGATGCTTGCCGTTCTCGGGTGTGACGACTAGACTGCTCGCATCGTTGCGAGTGCGTGTCGCTCGACGACGATGATCGCGCTCGATAGCGCAGCACAACTCATCTCATCCATCCTTCCTCTGTGAGAAAGAAGGGGAGCGTTCGGTGGCTCAAACTCCGCCAACCAAGGGCGATCACGGCAACCTCTCGTGCTCGTTCTGCAACAAGAGCCAGCGCGAGGTGAAGAAGCTCATCGCAGGACCGACGGTCTACATTTGCGACGAGTGCATTCAGCTCTGCAACGACATCATCGCCGAAGAGGGCGAGCGAGGAGACAAACTCTCGTCGAGCTCGCCCATTCCGAAGCCGGCTGAGATCAAGTCGATCCTCGACGACTACGTCGTGGGGCAGGATCGCGCGAAGCGCATTCTCTCGGTCGCGGTGCACAACCACTACAAGCGCATCGAGGTCAATCAGCACGGGCACAACGACGGCGTCGAGCTGCAGAAGAGCAACATTCTGCTCCTCGGCCCGACTGGCACCGGCAAGACCCTGCTCGCGCAGACGTTGGCGAAGATCCTCAACGTTCCGTTCGCGATCGCGGACGCCACCACGCTGACCGAAGCGGGCTACGTGGGCGAGGACGTCGAGAACATCATCGTTCAGCTCTTGCAGAACGCGGATCACGACATCGAGCGCGCCCAACGCGGCATCGTGTACATCGACGAGATCGACAAGATCGCGCGCAAGGGTGACAACCCCTCGATCACCCGCGACGTCTCGGGCGAAGGCGTGCAGCAAGCGCTCCTCAAGATCCTCGAGGGAACGGTGGCCAACGTCCCCCCCAAGGGCGGCCGCAAGCACCCGCAGCAGGACTTCTTGCAGGTCGACACGACGAACATCTTGTTCATCTGCGGCGGCGCCTTCGTGGGCTTGGATCAGATCATCGAGCGCCGCGTGAGCACCCGCTCGATGGGCTTCGGCGCGGAGATCCCCAGCAAGGCCGACAAGAAGCTCGGCGAGCTGTTCGCGCAAGTGCAGCCCGAAGACCTGCTCAAGTTCGGAATGATCCCCGAGTTCATCGGTCGTCTTCCGGTCGTCGCAACGCTGCACGAGCTCAACGAAGACGCGCTCATCGACGTGCTCACGAAGCCGAAGAACTCGCTGGTGAAGCAGTACCAGCGCTTGTTCGACATGGACGGCGTGAAGCTCAACTTCAGCAAGCCTGCGCTCAGCGCGGTCTCTCGCGAAGCGCTCGCTCGTCAGAGCGGCGCCCGCGGTCTGCGCGCGATCCTCGAAGCGGCGATGCTCGACATCATGTACGACGTCCCCAGCAAGACCGGGATCAAAGAGGTCGTCGTCAACGAGGAGGTCATCCTCAAGCACGAGCCCCCGCTGATCGTGTACCACAAGGAGAGCGCCAAGAGCGCTTGAGCGACGGGGCGTAGAGGGGGCGTTTCGTCAGCGATTTTTCAGGGGGAATCGAAGCACGGCGGGCAGGGGCCCAGGCTCGGCGTGGGCCACGGTGATCGCTCGCAGCAGTTCGATCGTGCGCTCGTCGCGCGTCGCAGCGCGTCTTGCCATTCGCGAGCGTGGAACCGCTCTTCTCTCTCTCGCATCAGTCGGTGCGCGCTGCGCCACGAGTCGATCCGCCGCTGCACGTCGGCGCTGTCACCGTCACGCGTCACGCTGTTGCTCCCGCCCGCTGCAGCGAGATTTCGCAGCCAATTTGCACACGAACTCGCGGCGCCGCGCGCTCGATCAACGTCCGATCCACCGAGCGCGGCTGTTGCTCACGCGCGCGCGTCTGCGCAACCCCCTCGCTGTATACTCGCCGCCCCATGCGCCGCCCGCTGCTCGCGATCTCGCTCGTCTCGCTCGCGCTCGCTCACTGCGCACCCGCGCCGTCTCCCGATGCTTCGCCCGACGCTTCGCCGGACGCGATCGCGCAGGACAGCGCGCCCGTTGAAGACGTCGTCGATACCGATGCTGCTTCGCCCGATGCTGCGGACGCAGCTCCGTTCGTTCGCTATCCCGGCGTCGACGATCGCTGTCCGGGCGCCGCGCACTGCGCGATGGGGAGCGACGGTGTCCTCTACGTCGGCGTCGCGCGCGGGCTCATCAACCCCACGTTCGTCGACCGGATGTGGACCGACCTCAACAACAACAACCTCTACGAGTCCAACGAGCCCTTCGTCGACACGAACAACAACGGCCAGTTCGACGGAACGTGGATCGCCGGCTTCTCGTCCTCGCGCCCCGCGACGGGATCGCACGACGACCTCGAGGTGCGCGCGATGGCGTTTCGCTCGGGGGACGTCACCGTGGCGGTCGTCTCGCTCGACATCGTCGGGCTCTTTCGCGACGACATGGAGCGCATTCGCAACCACGCGATGCTCCAGGGCTTGAATATTGATCACGTCGTCGTGAGCTCGACGCACTTGCACGAGGGCGTCGACACCGTGGGCTTGTGGGGACGAAGCCCGATCGAAACCGGGGTCAATCGCACATATCAGCAGCTCGTGATCGACCGCGCGGCGCAGGCCGTGCGAGACGCGGTGACCGACTCGATGCGGCCGCAGGCGAGGGCGATGATGCGCGTCGCGCAGGTGCTCACGATCGACGCGATGGGCGATCCGCGGCCGTACGTCTCGGATACGCGCGACCCCACGATCCTCGATCCGACACTCACGCTCGTGCAGTTCGTCCGCGAGAGCGCCCCCAACGAGACGATCGGAACGTGGGTGAACTGGGCGGCGCACCCCGAGTACACCGGCTCGCGCAACAACCTGCTCAGCGCAGACTACGTTCACACGCTGCGAGACGTGATCGAGAACGGCGACGCGATGTCTGCGGTCGCGGGCATCGGCGGCGTCACGGTCTACGTCAACGGCGCGCTCGGCGGACAGGTCGGGCCCGGACAAGCGGCCCCCCTCGATCGCACGGGAACGCCCATTCGCGACTCGGGCTTCGCGAAGGCCGAGGCGTGCGGGCGCAACGTCGCAGTGCTGGGATTGCAGCAACTTCGCACGGTCTCGATGGGAGCGAATCAGGGCTTCGTCACGGGCCCGCTCGACGTGAGCTACCGCACCGCGAAGATGTACGCGCGCGTGATGAACAGGCTCTATTGGCTGGGCTTTCAGTTCAGAGTGCTCTCGCGCGAGCTCACCAACTTCGATCGACGCATGTCTCCGTCGAACACCAACCCGCCGTGGGTCGAGTCGCGCACGACGTACTTTCAAGTCGGCCCCGTGGCGACCATCACAGCGCCTGGCGAGCTGCACCCCGAGCTGTGGGTCGGCGCTCAAGACATGCGCTGGTCGTTCAACCTTCCGCGCGTGACCGAGATGGAGAATCCGCCGGATTTCATGCGGGCGCCTCCGCCTCCGTACCTGCGAGATTTCATGCTCGCCAACCCGGGCGTGCGCTACGCGTTCGTGAGCGGGCTCACCGAAGACTTCCTCGGATACATCGTCGCCGACTGGAACTACGTGCTCCATCCCATGAGCCCGTACACGCAAGAAGCCGCGGGCGATCACTACGAAGAGACCAACTCGATCGGCCCCGAAGCGCAGGATCACCTGCACGGACCGATGATGGACCTCGCGCGCATGGGCGCTGTTTTCGCGGACGGATCTGCGGGTGACGCGAGCGCCGACGCAGCGACGGCGGACGGCGCTTCGAGCGACGCCGCAGCGAGGGACTGATGGAGTCTGTTTCGGGCGAACCCGATGCGGTCGAGCGCGAAGACGACGGCGTGCTCTTGCTTCATCGCCACAAGGCCGCCGCGCCGATCGGACACAGCGTTCGCAAGCTGCGCGACCGCACGGTGCTCGCGCTCTTTCGTCGGCTCTTGGTCGAGACTCGTGGCGCCTTCGAAACGGGCGGAGAAACCGCGGTGTTTCGCGCGCTCAGCGACGCGCTCGGGGGCAGCGTGTACGGGCTCGCGAGCGTCTTCACCAAGGCGTGCGCGCAGCCGCTTTCGCTGCCCGAGACCGATCGCGACCTCTACGAGCTCTTGCTCCGAGACCTGTACGTCGAGTGTCCGCGCAGCGAACGAGCGCAGTACATCCGCTTCGAGAGCGGGGCGCTTCGAGTGCGCACAGACGATGACGAAGTCGACCTGGCGTACGGGTTCGTCCCCGAGGCGCTCGTGCGCGCGCAGCCGGGCCGGTGGGCGTGGTGGGCGTTTGGTGACGAGCGATTGCCGAGCGCGGTCTCGGAGGGAGACTGGGCGCCGTCGTTCGAGGTGCAAACGTCCGCGCTGAACGGGCTTCGCGCGAAGGCCTCATCGGGCGCGGGTCGAACGTGGGCGGTGTTGCTCTCGAGCTATGACGGGGACTCGTTTGGGTTTCCGGGCACGTTCGTGATCGACGGAGCGCGGCTGCCCGAGCTCGGACGCGCGCTTCGCGAGGCGCTTCCTGCGACGTCGCAGCGCGAGCAGCGGTGGCCGTACGAGCTGCGCTTGCTGCGCGCGATGGTCGCGCCGGACGAAGATGGGATCGGCGCGGCGCTCGCGCGGTGCGCGGAGTTTCCCGTGCAGCGTTTGGGCGGACAGATCGAGCCCGAGGGGGACCACGCGAGCTCGAGCGACGCGTTCGACGCGTTTGCGAGGGCGGTCGCCGACGCGATCGCGCTCACGCCTGCGGCGAGGTCGAAATGGTCGTTCGTTCGCGCGATGACGCCCGAGCAGCGCATCGCGAAGGGGGTGGAGTCGCGGCTCGACGTGGGCGAGCACCACGCGATGCTCTGCACCTCGGGCGGCTGGCGATACTTCGACCAATGGGTGTTCTTCGACGACCGCTGGGCGAGCGCGAACGCTTCGCTCGCAAACGGGCTGCTCGTGTTCGCGACGTCGTGGGACCCGCTGCGCGTCGCCGCGATCGAAGGGCGAGACCGCGGTTGACCGAACGAATCTTTCGTCTACTCCGTGACGATCACGCCTGCTCGGGGGAGACGAAATAACTCTTCTGTCTACTCGCTGGTCGCCGGTGATGTGCGACAGAACTCGGCCACAAATTCCGGGTCGCTGTTCGCGATGTTGTAAGGGCCGACGAGCACAGGAGGCCCTCGTGTCCCTCTATCAACTCGACTGGTCCGACGAGCCAGAAGCCCCGCCGCCCATCTCTTGGGACTGGAACGCTTCTGCGCCCCCATCACTCTCCGTGATCGTCCGCGCCGTCGATGGAGCGAAGGGCGCGTGCACCCAGCGCGCGCTCACACGAGCGGCTTCGAGACGAGCTCTTCTCTCGCGCACGACCCGTCGTCGCGCCGAGCGTCGAGCGACGCGCCAACGCTTCGTCTCGGAGCGCTCGGTCCATCGATGCCTCTCGGCGAGGCCGCCTCCAGCGTAGCGAGAGCTCCGCGCCGAACTGAGCGCGAGAGTTGATTGGACGAAGCGCAGCAAACCCACTACTACACCGACGAACTTACAAACGATGGCACCTAGAGACGACGACAACGCCACGCGCGCGAAGGTCCTTCCGCTGCTCCCGCTGCGGGACATCATCGTGTTTCCGCACATGGTGGTGCCGCTCTTCGTGGGCCGAGAGAAGAGCATCGCTGCGATCGATGCTGCGCTCGCGAAGGATCGCGAGCTGTTTCTCTCGGCGCAGAAGAAGGCGAAGCAGAGCGAGCCCGCGCCCGACGAGGTGTTCGACGTCGGCACCATCGGGACGATCCATCGCTATCACAAGCTCCCGGACGGCACGGTGAAGGTGCTGGTCGAGGGGCTGCGACGAGCGAAGATTCGCCGCTTTCAGAGCGGCGAAAACGGCAACGACAAGGTCTTCACGGTCGAGGTCGAGCCCATCTCCGAGCCGCAACGTGACTCGCTCGAAGTCGAAGCGCTGATGCGTTCAGTGCAGTCGACGTTCGAGGTGTACGTGAAGCTCAACAAGCGGGTTCCGCCCGAGATGTTGATGACCGTTCAGACCATCGAGCAGCCAGGGGCGCTGGCCGATACGGTGGTCGTGCATCTCGGCAGCATCAAGCTCGCCGATCGTCAGGCGCTTCTCGAGCTCAGCGATCCGATCGCGCGGCTCGAGCGCCTGCACGAAGTGATGCAAAACGAGATCGAGATCCTGCAGGTAGAGAAGAAGATCCGCTCTCGCGTGAAGCGCCAAATGGAGCGCACGCAGAAGGAGTACTACCTGAACGAGCAGATGCAGGCGATCCAGAAGGAGCTCGGCGAACGCGACGAGTTCAAGTCTGAGATGCAAGAGCTCGAGGAGCGCCTGCGCACGATCAAGGGCCTGTCCAAAGAGGCCCAGGACCGTGTGAAGAAAGAGCTGCGAAAGCTCAAGATGATGGCGCCGATGAGCGCCGAAGCCACGGTGGTTCGCAACTACGTCGACTGGATCGTCGCGCTCCCATGGGGCGAGAAGACCGAAGACCGACGCGACATCACTGAGGCCACGACCATCCTCGACGAGGACCACTACGGGCTGAAGAAAGTGAAGGAGCGCATCCTCGAGCACCTCGCGGTGCAGGCGCTCTCGAACAAGATCCGCGGCCCGGTGCTCTGCCTCGTCGGCCCGCCCGGCGTGGGAAAGACCACGCTCGCGCGCTCGATCGCTCGCTGCACAGGCCGCAAGTTCGTCCGCGTCGCGCTCGGTGGAGTGCGCGACGAGGCCGAGATCCGCGGCCACCGCCGGACGTACATCGGCGCGATGCCGGGCAAGATCGTGCAGTCGCTCAAGAAGGCGGGCTCGTCGAACCCGGTGTTTCTCTTGGACGAGATCGACAAGATGAGCGTGGATTTTCGCGGCGATCCCGCGAGCGCGCTCTTGGAGGTCTTGGACCCCGAGCAGAACGCCACGTTCAGCGACCACTACCTCGATCTCGACTACGACCTGTCGGACGTGATGTTCGTGACGACTGCGAACACGCTCTCGGGCATCCCGATTCCGCTGCAGGACCGTATGGAGATCATCGAGCTCGCTGGCTACACCGAGTTCGAGAAGCTCAACATCGCGGTGAAGTACCTGGTTCCGCGGCAGCTGCACGAAGCGGGTCTAGACGGGGTGAACGTCTCGATCAGCGAGAGCGCGGTGCGCGCGACGATCAACCACTACACACGCGAGGCTGGCGTGCGAAACCTCGAGCGCGAGCTCGGTTCGATCGCCCGCAAAATCGCCCGCGAAGTGCTCGCTCAGGGCAAGGACCGCCCGTACGCGGTGGAGGCGAAGGACGTTCCGAAGTACCTGGGCGTTCCGCACTTCGACGTGGGCAAGAAAGAAGAGCGCGACGAAGTGGGGCTCACGATGGGCCTCGCCGTCACATCGGTCGGAGGTGACCTCCTTCCGAGCGAAGTCGCTGTGCTTCCGGGCAAGGGCAACCTGCAAGTGACCGGAAAGCTCGGCGACGTCATGAAAGAGAGCGTGCAGGCCGCGATGAGCTACGTGCGTTCGCGCGCGAAGCTCTTGGGCTTGGAAGAGAACTTCTACGAGAAGCTCGACCTGCACGTGCACTTTCCCGAAGGCGCTGTCCCCAAGGACGGACCGAGCGCGGGCATCACCGTCGTGACCTCTCTCGTGAGCTCGCTCACGAAGGTTCCCGTGCGGCGCGACGTGGCGATGACCGGTGAAATCACGCTGCGTGGCAGGGTGCTCGCGATCGGCGGTCTCAAAGAGAAGCTCCTCGCCGCGCACCGCGGCGGCATTCACACGGTGCTGATCCCGAAGGAGAACCGAAAGGACCTGCGAGAGGTCCCCAGGCGCGTCCTTCAAGCGATGCGAATCGTGATGGTGGACCACGTCGACGACGTGATCCGCGAGGCGCTCGCCGCGCCGTTGCCGACGGCGCCCGAGTGGCTCGACAAGCGACCGCGTCCCGCGGAGTACCGCGACGGAACGCTCGTCGAAGCCGAGACCGTTGCCACGCCCGTGACCGCGACGACTGCGAACGTCGCGACGTCGGGGGTGTGACAACGCGATCGCGTGTGTTACACAGCGCCGCAGCGTTACCCAATGGGCGGGTAGCTCAGCGGTAGAGCGGCGCCTTTACACGGCGTTGGTCGCAGGTTCGATCCCTGTCCCGCCCACCCAAAGCTCGAATCGCTCCATCGCTCTTGTGCTGCGAACCCTGAGCGACGGACGACCGAGCCGAAGGTCCAGCGGGATAAACCGAACCCGCGAGTGATCGAAGAGACCTCTGGGGGAACAACCACCACTCTCTCTGCGCTGCCTGCGAACAGCGCCGAGAGCGTGGCCGTCTCGTCTTCGACCTCGACGTTTCGCGAGAGCGCGTTGTTCAGCGGCCTCACGACCGCTGCGCTTCGAGCGCGCGCCCCCGTCACTCGATGATCGTCCAGTCGTAGCTCGCGAAGCGCACTCGAACGCGCGCTGTGCTGGCGATCCATGAGCGAATTTCCTCGCTAGCGTAGCGCTCCGCGAAGGCGACCATCGCGCGCTCGTCGCCGAAATCCGCGCGGTACATCCGCAGCAAGAACGGCAGCGTCAGGGTGGCTCGACGCTGGTCCACCGAGCATTCGAGCGCGAAGTACTCTCGCGTCGCAGCCTCGAGCGCCGCGTCTACGGACTCTGCGTCGTAGGGGCGAACGGCGGGGCAGCTCCGCGCCCCACAATTCAACGCGAAGTGCACGCGCGGGTCGAGCTCGGACGGCGCCCACGCTCGTCGCTCGTCGCGTTCGTCGAGCGTGCGAAAGACCGAGAGCGGCGGGCGGCGGTTCATTCGCAACAGACCGTGCTCGATCTCGTTGAGCGAGAGAGCGTGCGCCCCGATTCGATAGCGCGCCTTCGAGAACAGGCCGACCTTGCTCACGAGGCTCCCGCGCAGCTCGCCGAGCACGATCGCGTGGCGGTCGAGCGCGTTGTAGACGTTGAGCCAAAACGCGAGCCGCGCGGGCGAGGGCATGGGGCGCACGTCGACCGAGCGAAGGTGCGCGGCGAGCGAGCACACCTCGGGCAGCGCCGCGCGATCGCGACCGAGCGCCATCGTCGCTTGCACGAGCGAGCGCGAGAGCGAGACGGCGTCCTCGGGTCGCACCGAGGCGCCGTCGTCGTTGAGCACGCTCGCGCTCATTGCGGGATCTTCAGGGCGAACGCGTCGGTCTGCCCCGAGCTCGTCGCCGAGCCCGCCGCGCCGAAGTTGACCGTGCCCGCGTAGGATCCTGCGGCGTACGAGCTTCCGTCGCGCGCAGCGTTCGAGTCGGGCTGCGCGATGAGTTCGTCCGCGCTGTCGTTGGCGGTCGCGTCGGTGCTCGCGTCCATCGTCGGCGGGGCGCCGCACGCCGCGAGCGTGAAGGACGCCAAGAGCAAGAGTGAACGTCGATTCATTCACCGTGAACTATCGCCGGCCCGCGGGGTTGTCACGCGCACGCGCACTGCTCGGCATGACTTCCGCGCAGTGAAAACGCCGCCCGAACGACGTTCACGGCGACGGTGGTCGAGTCGAGCCGCAGATGCCGAGCACTCGCTCGAACACCAACGGCCTCGTCGCTGGCGGCGACCTGGGCGGGAGCTGCGCGGTGGTCATCGGCGTGTGCACGCAGCGCGCGATCGACCGGAGCGTGTCGTTGTCGGCCGAGAGCGAGACCGCCGCCGTTCCGTCGGGGCGCACCGTCACGATGCTGTGAATAAACCCGGCGTTCACCACGGGACGCGATGCGTCCCCGAGCTGGGACTCGAAGCACGACGCGTTGTCCGTGATCGCTCGCTCGATCACGCGCTCGATCAGCGCTGCGTACGCGCGGTCCTCTTGGCTCACCGTCGCGTCTCTCGGCAACGGCGCGATCGCCTGCGCGGTCCACGTCGGCGCGCGCCGCGCTTCGAAGCGCCATCGCGAGAGGTTGGCCGGTCCCACGCCAGCGCGTGGCGAAGGGTTTCGCGTCTGCGCCGAGTACCAGCGTCCGCGATCGGTGCACCAGCGATCGAGCTGCGGCCGGTGCGCTGCGACGCCGAGCCATCGGTCGAAACCATCGTGAGGCGCGTCAGTTAGCGCGCTCGAATCTGCGGCGATTTGCGCGTCGATCGAAGCGACGACGCTCGCGTCTTCGGCGGGCGCAGACGCGTCGACGTTGGAGAGGGCGACGGGCGTTTCGAGCAACGGCGCGGCGTCGTCGGCGGTCGAAGCGCTCGTCGCGCGATCCACGCGTTGCCCGGCCGCGCATGCGCTGAGAAGGCCGGTCGCGATCCATCGAAGCCATACGTTTCGCATCGAGGTCATGAGCGCCGCGATCGTATCAGCGGCGCTGCTCGTGGCCGCACCACGCAGTTCGAGAGAACTTGCACGCCCTTGCACTGTCGAAGTGGCTTCGATGCACCCACGATCCTTCACCACGGCGTTCGTCGCGGTTTGTATGGTGGCTTGCAGCGGCGCGCGCGTCGCGATCGACCGTGGTGCGATCGCTGCCGAGCCGCGCGCCGCTGCAACGGACGTCGCTTGGCTCGACGCTGCTCGATCGCCTGACGCTGCGTTGGAGGACGGCGACGCGCAGCGATCGATCTTGGCCGTGAGCGAGGTCGCGACGGACGCCGCGGTCCGCGCGACGAGCGCGGCTTGCGTCGCGGGCGACGGCGAGGTGACCGTCTCGCTCGAGCGCGCGCTCATCGACTCCGAGTGCGAGGACGGCATTCATCAGTGCTACGTCGTCCTCGGAATTCGTGTGACGAACTGCACATCGCGCCCGATCGCGCTGCGGCGCGCGCGCGAGACGAGGCCCGATGGTGGGGGCATCGAATGGAGCTTCGACCTGGTGTCGATCGCTCCTGGGACGAGCGACGTTCGGCGCGTTCGCTTCTTCGACGAGCGCGAAGACGCGCGCACCGCGGACGTGTCCGTCGTCGACGAGCGCGGCGTCGAGTGGCGATGGCGTGGGGCGTATCGCGTGCGCAACCCTGCGCGTCGTCGCGCGCTCGCAGCGTGCGAGGCTTGCCAGGGACTGTGGGGGCGCTGGGGAATCTCTCAGTTCGAGGGCTGCAACTGCAGGACGCGCGACGCGGGGCGTGCGTGCGAAGACGGGAGGGACTGCGAGGGGCTGTGCGTTCCCACGGGTTCGCGCGTGGTCACGCCGGCGGTGGAGTCTCGCTGTGAATGCCCTGCGGGCTGCCGCTGTTCGGGGCGTCCGCGCCGCGGCGCGAATCAAACAGTCGAGGCGTTGTGCGTCCCGATTTGCACCGCGGCTCGCCCTGCGATGATCGTCTCGGTCGGCGTGTGCAGCGAGCATCGGATGAACTTCGGCTGCCGCAGCTACATCGCAAACGGCGCGCGCGACGAGGGCCCGCACCCCGCAGGGGGACGTCTGTCCTATCGCTGCGCTGATTGAGCGTCGCTCAGAAGCGACGGAGTCGAACGCGCTCGACGGCGTGGTCTTCGCCCTTGTCGAGCACGAGCTGCGCGCGGTGCATGGTCGGAAGGATGTTCTCGACGAGGTTCTTCTCGTTGATGGACTTCCATACGCCGCGAGCGAACTTCGCCGCTTCTTTTTCAGACAATTTCGCGTAGCGATGAAAGTAGCTCGCCGGGTCGAGCAGCGCCGTGCGCCGCAGCGCGAGGAAGCGCTCGAGGTACCAGCGACGAAGCAGCTCGACCGGCGCGTGCACGTAGATCGAGAAGTCGAAGAAGTCCGAGACGAACCACCGCGGGCTCTTGGCCTTGGTGAGCGCCCGGGTCTGCAGCACGTTCAGCCCCTCGATGATCACGACGTCCGGGCGCTCGATGCGCTGCGTATCGTCTCGCAGAACGTCGTAGTGCAAGTGTGAATAGAGCGGCGCGTGGACCACGGGCGTCCCGCGCTTGAGCTCCATGAGCAGCTGCAGCAATCCGCGAAGGTCGTAGCTCTCGGGAAACCCCTTGCGACTCATCAGCCCCTTCGCCTCGAGCGTGCGATTGGGCAGCAAGAAGCCGTCGGTGGTCACCAGCTCGACCCGCGTGTGCTCCGGCCATTGCTTCAGCAGCGCCTTGAGAACGCGCGCGGTCGTGCTCTTTCCGACGGCGACCGAGCCTGCGAGGCCGATGACAAACGGCGCTGGTTCGGAGGCCGCGCCGAGAAAGGTCTCGCGGCTCTGCTTCATCGCTCGCGCGGCGTTGATCCTGAGGTTGATCAACCTCGCGAGCGGGAGGTAGACCTCGCTCAACTCTCGTTGCGAGACCGCTTCGTCGAGCGATCGCAGCGACGCGAGCTGCCCTTCGTCGAGCGAGACACGAACGTTGTCCTTGAGCGTCGCCCACCGCTCGCGCGTGAAGTGCTCGTACGCGTCATCCGCGGTCGCTGCAGCCGCTCTCGCCTTCGCCATCGAATCGGCGGCGCTTATAGCGCATTCGAGCACAACAAACCCTCGCGACGAGCCGAGGTCGATGCAAGAAGCGCCAACCCGCGCCGTGCGCAGTGATTCGGGCATGCGCTGCGCAGGCCCTACCACGCGCGCCGCGCCGGGTGCGTCGCTTACACTCCGGCGCTCGATGACTGGGTCGAAATGTCACTTCGCCTCTGCGTTCGCGCTCGCTGCGGTGAGCTTTGCGACCGTCGTGCGCGCGCAGAACTCGCCGAACGCAACCGCTTCGCTCGTCGCGCAAGCGCAGTCCGACGCGCGCATCCTCAGCGCGGCTCCGGACGCTCCTGTCGCCGCGCTCGAGTGGCGCAACACCCTGCGCGGAACGGTGGGCGTGCGCATCCCGATCGTCGGCGCCCTGCACTCGACGGGCTTTCTCCTGCAGCTGCCGGCGCAGATCGAGCTGCACAACGCCGATCAAGCGCAGCCAGTTCCGTGGCAGTACTGGCGCGGTCGGCTGGCGCTCGAAGCGGCGTATCGCGCGGCGGTGGCGAGCGCGGCGAGGCCGCTGGTGCTCGCTGCGACCTTCGCGATCGAGCACGAGAGCGACCACGCGTCGACGGGAGAGCCGGGGCTCGTCAACCTCAACAGCTTGTCGCTGCGGGGGGATCTCTCGACCGCGCTCGGTCCGCACGTGTTCACCGCGGCGCTGCTCACGCGGCTGCACGTGCTCACGTGCACTCGACACCCGATCTACTGCGGAAACTACGGCGGAGGCGCGGGCTCGGTCACCTTCGAGACGGCGCTCGACCTGGTCTTCGACGCGCGATTGTCGCTCTCTTCACCGTTTCGGTTCTTCGCCGCGCTGCACGGCGGGTGGCTCGTGGCGAACGCGCTCGCCCTGCAAGAGCGGCGGCTCGCGCTTCATCTCGGGTTCGCGGTGCGTCCCGAGCAGCGCGGGTTGTTTCAGCTCTACGCGACGGGGCAGCTCGGCGAGGACGTGGGCTACTTTCGATACAACGGGCCGCAAGCGCAGTTTGGCGGGGGATTTCGCTGGGGTTGGTAGGCTTCGCGCGGCGCCGCGGGAATAGCTCGCCGGCGAATTGCGCTCGTACGCGCACTGTGGCATCGGGCGGTGACGGTCGACGATGAATCGCGCGGCGTTCGTGGCGGGTGGTCTGGCGCTGGCGGCGGTGGTCGCGCCGATGGTCGCGTTGCAAGCGGCGGTTCCGCCGTTGAGCGTGCAGCAGATGGTGGCGACCGGGTCGATGCCGAAGGGCGTGATTCGATCGCCCGACGGGCGCACGCTGTACGTCGCGAACTACGGGCAAATCGACCGGCGAAACCTCGGCGTGTACGACGCGAGCACCCTCGCGTTGCAGCGCAACATCGACGTCCCTGGGATCATCGTCGAGAGCGCGATTTCGCCGGACGGACGCACGCTGTACGTCTCCAACTTTCGCCGCAACAGCGTGCAGTACCTCGAGCTCGCCACCGGGCGAATCACGCGCGAGGTGAACACCGGGCGACACCCCAAGATCCTCGTTGTCTCTCACGACGGCCGCAGGCTGTTCGCCGCGAACTGGGCGTCCCGTGACGTGTCCGAGATCGACATCGCCAGCGGAACCGTCACTCGCACGCTCCAAGCCGGGGACAACCCTCGCGGAATGGCCATCAGCCGCGCCGGCAAGCTCTACATCGCCAACTCGACCAGCGATGACATCCACGTGTACGAGGGCGCGACCATGGCGCAGAGCCATCGGATCCCGCGCGTGTGCCGCATTCCTCGGCACGTGACGCTCTCGCCCGACGACTCTCGCTTGTACATCTCGTGCCTGGGCGCGGCGGTGCTCGCGGTGATGGACACGAGCAACGAGCGCATCATTCGCCGCGTGGCGACGGTCTCGGGACCGAAGGCCAACGACGTCTCTCCGGACGGTCGCTACGTCGCGACGGCGGACTACAACGCCTCCGGCGTGACGGTGGTCGACACGACGGACTGGAGCGCGCGGTCGATCGAAGTTCCGCTCATGAACCGCGCGAGCGGGATCGTCTTCGCCGCGACGGGGCTGCGCGTGATCGTGACGGGGTGGTTCGACGATCACCTGTACTCCGTCGGCATCGCGGGCGCGTCTCCCGCCCTCAGCTTCGCGCGCCGCGACGTCCTTCGCACGCAGCGGCTGCGACGCGAGTACGACTCGCGCTCGGGCGAGAACATCGCGCCCACGGGACGCGACTGAGCGAGCTCACTCTTCGTCGCCAGCGAGCGCAGCGGCCACTTGCTCGGCCGCTTGCTCTGCGGTCTTCGGAGCGAACTTCACGAATCGACCGTCGCGTCCCATGCGGGGCGAGGGGACGCCGAAGCTCTTCACCAGGTCGTTGACGTACGCGGACACCGTGCGAATGGGCCCGTCGAAATCGATCCCGTAGTCGCTGCCCACGCGCACCTTTGCGTCCGCGCGAAACACCGACGGCAGGTAGTAGAAGTGCGACCAATCGAAGGGCAGGACGTTCTTCGCGAGCTCGTCTTCGTCGGTGAGGTACTCGCCGTCGATCTCGATTTCGACGCCGTCGAAGTGATCGCGCCAGTCGTGCGCGAGCAGCACTTCGATCGGCGGCAGCAGCACGACGCCGTCTTCTTTGGCGTTCTCCATTCCGTCGATGCGCGCGTAGAACCAGTCGACGTGGCCCGGAGCAAACTTCTCTGGCGCGGCTTTGTAGCGCTTGGAGTGCTTGGACATCCACCGCACCTGCACGCCGTTGGCCGCGCGGTACAGCGCCGTGAGCGGCGCGGCGTCGGCTTCATCAAACCACGCTTGGAGTCTGGCGATGTCCTCGTCGCTCGCGGGCGGGCCGAGCTCGGCGTGCAAGAGCGCTACGTTGGGCGCTTCGCGCAGCGCAGAGATCATCGCTTCGAGCTTCGTTCGAATGCTGTCTTTCATGGGGAGTGCACCTGTCGTGCGCGCGATCTCATCGCGCGTGCGCGCCACGGCGGGCCCGTGGTCGAGCCCTCGGTGCATAGCGCGTCGCCGCGCTGCACAACGAATTCTCTGCCCCGCTGCCCCGTGCTACGTCGCGCGCAGCGCGCTCGGCTCGATCTCGATCGCGCGCTCTCCGCGGACCGCTCTCCACCACGCGCGCGAGGGCAACGGGCGCTCGAGCGCGACGCTCTCTCCGATGCGCGGCAGCGCGAGCGCGAGGTCGGTGTCCTTCGCGAACGTCACGAGCTGCTCGATGGGCTCGTCCCACGCGTGAAGCGCCAGGTCGAAGGTGCCCCAGTGCACCGGGAGCAGCGTCTTGGAGCGCATGAGCTTCATCGCTCGCACTGCGTTTTCTGGGCCGAGATGAATACTGGCCCACGCGGGATCGAACGCGCCCACCTCGAGCATCGCGAGGTCGAACCCGCCGAACGCCTCGCCGATGCGCGCGAAGTTGTCCTCGTCCATCCCGCCGTCGCCGCCGAAGAACACGCGCTGACCGTTGGCCTCGATCACCCACGAGGCCCAGAGCGTCCGGTCTCGATCGGCGATCGATCTTCCTGAAAAATGCCTGGCAGGAAGCGCGTGAATCGTGAGTCCATCGACCGCCTCGCGGCGCTCCCACCAGTCGAGCTCGGTGATCTGCGCGCCATCGACGCCCCAGCGCTCGAGGCGCGCTCCGACGCCGAGCGCGGTGACGAAGCGCGCTCCGCGCCGCGCGAAGCTCAACACCGCGTCGTAGTCCAAGTGATCATAGTGGTCGTGCGAGAGCACGATCACGTCGGGCAGCGGCATCGCCTCGATCGCCAAGGGAACGGGCTGAAATCGTCGCGGCCCGAACAGGTCGCTCGGCGATGCGCGCTCGGACCACACCGGGTCGAGCAGCACGCGACGACCGGCGATCTCGATGAGCGTGGTCGAGTGGCCGAGCCACGTCGCGCGCACCCCGTCGTACGCGGGGCCGCGCAGGACCGCGTCGCTCACGGGGATCGACGGCAGGGGCGCGGGCGGTCGTCGCAGGTCCCCTTCGAACGCGAAGCGCTTGAGCACCGAGAGCGAAGGGCGCATTTCGAGCTTCGTCTCGATGCGGTTGGCGAAGCGGTCTTCGGCCCACGCGGGCGAGCGGCGCATGCGGTCGAGCAACGTCGGAGAGAACGAGGGGGTCATCAACGAGACCATTGTCTCAGACCACAGCGGCGCGAGCGGAAGGGGGCGACGATCCCGCTCCGCAGTTTTGCGAAGACTCCTGCAAATATGCAGACAGAATCAGCTCGCGTCGGGGCGGTTCGCCTCGCTCGGCGCCAGCTGCAGCGTCACGCGCTCGCTCACGACGCGGTCGAACGCGCGACCTGCGATCGCTCCCGCGGCGGCCATCGTCACGATCGGCAGGACGATGGGCGCGCCCGCGATGGTGATCCCCGTGAAGGCCACGCCCGCGCTCACCAGGCCCGCGGCGGTCACGCCCGCCGCGCCCGCCACGGCGCCGCGCGAGGCGCCGAGCAGCACGCGCACGCCCGCTTCTCGCTGCGTGAGCGTCCCTTTGCGCACCCCGCGCCACGCGGTCCACGCTGCGAGCCCGCCGTCGAGCACTGCGCCCGCGACCGCTCCTTGCGCGGCGGCGCGGCCGATCCCTCGAAGCGCGGTGCGCGCGGTGCCGCGCGCGATCGACCGCACGGTGTCCTCTGCGGCGCTCGCGGCGACCGAGCCTCCGGGCGCCACCGTCAGATGCACTCCGTCCGCGCTGTGAACGACCACGCGCTGCGCCTCTGCGCGCAAGACCGCGCCGCGTCGGGCGAGGGCGACGCCGAGGCTCTTTCCGCCCTTCAAGAGCCCCTTCGCGACGAGCTGCGCCGGCGCGGGGAGCACCGAAATGCCCAGGCGCTCGACCACCTCGAGCGCGAAGTTGGGCCCCGCGCCGAGCCGCGCCCCGTGCAGCGCCGCGCGCACCGCGGGCACGCCGGTCATCGCCACGCGAGCCGCGTCACGCCCGAGCTTCGCGGCGCCGATCAACAAGTCCTTCGCTCCTGATGCCATCGCGCGATTCTGTCACCTCTCTGCGAACTCTGGTGCATCCAACGGCGCCCGTCCACGATCGAGCTTCACGCAGCACGCACGATGGCAACGACGGACGCCGCTCGCATCGACCTCGCACGGCGCGCGCTCGACGAGGCGCACCGCGCCGCGGGGCTCGTGCGCAAGCCGGTCGATCCTCGCGAGCGCCTGGTTTCGACGGGGATCACCTCGCTCGACGAGGCGCTGGGCGGGGGCCTCGCGCGAGGCTCGCTCTACACGCTCGCCGGTGAGCCGGGCTCGGGCAGGGCGAGCCTCGCGCTCGAGTGGCTCTCTCGCGCCTCGCTCTCGGCGCGCGAGCCCGTCGCGTTCATCGACGGCGCCGACGCGCTCGACCCTGATTCAGTCCCAGAAATCCTGCGCCCGCGCATGCTCTGGGTCCGCGCGCGCTCGGCGCTCGAGGCGCTCGCGTGCGGCGAGCAAGTGCTCGACGCTGGAGGCTTCGCGATGGTGTGCCTGTACCTCGTCGGCGCCGCGGGGGCGCGCCCTTCGAGCGGCGAGCGGCTCGTGGGGCCCGGCCACTGGACGCGCGTCGCGCAGCGCGCTGAGGCAGCAAAAACACTGGCGCTCGCGGTGTGCGACGCGGACGATCCGCGCGCGCCGGGCTCGCTCGCGCGCGCCTCGATCGTCGCCGAGCGCGCCGAGCCGCACTGGGATCGAGGCTCGGTGCTCGACGGCATGGACGTCTCGGTCTCGCTCGCGCGCAATCGTCGAGGGGCGCTCGTCACGCACGCGCAAGCGCAGGCGCAGCGTGTGGCGCTGCGCGTGGCATGAGCGCGACCGACGAGCGAGCAGCGCGCGTGGCGTGCGCGACGATGGTCGAGCCCGCGTGGAGCGCGCTGTTTCGCAGAGAGCCTGCGATCGCCGAGCAGCGCCTCGCGATCGTCGACGACGACGGGGCGCGCGGGGTGGTGCTCGCGATGAGCCCTGCTGCGCGGCGCGCGGGCGTTCGCGCGGGGCAGCGGATTCATCGCGCCAGAGCCATCGCGGGCTCGCTGATCGTGCGCGTCGAGGACGCTCAGGGGCGCGCCTCGGCGCGAGAGGCGCTGTGCGACGCGGCGCTCTCGCTCTCTCCGTCGGTCGAGCTCGATCGCGATCGCGTGTTTCTCGACGCGCGGGGCGTGCGCGGTCGCTTCGAGAGCGAAGAGGGGTTCGCCGCGGCGCTCGTGCGCGCGTGCGAAAAAGTGGGCCTCGCGGTGAGCGTCGCGATCGCGCGCGGGCGCAGGACGGCGGCGGCGCTCGCGCGATCGACGGGCGCGGCCGAGTGCGTCGTGGTGCCCGAGGGACGCGAGCGCGCGGCGCTCTCTCGGCTCGAGATCGCGCAGCTCGAGCTCGACCCGAAGCTCTTGCGCTCGCTCGATTCGCTGGGAATTCACACGGTCGAAGCCCTCGCACAGCTGGACCCTTCGGCCATCGCCTCGCGCCTCGGAGAGCCCGCGGCGGACGCCGTTCGCCTCGCGCGCGGCGAGGACCGCTCACCCATCGTCGCGCAGCCCAAGAGCGAGCGCTTCGAAGAGCGCGCCTCGTTCGAGTGGGAGCTCACCGAGGTCGAGCCGCTGCTCTTTCTCTGCAAGCGCTTGTTCGACAACGCGATCGCGCGGCTCGCGTGCCGCTCGCTCTCGTCGAGGCAAGCCCGCGTGTCCTTCGCGCTGCGCGCAGGCGGAGCGCACGAGCGCGCCATTCACGTCGGCGCGCCCACGCGCGAGGTCCCTGTTTGGCTGCGGCTGTTGCGCGCCTCGCTCGACGCCGCGCCGCCGCCAGACGCCGTGGTCGGCGCGAAGGTCGAGCTCGTCCCTTGCGCGCCGCGCGCAGTGCAGCTCGGGCTCTTCGACCCTCCCGGCCCCGCGCCCGAGAAGTGGGCGCTCGCGCTCGCGCGCATCGAAGCGATCGTGGGGCACGAGCGCGTGGGCGCTCCTTGCGCGGCGAGCACGCACCGGCCCGGTGAAGTGCGGCTCGCTGAGTTCGACTCGTCCGTCGCGCTGCGAGAAGAGCCCGAGCGGCGCGCGCACGAGGCGCGGATCGCCCCGCGGTTCGCGCTCGCGCTGCACGTGTTTCGTCCGCCCAAACGCGCGCGCGTTCGCTACGAGCACGGCGCGATCCGCGCGCTCGTCTCCGAGGGCATCTCGGGCCGCGTCGAGCGCTGCGCCGGGCCCTATCGACGCGTGGGCCAGTGGTGGACGAGCGAGCCGTTCGCGCAGGACTCGTGGGACGTCGCGCTCGAAGACCGCACGCTGCTGCGCGTCGCGTACGACGGCAGCACGGGCGAGTGGGCCGTCGAGGGCCGCTACGAGTAGCGCGGTCGGAGCGTCACTTGAAATGATCCCCCATATTCAAGTGACGTGACAAATGGCTGATGAAATCAGCCGAGCGGCATCTCGCACACGTTGCCGAAGCAGCGCAGGCCCATGCAGCAGTCGCCGTCCATGCTGCAGGTCTGTCCGCGGCGGCGGCACTCCATCGCGGGAGGCGGCTCGCAGCGACCGCTGGAGTTGCAGCGACCCGAGCAGCACTCGCTGTTGGTGCGGCACTCCGAGCCGTTCATGCGGCACGCTTCTGCCGCCCAGTAGCCCGCGACGTTGTGATCGCGGACGTTCTGTCCCGGCAGCCAGTAGGCGACGAAGGACGGATCGCTGCCCGCCGCAGCGCCCGCGTCGATGGCGGCGACCCAGATCTGACGGCGGTTGGTGCCGCGCGTTCCGGCTTGGGCGTTGCCGTAGTCGCGCGTCGAATAGAACGCGACCCAGAACAAGCGCCTCCCGCTCGGCTCCATCGTCGTGAACGGCGAGAACGTCGGGCGATACGAGCCCGTCCCGTTCGGTCCATCGTTGGCGCGATCGAGGCGGACGGGCATCCCGCCCATGCGCGAGACCGCGTAGAGCGCCGCCTGCCCGTCGAACGAAAACGCCGCTTGTCCGTGCTGAAACGCGAGCAGCTCGGAGTTGGGCGCCCACGTCGGCCACGCGTCGCTGTTGCCCATCGGCAAGCCCGGCGTCGCATCTGCGCCCGCGTGCACCGTGCGTCCCGCGCCGAACGCGAGCGGGTCCGCCGCAGGATCGGCGATGGTGAGCGTGCGCAGGTCTCCGCCCGTGGGGTTTCCGTCGCGGTTGAGCGTGACGTTGTCGATGAACGCGAGCGTGCGCCCATCGGGGGACCACTCGGGCATCGTCGCGCGCGCGGACGGAAGCCCCGTCGCCATCACCGACGCGCCCGTGCGCGGGTTGAGCAGCGACAAGCCCGACGACCACGTCGAGCCGCACGCGACGACGCGCGTGCTGTCGGGGTTGAACGTCGAGCAGTTCGCGTTCGCCGCAGTCGAGACCGTCGGAGCGGGCGTGGGCGTCAGGTCCGCCGTGAGGTCGAACACCGTGTTGCTGAAGCCGTCCATCGACGTGCGGCTCGTCGCCGCCGCGGCCATCCATCGACCGTCGCGCGAGACCGTGTGACACGCCACGCAGCGCGTCCCGTTCGTGCGGTCCGGCGGGTTGGGCATGAAGTTCTCGGACATCGCGTTGCGCGCGTTGATGCGCATCATGCGGCCCGCGTTGAGGTCCCAGTAGTAGACGTTGCCGTAGAGGCTGCCGCGCGCGAACCGCACTTCGATCGGCGAGCTCGGGATCACGCGGTTCATCGAGTCCAAGCGATCGATGGTGATCACCACCGGGGAGTCTGGATCGGCCTCGGCGAGCGAGCGCCACGCCGCGTCGTCCACGCCCCACGCGTAGTTGAACATCGCGCCCGAGTGACGCACGTACGCCGTCACGCTGTAGTTGGGCTTCGCCAGACGCACCCGGTACAGGTCGTTCTCCGCGCCGCGCTCCCATTGCACCATCGGCGCAGCCACGTTCTCGGGCATGAGCGCTTGATGCAACGGATAGAGCACGCGCGAGGCGTTCGCCGGGTCCACCATGCGAGTGCCGTCCGAGAATCGCATCGCTGAGTCCGCCGGAGCGTCGCCCACGACGATCTCGCGCGAGGTGCGCACGGTGAGCTTGGTCGTGCCTCGAAGCACGCCGCCGCGCAGGTCGGAGACTTCGCATCGGACCTGGATTTCTCCCGAGCCGAGCCCGTTGGCCGAGAACACACCAGCGCCCGAAATCGTCCCTGCTCGGTCCGAGTCGAGCGACCACACACCGGTGTCGACCGTGATGCGCTGCCCGCTGCGAAGGACGACGATCGCTCGAAACGTCGTCATCGCTGGCATGCCCGAACGAACGGTCAAGCTGGAGTTTCCTGGGTCGATCTCCACTGCGACGCGGTCCGTCGGTCGCCCCGCGTCCGTGTCCGCGTCAGGGCTCGACGTCGCGTCCATCCCGCCGCCCGTATCCGACACCACGTCGAGCACCGTGACGTCACCAGCCCCTGTCTCCGCGGGACAGGTGGCGGCGTTGCAGGGCGGGTCGCCACACGCTGCCAGGGAAATCAGTGACAAAACCAGTCCGCTTCGACCAACCCAGCGCAACGCTCTCATGCTCGCCTCTCTCGTGACCTTCGAGGACAGAAATGTGCTTTCGAAGAGGCTAAAGGCCGCGATCCGAGGATTGTTGCCCTTGCTTCGTCGAACTCGTGTCTTCCAGGATCAACCGGTATAGTCTCTCAGGGTTCTCACTGATCCAAGACTTTCGTGACGGAGATCGACGCGATGAAGTTTCGCTCGCTTCCTGTGGGCTCGTTGTTCGCTTTTGCCGCTGGAATTGCCGCCTGTAGTGAGCCTCCAGTGCCGGAAGGCGACTCGAGCTCGCGCATGGACGCCGTCGTCGACGACCGTTCGACGGCGATGCCGGACCGAAATGTCCCGCCTGTGGACACCGGCGTGATGGCTCGCTGCACGAGCGCAGCGGAGTGCGACGACGGGATCGCGTGCACGGAAGACGGCTGCGGGATGGACGGCGTGTGCACGCACGCGGCGATGAACGACCGCTGCAACGACGGTCGATTCTGCAACGGAGTCGAGAGCTGCAACGCGACGACGGGGTGCGCGGCGGGCACCGCTCCGACGTGCGACGACATGAACGCGAACACCACGGATCGCTGCGACGAAGGCGCGAACGCGTGCCGCAACGACCCGCTCGACAACGACGGCGACGGCGATCCTGCGATGAGCGCGGGCGGCAACGACTGCGACGACAACGATCGCACTCGCTCTTCGCTCGAGCGCGAGGTGTGCAACGGCCGCGACGACAACTGCAACGGCATGATCGACGAGGGAGCGCTCAACTCCTGCGGCAACTGCGACCCCAACTGCCGCGGCGTCTCCACCGGAGGAATGGGCGGCGCGAGCTTCGATCCCGGCGGCCAGCGCGGCGTGGATTTCGACCCGATGGCGGGCGGATTGCTCGTGCGCGCGAACAACCGCATGGCGGACTACCTCTGGGTTCCGAACACCGCCGAGAGCACGGTCTCGAAGTGGGACGCGAACATGCGTCGCGAGATCGCGCGCTATCGAGTGGGCCTCGCCGCGGGTGAGTGTCTCGGCCGTTGCTGCTGGGACAACGGCTGCAACATGACCTCGCGCACCGTCGTCGACGGCTTCGGCAACGCGTGGATCGCCAACCGTGGATTCGCGATGCAGGGCACGGTCAGCAAGATCGCCGCGGACACCGCGGACTGCGTCGATCGCAACGGCAATGGAATGATCGACACGAGCACGGGCCCGTCCGACGTCCGTCCGTTTGGAGCCGACGAGTGCGTGGTGCTGAACGTCCCTGTCGGCCCGTCGAACGCGACGCTGCGCGCGATCGCCGTCGATCGCGGAGACGCGATGTTTCCCGAGGGATATGTCTGGGTCGGCGGGTGCAACAGCTCCGCGGCGCAGCCTGGATTCAAGCTCAACCCGCGCACCGGAGCGGTGCTGCAGACGGTGACGATCCCGCACTGCGCGTACGGCGCGGTCGTGGCTCCCGACGGGCGCTTGTGGTGGAACGGCGGCGCGTTCAACTCGTCGATCACGCCGATGACGACGACGACCGGCGCGATGGGCACGACCGTCACGGGCGGCGGCTACGGGATCACCGTCGACGCCGACGGTCGCCTGTGGTTCTCGCAAGGCAACCGCGGATACGACCCGCGCACGAACAGTTGGACGACGACGACCGGCAGCGTGAGCAGCACGGGAATCACCGTCGACGGAATGAACCGCGTCTGGGGCGTCGTCGGCAACAACCTCGTCAACTGGAACGCGAGCGCCTTCGTCGCCGGCGGCGCGATGCCTGCTGCTGCGTTCACCTCGCGCGCGATCACCCCAGCCCCCAGCGGCGTGAGCGCGATCGGCGCGGATCGCGCGGGCAACATCTGGCTCGCGACGTCGAACGCCGGTCCGCTCACGCGCTTCGACACGGCGACCAACTCGTTCACGACCCACGCGGGCCCCAACCGCGTGTACACGTACACGGACTTCACCGGCGCCGTTCGCCGCCTCGTGATCGGCACGGGAACGTACACGCAAAACTACGACACCAACTGCGCTCGCCCCGAACTCGCGCAGCTCACGTGGGACGCCACCACTCCGGCGGGCACCACGCTCGTGTTCGCGATGCAGACCGCGGACACCATGGCCGGCCTCGGAGGAGCGCCGAGCACGGTGATCGCGACGGCGCCGATGATGGCGTCGCCCGTGGACGTCGCCGCGCGACTGGCGGCAGCGATGGTGACCGCGCGCCGCTTCGTGCGACTGACGGTGACCTTCAACCCGACCACCATGCCGATCGCGTCGCCCGTGCTGCGGGGGATGAGCCTGGCGTGGCGCTGCCCGTACAGCGTGCCGACCGGCGGTTGATTGTTGCACACTGATTCAAGCGCGATCGGCGACCGATCACTGCGAGGAGCGCATACACGCATGAGAACTTTCTCTCTCTCGACTGGGACGTTGCTCGCGCTCGCTGTCGCAGCCGCTGGTTGCAGCGACAACTCGATGCCGCAGGGCGATGCGACGCCCATGATGGACGCCGTCGCTGCCGATCGCGCGACGCCTCCCACAGACTCTGCGGTCGACACCAGCGTCGTGACCCGCTGCACGAGCGCAGCGGAGTGCGACGACGGGATCGCGTGCACGGAAGACGGCTGCGGGATGGACGGCGTGTGCACGCACGCGGCGATGAACGACCGCTGCAACGACGGTCGATTCTGCAACGGAGTCGAGAGCTGCAACGCGACGACGGGGTGCGCGGCGGGCACCGCTCCGACGTGCGACGACATGAACGCGAACACCACGGATCGCTGCGACGAAGGCGCGAACGCGTGCCGCAACGACCCGCTCGACAACGACGGCGACGGCGATCCTGCGATGAGCGCGGGCGGCAACGACTGCGACGACAACGATCGCACTCGCTCTTCGCTCGAGCGCGAGGTGTGCAACGGCCGCGACGACAACTGCAACGGCATGATCGACGAGGGAGCGCTCAACTCCTGCGGCAACTGCGACCCCAACTGCCGTGGCGTTTCCACCGGCGGAATGGGCGGGATGGCCTTCGATCCCGGCGGCCAGCGCGGGGTCGAGCTCGATCCCATGGCGGGCGGGCTGCTCGTGCGCGCGCAGTCGCGAACGGGCGACTATCTTTGGATCCCCAACACCGCCGAGAGCACGATCTCGAAGTGGGATGCTGCGGCGGTTCCGCCGGTGGAGCTCGCGCGATATCGAACGGGCATTGTCGCGGGAGAATGCGCTGGTCGTTGTTGCTGGGACAACAACTGCAACATGCCCTCGCGTGTCGCGGTCGACGGATTCGGTGACGCGTACGTCGCGAACCGTGGCTTCACGATGCAAGGGACGGTGACCAAGGTCGCGGCAGATCGTCGCGACTGCATCGACCGTAACGGCAACGGCATGATCGAGACATCTTCGGGCCGCACCAACGTGCTCGCCTACGGAGCGCAGGCGTCACCGGCAGACGAGTGCGTGCTCTGGCACGCGAACGTCGGCGCGCCGGACGCGGTTCTGCGCGCGCTCACCGTGGACCGCGGCGATGCGATGTATCCGCAGGGCTATGTTTGGGTTGGCGCGTACAACGCGCGAACGTTCTGGAAGCTCAACCCAGTGACGGGAGCTGTGCTCGCGACGGTTCCTGTCCCCGTAGCTCCGTACGGCGCTGTTGTGACCGCGGACGGAAAGCTCTGGATCGGCACGCTCGATGCGGGAGCAACGGCGTTCATCGACACGACCCGAACGCCGCCGACCGTCTCTGCAGCGATTCCGTATCCGATCGCGATGCGAGCGAGCAGTTGCCGAAACAGCTACGGCGTGACGGCCGATTCGGCGGGGCGCATCTGGTTTGCAGGCTGGGACTGCCGCGACGCGCTTGGCTACAACCCCTCGACGGGTCAGTGGACGCGCGTCGATACGCTCCCGCTCGTGACGGGCACCGCGGGGCGCGGTATCACCGCGGGGACGGACGGCTATGTCTATATGGCCGCGGGCATGTCGGGCGAGAGCAACTCTCGCGTCGTGCGTTGGTTGGCCAACGATTTTGCAGGCGGGACGAACATCGCGTCCGCGCGTGTCTCGGTCGTGTTCGGCGGTGGTGGCAACGCGTACGTGGGGCCTTCGGGTCTCGGGTTCGATCGATTGAACAACCTCTGGCTCGCGCACCACGCTGGTAGCAGCGAACTCATTCGGATCAACCCGATGACCAGTGCGAGCGCTGTCTTCACGGGTGCCAATCGCGTGTACACGTATTCAGACTTCACTGGTTCTGTTCGCCGTACGGTGATCGGCACGGGGACGTACACGCAGGACTACGACACGATGTGCGACAACCCCACGGTTGCGAATCTGTCTTGGGACGCGGTCACTCCGATGGGGACGACGCTGAACTTCTCGGTTCGAACTGCGGCGACGGTTGCAGGCCTCGCGGGTGCGACGGGTGTTCTCGCTGCGACGGCGCCGACTGACGCCTCTCCGGTGGACGTCGGTCCGCGCCTGGGAGCGAGCATGGTGACGGCGCGTCGCTACGTGCGTGTGACTGTGACTTTCAACCCAACCACGATGCCCGTGGCGTCCCCCGTCTTGCGTGGAATGAGCCTCGCGTGGCGTTGCCCGTACACCGTCCCCGCGGGCGGTTGAGCTTCAGGGCGTCGCGCTCTGACCAAACACCAAGTCCGTCGGCGCGGCGGGCGTTCTGTTCGTGCCGAACCACACACTCGCTGGCGCGGGAGTCATGCTGAGGGAGGACGACGTGAGCGTCGCATCGGCGAGGCCATCGCCGTTGAAATCTCCACGCATCCGCAGCGCGCCGGCATGGTCGACCGCTCCCATCGTCGATCGCGCGCTGCTCGACAGGCCTGTCGCGCCACCCAGAAACAACCCGATTCGTGGTTGTCCCGCTTGGTCGATCGGCACGAGCAGGTCTGCGAACCCATCGCCATTGAAGTCGCCACCCATCCCCGCGTGCTCCCAAAGCACAATCGTCGCCGCGCCTCCGATCGTTTGAGATTCGACGAGCGCAGGACCCGTACTGCTGCCCCAGTACACAACAGCGCCACCGCCCGAGGGCAGGACAAAGTCCGCGAATCCATCACCGTTGACGTCTCCACAACCGCTCGCGGAGCGAGTCGCTCTGGGGATCGTGACGTGTGCAGTGTTGCTCAAGCCCGATGCGCTTCCGCGGTAGACGCGCGTCGTTGAATCTACGAGGTTTGTCAGCACAAGATCGGAGTATCCATCGGCGTTGGTGTCGCCAACGGCAGCGACGCCAACGGTGAATTCACCGGCAGTGATACGCCCCTCGAATGACTGAGTTGGTGTCGAGGCCAGCCCCGTCGCCGAGCCAAGCAGCACATGCACTTGCTGGATCGTTGAGGGAACCGTTCCCGCGATGTAGCCGACGGCAACATCACTCCATCCGTCGCGATTCACGTCGCCGAGGCCAACGACAACGGCGCCGAAGTCTCGTCCGGGGGCTGATCCAGTGATGGTTTGCGAAGGCGTCGGCGCGATTCCTGTTGGATCTCCGAAGTGCACGAACACCGATCCAGCGTTGAACCGCCCGCCAACGGCGAGGTCTGGTGCTGCGATCAACAAGTCAGTGAATCCATCGCCATTGATGTCTCCACCGCTCGCGACGACTCGGCCAAATCCTCCCCCCATCGGGCCTGTCAGCACCCGGCCTGGTGTTGCGCCGAGCCCCGTCACGCTGCCGTAGTACACGCTGACCGCTCCTTGTCCACTGTTCGCGCTCGCATCGCCGATCGCGAGATCACTGAACCCATCGCCGTTGAAGTCTGCTTCGACTCCGTGCGCCGTGTCCACGGCGGCGCTCAACACGCCCGTGCGAAACTGCCATGTCGGGCTCAGTCGCGCGCCCGTTGTCACATCGACCTTTCCTCTCAATCGCCAGAACACTACGCGATTGGCCGGCAGGTCTGAGCTGGGGCGTACATTCGTTCCATCCGCGTCGATGCGTTCGATCACCGTGTTGCACGCTCGATCGCGACACAGCTCCACTTGCGCTCCCGTCACGCCCGCCGGCGCTGTCCACCGCAACGTCGGTCGCCGTGTCGTCACCGTGCTCGTCACCGAAGGAAACAACGGACGCGGGATGACCGGCTCGCATGTGTCGCCAACTTGCTCGAACCCCGCGCGACACACGCTCGAGCACGACCCCATCTGGCAGATCGCTGTGGCGCCGCTCCCCGCGCTGCAAGTCCGGCCACAAGCACCACAATTCAACGGATCGCTCTGCGTCACGATGCATCGCCCCGTGCACACGCTCTGTCCAGCGTCGCAGCTCGGCGTCGATGCCTCTGCATCTGTGGCGTTCGCGTCGATCCCCACGGATGACTCACTGCCTCCATCACCGCGAGGCCCGTCATACGAACCGTCGGTGTACAGCTCCCCATCTCGTCCGTAGCAGCTCTCGTAGCCAAACACGGTCTCGCACGCCGGAACGCACATCTTCAGTGCTTCGTAGTAGCGCGCGCCTGCGTCGCACACGGGCGGCGGCTTGCTGCAACCAACGGTCGCGAACAAGCTCATCGACAACAACGCGCAACGGACCTTCATCATTGCTTCTCCATCCCTCGACTTGCGTTGACTCTGCGCAACTGCCGCCCGCCCCGAACAACGCGAGCAGGAGTATACACGCTGCGCAGCGAGTTCATCACTCGGGTGGGGCACGGGTTGCTCGACGCTGCGATGTTTCGTCACCTGCGATCGCGCCGGTGAATCACCGAGCGGTTCGCGCTTCGGCGCGCGCACACTCGACGCGGGTCCCATGGACGTCGAGCTGCACGTCGCATCCGCGTTCAGTTTTCTCTACGGAGCTTCGCTGCCCGAAGACCTCGCCGCGCGCGCCGCAGAGCTCGGCCTGCGCGCGGTGGCCCTCTGCGATCGCGACGGCGTCGCAGGAATCCCGCGCTTTCACCGCGCCGCGCGCGCCGCGGGCGTCCGCCCCATCGTCGGCACCTCCGTGCTCGTCACCGACGGCGCGATCACCGCGCGCGTCGCGCTCTACGTCCGCACGCGCGCCGCGTATCGAGCGCTGTGCCGGGCGCTCACCGACGCGCGGATGTCCTCGGATCGCGAGATCGTTCGTCACGAAGGGCTCTCGCTCTCGCTCGAGGCGCTGCGATCGATCAGCGCTCACGGGCTCAGCGCGATGCTGCTCGCTGAAGGAGCCTTCGCGCGGCTCGCGCACGACCGCGACGAGCGCGCGATCCATTGGGCCAACGCCGTATCGAGCGCCCTCGCTGCGGGCGAGTGCTTCGTCGAGCGACGGCGGACGCTCGACCGATACACGCAGCAAACGGACGCGCGCATCGCGCACCTCGGCGCGCACGCGGGCATCGACGGCGTCGCCACGGTGGCGCCTCGCGCTGCGGTGAACGAGCACTGCGTGGTGGCCGACATCTTCGACTGCGCGCGGCTGCACACGACGCTCGCGCGCGTCGGAACCGCGGTCGAACCCAACCGAGAGCGCGTGCTCAAATCCCCGCAAGCGCTGCGCACGCTCTTTTACGACGAGCCCGAGGCGCGCGCGAACGCCGAGCGCCTCGCCGAGCGGTGCGAGTTTTCGCTCGAGGACCTCGGGTACGAGTTTCCCTCGTTCGGGCTGCCCGCGGGCGTGAGCGCGCAGCAGCACTTGGAGCACCTCGTGCGGGTCGGCGCGAGAGAGCGCTACGAGCCTCTGTACGAGCGCGTTCGAGCGCAGCTCAGGCACGAGCTCGACACGATCGCGAGGCTCGATCTCGCGGGATATTTTCTGGTCGTTTGGGACATCGTCCGCTTCTGTCGCGAGCGAGGGATCTTGGTGCAGGGAAGGGGATCCGCTGCCAACAGCGCGGTGTGCTACGCGCTCGGGATCACCGCGGTCGACCCCGTGGGGATGGAGCTGCTCTTCGAGCGATTTCTCAGCGAGTCGCGCGGAGAGTGGCCGGACATCGACCTGGATCTGCCGAGCGGAGATCACCGCGAAGAGGTGATCCAATACGTCTACCGTCGGTACGGAGAGCGCGGCGCGGCGATGACCGCGAACGTCATCACGTACCGCGCGCGAGCGGCGGCGCGCGAGGCAGGAAAAGCGCTGGGATTCGCAGAGGACGCGCTCTCTTCGGTGGCCAAGCAGCTCGGCTGGTTCGGCACGCTCGACCGCGACGAGCTGCGCGAGCGATTCGCGCAAGGCAACGTCTCGCCCGAGGATCCGCGCGTCGCGCGGTGGATCGACGCGACGGTGTGCTTGCAGAACCTCCCGCGACACTTGGGGCAGCACCCGGGGGGAATGGTCATCGCGCGCGGCAGGCTCGACGAGCTGTGCCCGCTCGAGCCGGCGGCGATGCCGAAGCGAGTGATCGTCCCCTGGGACAAAGACGACTGCGAAGACCTGGGGATCTTGAAGGTTGATCTGTTGGGCCTGGGGATGATGGCGCTGTTCGAGCGGGTGATTCCCTTGGTGTCCGAGCACGACGGGGTCGAGATCGACCTCGCGCGCATCCCGCCCGACGACCCCGAGACGTACGCGATGATCCAGCGCGCGGACACCATCGGCGTCTTTCAAATCGAGTCGCGCGCGCAGATGAACACGCTGCCCAGGCTCAAGCCCGAGCGCTTCTACGACCTGGTCGTCGAGGTCGCGCTCATCCGCCCCGGCCCCATCGTCGGAAAGATGGTGCACCCCTATCTCCGTCGCCGCTCGGGGCGCGAGCCCGTGACGTACGCGCACCCGTCGCTCGAGCCAGTGCTCCGAAGGACGCTCGGTGTCCCGTTGTTTCAAGAGCAGCTGATGCGCGTGGCGATGGTAGCCGCGGGCTTCTCTGGCGCCGAAGCCGAAGAGCTCCGTCGCGCGATGGGCTCGAAGCGCTCGGTCGATCGCATGAAAATCCTCGAGCGCAAGCTCCGCGACGGAATGACCCGCAACGGCTACGCCCCCGCCGCGCAAGAAGACGTCGTGCGCGGCATCTTGTCCTTCGCGCTCTACGGCTTTCCCGAGAGCCACTCGGCGAGCTTCGCGCTGCTCGCCTACGCCAGCGCGTACCTCAAGCGGCACTTCACCGCGAGCTTCACGTGCGCGCTGCTCGACTGCTGGCCGATGGGCTTCTACTCGCCCGCGACGGTCGTTCAAGACGCCAAGCGCCACGGCGTGCGCGTGCTGCCCATCGACGTCTCTCGCTCGGGTTGGCTCTGCTCGCGCGAGGGCTCTGCGGTGCGCTTGGGCCTGCGCTATGCGCACGGGTTGCGAGAGAGCTCTGCGCGCTCGATCGAACGCGCTCGTTCGTCGCGTCCCTTCGTCTCGATCGACGACCTCGCGCGACGCACACGACTGCGCACCGATGAGCTGACGACGCTCGCCGAGCTCGGCGCGATGGCCTCGCTTCCGCATCCCGATCGCGATCGCACATGGACTCGTCGCAGCGCGCTCTGGCAAGTGCTCGCGGTGTCTGGACAGCGAGGCGCACCACTATTCAACGAGGTCGACGTGGATCCCGGGCAGTCGCCGTTGCCCGAGATGTCCCGCGCCGAACGCGTGATCGCGGACCTCGCCAACGCGTCGATCACCGTGGGCGCGCACCCCGTCGCGCTCGTTCGCGAGGCGCTCAGCGCGCAAGGGATCGTCTCGATCGCAGAGGCGCTGGCGATGCCCAACCACCGCTCGGTCTCCGTCGGCGGCGCGGTGATCACTCGCCAGAAGCCCCCTACGGCGAAGGGGTTCTTCTTTCTCACCATCGAGGACGAGAGCGGAATCCTCAACGCCATCATCCCCCCCGCGGAGTTCGAGACGCAGCGCGGGACGATGGTGAGCGAGCCGCTGCTGGTCCTGCACGGAGTGATTCAGCGCGAAGACGGCGTGGTGAGCGTGCGCGTCGCGAGGGTCGAGCCGTTCTCGATCCGCGACGGAATGGCGCACCCACCCAGTCATGATTTCAGGTGATGTATTTCAAGTCACCTGAAAAATCACAGTCGATGCTGCTCAGTGTCCGTGACGGCCGCCGCCGCGGATGTGCACTCCGCCGTGGGGGCCGACGACGACGCGACCCGGTCCCGGAGGGTTCACGACGACCGCGCCGTTGGGGCGCGTACGCACGACGGCGACGCCCGGTCCCGGCGTGTTGACGACGGCGACGCCGCCCGGTCCTGGCGTGTTGACCACCACGGCTCCGCCAGGGCGCGCGACGGCGACGCCCGGTCCAGGGCCGTTGACCACGACCGCGCCCGTGGGCTGCGCGACGACCGGTCCGCCACCCGCTTGCCAGCGGCCGTGCACCCAGTGATACGCCGGTCCACGCTGCTCCCAGTGGCCGGGAACCCACACCGCTCCCGCCATGCGCGGGCGATGCCATCCGCCGCGACGCCACACCCAACGACCGTCGCGCCAGCGCCAGTTTCCGCCGACCCACACGAAGCCCGGACGCACAGCGCCTTGCACTTCGACTTGCGCCGCGGGAGGAGCGACCGTGACGACCATCGGCGGCTCTTTCTCTGGGTCGTTGTCTGCTTCGCGCCACTGTGTCGCGTTGATCACCACGGGCGTCGCGATCGGCTGCGCGACGGGCTGCGCGACCTGCACTTGCGGCTGCGCCGTCACGACCTGCACTTGTGGCTGCGGGGCGACGACCTGCACCTGCGGCTGCACCACCTGAACCTGCGGTGCAGTGACCTGCACCTGGCCGCTCACCTGCACCTGACCGACGACCTGCGCGCTCGCGATCGCCGGAACGACAGCGACGGCCACGGTGACGACTGCTGCGAGATTCTTCTTCATTCGATGTGCTCCTCGACGGGTGGCTCCGACGACGCGGGCCTGCCTTCGATTCAACGACCCGAGCGATCGGGTCGTCACCTGTGAGCACTATACGACGAAGGCGCGGGGATTCTGCCTGGATTTTTGTTGGCGAAGCGTGAGGACTTGGCTCCGTGATGACGCGCACGGCGCGCGATCGTTGTATGGTTACGCCCCCGACGATGAGCCGAACCGCCAACCCCGTGATCGTGTTCTCCGCCCTCGCGATGGCCGCTTGTGGTGGAACTTCCACGCAAACCACCAGCACAACTGACACCACCACGAGCACCACGACGCAGAGCGTGACGGCGAGCAGCGGCGCTTCGGCGACGAACAACCGCTGCGCCGCGATGGGCGCCTCCGGTGGAATCTCCATCGAAGGACAGATGGGGACGCTGCGACAGAGCGAGGTCAGCGCGACGCTCAACCCAGCGCTCGCTCGCATGAACACTTGCTACGCCAACCGCCTCGAAGAGCACCCGTATCTCGCGGGCGGAGCGCAGTTCAAGATCCGCGTGGGCACCGACGGCGCCGTTCGATGGGTGCTTCCGATCCAGAGCAACATCGGCGATCGCGCGACGGAGCAGTGCATGGCCGAGATCCTTCAGGGCCTGCGATTTCCTGAGCCGTGCGGGGGCGAAGCAGAGACGACCTGGGGTCCCACCTTCGAGGGCGGCGAGGACGCACGCCCGGCGGTCGCTTGGGAGACGAGCCGCATTCAACAGCAGGTCACGCGACGCCGCGCGCAGCTCACGCAGTGCCTCGGCGCTGCGAGCGGCGCGAGCGCGCAAGTGACGCTGTACGTGGGGCAGGGCGGACGGGTGGTGACCGCAGGAGCCTCGGTCTCGACGCACGACGCGGACTCGGCGATCCAGTGCCTCGTGAGCGAGGTGTCCGCGTGGCGAGGGCTCGCGGACCCGGGCTCGTACCCGGCGAAGGTGTCGTTCTCCGTTCCCTGATCGACTCCGCACACGAATTCAAGTCTATCGACCCCGCGAGCGAGCGCTCGCGCACCGCAGAGAAAGTACCGCAGTGGACCTCGAACTCGACGACACCCAGCGCATGGTCCGTGACACCGCGCGCGCGTTTGCAGAGAAGCACCTCATCCCCAACGCCGCGCGTTTCGAGCGCGAAGAGCACATCCCCCGCGAGGTTCTCAAAGAGCTCGCCGAGCTCGGCTTGTTGGCGGTGAACATCCCCGCGCAGTACGACGGAGCCGAAGCGGGCGCCGTCGCGTACGCGCTGGCGATGATCGAGATCGCCCGCGGATGCGCGTCCACCGCGGTGACGATGGCGGTGACCAACATGGTCGGCGAGGTCATCGCGAAGTTCGGAACCGAGCCGCAGCGCGAGCGCTACGTGCGCGGCCTGGCCACGGGCGAGCTGATCGCCGGTGCGTTCGCGCTCAGCGAGCCCGAGGCGGGAAGCGACCCGGGCTCGATGCGAACGACCGCTGAGAAGAAAGGCGATCGCTGGGTCATCCGCGGCGCAAAGCAGTGGATCACCAGCGCGGATTTCGCGGGTGTCTTCGTCGTGTGGGCGCGCACCGGCGGCCCTGGGACCGCGGGCATCTCGACCTTTCTCGTCCCTGCGCAGACGCCCGGACTGAAGGTGAGCAAGCACGAGGACAAGATGGGCCTGCGCGCCTCGAGCACCTGCGCGCTCACGTTCGACGAGTGCGAGATCCCCGAGGACGCGCTGCTCGGCGAGCTGAACGGCGGCTTCAAGATCGCGATGATGGCGCTCGACGGCGGCCGCATCGGGATCGGAGCGCAGGCCACGGGCGTTGCCACCGCCGCGCTCGAAGAGGGCGTCGCGTACGCGCGGGACCGAAAGCAGTTCGGCAAGTCCATCGGCGATTTTCAGGCGATCCAATGGATGATCGCCGACTCGCGCACCGAGCTCGACGCCGCGCGGCTGCTCGTGTTGCGGGCGGCGTCGCTCAAGCAGGCGGGCGCCATGTTCTCGCGCGAAGCAGCGATGGCCAAGGTGTTCGCCACGGAGAAAGCCGGGCTGATCTGCGACCGCATGCTGCAGGTGCACGGCGGCTACGGCTACACCAAGGACTTCGCGATCGAGCGCCACGTGCGCGACGTGCGCGTCTCGCGCATCTACGAGGGCACCAGCGAGATCCAGCGCACCGTGATCGCGCGCAACGTGCTTCGTTGACCGCTCGTGCGCGGGCGCACTACAACCCGCGCATCGCATGGACATCGCGCTGCACGTCAACATCGATCACGTCGCCACGCTCAGACAGGCTCGCGGCACTCGTTATCCCGACCCGGTCGAAGCGGCGCTGATCGCCGAGCGCGCGGGCGCGCACGGGATCACCGCGCACCTGCGCGAGGACCGACGCCACGTCAACGACCGCGACATCCGAGTGTTGCGTGAGGTGGTTCAGGGGACGTTCAACCTCGAGATGGCCGCGACCGATGAGATGGTGGCGATCGCGCTCGCGACCCGGCCTGATCACGTCACGCTGGTGCCCGAGCGGCGTGAAGAGCGGACGACCGAGGGAGGGCTCGACGTCATCGGTCACCGAGCGCACGTCGAGCGCTGCGTGCGCGCGCTGGCCGAGGCTCGAATTCGTGTGTCGCTATTCATCGCGCCCGACGAGAGGCAGATCGACGCGAGCGCCGAAGTGGGCGCGGTGCAGATCGAGCTGCACACCGGGGACTACGCGCACCACGGGGCGCACGAGCGCGAGGCGCAGCTGGCGGCGCTCGTTCGGGGCGCGAAGCACGCGGCGGTGCGCGGGTTGCGCGTGGCTGCAGGCCACGGGCTGACGCGCGAAAACGTGGGCCCTGTCGCGGCGATCGAGGAGTGCGTCGAGCTCAACATCGGCCACGCGATCGTGAGCGACGCGGTGATCATGGGCTTCGATCCGGCGGTGCGCGCGATGCTAGACGCGATGCGCCGCGCGCGCGGGGCTCATCGATGACCGTCCTCGTCGAGCCGCTGCTCGACCGAGCGCAGTCGCGAGACGTCGATCGCGTGCTGGCCTCGTGCGGGATGAACACCGCGCTGCTCATGGAGAACGCCGGTCGCGGCGCGAGCGAGCACATCGCGGCGCTGGCGTCGCAGCGCGGACACAAACGGGTCGACGTCCTGTGCGGCCCCGGAAACAACGGTGGAGACGGGCTCGTCGTCGCGCGCCATCTGTTGCTGCGCGGGCTCGATGTGCGGGTGATCGCGCTGAGGGATCCTGCGCAATGGACGGGCGACGCGGCGATCATGCGCGAGGCGCTGTATGCGTCCGATCCGAGCGCGGTGATCGTGCGCGCCGAGCACTGTTCGATCGACGCTCCGCTCGTCGTGGACGCGCTGTTCGGAACGGGGCTGCGCAGCGCGCTCGACGAGCCCACCGCGGCGCTCGTTCGACAGCTCGCGGGGCGTTGCGTGGTGGCGTTGGATATCCCATCGGGGCTCGACGCTGACACGGGGCGCGTGGTTGGGGCGTGCGTTCGCGCAGAGCTCACGCTCACGTTTGCCGCGTCGAAGCCGGGGCTGCACACGGGTGACGGCCGAGCGCACGCTGGCGAAGTTCGCGTCGTCTGCCTGGGCGCCGCAGCGCCGATCGCGCAGTGCGATCGATGGCTCGTCGCTGGCGCGCGCGTCGCTCCACGCTCGCTCGACGCGCACAAAGGAACAGCGGGTCGAGTCCTCGTCATCGGCGGAAGCGCAGGCACCGTCGGCGCCGGTTGGCTCTCGGCCCTGGGGGCTCATCGCGCGGGTGCGGGCCTCGTGACCTTCGCGACCAGGGCCACGATCACACAGCCCGCGGTGCTCGAGACCATGACCGTGGCGCTCTCGCAGGACGCGGCAGCGATGGTCGAAGCGCTGCGCGATCACTGTGCGAAGGCCGACTGCGTCGTCGTCGGTCCCGGCTTGGGGCGCGATCCGTGGGCTCTCTCTGCGCTCGAGGTTGCGCTCGAATATTCGCGGGCGCTCGTGCTCGACGGCGACGCGCTCTCGTTGCTCGGCCAGACCCGCGCCGTTGCCCGTGCGGGTCGTGTGATCGCGACGCCGCACCCGCTCGAGGCGGCGCGGATGCTGGGCGTCGAGACAGCCGATCAAATCAACGGAGATCGCGTGGCCGCGGCGAGGGCGATCGCGGCGAAGTATCAGTGCGTGACCGTGCTCAAAGGGGCAGGGACGGTGATCGCGCATCCGTCGTCGAGCTGTTGGATCGTTCCGATCGGCGAGCCGACGTTGGCCGTGGCGGGAAGCGGCGATGTGCTCGCGGGCGTTGTGGCCGCGCGCATGGCGGATCGAGAGCGAGACGCGGAGCTGTGGCACGAGGCCGCGATCGAGGCCGTGTGGGCCCACGCCCGCGCAGGCGTTCGGCTTCGCGAGAAGCGTCACGCAGCGCGCGGCGCGCTCGCGCACGAGATCGCCGACGAAGTCGCCCGGGCGCTCGAGTGTGACGAGTGACGGAATGTCACCGCGCCCGACGCGCTCGGCGGACAGACTGACACGAAGCCTGTGTCCATCGTGACGCGTCCGGCGTGGGAGATCCTGCAATTTCCCTGAGAAAACGTCGTTGGCCCGCCCCTTGAAGAGGTGTGTCTCCGTCTACGGAGGCCATGCGATGACCAACCGCCGGATCGAGTTTTCACGAGCGATCGAGCCCGCGCTCGACGGACTGTATGCCACTGCGCTGAGGTTGACGGGCTCTGCCAGCGACGCGAGCGACCTTGTGCAAGACGCGCTGTTGCTCGCGTATCAAGGCTGGGATCGATTCGAGTCCGGCACCAACATCCGCGCCTGGCTGCATCGGATTCAGTTCAACGCGTTCGTCAGCGGCTATCGTCGCAAGAAGCGCGAGCGTCGAGCGCTCGATGTGGACGCAGATCCGTCGAAGACCGAGCTGTTCGTGAGCGAGTACGACACGCGCGTGACGGAGCAGGACGGCGGCGTCGTCGTGCAAGGGCTCGGACGCACCGTGCAGAGCGCGCTCGACGAGCTCTCGCCGGAGTTTCGAACGGTCGTCGTGCTCGCGGACATCGCTGAGCTCTCGTATCGCGAGATCGCCGACGCCCTCGGATGTCCGATCGGAACCGTGATGTCTCGCCTGCACCGCGCGCGAAGAATGCTCGCGAAGAAGCTCGCTCCCAAGCTCGGACGCGAGCTGCCCGAAGAGCTGCGCGAAGCAGCGTGACGTCGAGTCGCACGGGGGGATCACGGCGCGTGATGCGCGCGATCGAGCGCTGAGTTTCAGCGGCAGCGTGCCCACGTTGGCGGATGAGATCCTCGAGGCGAGAGCACGAGGCTCCCGCTCCGCGAGGGGTCAACGGCGCGCTGTTTGTGCGGGGCTTCGACGGCGCGATGCGCGCGCGGGGCGGCGCTCAGGCTTCGGCGACGGAGGACGGGCGCGTCGAGGAGGACTTCGCCGTTCCGTACGTCAGGCGCGCGGTCGAGAGGATCTCTTCGCACAGCGCGCCGAAATCGATGCCGCAGCCGGCGGCGATCTTCGGCAAGAGCGAGGTCGGAGTGAGGCCAGGCGTGGTGTTGACCTCGAGCACGTACTCGTTTTCGCCCTCGGTGACGATCATGTCGACGCGAACGGCGCCCGTGCACCCGAGCGAGTGCGCGGCGCGCTCGGCGAGGCGCAGCACGCCCTGGTAGCGCGTGGGGGCGAGGCGAGCCGGGTAGAAATACTCGGTCATTCCCTTGGTGTACTTCGCCTGAAAGTCGAACATCGGTCGCTTCGGAACGACTTCGATCGCGCCGAGCACGCGGCCGTTGAGGATGCCGACGTGCACTTCGCGCCCCTTGATGAAGCGCTCGACGAGCACTCCGTCATCGTGCTTGCGCGCGGTCTCGACGGCGACGCGCAGCTCTTCGAAGCTGTTCGCGCGCGAGATGCCGATGGACGATCCCTCGCGGCGCGGCTTCACGACCACGGGAAACCCAAACGAGCCGTGCTTCTCTTCGAGCTCGGCGTTCGTGAGCGTCCCTTCGAGCGTGTAGTACGGCGGCGTCGGAACGTTGTGCAGTCGAAACAGCTCCTTCGCCTTGAGCTTGTCCATCGCGAGCGCGCTCGCGAGCACGCCCGAGCCCGTGTACGGGATGCCCATGCACTCGAGCAGGCCTTGCACGCAGCCGTCCTCACCGTAGCGACCGTGCAGCGCGAGAAACGCCACGTCGATCGGCGCCGCGCGCAGGGCGCGGTCCAGGTCTCGGTCCACGTACACAGGGACGACGTCGTGTCCGCGCGAGCGGAGCGCGTCGACGACGGCCTCTCCCGTACGGATTGAAATGTCCCGCTCCGACGACAGACCGCCGAGCAATACGCCGATTCGCTTCATGGCTCGTTCCTCCGAAAACTGACCGGCGCAGTTCGACTGCGACCGTTCGACTCACCATCCGCACGCGCTGTGCCGAGCAGCGCGATCCACGACCACCATCGTTTGCCTCGCTCTTTGTGCGGCGACTTGCGCGCCTGCCTTCGAGAGCGAGTCCCGCGCGCCTCACGCGACGTGTCCTGCGAGACACCGTCGACCGGGTGAGCGAACCCTCGTCGTGCGTTCAGCACTTCCGAGGTCCTTCACCCGCGAGGAGCGGGATGACGAAACTCAAGGAACGTCGCCGGGTAGCAAGGCCCGCGGAGCACCGTCAAGAAAACAGCACATTTCGTCGCGCTGAAATCACACGATTTCGCATCGCAAACCCTGCGGTTGCACGGGAGGTTTTCGCTTGTGAGCGCGGCGTTTGGTGCGTTAGCTTCCCACTGCTTTCGTCAACCACGATCGGTTCGTCGCGCGGTGTTCCGCCGCCCACCGCACGTCCCCGGTTTCGTCTACTCGTCGCCTGTTCGTTCGTCGCTGCCCGCGTGGGCTCAGGGACGGAGTCGAGCGCACGAGCAGCGCGGGCCGAGGCGCGTTTCGGATCGAGCCCCAGCAGTCCGAGCACACACGAGCATCGTTGTGGGACTCCTGCGGACTCACCGGGAGCGGAGCCCCTGCACGAGGGAGCGATCGAGGGAGACGGAAGTAAGCGAACTTCCACTCCCCGTGTGGGCGTTGCGACGTCCACCGGAGGCTGAAGGGGACATTGATCGATGAGCGCAGAGTCGGTGCGGAAGCTTTTGGGGGTCCTGCTCGACGATCCGGAGAACGAAGGAGCCTGGTCGCAGCTCGAAGAGCGAGCGATCGGCGGTGACTTGAGCCAGCTCGGCGACGAAGGTCGCGCAGCGCTCGAAGCCGCCCGGCACTCGTTGCTCGATCGTGGCGAGGCCGAAGCAGGCGCTCGCTTGCTGGACGTCGAGGCGATGGTCGCGAGCTCGGATGCCTCGCGGGTCGCGCTCGTTCGCGAGCGAGCGAAGCTCCTCGAGGACGAGCTGCTCGACGATCGCTCGGCGCTCGCTGCGCTCGAGTCGGTCAAGTCCGACCCCGAAGCGGCCGAGAGCGCGTCGCGCATCGCGCTGAAAAAAGACAAGTGGAAGGACCTCGTCGCGGCCTTCAAGAAGCTCGCTGAAGAGACCGGAGACGTCGTTCAGATCGCCTCGCACCTGGCGAGCGCGGCCGGCGTGATCTTGCAGTACAAGGGCAAAGGGCGTGACAAGGACGCCGAGACGCTCTTCAACGAAGCGCTCAGCGTCGACCCGTCGAACATGCGCGCGATCTCGCTCTACGAGCGCGTGCTTCGACGTCGCGGCGATCGCTGGGACGACTTGGCCAAGCACCTCGAGCGCAGCGCCGAGTCGATCACGGATCGCGCGCAGAAGTGCAACCTGCTGCTGCGTGCTGCGCGCACCCACGCCGGAAAGCGCCGCGATCTGCCTGCAGCCGAGCGTTGCTATCGCGCGGTGTTGAAGGCCGACGGAGCCAATCGCGACGCCAATCGCTTCCTCGTGCACTTGCTCTCCGAGCAGGACCGCCAGGACGATCTGGTCAAGCTCTACGAAGAGCAGCTTCGGTTGCCGGGCAACGAGCGCGACGTGGGCCTCATCGTGCAAGTCGCGATGACGCACTGGAAGGTGCGAGGCGATGCGCGCGCGGCGTTCCCTTACTTTCAGAAGCTGAGCTCGGTGAATCCGGGGCACCCGCTGGCCAAGACGTTCTTCGACGAGAACCCGGCGAGCACGTTCATGGAGGCGGGCGCCGCTGCGGACGAAGCCGAGACGGACATCGTCGTCGAAGAAGGCGACGGCGCAGAAGAGATCGAGATCGACTCGCCGTCTCCTGCCTCTTTGCCCCCGAAGGCCGCGACGCCTGCGGCGGTCGAAGTCGTCGAAGTTCCCAAGGCTGCGCCTGCGCCCGTCGTCGAGCCGCCCGTCGCCGAACCTGCGCCCGTCGCTGCGCCCGTCGCTGCGCCCGTCGCTGAGCCCGTGCGCGAGCCGGTGAAGTCGGTCGCGCCTCCGCCTGCAGCGACGAAGCCCGCCCCGAAGCCCGCAGCCGTCTCGGGTCAGAAGCTCGCGATGGCGATCGATATCGCCACGCAGTTCGAGCAGGCCGGGCAGCTCGACAAGGCCGTCGACGCGTGGAAGGGCGTGCTGCGCCTCGACGCCAACGACGCGACCGCGCGCGAGTCCCTCCACCGCCTCTACACGCAGACCGGCCGGTGGAACAACCTCATCGAGCTGCTTCGCCAAGAGCTCGAGTCGCTCGGCGGCGCGAAGGCCGTCGGTGACGCCGCGACGCTCCCGCGAAGGCTCGACGTGCTGCGCGAGATGGCCTCGGTGTACCAAGAGAAGATGGGGCTCGAGCCGATGGTCGTTCAGACCTATCAGGCGATCCTCACGCTTTCTCCCGGCGATTTGCCGACGCTCGTCTCTCTCGGACAGTCGTACGAAAAGCTCGGGCGACACACGGACCTCATCAAGGTCCTCGATCAACAGGTCGAGCACACCGAGGCGCCGGGCGAGAAGATCGCGCTGCTTCGTCGCGTGGCGAGCATCTGGGTCGAGCGCTTCAACAACGTCAACAACGCGACCAAGCCGCTCGAGCAGATCCTCACGATCGACCCGTCCAACGCGGACGCGATCGTCGAGCTGAAGGACCTGTACACCAAGCGCCGCGCGTGGCGACCGCTGTTCGACGTGCTTCGCAAGGAAGCGGCGACGCTCTCGGGCACAGCGCAGCGCGACGCGCTCGTCGAAGCGGCCAAGCTCGCGGCCGAGAAGCTCAACTCTCCGCCCGACGCGATCGCGGTGTGGCGCGAAGCGCTCGCGCTCGACGCGCAGACGCCGGGCGCGCTCGACGCGCTCGAGAAGCTCACCGAGCGCGAGAAGGACTGGGCGGGGCTCGCTGAAGTGCTCGAGCGTCGCGCGAACGAATCGGGCGACGACGAAGCGCGCGCCAACGTGCTCATGAAGCTCGGCGCGGTCTACGGAGAGCGCCTCGAGGACAACGCCAAGAGCATCGCGACGTGGCGTCGCGTGCTCGAAGTGAAGCCAGGGCAGCCGAAGGCGCTGCGCGTGCTGCGTGAGGCCTACACGGCCGCTGGGGACTGGGACGCGCTCGAGGCGATGTACGCGGAGTCCAACGACTTCGAGGGCCTCGTCGACGTGCTCGGCACCGCGGCGGATCGCGCCGAAGACCCGGCGACAAAGGTTGCGCTCTCGTTCAGAGCGGCGAGCATCTACGAAGGAAAGCTCGGCCAACCGGCGCGCGCGTTTCGTTCGTACGAGCGCGTGCTCGGCGTCGAGCCGAAGAACGCGCGCGCGGCGTCGGCGCTCGTCCCGATCTATCAGGGCGACGAGAAGTGGTCGCGGCTCTCGGCCATGTACGAGATCTTGCTCGACACGACGTCGGCCGACGACAAGTCGCGCGCGCTCGAGCTGCTCGAGAAGCTGCGCGAGCTGGCTGCGACGAAGCTGCACGACCGCGCGGCGGCGTTTCGATGGGCGCTGCGCGCGTACCAACTGCAGCCGGACGACACGATGCTCGAAGCGTCGCTCGAGCGCTCGGCAGCGGACGCGGGTGCGTGGCGTGAGTTCGTCGCGGCGCTCGACGCGCGCGCTGAATCGGTCGACGAGCAAGAGAAGGCGCGGCTCCGCGACAAGTCCGCGGAGATCGAGGCCGATCACCTCGACGCGATCAGCGCGGCGATCGCCCGCTACCAGAGCGCGCTCAACACCGCGTCGGACAAGGACGTGGTGATCGATCGACTCGACGGGCTGCTTCGTCGCGCGCAGCAATGGGACGCGCTGCGAAAGCTCTTCGATCATCGGCTGAGCTCGGCGGAGGGCGACGCGCGCCGCAAGCTGCTCGCGGACGTGGCCGAGATCGAAGAGAGCGCGCTGTCCGAGCCGGACGCTGCGGCCGCTCGATACCGCTCGATCTTGGAGCTCGACGCGAACGACGCCTCCTCGCTCGAGGCGCTCTCCCGCCTGGCGAACACGGGGTCGCGTTGGGAAGAGCTCGCGCAGCTGCTCGACCGACGCAAGCAATTGGTCGACGGTGAGGCTCGCGCAGAGCTCGCGTACGAGCTCGGTCAGCTCCAGCTCGACAAGCTCGCGCGTCCGGACGCGGCGATCGAGTCGTTCAAAGAGGCGCTCGCGCTCGTCGCGCATCACTCTCCGTCGCTCGTCGCGCTCGAGTCGCTGTTGCGCTCGGAGTCCCATCGCGTGACAGCAGCGCGGATCCTCGAGCCCGAGTTCGAGGCGACCTCGCAGCCGCAGAAGCTCGCGTGGGCGCTGCAGATCCTGCTCGATGCGTCGTCGGACAAGGCCGAGCGCAAGCAGCTCGCGCTTCGTCTCGCGGAGGTGTTCGGTCAGCGCCTCTCGGATCCCGTCGCGGGCTTCGAGCTCGTGCGCGCGATCTTCACGGAGCAGCCGTCGGACGAAGAGCTCGCGAACGCGACGGACCAGCTCGCGCAGCAATCGGGCGGCGACGAGAAGTTCGTCGCGACCCTCGGGCAGCTGTTCGATCGCGCCGAGCTCGACGCCGAGACGCGCATCGCGCTCGCGCGTCGCGCAGCGGTCGTGCTCGATGATCGCCTCGGCAGGGCAGACGATGCCGAGCGCTATCATCGAGCGGTGGTGGACGCTGGCGGGGTTCCGACCACGTCGCTCGAGCGTCTCCGCGCCCTCTATCAGCAGCGCGAGCGGTGGAACGACCTGCGCGCGCTCAACGCGACGTGGATCGAGCGCACCGAGAGCGAGTCCGAGCGCGTCGAGCTTCTCGCGCAAGACGCGCAGCTCGCCGAAGAGGTGCTCGCGCAGCCCGCGTCGGCGATCGAGCAGTACCAGAAGATTCGCTCGATCGAGCCTGGCAACAAGGCCGCGCTCGCGGCGCTCGAGCGGCTGCTCGCGCAGCACGAGCGCTGGTCGGACCTGGACGCGCTGTACACGCAGTGGCTCGACGTCGAGCCCGAGCGCGGACAGGAGCTGAAGTTCCGTCGGGCGAAGCTGCGCGCGCACAGGATGGGCGCGTTCGACCTCGCGCTCTCGGACCTCGAGTCGGTCGTCACCGATGCGCCGCAAGACGCGGGCGCGCGCGAAGAGCTCGAGGGGCTCGTGGCTTCGCAGCCGTCCGTGCGTCTGCGCGCTGGCGCGGTGCTCGAGCGCTTGTACGAAGCGGACAACAGCGCGGCGAACCTCGTTCGAATGCTCCGCGTTCGACTCGAAGGGACGCAGGACGCCTCCGAGCGCTCGTCGCTCTTCCGTCGCATCTCCGAGCTCGTCGAGACGCAGCTCGGCGACGGCCCGACGGCGTTCGCTGCGATGTCCGAGGCGCTCGCTGCCGATCCATCGAGCGAGAACAACCGCGTCGACCTCGCGCGCCTCGCCGAGATGGCGAACAGCAACGCGAGCGCCGCCGAGGTGATGCTGAAGGCCGCAGAAGATCCGCGCGCCGGCGAGGCGACGATCCCGTTGCTGCGCACCGTGGCCGAGATCTACGACGAGCGCCTCGGCGACCTGAGCAACGCTGAGAAGGTTCACAAGCGGCTGCTCGAGCTCGCCAAGGACGACGTCGATGTGCGCCGGGCCAGCGCCGAAGCGCTCGAGCGTATCTACGGCGCGCTCACGAATCCCGCGGGATTGGTCGAGGCGCTCTTGCTTCGCGCCGAGCTCGAGTCCGACCCGGACTCGCGTCGCGAGATCTTCGCGCGCGCTGGCGAGCTGCAAGAGACCGAGCTGCGCGACGTCGCAGCGGCGATCCGCTCGCATCGAGCTCGGCTCGACATCGATCCGACCGATGGAGCCGCGCTCGAAGCGTTGATTCGTTTGTACGAGCGCGGCGAGCACTGGCGCGAGCTCGTCGACGCCCTGAAAGCTGCCGCCGAGCTCTCGAGCGACGGCAACGAGCAGAAGGCGCTTCGCTTGCGCGCGGCGTCGGTGCTCGTCGAGAAGCTCCAAGCTCGCGAAGAGGCGATCAACCTCTACAACGACGTGCTCGCGGCGTTCGGGCCGGATCGCGCTGTGCACCGAGCCTTGATGGCTCTTTTCGAAGCGACCGAGCGCTGGACGGACCTGCTCGAGGTCATCGAGAAGGACCTCGAGATCGCTGAGAGCGACGCGGATCGCTTGTCGCTCATCGTGCGCGCTGCCGAGCTGCGACGACTGCGCACGAACGAGCCGCTGCGCGCCATCGAGGGCTATCGCGACGCGCTCGACATCGACCGCTCGGAGGCGACCGCGCGCGCAGCGCTCGAGACGCTGCTCAACGAGGGTGCGGGCGAGGGCGTGCCGGTGGCCGCGGCTCGGGCGCTCTCTCCGGTGTACGAAGGCGAAGCGCGGTGGGATGCCCTCGTCCGCGTGCTCGACCGCATCGCCACCGACACGGATGACGAAGAAGAGCGTCGTCGGTCGCTCACGCGCGCGGCGGAGGTCTGCGACCTCGAGCTGCAGGCGCCGGATCGAGCGTTTCACTACACGGGCCGCGAGCTGCGGCTCTCGCTCTCGGAGCCAGACGTGGGCGCGAAGCTCTCGTCGCTCGAGCGCCTGTCTCGTGCTGCGAATTTGCACGCAGATCACGTGCGCACGCTCAAGGAGGTGGCGCCGGATCTGGGTGACGCCGACCTGCAGCTCGGCGCGTTCATGCGCATCGCCGAGCTGAGCCGCGACCAGCTCAGCGACAACGCTGGCGCGCGCGAGTACTTCGAGAAGGCGCTCGAGCTTCGCCCGGATCACGGCGCGGCGCTCGACGCGCTCGAGTCGTTGCACGAGTCCACGAGCGCGCACGACGCGTTGCTCGCGGTGCTTCGCAGCAAGACCGACCTCGCGACGGACGACGCGCAGCGACGGGCGCTGCTGCACAAGCAGGCGCGGGTCAGCGAAGAGAAGCTCAGCGATCGCGCTGCGGCCGCGCGCTCGTACGAGTCGGTGCTCGAGATGGGCTTCGATCGGGACGCGGCCAACGCGCTCGAGCGCATCTACGAGGCCGAGCAGCGGTGGACGGACCTGTCGTCGCTGTACGAATCGCAGCTCTCGCAGCCGGGCGCAGACGAGGTGTCCCTCTATCATCGCTTGGGCGTGGTCGCGGCGACGCGGCTCGATGAGCCCGATCGCGCGCTCGATTACTTCCGCGAAGTGCTCACGCGCCGCGCGGACCACGGCGAGACCGTCACGGCCCTCGAACAGCTGGGAACGCGCGATGGCTTCGGCGCGCGCGTCGCCGAAATGCTCGAGCCCGTCTACCTCGGTCGCGAGGACTGGACGAAGGTCGTCAGCGCGATCGAGACGCGCATCGCGGCAGCGGAAGACCCCGCGGATCGTCGCGCCCTGCTCGGACGCCTCGGCGCTCTCTACGAAGAGAGCATGGAGGACCTCGACAAGGGCCTCGACACGTACGCCAGGATGTTCCGCGAGGACGTTCGCGATCGTGACGGCTGGGAGGTGGTCGGCCGACTCGCTCGCTTGCTCAACCGCGAGGATCGTCAGGCAGAGATCTACGCCTCGGGACTCGAGACGGTGGAGTCGGATGACGAGACCACCGCCGAGCTCGCGTTCACGACGGCCAAGCTCTTCGACGAGAAGGGCAAGACGCCCTCGGACGTCGAGAACGCCAAGAAGTACTACCGTCGCGCGCTCGCCTTCGACCCGCAGAACCACTCGGTGTTCGTCGCGCTCGAGTCGCTGCTCGCCCGCCAGCGCGCGTACGCAGAGCTCGACGTGCTCTACGGAGAGGCCGCTGAACAAGCGCCGGACCCCGCGCGGCAACGCGAAGTGCTGCTCAAGAAGGCGGATATCCAAGAGCGCTCGCTCAACGACGCTGAGGCTGCGATCGCGACGTTCCGTCAGGTGCTCGACGTCGAGCCGAGCGACACGGTTGCGATCAATCGCCTCGATGCGCTTCTCACCGCGACCGCGAAGTGGCGCGACCTCGCCGAGCTCACCGAGCGCCGCGTCGACGACGCGCTCGACTCGAACGAGCGCAGCGCGCTTCGCATCCGCCTCGCGGGCATCCGTGCCGGCCACCTCGACGACGCCTCGGGCGCCGTCGACGCGCTCGAAGCGGTGGTGCTCGAGAGGCCCGATCAACAGCAGGCGATCGCTGCGCTCGAGCAGCTCGCCGACAAGAATCCCGACCTGCGCCAGCGCATCGTCGAGATCCTCGAGCCGCTCTACCGCAACCTCGACAGCTGGTCGAAGCTCGTCGTCGTGCTCAACGCTCGCCTCGCGAGCGCCACGGACGTGAGCGATCGAGTGCAGATCCTCCGCGAGATCGCGGCCCTGAAAGAGTCACGAGCGAACGACGTCCCTGGTGCGTTCAGCGCGTACGCTTCGGCGTTCGTCGCGGACCCCAACGACCTCGAGTCGCGCCAGAACATCGAGCGCCTCGCGGCTGCGCACAAGCTGTGGGACGACCTCGTTCGCACGTTCGAAGCAGCGATCGCAGCGACCTCGGACACGACGGTGCAAGTCGACCTGCTGCGCGCGGTGGCTGAGACGCACGACCAGCAGCGCGACGCCCCGCGCGACGCCATCGCTGCGTGGGAGCGGCTGTTCGCGATCGACGACACCCAGACGGACGCCCTCGATCAGCTGCAGAACCTCCACGTGCTCCTCTCTGATTGGGAAGGGCTCGTCTCGGTGCTCGAGCGCAAGGCCGAGCGCGAGATGGACGATCAGGTCCGTGTCGGACTGCTGCACGAGATCGGCGAGTACCAGTTCCACATGATCGGAAACTCGGAGGCGGCGATCAACGCGTACAAGCGCGCGCTCGACGCAGACCCGACCGACGCCGTGGCCCTCGAAGCGCTCGACGACCTGTACTCGAGCGCCAACGACTCGAAGGCGCTGTCCGAAATTCTCGCGCAGCGTCTCGATGTGGACTCCGATCCCGAGTCGCGCCGAACGCTCGCGCTTCGGTTGGGGCGCCTGTACGAAGGACCGCTCGACGACAAGTCGCAGGCGATCGACGCGTACAAGCGCGCGATCGACGACGCGCCGACGGACAGCGAGGCCCTGCTCGCGCTCGAGCGCCTGTACGCCGCGACCAACGCGCACCAAGACCTGCTCGAAAACCTGCAGACCCAGAGCAACCTCGCCGCCGACGAGGCCACGCGAAACACCATTCGCCTGCGCATCGGAAAGCTGCAGTCCACCGAGCTGTCCGACGCCTCCGCGGCGCTCGAGACCTACCGAGACGTGCTCTCATCGGATCGCGCCAACGCGACGGCGATCGCTGCCGTTCGCGCGCTCGCGGACGAAGCCTCGCTGCGCGCAGAGGCAACCGCGCTGCTCGAGCCGCTGCTCCGTGAGCAGTCGCGCTGGGACGAGCTCGCGTCGGTGCTCGAGTTGAAGATCACGACGATCGACGACCCGATGAGCAAGCGCGACGAGCTTCGCGCCCTCGCGTCGGTGCACGAGCGCGGGCGCAACGACGCCGCGAGCGCGTTCGACGCGTTCAAGCGCGCGGCGCACGAGGACCCGTCGCACGGCGAGACGCTCGCCGACATCGAGCGCATCGCCGCCTCGCTCGACCGCTGGTCGGACGTCGCGTCGATCTACGAAGACGAGGCCTCGTCGGTCTCCGACTCGCTCGTGGCTCGCGACCTCGCCGTTCGTGCGGCGCACATCGCGCGCGATCGACTCAGCGATGATACGCGCGCGATCGCGTCGTTTCGTCAGGCGCTCTCACAGGGCGACGATGACACGATCCTCGCGTCGCTCGAGGACATCTACGGCCGCAACAACCGCTGGGAGGACGTCGCGGACATCATCGAGCGTCGCGTCGCGCTCGCGGGGGATCCCTCGCAGCTCGACCCGCTCGAGATCCGCCTGGCGACGGTGCGCCTCGAGCGCTTCAACAAGCCCGACGCCGCGCTCTCCGCGCTGCGCAACATCACCGAGCGTTCGCCGAGCAACGGCGAGGCGCTCTCGGCGCTCGAGAAGCTGCTCGAGAACAAGTCGGTTCGATCGGACGCGATGGACGCGCTCGAAAACGCGTACACCACGCTCGATGACTCCGCGAAGCTCGCGTGGCTCAAGCAGCTGCGCGTCGAGGACACCAGCGACGCGAGCGACCGCGTGCGGTTGCTGATGGACCTCAGCCGGCTGCGCGAAGAGCGGCTCAACGATCTGCCCGGCGCGCTGCGCGCGGTGCTCGACGCGTTCGGCGTCGATCCGTCCGATGAGTCGACGATCGCCGAGATCGAGCGGCTCGCGCCGGCGGCCGGTCGCTGGTCCGACACCAAGGGCGTCGTCGAAAAGGCGCTCGCCGCGCACCCGTCGCTCGACGCCACGACGCGCGCGGCGCTCAACGTGCGTGCCGCGCAGTGGTATCGCGATCAACTGCAAGACAACGCGTCGGCAGAGGCTCGCTTGAACGACGCGCTCGCGATCGATCCCGAGCGGGCTGACGCGCTCGAGATGCTCGAGCAGATTCACCGTGCCGACGGCCGCGAGAGCGATCTCGTCTCGACGCTCCGTCGTCGGGCCGAAATCGAGCTCGACGTGTCCGAGAAGAAGCGCATGCTGCGCGAGGCTTCGTCGGTCGCCGAGAGCAAGCTTGGGTCCGTCGACATCGCAGCGGACGTGATGAAGTCGCTGCTCGACGCCGATGACTCCGACGTCGAAGCGCTCGAGCAGCTCGCGCGCCTCCGCGGCGTGCAGAACAAGCACGAAGAGGTGGCGGATCTGCTCTCGCGTCGCGCGCGGCTCGTCGACGATCCCGCGCTCGCGACCGCGCTGCGCCGTCAGGTGGCAGAGCTGTACGCAGGGCCGATCAACGACGTCGAGCGAGCGATCACCGCGTTTCGCGAGATGCTCGAGTTCGATCCGGGCGACAACGCTGCGCGCGAGTCGGTCGAGCGTCTGCTCGAGAAGACGGGCAAGTATCGTGAGCTCGAGGACGCCCTTCGTTCGCGCGTCGACAACGCGGTGACGTCCGAAGAGCGCAACGCGACGCGCGTGCGTCTCGCTCGGCTCGCGGAGCAGCACTTCAAGCAGGCGGACCGCGCGATGGGCTACCTGCGCGAGGTGCTCGACGAGACGCCCACGCACGCAGACGCCGGAGTCGAGCTCGAGCGTCTGTACACGCAGGCCAAGCGTTGGAGCGATCTGTCGGATCTGCTCGAGCGTCGTGCGCAGGACTTTGCGGACGCCGGTGACAATGCCGGTGAGCTCGCGGCGCTCGTTCGTATCGGCGAGCTCAACGAGCGCGAGCTGAAGCAGCGCGCGCGCGCCGTCGAGCTCTATGAGCGCGTTCTCGAGCGTGAGCCGAACCACGTCGCCGCGCTCGCTGCGGTGGCGCGGCTCGCCGAGGCGGACTCGCAGTGGGAGCGCGCGGCAGAGATGCTCGACCGCGTGCTCTTGCTCGCGCAGCCCGGCGCCGAAGGAGCCGACGCGGCGCTTCGTTTGGCCGCGATCCGCATCGATCGTCTGAAGGACGAGGCGCGCGGAGAGGCTGCGCTGCGCCGAACTCTCGAGCTCGACCGCGGCAATCGCACGGCGATCGACCGTTTGAAGGCGATGGCGCAGAAGCGCAACGACGCGCGAATGCTGGCCGAAGTGCTCACGCACGAGGTGTCCATCACGACGGAAGCGCCGAAGAAGGTCGCTCTTCACAAAGAGCTCGCCGTCGTCGCGCGCGATCGGTTGTCGGATCCGTCGCTGGCCGCGTCGCACTTCGAGCAGGCGAGGGCGCTCGCGCCCGAGGACAAGGACCTGCTCCTTCCGTTGGTCGACGTGTACATCGCCGCCGGTCGCCAGCGCGACGCAGTTCCAGTGATCGAAGCGATCATCGCTTCGTTCGGAACGCGTCGTTCGAAAGACCTCGCGACGTGGCACCACCGCCTCGGGCAAGCGCTCGAAGCGTTGGGCGACAACGCCGCCGCGCTCGCGCAGTTCGACGCCGCGTTCAAGATCGACCTGACGAACGTGGCGATCCTGCGAGACCTGGGGTTGCTCTGCTACAAGACGGGCGATTTGGAGCGTGCGCAGAAGACGTTCCGCGCGCTCTTGTTGCAGAAGCTCGACGCGAACTCGGGCATCTCGAAGGCGGACGTGTACTTCTATCTCGGCGACACGCTTCGCCAGCAAAACGACACGCCGAAGGCGATCGGAATGCTCGAGCGCGCAGTGGAAGCCGAGAAGGGCCACCCGCGCGCGACCGAGCTGCTCGCGAAGCTCAAGGGCGGTTGACGAAGCGCGCACGACGCTGGCATTCGACGGGGCGATGCCAGAGGTCGTGATGATCGACGGGGGACTGATCGAGCCGACACTCGCGACGATCTCGTTGCGGGATCGCTCGGTTGGTCACGGGGACTCGGTGTTCGAGGTCGTGCGTGCGTATCGCGGCCGGCCGTTTGCGCTCGAAGAGCACCTCGGCCGACTGCAACGATCAGCGCAGCTGGTGGGCCGAGTGTTTCCTTGCTCAGTGGGGCGACTCGCCGCAGAGGTGACCACCTCACTTCGAGAGTCAGCGCTGGATGACGCGCACATCCGCATTCTGTTGACTCGCGGAGAAGGTCGCGACGGACTGTTACTCGACGGAGTTCGAGGAGGGCGCCGAGTCGTATGGGTTCGTCCGCTGCCGGACCTTTCGTCGACTCTGTACGAGCGCGGTGTTCGAGCGTGTCGAGTGTTCGACGACGTGCGAGGGCTCGCGGCACAGCTACGCCGAGCGAAGACCGGCAACTACCTCGATCGAGTGGTCGCGCTCGACCGCGCGCGCGGACAGGGGTTCGACGAAGTGCTCCTCACTGATTCTGACGACTGTGTGTGGGAGGCGAGCGCGGCGAACGTGTTCGCGCTGTGGGGCCGCACGCTGGTCACGCCTCCCGAAAGCGGCCCGATCTTGGCGGGCGTGACGAGAGCGAAGCTCTTGGATCTCGCTCGCGAGGGCTCGATGGCGGTCGAAGAGCGGAAGCTTCAGTGGACAGAATTGCTGACCGCCGACGAAGTGTTCATCAGCTCGACGATTCGAGAGGTCGTGAGCGTCGTCGAGATCGACGATCACGTCGTCGGCACTGGAACGCCCGGTCGCGTCGCGGGCCTTCTTCGCGCCGCGCTTCGCTCGCTCGCGGGAGCAGCCTGAGCTACGAGCTGCGCAACACGGGGAGACGGACGACCTCGTTGTGGCTTCCGACTCGATAGCCGTCGAGGTCCAGGGTCACGTACTTGAAGCCCGCGTCACGAACGACCCGGCTGATAGCGGATCGCTCGGCGAAGGCTCGTTCGAGTTCAGCGCCACCGACTTCGATCCGCGCGAGGCTGTCATGATAGCGGACCCGGAGTTGTCGGAATCCAAGCTTCCGCAGCGCTGACTCGGCACTGCCGATCATCGCGAGGCGCTCTTGGGTCACCGAGGTTCCGTAGGGAATGCGCGAAGACAGACACGCTGCAGCGGGCTTGTCCCAGAGCTCGAGACCGAGGGCGAGGGCAGTGTCTCGAACATCCTGCTTGGACATCCCGAGCTCGACAAAAGGCGAACGAACGTTCGCTTCTTTGGCCGCTTCGAGGCCCGGTCGATAGTCGCCGAGGTCGTCCTTGTTCGTCCCGTTCGAGATCGTGCGCGCGGAGTGATCGTCCGCGACTCGCTTCGCGATCGAGTAGAGCTCGGACTTACAGAAGTAGCAGCGGTTCACAGAATTCTCTGCATAGCGTGGATCCGCGAGCTCGTTCGAGCGCACCATCACGTGCCGCGCCCCAATTCGGGCCGCGAACTCCTCGGCGGCCGACCGCTCGTCGGAGAGCAGGGAGTCCGAGGTCGTCGTGAGCCCCACGCAGCGAGATCCCAACTGCTCGTGCGCGACCGCGAGAACGAGCGCGCTGTCCACGCCGCCGGAGAAGCACACGACAGTGGACTCGTAACTGCGCAGCAACGCTCGCAGCTCATCGATCCGATTCGGCATCGCAGGGCGGGGTATAGCACCGCCGAGGGCGAGCGAAACTTCGGTGCAACCGACGTCAAGTTGACGTGGAAACGCATTCTGTTACCTGAACCAATAACAACAAAAAGGACATCCCGCATGTAAGTTGGTTGCTGTGATGCAGCATGAGTCACGCGGGGAGCGGCGTGTTTCCACAGGTCGAATGGCGAGGGGGTGTGGAGTGCTGGTGCCGAACCCACAGCGGATGGCTGGTCGGCAACGAGCTGTGGGCAACTCGAGTTCGGCTCGGGCACTGCGCAGACAGCGACCGCCGTCACGTCACCACGCCGCGTGTCGACCGCAGCGCAGTCGCGCCGCGCCTCGTCACGGCTGAGATTGGGGCGCGAACGTTCGCGTCGATCTCCTGGTCCGAGCGCTGAACGTGCAGCGGCGGCCCGGCGGCCAGCGCGTGCGTGCGGCCAGGTCGCTACGGCGGTTCGCGGCGAGTCTCACGCAAACCGGCGCCAGACAGAGTGTTCTGTCTACTCAGTCGGTCGGCTGGCGGTGGTGTTGTTCACAGCTGTCCCGACGATCCACCCATACCCCTGTGATCTACATAATACATATTATGCGAAGTGATCATGCTGTGGTCGTCGCCTGGCTCCAGTTCGCCGCCCGTTCGAGCCCGTTCTCCCCCTCGAGTCGCGCTGCGTGATCGCGCGACTCCACATCGAGCCATCACGAAGCCGACGACGGCTTGCCAACCCCCGATTCGACTCGTCGCGATCAGCCGTGGATGCGCACTGCGCGTCGCGTCGCGAATGGCCTCTCACTTCGCTCGGCATTGCGCTCGAGCCTTCGATGGTTGCGCCGGCCCACGAGCGTTCTCGCTCGAACGCGCACCATCCGCGGATCACTGCTCGTGTGAGCAGCCATCCCCCGCCGAGCTCTCCCCGACGCTCGAGTCAGGTGTTTCTGTCGCCTCTGCGCGAGGGAGCGATGAAATCGAGGCTCGCTACGAGCCTCCCCAGCGCCCGAATCGCGATGCGATCGACCTTACGTTCGTTCGCCGACCTACTGCGCCAGATCGAGCGCGTAGACGATGTCAGCGTTCGAGTGGACAAAAAGCCGAGAGTCCGGGCTCAGCGAAACCGGCGCAGCGACGCCACGACCGGGTCGGAGGCCATCGATCGCGGTTCCATCGGCAGCGCGAACGACCCACAAGCCCCGGTCGATCGAAGACACCAACAGTCGCCCGCGCGAAACCGAACGAATGTTCACCACTGCGCCGGCGTCGAGGTCGCGCGCCCACAACACGCGGCCGTCGAAGGGATCGAGCTTCACGAGCCCTGCCTCCAACGACGAGGCGAAAAGCGAACGACCGTCCGTGCCCAGCGCCGTGACGCCGGTCAGCCGGGCGTTGCTCCAACGACGCGATCCCCCAACCTTGTCGAGCGCGAGCAAACCCACGGCCTGTGAAGCGACAAACACCGTGTCGCCGATCACGACGGGCGTCGTGTCGATGTCGATCGCCTGGTGGCCTTCGTTCTGCCCGTCTTCGGACTCGAAATCCGCAGCGGTGTCCTGCTCCCAGATCACCGAGCCGTCGGTCGGGTCGAGGCAGACCGCGGTTCCGTCAGCAAATCCAGTGAACAAACGGTTGTCGTCGACGACGAGTCCCGCGTGTCCAGACGACGAGATTCCGCCCGGTGGTGACCGGCGATATGTCCACGCTCGTGCTCCGGTCTGCGCGTCGACCGCGGCGACCGCATCGGCTCCAGTCACCACGATCACGAAGCGGCCCGCGCGAACCGGCGCGTGAACGACCTCCGCTCCGACCACCGTTCGCCACCGAAGGCGACCGCTCTCGGAGTCGACAGAATACACAGCGCCGTCCCCGGCCCCGAAGTACACCGCGTCCCCGTCGAGCAGCGGCGTCGAGTCGATTCGACCCAGCGCCTCGAAGCGCCAGAGCATCGCGCCGTCTTCCGATCGAATGGATCGAAAGCCACGATCGACGCTGCCGACAAACAGCCGATCGCGCAGATGGTCGTAGGCGACGCCGCCGCGGATCACCGGCGCCCAATCGAGCGCCGCGGGTTCGACGAGCCGACGCTGCCAGCGCAACGCGAGGTCTCCCGCGCGCGGCGAGCGCGTCGCAGTGTCTCCGAGTCGCACGCCGGCGCACTGAACGAGCAGCAAACCGAGCAGCGAGCACGCCGCGGCGCGCACTCGTTTGGAAGCGATCACTGACCTCTGCCCTGTCCCTGAGTGCGAATCTGCACGTTGCCGCCGGTCTGCTGCTGAATGCGGCGGATGATCGACTCCATGTCGGTCGGAGTCGACTCGACGCGTCCGAGCGGATCTTCTGGGGCGATCTCGTGCAGCAGCGCACGCGATTGCTCGACGACCGCTCGCGCCACGCTCGCGCTGCTCTCGTCGGGACGAGAGCGATCGGCGCGCTCGATCAAGCGGCGCAGCAGATCCTTCGCGCGGTCGTTTTGGCTCTGTCGGCGAAGCACGCGCGCCTGGTGGTACGCGCCGAGATCGCGCCAGTAGTCACCCTCGATGCGCGCGAGCTCTTCGAAGCGACGGAGCGCTCCGGGAAGGTCGTTGAGCGCTTCGAGAGAGAAGCCCAGCGCTTCGAGCGCGCGAGGCTCGAGGCCGGCGAGGTCGCTGCCGATCACGCCTTCGAGAGCGGTCTTCGCTTCGGCGTAGCGGCCGAGGTCGTACAGCGCAATTCCGCGTTGAAACCGGGCGATGGGCGCGGTCGCGAGGTCGGCGCTCACCTGCGAAGCCTGCTCTGCGGCAGCGAGCGCGGCGCGCGCGCGCGCTGCGTAGTCGGCGTACGGTTGGATGCGACGCGGGGGCATGCCCGGCCGGTCCGGCGGCGCGTCGGGGCCGCGCACTTCGGCGACGAAGATCTCTGCAGCGTTGACGATCTTGTACGCGTCGGCGGCGTGCGTCGCGCCGCGCTTGTTCACGCCGTACGCGAGCCCCGCGCCGATCAGAACCGCAGCGGCGATTCCGCCGAAGACCTGCGTGCGATGCTCGGACAGCCAGTCGCCGAGGTTCTTCACCCAAGGCGGAACTTCGTCCACGTTCGCCGTCGACTTGCCCGTCACCGTACGCGGCGGAACCTTCGGTCGAACGACGGCCTTGTTGCGGTCCTTCTCTTTGACCTCGCCGTCTTCCGTCACCTGTCCGCGCTTGACCTGCTTGGCGAGCTGTCGTCGCTCTGCGCGATTGCGGGGCGCTTGAGGCGCGGCTTCGTCGCCCTCGCCCTCGCCCTCGGCGCGTGCGGTCGAATCGGCTTCGCCTTCGTCCTGCGCGGACTCTTCGCGGTCGGTCTCTTCTTCGTCCGACACGCTCTCGTCGCGCTGCTTGTCCTTCTCGTCGTCGCTCGCCACCGCTAAATCTTCCTCCGAAACAAAGGCCGCGGGACTCTACACTCCGAGCACGCACCGTCAACCGATGTGCGTGGTCCAACGCGGGGGTGGTGGTATACCGCCGCGCGATCGAGATGACCCGCTCCAACGTCGCATTCGCGTCTTTGTTCGTCGCTGCGGTCCTCGCGTGCCCGAGCGTTGCGTCCGCGGGCGCGAGGCAGATCCACGGCGGACCCACCGCGGGTTTTGCCACGTTGATCGGCCGCGATCTGGCGCTCGGCGGCGCGGTCGGCGGCCACCTTGGCTACGGCATCTCCGACGCGTTTCGCGTGTACGGCGCCATCGATTTGCCCGCCGGCGCGTCGATCACCGACGGAGCGTTCACGCTGTGGCCGGGCGCGGCGATCGGCGTGGCGTACGCGCTCGACAACCTCTCGGTGGTTCCGTGGTTCGGGCTCGAAGCGAGGCTGCACGTGCCCGTCGCGCGCTCAGCGGCGGGCTTCGCCGTCGGCGGCGGAGCCCGCATCGGCGTCGACTGGCTCGCGACGCGCTACCTCGGCCTGACCGTCCAAGGCTCGTACAACGCGCTCTTCTTCGACGGCGGCCTCGCGCACAGCGTGACGGTGATCGCAGGGCCGCGCTGGACCGTGGACCTGTGAGTCGAACACCACGCGCTCCTCGAGCCGTCGCAGGGTCGCGGGGCCCACGCCGTCGATCTCGTCGAGCTCGGACAACGAGCAAAATCCCCCGCGTCGCGCTCGTTCGTCGATGATTCGCTGCGCGAGTCGCGCGCCGATCCGCACGGCGCTTCGAAGCTCGTCCGCGGTGCAATCGTTGATGTGAAGCGCGCCTGCGGCGCTCGACGGCCTCGCGTGAGCGACCCGCGTCGCATCGTCGATCGCCGGCGCCCGAGCATCCCGCTGCGCGCGATACATCGTGAGCGCAAACAGCGCTGCGAGCACCGCGAGCACCGCGCGGTGGTGAGATCCATGGCCCATCGGCGGCGCTATCCGAGCGCGCTCACGATGGTTGCTCGAAGCCTCCGGCTATTCGAGCGCGGGAGGGATGTTCACGAACTCGATCACCGTGCCCGCCCGGATCCCGTGCCGCGCCGCGAACCCGGCGTTGACCTCGAGGACGTACTGCGAATCGCCTTCGACACGGCGCGGGTCGTCCGTCATCGGCGTGGCGTTTTCCACGACGCCGAGCACTCGACGGTCGGACTTGATGAAGATCATGTCCAGCGGAAGAAAGGTGTTTCGCATCCAGAACGTCAGCGGCTCGCTCTGCCTGAACACGAAGATCATCCCCGCCATCGCACCGAGCTCACGGCGGTGCATCAACCCGCGATTTCGCTCTTCTTCCGTGCGCGCGACCTCCGTCGTCACCGTGATCGGCGCGCGACCGTCGACGCGGATCACCACGTGCGGCCCGCGCACGGTGTCGCTGCTCTGCGTCGGGCTGCCCGCCTGCGATTGTGTCGTGGGTTCGGGGACGATCGATGGTTGCGTTTGCGTCGGTCGGCACGCGCAGAGCGCGACGATGGACAGGCTGATCAGCGAGCGCACAGGCGTCGGGTTAGCGAGTCCGTCGGGCGCTGTCAACGAACGGGCGAGAAATGCCTCGCAAACAACCGCTGTTCGTTCGCCGCGAAGGTCGGGTTAGGATGCCCAAGCTTGAGTGCGCTGGTCTCGTTGGTTGGCGCTGGGCCGGGTGACCCCTCGCTGCTCACCCTCGCCGGCGTAATGGCGCTGGAGCGCGCGAGCGTTGTCATTTGCGACGCGCTCGAGCATCGCGCGTCCATCGTTCATGCCAGCGCTTCTGCGGTTATCGTAGACGCGACGGCGGCGCCGTACTCGGGCTACTCCGAGGGCGACTGGCTCTCGTTCGTCGAAGAGCACGCGCGCGCACACAGGCCGATCTGTTGGCTGCTGCCCGCGCCCGATCGCGGCCGCGCGGAGTCTCTGGCCCGACGTCTGCTCGAGCGCTCGATCGCGTGCGAGACACACGGCTTCGATCGACCGCAGCTCGCCCTGCGCGAACTCAACGTGGCGGTGACCCGCCCTCGCGCTCAGCAGAAGTCGCTCTCTCGGCTGCTTCGCGCGATGGGCGCCGAGAGCTGGGACTTCGCAGCGATCGAAGCGCGTCCCGCGCCGGACCCCGCGGCGTTGCTCGCCGCCGTCGACCGCGTCGCTTCTGCGCACGTCCTCGCGTTTACCTCGGCCAACGGCGTCGACGCGTTCTTCGACGCGATGTGCGAGCGGTCGAAGGACGCCCGCGCCCTCGCTGGCGTCCTGGTGGCGTCCATCGGCGCCGCGACGAGCGAACGGCTGCGCGAGCGCGGCGTGGTCGCCGACGTGTGCGCGAGCGAATCGGTCGGAGAATCGCTGGCCAAGAGCATTCTCGATCGCCTCGGTGATCGCGCGCGCGGCGCGAGGGTCATGGTCGTGCGCGCGGTTCGCGGTCGCGCGACGCTCGTGGATTCCCTGCGACAGAGCGGCGTCGAGGTCGAGCTCGTCCTCGCGTACGAGACCGCGCCGAGCGCGATGCTGGGCGGACTTCGGCCGGCGCTCGAGCGTGGCGCGATCGACGTCGTGACCTTCGCGTCGGGCTCCGCGATCGACGCGGTCTTCGATGCGCTCGGGGCGGATGCGCTGCAGCTGCTCGCGCCGGTCACGATCGCCACCGTCGGACCCGTCACCACCGCGCACGCGCAGGCCGTGGGTTTGCCTGTGCACGTTCAGGCCGCGACGCCGTCGGACGAGGCGCTCGTCGGAGCGCTGTGCGAGCACTTTGTCCGCGCGCGCGGACGATGAACGGTCAGCGAAATCGCTGCATTCTCTCTGCGATCACGACGAGCGCCGCCGCGCATCGATCGAGCTCGGCGCGGCTCGTCGCGGGGCTGAGCGAAATCCGAAGCGCCCCCTTCGAGCGAATCGCGTCGCCGAACATCGCGAGCAGGCTCTCGCTCAGGCCCGAGCGGCCGCTCGAGCAGGCAGGGCCGGACGAAACGCAGATTCCGTCGAGGTCCAGCGCGGCGACGATCTCTTCGCCCGCGACGTCGTCCACGAGGAAGTGCGCCGCCGTGGCCACGCGCTCGACGTCGCGAACGGTCTGAGAAAATCCAGCGCACTCTCGCACGGACGACTCGAATCGGTCGCGCTCTCGGCCGAGGCTCTCCATCGACGAGAGCCGCGAGTCGATCGCGCCGGCAGCGGCGCCGAACGCGATGATCCCGAGCGTGTTCTCGGTCCCCGCGCGCACGCCGCGCTCTTGTCCGCCTCCGTCGATCAGGGCGCGAGCCCGCTGGTCCTGGCGAATCCACGCCGCGCCCACGCCGGTGGGGCCGCCGATCTTGTGCGCCGAGAGCGCGGCGCACACGGCGCCCGTCGATCCGAGATCGACCGGGATTTTTCCAAGCGCTTGCACGGCGTCGAGCACGGTGGCCGCGCGGCGGGCGCGCGCTTCGTCGATCACGCGTCGCAGCGGAGTGATCGTCCCTGTCTCGTGCTGCACCCAGGTCGCAGCGACGAGCGTCGGGACCTCGCTCGCCTCGAGCGAGCTGCACATCGCGTCGACGTCGATCCGTCCCCAGCGGTCGGCGCGGAGCCGCTCGACCGTGGCGCCCAGTGATTTTGCAGTCCGTTCGCAGGCGGCGAGCAGCGCGGGGTGCGCGCCGGGGTCGAGCAAGATGCGCCTGGCCTGTTCGGTGAGCGCCGCGCAGTGCACGGCGAGGTGCAGCGCCTCGGTTCCGCCGCTCGTGAACACGAGCTCTTTCGCGAGCGCGCCCGCGGCGTTGGCGATCGTCGAGCGCGCGTTCTCGATGCGCGCGCGCGTGTGCCGGCCCGCGCGGTGAATGCTCGATGCGTTGAACAGCTCGCTCTCGAGCGCGGCGCGGATCGCGTCCTTCGCTTCGACGCACAGGGGCGTTGTGGCGTGATGGTCGAGGTAGATCACGGGTCGGACCGGCGCTGCGCTTCAGAGGGAGGCCTCGGCGCTCTGGCGATTTGCAGGCGAATCAAGAGTCCGCCGAACGATTGGCCGGCGACGATCTCGCGTCCGCCGGTCTCGGCGGCGACCGTTCCTCCGTGCGCTTCGACGACGCGGCGGACGATCGCGAGGCCGACGCCCGCGCCCTCGTGTTGGCGCGTGGTCGAGCCGTCTGCTTGAAAGAACGGCTCGAAGATCCGCGCGAGAACATCGGCGCGAACGCCCGGTCCGCTGTCGTTGACGAGCACGTCGCACGAGGACGCGCTCACGCGCAGCTCGATCGCGACCGCGCCGCCCGCGGGCGTAAACTTCAGCGCGTTGTCGATCACGTGCGCGAGCGCGCGGCGCACTCGCTCGGCGTCGCCGTTGGCCGACGCGGGCGTCGCGGGCACCATCGCGTACAAGCGGATTCCCTTCTGGTCGAACTGCGCGCGCGCGCCGTCGACCACGCGGCGAACGAGCGCGGCGAGATCGTACGGAGCGAACGCGAACCGCATGCGACCGGCTTCGAGCTGTGTGACGTCGAGCAGCGAATCGATGGTCCCGCGAAGGCGAACGAGCGCCTCGGACATCGCGGAGAGCGCCTTTTTCTGCGCGGCGGTCAGCGGCCCGAGCTCTTCGTTGGTGAGCAAATTGAGGTAGCCCACGATGGGCGTGAGGGGCGTTGCGAGCTCGTGCGTGACGTTGCGATAGAACTCTTTGCGAAGGCGATCGGCTTCGAGCAAACGCTGGTTCGCTTCGGACAGCTCGTGGACCTTGGTCTCGAGGTGCTCTGCGATCCGTTGCCCTTGCGTTCGCAAGAGGCTCGAGGCCTCGCGGTCCGCGCGCTCGCGATGGCCTGCGAGGTAGTCGTTGATTTGTTTTCCGAACTGGCGAACGTCGATCGGCTTCGACAAGAATCCGTCGCATCCGACGGCGAGCGACTGCGCACGATCGCCCTCCGCGGTGATCGCGACGATCGGAACGCCCGGCAATCGTCCCCGCAACAACATCGCCACCTCGTACCCGTCGAGGTCGGGAATGTTGATGTCGAGCAGAACCAGGTCCGGCTTCACCTCGCCCGCGAGTCGCGCGCCGTCGAGCCCCGACGAGGTCTCGACCACGCGGTGGCCCGCGGCTTGGAGCAGCTTTCGGACGAGCAGCAGACTTTGCGGGTCGTCCTCGACGTGCAGGATGGTCGCCACACGTCGAACCTGCCAGAACGCGCAAGCGGTTGAAAGGTCGAGTTCGTGAGCGTTCTTCACGGCGTTGGGATAGAGTGGACTTCAGCCTTTCGGTCGCGAGCGATGGCAACGGATCTGGTTCGAAGGATGGTCTACGAGGGGCTGCTCTCCGACGAGCAAGCAGCGGCCGTCGTGGCACGTCGAGCGATGTTCGGTGAGCCTGCGCCGGTCGCCCTCGCCGCGGTCGGTCTCGCGACGCCCGCGACGGTCACGGACCTGTTCGAGCGCTTGGGATACATGGCCGCGGCGCGGTTGCGCCCCTCGACGCACGCGAGGGCGTTGCCGAAGGGGTTGTTGCGAACGCTGTGGGTTGTTCCCATCGGAGAGAGCCCCGAGGGAGTCGTGGTTGCGATGGTCGACCCGACCGACGCTCACGCGCTGAGAGAGCTGCGATTTCACCTGCGACGCGCGATCGATCCCCGCGTCGCTGACCTCGACGCGCTTCGCGCTGTGATCTTCGAGATCGACCCGCCCAACACCGACGGAAGGGTCAACACTCGTCCCGCGCCCGGCGCGGTGCCCCCGGCAGAAAACGAAACCGGCGCCTGGTCTGCGGGCGCGCCAGACTTCTTCGAGCGCGAGGTCGTCGGCATCGTGAAGCCACGCGAGCGCGCGGTGACTCCGCCATACGGTCAACCGGTGGTGCAAGACGCGGCGAGCGCGTGGGGCCGCGGTCGAAGCGAGCTCACCAAGCTCGAGGGCGTGACGCTCTCGCTGCCGTCCAACGTCGCGAATCGCGCGCGGGCCGTCGCGCCCTCGACCCCTCGCAAGGGATACGAGCGACCGATTCCGCTGCGTCGAAAGGCCTCGAAACCCAAGGTCGTCGCCACGCAGGTCGCGGCCGAAGCGCTGCATCCGTTGGCCGAGCTCGCGCAGGTCGACGATCGCGACGCGATCGCGCGCGTCTGCGTGAAAGCGCTCGCGCTCGTCGGCGAGCGGGCGGTGTTCTTCGTCGTGAAAAAGGGCGTTGTGCAGGGCTGGGACGGCGCAGCAGCCACGGTGTCTCTCGCGGGCCTGTCGCGAGAAGCGCTGCAAAATCTCTGGATTCCGATCACGGCGCGGGGCGTGTTTCGCGAGGCGCAAGAGCGAGGCGGTCGCTACGAGGGCCCGCTCACGGACTCGAGCGCGGACAGCATTCTCGCCGCGGCCATTGGCGGTCGTCCGACGATGGTGTTGCTCTCGGCGATCGAGGTCCGCGGGCGGACCGTGGCGTTCGCGTACGTCGACAACCCGGAGGACGTCGACGGCGCGCGCGAGCGATTGATCGAACTGGCGACGGCCGCTGCAGGAGCGCTCGAGCGCGTCGTGCTGTCGCAGCGCGGGTAGCGGTCGTTGGGGTTGGCGCTGCATTTCTGCGGCGAGCGTGGCGGGGTGCACTTCGGTGCTGTGACCCCCCGTTGTCGAGTCGTCACTGACGCATCGTTTGCGGCGCTGAACAACGGCGTCGAACGCGCGTCCGGGTTTCGGTAAATAGCAGGGCGAGAGAACACACGATGAGCGAGCAGGACGAGTACGAGGTCGCCTACGAACGTTGGAAGCAGAAGTGCCTCGAGCCGCTCGAAGCGCAGAACGCCCCGCGAAAGCGGGCGGGGCTGCTCGCGGGCGGCGCCGACACGAAGGTGCTCTACACGCCGAAGGACATCGCGGGGATCGACGCGGTCAAGAGCATCGGGTTTCCGGGGCAAGCGCCGTTCGTGCGCGGCGTGCAGCCGAACATGTTTCGCGGCCGCCTGTGGACGATGCGGCAATACGCGGGGTTCGGGACGGCGAAGGCGTCCAACGAGCGGTATCGCATGCTGCTCGCGAAGGGGCAGACCGGGCTGTCGGTCGCCTTTGATTTGCCCACGCAGATGGGCAGGGACAGCGACCATCCCATGTCGCTCGGAGAGGTAGGCAAGGTCGGCGTCGCGATCGACTCGATCGACGACATGGAGGTGCTGCTCGACTCGATTCCGCTCGATCAGGTCTCGACGTCGATGACGATCAACTCGACCGCGGGGATCTTGCTCGCGCTGTACGTCGCCGTCGCGAAGCGCCGTGGAATTTCAGCGGACAAGCTGCGCGGCACGATTCAAAACGACCTGCTCAAAGAGTACATCGCGCGCGGGACGTACATCTTTCCCCCGAAGCCGTCGCTCGACATGACGGGCGACATCTTTCGCTGGGCCAACGACGTCGTCCCCAAGTGGAACGTGATTTCGGTCTCGGGCTACCACATGCGCGAGGCTGGGTGCGACGCCATCCAAGAAGTGGCGTTTACCCTCGCCAACGGCGTCGAGTACGTCGAGACCGCCCTGCGCGCGGGGCTCAAAGCCGAGGCCTTCGCCGCGCAACTGAGCTTCTTCTTCAACGTCCACAACCACCTCATCGAAGAGGTCTCGAAGTTTCGCGCGGCGCGACGGCTCTGGTCCGAGCTCATGCACGACCGGTTTGGCGTCACGTCGGACCGCGCGCGCGCCCTGAAATTTCACACGCAGACCGCGGGCGCCACCCTCACCGCCCAGCAGCCGATGAACAACATCGTGCGCGTGACCGTGCAAGCGCTCGCGGCGGTGCTGGGCGGCTGCCAGTCGCTGCACACCAACAGCTTCGACGAGGCCCTTGGGTTGCCGACGGAGCAGAGCGCCACGATCGCGCTTCGCACGCAGCAAATCATCGCCAGCGAGTCGGGCGTCGCCGACACCGTGGATCCGCTGGGCGGCAGCTACGCAGTCGAGTCCCTCACCCAGCGCATCTACGAGGGCGCGAAGAAGTACTTGGATCACATCCGCGAGCTCGGCGGGATGGTGTCTGCCATCGAGCGCGGCTACGTTCAGCGCGAGATCCAAGACGCGAGCTACCGCTACCAGCTCGAGATCGAAGACGGCCGTCGCCCCATCGTCGGGCTCAACGTGCACAAGAGCGCGGCGGAGCCCGTTCCGGTCATGAAGATCGACCCGGCGCTCGAGCGCGAGCAGGTCGAGCGCGTGCGTCAATGTCGGGCGAGCCGTGACAGCGCGGCGGCGAACAAAGCGATCGCCGCCGTCGAGCAGCGGGCGCGCGAGGCGCAGGCGTTGATGCCCGCGATCATGGAGGCCGTCGAAGCGCGAGCCACGGTGGGCGAAATCGCTGACGCGCTCCGTCGTGTGTACGGCGAGCACGTCGAGATTCGAACGGTGTGATTCGCTCGCCGCGATTCGAGTGGGCGATACGCGCTCTGCTTTCTTGACACTTGCGCTTCAACGCCCGTACAAAACGAAAAACATGCGGCAAAACTGTGGCGGGCGAGGTGTTCGGACCCGCGCAGTTGAGTGCTCGCGCGGACGGAGGCTGAGCCCGTGACCAAGACCCTGCTCGTGGTCGATGACAGCGCCACGATGCGCAAGGTGTTCGAATTGACGCTCCTCGGTGAGGAGGTGACGCTCGTCGCCCACGACGGGAGCGATTCGCTCCTCGCGCGTGCGCGGGACGCCCGCCCTGCGGCAGCGATCGTCGATGTGAACCTCGGCGCGACCAACGGATACGATGTTTGTCGGGCGCTGAAGTCCGACGCGGTGATCGGGCGTATGCCAGTGCTCTTGCTCTTCTCCGAGCAGAACCCGATCGACGACGCGAAGGTCAAAGAGTGCGGCGCAGAAGGGACGATCTCGAAGCCGTTCGAGACCCAGGCGCTGATCGACCGCGTGAAGCAGCTGCTCTCGACGAGTCAGTCGCAGCTCGCAGCGGTGCAGGCGCCCTCGCCCAAGCAGACCGCGACCATCGGCGCGCCCGTGGCTCCGCCCGCGGCGCCCGTCGTTGCGCCGGGAGCTCCGGTGCCGGTGGCCTCGGCTGCGAAGCCCGCGGCGCCTGTCGCGCCCGCGAGCGCGGGTCTTCCTGCGGCCAATCCGATGGCCGCGGCTGCGAGGCCCAAGGCGACGCAGATGTTCGCGCCCAACGTTCCCCCGCCGGGAGCGCCGGGAGCGCCCGCGACGCCGCCCTCGCCTTCGCCGGTCGTCGCTCCGAGCGCGCCGCTCGGGGCCACGGTCGCGGCTCCAGTCGCGCCCCCTGCGAGCGCTGCATCGACGGCCAAGCCGGTCGTCGCTCCGCCGTCACCCGCGGTGGTCGCGCCCAAGCCGGCGGTCGTCGCTCCGCCCGCGGCCGCGAAGCCCGAGCCTGTCGCAGCACCCGCTGCAACGGCCGCGGCACCCGCGCCGACCGCCGCGCCCGCGGTGAAATTGCCGGCGGATCTCGAGGCGAAGGTCAGCGCTCTCGGCCTCACGCCGGCGCAGGTCGAAGCCGTCTCGGCGCTCACGCGCGAGGTGGTCGAGCGAGTCGTGTGGGAGGTCGTTCCGCAGCTCGCTGAGACGATGATCCGCGAAGAGCTTCGTCGACTCACGTCGTCGTGATCGCCATTGGGGGGCGCGATCGCGATTGGGGGATGTGAATTCGTGCTGATGAAAGCTGGCTGAGCGCGACGCTCGGCCGTTGTGTTGTTCGCGGCGCAGAGTTATTGCGCCTGAACCATGACGACCGAGCTTTCGAAGGCCTACGACCCCACCGACGTGGAGCCGCGTTGGTACGCCGAGTGGATTCGCGCGGGACATTTCGCCGCGCAGGACACTGGTGATCCGTCGAACGCGTACTGCATCGCGATCCCTCCGCCCAACGTCACTGGCTCACTGCACATGGGCCACGCGTTGTTCTGCACGATTCAGGACTCGCTCGTTCGCGCCGCGCGCATGCGCGGGCTCAACACGCTCTGGCAGCCCGGCGTGGACCACGCAGGCATCGCGACAGAAGTGGTCGTCTCGCGGTTGCTCTCGCTCGAAGGAACGTCGCGCAAAGAGCTCGGGCGCGAGAAGTTCTTGCAGCGCGTGTGGCAGTGGAAAGAAGAGAGCGGCGGCCGCATCACCGAGCAGCTCCGAAAGCTCGGCGCCTCGCCCGACTGGGGACGCGAGCGCTTCACGATGGACGCGCAGTGCTCGGTCGCCGTGCGCGAAGCGTTCGTGCGCTTGTACGAAGAGGGCTTGATCTTCCGCGGCGAACGCCTGGTGAACTGGAGCGTCGCGGCGCAGACGGTGATCTCGGACCTCGAGGTGGACCGCGTTGAAGGAGACGGTGAGCTGTTCTCCTTCGCCTATCCGTTTGCTGATGGTTCGGGCGAGATCGTGGTGGCCACGACGCGCCCCGAGACGATCCTCGGCGACACCGCGGTGGCCGTGCATCCCGACGACCCTCGGTACAAAGACGCGATCGGAAAGCAGCTCAAGTGCCCCTTCCACGACCGCACGATCCCCGTGATCGCCGACCCGATCCTCGTGGACATGGCGTTCGGAACGGGCGCTGTGAAGGTGACTCCGGCCCACGATTTCAACGACTACGAGACGGGCAAGCGTCACTCGCTCGAGTTCATCAACATCTTGAACTTGGACGGGACGATCAACGCGCAGGGCGCGCGCTTCGCGGGGCTCAAGCGTGAAGAAGCGCGCAAGGCCGTGAAGAAGGCGCTCGACGAGATGGGGCTCGTGCGAGGTTCGAAGCAGCACCGGCTCGCGATCGCGCGTGAAGCGCGCACGGGGGACATCCTCGAGCCGATGTTGCTTCCGCAGTGGTACGTCAACGCCAAGCCGCTCGCGGACAAGGCGCTCGCTGCGGTGCGCGAGGGACGCACGACGATCGAGCCCGCCGAGTGGGTGAAGACCTGGGAGCACTGGCTCACCAACATTCAAGACTGGTGCATCTCGCGCCAGCTCTGGTGGGGCCATCAGATCCCCGCGTGGTACTGCGACAAGTGCGCGGCGGTGACGGTCGCGAGAGAGACGCCGAAGTGCTGCTCCAACTGCGGACACGCGGCGCTCACGCAGGACGCCGACGTGCTCGACACGTGGTTTTCGAGCGCGCTGTGGCCGTTCAGCACCTTGGGTTGGCCAGAGAAAACCAAGGCGCTCGAGACGTTCTACCCGACCACGGTGATGGAGACGGGCTCCGACATTCTCTTCTTCTGGGTGGCTCGCATGATGATGTTCGGCATTCACTTCATGGGTGAAGTGCCGTTCAAGCGCGTGCTTCTGCACGGCATGGTCTGCGACGAGCACGGCGAGAAGATGTCCAAGGTGAAGGGCAACGTGATCGACCCGCTGCACATGGTGTTCGGCGCGTCGCTCGACACCGTGGTGACGGCCGCGAGCCAGAAGGGCACCGCGCCGGCGGACGCGCTGAAGAAGTTCAAGCAGTGCTATCCGACCTACGCGGAGAAGGGCGAAGGCTTCCCCGCGTTTGGCGCGGACGCGGTGCGGTTCTACCTCGCGACGAACCCGCCCCAGGCCAAGCAAATCAGATTGCAGTTGCGCCAGGTCGAGCGCGCCAAGAACTTCGCGAACAAGCTGTGGAACGCCACGCGATTCGCGCTCCCGTACCTCGAGCCGCTCCGCGCCGAGGGCGCCGATGCGTCGCTTCCTCCGCGGGAAGCGATGTCCGCGGCGGATCGCTGGATCCTCTCGCGGCTCGCGCTCGCGGCGAAGGAAGTGAGCGACGGGCTCGAAGGGTTCAGACTCGACGAGTGCACGACGGCGGCGCGGCGGTTCTTCTGGGACGAGCTGTGCGACTGGTACCTCGAGATCACCAAGCCCGTGTTCAACGGAACGGACGAGCAGGCGAAGGACGTCACCCGTCGCGTGCTCGCGAAGTGCCTCGAGAGCGCGATGCGCTTGCTGCACCCGTTCATGCCGTTCGTGACCGAAGAGCTGTGGCAGAAGCTGCCAGACGCCGTTCGATCGAAGCGACGCGACGGGCGAATCGCTGAGCACTTGTGCGTGGCGAGCTTCGCCGAGAGCAGCGAGTTCGTGCGCGACGAGCAGGCCGAGCGCGAGATCGGCTTCGTGCAGGGCGTGATCACCGCCGCGCGCAACATCCGCGGAGAGCTCGGAATTCGCCCCAAGGACGCGATGAAGTTGACGCTCCGCACCGACGACAGCGCGCAGCGGGCGCTGCTCGCGACGTACGAAGCGCAGGTGAAATCGCTGACGATCGCGCAGGGACTCGCGGTCGAATCGCACGGACCCAAGCCGAAGGGCGTGGGCTACGCGGTGGTGGACGGGGCTGAAGTGATCATTCCGTTGGCCGGGCTCATCGACCCGAAGACCGAGGCCGCGCGGCTCGAAAAAGAGATCGCGAAGGGTCGAAAGGAGCTCGAAAAGGTGACCAAACAGCTCTCGAACGAGAGCTTCGTGTCCAAGGCCGCCCCCGAGGCGGTGCAGTCGAAGCGAGACGAGCAGTCAGCGCTCACCGCCTCCGTCGCGAAGCTCGAAGAAGCGCTCGCGGTCGTGCGCGACGCCGAGGTTTGAACGCCGAGTAGGGGGGAGTTCGCTTCGGACGGCGTACAATGACCGAAGCCTATGGTTGCCCGTCGCCTGTTCGCTCTCGGTGCCTTCGTGACGACCCTCGCCGCTCTCTCGGGCTGCGAGCCGAGTCTCATGGGTGACTACGGCGGTCGCAACAACGCCAACGCCAACGGCGCCAGCGCGAACGGCGCCAACAGCTCAGGCGGCAACAACACGTGGAACTCTCCGCGCTGGGCGGCGAACAACCCGCAAGCCGCGCAGCAACCGCAGAATCCCGCGCAGAACGCGACGCAGAGTCCCGCGCAGCAGCCCGGCGCGCAGAGCGGCGCTGTGCAACAGGGCGGCGCTCCGTGGTCGAACACCGCGCAGAACGCGACCGTTCAGCAGGGCTCAACCAACGTGACGCCGGTCGCCAACGCCGCGCAGGCGCAGCAAGGGGTGTGCGAGGACAACCGTCCCCGCGCGCTCGACATGCCGGGCGACAGCTGCGCGCGGCCCTGTCGCGCGGCGTGGCAGCGCTGCTTCGACGGCTGCAACAGCGGACAAGATCGCGGCTGCGTTGCGACGTGCGACGACACGTACCGCGAGTGCATGCGCGGCTGTTACTGAGCGGATTAGAACTGTCCCGCGACGCCGATCGCTGCGTTGTCGCCGAGCGCGATCGTGGGAAGGACAGCGTTTCGACGGGCGGTTCGCGGGGGATCGACCAGCGCTGGCTGCGCGACGAGCTCGTACGCCAACGCCTGCGCCACGAATGGAAGCATCGCAGCGATGCTCACGCTGATCGCGGACGGCCCACGCGCCGAGGCGACGACGTCGAGCGCGACGATGCCAGCTCCGATCAGCGCGCCGATCGAGAAGCCGCCGAACGTGGCCCAGAACGATCCGCGCGAACCGAAGCGATCGGCGGCGAGCGAGTACGTCGCCGGCACGGCGAACAACGAGAGCAACGAGAGCGTCGAGCCCACGGTGATCGAGGTCGACAGCGCGCAGCTCCAGCCGCAGGTGTTTGCGAGAAACACCGCTCCTGCTGTGAGCGAGCCTGTGATCAGCGTCGTGCCCGCGGAGGCCAACGTCGCGATCGAGACGCGCGCGAAGCGGTCTTGAAAACGTGTGCTCGGGACGGGCGTCGTGACCCTTGGTGTGGCGAAGACCAGCGCGGGTGGAACGATGATCGGCGCGAGGAGCTGCGCGCTGTCCGGGGGCTCGATCGCCTGCGCTGGGAGCGCAGGCGGGGCGTTGCTTTGCACGACCGTCGGAGTCGAGGGCTCGAGCGTCGGGGCCTCGAGCGAAGGTGGCGGTCCGAGCTGCGCGCGCGCGGCCGAGGCGGAGAGGAGCAGTCCAGCGGCGCACGTCGAAGCGATGATCACGCGAGGAGCGGTGCTCAAAACGCACCTCCGATCGTGAGCTGCGTCGCGTGGGGCGTGAGCGCGAGCGCGGGAGTGATCCGTCGCGCTTGCAGTCGGCTGACCTCACTTCGCCTGGGAATCGCCTGCTCGAACGCGATCGCCTGCCCGACGAGCCCCGCGACCGACATGCACACGAGCGGGCCGATCGCCGTGGCGGGCTGCGTTGCCTGAACGCCGAGCAGCGAGAGCGATCCCACCGTCGCGCCGAGCGCGAAGCCGAGGAGCGCGGGCCAATACGGACCGCGAACTCCCAGGGAGTTCATCGCGCCCCAATACGTGACGCTCGCCGCGCCCGCCGCGGCGGTCATCGTCAGCCCGACGAACAGCGCCATCGAGCTCGTCGCGGCGCCCGAGTAGGGCGTCGGTCCTGGCAGCAGCCCCGAGATGAGCGGAACGCCGACCACGAGGCCCGTCGCGCCCAGCGCCGCGAAGTTCGCGACGAGCGTGGTCGCGGGCTTCTGCTCGTCGAACGCTCGCTGTTCTTGCGCGCGTTGCGCGGGATCCACCACGTGATCCGCGCGCTCTTCGCTCTGCGCAAAGGCGATCGCTGGCATCGAGACGATGCACACAACGCCAACACCCACCCCGAGACGGTCCACCATGAGCGGATGATTACACTATGGCGGTGATTTGCAAGCGCGGCGAACGGTCAGCCGCGAAGCGCGTCGAACAAGTCCAAGTCGACGTACGGAATCGCGATCCGCGCGTGGCGAACGCCGACGCCGTGCTCGTCCATCCAACGCGAGAGCAGCTGTCCGTCGACCAACGTCACCGGCGCGGCCTCGGGCGCGCTGGCCTCTTCACGGGCGCCCGAGAGAATCGAGCCTGTCGTGACGATCCACGCTGCGCGCGCGTGGTTGAAGTGGTGCATCGAGCCTCGCAGTTCGATCACGCGCTCGCGGCCGACTTCGCCGCCCCTCTTCAGCAGGACCGCCGCGGCGATCTCTTCTCCGGCGACGCGCGCGGTTCCCGTGACGAACAGCTCGCCCTGGCTCGCGCCGGCGCGACGAATCGAGCGCAGGTTGGTCAGGCCCACGCGCTCGAGCGTGACCGCGATCAGCTCGATAAACGCCGACTGTGGCAGCTCGTTGAGCTTTCGAACGAGCTGGCGCCGGGCGGCGTCGCGAAGTCGCTCGAGGGCGACGAGCGCTTCGTCTTCGGCGCGCGCGACGTCGGAGCCGAGCGACCACTCGACGAGCGCGACGCGCGAGCCCTGGACGCGCAGACGAGCGCGCTCTCCGCGCGCTTCGCGACGAGAGCAATCTGCGCGCGCTGAAGCCGCGAGCGAAGCGGCGAGCACGTTGGCGTCGCCCGAGAGGCGATTGCCACGAATGGCGTCGTCGACGAGCGTGCGAAACGGCACTGGATTGCGGTCGTCCCGTCGCTGCAAGAGCGAGACGACGAGGTCCGCCGCGTCGCGACCCGCTTCGACGGTCGTGTCCTCGCTGGGCGCGCGATCGCGATCCGCGCGGTCCGAACGGTCTCCGCGCTCACTGCGATCACGATCACGATCGCGATCGCGATCGTTGCGATCTCGGTCACCACGCTCACGGTCACTGCGCTCACCCCGTCCTCGCTCACGGTCACCGCGCTCGCCGCGCTCGCCGCGCTCGGGACGGTCAGCACGCTCAGCGCGCTCGCCGCGATCGGCGCGATCGCTGCGCTCGGGACGGTCTCCTCGCTCGGCGCGATCAGCACGGTCACCGCGGTCATTGCGCTCACCGCGGTCACTGCGATCACTCCGTCCTCGGTCTCGTTCACCGCGGTCACTGCGGTCACTGCGCTCGCGACGGGGTTCGCGCGCTTCTGCGCCTTCGACCGGAGCCTCTGCGCCTTCAGCGCGCGCTTCTTCTCCCTCGACGGGCTCGCTCGCCTCGTCGCTGCGCTCGCGAGGCTCTTCGCCCTCGCCCGAATCAGCGCGGAGCTCCGGCTCAGCGTCGCTCTCTTCGTCGTCGCCTTCGAACTCGGCGGCATCGTCAGCGAGCGGCGTTCCGTCGGCAGAGACCTCGGAGCGCTCTCCGCCACGACGACGACGACGACGGCGACGACGACGATTGCCGCCCTCGCCTGCGGCGGCTTGATCGCCGTTCGGAGCGGCCGGCGCGGGCTTGGGCGGAGGATCGGCGAGCACCGGAAGATCGTCGTCGTCTTCGGCCGCGAAGATCGTCTGCGCGATGTTGAGCAGGTCCTCGCGCTCGCGCTCTTCGGCGGAAGGCGGAGGCATCTCTTCGCGCTCAGCTTCTTCTTCGGCGCCCTCGGGAAGCACAGGCTCTTCGGTCTCTTCGATGTCCGCGGCGGCGGCGACCGCAGCCTCGCCCCACACGCGAAGCGCGAAGACGCCGGGCTTGACGCGCACGATCGGCGCGTCGCCCTTGTCCTTCTTCGTCATCGTCGTGAGACGCGTGGACATGGTGATTTCGGGGGTCTTTCCAACGTGCGAGAGCAGGTTCTGCTCGATCGCGAGCTGGGTGATCTTCTTGAAGTGGAGGGGCTTGCCGACCTGGCGAAGCACAACCTCGGCTGCTTCGGTGAACGTCATCGTGAGTCTCGTGTCCTTTCGCGCTCGAGAACCGCGGACGCTCGCGCTCAGGCCGTCGGTCGCTGCGCGCGCTTCACAGGAGGCGCAGCAGGGAGGACGACGGCGAGCGCGCGAGGTCGCGCACGGGTGAGCTTTGTGAGCAACGCCCTTCGCTCGGACGATCGCGCGACGCGCAGGTCGAGGGAGCTCGGGCGGCCGAACCGTACACGGGCGGTTGTCGCTGCGGCAAGGACGCGCCCGAGCGTCGGAACAATTCGACTCGCTGCGCGGTTGCCTCCTGCCGACCCACGCGGGGTCGGTGCGTTTCGCACGCGCCCAAAGGCGGGAAAGTGCGGTAATCCACGGGCCCCCCTACGGAAACGTTCCATGGCGAAGAGCGCGAAGTCCAAGAAGAAGAGCGAAGACGAAAACGATGAGCGCGACGAGAGCGAGGCTGAAGAGTCGCGCCCCGCGCCGGACTCTCCCGAGGAGCTCGCGCGCGTTCGAAAGCGCAACACGATCCTCGCGTCGGTGTTGGTCGCCATGACAACGGCCTCGATCGGATTCGTCACGTGGCACCGCCCGCGCGACCCCGGTCGCCAGTGGTTCAAGGGCGTCGAGGCTCGCCATCACGAGCGCGTCGGCACGCGGTTGACCCGTTGTTTTGGCGGCGAAACCGCGGCGCAAATCCGAACCAACCTCGCCGAGGTCCGCCGCGGAACGCTCCCGACCGCCCTGCGATCCTGTCGCGGCGCGACGCTCACCGAGCTCGTCGCGAGCCCGCTCGCAGCGGCGGGTGAGCTCGGCACGTCTCCTGGCTACGCCGAGAACAATCGTCGTCGCGCCTGGGACGCGTACTCGCGGTTGCAGACCTCGCTGCGCGCGTACGAGCGCGCGCTCAACGCCGTCGCCGAAGGGCAGTCTGCGGTGCCAGAGGCAGCGCGGGATTCGCTCGCGAGCGCGATCGACGACGTCGCCGCCGACGCCGACTCCGCGCGCAACGTCATCAACGACATGCGCATCGTCGTCGAAGAGAACGCGAGCTGGTACTGAGCGCTCAGCCCTTGTTCACGACGCGGTCGAGCGCGTCGGACGAGATGGTCTTGAGCAGCGATTCGCGGTTCTTCGCCACCGTCTCGTCGAGCAGCGCGATGGCCTTGGCGCGCTGATCGTAGAGTCGACGGTGCTGCCGCGAGCGGTCCTGCTTCGAGAGCAGCGCGTACGTCACCCAAGGAAACACCGCGGTCACGTCGGCGTGGCAGTAGACCGAGCGAGCGACGCCTTCGGGCGAAACCTTGCCCCAGGTGTGTCCCTCGGACGCCGGGCAGGACGAGAGCGCGCCGTTGTCCACGGGATCGACGCAGAACTGCACGTCGATGTCGAAGCCGTCCGTCTCGACCTCGAGGATCTGCGACAGCAGCGGCTCGCCTTGGAGTGTGTAGTTCTTCGGGACGCCGCCGCCCAAGATGAAGATCGCCATCTTCTTCTCGAGGCCGTGGAGGCAGTAGTTCTGCATCGCGCTCATCTCGTAGACGTCGTCGTTGACGTCGATCTCGAGCTTGAACGTCTCGGGGAAGAGCCGCTTGAGCTTCACGATGTTCAAGAAGATCGAGCCGTCTTGGACGGCGCCGACGAAGATCGGGACCGCGCGCTTGTACGCCGTCGCCAGCAGCGAGGGGCGCTTGACGCCGAGGGCGTCTTCGATCTTCGAGATGTACATTCCGAGCAGGTAGTGCAGCTCGGGGGTCGTCATCTTCTTTTGGAATTCAGGCTGCAAAAGAATCGCGCTGAACAGCTTGTCCGTCTCGAGCAGCGTCTCTTCCCAGAAGCCGAGGTCGTAGATGCGGATGATGCGCGCGAGGCGCAGCGCGAGGTCGCCGGCGTTGGGGTCGATCTCGCGAATGCGGTGGCCGATGATGCGGTGCGCGTCGTGGTACAGGTTGGCGCCGGTCGTCGTGATGCAGTCCACCAGGCCGCGCTCGATCAGCGGGATCAAGCAGCTCTGGTGCAGGCCCGCGGGCGTCATCGCCCCCGAGAACGTGAGAAACGTCGCGTAGTCCTGGTCGACCGCGCGCGCCATCAAGTCGAACGCCGTTCGCTCTTGGCGCCCGACGAACGCGGGAAACCGATCGCGGAAGATCTCTTCTGGCGTCTCGCGCCCGGTGATGCCCACGGGCTCGACGTCTCGCGCGTGGTCGAAATCGCGGCGCATCTCTTCGTTCGCCGCCTCGTCGACCGCCTCTTCGCTCTTGTCGCTGTGTTCGCTCATCGCGCGCGGTGGTCTACCAGAACTGCGAACGAAGTGTGAAAAGACCGCGCATGGTCGCGTGGACGACGGTCCGTAGTACGGTCATGGGGCGATGACGAGTCGAACGTTCAACCGCGCGCCCGAGGGGTTCGTCGGGTGCTTCGGACACCGCGGCGCTGCGGGGATATTTCCTGAGAATACGCTCGAGGGGTTCTTGCTCGCGGCGCGCATCGGCGTCGATGTGATCGAGACCGACGCGCACGTCACGCGCGACGGACGCGTGGTGCTCTGCCACGACCCGAACGTCGATCGCACCACCGACGGCGAGGGCGCGATCGCCGCGATGACGTACGCCGAGCTGCGGTCGCTCGACGCGGGGGCGCGCTTCGCGGACCGCGACGGGATCGACGTCTTTCGCGGGTGTGGGCTGCGCGTTCCGCTGCTCGAAGAGGCGCTCGCGGCGCTTCCGTCCAATCGGTTCAACATCGAGCTGAAGAGCCATGAAGACGGCGCGGCGCAGCTGCTCGGCGAGGCGATCGAGCGCGGCGGCGGCGTCGGTCGAGTGCTGCTCGCCTCGGAGGACGGCGGCGTGATGAACGAGATTCGTCGCGTGATTTCGTGGGCGCCCACGAGCTGCAGCTCGGCCGAGGTGTTCGGCTTTCTCACGGGCCTGCACGAAGACCACTACGAGCCGCCGCCGGCGTGCGCGCTGCAGGTCCCAGACGTGTTCTCTGGGTTCGAGGTCGTCACGGACGCCTTCGTTCGACGAGCAAAATCACTGGAAATGCTCGTTCATGTCTGGACCATCAACGAGCCTGCGGCGATGCGTCGCCTCCGCGCGATGGGCTGCGACGGGATCATCACTGACCATCCCGAGCGCTGGGCGCTCTCGTCGCCAGCGCCTCGCTCACCGTGAGCCCTGCGCATCGCTCGACCGCCATCGTCCGCGGCAGCGATCGCACCGACACCCTCGCCAGCGACTCGCCGGCCGGGATGCTCGCCTCTTGTCCCGCGATCCTCGCCGAGCACGCTTGCGCTGCACGCGTGTGGAGCAACACCGTGACGGGGCCTCGCGCGATCGCGCGGTCGAAGGTCACCCTCGCGCGTCCTCGTGGATCGGCCTGTGTTTCGACAGACGAAAGCGAGATCTCTGCGATGGGCGCGCCGAGCGCCGCCGCGATCGCAAACGGGTCCGAGAGCGCGGGCTCGCTCGTGAGCGCCTCGCGAAAGAGCGCGGGCGCGACGGTCGCTCGGAGCTTCGCGAGCCCGAGGATCGCGGCGTTGCGCGTGAGCGAGTAGCGGGTGCTTCGCGCGAGCGCCTCGAGCGGAGCGATGGCGCGCGCATCGGCGAGGTCGGCGAGCGCGAGCGCGGCGTCCGGCGCGAGGCGCGGGTCTTCGAGCAGGCGCGCCAGGGCGTCGAACGCCCTCGGATCACGCAGCGAACGAAGCGCAGCCAGCGCGGCGTCGCGCTCTTGGTCAGTGCTCGCGCGATCGTCCAGCCACTGAGCCAGGACCACGGCGCCGTCGTTGATCCCGAGCGTCGCGAGCCCGAGCGCCGCGCTTCGCGAGAGGCTCTGATCGCTCGACGCGAGGGCGTCTCGGCTCGCGGCGACGCCGCGCGCATCGCCGAGCCGAGTGAGGGCTACTCCCGCTTCGAGCGACAAATCGCTGGCGTTTCGCGTGGTCGCCGTCGCGAGCGCGCCGCGCACGAGCTCGTCGCGAACGCCGAGCGCGGCCAAGGCTCGCACGGCGCGGATCGCTCGTCGCGCGTCGAGGCCAGCGATGGACTGCGCGGCTTCGGCGGCGGCAGCGCGGTCGCCTTGAATCGCGCGCTCGACCGCGGGCGGCAGCGCGTCGCGCGAACGCAGCTCGGCGCGCTCTCCCTCGGCCTCGAATCGCGCGTGCGATGCGTCCCACCCCGCGACGAGCGGACGAAGCCTCGCGAGCAAATCCGCGCGACTGTCCGCGAGGTTGTTGCGCTCCCACGGGTCCGCGTCGAGGTCGAAGAGCTCGCACGAGCCCTCGCCCACGTCGCACACGAGCTTGAAGCGACCGTCGGTCACCAGTCGTTCGGCGCCCACGCTGGCGAAGACGTTGCGAGTCCACGGCGAGCCTTGGGCGAGCGGCCCGAGGTCGCGTCCGCGAAGGCGCGGAGGACGATCGATGGCGAGCCCTGCGAGCAGCGTCGGGAGCAGGTCGATATGTGAGGCAGGACCGCGCACTCTGCGCGGAGAAATGCCGGGAACGGCGATGATGAACGGGACGCGCGCTTGCTCTTCGTACACCGTCGTTCCGTGAAAGCGTCCGCCGTGCTCGCCGAACTCTTCGCCGTGGTCCGCGGTGATGAACCACGCCGCGCGACGCCCGAGCCGCGCGTACGCTTCGTGCAGCGCTCGCACGGCGTCGTCGACCGCCGCCACCTCGCTCGAGTACCGGCTCGCCACGCTCGCCCCGCCGGGGACACGCGCGCCCGGGTGGTTCTCGTACGACTCGTGCGGCTCGAACAAGTGCACCCAAAGGAGCGTCCGTTGATTTCGTGGCCGCGATTCGAGCCACTGAATCGCCGAGCGCACGCGCTGCTCCGCGCTCGCGTAGTCCTCTTGTCGGTGTGCGAAATCGAAGCCGCGCGCGCGCAGGTCGCCGAGCCGGTCGCCGTCCACAGAGAACACAGCGGGAGGAAAGTACGCGGCAGAGTCGTAGCCCCGCGCGCGAAGCAGGCCCGCGATGGTCTGGTGCGGGCGCGTCGGGACGCCGAGCGCGCTCACGCCGCGAAAGAACTTTCCTGTCATCAACGAAGCGAGCGAGTACGAGGTGTGCGGCGTGGTGCAATAGGCCCGTTCGATCACGACTCCGCTGCGCGCGATGGCGTCGATCGCGGGCGTGAGCCCTTCGGTGTTTCCGTAGGTTCCCAGTCGATCCCAGCGGAGCGCGTCGACGGTGACCAGCACCACGTCGAGCCCCTCGAGGTCGAGGCTCGGCCCTTCGACCACGCGATCGTCGTCGACCACCGCGCGCACCGCTCGCTGCGGAATCAGCCGCCCCGCCGCGCGCACCGCGTACGTCGCGATCGCCGTGTGCTGCCGCGCCCTCGCCCTCGCCCGCTGCGATCGAAGCAGGTCCGCTCCGGCGATCACGCACAGCGCGAGCGCCGCGGCGGCGAGCGCGATCGACGGTCGTGACCACCGTTGGCGCACCGTCGGGAGCCCGAGCGCCGCGCTCGTCACCGCGAGCGCCGTGCACAGCAGCGCCGCGATCGCGTGCAGCGCGGGATAGAGCCGAACGAACATCGTCGCGTGCGCGTAGCCGACGGCGAGAGACACGGCCGCGAGCAGCGCCGAGACGAGCCGCTTGTGCTGTAAAATCAGCGACGAAATCGCGTTGGACCCGCGCAGCGCGATCGCGGTGACCGCCGCGCTGAGCGCCACGGCGGTCGCGATGAGCCACGGGCGCGCCGCAGAGCGCTGCATCGCGGAGCCGGAGAAGAGCGCGAAGCCGAGCGCGAGCCCGAAGCCCGCGCCCACGACCGCGCCGACGATCGATCGGGACCGTCGCGTCGCGCGCGAGAGCGAACGAGCCGCGGTCACGCCGAGCGCTCCTGCGGGCGTGAGCACGAGCGCGATGGTCGCGACGACGCCGGCGACGAAGAGCGCGGATTCTCCGGCGGGAGCAGGGCTTCGGCGCAGCGCGTTCGCGCCGTCGAGAAGGCCGAGCGCGAGGGCGGCGATCGCTCCTGCGCGCGCGCCTCCGCGAGGCTCGACCGACGATGAAGCTCCCTCGCTCACCCTGCGTCCTCCGCGGTGGGGGTCTGACCGCGGGCGATGATGCGTGCGGCGGCGCGCTCGAGCGCGGGATAGCGGGCGAGCGACGGATCGTCGTCGAGCAGCGCGCGCGCGGCTTCGACGGCGCGAACGACCATCGCGCGATCGCGCAGCGGGTCAGCGAAGCGAAAGGACCGATCCGCGCCCGACTGTCGTTCGCCGAACCACTCGCCTGCGCCGCGACGATCGAGGTCTCGCTCGGCGAGGGCGAAGCCGTCGGAGCACGCCGCGATTTCGTCCAGCCGAACGCGCGCGCTCTCGTCGGTCGACTCGGGGACGAAGAGGCACGCGGCCTTCTGTCCTCCGCGCCCCACGCGACCGCGAAGCTGGTGGAGCTGCGCGATCCCGAAGTGCTCGGCCCCCATGATCACGATGAGGTTCGCCTCGGGAACATCCAAGCCGACCTCGATCACCGACGTCCCGAGCAAGATCGGGTGCGAGCCGCTGCGAAACGCCTGAAGCGCCGCGCGCTGCTCGTCGGGGGACATCTTTCCGTGCAAGACAACGATGCGATCCCTGGGAAAATGCTGGGACAAAAACGCGTCGGCCTCCGCGATGGTCACCGCGCTCGCGTCGTCGGCTTCGATCCTCGGCACCACGACGAACACGCGCCCGCCCTTGTCGTGCGCGTCGAGCGCGCGCTGAATCGTGTGGGCGATGAAGCTCTTGTCCGTCGGCGGCACCACGCGCGACGTGACGGGCTGCCTCGATGAGGGCCCCTTGGGCATGGTGACCACGTCGAGGTCACCGTATTGCGCGAGCGCGAGCGTGCGTGGGATCGGCGTGGCAGAGACCACGAGCATGTGCGCAGCGCGGTCTTTGACCAACGCGAGCCGCTGCGCGACGCCGAAGCGATGCTGCTCGTCCACCACGGCGAGCCCGAGCTCGGGCGGAACGCTCTCTTCCTCGAGGATCGCGTGCGTCCCGACGACCACGCGCACGAGCCCTTGCGCGATCGCCTTTCGCGCGGCGGTGCGCGCTCGCTTCGGCGTCGAGCCGAGCAAGACCGCGACGGGCCCGCCCTCTCCTCCGAGCGCGCGGGTGAGCGTCGCGGCGTGCTGCTCAGCGACGATCGACGTCGGGACGAGCCAGGCCACGGCGCGTCCGGCGCGCAGCACCGCGAGCGAAGCCGCGGCGGCGACCAGCGTCTTGCCCGAGCCCACGTCGCCGACGAGCAGTCGTCGCATCGGCTGATCGATGCTCATCGCTCGCTGGATGCTGTCGATCGCGTCGCGCTGCGACGGGGTGAGCTCGAAGCCTGCGCGCTTCGCGGTCGCGTCGGCCACGGTCGGGTCGAAGGCGATCGCCTTGGCGCTGCCTGTGTTTCGTCGAGCGCGCTCGAGCGTGACGGCGGCGGCGAGCAGCTCTTCGAAGCCGAGCCTCTTGTGCGCCCACGAGACGCCGCGCTGCAGCGCGATCAGCGCGTCGACGGGCGTGTTGCGATCGGGCGCGTGCACGGCGCGGAGGGCGTCCGCCGACGATCGAAGCCCGAGCTCTTTCGCGAGCGCGAGGGGCACGGGGTCGCACCACTCGTGGACCCGCTCGAGCGCGCTCGCAACGACGCGCGCGACCGTCGCGGGAGAGAGCGTACCGATCGCGCCGTACACCGGCTCGATCGGCGTGATCGGCGCGTCTGCGCTCTGCACGCGGGGCTGGTGCAGCTCGAGGTCGCCGCGCCCTTCTTTGAGCGTCCCGATGACGCGCACCTTCGCGCCGAGCGGCGTGCGCGCGGCCATTCCGGGGGGCGCGTGAAAGAACACGACGCGCAGCACGCCTGTGCCTCCGGGCTCTCTCAGCAGCACGGACAGGCCCTTCGAACGCATCGAGCCGATGCGGCGCGTGTCCGCCACGATCCCGACGAGCGCGACCATCGCGCCGACGACGGACTCTTTCACCAGGGACCAGTCGTCCGCGCCGCGCAGGTCGAGATAGCGTCGCGGCCCGCGCGCGAGCAGATCACCGGCGGTCTCGACGCCGCGCCCGCGCAAGATCGCCGCGGCTTGCAGGCCGACGTGCTTGATCTGATCGACGGCGACGTCCTGCAGGTCCATCGCGAAACACCCGGTATCTTCCCCCGCGAAACGCTCACTCGTCGAAGGACAGCTCGAGCACTTCGTACACGCGCGTGCCGTTGGGCGTCTGCACCTTCACCTCGTCGCCGACCTCTTTGCCGACCATCGCCTTCGCGATCGGAGAAGAGACAGAGATGCGGCCGTGGTCGATGTCTGCCTCCATCGGACCTACCAGTTGGTAGGTCACTTCTTCGCCGGTCGTCGTGTTCGCGAGCTTGATGTGCGCGCCGAAGGCGATCTTGTCGCCGGCGACGCGGGAGGGCTCGATCACTTCGGCGCGAGCGAGCGCGTCTTCGATGAGCGCGATGCGGCCCTCGATGAAGCCCTGCTTCTCTTTGGCCGCGTGATATTCGGCGTTTTCGCGCAAGTCACCGTGCTCGCGAGCCGTGGCGATCTCGCGGATCACCTTCGGTCGTTCGACGGACTTGAGCTGTTCGACCTCTTCTTTGAGGCGCTTGTGCCCGGCGGGCGTCATCGGAACGGTCGACATGACAGGGAGAGCGTTTCGTAGCAGGACCGCGCGCGGTGGCACAACGACTTACCGCGCGGTGACCTTCGCGATCAGCGCGGGCACTGCGCGATCGCGAATCCGGGCTCGCCGCTGCGTCCCCACGCGGCGATGCGCGGCGCTCTCGCGTCGCCGCCGAGCGGAACCTGTCCTCCGAGCGCAGGCTCTTCTCGGGCCTCTCCGAGCACACGGCCGTCGGCGCTCACGGCCCTGCGCACGGTGACGAGGTCTTCTCCGCGCCGCTCGGTCCAATAGACCTCGGCGGTCGCTCCTTCGGACACGATCGAGATCCTCCCAGCAGGAACGCGGTCCAAGTCCGTCAGGTACTCCGGCGATCGCACGGGGCGAAGGTCCTCTCCGAGCGCGACGATCGCCACGCGACCGCCGTCTCCGAGCCCCTCGTGATCGGAGTCCGCCGCCAGTCGCCACGCGATCCATCGCCCGCTGCTCGTCGCGTGCAGCGCGACGCCGAACCGGGTCTTGGGCCGCGAAGTGAGGTTGACCGCGGGGCCGCGCGGGGTTCCGTCGGCGTTGATGGCGCGCACGATGATGTCCGCGGCGCTTTGGTTGGCGGTCTCGACGGCGACCTCTTGCAGCGCGAGGTACGCGAGGATCGCGCCTCCTCCGGGCGCGGCGACGATCACCGGATCCGAGGCGTCCTGACCGCTCTCGCTCAGCGTGAGCAGCGGCGGATCTGCGCGGCTCGTCGCGCTCCATCGCTGCGCGCGCACCACCGACTGACCTTCGGTGGGCGACTCGTCCCAGGCGATCAGCGCCGAGTCGCCGAGCGAACAGCTCACGATTCCCAGCGAATCGTCTGGCAAACCGCGGTGCGTCGCGAGCAGACGAAGCGCTCCGTCAGCGAGCACGTACGCCCGCTGCGATCGCGCCCGCAGCTGCGCTGTCACCGTCCACACGAGCGTCGCGCTCGCCGCGGTGGCGATCGTGATCGCTTGCGTCGGCTCTGGGCCGATCGCGATCGTCGCGCGCTCGGTCGGTGAGCTCGCGAGGATCAGCTGTCGCGCGCTCACGTCCGCCATCGCTGCGCGCGCGCCGTTCGGGGTCATCGCGATGGTCGCGGCCTCGTAGCGCGTTCGATCGGCGCCGGCGTCGTCCGCGCCAGGCGTGACTGCCACGAGCATGCGCGCAGGACCGACCGAGCAACGCGGAACAACGGCAGCTCCGTCCGCTCCAGCGTCGCTCTCGTCCATCGCAAAATCGGGCTCGGCCTCGTTGCTGTTGGCGACCGGCGCGCGCGCGTCGCTGTCCGTTTGTTCGCCGCTGCGACAACGGCAATCGACGAACCCTGCGAAGAGCGCGAGCGACGTCGCGCGCCAGAGAGCGAGCGGCGATTTCGACGGTGATCGAGGAGAGATCGGAGACGATGGCGTCATGGCGTGCCGACGGAGTTCGGCTCGGGAGTTGTGGCCCAGTTCGGGCGAAAACACGAAGAACCGAGTACGATTCGCGCCATGACCGTTCGCTTCGTTCAGCGCTTCGCGCTCGGGTTCTTCTTTGTCGCCGCCTGTAGCACGCCCGTCAATCGCGGCGACGCTTCACCGGAGGCCGCGAGTGAAGCGAGCGCGGGCGATGCGAACAGCGGCACCGTGGACGCCGCCCCGATGGACGACGCTGCGATGATGGTGGACGACGCCGCAGCGGAGGCGAGTATTCCCTCGGGGCCGTACGTCGCGCGCTTCGAGATCCCCGCGACGGGCGTCGCGCCCAATCAGTACGCGATGCCGTGGCCGTCGGACCTCGCCGTCGACGCCAACGGAAAGGTCGATCTTCGCTTCGTCGCAGGCGCGCTCTCGGGCGGGCTGACGCGCACGTACGTGGAGCAAATGGCCGGCAAATTGCGAGGGTTTTCGCCGCTCGGCGCGAGCTACTTCCGCTTCACCGGGCCGATCGACGAGCGAACGCTCCCGAGCCCCGCGGCCTCGCGCGCCAACGACGCGAACGTGATGCTGGTCGACGTTCAACAGGGCAGCCCTGAGTTCGGCCGACGCGTTCCGTTGATCTTTCAGTTCAGCGCGGGAGGCTCGCGCTTCTGGCCGACGTACACGCTCGCGGTCGCTCCGGCCCCGGGATTTCCGCTGCGTCCGAGCACTCAGTACGCGGTGATCATCACCAACCGCGTGCGCGGCGTCGACGGCGAGCCGCTGCGTCGAGACGCGGACTTCACCGAGCTCATGGGCGATGCGCCGAGCGCTCGATTGATGGCGGCGTCGACGCTGATCAAGCCCGCGCTCATGCGAGTCAGCGGGCTCGATCTCGCCACGGTCGTGAGCGCGACGGTGTTCACCACGGGCGATCCGACGAGCGAGTTCTTTCGCGCGGTGGACGTCACGTTGAACAGCGCGCGCATGCCCGAGACGCGCGCGCTCAGCCGCACTGGATCCAACGACAGCTTCGTCACCTACCGCGGTGAGTACGGTCCGAACCCTGTGTTTCAAGCGGGAGAAGCGCCGTACCTCGCCGAGGGAAGCGGTGACTTCGTCAGCGGTCCCGACGGCAACCCGATCATTCAACGGTACGAGACGGGGATTCAGTTCGCGCTCACCGTCCCGAGCGGCGCGATGCCTCCGGGCGGCTGGCCGATCGCGATCTACGCGCACGGAACAGGCGGAAGCGCCGCGTCGTTCATCAGCGACGGCACCGCGCGCGCCCTCGCCGCGCAAGGCGTCGCGTGCCTCGGCTTCGATCAGCTCTTCAACGGCGCTCGCACGATCCGCGGCGGCACGCCCGAGAGCCAGTTCTTCAACTTCGCCAACCCCTACGCGGCGCGCTCGAACAATCGCCAGGCGGCGATCGACCTCGTTCAGGCGGGGCGCTTCGCGCGCGCTCTCTCGATCTCCGCGATGGTGAGCGGAGGAGCGGAGGTGCGCTTCGACGGCGCGCACGTCATGTTCTTCGGTCATTCGCAGGGCGGACTCAACGGTCCCCTCTGGCTCGCGACGCCGGCGGGCCCCGAGGCCGGAGTCCTCTCGGGCGCGGGCGGATGGCTCTCGCTCTCGCTCGTGATGAAGACCGAGCCTGTCAACATCCCGGGCATCGTCGCTGGCTTGCTCTCGATTCCTCGCGCCGAGCTCACGCCGCTGCACCCCGCGGTGACGCTCGCGCAGACGATCGCGGATCCGTCGGACACGGTGAACTACGCGAGGCACATCGTGAGCGAGCCGCGCATGGGCGGCGCTCCCAAGCACGTGTTCATGACGCAGGGGTTCATCGATCACTACACGCCGCCGCCCGCCATCGCCGCGCTCGCCGTCTCCATCGGCCTGCCCCTCGTCGCGCCGGTGATTCATCCCGAGACGATCGGACCGCTCTCGGATTGGCCGCGCGTCAACGCGCCGGTCACGCGCAACCTCGCGATGGGCGCCGCCACAGGGGGCTGGTCGCAGTACAACGCCGTCGGCACGAGCGACGGACACTTCGTCGTGTTCGACGACCCTGCGGCGCAGCTGCGCGCCGCGCGCTTTCTCGCGACGTTCGCGAGCAATCGCGCCATGGGACCGACGATCGAGTAGCGCTCAGCGACCCGCGGTCGTCGACGCCTCGAGCGGCGTGTCGCGCCGTGGCCGCTGCCCCAAGTCGCAGTCCCACAGCTGAACGTCCGCGTGATCTCTTCGCGGATCCTCGACCTGATTCGCAAACGGAACGGCCGCGCTCAATCGCCACCCATCCTCGGTCAGGATCATCCCTTCGATCCACGCCGCCCACAGGACGTCGCGCTCGGCTCCGACGATCAGCAATCGGTCGACGAGAAGCGCTGGCACGCGCAGCCCCTCGGGGCCGTTCTGCTGGGCGATTCTCGCTCCGCGTGCGCAGAAGCCCACGAGCGGCGTGTCCGCGAGCGAGCGCAAATGAACCCAGCGCGGGTCCGCTTCTCCGGCCTCGTGCCCAACCTGCGCGTTGTGAATGCGCTCGAACGCCGCGCTCGTATAGAGCTGCGCGACCTCGTCGCGGCGCAGCCTGAGCGCGAGGTGGGCCTGTGCTCCGCCTTGAGTGAGCCGCGCGCGGAGCTGCACCGCCGCGGATCGCAGCTGCTCGGTCGCCCAGATCGCGTCGGGACGGTCGCCGCTGCCGATCGGAGCGACCGGGCGCAGCCCCGGCGCGATCGCGCTGTTGTTGCACGCGGCGAGCGCGATCGCCGCAGCCAAAACGCCGTAGCTTGATTTCATGGGCGAGCCACTGCCTCCGCGATACGACCGGTGTCGGGGCGCTCGAACCGCTGCACGATCGCGTCGCGCTCTGCGTTGTCCGCGCGCGCATCGAGCTCGACCTCGAGCCGTGCGTGCGTGGGAAGCACGACGCAGTGAGTGATCCTCGCGGTGCCTTGTCCGCTCGAACGCGCGAACTCTGCGCCCGTGGGCCCGCGCAGCGTGAGCGAGACCCCTGCGAACGGCGGCGCGACGGACACGACTACCCGCGTGCACGCGCCCGCGCTCAAGTCGAACTCCCTCGCTCGCGCTGCGCCCGGCGCGACCCTGAAACGCTCGATCGGCGCGCTCGCGCGCCACGACGCGTCCTGCGCCCACGGCTGCGAGAGCGCCTCGGAGACCAGCGTTCGATCCGCCCCGCTCGCCCAAGGCAAGCTCGCGGCGTTGCTCGACGGCGCGACGACGAGCGCGACGTCACCGGAGCCGACTTCGATCCGTTGACGGACGAGCACTCGCTCTCTCGCAGGCGGACACAGCACGGTGGTCGCGCTTCCGTCGAAGAACGGCCCGCGCGCGAGCTGCGTCCCTGCGTCGTCGAAGATCGAGAGGTTGAGCCGTCCGACGCCGCGTCCGGCGACCGCCGCGACGAGAGAGCATCGGCCCGGTTCGAGAGAGAGCGACGTCTCGCGGGACTCTCCTGCGGCGAACGAGTGGACCGTGGGCGCTGCGGGCGCGACGTAGCCCGCCGAGAGCCATCGCGCTCGCAGCGACGCGAGGCGCGCGTCGAGGGGCGCTGGCGACACGGCGATGGATGTGCGATCGCCGAGCCAGAGCGTGTTCGAACCGCCGAAGCTCGCGGCGTCGGCGGCGAACGAGCTCACGACCGCTGCGCCGGCTTGCGCGCCGCGGACCTCGAGCCGAAGCGGGCCGCTCGTGCTGGGGCAGAGCTGCACGAGCGCGTCGCGCTCGGCGTTGGTGTCGAACGCGAGCAGCTCGTCGTCGCTGTCGAACACGCGCAGGTCCGCGCTCGCGCCGCCTTCGTCGGCGATCGCCGCGAACGTGTAGCAGCGGTCGGACGAGACCGAGAGCGGGACGTTGACGGCGCCGTTGTTCGCGAAGGTCACGCGCGCAGCGTCGCCGATCGGAGCGAATCCGCGTCGCTGCAAGCTCGCGCGCAGCTCGCTCGTGCGACGCTCGGCGCTGCTCGCTTCGTTGCGGGTGGAGATCGCGGTCCCGGGCCGGCCTCCGACGACGCGCGCGATGGCGTCCATCGCTCGACGATCTCCGGTGAACATCGCGATGGCGTACGCGCCCTCGCCTTCGAAGGCTTGCGCGACGTGAAACACCCGTCGAGCCTCGTCGCCGCACAGCTGCACGGTGGGGTGCGCGTCTGGCTCGACGTCTTCGACGAGCAGCTCTCCGTCGCCGTCGTACACGCGGGCGTCGAGGTCGGTGATCGCCGGAGACGCGTACGCCACGATCGAGACGCACGTGCCCCGCGGAACGTCGATCGCGTGCGTCACGCTCTGCCGCTCCGTGAGAAAGCCCGCAGCAACGTAGCGGGTGAATCGCGCCCCCGACGGAGCTGCGCCGCGCACGATCGCCTCGACCCGCTGCGCGAGCAGCGGCGCTGGCTCGATGGGGTCTGCAGCGTTGGCGACCGGCGCGTTCGCGCGCGAAGTGACGGTCGGAGGACACCGTTGCGCGACGATGCGCGGGCCGCACCCGACTGCGGCGAGCGCGCAGAGCGCGAGGAATTTCGCTCGATTCATCGCGTGCTCCCGTCGTCGGCGAAGACGACCAACGCAAACTCTCCGCGCGCTGCCATCGGTCGCGCGGTCAAGCGCAGGCGCTGCGCCTGCGTGGCGCAGTGCCAGATCCGCGGCGTCGCAGAGGCGCCAGTGTCCGAGGCGACGAGCGTTCCGTTCGGCTCGTTGAGCGAGAGCTCGACGCCCGCGCCCGAGGTCGCCGCGCCGATCAGCACGCACTGCCCAGCGTCGATCGACAACGATTGAACGAGCGGCGCGCCCACGGACGCCACGCGCTCGATGAGCTTCACGCGCGTGAGCGATCGCGTGAGCGCCTCTCCGTGCAGCTCGAGCACGCCCGCGCGCACCTCGCCGACGATGTCGTCCGGCACCGCGAGGCGATCGTCGAGGATCAGCGACTGCAGCGCCACGCGCATCTCTTCTCTCGCGGTCAGTCGCAGCGTGTACGCGCCGGAGCGCGAGAGGCATCCGCGCGTGAGCGGATCGCGATCGAGCGAGCGCTGCGCGATCAGCGGGTGTCCGTCGGGGTCTCGCAGCTCGACCGTCAGCGCCTCGCTGTTTCCCTCGCTCGCGATGAGCACCCCATAGCAGCGCCCCTCTTCGAACTCGAACGTGCGGTCGAGCGACGCGGATCGATCGATCGTCGTGACGAAAGGCGAGCCGAGCGGTCGATACCCAAGCGAACTGACGCGCGCTCGATGGCGGTCCACGATGTCTGTCGCGGATTCGATGGTCGGATCCGCGCCCACCGCGGCGCGCGGCGTGCGCGGGCCGGTGAGCCCGCCGTCGTGTCGCTCGCCGAGCGCGCGATCGAGGTCCGGCGCGACGAGCGGCGGCTGCGCGAGGAGCAGCAGCGCGACCTGTCCCTGCCCTTCGACCGCGCGCACGACGAGCGTGATCCGAGCCTCTTGTCGCACGCACAGTCGCACGTACGGGTGCGCGTCGTCGGTGTGCTCGCCGAGCAGGACGCCGGAAGCGTCGTGCACGCGAAGCGCCACTTTTCGCAGCGCCGCAGGGCCGACGGCGACGAAGCCGAGGCACTGCGCGCGATCGACGCGAACGCGGGTCACCTGCGCGTCGCCTGGCGCGACGAACGCGCTCCAATCGGCGTCGAGCGGGCGCGCGCCTCGCTCGCGAAACGCGGCGGCCACGGCGGCGATCCTCGCTTGGACCGACGGGGCGATGGGCTCTCGTCTCGCTGCAATCGCTGGCGCACTTGAATTCTGGTGCGGATCAGCGCTCGCGCTCGGCGCCTCGAGCACGGCGACCGCTCGTCGTTGCGCGGGATCGCACCCCGCTGCGAGCGCGGCGAACGTCAGCCAACATCGGGTCGAACACCGGCGATGGAACACGAAGCGAACCGAGCGGCGTTCTACCCGTCCGTGTCACGCATGGTCAACGCAACGACAGTCGAGACCGACGATCGGCGCTCGCCGTTCTCTCGCGACGAAACGTCCGAGCGCCCCGCGCGCTCAGCGCGTTGCTTGACCGATCTGCGCCCGCAGTGCTCGACTCCTGCGCTGATGCGGTCGAAATCGCGGTTTGCGGCCATAGCCGCGCTCGCATGGCTCGGAGCGATGGTCGCTCCGCCCAGCGCGCGCGCGCAGAGCGCGAGAGACGCCTCGGCGACGGACGCGGCGCTGCCCACGCCGAACGCGGTGAACTCGGCGAGCAACGCGCGACCGAGCAGCGCGCTCACGCCCGCCGTCGCCGACCCGAGGTACGCCGCGCTTCCCGAGCTCACATGGCGCGCGATCAACACGCGAGAGGTCGTTCGGGCACGGCTCTATCGCCCGGATGGAACGGTGGACCCCGCCGTCGTTCAGCGCCTCTCGCACCTGCTTCGCGACGTTCCCACCGGTGAAGAGTCGCCGGTGGTCACGCGCACGCTGCAGCTCATCGTGAAGATCGCGGCGCACTTCGACGCCCGCGAGATCGAGATCGTCTCCGCCTATCGAACAGGGCGCAATTCCTCGGGGCGGCGCGTGCGTCGCGAGGGCTATCACGGCGTTGGCAGCGCCGTGGATTTTCGCGTGACCGGAGTCGAGACAGCGATGGTCGCCGCGTACGCGAGGACGTTTTCGCACGTGGGCGTGGGCATGTATCCGCGGCTCAACTTCGTGCATCTCGACTCGCGCGACACGACGTACTTCTGGGAGAACCGCGCGGGTCGCAGTCACCACGGCTACGATCGCCCCCTCGTGCGCGAGGGCGTGGCCGATCGCGACCGCGCGTGGAGCGCAGAGGCCGACGTCCCCTGGGATCCTCCAGGCGTCACGATTCAGCTCGACACGCACCCGCGCACCGCGCCCGGCGCGCATCGCTCGCATCGGCGCTCACGGCGCAGCCGGCACCACCGCAGCACGCGCCACCGTCCGCGACGCGAACTGCACGTCTTTTCGGGCTCGGGCTCGCGCTGAGCGTCAGGTGATCTCGACGGGCTTGGGCACGGCGGCGGTCGTCTGCAACACGCGACGCGCCGACGGAAACTCGCTCAAGTGCCCGCCGATCTCCGACGCGACCTCGTGCAGCTCTTCGAAGATCGTCGCGTTTTGTCCGCCGATCTCAGCGACGCGCTCGCGGAGCTTGCCGATCTCGTGCTCGACCTCGGCGTTGAGCGCGCCGAGCCGACCCTTGAGCTGGCTGACCTGAAACCGAAGGTCCTCTGCGCTGGCGGTGCGCGACTCGAGCAGCGCTCGGCACTCGACCACCTCGAGCTGCGCCTGTCGCCACGCGGTCGCGCGCCGCGCGGCGGTCTCGACGCTCTGCGCCGCTTCGAGCTGCTCGAGCGCGCCGTCGCCGACGAGCGTTCGGGCTTCGTCCCAGGCCAGCTTGAATTCTTGTGCTCCTTGCGTCGCGCGCTGCGTGGCGCGCTCGAGCCGTCGATGCACGTCTTCGATCTGCCGCTTGAGCGCGCTCTCGTCCCGTGACAGCTCGTCGAGCGCCCTGCCGATGCGCTCGCGCGCGCCGCTCGCCTCGGCCTCGCGCTCGGCCAACTGTCGACCCAGCCGATCGAGCTCGCTCTCGGTTCGCACCGAGCGATCCACGAGCGCGTCCATCTTCGCGCTGAGGTTCATCAGCCAATCGGGCGCGTTGCGCGAGGGATACGCGAGGCCCATCGCTTCGCGATACACGAGCCGCCGCTCGACCCACTGCCGCGCGGTGCTCATCACGGTCGTCGGGTGTTCGGGCGACGCGCGCTCTTCGTCCGAAGCGGAGTTGCGCTCTTGCGAGACCTTCGCGAGCGCCTCGACGAACGCCTCGGCGGGCAGCGTGAGCGACACGACCGGCGTCGGAAGGTTGTTCGGGTCCGGAAACAGCGCGAGCAACGCCTGCAGCTCTTCGAGCAAGTGATACGCGTCGCGGTGCCGCTGCGCGGGGTCTTTCGAGAGGAGCTTCGCGACGAGCGCGTCGATCTCGGGCGGCACCGACGGGTTGAACTGCGACGGCGCCGGCGGCGCGTTGCGCAGGTGCTTCACGATCAGCTCGGCCGTCGATCCCTCGAACGGCAGCCGCCCCGTGAGCATCTCGAAGAACACGACGCCGAGCGCGTACAAATCCGCGGCGGGGCCCACGTTTGGCGCGCCGCGCGCTTGCTCGGGTGACAGGTACTCGGGCGTGCCGAAGACCGCGCCGGCGGCGGTCAGTCGCGTCTCGTTGCGCACGTGCGCGAGCCCGAAATCGAGCAGCTTGATGTGCGTGTGCCCGTCGCGAACCGTGAGAAAAATGTTCTCGGGCTTGAGGTCCCGGTGGATCACTTCGAGCTCGTGCGCTCGTGCGAGCGCGCGGGCCACTTGCATGAGCAGCTCGATCGCCTCGCGCGGCGGAATCGGCCCCCGCGCGATTCGATGATTGAGCGGCTCGCCTTCGAGCAGCTCCATCACGAGGTAGACGAGCTTGCCCTCGTCGCCGTAGTCCGTGATGTCGACGATGTGCTCGTGGCGAATTCTGTTCGTCGCGCGCGCTTCTCTGAGAAAGCGCTGCCGCTGCGTGGCGTCCTGCGCGAGGTCGGGCGCGAGAAACTTGATCGCGACCTTGCGACCGAGCACGTCGTTGGACGCGCGGTACACCGAGGCCATGCCTCCTGCGCCGATCTTCGATTCGATGCGATATCGCCCGCCGATCGTGCGCCCGATGAGCGGATCGGGCATCGCGACCAGCGGCGCTCCGTCCACAGGGCACGTCGTCGCGTGCCCCATCAATCGCAGTCCGCACTGTGAGCAGATCTTCACGGCGCCGAGAGTGTACGCGGATTGCCCGCTCGTTTGACAGTGATCATCGCGTTCGCGCGGCGTTCGCAGCGATCGTTGTGTTGACAGGTCGAGCGTGCTTTTCCATAACCGATCGCCCGTGGCGGTTATTGAAAATCTACTTTCGCTCGTGGGACGTACGAGTCTCCTGCGCCTGCGCCAACTTACGCAGCGCGGAGATGCGCAGGTGTGGGTCAAGCTCGAGCAGCAGAACCCTGGCGGAAGTGTAAAGGACCGCATTGCAGTCTCGATGGTGGACGCTGCGTTGCGATCGGGCGCGCTGCGCGAAGGCGGCCTCGTGGTCGAGCCCACGAGCGGAAACACTGGAATCGGCCTCGCCCTCGTGTGCGCCGCGCGCGGGCTCAAGCTCGTCCTGACGATGCCCGAGTCGATGAGCCTCGAGCGTCGCGCGCTCTTGTCGGCGTACGGCGCGGAGGTCGTTCTGACCCCCGCGGACGAGCAGATGGACGGAGCCATCCAGCGTGCGCACGCGATCGCAGCCGAGCGCGGCGGGGTGGTGCTGTCGCAGTTCGAAAATCCGGCGAATCCGCAGGTGCACTACGAGCACACAGCCGCGGAGATCCTGGGGGCGTTCGACCCCGCGCCCGACGCGTTCGTCGCTGCCGTGGGCACGGGCGGGACGATCACCGGCGTGGGTCGATGGGTCCGAGATCGCTCGCTCGCGACGAAGATCATCGCCGTCGAGCCCGAGACGTGCGCGACCATCTCTCGCGCCGAGCGGGGGCCGAGCAAGATTCAGGGGATCGGCGCGGGATTCGTTCCGGCGAACTACGACGGCAGCGTGGTGAGCGAAGTGCGGACGGTGAGCGATGCGCGCGCGTGGCAGATCAAAGAGCGACTCGCGCGCGAAGAGGGGCTTCTCGTGGGGATCTCGGCGGGCGCGAACGTGGCGATCGCTCTCGATGTCGCGCGCGAGCTCGGCGAAGGTCGCTCGGTCGTCACCGTCGCGTGCGACACGGGCGAGCGATACTTCTCACTGGCCACGCACTTCAGCGCGCCGACGGAGAGCGCGCGGTGAGCGAGGCTCCGCTCGTCCTGATGGTCGGCGTCGGCGGGATTGGCCATCCTTGCGCCCTCGCCCTCGCGAGGACGAGCTCGGTGCGGCTGCTCTTCGTCGACGACGATCGCGTCGAGCGAAGCAACCTGCATCGACTGTTCGCCTTCGATGAATCCCACGTCGGTCAGTGGAAGGCCGAGGCCCTCGCGACGCTGATCGAGCGCGAAGAGCGTCGCGCGCGACCCGAGGTGCGCTTGGATCGGGCCACGCCCGAGAGCGTTCGAGCGCTGATCGAGCAGGCGGACGTCGTCGTCGAAGGCAGCGACAACTTCGCGACGAAGTTTCTCGTGGCCGACGCGTGCGCCATCGCGAACAAGCCCGTGGTTCATGGCGCGGCCGTGGGCTGGACGGGTACGGTGCTGCCCGTGCTTTCGTCGCGGTCGGCTTGCTACCGTTGCGTGTTCGAAGACATCCCCGAAGGGGACGCGGTGGACTGCGCGACCGCAGGAGTATTCGCTCCGGTCACCGCGCTCGTCGGAGCGCTCATGGCACGCGAAGCCCTCCGCCTCGCCCTCGCCGATCACTCGCACGCCGGAACGATTTCTCACCTCGACGCAAGGACCGGTATGTTTCGCTCCCGAATGTTGGCCCGTCGAAGCAACTGCGCGCTCTGTAGCGAGGCTCGCGTCATTCAATCCATCGACGCGAGCCGGTACTCCGCACCTTCGTGTTCGCTGCAGACCACCCTCGATATCCCTCTGGAGTCTTCAAAGCCATGAGCATTCAGGTCCGCATCCCCGCCTCGCTTCGCACCCTCACGCAGTCCAAAGAAGAAGTCTCCGTGGACGGCGCCACCGTTCGTGACGCGCTCTCCGACCTCGACGCGAAGTTTCCGGGCTTCAAAGACCGCCTCCTCGACGCCAAGGGCGTCAAGCGCTTCATGAACGTCTACCTCGGCGACGAGGACATTCGCTTCCTCGACGGCCTCGACACCGCGCTCAAAGACGGCGACGCGCTCACCATTGTCCCGGCCATCGCCGGCGGTCTGTGACCCGACGCCTTGGCGCATGAATCAACCTCTCGACTACGAGCGATTCGGCCGGCAGATCGCGCTCGCCGAGCTCGGCGTCCACGGTCAGCTCGCGCTCGCCGCTCGCCCCGTGCGCTTTCTGTGCGCGCACAGCGAGTGCGCGCGCGACGCTGAGCGGATCTGGACGCGAGCGGGCGGCGCGATCGCCGCCGATGCCACCGATGCCACTGCGCCCGACGCGCTCACCGTCGAGATTCCCGTTGTGCCTGCGATGGACGCCGTCGCGTCGCTCGCGCTCGCCGCGTGGGCCGCGCTCGAAGCGGCGCACTGGCTCTTGCACGGCCGCGCCTCGCAACGCCCCGCGGCGCTCGATCTCGCGCTCGCTCTGTCCCACCCCTGAGGCCGCACTTCGATGACCGCGTTCGTTCGCCCTCCCCGTCTCGAATCCATCATCGACGCTGTGGGAAACACCCCGCTGCTGCGACTTCGCAACCTCGAGCCCGAAGGCGTCGAGCTCTACGCCAAGCTCGAGTTCGCCAACCCCGGCGGCAGCGTGAAGGACCGCGCCGCGCGGCAGATCTTTCTCGACGCCATCGCGCGCGGCGAGCTCACCAAAGACAAGGTCCTCATCGATTCGACCAGCGGAAACACCGGCGTCGCGTACTCGCTCATGGGCGCCGCCCTCGGCTATCGCGTCTCGCTCGTGATGCCCAAGAACGTCTCGCAAGCGCGCAAGGACATCACCCGTGCGTTCGGCACCGAGCTCATCTTCTCGGACCCGCTCGAGGGCTCGGACGGAGCCATCCGGCTCGTGCGCAAGATCGTCAGTGAAAATCCAGGCAAGTACTACTATCCCGACCAGTACTCCAACGCCTCGAACTGGCGCGGGCACTACCTCGGCACCGCCCCTGAGATCCTCGCCGACGTCGGCGACCGCATCACCCACTTCGTCACCGGCCTCGGAACGTCGGGCACCATGATGGGCACCACGCGCAGGCTCAAAGAGCACTCGCGCCCCATCCAGTGCTTCGCGATGGAGCCCGCCGAAGCCGCGCACGGACTCGAAGGGCTCAAGCACATGGACAGCTCGATCGTCCCGCCCATCTACGATCGAAGCATTCACGACGGAACCGTGACGGTCGAGACCGACGAGGGCTGGGACATGTCCGATCGACTCGTCGCCGAGCTCGGGCTGCACGTCGGCCACTCGGCGGGCGCCAACGTCTTTGCCGCGTGGCGCCTCGCCAAAGAGCTCGCCGCGCGCAAAGAGAAGGGCTGCGTCGTCACCATCCTGTGCGACCGCGGCGATCGCTACTTCGCGCCGATGAAGTGGGAGAAGAACTACCGCTGGTAGTCGACGCCGCGCCCGAACCCGCGGCCGTGATCTAGACCCACACAATCAAGCTATCGCAACTTTTGCAGGATAAACCACCGATGTCACGCCCCTGGCTCGAAGCCCCGCTCTCTATCTCGCGCTCGGTCCTCGCCGCGGTCGACGAGCACGCGATCGCCGAGTACCCCAACGAGTCGTGCGGTTTTCTCACGGGACCGGCGTCGAGCGCGCTGTTCGTCGACAAGGCCGTTCGCGCCGTGAACCTCGCGGACAAGTATCACAAGGCTGACCCCGAGACCTTTCCGCGCACCGCGCGCGAGTACTACACGATCGACGCGCGCGTGATCCAACGCACGTTCGACGAGGGCGAGCGCGCGGGCCAGCCCGTCAAGCTCATCTATCACTCGCACTGCGACTGCGGCGCGTACTTCTCTCAGACCGATCAGGACGCCGCCGCGCCCGACGGCCAGCTCGCCTATCCCGTCGCGTGGCTGGTGACCTCCGTGGTCGACGGCGCCGTGAAGGATCGCAAGGTCTTCACGCTGCGCGACGGCGCGTGGAGCGAGCTGCCGTTCTCCATCGTCGATTGACGCTCTTGCGGCCCGCGCGCCGCGTGCGCACGGACTCGCGCCGACCATGGCCTCCGCGCGCGAGATTCGAGCCGACTACGACCGGGACACGATCGTGATGTACCAGGCGTACGACGATCGCATCGCGGACAGCGCGCTCGCGCGGGGGCGCTTCGTCGCGCCGCAGTGGTCGTTCAGCCGCATGACCTGGATCAAGCCCAGCTTTCTGTGGCTCATGCACCGCAGCCGCTGGGCCACGAGCAAAGGGCAGACGCGGGTGCTCGCCGTGCGGATGACCCGCGCGGGCTTCGATCGCGCGCTCTCGCTCGCGGTGAGCACGGACCCAACGGCGCGCTCGTTCGCGACGTACGAGCAGTGGAGAGCCGCGTTCGAGACCGCGCTCGTTCACGTGCAGTGGGACACCGAGCGCGCGTTGAGCGGCGCGGCGCTCGGGCACTACAGCATCCAAGTGGGGCTGAGTCGCCACGTCGTTCGCGAGTTCGTCGACCATTGGATCGTCTCGATCACGGACCTCACCGAGCGCGTCGCGAAGATGCGCGCGTTTGTGCAAGGCGGCCGCAGCGATCGCGCCCGCGCGCTGCTGCCTCCAGAGCGGCTCTACTCCGTGGATCCCGCGGTGAGCGCGCGGTGGAGCTGAGCGCTCACTCCATCCCGAGAAACGCGCGCGTTCGGTGATCCTTCGGCGCGCTGAGCACCTCGCTCGGCCGCCCTTGCTCGACGATCGCCCCGCTGTGCAAGACGCACACGTGATCGCTGATCGAGCGCGCAAAGTGCATCTCGTGCGTGACGATCACCAGCGAGAGGCCGTCTTTCTTCAGAGCGCTGAGCAGCTCGACGACGTCTTGCACGCGCTCGGGATCGAGCGCGCTCGTGGGCTCGTCCATCAGCAAGACCTCTGGCTTCATCGCGAGCGCGCGCGCGATGGCGACGCGTTGCTGCTGTCCGCCCGAGAGCTCGTGGGGATACTTGTGGCTGTGCTCGTCCATTCCCACTTTGGCGAGCAGCTCTTTCGCCCGCGCGGTCGCGCTCGCCACGCTCTCGTTTCGCACGTGAACCGGCGCTTCGATCACGTTGCCGAGCGCCGTCCGATGCGAGAACAGATGAAACTGCTGAAACACGAACCCCACCTTGCCGCGCACCCTCGCGAACGCAGCGGCGTTGGTGGCTTCGCCGCCCGAGACGATGGTCTCGCCTGCGATCTTGATGGTGCCCTCGTCGAAGGACTCGAGGCCGTTGAGGCAGCGCAAGAGCGTGGTCTTTCCTCCGCCGGACGGACCGACCAGGCTGACGGCCGAGCCCGTCGCAAAAGTCGCAGAAATCCCAGCGAGGACGCACTTGTCGCCGAAGGTCTTCTTCACCGACTGCAGCTCGATCACGACCGGGCCATCCTCTCTTCGAGGCGACGCGACAAGCGCGAGAGCGGGTAGCTCATCGCGAAGTACATCGACGCGCACGCGAGCCCCGGCAACAGCCACGACCGGACGTCCACCGACGCGATCGTCATTTGCTTGGTGAGCTCGACGACGGTGATCACGGACACGAGCGAGCTGTCCTTGAGCAGCGCGATAAAATCATTGGTGACGCCGGGCAGCGCCATGCGAAACGCCTGCGGGACGATCACTCGACGAAGCGCGAGTCGCCTGGACATTCCCAGCGAGATCGCGGCTTCCATCTGTCCCTTCGGCACCGCTTGCAGCCCCGCGCGGTACACCTCGGCTTCGTACGCCGCGTAGTTGAGGCCGAGCCCCACGATGGCCGCGGTCATGGGCGAGAGCTGCACCAGCCGCGCGAGGCCGTAATAGAGAAGGTAGAGCTGCAAGAGCACGGGCGTCCCGCGCATCACCTCGACGTAGCCCGTGCAGATCGCGGCGATCGAGCGCGGGCCGTACTGCCGCGTGAGCGCCAGGAGCATCCCGAAGATCACCGCGAGAAACATCGCTCCGATCGAGACTCGCACGGTGACCCACGCGCCCTTGGCGAAGAGCTTGACGTGCGAAAGCCCGAAGACCGCGTGCTCGGTCGTGCGCAGCAGCTGCGCTTGATTCGCGTCGGACCAGTGGACGATCGCGTCGAGCCGGGGGTCGTCGATCTGCCAGCGCGCCATGATCCGTCGAAGCTCTCCGCGCGTCGCGATGCGCTGCAGCGCGGCGTCGACCTCGTGCGCGAGCGACTCGTCCGCGGGCCGAAACGCCGCAGCGTAGTAGCCGTCCCCGAGATCGCCGACCACGCGCAGCGTCGGCTTCACCACGCCGTAGCGCGTCGCGATCACGTCATCGAGAAGCACGGCGTCGGTGCGTCCCTGCGCGAGGTCCGCGTAGGGCTCCTCTTGCCCTTCGTAGAGCACCGCTTCGATGCCGTTGCGTCGCAAGAGGTCGTGGGACTGAGAGTTTTGCAGGGTGCCCACGCGCAGCCCCCGTAGCGCGCTCACGTCGGCGCGGACCCGAGCGTCGCCGACGCGCGCCATCAACCGCATTCGATACAGGTAATACGGCCGCGAAAATCGAACGCGCCCCGCGCGCGCCGGCGTCACCTCGAGCCCGTTGAGCGCCATGTCGAACGTCCCTCGCTCGAGCGAAGGGACGAGGTTGGCCCAGTCGTTTTGCACGAACCTCGCGCGCACCCCGAGCTCGCGCGCGATCGCGTTGGCCAGGTCGACCTCGAACCCGACGAGCGTCCCCGGATGCTGCGGGTCGTCGAAGACGTAGGGCTCTCCGCCCTGGATATCTCCGCCCCAACGCAGCTCTCCGCGCGCGCGCACCGCGGCGAGTCCCCCTTGCTCGCGCTGGCACGACAGCAACGCCATCGCCGCTACGAGAGCGACGAGCACACCCACGAACACTCTCTGCACGGCCACCGCGCAAATCCTACCGCACGGTCGCGACGGCGGTGATCGCGCGTGCGACTCGATGTCGCACGGTGCGACGCGGCGCCGCGCTTCGGAGCCGCGAAAATCTCGCGCGGCCAGGAAAAATGCTGACGAAACTCGTTGGTTCGCTCGTTGCTCTTGTCTCGGGCATGAAGCGACTGATCCTCACCGCGCTCCTCGCGCTCTCCGCCTCTTGCGCCACCACGAGCACCTCGAGCACGACGACCCTTCCTCCCGCTGTCCAGGCGCAGTGGAACGCGTGCGAAGAGCAGATCAACCACCACTGCCACGAGCACGCGTACGGTGATCCCGCGCACGAGTCCGAGTGCCGACGGGACGCGCGTCGCGATTTCGCGCAGCTCACCACGGACGAGGCGCGCACGCGGTTTCTTCGCGAGCACGCGTGCAACCGCTGAGCGTCAGCTCACTTCGCCCGCCCAGCTGCTGGAGAACGCCTCCCGCGCGGTCCGCACGCGCCCGTCGCTCTCGGCGCGGCCGAGCGCGAGCATGAGCTTGGTGAGCGCCGCTTCGGTGGTCATGTCGCCCGCTGAGATCGCGCCCGCGCCCGACGCGGCGGCGCCGCCCTGATAGCGCGCGAGGTCCACGCTGCCGCGCGGACACTGGCTCACGATCACCACGGCGACGTCCATCGCGCGCGCCTTGTCGAGCACGGGGACGAGCGAGTTCTCGATGCGCGGGATGTTTCCTGCGCCGAAGGCCTCGAGCACGATCCCGCGCACGCCCGCGTCGAGCGCGCCGATCAGCAGCCGCGGATCGAGCCCCGGAAACGTGCGCACCGCGAGCACGCGCTCTTCGATCCTCGCGTCGAACGAGCGCCGCGCTCTCTTCGCCAACACGTGCGGGCCAAACTGCACCCCGAGCCCGAGCTCTGCGAGCGGCGGACACGCAGGCGAGCCGAACGCGCTCATCCCCCACGCGTCCATCTTCGTCGCGCGACAGCCGCGCAGCAGCCGAGAGTCGAACACGATCCCCACCTCGGGCGGCCCCACGACGGCCAGGTGACAGGCGTCGACGAGGTTCGTTCGCGCGTCGGTGCGCACGTCGCCGAGCGGCTTTTGCGCGCCGGTCATCACCACCGGGCGATCGAGCCCAGGCAGCAAAAACGCGAGCGCGCTCGCCGTATACGCCATCGTGTCCGTCCCGTGCACGATCACCACGCCGTCGTAGCGAGGAAGCGCTTCGTGCACGAGCGCGCCGAGCGAGACCCAGTGGTGCGGCTGCATGTCCGACGAGTCGAGGTTGCTGAAGATCCGCGTCTCGATGTCGGCGATCTTCTTCAAGACAGGCAGCTCGCTGAGCAGGTCCTGCGTGTAGACGTCGGGTTCGAGCGGCGTGGGATCGCCGCCGCGCATCATGAGCGTTCCGCCTGTGTGAACGAGCAACAGCCTCGGCATCAGTCCGCGCGCACCATACTCTCGCGCTCGCGCCGCGGCACACATTCGCTACCATTCTCGCGCATGCAACCGCTCTGTCCTCGCTGCGGCGCCCCGCTCGACCCGTCGAACACGCGGCCTTCGCACTCGGGCGCGGTGCACCCCGAGTGCGTTCGCCCCGAGGACAGCGTCCCGCCTTCGCCCGTGGACAGCTACGAGCGCGCGGCGCCCAAGTACGGCGGACCGCCGATTCGCCGCTACGGTTGCGCGCTCGTCCTGTTTCTCTTGTTGGGAGCGATCTTTCTGCTCATCGTCTGGGCTCGCTCACGGTGATCTCTCGCGCGGTCTTCGTCTCGTTGTTTCTGTGCTTCTCTGGCTGTGCTCCCGCGCTCGAAGGCGCGGCGTTGCGCGCGCGGCTGCAGCACGAAGCAGACCCCGCCCAGTGTCGAATCGCTGAGCAAACGCTGCTCGCCAAGCTCGAGCCGACCGCGGTGGTGCGCGCGGCCCTGCCCGACGCGCTCGCGCCGATGCCGCCAGAGGCCGCCGCGACGCTGCATCGCCGGGCGGTGTTCGTGCGCGTGCAAACGGGCTCGAACGCCGTCGAAGGCGCGGACGCGCGCGTCGAGCTCGGGATCGAAGTGGAGGGCTCGCCCTCGCCCCTGGTGCTTCCGAGAGAGCACGCGCTCGCGACGCTGGCGGGGCTGGACGCAGACGCGGGCAGCGCCGTCGAGGACGAGGCGATTCAGTTCGCTCCCGCGCGCGAAGCGACGGGGCTCATGCGCTCGATCGCCGACGGAATCCAGACCGGCTACGCGCTCTTCATCGTCCCGTTCGTCATGACCACCACGCTCGCTGGAAGAGACATCCCCACGATCGAGCGATCGACAGACGACGATGACGCGCGACCGAGAGCGCTGCGCGATCGCGCGCTCACGCCGCTCGTCCGCGTGCTCGAACAGGGCGGCTGCTCGCTCGTCGCGGGCGGCGGCTGCTCGCGATGGCTCGTGATCCCGCGACCCGACGGCGAGCGAAACGCCCGCGTCTCGCTCTCGTTTGCGATCACCGTGGCCCCCGGAACGTCCGCGATCGTCACGGTCCCCCTCCGCCCCGGCGCGACGATCGAAGAGCGCGTTCGCGCTGCATTTTCACCGAACGAAGAGCGCCCCCTGCGCTCGATCGAAGGCGCTCGCTACACGAGCATCTGCGAGCGTCGCGCGAGGTAGCTCTGCCAGTCGTACATCTCGAGGTCGTCGAGCGAGAGCTTCTCGATCGCTTCGACCACCGCGCGGGCGAGCTGCATGTTGGTGATCAACGGAATGTTCATGTCCACCGCGCGACGGCGGATGAAGTACCCGTCGGGCCGCCCGTCGCGGTCGTACGAGCGAGGGATGTTGATCACGAGGTCGATCTTTCCTTCGCCCATGAGCGTGACGGCCTCGGGGGCCTTGGCGTCGCTCTTTTTGTAGGCGATCTCGCACTCGATCCCGTTCTCTTTGAGCACGTCGTACGTGCCCGGCGTCGCGTAGAGCGCGAGGCCCATCGATCGCAGGATCTTCGCGTCCTCGAGGAAGCGCAGCTTCTCCGTCGCTGGCCCCAGCGAGAGCAGCACGCCCTTCTTCGGAAACTTGAAGCCCGTCGCGACGAGCGCCTTCAACAACGCCTCGTTCAGGTCGTTGCCGAAGCAGCCCACTTCACCGGTCGAGGCCATCTCGACGCCGAGCGTGGGGTCCGCTCCCGCGAGGCGCGAGAACGAGAACTGCGCGGCTTTCACTGCGACGTAGTCGAGGTCGAGCGCGCGGTTTTGCACGGGGCCTCGCGCGCCGAGCATGCGGCGCGTGGCCTCGCGGATGAAGTTGTTTCCCGTGACCTTCGAGACGAAGGGAAACGAGCGCGACGCGCGAAGGTTGCACTCGATCACCTTCACTTCGTTGTGCCGCGCGAGAAACTGCATGTTGAACGGGCCGGTGATCTTGAGCGCGCTCGCCACGTCGCGAGCGATCTTTTTGATGCGCCGAATCGTCTCGATGTAGAGCTTCTGCGGGGGCAGCACCAACGTCGCGTCGCCCGAGTGAACGCCGGCGTTCTCGACGTGCTCCGAGATGGCCCACAGGACGATCTCGCCCTCGTCCGCCACCGCGTCGATCTCGACCTCCTTCGAGTTCTGCTCGAACTTGGTGATCACCACGGGGTGCTCTGGGCTCACGTCGGTCGCGCGCGTGAGGTAGTTGCGCAGGTGCTCACGCTCGTGCGCGACGGTCATCGCCGCGCCCGAGAGCACGTACGAGGGACGCACGAGCACTGGGTATCCGCCCAGCGATTCTGCGATCGCCTCAGCGTCCTCGAGCTTGCCCGTGCTCGTCCACTTGGGCTGATCGATCTCGAGCTTGTCGAGCAGCGCGCTGAACTTCTCGCGGTCCTCTGCGGCGTCGATGCTCTCGGCCGAGGTGCCCAAGATCTTCACGCCCGCGCGGTGCAGGCGGATCGCGATGTTGTTCGGCACCTGGCCGCCCATCGAGACGATCACGCCGTAGGGGCGCTCGCGCTCCCACAGCTCCATCACGTTCTCGAAGGTGATCTCATCGAACACCAGCGAGTCGGACATGTCGTAGTCCGTGCTGACCGTCTCGGGGTTGTAGTTGAGCACCAGCGTCTCGAACCCGAGCTCGCGCGCCGCTTGGATGGCGTTCACGCAGCACCAGTCGAACTCGACTGAGCTGCCGATGCGGTACGCGCCCGAGCCGAGCACGACGACCTTCTTGCGCCACGAGGGTTGCACGTCGTCGTGCGTCGCGTGGTACGTGAGGTAGAGGTAGTTGGTCTCTGCTGGATATTCAGCGGCCAACGTGTCGATCTGCGCGACGTGCGGCCGGATCGCGTGCCGACGACGAAGGTCGCGGATGTCGTCCTCTTTCACTCCGACGCGCTTGGCGATGCCCTTGTCCGAGAAGCCCTGCAGCTTCGCGCGACGAAGCGTCTCTTCGTCGAGCTCGCGGCCCTTCTTCTCTTCGAGCTCGCGCCCCAAGCGGACGGTGTCCGCGATCTCGTGCAAGAAGAACTCGTCGATGCGCGAGAGCTCGTGCACCTCGTCGACGCTCATCCCTTCGTGAAACGCGCGCGCGACGGCGAACATGCGGCGCTGCGACGGCGAGTGCAGCTCCTTCTTCACGTCGGGGAAGCTGAACTTGTGCGGGTCGATCCCGTCGACGCCGATGTCGATCATGCGCAGCGCTTTTTGCAGCGCTTCAGGAAAGGTCTTGCCGATAGCCATGACCTCTCCGACCGACTTCATCTCCGAGCCGATCTTGTGCTCGACGCCGACGAACTTCTCCAAGTCCCAGCGCGGCACTTTGCACACGACGTAGTCGAGCGCGGGCTCGAAGAACGCCGACGTCCTTCGCGTGATCGCGTTGGGCAGGTCTGGCAGCGTGTATCCGAGCGCGAGCTTCGCGGCGACGTACGCGAGCGGATAGCCCGTGGCTTTCGACGCGAGCGCCGACGAGCGAGACAAGCGCGCGTTGACCTCGATCACTCGGTAGTCGAGCGAGTTGGGGTCGAGCGCGTACTGGATGTTGCACTCGCCCACGATGCCGAGGTGGCGGATCGTCTTGATCGCGATGGTGCGAAGGAGCTGGTACTCCTCGTTGTTGAGCGTCTGCGACGGAGCCACGACGATCGATTCGCCCGTGTGAATGCCGAGCGGATCGACGTTCTCCATGTTGCAGACGGTGATGCAGTTGTCGCGCGCGTCGCGCACGACCTCGTACTCGATCTCTTTCCACCCGCGAAGAGACTCTTCGACGAGCACCTGCGGGAGGCCCGAGGCGAAGAGCTTCGGGAGCGCGTCCTCGACGTCGGCGCTGGTCTCGCAGATGCGCGAGCCCTTTCCGCCGAGCGCGTACGCGGCGCGCAGGATCACAGGCAAGCCGATGCGGCCGACGGCGGCGCGCACTTCGTCCTCGCTGTGACAGGCTTCAGCGCGCGCGGTCTTCACGCCGATCTCGTTGAGTCGGTTGACGAAGCGCTTGCGGTCCTCGGTGTCGCGCACGGCCTCGATGGGCGTGCCCAGCACTCGAATCCCGTACTTCTGGAAGATCCCTGCGGCGTCGAGGGCGACACCACAATTCAACGCGGTCTGTCCGCCGAACGAGACCGTGATCGCGTCGATGTCCTCGCGCACGATCACCTTCTCGACGAAGTGCGGATCGACCGGGTGAAAGTAGACCTTGTCCGCGAGCTGCTCGGAGGTCTGGATCGTCGCGATGTTGGGGTTGACCAACACCGTGTAAATTCCCTCTTCTTTGAGGGCTTTGATCGCCTGCGAGCCGGAGTAATCGAACTCGCCCGCCTCGCCAATCTTGAGCGCGCCCGAGCCCAGGATGAGCACTCGACGCGGCTTCTTCGGAAGGTACTGGCCGAACATAGTGTGCTCCTCTGCTCAGACCCGGATCGAACCGACCAGGCGCAAAAAGTCATCGAACAGAAACGCCGCGTCCTCGGGACCCGGCGCCGCTTCAGGGTGAAACTGCACGCTCGACCAGGGCTTGGTTCGGCAGCGAATTCCCTCGTTCGAACCGTCGTTCACGTTGACGAACCACGGCTCCCACTCGCTCGGCAAAGAGCCCTCGTTCACGACGTACCCGTGATTCTGCGACGTCACGTAGCAGCGTCGTGTGAGCAGGTCTTGCACCGGCTGGTTCTGCGATCGATGCCCGTACTTGAGCTTCACCGTGTCTCCTCCCGCTGCGAGCCCGAGGAGCTGGTTGCCCATGCACACGCCGAAGATCGGCTTGTTCGTCGGAAACACCGCCGAGCGAAGCTGCTCGACGGTCGCCATCATGTCCTTGGGATCACCCGGCCCGTTCGACAGAAGAACTCCGTCGCACTCTGCGACCAGCGGACGGAGGTCCTTGTGAAACGGAACGCGGATCACCGTCGCCCCGCGCGACACGATCGACCGAACGATCGAGTCCTTCGCGCCCGTGTCCACCAAGAGAATCTTGAGCGGACCGCCCTCGTAGCGAATCACGTCGGGCACCGTCGTCATCGCGCACACGTCGGCCATCACGATCGAGTCGCACTTGGCCTTGGCGTCCGCGAGCGCCGTCTTCGCTTCGACGAGAAACCCGTTCATCGTCCCGTGCTCGCGGAGCTTTCGCGTGACCGCGCGCGTGTCGACGCACTCGATCGCGGGGACGCCCTCTGCGGCGAGCCACTGCCCCAACGATCGAGCGTTGTCCCAGTGCGACGGGTTGCTCGCGTGACGAAGCACGACGAGGCCCTGCACTTGGATCTTGCCGCTCTCGTATTTGTCTTCGAGCTCGGCGAACGGCTTGTGCACCCGCGGCGCTGGGACACCGTAGTTTCCCTGCAGCGGATACGTCAGAACGAGGATCTGTCCTTTGTAACTGGGGTCCGTCAGCGTCTCGACGTACCCCGACATCCCCGTGTTGAACACGACCTCGCCCGAGACCTCTCGGCGCGCGCCAAATGAGCGCCCCTCGTATTCGGTCCCGTCTGCGAGCAGCAGCTTCATCGCCTGCATCGACGTCCTCGCGCTTCGGCGGTGAGAGAAGGGGCCGCCAGAAGGCGCCGCGTCCATACACGATCGCGACGCAGCGCGCTACGAATTGCACAAGACGTCGCGAGGCTGGTCCCTATACTCCCCAGCCACCTCATGCACGACCGTTTCCTCCGCGCCTGCCGGCGCGAACCCGTTGATCACACCCCCGTCTGGTTCATGCGCCAGGCCGGCCGCTATATGCCCGAGTACCGCGCGCTTCGCGCGAATCACTCGATGCTCGAGCTGTGTCGCACGCCCGAGCTCGCCGTCCAGGTCACGCTCCAGCCCGTACGCGCGCTCGCCGTCGACGCGGCCATCCTCTTCGCGGACATCCTGTTGCCGCTCGAGCCGATGGGCGCGCCCTTCGATTTCGCCAAGGGCGAAGGTCCGGTGATTTTCGAGCCCGTTCGTTCGGTAGAAGCGATCGATCGCCTGCGCGTGTTCGAGCCCGAGGAGGGGCTCGGGTACGTCCTCGAGACGCTCAGGATTCTGCGCGGTGAACTCGAAGGCCGCTGCCCGCTCATCGGCTTCGCCGGAGCTCCCTTCACGCTCGCCAGCTACTTGATCGAGGGCGGAAAGAGCAGCCACTTCGAGAAAACCAAAGCGCTGATGTACAGCGAGCCTGCGGCCTGGCACGCGCTGCTCGAGAAGCTCTCGGAGGTCACGCGGCGATACCTTCGCGCGCAGATCACCGCGGGCGCGCAGGCGGTGCAGCTGTTCGACTCGTGGGTGGGGCAGCTCTCGGTCGACGACTACAAGACCTTCGTGCAGCCGCACGTGAAGCGCGTGCTCGAAGACGTTCAGACCACGGGCGTTCCTGTGATTCACTTCGGGACGGGCACGGCGACGCTGCTCGAATCGATGCGCGACGCCGGCGGAACGGTGATCGGCGTCGACTGGCGCGAGCCCATCGGCGAGGCGTGGAAGCGCATCGGCTACGACCGCGCCGTGCAGGGAAACTTCGATCCGTGCGCGCTCTTCGCGCCGTGGCCCGTCGTCGAGCAGCGCGCGAAGGCCGTGCTCGACAGCGCCGGCGGACGAGCTGGCCACATTTTCAACTTGGGCCACGGAATCCTGCCCACGACGCCGGTCGACACGGTCAAGCGCCTCGCGGACTTCGTGCACAGCTACGTCGCGCAGCCGTCGCACAACGCGCCATGAGCACGAGCGAAGGACGATCGCGACGCTCGATCGCCGTCATCGGCGGAGGCATCGCTGGGCTCACGAGCGCCTATCGACTCGCGCGTCGCGACGATCCACCGAGCGTCACGCTCTTCGAGGCGAGCGATCGCGTGGGCGGTCCGATCGGGACGAGCTTCGACCAGGGCTATCTCTTGGAGCGCGGGCCAGACGGCTTCGTCCGCTCGAAGGGCAGCGCTGAGCGGCTCGTTCGCGAGGTGGGGTTGGGCGACGAGCTGATCGAGACACGACCGGAGTTTCGCAAGCTGTACGTGTGGAAGAGCGGCGCGCTTCGGCCGGTGCCCGAGGGGTTGGCGCTGGTGGTTCCGTCGGACATCGCGTCGTGGGTGCGCTCGCCGCTCGCGACGTGGCGAGGCAAAGCGCGCGCGCTCGCGGACCTCGTTCTTCCGCGCGGCGATAGCGAGATCGAAGAGACCATCGCCTCGTTCGTGCGCCGTCGCTTGGGCGACGAAGTGTCCTCGCTCTTCGCCGAGAGCGTCCTCGCGGGGATCCACTCGGGCGACCCTGACCGACTGAGCATGAACGCGACCTTTCCGCAGCTGATCGAGATGGAGCGCAAGCATCGCTCGCTGATCCTCGGCGCGATGCGCGTGCGAAAACAGCGCCCGACCAACGCGCCGGTGTCTGCGTTCTTGTCGCTTCGTCGCGGGATGGGCTCGCTGATCGACGCGCTCGTCGCGGCGCTGCCCGACGGCGCTCTTCGCATGCGCGCTGCCGTGCGCGCGATCAGCCCTTCGGGCTCGCGATGGAGCGTGCACACCGAGTCGGGCACCGAAGTGTTCGACGCGATTCACCTGGCGATTCCCGCGCGATTCGCCGCTCCGCTGCTGCGTCCGATCGCGCCCGAAGCCGCGCGGTTGCTCGACGGAGTGCGCCATGTCTCTTCCGCGGTCGTGCTGCTCGGCTACCGCGAAGAGCAGCTCGCGATGAAGCTCGACGCCTCGGGCTTCGTGGTTCCGCCGAACGAAGAGTGCGAGCTGACCGCGAGCACGTGGCTGTCGCACAAGTGGCCGGGGCGCGTGCCCTCGGGACACGTGCTTCTCCGGGGATTTCTCGGGGGAACGCGCGATCCCGACGCTCACCTCCTCGACGACGCGGCGCTCGTTCACCGCGCTCGTCGCGGCTTCGCGCGGACCGTCGGCGCCTCGGGCGAGCCCGTGCTCTCGCGGGTCGTTCGCTACGCGGACACCTCACCGCAGATGGAGCTCGGCCACCGAGCGCGCATCGCACGCGTCCAAGAGCTTCTGCGCGAGCTGCCCGCGATCGAGCTGGCCGCAGCGGGGATTCACGGCGTCGGGATCCCCGACACGATCCAGCAAGCGACAGAGGCGGCTGCGCGGCTGTGATCCCCGGGGACGGTGTTCAGAAGTTCACGTATTGCAAACGCAACGATCTCCGAGCGCCGCCGCGCTGAGCGCCAACCGCGCGAATGTGCAGGGGAGTTTGCAACAAATGAACTTTTGAACACCGTCCCCCAGTCCTACAAAACGCGCTCACGCGGTGCCGCCGCCGCCGCGCACGAAGGCGCCCGGCGCGATGCCCACGGTGCGCCGATACGCTCGGTCCCACAGCTCGCTCGGCTCCGTGTCGAACAGCAGCGAATCGTCGAGCTCGCACGGCAGCCACGCGCCTTCGCGCACCTCGGCCTCCAATTGGCCAGGGCCCCACCCCGCGTAGCCCAAGAGCAAGAAGAACTCCCTCGGCGGCGCGCCGCGCAGCGTGGCGCGAAACGCGTCGGCGTCGCCCGTCACCGCGACCTCGTCACCCACTGGAATTTCGCCGGGAATCTCAACGGAGATCCCCTCGCGACGATAGAGCAACCATCCCGAGCCCGGAGTCACCGGTCCGCCTCGACGCGCCTCGCGATCGTACGAGTCCGCCTCGGGCAACGGTTGGTCTTGCGCGATCAAGTTCGAGGCGATCAAGAGCTCGCGAACGACCCCGCACTCGGGTCCGTTGACGACCCACCCCAGCGCCCCTTCGGGGCTGTGGCGTCCGAGCAGAACCACGCTCTTCTCGAAGTTGGGATCCCCCAGCCTCGGAGCGGCCAACAACAACCCAGGCGCGAGCGATTTGAGGCTGGTCATCGGCGTCGATCCCGAGACGATAGCGCGAGCGTTCACTGCTCGCTCGCGCGAGAAGGGGGTTCGTTGCTATGACTCGCGCGCCATGGCGAACGAGTTCGTCTTCACGATGCACGATGTGCGAAAGGCGTATCCCCCGAACCGCGAGGTTCTCAAGGGGATCACCCTCGCGTTTCTTCCCGGCGCCAAGATCGGCGTCCTCGGCAACAACGGCAGCGGAAAGAGCACCCTCCTCCGCATCATGGCCGGCGTCGACAAGGACTTCTCTGGCGAGGCCAAGCCCACTGCGGGCATCCGCGTCGGATACCTTCCCCAAGAGCCTCCGCTCGACGAGACCCGCGACGTGAAGGGCAACGTCGAGCTCGCGGTGAAGCACATCCGCGAGCTGCTCGTGCGCTTCGAAGAGCTCGGCAACAAGCTCGGCGAGTCGATGCCCGAGGCCGACTACGACAAGGTCATGGCCGAGTACTCGCGCGTGCAAGAAGAGATCGATCGCACCAACGCGTGGGAGCTCGATCGCCAGCTCGAGATCGCGATGGACGCGCTGCGGCTCCCGCCCGGCGACGCGGACGTCAAGACGCTCTCGGGCGGTGAGCGGCGTCGCGTGGCGCTCTGTCGAATCCTCCTCGAGAAGCCCGACATGCTCCTGCTCGACGAGCCCACCAACCACTTGGACGCAGAGAGCGTTCAGTGGCTCGAGCAGCACTTGAAAGAGTACCCGGGCTGCATCGTCTCGGTGACGCACGACCGATACTTCTTGGACAACGTCGCCGGGTGGATCCTCGAGCTCGATCGCGGTGAGGGCCGCCCCTTCAAGGGCAATTACTCGCAGTGGCTCGACGCCAAACGAAAGCGCCTCGAGATCGAAGAGAAGCAGGCCACCGCGCGGCAGAAGGTGCTCGATCACGAGCTCGAGTGGGTGCGCTCTTCGCCGCGCGCGCGACAAGCGAAGAGCAAGGCGCGCCTGCAGTCGTACGAGGCGCTGCTGCAGCAAAAAGAGGCAGAGAAGACGGTCGTCGCGGACATTCAGATCCCGCCCGGACCGAGGCTCGGCGACGTCGTGATCGTCGCCGACAAAGTGAGCAAAGGCTTCGGCGATCGACTGCTCTACGAGAACCTCACGTTCAACCTCCCGCGCGGCGGAATCGTGGGAATCATCGGCCCGAACGGCGCCGGCAAGACCACGCTCTTTCGCATGATCATGGGCATGGACAAGCCCGACGGCGGCAAGCTCACCGTCGGCGAGACCGTGAAGCTCAGCTACGTCGATCAGAGCCGCGACGCGCTCGATCCCAACAAGACCGTCTGGCAAGAGATCTCGGACGGCAAAGACCTCATTCAGCTCGGCAAAAAAGAGGTCAACTCGCGCGCGTACGTCAGCGGCTTCGCGTTCAAGGGCAGCGATCAGCAGAAGCGCGTCGGCGATCTGTCCGGCGGCGAGCGCAACCGCGTGCACCTCGCGAAGCTGCTCAAGTCCGGCGGCAACGTGCTCTTGCTCGACGAGCCCACCAACGACCTGGACGTCGACACGCTGCGCGCCCTCGAAGACGCGCTGCTCGATTTCGCGGGGTGCGCGGTGATCATCTCGCACGATCGCTGGTTCTTGGACCGCATCGCGACGCACATCCTCGCGTTCGAAGGCGACTCGCGCGTGGTGTGGTTCGAGGGAAACTACCAGGACTACATCGCAGACAAGATCAAGCGGCTCGGCGAGGACGCGGTGCAGCCCAAGCGCATCAAGTACCGCAAGCTCGTCCGCACCTGAGCCGCGATGGACCGCGCGGTGCGCCGAGGCGTGCGCGCGAGGCTCGACCCCTCGCTCGTGCAAGAGTCGATCGACGCGCTCACCGCGCGCGCGCCGAGCGACCGCATTCGCGCGACCGAACGCGGGTGGATCGTCCGCGACGAGGTCGCGTGGTTCGTGCTGTTCTTCGCCGTGGCGCTCTTCGCGCTGGCGTTGATCGCGCACGCGGGGGTGGCGAGAGCGCCGAGGTTTCCGCGGTCGTTTCGGGTGCTGCCGTGGTTGTTCGACCTGGGGTGGATCGCGAGCTTGTGGCTGTTCGCGCGGCAGCTCTGGGGCGAGCTGTCCATTTCGCTCGAGGGCGAGACGCTGGTGATCGCGCGGTTGTTTCGCGGGCGTCCGTCGAAGAGCACGCAGCTCGACCCCGAGGACGTGCTCGCCGTGCGCGTCGCGGATGATCGCGTCGTCTCGATTGAAGGCCCACAGAATCAAAAGCCCGTGACCGTGTTCAGCGCCGGCCCGCTCGACCCTCCGACGCTCGCTCGGTGGATCGCCGACTGCGTCGTCTCGCTGTGCGAGCGCGCGCAGTCGCGTTGATCGCTCAGCGCCGCGCGCCCATCGACGGCGTGGCCACGAGCAGATGCACCTTGTGCCCCTCGCGCGTGGTCATTTCGCGGGACTTGTAGCGGCCGTCCGGCGCGCTCAGCGCGACCTCGCACAGCCCCGCGGCGTTGTACGGGCACGCGCGGCAGCGAGAGGGAGAGGTCGTTCGACTCGGCGTGCGCGCGCCCTTCCAGTAGCCGAGCGCCCACGAGACGTCGCGCTCGGCAGCCAGCTCGTGGTGCGGAAACACAAACAACGTGAACGCCGATGCATCGAGCCGTCGGACCCCGAGCCCCGCGAGCGGGTCGGGCATGGCGCTGTTGGTGGGCACCCTGCGCTCTGCCCACGGAGCGGCCGCCGCGAGGTCCGCGGCGCGCTTGGCCATGAGCTCGGCCATGTTCTCTGGGCGCGGACCGCCGCGAGGGATCACCGCTACGGCGTGAACGAGCTCGCTCGTCTCGAAGCCGCTGGCGCGAAGGAGCTTTCCGTACGCTTCGACTTGCACGACGTGCGTGGGGTAGAGGTCGCGACGGCCTGAGAATTTCCACTCCAATAGCAGGCGCGCCTTCGCGCCCTCGAGCTGCACTCGATCCGCGCGACCGATGAGCGGAACGCCTTCCACCTCGCCCGCGAGCCCGAGCTCGACCAGGCCCATCTTCTCTCCGACCTCGATGCGTCGCGTGACCTCTTCTTCGCTGATCGGCTCGGCTTCGGCCTCGAGCCTGGCGTGACCTTCGTTTCCCGCGGCGAGCTCGGCGCTCGTGACGCGCACGTCGTGCAGCGTCCCGAGGTGCACTTGCATCTCGCAGTAGTACTGGTTGGCGAGCGTGCTCACCGCGACGCGCCTCGGCGGAAGCGGCGGCGGATTGGCCACGAGCTCTCGGATCGCCTCGAGCTTGTCGAGCACGAACAGCGAGCTCACCACCGCGTCGAGCCCGTCCTTGCGCGCCTGCGCGTAGAAGCTCTTGAGCGAGAGCTCGACGAGCCCTGCGCCCTTGAGCAAGTCCCACGCGGCTTTGCGCGATCCGCGACTCATCACCAGCGCGACGAAGCCGCGAAAGAGCTCTGCGTGGCTCTCGGCTTCAGGCGGCACTTGGACGGGATCACTCTCGACGCTCATCGCAACGGACGAGCGTCACTGTAGCACCCCGCTCCCCCCGCACGAGAGCATCGTCGATGCGACGCACGCGCGCCCCGCGCAATCCGCTGCGCTCAGCTCTCTTTGCCGCTCTCGCCCTCGGCCGCTGCGCTGGCCGTGCGTCGCGCGTCTTCTTCGGCGATCGCGCGCTTGAGCCAGACCTTGGCGTTCTTGAGCTTTCCGACCACTTCGGTGCGCGCGCACAGCGCCTTCCACGCGGCTTCTTTGTGCTCGGCGCTGAGCTCAGCGATCTCGGCGCGGTGCTTGATCCACACGCTCACGGCCTCGGCGGGAAGCTCGATCTGCTCGAGGTCCACTTGAAACGCTTGCAGCGCCGAGGGCAGCTCCGCGGGCGGCGCCGGAGGAAGCTCCGCTGCCGTCGGCGCGTTGTCGTTGGCCGCGCTGTCGCCGCCGCCGAGCTGCGGGACATCGACATGCGAGCGGCTCACGTGCGCTGGGATCGTCTCGATCTCGGTCTCATCCAGCATGCCCAAGCCGAGGATCGAGAGCGTCGCGCGTCGCTTGGCCTTGGTCTCAGCCTTCATCAACCCGTTCAGCGGGTCGTTGACCGGAACCGTCGCCACCGCAGTCTCGACGCGTCCGTTGGGGTGCGTCGCGCGGCAGACCGCGTAGATCATCTTGGTCCCCGCCACGTCGATCACCCGCGGACCATCGACGATCTCGCGGTTGAGACGGTGAATCGCCGCGAGCTGATCGGTCGCGCCGCGCGTGGGGTACAAGATCTCTTTGCCGTTCAAGCGCAGGATCGCGAAGGGCTGCGTCGCCGCGGTCAGGCCCAACGCCTCGCACATTTGCAGGTAGAACTTCGCGCGCTCCTCCGGCGAGAGCGCGGAGATGTCTCCGCGAAGCACCATCGACTCGACCACGCGCGCGGTCGTCTTCGGATCGAAATCGTTGATGTCCTTCACTGGAGCCTCGACGGGCTCGACCTTCTTGATCGCCTTGACGGTCATGGGTTGCTCTCCACTCTCTGGTTGCGAGTCGTTGTCTCTTTGCGGCCTGCGATCACTCGTCGCAGGTGTCGTCTTCGTTCTCGACGCGCGCGAGCCACGCGTCGCGGTGCTCGTCGCAACGCACGGCAAACTCGTCGTCCGCGCGCAGCATCGCCTCGATGTCGAGCGCGTCGAGCTGGCCGCGCGCGAGCTCGAGCTCAGCGACGTAGCCGTCGTCGTTGACCGGCGCGGGGATCGTCGCGATGGCGAGCGCGATGGCCGTGTTGATGTCCGAGACATCGAGCGCAGCGCCGTCCCCGCGAAGCGCGCCCGGAGCCCACGTCGTCTCGACCACCGTGTCGTTGGCGGCGAGCTCGTCGCGCAGCACGCGGATCATGTCCGCGCCGCTCTCGATCGCATCTGCCACAGTGATTTCGCTGGTCGAGCTCATGGTTGCCTCCGTCGTCATCGCGTCGCGCTTTCCGTGATCCGTGCTGCTCTTGGCGGCGCTCACGACTGCACCGGGCGCTTGCACACCACCGCGGGCAGCCCGTCGTTCGCCGCCGCGCGAAACGCGAGCACGAGCACCGCCATCGAGTCCTGACCCACCGTGACGTCCGCACGAGCGACGGCGCCCTTGCGCGAAGGCGCGGCGTTGTCGTTGGCAGGAGTGTTGTCCCAGAGCGTGAAGAGCTTCATGGCGGCCTCGCATTCATCCGTCGCGCAACCGGTGACTCGGTTGCTGCCGACGAACCCGATAGTGCGTTCGGAACACGAGGCGGTCAATTCAACGAGGACATAGTATGTCACGCATAGAAACGCGGTTTCACCGCAGAAATAGCAAGCCAAAGAAGCAACGGTAAACTGGGACAGAATATGTCACATAGGACGCGAGCGCCGGTGCGCGGATCGAGCTCGTCCTCGCGTGCGTCGGCGTCATCCGGCACGGCCCTCCACGCGCGCGACCAATGCACCTTCAAGAGCTCGGTGGTCTGGGACGGTGGCGCTCGTTGCCACCGCAAGGCGTCGCTCGAAGCCTCGCGATGAATGCAATCGAGGAGGGTACGTCGCAGCAATCTGTGGCAGACGTGTCGCGAAGCACGATTTCGTGACGTTCGTTGGCCTTGCCATCATGCAAGCGGAGGTCGATGCACTTCACTCGTCGCGAGTCTTCGAGCGACGCCTTGCGGTGGCACTTGTTGCCACCGTCCCACACCACCAAGAGCTCGAACCCCCCCGATCGCCCTCTCGCAATCCGAGCACTCGCCGATGGGCGTCCGCTCAGCGCACGGGCGGCGAGACCACTTGCGTGATCTGCAGATAGATCTGCGCTTGCGGCGCACGGCGGCCTCGCTCGGGAGCCGCCACGGGCTCGGGGCGCACGCCCAATCGCGCGGCGTCGACGCCCTCTTGCGTGAGCCTTCGCACCAGGTCGCGGCCACGGTTCTCGGCGAGCGACTCGCCTCCGTCGCGATCGCCCGGCAGTCGCTCGGGCACCACGATCACCACGCGGCGAATCGCAGTGACAGCGGCGATCGCTTCGGCGAGCGCTGACACCACGCGCTCGCTGCGAGCGTTGAGCGTGGCCGAGTCCGGGTCGAACTGAATGGCCTCGGTCGTGCGAATCGCCTCGCGCTCGAGGCGCACCGGGCCCGCGCAGCCCGCGCGATCGGGGTTGGTGTTCGGCGAGCCCGCGGTGTTGGCGCAGGCGTCCATGCTGTCGGGGATTCCGTCGTGGTCGCGATCGGGCAGCGGGCAGCCGGGCGTGTCGCGATTGGCGAAGAAGCCTTGAAACTCTTCGATGCAACGATCGCGAGAGTTGCCGACGCCGTCGTGATCGTTGTCGCCATCGGGGCAGCCTGGACGCGTGGGGCTCGGGTCTGGCCCTTGCGGGACTTCTCGGCACGCATCCACGTTGTCGGGCACGCCGTCGCTGTCGGTGTCGAAGGCCGGGCATCCCAAGCGGCGGCGATCGCTGTTTCCGTTCGCGGGTTGGTCCGGGCACACGTCGAGCGAGTCGAGCACGCCGTCACGGTCTTGATCAGCGTTGTCGTTGCTGACGCCTGCGCCGCGATCGATCCCGCGCTGCTCTTCTTCCGTTCGCTGCGGCGGCGTGTACGGAACGCGAAACACGAACTCCAACCCCGCCGTCCAGAACTGCGCGTCGGGCCTCGGCCTCGACGCGGGATCCTGCAGCACGTGCCAGTACCTCGCCGTCGGTCCGATCGTGAAGAAGCTCGCGATCTCGTAGTGCACCGCCAGACCCACGTCGAACGCGAACCGAGTCATCATCGCGTTGCCGTTGGGCATCAAGCCCGCGTTGGCGTTGGCGTCGAGCGACAAGCTCAGCGCGCGCCAGATGTTGGGCATGAAGCGAAAGCCTCCGCCCACGGTGGTCAATCGACCGGGCTCGTACGGGGTCGTGGTGCCCGGAACGTTTCCCGCGAAGAAGAACCCCGTCCCTGCGCCGATTTGCACCGCGGCGAACGAGCTGAACTCCAGCGAGACGCGCAGCGAGCCCGCGACGTTCACTCGGTCGTAGCCGAGCACCTGCCGCTGAAACGCTCCGAACATCGTCCCGGCGCCCGCGTCCAAGTGAAACCGAAACCGTCGCGCGAACGGAACCTCCGCCCTCGCCTCTCCAGCCCCAGCCACCACCGCAGCGGCGACGCACAACCCCGACAGAACCGCTGCAAATCGCCGTGCCTTCATCGCTCTTCGTCTCTGCGCGCGACTCTACCGCACCTCGCGTCGCGGCGATGCACGGACTGCAATCGCGCCCCCTACATCGCATCCCTGATCCTCTGGCGCGGCACGGCTCGATGCCTCCTGCATCGAGCGTGACGTCGCGGGAGTCAGAGGATCAGGGATGCGCTCTAACGAGCCGGTTGCCAGCCGAATCGCTGCTCGAACCCACAGAGCGCCTCGGCCCCTCGCCAGCCCGCATCGCGCTCGTCGATGAGCCCGTCCCGCTGCGCTCGTTCGCGAATCGCAAATGCAGAAACCGCAGTGACCTTTTGGGATCACTGCGGCTCTGAGTGCTTCGTCTTGCGAAGCTCAGCAGTCGATTGTCACCTCGAAGCTGCTGCTTTTGTGCGCGGTGGACGGGACTCGAACCCGCGGCCTCCGGCGTGACAGGCCGGCGTTATAACCGACTTAACTACCACCGCACTCGCTGCGTTTGATCGCTGCGTGGGGCGGTTTGTATGCGCTCACCCCGCCCCTGTCAAAGTCTTTTTTGCCCCCTCGAATTTTTTCTCCGACGGCTCAGCCCTTGAGCGCGTTCGCCGCAATGACGATGCGCTGAATCTCGCTGGTGCCCTCGTAGATCTCCGTGATGCGCGCGTCGCGGTAGTGCCGCTCGAGGTCGAACTCGGTGCTGTAGCCATACCCGCCGAACACTTGGATCGCCTGGTGCGTGACCCGCGTCGCCATCTCGCTCGCGTAGAGCTTGGCCATCGCGCTCTCGGACGAGTGCCGCACGCCCTTGTCCTTCAAGTACGCCGCGCGCCAGATCAACAGACGAGCCGCGTCGATCTCCGTGGCCATGTCCGCGAGCTTGAACTGGATCGCCTGGTGCTGCGCGATCGGGACGCCGAAGCTCTTTCGCTCTTTGCTGTACGCCACGGCCTTCTCGTACGCGGCGCGCGCGATGCCGAGCGCCTGCGAGGCGATGCCGATGCGGCCGCCGTCGAGCGTCGCCATCGCGACCTTGAAGCCGTTGCCCTCACCGCCCAGGCAGTTGGCCACCGGGACGCGCACGTTCTCGAAGAAGATCGTGCACGAGTGCGCGCCGCGGATGCCGAGCTTGTCGTCGTGGTGGTTGCGCGTGACTCCCTGCTGATCGAGCGGAACGAGGATCGCCGTCGCGCCCTTGTGCCCGATCCCCTTCGTCGTCATCGCGAACAGAACGATCGTGTCGGCGAACGGACCGTTGGTGATCCAGTTCTTCGACCCGTTGATCACGTAGTAGTCGCCGTCCTTCTCTGCGAAGGTGGCCATCGTCGCGGCGTCCGAGCCCGACATCGGCTCGGTGAGACCGAAGCACCCGAGCTTCTGTCCGCTCGCATACGGGTTGAGAAACTCCTGCTTCTGCGCGGGCGTCCCGAACTTGTAGACCGGATCGCAGTAGAGCGAGTTGTTCACGGACATGATCACGCCCGTGCTCGCGCACGCCGCGCTGATCTCTTCGAGGGCGAGCGCGTACGAGACGGCGTCGAGTCCGCCGCCGTCGTACTCGGTCGGGATCGCCATGCCGAGAAACCCGAGCTCGGCCATCCGCTGCACGAGGTCCGTCGGCCAGATGCCCTTCTTGTCGAGCTCCTTCGCTCGCGGCGCCACTTCGCGCTGCGCGAAATCGCGCGCGCTCTTCTGCACCATCAACTGCTCTTCTGTCGGCGAGAACTCCATCACTGACCTCTCTGTCTCACTTGCCCGTGAACTTGCGCGGCGCCTTCGGATCCTGGACGAACGTGCGCATGCCGGTCTTCTGGTCTTCTGTTCCGAAGCACAGACCGAACGCCTGCACCTCGAGCTCGTTCGCCACCGGCAGCGGAACGTCGTGCCCCGCGCGCATCACGCGCTTGGCCTGCGACACCGCGATCGGCGCGTGCGCCGCGATCTGCAGCGCGATCTCGTCGACCTTCGCGACGAGCTCGGCTTGCGAGAACACTCCGTCCACCAGCCGAATGCGCTCAGCCTCCGCGGCGTCGATGATGTGCCCGCGAAACACCAGCTCGCGGCACTTTCCCACGCCCACGCGGCGCGCGAGGCGCTGCGTACCGCCGAAGCCCGGGATCACTCCGAGCGCGACTTCGGGCTGCCCGAAGCGCGCTTTTTCACCGGCGTAAATCAAGTCGCACGCCATCGCGAGCTCGCACCCTCCGCCGAGCGCGAAGCCCTGCACCCGCGCGATCACGGGGAAGCGCGCGTGCTCGATGCGCTCGCCGAGCATGTGCCCGTTGCGCGCGAATTGCCGGGCTTGCTCCGTTCCGTAGTCGGCCATCTCGGCGATGTCCGCGCCGGCGGCGAAGGCCTTATCGCCTGATCCCGCGAGGATCGCGACGCGAACGTCGGGGTTCTCGTCGAGCTGCGCGAGCGCCTTGGACATCGCGTTGACGACCTGACTGTTCAGCGCGTTGAGCTTCTCGGGGCGGTTGATGGTGAGGCGGGCGATCGGCCCGTCGACAGAGACCAATACGACGTCACTCATGGCGCGCCGGTGGTATCACGGCCGCGAAAGCACACCCAAGCGCAACGGCTTCGGCGCGCACGTTCGCGTTGATTTCTCCCTCAACGAAGCAGGCTCGCGACCTCGTACACCGCGAGCTCGGGCTCGTGCGTCGCCACCGCGATCCGCGACGCGTCCGGCGACAACCCCACCGCCAGAATGGGCCGCGAACACACGGCTCGCAACGCCGCTTCGCCGCTGTCTGCACGGGCGATCAAGACCTTGCCTCCCTCGGTCGCTCCCACGATCACCGCCCCATCGACGCTCATCGCCGCGCTCGTGAACCGCGCCCCCTTCGCGTTGAACGCCCGCAGCTCAGCGCCGCTCGAGTCGAACACGCGCAAGCTCGCCGCGGTCGCCACGGTCACCAGCCCTCGCCCGTTGGTCGCCATCGCCGCGCACCCGGTGACCTTCACGAACCGCGTTTCGGCGCCGGTGACGGCGTCCGCGAAGCTCACTCCGCCGCTCGAAATACAGCACAACGTCCGCTCGTCGACGAACGCCCCGCGCGAGATCTTGCTCGAGCGAATCGTCACGCGCCTCGGCTCGACCCCCTCGCGCACGAGCAGCAATCGCGTCCCCTGCAGCGCCGCCACCACGCTGCCGTCATTGCGCACGGCCACGATGGAGGCGTCGAGCGCGGGCAACGTCCGCGTCACGCTTCGCGTCCCGGTCTCGATCACCAACATCGGCCCACCTGAGTACGGCCGCGCGACGGCAGCGTGCGAGCCGTCAGCGCTGAGTCCGATGTGCTGCTGCTCAGCGTCGAACGCCCACACGGGCTCGATCGTCTCTGTGGCGAGCCGCGCCTTCCAGAGCGCCTCGTCGTGCGCGAGCACGATCGTTCCCTCGTTCGACCACGCGATCGCGCGCGCGGGGCTCGCGATCGACGGGCGGCTCACGTCGAGCCACTCGAGATCGACGCGCTCGATCGCTCCCGCGCCGTTGTTGCCGAAGAGCGCTCTCGCGCTTCGTGCGAGCACGCGCCCTCCGTCGGTGCATCGATCGATCGCGCTTCGCCGCAGCTTCAACGTCTGCGCGTCGAACACCCGAAGATCGCGCCCGAGGCAAAGCAGCATCTCGTCGTCGTCGAGCGCAAAGAGCGCGGTCGGACCGAAGCTCGATTGCACGACGTCCGCCGCGAGCGTTCGCTCGGTCGGCGGCGCCTCGCTCGTGACCGGGATCGTCACCAGCCGCGACTGCGCGCAAAGGAAGAGCCGCTCGCTGTCCGACGAAAACGCAATGGCTGCGCTCCATGTCTCGAGCGGATAGCGCTTCGTTCGCTCGTGCGTGGCCAGGTCCCACAGCGAGACCGCGCTGTCGGACTTCGTCGCGAGCCAACGGCCGTTCGGCGCGATGATCGCGCGCTGCGCCGGCGATGGAGCGCCGTTCGTCGCGAACTCAGCGACGATGCGGCCCGTTTGCGCGTCGAACTTCGCGACCCGCTCACCGACGACGATCACCATCGACGACGCTCCCGGTTGCGCGACGAGCGCCGTCACCGCGAACTCGGGTTCGATCGACCGCAACACCTCCAGCGTCGTTGCGTCGAGGACCATGACACGCGCGCGCGGCTCGTCGCCGAGCTGCTCTGCGCTGACGAACAGCAGCGCTCCGTCACCGCTGAACGCGACGATGTCCGTGTTCGAACGCGCGCCGAACCCGTCGACCGAGGCGCGTCGCACGAGCTGTCCCGAACGTGCGTCGGTGAGCCTCACGCTGACGCCGTCCCACGTCGCGAGCGTTCGTTCGTCGGGACTGAGCGCGAGCGCCTGCGTGTCTGCGCTGATGCGAAACGTCTCGGCGGTGATCGAGACGCTCGCCGAGGGCAGCGCGGCGGCCTTGGATGCGCGAGGTTTCATCGGATCCGTTCGTACCCGTATGGCACCTCGCAGAGCGACGATCGAGCGCGAAGACGGAATCGGCTGCTTCGAGTGTGGACTTTCTGGAAGCGTTGGTATTCTCGCCGACGATGAGCTTTCGCGTCGCCGCTTTCGCAGTGACGAGCGTGGTGTGTTTGGCGTGCGAGCCGCGTCCGACCAACTCGGTGGTGGTTCGCTTCGACACGGACATCGTTCGCTCGCAGATCGATCGAGTCGACGTGGTGTTCTCGTGGGCGGACACGAGCGAAGAGATCGGACGCAGATCGATCTCGCAGACGATCGATGCAGGCTCGATCTTTCCGGGGACGTTGGTGGTGTCGCCGCTGCCGTATCGCGCTGGGCGCGTCGTGCGCGTCGACGCGCGGCTGCGGTTGCTCGACGAGCCCGCGCCGTTCGTGATCGCTCGCTCGCAGTTCGCGCTTCCCGCGAGCGGCACGCGCGTGCACGACGTGTTCTTCACCGAGGCGTGCGGAACAACGGGCACCAGCGCGTTCTGCACGTCACGTGAGAGCTGCGTGGTGATCGCCGAGACTCCGCGGTGCGTCCCAATCGACACCGTCGAGTCGCTACCGTTGTACGACCCGAACGGCGGCGCGGACGCGCGCCCCCCGACGAGCGACGCGTCGTTGATGGACGGCGCGATCGCCACCGACGCCACGACGCCCGATGCCGGCAACGACGGCAGCGACGCGACCGTTGTCTCGACCGAACGACCGACGTGGTGGCCGTGGCACGGAGCGCGGGTATCGTCGGGACGCCTGCGAATTCGCTGGGATCGAGCGGTTTCTCCGACGGGCGCGGTCGTGGTCGTGTGTCCGGGCTACACGTGCGCGAGCCCAGCGACCGCGACGCGCGTGAACAACTTGAGCGGCGTCGCGCTCGTCCCGTCGCTGACGGCGGGGCTGTACAACTGGCACGTTGAAACCGCATCGGGAATGCGTCTTTCTCCCGATCGAGTCTTCGCTGTTCGCGCGCTCGAGCGGCCCACGGACGAAGACGCGACCGCGCTCGGCACGACGCTCTGGATCGATGCTCGCGATGGAGATTCGGACTTTGCGATCGGCGCTCCCGCGGCGTCGCCGGGCGGTGCCGTGACCGTGGCGACCTCGTTTCGCGTTCGCCTCACTCCCCAGCCCCCGATGGGCGCGCGAGGGTTTGGATCGGCCTTGGCGAACGCGGGCGATCTTCGCGGCGACGGTCACATCGCGCTCGCGGTCGCGACCGACGCAGATCCGTCTCGCGAATCAACGGTCTCGATCTTCGAGTCCGACGGAGCGACCCTTCGCACCACGCCCGCCACGGTGCTCACCGGAGCCGCGGGCGATCGCTTCGGCGCAGCCATCGCGGGCGGCGGAGACATCGACGGCGACGGGTTCGCCGACCTCGTGATCTCCGCTCCAGGCGCGCGCGCGGGACAAGGAGAAACGCGCATTCAATACGGCGGAGCGACGCTCGCCCCGCTGTCGAGCGAGACGTTCGAGGGCGCTTCGTCGCTCGGGGCGCGGCTCGTCTCTGGGTGCGACTTCGACGGTGACGGCTTCGCGGACTACGCAGCCTCTTCTGACGCGACGCGCTCGTTCGTGGTCGTGCGCTTCGGCGGTCCGCGCGGCGCCGCGCCGGTGATGATTCGCGTCGATCCATCGCCGATGCTCACGAGCTCTTCGTTTGGGCGGTCCATGGCGTGCGGCGGCGATTTCAACGGCGACGGTCGATCGGATCTCGTCGTGGGCGATCCTGCAGCGCAGATCGGCGCGGGACGACTGTCGTACGTGACGGTCGTGAGCTTCGCGATGGACCGAAGAAACGAGCGGGTTGATCGTCAACCTGTCAGTGAAATTCCGGGCTTTGCGACGGCGGTGGCGGTCGTTCGCGACATCAACGCTGATCACCGAGACGACGTGATCGTGACGGCGACGAGGCAGTTCGTCACCGTGCGCGGCGTCTCGATCGCGCAGTATCCGCTCTCGATCGACAGCCCTACAGCCGTCAGCGCAGGCTTGAGCGAGACGTCGACGGCGCTCGCTCCGGCGGTGCTCGTCGGCGGACCCAACGACGCCACCGTGTTTCGCATGAGCCTCGTGTCCGAGGCGTTCGCGGCATCCCCGGACACGAGCGCCGCGGGCAGTCGCTATGGCGCGGCGGTGCTGCAGTGAATCGCTCGCTGTGCTGCCTCGTCGTTGGCGCGCTGCTCTCGTGTTCTGCGCGCCCGAACACGGTGATCGTGCTCGATCTCACGAGCGACATCGACCCCGTTGTCTTGCGCCGGTTGCAGCTCGCCGTGCGCTGGACCGACAGCGGAGAGAGCGCTGCTCGAGAGCGATCGTACGTGCTGCGCGAGGACGGAACGCGAGGCGTGCTGCACACGTTTCCCGCGTCGCTCGTGGTCGCGCCAGAGGGCGCGAGCGACGGCCGCGAGGCGGAGTTCTCACTGCTCGCGATGACCGACGGCGCCAACGCTGGCAGCGAAGAGCTCTTCACCGTCACTCGAGTGCGCGCGCGATTTCGCGCGGGACAAACGCTCCGTGTCCCCGTGTTTCTCGCGGCGTTGTGCGGAGAAACGAGCGTCGGGCGCACGTGCTCACCTGCGCAGACGTGCGTCGCGGACACCGTCGCGCGATGCGTCTCGACGCCGTCGGTCGAGCCCGGCCCGTACGTCCCTCCCGACGTATCGAGCGTCGACGCCTCGTCGGCGTTGCGCCCCCTCACGGGCGTGGTCGAGCTGAGGGCGGGCCACGAACGAACATGCGCGCGCCTGCGCGACGGTCGCTGGCACTGCTGGGGCGAAGGCTCGCTCGGTCAGCTCGGAAATCGTCGGGTCGAAGACTCTGCCTTGCCTGTTCCGATGAACCTCGGCCTGCTCCCGACGGACGTCGCCCTCGGTCGATGCCACTCTTGTGCGCAGAGCGACGATCGAGCGCTCTGGTGCTTCGGCTGCAACTCGTCGACGCAGGTGAGCCCGACGCGTTCGCTGTTCGAGCTCGCGCCGGTTCGCGTCGGCGCGGACGCGTGGGTGTCTGTTTCGAGCGGCGTCGATTTCTCGTGCGGCATCCATGCAAATGGCCGCGTATTTTGCTGGGGAAGCAACGAGTATCGACAGCTCGGCCCGACCAGCGTCGGCGCCTCGAACTCCGCTCCCATCGAGGTGGAGCTCGCGCCCGGTGAACGCTTCGTGAGCGTCTCCGCTGGCGCCACTCACGCGTGCGCCGTCACCGAAGCGGGCGTCGTGTACTGCTGGGGAAGCAACGCGCGCGACGAGAGCTCGACCCGCGACGAAACGCATCGAGTGACGGACCCCGGTCGCTACTCCAGCGTCGGCAGCGCGCAGGACGCCGGCGTCTCCGACGGCGGTTCGATGGATCCGCTCGTGGATTTCCTGCACAACGCGCGCTCGGTGCACTGCGCCGATCACATCTCTTGCGCGGTGCTGAGGTCCGGCGCGGCGCTCTGCTGGGGCGCCGCGGGCAGCATTGGCAGCGCGCGGTCCGTGCAGTTTAGCGGCGCGTTTCCCGTCACTTCGCTGCGCGGTCCGATCTCGGTACGTTCGATCTCGACGAGCTCGAACACCACCGTCGCGATCACGACAGACGGTCGCGCGATGTGTTGGGGCTCGAACGAGTTCGGCCAGTGCGGCGTCGCGAGCGGCGTGCGCTTGCTCGGAGCGATCGACCTCGCGTTCGCTCGTCCGGTGCTCTCGATTGTCTCTGGCGGAGCTCACGTGTGCGCGCTGCTCGATGACACTTCCGTCCACTGCCTCGGCGCCAACTTCGCGGGTCAACTCGGCAACGGAACGCGCTCTGCCGCCAACGCGCTCTCCGCGATCCCCCAACCTGTCCTCACCGATCGGTCGCCCTGATGTCCCCTCGCGCAACTCCCCCGCTTCGTCTCGCGCTGACCGTCCCGTGCGCTGCCGCGCTGGTGCTCTCGAGCTCGTTTGCGCTCGCGCAATCCACGAATCGTCCTGCGACGACGCCCACGTCGAGCGCCGCTGTCGTGCCGACGGTCGCGCCCAACCCAGCGCGCGACGCGTTCAACGACGGCGTTCGAGCGCTCGATGAGTCTCGCTTCGCGGACGCAGCGGCGGCGTTCGAGCGTTCTTTTCAGCTCGCGCCCGTGCCGGCTGTGCTCTTCAACCTCGCGTTTGCGTATCGCGGGCTCGGTCGAGTGCGCGACGCGATTTCTGCGCTCGAACGCTTCATCGCGACGCCAGGAAACGCCTCGCCCGATCGCGTCGCCGCCGCGCGCAACGAGGTCGCGCTGCTTCGCGCGGCGCTCGCGCGAGTCACCGTCGACGTCTCCCCCAGCGACGCGCGCGTGTCCGTGGACGGCCGTGAAGCCGTCCGCGAGCGCGGCGTCGCCCTGCTCGATCCCGGCTTGCGAGTCATCGAGCTCTCGCTCGACGGCTACCGCTCGTCGCGCCGAGAGATCACGCTCGCGCCCGGAGAATCACAGACGGTTCGCGTCGAGCTCGCCCTCGTGGACGACGCCGCGCACCTGCGCATCGAGCCTTCTGTGAGCGCCGCGCGCATCTTCATCGACGGGCAGTTCGTCGGGACGGGTCTCGTTGATCGGCCCGTTCGAGCAGGCAGCCATCGAGTGGAGATCACGGCGGTCGATCACGCGCCCTTTCGTCGCGAAGTGCGCGTCGGCGGAACGGGCCTCGTCCGCGTCGACGCCACGCTCGTGCGCACGCGCTTGAATCCGTGGGTGTGGCTCGGCCCGTCGATCGGCGTCGCGGTCGTCGGCGCCGTCGCGCTGAGCGGCTGGGCGCTGTGGGAGACGACGCTGCGTCCCAACGAGCCGCTGCCGACGCCGGCCAACGCGTGGGGCGAGCCGGTGCGCTGAACGAGATTCAGTCTGCGAATAGAGAAGCAGACCGCTCTTCGCTCGCCGACACCGACGCGCTCTGTGCGTTCGCGCTCCCCCGTTTTCAACCCCTTGCGGCGCGCTTCAGCCGACCTTCTGCCCGTTCTCGTAGCGGTAGAAGCCGCGGCCCGTCTTGCGACCGAGCCAGCCTGCTTCGACGTGCTTTCGAAGAACGTTGGCCGCGCGGTACTTGTCGTCGCCCAGATCGCGGTGAAGCACCTCGGCGATCGCGAGCACCGTGTCGAGCCCGATCAAGTCCGCCAACTCGAGCGGTCCCATCGGGTGGTTCAGCCCGAGCTTCACGCCCTCGTCGATGTCCTTCGGCGTCCCGATGCCCTCTTGCAGCGCGAAGCACGCCTCGTTGAGCAGCGGAATCAAGATGCGGTTCACGATGAAGCCCGGCGCGTCCTTCGCGGTCACGACGGTCTTGTTCATCTTCGCCGAGAGCTCGATCGTCGCCGCGTACGTCGCGTCGCTCGTCTGCAACGCGCGAATCACCTCGACCAGCTTCATGAGCGGAACGGGGTTCATGAAGTGCATCCCGATCACGCTCTCGGGGCGCTTCGTCACCGCGGCGATCTTCGTGATCGAGATCGAGCTCGTGTTGCTCGCCAGGATCGCTCCCGGCTTCGCAGCGGCGTCGAGCTTGCGAAACAGCTCGAGCTTCAACTCCACCTTCTCGGTCACCGCTTCGACGATGAGGTCGCAGTCCGAGAGGTCCTCGATGCTGCCGACCGGCGTAATCCGAGCGACCGCGGCGTCCTTGTCCGCAGCGCTGAGCTTGCCCTTCTCGACGAGCTTTCCGAGCATCGCCTCGAGCTTGCCCTTGGCCTTGGTCGCGAGCTCGACCGTGGCGTCCGCGAGCTTCACCGCGTAGCCCGACTGCGCCGCGACCTGCGCGATGCCCGAGCCCATCTGTCCTGCGCCGAGCACGCCAATCATGTTGATCGTCATCGAATGTCTCTCTTCACTTGATTGTGTGTGTGCTCGCGATCAAACGCGCTCGACGACCACGGCCACCGCTTCGCCGCCGCCGATGCAGAGCGTCGCGAGGCCGCGCTTCTTGTTCTGCGTCTGCAGCGCGTTGAGCAGGGTCACCATGATGCGCGCGCCCGAAGCGCCGATGGGGTGTCCGAGCGCGACCGCTCCGCCGTACACGTTGGTCTTCGCGAGGTCCAAGCCCGACTTCTGCGCGACGGCGAGCGAGACCACGGAGAACGCCTCGTTCACTTCGAACAGGTCGATGTCGTCGACCTTGAGTCCGAGGCGAAGCAGCGTCGTGTCGATCGCCTTCGCGGGCGCCGTGGTGAACCACTCCGGCGCCTGCGCAGCGCTTCCGTAGCCCACGATCCTCGCGAGCGGCGTGAGGCCCATGCGCTTGACCGCGTCGCCCGAGGCGAGCACGAGCGCGGCGGCGCCGTCGTTGATCTTGCTCGCGTTGGCCGCGGTGATCGTCCCGTCCTTCGCGAACGCCGGACGCAGCGCCGACATCTTGTCGGGGTTGCCTCGCTTGGGCTCTTCGTCCTCGCTCACGGTGACCGAGCCCTTCTTGCCCTCGATCACAACCGGAACGATCTCCCTCGCAAACACGCCCTCCGCCTGCGCCGCGAGCGCGCGGCGGTAGCTCTCCTTGGCGAACGCGTCCTGCGCGTCGCGCGAGATCGAGCACTCCTTCGCGCAGATCTCGCCGGCGCTTCCCATGTGGAAGTTGTTGTACGGGTCCCACAGTCCGTCGTGGATCATCCCGTCGACCATCTGCGCGTGGCCCATGCGCGCGCCGTTGCGTGCGCTCGGGAGGTAGTACGGAACCTGCGACATGTTCTCCATGCCGCCCGTGACCACGACCTCGGCGTCGCCGAGCAAAATGCTCTTGGTGCCGAGCATGAGCGACATGAGCCCCGACCCGCAGACCTTGCCCACGGTCGTGCACGGAACGGTGTTGGGAATCCCCGCGTAGATCGCCGCCTGGCGCGCAGGCGCTTGACCCTCGCCCGCGGTCAGCACGTTGCCCATGTACACCTCGCGCACCGCGGCGTGAGGGACCTTCGAGCGATCGAGCGCAGCGTTGATCGCCGTGGCGCCCAAGCGCACAGCGGCGACCTCGGCGAGCGCTCCCTGAAACGATCCGATCGGCGTACGAGCGGCTCCGACGATGAACACTTCTTGATTCGACATGGCGATCGCGTGCTCCTTTACTCGAGGCCCGCGCGCAATGATCTCGCGGGCCGCGCAGGGGATTCACCGCGTTCGGGCCCGCGAGTCAAGCGCAGAGCCTGCTGCGCAGTCGCTAGTGCCGACGGTCAGCAAGACGGGCAGGTTTTCGAAGGAGACGCGAGCGATGCAAGGAGCGGCGACGCTGCAAGGCTGGATGCCTTGCGAGGAGCAGTGACGCCGCAGCGCGACGCGGATCTGAACGAAACCTGCCCGTCTTGCTGACCGGCGGCAGTAGCCCGCTTCGCTACTCTTCGCGCCGTTGTCCGCGCGCGTTGGGATTGGCCGGAGCGCTCTCTCCTTCGCGTGGACGTTGGTTCTCTTGCCCGTCGCCCTCGCCCTCTCGCGGTCGATCGCGGTCGCGGTCGCGCGGTCGGTCGGGCTCTCTCGGCGGCGGCCTGCGCGGCTCGCCGTAGTCGTCGTGCAGCTTTCGATCGAGCCGCGTGAGCAGATGCCGCTCCATGTACGAGGGCATTTGCGCGATTTGAACCACGACGCGAACGCCCGAGACTCCGCCCACGTCGGTCGCGATCAGCTCGATCGAAGCGGGGCTCGATCGCGTCGTGTCGCGGTAAGTGAAGAGAAGAAAGCCACTCTCTCGATCACGCTCGGTGATCGCAAATCCCATATCGACTCGGACGAGACGGATCGCCGCGTTCCACGACTGCTCGATGGGGTACGGCAGGTCGATCGACTGGCGCGCCTCTGCGAAAGACGGCGCCAGCAACAACGAACCTGCGAACAAGACACACGCGAGCGGACGCATCCTTCGGCGAAGCCTCCGAGCGCGCTCTTGGCACACTTCGAAGACCTCACGCGAATTTCTGACAATCCCCGCCTCGCGTCGGTGCGACTACTTCTCGCCGCGCGCGAGCGCGTCCATGACGCTCAGCTTCTCGGTGAAGATCGGGATGATCCCCGCGACGAGGTGGTAGGCGAGCTGGCAGACGTACATGAGAAACACGTACGCCGCGCCCTGCTGCATGACGACCTCGCGCGGAAAGTACATGAGCAGCGCGGCGAAGACGCTGAACTGAAACGCTCCGAAAAGCCCCGGCGCGCTCGGCAGGAGGATGCCCATCGCGAGCACGCCCATGACCGCGAACGCGTGTCCGACGGTCATGGGAAGTCCGCAGCCCCAGCCGAGGAGCCACATCGTGAGCGCGTTGGCTCCCCAGTACAAAAGCGTCTCGACCGTGAACGGCAGCATCAGCTTCGGATCGGGAACAGCGCGCAGCCCGTCCGCCAGATCCGAGACCTTCTTCTCGAGCTTGTCCGCGAGGCTCGTGGACACGAGCCCGATGATCGAGCGCGTGAGCTTCACCGCGAGCGCGTGTTGCCAGAGAAACATCGCGAGCGTCGCGAGCGCTCCGGCGAACACCAGCACCAGCAGGTATCCGAGCCGCGGAACGTTGGCGATCGCGAAGTTGCCGAGCATCACGCCGTCGAGCGAAAGCCTCGGCACGAACGTGAGCGCCACGGCCAACAGGATCGCGACGTACAGCCCGTCGAGCACGCGCTCAGCGGCGATGGTGCCGAGCGCCGCGGAGCCCGAGATCTTGCCTTTCTGACGAATGAGCACGGGTCGAACGACCTCGCCCATCCTCAGCGGCAGCAGCATGATCGCGAGAAATCCCACGAAGCTGATCGCGATCAGCCGCCGCGTGGGCACGTTCGCGTTGATGGGCTTGAGCAGGTGCGCCCAACGAATCGCGCGAAAGTAGTGAACCACGGTGTAGAGCACGAAGTACGCCCCCACGGTCCACCACTTCACGTTCGCGAAGTCCGAGGCGCGCGGCGCGAGGTTGAGCCCCGACCTGCGCAAAAACCAGAAGAACAGCCCGCCGATCGCGAGCGAGACGACGAGCCGAGACAACAGCGAGCGCACCGTGCGCTGCTTCGCTTCTGCGCTCGGCTCAGCGTCCGGCCCGATCGAGCTCGTCGCCGTGGCCCCCGTTGGTCGCTCGGTCTCGCTCACAGCCGGTGAACGTTGCTCTTCGGGCCCGTGACGTGGCGCGTGGCGTTGCGCGAATCGAAGACCAACGGCGCGGTCTTCACGATCTTCGCGTAGTCGAACTCAGTGTGGTCCGTGACGATCACGGCGATGTCGAACTTCGACGCGTCGACGTCCACGGGCAGCGACTCGAGGCGCATCGAGCCCTCGACGAACACCGGGACATACGGGTCGACGTACGAGATGTCCGCGCCCTTTTGGTGCAACAGCTCGACGACGTCGATGGCGGGCGACTCGCGCATGTCGCTGACGTCCTTCTTGTACGCCACGCCGACGATCAGCACCTTCGAGCCCTTGATGGCCTTGCCGCTGTCGTTGAGCACGTCGCCGATGCGCGACACGACGTAGCCCGGCATCGCCGAGTTGATGCCGTCGGCGAGCTCGATGAACTCCGCCGTGTACTTGAGCGCGCGCAGCTTCCACGAGAGGTACAGCGGGTCGATCGGAATGCAGTGTCCGCCGAGCCCCGGACCCGGGGTGAACTTCATGAACCCGAACGGCTTGGTCGCCGCTGCGTCGATGATCTCCCACACGTCCAGCCCGAGCTTGTGGCACATGATCGCCACTTCGTTGACCAGGCCGATGTTCACCGCGCGAAAGGTGTTCTCGAGGAGCTTGACCATCTCTGCGGCGTCGGTGCTCGAGACGGGCACCACCTTGTCGATGATCTTCGAGTACAGCGCGACCGAGATCTCGAGGCACTTGGGCGTGTGGCCGCCGAGCACCTTCGGCGTGTTGCGCGTGCCGTAGGTCTTGTTCGCAGGGTCCACGCGCTCAGGAGAAAACGCGAGAAACAGCGTCTCGCCGATCTTCGCGCCCGCCTTCTCGAGCATCGGCGCGACCAGCTCGCGCGTCGTGCCCGGATAGGTCGTGGACTCGAGCACCACGCACTGCCCAGGCCTGTAGTACTTCGCGATGTTCTCCGTCGCCGAGACGATGTACGAGACGTCGGGCTCCTTCGTCTTGTTGAGCGGCGTGGGGACGCACACGATGATCGCGTCCGCCGTGCCGAGGACCGACGGATCCGTGGTCGCCTTCAAGCGCCCTTCAGCCACGTGAGGACGCAGCGACTCGCTGGGGATGTCTTCGATGTAGCTCTCGCCCTGGCCGAGCTTCTCGACCTTGCGATTGTCCAGGTCGAAGCCCGTCACACGAAAGCCAGCTTTCGCAAACTCAACCACCAGCGGAAGGCCCACGTAGCCGATGCCAATGACAACGACGTGAACGTCCTTGCGCTGGATCTTCTCGTTCCAATTCATTGAGTCTCTGTGTCCCGTTGTGCGCGGGGTTGTCCTGCCGCGCGCGACTGCATCGAAGAAAAGCGCGTCACCCGTCCCATCGTTGGGCCCGAGCGGGCGCGGACAGTACCGTTGCGCGGTCTACACGGCAACGAGGCTCGACGGTCCCGCGACGAACAATCGTTCGACCGCCGAGCTGCCGCTGAGCGCACGCAGCGCCTCGATCGCCTCGCCCACCTTGGCGATGTCCGATGGCTTGTGCGCATCGGTTGCGGCCAGCGTGTATCTCCCCTCCGAGAGCCATCGCCTCGCCGCCTCTTTCGCGCTGCTTCCGTAGGCGCCCGTCAGGCTCATCACGTCGAGCTGCAGCTTCGCCCCGGCGCCCACCAGCTGCTCGAGCGCCTCTTGATTGCGCGTGAGCGCCGAGCACCGCTCGGGGTGCGCGAGCACCGTCGTGATCTTGTGCGTCTTCGCCAAACGCCAAACCCGCAGCTCGAGCTTCATCGGAAGCCTGTCGTACGGAAGCTCGACGAGCGCAGCCGTCCCGCCTGGATAGGTCATCGCTGCGTTGGTCGTCAGGCGTTCCCACGAAATGTCGTCGAACAGATGCTCGGCCGCCGTGAAAAATTCAGGCATCGGCTCGCCTCTTCGAACGAGCTCGGCCATCGCCTCCTCCAGCGCCGCCTTCGCGGGCGCCACCGTCTCGGGGCGATTGTCCCAGGTCGGACACCGAACGTGCGGCGTCGCCACCACCACTCGAAACCCCAACTTCGCCAATCCCGAGAGCACCAACGCGCCCTCCTCCGCCGTTCGACACCCGTCGTCTACGCCAGGCAGCGGATGGCAATGCAGGTCGATGAAGCCGCTCACAGCCGCTCTTCTACCCCTCGCACCCGCGCGTTGCTACCGCTAGACAATACTTAGTTGCGATGTACAACTAAGCATCGCTATGCGCAGCCCCAAGGTCATCACCGCCCCCGAACCGATCGACCTCGCACCGCACGATCACGCGCTGTTTCTCGCCGGCTCGATCGAGCAAGGCGCCGCGATCGACTGGCAGTCCGTCGTGATCGACGCGCTCGCCGATGTTCCGTTGACCGTGCTCAACCCGCGTCGCGCCCAGTGGGACTCGACCTGGCCGCAGTCCGCGAGCGATCCGCGCTTTCGCGAGCAGGTCCAGTGGGAGCTCACCGCGCTCGAACGCGCGAACACCATCGCTCTCTACCTCGACCCAAACACCAAAGCCCCCGTCTCTCTGCTCGAACTCGGCCTGTTCGCCCGCAGCTCGAAGCTCATCGTCTGCTGCCCCGACGGCTTCTGGCGCAAGGGCAACGTCGACATCGTCTGCGAGCGATACGCGATCGAGACCGCGGCGACGATCGACGCGCTCGTCGCCCGCGCCCGCGCCCGCGCTTTCACGACTGCTTGACCGCGCCCTGCTTGGCGAGCCGCTCTTGCCGCATCGCGCGCACTTGCGCCGCGGTCTTGCGCTGGCTGCGCTGCGCGACGCGCCCTGGGTCGATCGCGCTCGAGTGAACGAAGCGACGGACGTCCTCGTGATCCGAGGCCATCACGGTCTCGGGGGCGCCTTCGACCGCGATCTTTCCGCGCACGAGCATCGCGACGCGGTCGGCGATGTCGAAGGCGCTCGCCATGTCGTGCGTGATCACCACGCTCGTCACCCCGAAGCGCTCGCGCATCTCTTCGATCAGCTCGTCCACCGTTCGCGAGGTCACTGGGTCCAGACCCGACGTCGGCTCGTCGTAGATCAAGATCTCGGGCTCGAGCACGAGGGCGCGGGCGATGCCGACGCGCTTGGCCATTCCGCCGGAGATTTCAGCGGGCGTTCGCTGCACGGCGTGCGCGACGCCCAGCTCGTCGAGCTTCGTCATCACCCGCTCTTTGATCTCGCGCTCGCTCATCTTCGTCTGCTCTCGCAGCGGAAACGCGACGTTGTCGTACACCGTCATCGAGTCGAACAACGCGTACTTCTGAAACACCATCCCGAAGCGCCGCCGGATCTTCGAGAGCTCGAAATCATCGAGCGCCGCCATGTCGATCCCGTCGACCAAGATGCGGCCGCTCGTGGGCCGCTCGAGCGCGATCAAGTGCCGCACGAGCGTGCTCTTGCCCGCGCCCGAACCGCCGATCACGACCAGCGTCTCGCCGCGGTCGATGGTGATGTTGATGTGGTCGAGCACCGTGCGTTCGCCGAAGCGCTTCACCAGGTTTTCGATCACGATTTGCGGACCGTCTTCGTCCTTCGCGGGCTCTGTGCTCATCGATCGTCGTCGTCGGTCTGTTCTGCGGTTCGAAGCGCGTCCCACACGCAGCCCGCGAGCTCCGCGAGCCACTGCTGCGACTCCATCGTGAGCGATGGCGCGCTCGAATGCCAGCCGCCTTCTGCGTTGATCTTCGTTCGGATCGCGCCCGTCGCGCCGCCCATCGCCTCGCCTCGAAACAGCCTCACCAGCGCCGCCTCGAGCTCCGCGAGCCGCCCTGCCGACAACGCGTCCGCTGCGCTCGTCGTCGCGCGATAGTGCGCTCGCTCCCGGTCCTCTTGGTCCTTCGGAAGCGCCTGAAACACCCACGCTCCCAGCGCTCGCGCCTGCGGAGCGAAGCGCGCCGCCACCCCGAACACGACGCGCTTCTCCTCGATCGCCTCGCGGTCGAGCACCCGACTTGTTCGAAGGAGCTCCGAGCGCACCAGACGCACCGCACCTTCGATCTCCATGCGCGCGATCGCGATCGCCACCGCGATGCACGCCTCGGCGCGCTCGCGCGTCACGCCTTTCAGCGGCGCCTTGCTCAGATACCGCATGCCCGCGAGCACCTCGGGTCGCTCGGCCAGCGCCTGCGCGTGGCCCGGCTCGATCTGCTGCAATTCGCTTGGCGCGCGGCACTCCGCAGTCGCGATCGGTCGGATGCGAATCGTCGCTTCGATCGCCCACGGCGTTCCGTCGGCGATGCACACGACGCCGTCAGGTCCGTCGTAGCGCCAGCGTCTCTTGCTCGCGACGCGAAGCGCCTTCTGAAAGCCCGTCACGATGAGCGGCAGCGAGAGCAGCAACACCGCCGTCGCTGCGCAGAACAGCACCGACGAACGCGCCAGCTCCGAGCGCAGCATCGCGATCGCCACGCCGAAGAGCAGCGCGCCGATCAGCGCGTATTCACCGGAGGCCGACCCCCACGTCGCGCGCAGGATCGAGCGCTTCTCGCGTCGCCACGAGCGCCACCGCGAACGATCGCTTTGATGCGCGCATCGCGGGCACGGCCGACGCTCGTCACGCTCGACGCCGCACGCGGGACAGCGCTCGCTCAGCGTGGCCATCGCTTTGCTGCCCAGCGAAATCCCCGGCGAATCGCGGCCCTCGCGCGTCGCGAGCGCCCTGCGCTGCTCGCTCACGGCTCAGCCCATGTCCGTGAGCAACGACGTGATGATGTAGTCGAGAAAGAACACGCCCACGACGCTCCACACGACCGCGCGCGTGGTCGCGAGGCCGACGCCTTCAGCGCCGCCCTTCGCGTAGTAGCCGTGGCGGCAGGAGATGAGCGTGACGGCGTAGCCGAAGATGATGGCCTTCACGAGCCCCTGAACCAGGTCGCGCTTGTCGAGCAGCGCTGTGACTCGGTCCATGAACACGCCCTGATCGAGGGAGAGAAGCACCACGCCGATCAAATACGCACCGCCCAGGCCCACGCCGAAGAACAACAGCGCGAGCACGGGCACCATCAACGTCCCAGCGATCAAGCGCGGAACGACCAGGTACTGAATCGGCGAGACCGCCATGGTCTCGAGCGCGTCGATTTGCTCGGTGGCGCGCATGTTTCCGAGCTGCGCGGCCATGCCCGAGCCCGCGCGCGCGGCCACCATGATCGCCGTGAGCACCGGGGCCATCTCGCGCGAGAGCGAGAGCGCGACCACGCCGCCGACCAGGTTTTCAGCGCCGAAACGACGAAACCCGTACGCGGTCTGCACGGCGAAGACCATCCCCGTGAACAGCCCGACGAGGCACACGAGGAAGATGGATTGCACGCCCACGAATTCGAGCTGCTGCACCAGGACGCCGACGCGATACGGCCTGCGAAACTGCCAGACGAACGCGCTGAACCCGAGCTGCGCGAGCGTGCCCAGCTCTTCGATCGCGCGCACCGCCGGCTCGAAGAGCTTCTCGAGCGACTGCCTCGTAACGGATGGTGTGTTGGGGTCCTGCTCCGACAACGTGCGCGCTCTTTCGAGGGGAGTTCTGCCACAGAACGCCCTCGATGCGCACGGGCCAATCAACGCTCGTCGCGATCGACGTACGCCCGCGGAACCCTTCGCGAGACGGCGCACAGGATCTCGTACGGAATCGTCCCGACCCGCGCCGCGATTTCTTCAGCGCGGATGAGCTCGGCGCCCGCGGGCCCCACTTGGGATCCGAGCAGCACGACCTCGTCGCCCACGCGCACTCCGACGGTCTTGGCGATGGAGGTCACGTCGACCGAGGCCATGTCCATCGAGACGTTTCCCACGACGCGCGCGCGACCGCCCTTCACGAGGACCTCGGCCTCGCTCGAGAGCCGTCGAAAGAAGCCGTCGGCGTACCCGATGGGAATCGTCGCGAGCACCGTCGGCTTGCTGCACACGTACGCGCCCGCGTACCCGACGGGCGTTCCTGCGGGGACCTCTCGCAGCGCGAGCACCGCCGTTCGCAGCGAGAACGCCGGCATCAGCGCAGGCCCGTCGTGCGGAAACGGCGCGACCCCGTACAGCGCGATCCCCGTTCGCACCATGTCGTATCGCGCCTGCGCGAAGCGAAACGCCCCCGCTGAATTGCACGCGTGTCGGCGCTCGGGCTCGATTCCCGCGGCTCGCACCACGGACAACGCCTCGTCGAACCGCGCGATCTGCACGTCCGTGTACGACGCGTCGTCGCAGTCCGCGTTGGCGAAGTGAGTCATGAGCGCCTCGACCGTGACGTGCGGCATCGAGGCGATGGTCTCTGCGACCTTCGCGAGATCGCTGAGGGTCACGCCGAGCCGAGACATCCCCGTGTCCACCTTCAAGTGCACGCGCACCGAGCGCCCCTGCGCACCGACCCTCCGCAGGTCCTCGAGCTGCGCTCGGTCGTAGATCACCGGGGTCAATCCCGCGTCGATGGCCTCGTCGAGCCCGTCGCGGTACACGCCGCTCATCACCAGGATCGGCGCGGTGATCCCGACGCGACGAAGCTCGAGCCCCTCTTCGATCAGCGCCACGCAGAGCCCTTTGGCGCCGTTGCGAACGACGTTGCGCGCGACCTCGATCGCACCGTGCCCGTACGCGTCTGCCTTCACGACCGCCCACACATCGGTCGCGACGTACCTCGCGACGCTGCGGAGGTTGGCCGCGATGGCGCCGAGGTCGATCTCTGCGCGCGTGGGTCGAACGGCGTCTTCGATCTCGGCTTTGGGAAGCAGCGATGGAGTGGTTCTCGGCTCGTCGGTCATCACAGAGCTCTTCGCGGTCGATGGGCGTGCAACACGTTCGCCTGAGCGCAAGCGACGCCGCGCGCCGATCGACGGCGACGGTGTACAACCGCGCGCGCTCGCGTCGAACGAATTCGTCGGCCCCGCGCGGGTGACGGCGCACGACGTAGTCTGTACAGTCCGCGCCGCTGTGGCTGAGATCACCATCACCGTCAACGGCGAGCGCAAGCGTGTCGACGCCGCGTGCACCGTCGCCGAGCTCGTCGCGTCGATGAACTTGCGCGGCCCCGTCGCCGTCGAACGCAACCAAACCATCGTCGTGCGCGCCGAGCACGCGACCACGACCCTCGCCGACGGCGACCAACTCGAGGTCGTCAGCTTCGTCGGCGGCGGCTGATCGAAGCACCACACACGGCAGGCAAGAGACCGTAATGAGCAATCAGAGCAACGAAGCACTGGGCAGCGGCGCGCAAGACGCGCTCGTCATCGGCGGCCGAACGTTTTCATCGCGCTTGTTCGTGGGCACGGGCAAGTACGCGAGCGTCGATCAAACGCGCGCCGCGATCCTGGCGTCCGGCGCCCGCGTCGTGACCGTGGCTGTGCGCCGGGTCGACTTGAAAGAGCGCGGTCAAGGCTCGCTCTTCGGGATGCTGCTCGAAGAGAAGTTCGACCTTTTGCCCAACACCGCGGGCTGCTACACGGCGGACGACGCGATTCGCACCGCGCGCTTGGGTCGGGAGCTCTCGGGCTCGGACATGGTGAAGCTCGAGGTGATCGGCGATCCCAAGACGCTGTTTCCCGACGTGGTGGGCTTGCTCGAAGCGACGAAGGTCCTCGTGAAAGAGGGCTTCTTCGTCTTGCCGTACACCAACGACGATCCCATCACCGCGAAGAAGCTCGTCGATCTCGGTTGTCCTGCGGTCATGCCGCTCGGAGCGCCGATCGGCTCGGGGCTCGGGATTCGCAACCCGTACAACCTCCGGATCTTGATGGAGACGGTGAACGTTCCGGTGATCGTCGACGCGGGCGTGGGCACCGCGAGCGACGCGGCCATCGCGATGGAGCTCGGGTCCGATGGAGTGCTCATGAACACGGCGATCGCCGCGGCCAAAGACCCCGTGCGCATGGCGACCGCGATGCGACTCGCGGTCGACGCGGGACGGCACGCGTACCTCGCGGGCCGCATGGAGAAGCGCTTGTACGCCAACGCGTCCTCGCCCCTCGCAGGGACGATCGCTGCCGCGCGCGGCCACGACGCGCTCGGAATCGAGTGAGCGAGGCGCCGTGAAGTTCACCGTCGCGCTCTCGCTCGTCGCTCTCTCGCACGTCGTCGCGCCGATGCAGTGCGCCTCGGCGCGGCCGTACGAGCAGCGCCGCGAAGAGGGCCCCGCGGAGTCTCTGTGGGCGCTGGCCGAGCGGTTCGACGCTCAGCACAACCGCGAAGCGCGCGACGAGACCCTGCGATTTCTCGTTCTTCACGCGCCGGGCAGCCGCTTCGCTGCGCGCGCGCGCATCGCGCTCGAGGCCGGCGCGATGCCCGAGGACAACAGCCCCCGCGACCGCAGCGCCGACGCAGGATCGCGTTGAACGCGACGAGCTCATTGGCTCGCGCGACGCTCTGGCTGTGCGCGGACCTCACCGCGCTCGACGCACGATCGCTGCTCGAACGAAGCGAGGCGATCGTCCGTCGCGCGGCACAATGCGGGCTTCCTTCGAGCCGCATCGCGCTTTGGCTTCGCTCGCTGAGCGCCCTCTCTTCGCGGGAGGCGCTCGAATTTGCCCGCGCGATGCGGGCGATGACCGCCGCGCACCGCGTGCACCTGGTGATCGGCGCGCGTCCAGACCTCGCGATGCTGTGCGGCGCGGACGCGGTGCACGTGACCCACTCCGGGCCGAGCGCGCGCGACGTCGAGCGCCTGATCGACGCGACGTCCTCGTCGTTGGTGATGAGCGCCGCGGTGCACGATCGGGCCGAGGCGCGCGAGCACGCGCCTCGCTGCGAAGTCCTGCTCGCCTCGCCATTCGGAGTCGTCGCTGAAAAGAACGCTCCGCTCGGCGTCGCGGGGCTCTCGGCGATCGTCTCGGCGGCGCCCGCGCGCTCGGTGCTCGCGCTCGGCGGCATCGACGCTCCGGCTGCGGTCCATGCGGTGTTCGCCGCGGGCGCGCGGGGGATCGCCGTTCGTCGTGCGCTCATGGCGCCCGGCCCCGCCGACGCGATCTCGCCGTTGCTCGAGGCGCTCGCCGCGCACATCGCTTGACGGAGCGCGCCGCTCGGGCGAAGGCTCGCCGCGATGCGCACTGCCCATTCGACTCGCTCTTCGCTCGCGGCGCTCTCAGCGATCGCGGCCACCTCCATCGCGCTCTCGGCTTCGACGGCGAGCGCGCAAGCGCAGCCTCGATACCTCGCGCAAATGCAGGCAGAGCTGCAGGCGATGGCGCTCGCTCCGCAGTGCGCTCCGACGAGCGCGACCGTGGGCGCGTGCACCATTCGCGCGCAGGCGCCGGGCGCTGACGGCAGGACGCCCAACGCCAACGCCCGCCGCTTCGTCGTCTCGATGACCTACGACGACGGCTCGGACACGATCTACCTGTACATCGAGCGCTATGCGACGCTGCGCGCGGACGCGGCCAACGCTTCGCAGGCCACGCGCAGGCTGCTCGAGCTCAACTGGGAGATGCTCGCGAGCCGCATCGAGTGGTCGCCGTCCAGCGGCGAAGTGCGGATCTCGTCGCTGATGCACACGGACAGCAACTTCGATCGTCGCGCGTTTCGAAGCGTGCTTCGCTCGCTGCTCCGCTCGGCCGAACGCTACGCGCAAGAGCTCTCGCAGCTCACAGGAAGCGCCGTCGGTGAGAGCCCCGCGCCCTCGACGAACGCCGCGGCTGCGCCCAGCAACAACGCTGCGCCGAGCAACGCGCCGAGCGCCGACGCCGGACGCGCGCGCTGACCCATCCGCGAAGTCGTGTTTGATGACCGCGGTCGCGACGGTCGCTGGACATCGGTTCATCCGCGAAGAAGTCTGTTAAAAAAATGCTCCGCCGCGCTTGACCGCGCGCAAACCTCACGCTATCTGTCGTGCACGTCAAAAAGAAGCACTGGGGCTCGCGGCCCTGTGCGCTCTTGCTTGGCGCACCCGAAGTCACGATGCGCACGTCGCATCGAGCATCAGCACCTCTCACGTTTGGAGCGCACTTTCGCGATACCGCCATGATCAGCACCTGGGCCAACACGAATGACAGCAAACTGCCGGCGAACGCTGCGAAGGCGTCCGTGTGTGCAGCGGCTGCGGGTCGTTCGTATCGTTTGGCTCAAGGCGCGATGGGCGGTTCGCACGAGTGTGGTTGCAAGCGCGGGCAGGTCGAAGGGCTGCAGAGCAGGCTTTTTGCGGTTCTTCGCGATCCAGATGACTCCGGCGGAGTTGGCCGAGGAGAGAGCTAGGACAAGGGCTCTCCCCGACTGACAAAGGACTCGAAACTCGAGGCCGACTCCGCCCCCTCCCACGGCAGAGTCGGCCTCGTTGCATTTGGGGCGCTGACTCGAAGGGGCTACGAGCTCTGCCGCCGAGGGAGCGAGCGCGAGAGCGCTGGAGGCATCGTGCTCGCGACGCGTCACAGCTCGATCGCGAACCGCCACTGGGAGCGCGGACGATCACAGGGAGCGACGGCGGCGGAGACACACTCTTCACCGCACCGAGAGCGGCGTCTTCAATCATAGAAGTCGCCGATCAGTAGAGGTGTATCAAACACACAACTCAAACAGACAACTTTACTGACAAACACAGCATCGATCCGGAACTCGAGAGGCAGAGAGGACGGCTCTTAACCGTCTGCGTAAGGGTTCGAGCCCCTTCGGATCGACCAACACAACGGTGTCCACCGTGGCGGCGCAACGCGACCGAGCCACACGGGCACTCCTGCGCGAAGCGACAACCCCCCCAGGGCCGTCGTTTGCGGCGCTCAGGTCTGTGACAACTCGACGTGACGAATGAACGACGATCCGCTGCGAAAGCACGGCGCTCGCAGTCGCAAACGCGACTCGTGAGCGCGGCGCTGCGCAGCGCGATCTCAGCGCGGACACGAGTCTGCGCTTCGACGGTGTAGCTCAGCGGCTGAGCGGCTGGCTGTTAACCAGCGTGACGAGGGTTCGAATCCCTTCACCGTCTCTGTCGTTCGCGCTGCGGCCTCCGCGAGGGCAATCCCGCGACCGCAGCGTTTGGGAAACCTGGTGTAGTTGGTCCGCGCGCCTGGCTGAAGATCAGGAGGATCCGGTTCGATCCCGGGGGTTTCCGCTGTCATTGTCTTCGTGGAGAGCACGCGCCACGAGGGCCCGTTCGCGATTGGGCGATCGGGAGACGCGCGTGCCAATTTCATCGCTCCGACGGGCCTCGTCGCGAGCGATATTTCGGGGCTGTCGTCCAGCGGGAAGACGCGGGTCTTGCACACCCGAGACGAGGGTTCGATTCCCTCCTGCTCCACTCTTTCATTCACGGATGGGCCGGCAAAAGAGAGCCACGGCCGCTGTAAACGGTTCGGTCCCTGACAACTGGGGGTGCGAGTCCCTCCCCATCCACTCTCTCCGTCGGTGTGACGAGAAACACTCGAATCATCGATCACTCCATCATTCATTCAGCAAGGAGCACTCCCATGGCAAAGTTCGCAATGGCGAAGGGGGCTCCGCCGGCGACCAACGCGCAGGCGGCTCCCTCTGACGTGACCGTCAACCGCGCAGGCGGCGAGGCGTTCGTGATCAACGACCCGTCGCTCCGCATGCTCACCATGCTCGGCAGCTCGTTTTTCAACGAGCCCAACTATTACTCCAAGCCCGCCGAAGGCGACGCCGACGCGGCGCTCGGGCTCACCTCCGAGGCCGCGACCATCGTCGCGACCGCCAAGGAAATCGCCCGCGGAGACAACCCGCGCGACCTGCTCGCGCTCGCGCTGTGGGCGCGGTCCGAAATGAACATCCGGACCACGCCGCAGGTGCTGCTCGCAATCGCCGCGAGCGAGCCGAAGACCAAGCCCTTCGTCCGGCTGTACGCTCGCAAGATCGTGCAGCGCGCGGACGAAGTGCGACAGGTCTTCGCTGCGTACATGGCGTTGTTCTCTGGCGGAATCGGCGCGAACAAGCGCAACCAGAAGCTTCCGAACTCGCTCAAGCGAGGGCTCGCCGACGCGATCGGCAAGTTCTCCGAGGCGCAGCTCATGAAGTACGACAGCGCCGAGCGCCCGACCTTCAAGGACGTCCTTCGAATGATCGACCGCGGAAAGGACTTCGGCCTTCCGCAGCCGGTCTACAAGTACCTCATCTCGGGTGAGGTCGTGGACGCCGCCGCGACGCCGGTGATCGCCGCGCGAAAGGCGCTCGCGAAGAAGACCGAGTTCGACGACGAAGCGCGCGCGTTGATCGCCGCCTCTCACGCAAATTGGGAGGTCGTGCTCTCGCAGTTCGGCGGGTCGAACAAGGCTGTGTGGGAGTCGGTCCTTCCGCAGCTCGGCTACATGGCCTTGCTGCGAAACCTCCGAAACCTCCTCACCGCGGGCGTCGACCCCGCGCCGCTCGCCGAGCGAATCTCGGACCCGCGAGAGGTCGCGAGGAGCAAGCAATTGCCCTTCCGATTCTACTCGGCGTTCAAGATGCTCAACGACGCAGGATTGCTGAAGGGCAAGAACAGCGTCGTCGGCTCGGCGCTCGAGACGGCACTCGTTCACGCGGCCTCGGCGCTCGCTCGCCTGCCCGGAACCACGGTGATCGCCTCGGACAACTCGGGCTCGATGGGCTCGCCGGTGTCCGCCAAGAGCATCGTGACCCACCAGGCCGCGGCGAACCTCATGGCCGCGATCGCGCAGCGAATCTCCGATGACGCTCATTTGATCGTCTTCGGAGAGAGCGCGCGAATCGTGCCCGCATCGGTGACCGACTCGATCATGACGGTGATGAATCGTCAGGCGTCGACCAACGTCGGCCACGCGACCAACACGCACAAGGTGCTGGACCTCATGATCGAGTCGAAGATCAAGGCCGACAGGCTCATCCTCTTCTCGGACATGCAGTGCTACAACAGCTCGACGAGCGCGGATTCGTTCGCGGGTGCTGTGGCGAAGTACCGGGCGAAGGTCAACGCGAACCTCGTCGTGCACTCCGTAGACCTCGCGGGCTACGGGACGGCTTCTCTCTCGACTTCGGACGCGAGGGTCAACCTCGTCAGCGGATTCAGCGAGAAGATCCTGCGCACGGTCGGCGAGTTCGAGCGCGGGCTCGAGACCGTGGTCCCGCCGAGCTCCGCTGGCGCGAGCGCCGCCCCCGCCGTCGAGGGCGCGCGCGTGAACGCGACGATCGACGACATCCGCGCGCGGTTCTAGGGTCGGTGTGATTCGTTGAATGAATCAATAAGTTCAACAAATGGCTTGACTCGAGAGTCGCCGCGACGAATAGATCACTGCGCGAAGTACAGAGTCGGGTTACTTCTGGTCTGTCGCCGAAAGGTGACGGTGGTTCGAATCCATCCCTCTCCGCTCGCTGGAGAGGCGAAAGCCTCGGAGCGATCCGGGGCGATAGCCTGCCTCGATCATACTCGCGCTCATCAGGGTGTAGTTCAGCAAGAAGAACGCCTGCTTCGGGAGCAGGAGGCCGCTGGGGCAGATCCAGCCATCCTGACTGACTCACGCAGAGACAGTCATTCGCACGCTCGGATTTGTGGTCCCTCCTGTCGCCGGTCGGCGACGAGAACGCATCGGTGGTCAAATTGGTAAAGGCGCCGGATTCAGACTCCGGAGATTGGTTGCGGGTTCGACTCCCGCCCGGTGCACCGAAGGAGGCAGAGCTCGAAGGACGGACACGCGCCCGGCGGGGAACCCGTGGCGCCTCACCGTCGAAACGAGGACACCCTCTCTCTCCTTTCGTCCATGCGACGGGACGGCGGGAGGGACCGCAAATCCGAGCGCGCGAATGACGGACTCGACAGAAACAGCAACAACACGCGCCGGTGGTGAAACGGCAGACACACTGGACTGAGATGCCAGGCTTTGCGGGTTCGACTCCCGCTCGGCGCACCCACCCTCAACACTGCCCAGTCGACCTGGCCCCGTACTTCTGCGGGGCAGCTCGACACGGGCAGCCCGGTACGAGAACTCCCATGAAGATATGAAGAGAGGATTCCCATGGTCGCCACGCTGTTGCTCAACGCGGGCTTCGAGCCCGTGAAGGTCATCTCCTGGCAACGCGCTGTCACGCTGCTCGTTCTCGGAAAGGCTGAGCTCCTCGAAGCCTACGAGCACGAGATCCGCTCTGCCTCGCACTCGATCGAGATGCCCTCGGTCGTGCGGCTGCGGCGGGGCGCGCGGGGCCGCGCACAAAAGGGTGTGAAGTTCTGCCGAGGCAACGTCTATCGACGGGACGAGTACACCTGCCAGTACTGCGGCGCGCGACCGGGCGCCTCTCGACTGACGTTCGACCACGTGATTCCCCGCTCGCGCGGAGGTCTCACCGAATGGACGAACATCGTGACCGCCTGCTCGGACTGCAATCGAGACAAGGCTGACCGGACTCCGCAAGAGGCCGGACTGTCCCTCGCTCGAGCGCCGATTCGACCGGCGTACATGTCCCCGGTGCAAGCCGAGGACGTCCAGCACGACTCGTGGAAGGGCTACCTCCCCGAGGCTTGCTGATCGGGACTCTACCGGCAGAAATGCAGGCTGAGTCTCCGCACTCTCAACGCTACGGTTACGAGCGCGACATTGGCTGAGCGGCACGGTTGTCAACCGTGTGTTAGCGGGTTCGATCCCCGTCGTAACCGCCCTTCTCTTTATGAATGGTCCTGTCTGCTATACCGCGCCCGCGACGGGCATCGCAGATGCCCAAGCGGATCAGCGCGGTTGAAATCCAGTCCAAACCAAGACCGCGGACTGAGAAAACTGCGACGACCGTCGCGGTATTGGTTTAACGGTAGGCACACTGACTCTCGATCAGAAAACGGAGGGTTCGACTCCCCCCAGGATCGCCCAACGGCTCCGTCTGCTAATGGTCAGGCACACTGGTTTTCACCCAGTCAACACGGGTTCGATTCCCGTCGGAGTCACCACAGCTCGAGCGGCTCGCCTCCCTGTCCTGTTGCCAAGTGGACACAAGAGCCTGCCCCCGAGCTGCCTCATTCAGGCATCGCCTCAAAGAGTATTTCGTCACGTCGAGTTGTTTGTTTTCATGGCGCGATCGCGCCGTTCGTCGAAGCGCAAGGCAGTACAGCAGCGGGTTTCATCATTGAGGATGACGGGGTCGCAGGTTCGAGTCCTGTCCTGGTCAACTACGACCAGGTAGCTCAGTTGGTAGAGCACGTAGCAAGCCTGTCGCGCCTCTCCTTCTTGCGTTTCGACGAGCGGCGCTGACCGAAGCGCGAGGCAGTACAGCAGCGGGTTTCATCCCCCTAGGAGTTACGCAGTGGGCTCAAAACGCTGTAACATCAGCAGGTTGAACCATGACAGCGAAGCGCGTTTCGGAAGAAGAGTACATCCAGTTTTTGCTGGCGACTCCTGGCCGCGCAACGTGCACAGAGGCTGAGCGGACATTTCGAGAAGGTACTCTCGACGCCGCGCACGACGCATATAACCGACTGCTATACCGACAGCCTCGCGACACCGAGGCGCTTTGGCAGGAGGCTTCGGGGCTCGTTTGCGCTACCGAGGGCGTTTTGGTGATCGACGACTCCACACTGGACAAGCCGTACGCTCGCAACACCGAGCTGGTGACCCACCATTGGAGCGGAAAACACCACGCGATCGTGCGAGGCATCAACCTGCAGACTTTGCTTTGGACTGACGGCTCTCGACTCGTTCCTTGCGACTTTCGAGTGTACGAAGGCGGCCAAGACGGGACGACGAAGAACGACACGTTTCGCCAAATGCTCTCCGCCGCTTCCGCACGCGGCATGACTCCGTCGCACGTGCTGTTCGACAGTTGGTACTCGGGGCTCGACAACCTGAAGCACATTCGAGACTTGCGGTGGCATTGGCTCACGCGCTTGAAGGCGAACCGGCAGGTGAACCCGGATGGGAGCGGTAATCGTCCTGTGAGCGAAGTCGAGATTTCGACGCAGGGCCGACGTGTCCATCTCCGCGGATACGGATGGATCAAGGTGTTCAAATCGATGCGCGGCGACGAGCCGGAGTATTGGGCGACGAGCGACCTATCGATGCTCGAGCGCGACCGCGCGGCGCTGCGCGTCTGCGGCTGGAACATCGAGGTCTTTCACCGCGGACTGAAGCAGTGCTGCGCCGTCGAGCGCTCGCAGGTACGGCGCCGCCACGCAATCCTCGCCCATGTCGCGCTGTCCATTCGTGCGTTTCTGCGCCTCGAATGGGCTCGCATCGTTCGGCGAGTGTCGTGGTACGAACTCATCAAGCAAGTCTGGAGACCTGCCGTGCGCGCCTCCGCCAAATCGCGTCTGTTTTCCGCAGGATGGCTCACTGCGTAACTCCTACCTCGAATACTGCACTATGCGTCGCCCCAGGTTTCATCTGGATTGCGCGCCCAATAACACCGCGACAGGCACTCGACGATCGTCTCGCCACGATATCCACACAAAAATTCATCACCGAAGCTACCAGATATCACCATGAGGCCTGCGTCGTCATCGGACACAAACACCACACTGTCGACATCCCCTCCGAATCGATCAAAGCTCATCGCCACAGGAATCGCCTCAAATGGCATCGACGCCACGAACGGCGCAATTTGTCGAGCCCACCACTGACGGCCGACTCTTTCGCTAAAACGACCTCCAAGCACTCCGGAAAAACGGAACGCCACAGAGTAGATTGGCCCATCAGGCAGTTCAAGAGACGTCTCAGGAATTACAAGTCCTCCGAAGCTACGCAACAACGCAGACGCGGTGCGGCCAGTTGGCGTTTCCCAGTCAACATGTGCATGAGCATCCCATGGGATTGAAGAGAAATCATACGATCGACTATCCGTCCAGCCACTCGCTTGCATCACCCTTCGGAATTCAGACTCCAACAACTGAGCAGTGTTGAGCAACGTCATCAAGTCGAGATGTACCAACCTTGGGCCGCAATGTCGAGCGAATGGCCGCCGCGCTGACGATCGTGCGCACCTGCAAGTTGCACGGGATCGACCCGCGGGCGTATCTGCGCTTCGTGGTGCGACGCCTCCTCGCGGGTGAGCGTGATCCGACGGCGCTGTGGCCGGAGAGCTTCGCGACGACGACCGCGGCCTGGCGCGCCGCAGTGATCTCTGCGGGAAAGTGGCAACCGACGGTCGCGCTGCGGTGTCATCGGGAGATGGCACGCAAGCCAACGCCGATTGCAGTCACCGATATTCAAGAACACCACGCTGGCTGCCCCGACTGCGGTTCTCATGGCCCGTTCGATCAGGAGTACACGGTGCCAGAGGCGTGGATGGCAGAGCTGCTCGGGCACGTGGCGAAGTCCCACGGCGCCAAGGCGTTCGTGCGCTCGCAGCGCGGGGCGAAGACCACGATGGTGCTCAAGGGGCACAGCGCCGACGCGTTGAAGCGGACGGGCGTGGACTTTCTGCGACTGCTGCCTGATCTGCACGACGCGATCGCGAAAACCATGCACGAGTTCTGCGCGAAGGTGCCCTCGCTGGTCGCGCGTCCGCCGCGGTGATCTGCGACCCATTGTCGCGCTCGACCTCAGCCCGCCTGGGCCCATAGCACACGAGCCGCAACCGGTCCGCCCCGCAGCACGGATGGGCTACGAATAATCGGCGACCGCGATTCAGGGAACCGTCGTGGACTTCTGCCGACGCGTTCCCGCGATCGTCGCGCAGGGCAAGTAACCGCGGCCGCTCGCAGTCACACTGCGAGACGCACGTCATCCCGGGGCGACGGGGGAATTACGCCCTGCTCGGTAAACTCGGACGGGCTGGTTGTCTCAGCTGCGTTGGCAGATAGGGACATTCATGTGGGTGAAAATCTCGCAAAGCGGTCCTTCCAGGGCTCTCCGACAATTCCGACATGTTCTTGCCACGGATTATTGATCAACAACCTATTCAGCGAATCGCCGCCACAGGGCCCCAAGAAGAAGACCGAGACAGGATCGACTGCCCACCAGCGCCCTGCGCTGTCAATGAAGCACAGCATGCCGTAGTCATCTTCGGATGGCAACGTATGACCAGAAAAACTTGCTCCGACATAGTCGACTTTGCCGAAGCGAGGAACCAGTTCTCGCATCCCAGTCGACACCAAATCAAGAAAATCTTCTCGCCAATATTCGCCAGCGAGTGAGGCAAAAGGGAGAGGATGTGGCGCGAATGCAATCGCACGTCGGGTATCTGATATTTGATCTGACTCGGGGAGTGCGATGCGTTGCCCACGCAATACGATGCCCCCGAACACCCCGCGCCACCATTTCCCTTCATTCGTATCGACTCGAAGAGCGTCATGCCGTTCAAAAAACACACAGTCGTCCTCGTTTGCGAGGACATCAACTGTGCCATTCAGTTGCCCGATCAAGCGCTGGTCGACGGACAGGACTGTGGTGTGTTGACGCCAATTGCTGGGAAGGGTCCGCTTCATGCTACAGTGATATTACGTGGCTGGAGGCGCTTCTGCAAGTTGCCGGAGGCCGAGAGGGCACTGAAATCGACGTGACAGTGACATGTCACCTGGATCTATCGGTCCGGACCGCCGTCCGGCGAACAATCCGAGTATCCACACCCACGGATTTTTCATCCGGGCTGCTACATGACTAATGACAGTCACCCCCCAGACGATGTAGCCAACCAAGTGATACAAGATGCGGAGTCCATGGATTTCTCGACAAGTCGTGCTCTAGGATGTCGTTTGAGTGCCTTACTGACGCCTGATCTGGTTGACGGGAATACCATTTGTGATTGAAATTCCGCGGCATGCCTCGCATGGGTTCACGAGTCGAACTCGAATGTTTCCGTTTGGCATCCGCTCGACTCTTCCCACGGCGATGACAGCGCCGCGAAGCATGTCAGGGGTTACCCGGGACACGTCTCCGTTGGTTCGATAACGTGCAATCATTTCGACGAGTTGACTAAGCAGATGCAATTCTACATGAGCAGCTGCGTCACGCCGTACTCTCTGCAGTTGTCTGGCTAGATTTGCAACAAATCCTGAGTGCTCCGACGCGGCCACGCCGCGTACGGTTGCCCTAACAGTAATTGTTTGCCATCTGCCGTTTGCCGCTTGCAGGCGCATGTACGCCGCGCCTTGCAGGTTGGTGTTTGTTGGCCCGGAAGCGAGTTGCCTCACGAGTAGTCTTCGGACATAGTTCGGAACTCCTCCCATAGTTCCTCCGGCAAACGTGATGTGTGGTAGTTTTCCGGGACGAGTTCCTACTGATGTAATTGTGTGGGTATTCAGGCGGGCGGAACTGCCGCCCGTTCTACCTCGACGGCTGTACACGACTGGGATGCGAGGCTGTTGAGGCGTAGCGCGAGTGCTGACGGACGTGGTCTGGCCGGCGATAAGAAGGAACGACCCGCCAGCGAGCCGCGCAAGCGCGCGAGCACCGGCACGTGTATCATCTGAGTTTGTGGCGGTGGCGGCATCATTTGCCATCGATACTGCCGAGCCGACAACAGGTAACTGCGACAGCCAGAACTGTGCTGCACCAGAGATGCCTGATGTTTGATATGACTGCAGCAATCCGTAGTTGAATACAAACGGGCGCGCTACAGCTGGCATCGCGAGTCCTACGTAGATGTCTTGCAGCCCCTCCATCCACCCTTGCCTCATTTGCGCTGTTAGATTTGCAAGCGACGGCACGGTCTCGCGCTCGTAGCCTGGCCATCCAGTAGTAAAGTCAACTATTCCAGTTGGGTTGTATCCCAACCACTGTTCCGCCCAGGGCATCGCTGCCGAGCAGTCGTGGTTCATCAATAGATTTCGATTTCCATTCGCGTCTACGCATTTCCCACTCCGATCCGTCCCACTCCCCGGCGCGCCTCTCACGTACCCATACCGATTACTCCCATCCACCAACCCCGCGGGATCCGCGCTCGTCCACCGACCCAACCACGGCGCGTAGCTCCTCACCCCGTGCCGCTGGAGCCCAGTTTCCTCGTCGCGCTCCATCCCCGTGTACCGGTATCTCCTCTCGGGGCAATCCACGCTCCTCAATTCGACCGCGACCGTTCCCCACGGGTGAAACACCTCGTACGCGATCACCGCCGCGCTCTCGTTGAGCTCGATTCCCGCGCTTCCCAGGTGATCCTCCACCCGGTAGCGCTGCATCGGAGTCGGTACGCTCACGGCGCTGCCGTTCTCCACGGTCAGCGTGTCCAATTCGCACACGCACCGCTCGTCGTCCATCACTCGAAGCGTGTGCCGCTCTTTGTCCAGCGTGCTCCCGATGTACTTGCGAAACACCTCCGTCGCGCCCGTGTACACGCGCACTTCGCGAACGCTCCCCGTGCGCTGAATCACCTTGCGCACACGCTGGCCGCTCCCGTCGTGCAGGTAGTACGCGGTCCCGCCACCGCCCAGGTTCGCCTCGCGAAACCGATCTGCGAAATCCCACGACATCGCGCTGACGTTGGGCATCGAGAGCATGTTGCCCCCGTCGTCGTACGAATACGTCGCGCTGTACGGCCCGCTCTCCGAGTCGCCCGGAAGGCTCGTCGAGAGCAATCGATTGCTGTCCGTCGAGTACGCATACCGGCGCGACCACGAATCGCTGCCCGCGGTGTGCACGACGC
>JAXLYJ010000019.1:0-160243 GCA_046351515.1 Polyangiales bacterium
ACGCCACGCACCTGGTCCCCACCGAGCCCGCGCGAAAGACCGCCCTCGCCCGGTCCCTCGGATACCCGTCGATCGACGCGTTCGAGAGTGACCTCGCGCGCGCACGCGCCACGATCCGCACGCTGTTCGCCTCGCTCTTCAACGACAACGACCTCTCGGGCGGCGCCACCCTCGCGCGGCCCGCGTCCTCGCCGCCGCCGCGCTCACCCGAAGCCCAGCTCTGCGACGCCGTCGCGCGCGCGCTCGATGACGAATCGCTGCGCGAATCGCTGGGACAGCTCGCGGTCGAGACCCTCGGCGTGCGCGACAGCGAGAACGCTACGTACTCGCTCCTACGCCTCGCGCGCAAAGCCGACGCGCCCCTCGGCACCATCGCCCGCGAACGCACCCCCGAGCTCGGCCCCAAGCTCCTCGCGGAAGTGCGCGACGCCCCAGACCCCGATCGCGCGCTCGCTCGCCTCGCGGATTTGCTCGAGCGCGTCGGCAGCGCCCTTCCCCGCTACGCCTCGCGCCTCGCGAACAACCCCGACACCACGCGCGCGCTCGTGGGCCTGCTCGGAACATCCGACGCCCTCGCCCGCGCCCTCATCACGCGCCCCGAGCTCGTCGACGCCCTGCTCACCGTGGGCGTCGAAGCCCCAGACGCGACCGCGATCGACAAAGTGCTCGAAGAGCGCACGAGCGCCGCGCTCGAGACGAGCGAAGACGACCCCATCGAGTCCGCCGTCGGAGCGATGCGCCGAACGATCCGCGAGGTCGAGCTCGCCGTGGGGCTCGGCGACATGGGCCAGGCGTTCTCTGCGGGAGAAGTCTCTCGACGATTGACCGCGCTGGCCGAGGGCGTCGTGCGTCGCTGCTTCACGATCGCCGCGCGCGAAGGCAAAGAGCGCTTCGGACTGCGCCCTTCGAGCAGCGAACCGCTCGACGGAATCGCGGTCATCGCGATGGGCTCGCTCGCCGCGCGCGAGCTCGGGTACGGCGGCGACGTCGACGTGATCGTCCTCTACGAAGGCGACGAAGACACCGTGGGCGGCCGTCGCTCGGGCGTCTCGTTCGCCGAGTTCGTCGCGCGCGTGACCCAGCGCGCGATCGCGTTTTTGTCTGCGCCGCACCGAGAGGGCCCCGGCTACTCGGTCGATGTTCGACTGCGACCGAGCGGCGCGCAAGGGACGCTGATCACCACGCTCTCAGCGTTCGATCGCTACCACCGAGGAAGCTCCGCGGAGCCTCACGCGATGGGCTGGGAGCGCCAGGCGCTCATCCGAGCGCGCACGATCGCCGGTGATCCCGCGCTCTGCGCGCGCGCCCAAGAGCTGCTCGCGTCGATCGCGTTCGAGGGCCCCGCGCCCGATCCCTCGGAGGTTCGACGGCTGCGCACGCGCATGGAGCAAGAGCTCGCCAACGAGAGCCCAACGACCATCTCGCTGAAATACGGGCCTGGATCGATCGTCGACGTCGAGTTCGCCACGCAGGCGCTGCAGATGTTGCACGGTCGAGAGCGCTCTGTGCGCTCTCCCACGACGCGGCACGCGCTCAAGGCGCTGCTCGCGAAGGGCTGGATCGCCCGAGAGGACTGCGACTCGCTCTTGCACGGGGAGAAAACGCTGCGACGCGCGCTGCTCGCGGCGAGGCTCGTGCACGGCGAGTCCACGGTTCGACTGCGATCCAACGAGGCGCAGACCGTGGCCCGAAAGCTCGGGTATCGAACGCGCGGCGATCGCACGGCGGCCGAGGCGCTCGTGGCGGACCTCGAGCGCGCGCGCAGGGCCACCCGGGCCGCTTTCGACCGCGTCCTCGAAGGGATCGCCGCGAAGGCCACACCGCCCGGCGGGATGTGATATCAGCGCTCGCCGACGCGCACCCCCTACGGCGTCAGTGACTGCGAATCGATAAAGAGAAGGAGCTCGTTTGCGATGGAGAAGCTCGATGCGATCTGGCTCGACGGAAAGCTGATTCCCTGGGACGACGCGCGCGTGTCCGTGCTGACGCACACGCTGCACTACGGCGTGGGCGCGTTCGAGGGGATCCGCGCGTACAAGCGCGCGTCCGGAGAGACCGCGATCTTTCGTCTGCGCGAGCACATCCAGCGCTTGTTCGACTCGGCGAAGATCTTGGCGCTCAAGATTCCGTACACGATCGAAGAGGTCGAGAAGGCCTGCGCCGACACCCTTCGCGCGAACAAGATGGACGAAGGCTACCTGCGGCCGCTGATCTTTCTCGGCGACGAGAAGATGGGCTTGTACGCGCCGGACAACACCGTTCACGTGAGCGTGATCGCGTGGAAGTGGGGCGCGTACCTCGGCGACGAGGGCCTCGAGCGCGGGATCCACGCGAAGGTCAGCTCGTTTACGCGCGCGCACATCAACAGCACGATGGCCAAGGGCAAGGTCGTCGGGCATTACGTCAACAGCATCCTGGCCAAGCGAGAAGCCAAGGCCGCTGGGTACGACGAGGCGATCATGCTCGACGCCAACGGCTACGTCGCCGAAGCGTCGGGAGAAAACCTCTTCATGGTGCGACGCGGAGTGATCCGTACGCCGTCCACCGCGCAGTGCATCCTCGAAGGAATCACCCGCGACACGGTGATCACCCTCGCCCGCGAGCTCGGACACACCGTGGTCGAAGGGTTCATCTCGCGCGACGAGCTGTACACCGCCGACGAGGTGTTTCTCTGCGGAACCGCCGCCGAAATCACGCCGGTTCGCGAGATCGACCACCGCTCGATCGGCACCGGAACGCGCGGCGCCACCACGCGTCAGATCCAGTCGCGCTTCTTCGAGATCGTGCGCGGGACGACCACCGACCACGCTGAGTGGCGCACGAAGATCTGACCCTGGCTCCTGTCGCACGAGCCACCTGAGGCCTGCCGTTGGAGGGGACGGTACGGCCGCCGTGAAAGCCAGTTCACAGGCAACGACGCGCGTTCACGGGGCAGAACGCAGGGCGGACGCGATGTCCGCAAAAAACCGCGCTTTGTGCGGGACGGCGCGCGAATGCAACTCGTCGCGAGACGTTGGCCTTGCCATTGCTAAGATAGCCTCCCGACGCCCGTCGAAAGGAGCAGTCGCCACTATGAACAAGACCGCCTTCGCTGCCATCTGCCTCTCTCTCGGTGCCTTCGCGCCGGCAGCGTCCGCGCAGTCCTGCCCGCCGGGCTCGATCGTCTGTGCGAGTGCAACGGTCACGATCGGTGGAGGCATCGGGGGATCGATCCAGATGCCGACCCCGTACGTGCAGCCCGCGATCGTGCAGCCTGTGATCGTTCAGCCTGTCGCGCCGCGCGTGTACGTGCAGCCCTCGCCCGTTGTGATCACCCCCGCGCCGCCGGTTCGCTACTACGTGCAGCCTCGACCCAGCTACTACTACGTTCAAACGCAGCCGGTGTACTTCTGGCGCTCGAACGTCATGTGGGGCGGCGGGCTCTCCGGCGGCGTCGCGTACTTCGGCGGACGCTACGCGGATCAGCCCGGTGTCATGGGTCTCGTCTCCGCCGTCGGCCGCGCTCGCGCCGCGGGACACATCGGAGGCGAGCTCGCCATCGGCGCTGCCTACGGCCGCGATTGGAACGGCGACAACCGCTTCGAGATCCCCTTCTGGCTCTCGGGTCTCGTGTACTTCAACCCGCAGCACCGCGCGCAGTTCTACGGAGTGCTCGGCGCCAACGGGTCGTTCGCAGGCGTGGACTACAACGCGGCCAACCGCGCCGCGGGTTCGCACGGCGGACGCAGCACCGGCGAGTACGCGTACATCGGCGGCCACGCGGGCTTGGGCATCGAGTACCAGATCACCCAGCGCTTCGTGCTCTTCGCGGACGTGCGCGGATTCCTCCGCACGCGCATCGACGACGAGATCCGCTCGAACCCCGAGTTCGCCGAAAATCAAGCGGACGGAACGACCCGCACCACCAACACCTCGATGGGCGCGGTCACGCAGTTCGGCGCGATGTTCTATTACTGATTCGTGAACCGCTCGCTGAACTGAATCCGCATTCACTTCAGTAAGCGCGATCACATCGACGGCCCGCAGAGCGCGTTCTCTGTGGGCCGTTTGTGTTGGTGCCCCCGCTACGATTCGTTTAGCCCCCGTGTGCGCTCACTGCACGAGCTCGTAGAGCTTCGCGAGCGCTTCGTCGACCTTGGTGACGTCCGTCCCGCCGGCTTGCGCCATGTCGGGACGGCCACCGCCGCCGCCGCCCACGACCGCAGCGATCTCTTTCACGAGCTTGCCCGCGTTGTACTTCGCCGTGGCGCCCTTCGAGACCGTGCACACGAGGGCGACCTTCGCGCCGTCCACGCCCGCGACGGCCACGACCGCGTTGCCCAGCTTGTCGCGCAGCTTCTCAGCGACCTCGCGCAGCGTCGCAGCGTCGCCCACCGGCGCCTTGTACGCGAGCACCTTCACGTCGCCCACCGTTCGCGCTTCGCTCGTGGGATCGCTCGCCCCAGAGCCTCCCTCCGCGAGCTTCTTCTCGAGCGCGCGCACTTGCTTGCTGAGCTCTTTTTGCTCGTCGATCGAGCGCTTCACGCGTTCGACCAGCTCGCTCGGGCCCGCCTTCATCGCCGCCGCCGCCTCGCGCACGCGGCTCTCTTGCTCGCGCACGTACGCGAGCGCGTTGAGCCCCGTCGCGCCCACGACGCGACGCACGCCGCGCGCGACGGGCTCGTCGCTCACGAGCTTGAAGAGCCCGATGTCTCCGGTGCGATTCGCGTGCGTTCCGCCGCACAATTCGACGCTCTCGGAGCCGATGTGGAGCATGCGCACCACGTCGCCGTAGTTCTCTTCGAAGATCATCATCGCGCCCGCCTTGCGAGCGTCCTCTTGCGAGGTCACGTCCGTGCGCACCGGCAGGTTCGCGAGGATGTCCTTGTTCACCAGGTCCTCGATCTCGAGGATCTCTGCCGCGGTGAGCGCGCGCTCGGTCGCGTAGTCGAAGCGCATCGTGTCCGGGCCCACCTTCGATCCGCGCTGCGTCGCCGTCGGGCCGAGCACCTTTCGAAGCGCCCAGTGCAGCAAGTGCGTCGCAGAGTGATTGCGTCGCGTGGCCGAGCGCGACTCGTGGTCCACCACGAGCTTCACGTTCGCGCCCTTGCTCACGGTTCCGCTCTTGATCTGCGCCACGTGCACGACGAGCCCGTCCACGGGCTTCTGCGTGTCCACGATCATCGCAGTGAAATCGCTGCTCGAAATCACGCCGCGATCGCCGACCTGTCCGCCAGACTCTCCGTAGAACGGGGTCACCGGCGTGACGATGTACACAGCATCACCGGCGCTCGCTGACGAGACCAGCGCGTTGTCCTTGATGATCAGCGCGACCGTGCTCGCGTCCTCTTCGCGGTCGTAGCCCGTGAACACCACGGGCTTCTCCAGGCCCAACCGCGCCTGCTTGAAGATCTCCGCGGTGCCCTGAGCGATCGCGCCACCCTTGCCCTTCGAGATTTTTGCAAACGCGTCGCGCGCTCGCTCGAACTCGTCGTGGTCGATGACGAAGCCCTGCTCCTGGCCGATGACCTCCGTGAGGTCGAGCGGAAATCCATAGGTAGAATACAGGTCGAACGCGAAGTCGCCCGGCATCACGCGCGAGCTGCCCTCGGTGCGCCAGCCCTTGAACTCGCTGATGAGCTTCTGCCCCACCGGGAGCTTCTCGCGAAAGAGGCCCTCTTCGCTCTTGGTCTGCGAGACGATGAACTCGCGCTGCTCGACGAGGCTCGGATACGTCGAGCCGAGCATCTCGATCACGCGCTCGCACATGCGGTGAAACTGCACGTCCTCGATGCCGAGCTTCTTCGCGTGACGGATCGCGCGACGCATCACCGAGCGCAGCGCAGAGCCGCGGCCCTCGTTCGAAGGAGTGACGCCTTCGCTCAAACAAATGGCCGTGAGGCGTGAGTGATCGGCGAGCACGCGCATCGAGACGTCTTGCTCGCTGTCGGTCGCGCCGTACTTCTTTCCTGCGATTTCGCCGGCCAACTCCGCGAGCGGGCGGAGCAGGTCCGTGTCGTAGTTGCTGGTGACTCCCTGCATCACCGCGCACAGGCGCTCGAGGCCCATGCCCGTGTCGACCGACTGCATGGGCAACGGCGTGAGCTTGCCGTCCGCCGAGCGGTCGAACTGCATGAAGACGTTGTTCCAGATCTCGACCCAGCCCTTGCCGTCGGGCGTGGGCTCTTCGCCGAAGGTCTTCGGGTCCGGCTCGATGCCGCCCATCGCGAAGTGAATCTCTGTGCACGGGCCGCAAGGACCGGTGTCGCCCATGGACCAGAAGTTGTCCTTCTTTCCCATGCCGATGATGCGATCGTCGCCGAAGCCCGTGACCTGCTTCCAGATCTCGCGCGCTTCGTCGTCCGCGGGCAGGCCGTCTTCGCCGCCGAACACCGTGATCACCAGGCGCTCGCTCGGGATCTGACAGACCTTCGTGAGAAACTCCCACGCGAACGCGATCGCCTCGCGCTTGAAGTAATCGCCGAACGAGAAGTTTCCGAGCATCTCGAAGAACGTGTGGTGGCGCGCGGTGCGGCCCACGTTCTCGAGGTCGTTGTGCTTGCCCGACATGCGGATGCACTTCTGCGCGGTCGTGGCACGCGTGTACGGGCGCTTCTCTTTGCCCGAAAACACGTCTTTGAATTGCACCATCCCCGAGTTGGCGAACAACAACGTGGCGTCACCCTTCGGAACGACTCCGCTCGACGCGACGACGGTGTGACCCTTGGACTCGAAGAACGACAGAAACGCGCGGCGCAGCTCGTCCGCAGTGCGGGGTGTACTCATGGCAGTGGTGCGTGGCTTCGTAACGCCACAACCACAACAAAGCCAGAGCCTCCCGAAGCGACGCGCGGCCTCAGTTGCCGGACGCGGGCGTCGAGCCCGTCGAGGACGACTGCGAGGCGGCGTTATTTCGCGCGGGCGTCTTCACGCCAAACGCGTACGAGACCGCCACGTGCACGCGCAGGTAGTCGTCGACCGAGTCGCTGCCCGTGCCCACGTCCGCGCGGCCCGCGAACGTCGTTCGATAGCGAAGAAACTCGCCCGTTCCGCGGACGGCGAGGCCAGGGACCGCGCCGTCGAACCGGAGCTCCATCCCGCCGCCGCCGCCGAAGCCGTAGGAAATGGGCGCGTTTTCTCCGTACGCCGCGCGCGCTTCAGAGCCCACGGACACCACGCGAAGCTCTCCCGCGAAGAGCAGCCCGAGCTCGATCGAGCCGTTCGCCAACAGCGGAACCGAGCCTTCAGCCCGCGCCCGACCGCCGATGTACGCCATGCGAACGACCTGCGCCTGCACGGGCAGACGCATCGTGTTCACATCGAACGAGTGATACGAGAAGCCCAAATCCCCGCGAAATGAGCCGCCGCCCGGAGGCAGATACGCCACCGTGAAGCCACCACCGACGTCGAAGGCCATCGTCGGCAACGCGACGACCTGATTCTCCGGCGTCGTTCCGCGCGACGAGATCACCAGAGGAAGCACTCCGTACGCGAACGCGCCGATCCCGAGCCGATCGTGCTGTCCGCGCCACATCGCGCGCACGTTGAGCCCGCCCTCGAAGAAGCCGCCGTTCTCGTAGCCGCGCGGCGAACGCTCGCCCAAGATCGGCATGCGCCACGAGCGCGCTGACCAGCCCGCGTGCAGCGCGAGCTGCAAAAACCCCAGCCCCGGGAGCGCTCTCACCGAGTCCGTCGGCGTCGGCCCCGAGGGCTCGCCGTTGCCGCCGTTGTTGTTCGACCCGTCGCCGACCTGTGAATTCGCCGACGCATTGCCGTTCGAGCCCGCGTTGTTCGCGCCGCCCGTGGTCCTGCGACCGGCGGCGTCGCGAATGTGTCGCGACAGCTCTTGCCAGAGATCCGGCTCGATCGCGTCGAGGTCGTCGACGCGGCCGACCTCCATGTTCACCGTTCCGATGATCGCGCCGTCGCGTCCGCGCGCGACGCGGATGCGCAAACCCAGCCGTCGGCCGTTGCGCGTGACGTCGGCGATCAAGACCGAGTCCAAGCGCAGCTCGCGCGCGACGACGGCGATGTCCTCTTCGCCCACGCGGCCGACCACACCCAAGCGCGACGCCACGCCGAAGTACGTGCTGCCCGGAATCGACTGCACTTCGCCCGCGTGCAGCTCGAGGATCGTGTTGAGCTTGTCCGCCAACGCTTCAGCGCTCGGGCCCGAGACAGGGCCAACCGCGACGCGCGCAGGTTGCGCGATCGCTTCGCGCGTTGGGGCGAATGCACACACTGCAGCACTCGCTGCGAACGCCATTCGCCACCAGGAGCGGGATCGCATCGTCAATTGCGCAGCAGCGTACCAGAGTCGGCTCGTTCGCGGACAGGACACTTTTGTGCGGACTGCGATGGGGCTATACAGCGCGGACTCTCGACACCGTCATGCGCTTGTTTCGGCTCACGTTGATCGCGGCAGCGATCACTTCGATGATCGCGACTCCCTCGTGGGCACAGAACCGCGCGAGACGCACACGCACGTCCCCTTCACGAGCGAGCGCCGCGCGAGACGAAGGCGTCACCGTTCGCGGTCGACCCGAGCAAGTGCCGGCCACGCGCATGAGCTTTCGCGGGCCCGAGACGAGCAACATGCCTGGGACGTTTGGCGGCGACGCGACGCGCGTCGTGGCCTCGCAGCCCGGCGTGATGCGAACGCCGTTCGGCGTGGGTTTCTTCGCGGTGCGCGGGACCAGCTTCGAGAACACGGGGCTCATCGTCGAAGGGTTTCCCGTCCCGGTGCTCTATCACTTCGCCGCGGGCCCTTCGGTGCTGCCGTCGAGGTTGATCTCGTCGTTGGACTTCTTTCCGGGCGGGTATCCAGCGCAGTTCGGGCGGTATTCGGGCGGTCTGGTCTCGCTCGAAGTCGCTGCGCCCGAGGTCGAGCGACGCACCATCGACGCGGAGATCAGCATTTTTGGCGCGAGCGCAGCGATCACCGCGCCGCTCGCAGGCCGCAGAGGCACCGCGTCCGTTGGCGTTCGTCGCAGCTACTACGACCTGCTTCTGCCGATCGTCTTCCCTAGCGTGACGTTGAACTTCGGCGACGCCCAAGCGGTGATCGACTGGAAACTCACTGACCGAACGCGCGCGCAGCTCATCGTCCTCGGCTCGACCGACGTCTACGATCGCAGCGATCAGCGCCGCGCGGCGGGCGCATCGACGCTCAACCGCGACGGCATTCAAGTGCACTTCTTCCGCGTGATCGGGAAGCTCGAGCACCGGTATGCGGGCGGGATTCAGCTCACGTTCTCGGGCATGGTCGGCGCGGACGACATTCGCTTCGCCAGCGCGGACACGGGCCGTCCCGACACCAACATTCGCTACGGAGGCGCGACGGTGGGCGAGCGCGCGAGCATGCGCGTTCCGCTCGGATCGCAGTGGTCGCTCGGCGCTGGGGTCGACGCGCTCGCGACGCTGTTTCGCTCGTCGGTGACGTTTCCCGAGCTGCTCGGCAGCTCGATCACGCCGACGCCCATGGCCAATCGCTACGCGACCTACGCCGAGGCGGACGTGACCCAGTGGGACGTCACGCCGTGGGCCGAAATCGCCGGTCGCGCGGGGCCCGTCGACATGAGCGTCGGAGGTCGCGCGAGCTATCTCCACTCGGGCGGAAAGAACTATTGGCTCTTCGACCCGCGCGCGGTCTTTCGCATCGCGCTCGATCGCCGCACGACGCTGGTGATCTCGTCGGGGATCTTCAATCAACCGGCGCCGTTCTTCGCGCTCGTTCCGCTGCTCGGAAACGGCGCGCTCGGGCCGCAGTCGAGCTGGCAATCCTCGGTCGGCGTCGAAGCGCGGCTCGACGAGGGCTACGACCTTCGCACGACGTTCTTCACGACGAAGCTCTGGGGCCTTCCGCGCCCCACCAACGAGCTCGTCGAAGACGGACAAGGGCGAGTCAATCGCGTGCTCATCACGGACAACGGCGAGGGCTTCGCGTCGGGCGTCGAGCTCTACGTGCGAAGGCGCCTCGCGCGCGGCGTGTTCGGCTGGCTCTCTGCCACGTGGTCTCGCGCCGAGCGATGGATCCCCGGAGGCGCGCCGTATCCGTTCAGCCTCGATCAAGCGTTTGTGCTCAACGCCGCGGCCTCGTGGGAGATCAACAGCCGCTGGCGCTTGGGCGCGCGCTTCTCGCTCTCGACGGGGACGCCCACCAACCGCGTGTACGACGCGACGTTCGACGCGGACGCCAACAGCTTTCGCCCGAACTACACGGCCGAAGGCGAGCGATTGCCTGTGTTTCACCAGCTCGATCTGCGCATGGACTACCGCTTTCGATCGCTCGGCGCGGACATGAACCTCTACGTCGACGTGCTCAACACGTACTTCGCGCGCGGCACCGAAGGGTGGAACTTCCAGTACGACTATCGCGTGCAACAGCCGTTGCAGGGCCTGCCTCTGTTGCCTGTCGTCGGGCTGAAAGCGCAGTGGCGATGAGCCGACGATCCTTCGCCTTCGCGACGCTGGCGTGCCTCACGTCGATGCTCTCGGCGTGTCCGCCGCCGTTCGCCTCGCCCGCGCTCGTGGACTACCCGCGCGTGCTCGCGATCATCGCCAAAGAGCCGACGGTGGCGCCCGGATCGCTCGTCTCGCTCTCGCCCATCGTCGGAGGAAACACCACGGACGGGACCTATCGCTGGCGCATCTGCGTGCGTCCCGAGGTCGCTTCGACGGGGCTTCCGTTGAGCTCGTTTGGCGCGTTCGAGCCCGAGCGCGGGTGCGACACCGAGGGAGCGCTCGAGCTCACCGCCGCACAGTCAGGGCGCGAGGTGCAGTTCGCGATCCCGAGCGATCTGTTCTCGAACGAGCAGGTGCTTCGCACTGCGTTTGGCGCGGGGCTTCGCTTCGAGACGGCGCGCACGCTCGCGCAGCGCGCGGGCATCTCCGTGGTGGCCTCCGTCGAGTGGACGGTGGACGGGACGATCGCGACGGCGTTCAAACGCGTGCTCGTGCGCGACGGAGAGATCAACCGCAACCCGCCTCCGCCGGTGGTGCGCGTGAAGAACCGAGAGCTGCGCGCGGGACCGCTGCGCGCGGACGAGGCGTGCGAGTTCACGGACACCTCGGGGCCGCTGCGCGTGACGCAGGGAGAGCGCGTGCTGTTTCAGCCGGACACGGACACGTCGTGGCTCGAAGAGTTCACCTTCGTCGACGCGAGCGACAACGTGGTGACCGTGAGCGAGGGCGCGTTTCGCAACTGGTACGCGACCGCGGGGAGCTGGGATTTTGGCCGCGCGCGCGCGCCGGACACCAACCCCACGTGGATCGCTCCCAAGCGCGCGGGCGACGTGACGATGTGGCTGGTGCTTCGCGACGGTCACGGCGGCGCGAGCGTGTGTCGGTGGAGCGCGCGCGTAGAATAAACGCCGATCGAAGCTGCGATTTTTCTGCCGTTCAACGCAACCGTTGCGCAGTTCGTGGGGCGATGAGAAAACTCTCCCCATGAACAAACGCAGTTTCTTGGCGCTGGCGACGGCGTGCGCGACGGTGCTCGGCTCGACGACGGTCTTCGCACACTCCAGCGGAATCACCGGGAGCGCGACGGGCGGATGCAACTCTGGGCTCGGCTGCCACGGGTCGATGAACGCAGCGACGAGCGTGCAGATCATGGGTCCCACGACGGTCGTGCGCGGGTCGATGAACACGTACGAGCTGATCATCACGAACATGGCGAGCTCGCAGACGGGCGCGGGGCTCGACGTGGCGGCGTCTGCGGGCGCGCTCGGCACCAGCGCGATGGCGCCGCTCACGCAGGTGCGTTCGGGAGAGATCACGCATCGCTCGCCGATCGCGCGAACGACGGCGACGACGTGGCGCATTCCGTTTACGTGGACCGCGCCGGCGACGGCGGGATCCGCGCGCATCAACGCCGCGGGCAACGCGGTCAACCAGCTCGCGGGACAGATCGGCGATCAGTGGAACACGAGCTCGCTCGCGATCACCGTGACGGACACGGCGATGGCGGACGGCGGCGCCGCGGACGCAGCGCTGCTCGATGCGTCGTCGGGAAGCGAAGGAGGCGCGCCGCCGCCGCCGGACTCGGGCATCGCGCCGCCGGTGGACAGCGGAGTGGTTCCTGCGGAGGACGCGAGCGCGCCGAGCGATGGTGGTGCGGCGAGCGATGCTGCTGCGGCGACGGACAGCGGCGCAGCGACGGACAGCGGCGTCGCCAACGATGCCGGCGGCGGAATGATGATGGCTGGCTGCCGATGCACGACGACGCCAGCGTCGACGAAGGTCTCGCCGTTCGCGGCGCTCTTCGCGCTCGCGTCGGTGCTGGTGATTCGTCGCCGCTCGCGGTGAAATCGCGCTGGCATTTCACTGGGGAAATCAACCCGATATGAGAATGCCTATCAATCGTCTCTGAAATCGCCGAACGGTCATTCGTGCGAGACAACTCCTCGCATGAGAACGGCAATCCTCACGATCACGACCATTGCTTGCGCGTTGGGACTGAGCTCCGTCGCGCATGCGGACATCAACGGGCGCACGGGCGCTTCGACGGCAGGCTGTGGTTCTGCAGTCAGCTGTCATGGCGCGCAGAACACGGCAACGACCGTGCAGATCATGGGCTCGACCAGCGTGATGGTCGGCTCGATGAACACGTTTCGCCTGATCATCAACAACATGGCGATGTCGCAGACCGCGGCCGGCCTCGACATCGCTGCCTCGGGCGGAACGCTCGGGACCAACGCGATGGCAACGCAGACCCGTCTGAGCCGCGGAGAGATCACGCACAGCTCGCCCATCGCGCGCGGCGCGAGCGGGTGGAGCATCCCGTTCAACTGGACCGCGCCGATGAACGCGGGCGTCGTGCGCATCACAGCTGCGGGCAACGCGGTGAACGGCAACGGGCGCACCTCGGGCGATCAGTGGAACACCACGACGTTCACGGTGATGGTCACCAACTCGATGATGGCGGACTCGGGCGTTGCTACGGACTCGGGCATTGCGCCGCGAGACTCTGGGGTGCCGGTGGACTCGGGCGTCGCGATGCCGGATTCGGGCGTGGCCGTCGACTCGGGCGTCGCGCCGATGGATGACGCAGCGGCTCCGCAGCCGGACGCCTCGGCTCCTCCTCCGAGCGATGGATCGACCGCGCGCGACGCTGGCGGCACACCGGCGGACGGCGGGACCGGAATGCAGATGCCCGGCTGCGCCTGTCGCACGACGCCCGCGCGAACCGATCCGAAGTTGGCGCTCTTCACGGTCGCAGCGCTCGGACTTTGGGCGCGCTCGCGTCGTCGCCGCGCGGCCGTCTGACGATCGATCAACGCGATTTCGGGGTGCGTCTCGGGGCGCTTTGGGTATAGTGACCAAATACCCATGACTCCTGAGCGCAGCGACGAGCCACGGATCGTCCAACTCGACGCGTGCCGCGCGACGGTGCTCTGGCAGACGCTGGTGCTGACGGTTTGGCGATCGGGGGCGATGCGCGTGGACGCGCTGCGAGAGTTCGGCCGCATCGTGTGCGAGCGCGGAGCGACGCTCGCGCCGAAGAAGCTCACGCTCGTGGTGTTGGTGACCGAGACGGCGACCGTTCCGACCGGCGCGGTCGTGCCTGCGTTGATCGAGAACGCGCAGACGATCACGCCGTACCTGCGAGCGCAGGCGATGGTGTTGAGCGCGAAGGGCGTGCGCGCGGCTGCTGCGCAGTCGCTGATGGCCTCGCTCATGGTGGCGGTGCGCGGCGCGCTCGACGAAGAGACGTTCGACTTGGACAGCGACGCGATCCCGTGGGTGTACGACCGCGCGCGCGTCGATGATCCTTCGCTCACGGTCGGGGCCGTGCGCGAGGCGTTCGCGTGGGTGCGCGAGCAAGTGTACTGAGCGCGCGAATGGGGGGATGGCGAACGATTCGCGACCGAGGACCCAACACGCCAATCCACAACAGCGCGCTCACTCGCTCATCCCGACGAGCTGCATCAACCGCTCGCGCAGCGGCGGCTTGCTCGCCTGGTGGATGAACAGCCAATCCGCTGGTTTGTCTGCGTCGAAGATGACGCGAGGCGTGAGTTCGCGGCGCGTCCGATCTTCGCCGAGGATCGACGTCGCCAGCTCGCGATCGGGCGTGAATCCAATGCGAATCGAGATGTTCCAGAATTCCCACGCGAGGAAGTTTCCACGATCGCATTCGGGAATCTCGTCCTGCGTCACTCGAGAGCTCGCGGGAAACACCTCGTCTCTTCGTCTCCAGTCGAGACGATCGGGGTGATTGGGATCCGGCATCACGAGAAACAACGACCTTCGTTCGGCTTCGGACCGCCACGGCATGGAGAAGTGAGGGCTCGCGTGGACGAATCGAAGCTCGGGGTCGAACACGAACTCGCAGCTCGTACGCGGCGTCGTTCCGCGCCGCCCTGTGGGGACGACGCCATGGGACAGGTCGAGCGCCTCGTGCACAATGCCTGGATCGATATGATGACAGTCGAGTCGATCGCCGACGCGGCTGCAGAGCGTGCGTCGGCCGAGTTTCTCGATTCGAGCCGTCGCGCTCGGAAGCGTAAACTCGAACGTGTCCAAATGGGTGCGACACGAGACCCTCGCGCCCGAGCGCGCGCAGACGCTCATCTCGTATAGGAAGACCGAATCTGCGGTGAGCCAGTACTGCGCGACTCCGTCTTGCCTTGCGGAAGGTTTGTTCACGCACTCCACGGAGTGGTCTGCGCGGTTGTGCACGCACCACGGGAGAAAGGGCGTTCCGACCGAGTGCCAGAGGAGATCACGACGAATCCAAGGCGTCTCGCGAAGCGTCTCTCGAAACGTTCGCCTCAGCGTCCAACAGCGCACCGTCGATCCCTCCGTAGTCGCGCAGAGCGCTTCGCCGCTGCCGCCGGCCCACTTCATAGGATCTCGAACGTCGCGCCACGCTCGTTGCATCGACGGCAGCGAGGAGAAGAACTCGTTCGGAACCATCACGCGATCGGCGTACGGGATTGCGTCCACGTCGAACGACTCGAGGGTGCGATCTTGCGTTCCGGACGCAGAGAGCAGCGCGAGCAGCGCGGCGGCGGCGATGCGGATCGACGCGGTCATCGCTGCGCTCCTTGGGTTCGCTGCTCGAGTTGATGCGAGTACACCCGCGCGGCGAAGTGATTCTCCGCGGTGGACGTTCCGGGGGGCATGGGGTGGATCACGAAGTCGTATTGCTGTCGCGCGACCGCCCCCTGCACCTCCGCGATGAGCGCGCCGATCGTGGGCGCCGAGAACGTTCGCCGCTGTCCGTTGGTCGCGTCGCGCGTGTCGTGCCAGCAGTAGCCGCCGTTGATTCGGGTGATCGAGATGGCGTGCGCTGTTTCACGGCAGTTGCCGGTGACCATCGCGAACGAGCCTGTCTCCATCGCGGCCGCGAGCGGTTCGGCGAGCTGCGACAGCGAATGGGGGCGTTGCAGCCCGACCAGCCGCGCCCGATCGGTGCCCTCGATGCCGAAGAGGCGGCTCACCGCGAGGTGCTCGTTCATGAACTCCACGGCGACGTCGAACGGCGGAGTGCTGGCCCCGTCCGTTTGCCGCACGCAGAATGCGCGATCCAAGAAGTTCGCGATCGTCGCGAGGTCCGCCTGCCGAATGGGCTCGCCGCGCCTGCATCGATCGCGAATCTCGCGGACCTCGCGGCTCGCCGGCACACCCCCGTTTCGAATGAGCAAATCCAGCCTCGACGCGAACTCGGCGCTGCGCTCTCCCGGTGCGAGCGCGTTGATCGAAGCGAGCAACGCGACCACGGCGCTCGCGCTCAAGCACACTGGCTCCGTCCCTTGAGTGAGCTCGGTCGCAGAGAGCCCGCCCAATCGAAGCGCCGGGTCGCCGTTCTTGCAGCATGGCTCTCGACGCTGCGACAGCGCGCCGTCGAGGGCGCGCATTCTCGCCTGCGCCAGGCGCTGCTCGCGCTCACGCGGAGTGCTCTCGAACGAATCCCTCTCGTACTCGCTCGGCTTCGGTCGCGCCTCGGTCGCCTCGCGCGCCGGTCGCTGCCCTGTCATCCATTCGATCCCGCCGTCGATTTCGCGCTCGTTGTTCGCGCTGCGGTTCGCTACTCGCATCGTCTCGCTCTCGCCTCTCGTCCACGGAGCTGAACCGTGGCGGCGCGCTTCATCGCCGCGAGCCGCGCGAGGTTGCGTGCTCGTCGCGAAGGCAGGCGCTCTCTTCCGCAACGCACGTGCGGCGCCGATCGCGCGTGGCAGCGCGCCGTCGAGAGGCCGGCGACGGTTGCGAATTGAACCCCGCGCGAATACCGTCGCTCCACTGTGCGGGGTGCGGCGTTGATGGTTGGCGGGAATTCGAATCGCGCGTGGCGCGTGGCGGTGCAGTGCGTGCTTGCTGCGTCGTTGGGCTGCGGGGCGAAGACGGGGCTGCGGGTGCCGTGCGAGTACGAGACGGTGCGAACGGCGCCGACGGTGGCCGTGCTCGAAGCGAGGAGCACGACGACCTGGGGCAACCAGACGCACGGCGGGCTGCTGCTCGCAGAGGCGTCGCTGCTGATGTGGGAGAGGCTTCTTCCGCAGCTGGACGGCGTCGCGGTGCTCGGCGGGACGTGGCAGCCCGCACTCGGCGCGCCGTTTTCGCTGGCCAACGAGCGACCTCCGGTGTGCACGGCGTGGCCCGAGCTGCTCGTTCCGTACGCCGAGCGCAACTCCGAGCGCGTCTTGACGTTGTATCGCGACCTGCGACCTCGGACCGGGCCCGACGCGAACGTGGCGGCGCTCGACTACGTCGTCGATTCGTTGGTTCGCGCCGCGCCCGCACACTCACCCAAGTGGGTGCTCATGCAGAGCAACGGTCTGGCGACGTGCGAGACGAGCAGGGTGGGCGATCCCAATCCTGCTGTCGCAGCGCCGCACTTTGCAGCGGCGTTGCGTCGCGGCGTGAAGGTCCTGCTGATCGCGGTGCTTCCGCGCACAATGGGCGCCGACGCCTTTTCGTGGGAGGGCAACGTCGGCGCTTGGGCGGACGCGCTGGAGGCGTGGTCCGTCGCGGGCGGGGCGGTGCGCAGAAACGGGCCCGCGCACTATTGGTACTGGACCGAGACCGACGCGATCGCCGCGGGGGTGCGCGAGAACATCATCGCGCCGTATTTCTGCGAGCTTCGGACGAGCGTTCCTGCGAGTGATCGAGAGCGCGTCGAGCTGTTGACCGAGGATGGCGCGGCGATCTCGAGGTCGACGGGGTGGCAGTGGATTGACGCCGGCAGCACGCAGCTCCGCGTGCTCGGCGCGGACTGCGATCGCCTCGTGGATCGACGAGCCACGGTGCGGTTCGTCAGTCGCTCGTCGCTGTGCGAGATTTAAACAGCGCAGTGGGGTTGCGGCGGGCAGCCACAGGGGCCCGGCAACAGCGCACCTTCGGTGCGGTGCGCAGGGGGCTCACGCCCGCAGCTACTCGCGGAGCTCGATGCGAGAGCACGGTGCTCGCCGTGTGTTCGCGCGTGCCACACGATCGTCGACCCGAGTGAGCTGCAGATCCACGAGCAGAACACGCCCTTGTGAGTCGAGGATCGGTTCGTCGACGGGGACCGCATGCGAGTCGACGGAGCGTTCAACGTGACGCCCTCGTAGCTGCGGGCGCGAGCCTGCTCCCCGCTCTTCGACCTCGTCGGCGCTCTCGACGGCGCACGACCGCGGACCGCACTCGAACGCGCCGCCGCGAGAATGCGCAACCGATCGCCGTGTGCACCGGCCCTCACTCGCTGGCGAGCCGCGTCTCGCGTGGCGCTCGCCGTCACCTCTCATTCGTACCGCGCAGCCGCGATGACTCAACGCGATCGGCGCTCTTCGACGAGCGCGGCGAGCTCGCTGAGGAGCGAGCGTCGCTTCGGTGGGCGAGATGCAATTCGCTCCGCGACCAGCGCCGCAGCGTCGTCGAACGGAACCGCATACCAAAGCGACCACGCCTCGCGCGCGTCGTTCGCGTCGATCGCCGCAGCGAGCGCGGGCAGCAGTGACCGCTCGTCACGGATCGCGATGAGCAACGGCCGCGCGTCCTGCCCTGCGCGCTGGCCGAGGAGATACAGCGCCGCGAGCGTGCGCGAGTGTTTCGCCGCGATCTCGCTCGCGATCGACGGGTGCGACTCGAGCGTGACCTCGTCCCAGATCGATAGCGCGCTTCGCAGCAGCGCGGGCGAAGGCGCGGCGCCATCGGCGAACAACGCGTCGAGCAAGGCCGGCAGCGCGCGGCGAATCCGCTCGATAAAATGCTTGGCGTTCTGCGGGTCCGCGCGCGCGACCGCGAGCCACAGCGCGCCGATCGACGGCCGCGCCCACGCGGGAACCTCCTCGTCTCTCGCGATCGCGTCGCGCGCGGCGAACGCGCAGATCACCATCGAGCCCGTGAGCGATCGAGGGTCCGAGGACGGAGGCAACTCTCTCAAACGCTGGCACAGCCGCTCGATCGCCACCGGCAGCGCCCGTTCGAGCAGCGCCGGGTTGCGCTTGGCGAGCCAGAGCCACCAGCGGACGAGCACCGCGGTGCTCTCGACGACGGGACGATCGAAGATGAACGCGAGCGCGTCTTCGTACGCAGCAAAATCGCAGTCGGGCCCGTCGCCGACGTTGCGCTCTTGTGCGTCGAGCAAGCCCCATTGGTACAGCATCTTCGCGAGCCACGCGTGCACCCGCAGCGTGGGTACGCTCTGGTCTACGCGATCGAGCCACTCGTAGACTGCGCCGCTCTTCACCAACAAGCGCGGGTCGGCGAAGCACAGCATCGCGAGCGCCTCTCGCGTGATCGCGAGGTCCGCCGCTGGATCGAGCGCGCGAAGCACCGGCCGCAACGCGACTGCCTCGTCGATGTCTTCGATGGGCTGCAGCGCACGGGCGCGCCACGACGAGAGGTCACTGGGAGTTTTGCGTTGAGTCATCGGTGTCGAAGTTCTTTCGTGTGAGGACGCGCCGCAGAGATCAACCGCTGGTCGCCGCGACCCACGCAGTGACGAGCGAAGCGATCTGGGCGCGGTGGCGCTCGAACGCCTCCGCCGTCGAGAGCGTGAGCACCGCGCGATCGGCCGCGGCCCACACGAGCAAGCCGCTGGGGTCATCGAAGCGAAAACCCTCGATGGCCTTCGCCTTCGCTCCACGATGGAAGATCAACTGCACCGAGTCGCCTTTGGGCGCGAAGCGAAACGTCACACGGTCGTCGCCGTCGTGGCAGAAGCTCGGGGCGTTCCATTTGATGTGCTCGGTGAGCGTGGGGTTGGCCGAGAGGATCGCGGCGCGGAGCTCGAGGATGGGTTCGCGCATCGGGTGCGAAAATCCTGCGAGAAACGCGTCGACGTCGATGCCGGTGGTCTTGCGTCGGCCTGCCATGATCCGGTCGTTATGTGCTAGCGGCGCTCGGCTCGTCCAATGCTCAACGATGCTGCCGCGACCGTCGTCGTACGCTCGCCGCAGTCGAGCGCCCCTCGCGGACTCTTGACCCACACCGATCGCGCCGCTCCGTGCGAGGGGCCACGTTGTTGCAGCGCGCCCGCGAGCTGCGACGAGCATCCCGCGAGCGTGAACGCGGGCCCGAGTTCGCCAATCCGCTTGCGTTGGCGCGGACGCGCTATCATCACTGCTGCTCATGTCGCAGGACCGACCGCCGTCCAACCCCAACCGATCGACGCTGGTCCTCGGACGATATGCGCTCGGACCGATGCTTGGCGCAGGCGCGTTTGGCTCAGTCCACAAGGGACGGTCCGTCGTCGGAGACAAGCCCGTCGCGATCAAGATTCAGCACTTGGATAGCGCCGATCACAAGCCGCGGTTCGAGCGAGAGGCGCAGTCGCTCGCGCGGATCATTCATCCGCACGTCGTGCGAGTGCTCGACTTCGGCTACCTCGATGACGGAGCGGCGGTCGTCGTCATGGAGTTCGTCGAGGGAACATCGCTCGACCAGCTCGCAGCGAAGCACGGCGGAACGCTCGCTTGGCGCGAAGCGGTGCGGCTGATGATCGGGGTGCTCGACGGACTCGACGCCGCGCACGAGGCCAGCGTGATCCACCGCGACGTCAAGCCTCAGAACATCCTCGTGACGACCGCGGACGTGCCCTCGGCGAAGATCATCGATTTCGGGATCTCGCGGCCGACCGACGGCAAGTCGAAGCCGATCACGATGAAGGGCCAGATCCTCGGATCGGTCGGCTACATGGCGCCCGAACAATTGCTCGACGGCCAGGTCGACGCGCGCAGCGACGTGTATGCGGCGGGCGTCGTGCTGTTCGAGTTGCTGTGCGGTCGCTTGCCGTTCGAAGGCTCGGGCATGAAGCTCGTCATGACGAAGCTGCAGAAGGAAGGGCCCACGACGATTCCACGCGGGGGGCCTCTGCACGACTGGCCCGCGGCGCTCGACGCGATCGTCGTCAAGATGCTGCAACGCAAGCCCGACGACCGACAGGCGAGCGCGTACGAAGTCTCGAACTCGCTGCAAGCCGTCCTGCGTCCGAGGCGCTCGACGCCGATCCCGCGCTGAACCGCACGGCGCAGTCGCGCGAACGCCGAACCGCGGTTTACATCCCCGCGTCGGGGCTCGGCCCGCACAGCTCCGTCGCGATGAGCGCGATCCAATCCTGCTCGCTGATCCCGTCGGGGCCGTAGCAGCGTTGAAATTGTGTGTTGGTATTTGCGCACGCGCGCTGATAGGCGACGCGCGCTGCTGAGCACGGCCCGCCGGCCGCGTAGATCGCGGGGTCCGCCGTGCACGCGCGCAGGTCCGTCACGCCGCAGCCGTCGCACGCAGCAAACGCGCAGCGGCCGTAGTTGTTCGCCGCGATTCCGCAGGGCAAGGACGCGCCAGCGGCCACCATGCAGCCTCCGACGTTTCCGTAGCTGAAGATGTTCGACGCGCTTTGGCGAAGCACCGCCCCCCACGTCGCGTCCATCTCGGGATCGCTGATCGCGCACTCGTAGCAGCGGTCACCGAGCATCGCGCGATACGTCGCCTCGTTGATCGGCGTCGTCTGAATCGCCGCCGCGAGCTGCTGCACCTGCTCGGTCGTGCACGACCCTCGTCGAACGTGCGGCGGCGCCCAGTTGTAGGTGTCTGCGATCGGCATCGTCGCAGGACACTCCCGTGGCCGATCTGCGCGCGTCGCCATCACGCGCCCCGAGTCCGACGAGGACTGGGCGTCGTTGGCAGCGGCATCTGCGGTCGCGTCCATCGCCGCGTCTTGCAGCGACGCCGCGTTGGGCAGTGGATGGGTCGGCCCGCACGCGCAGAGAGAAATCACGGCGATCAACACGTGCGCGCTGCGCACCCCTCGAAGCGCGACACGCGCGCTTCGGCTCGTCAACACAGCTCCCATGGATCGCGAAGACGTGCGCCGGTGCGCCAGTCTGACTGCGTCGGCGCATTTCCTCGAGGCGAGGCGCTCGAGCGTTCTTCGCATTGCGCCCGCTCGCAGCGACGAGAACGGTCGGGCCTCAGCGTAGGATCACCGGAGAAAACAGCGGCAGTATCGCGCTACTCCCGCTTCCCGATCTCCGCGTCCACTCGGCCCGAGCCGCTCTTCACGGCGCGCACGCACTCGCGGACGATCGCCACGGTTCCCCACGTGAGCGCGATCACGACGCCCGCGTCGACGCTGCCTCGCCACGGCTGCGGCAGCTTTCGCACGATCAACACGATCGTCACGATGCCCACCAGCATCACCCACGCGGACAACAACCGCCGCGGCGGCGTGTCGAACAGCGAGAGCGCGTGCAGCGGAGCGAGCGCGCGCTGCAGCCCCGTCCCTCGCTCGGACAAGTGCAACAGCCTCGCGGCCATGCGCGGCGCGAGCACGCTGCCGAAGGCGCGATAGCCCTCGCCGTACACGATCACCGCGGTCCACACGAGCGTGAAGAGCAGCTGGGGGCCCGAGAGCATTCCGTGCGCGACGCCCTCGATCGCGTGGCGGCTCAAGCGCGCGATCGCGTCGAGCAGCGAGAGCACAACGCCCCCGGCGCCCCAATACACCACCCACAAACGTCGCTGCGCGGTCATTGCCCCTCGTGAAAGTGAATCGTCACCAGGCCATCGCTCCCCTCGCGCGAAGGGCTCAGCAGCGCGCCCGCGAGCGCCGTTTGCACGCAGTCGCGCAGGGCGTCGGTGGAGTCACTTTGCCAGGCGATTCCCTGGGCGATCAGCGCTCCTGCCGCGTCGCGCGCGAGCGTGATCGAGGCCACCGCGCTTCGGTTGCAGTCCTCGAGCAGCTGCCGCTCTTGGCAGCTCGCCAGCGCCTGCGCCCTCTGCGACAGCGCGGCGCTCACCCGAGCAGAGTCCACGCGCACCATGGGAGCGTCGATCGTGACCAATCGCGAAGCCTCGCTCTGCGCCGAGGCCACCTCGCACCGCCTCGGCAACGGCGGAAGCGCCCTCGGAGCGCCTCCGCCCATCGCGTTCGATCGCCCCGCGAGCGAAAACGCAAAGCCCTCGGCGCCCGGCGGCAACGCGACGCGCTCGAGCTCTCCGCGCAAGGGCTCGCACGCATAGAGCGTGGCCATCCCGCCGTCGTCTCGCGTGGCGCGCACGATGATCTCGTCGCGCTGGTCTCCGTCGATGTCGCCCGCGTCCACGAGCGTCACGCCCAACGCGCCCGCGCTCTCGGACACGCGAAGGACGCGATCGGGCGTCGGCCAGCCGTCGTCCGCGCGCCCGCGGTACACGAGCACCGCGCGCAGCACAGGGTCCGCGATCACGATCTCGTCTCGGCGATCGCCGTCTTGATCGCGCACGACGAGCACCGAACGCCCCGCCGCCCCCTCGGCGTTGTTCGCGGACGGAGCGGACAAAATCCCCTCCGATCGCTGCTCGCTCAGCACGTTGTAATGGACGATCCCCGCGCGCGCGACGCCCTCGCTCGCGCTCGAGTATTGAAAAGTGAGCACGATTTCACCGTCGCCGTCGCCGTCGACGTCACCCACGGCGACGTCGCTCCAGCGCTGCGGATCATCGTGCGGATCATCGAGCTCGATCGCGGCGCGCTCTTCGAAGCCTCCCGCACGGCCGCGATACACGAGCACCTTGGGCGGCGCCAAGACGACCAGGTCCGTGAACGCGTCGCGATCCACGCGGCCCGTGACGACCCGTCGCACCTCGCCCGCTTCGATGAACAGCCGCTGCGACGGTGAGCGCGTCGCGCCGCGATACACCCAGAGCTCGTCGCCCTGGCAAAACTCGCTGCGACGCACGCGCACTCCGCCGCCGTCCGGCGCGGGGACGTCACGAAGCGTGACGCGTGTTCGTCGCGCGCTCACGACGAGGCCGTACGAGCGCGGGCCTTCGATCTCGTCCACGCGCGCGAGGTTTTGCCCGACGAGCGCGTAGTGATCGGTCCCCTCGCCCATGGGAGCTGGGTTTTCGAGCCACCAGGCGGGCTCGGGAGAGAGCCCCGTGCTCGCGCTGCCGTAGTGCACGCGGACGCCGCCGTGCGCGCAGGGATCGTCGTCGCTGACCGAGCTCTGCGCGATGGCGACCTCGCTCTTTCGGTCTCCGTCGAGGTCGCCCGCGAAGACCATCGCCCCTGCGCGGACGCGGGCGGGATCGCTGGTGCGAACGCTCCAACGCCAGCCCACCGTCGAGAGCGCCGCGCCGTGCGCGCGCGAGCCCAAGAGCAGCTGCGCGCCGAGCGGAGCGCCGGTGACGAGCAAGTCCGCGAGGCCATCGCCGTTGCTGTCGTTGACCACGACGGAGGCGCCTCGCGCGCGGGGGGCGAGTTGATTTCGTGTGCCGTGCGCGATCGCGTGCCGTCGGCCCGCAGAGAAGCGGGACTTCTTGCAAGAGGCGCTCGCGGCGGACAGCGCCGTCACGATCAGAGCGCAGGCGATGAGGGGGCGTGCGCGCATGGTCGTTTCAGTGACCGCCGCCCTTCTTGCTGGGCTTGGCGTTCCAGATGCGGGTCATCAAGAAGGCGCCGATGATCGAGAAGGGGATGATCGAGAAGACCCAGACTTTGGCGTCGTGCGGGTGGTGGCCTGCGGCGCTTCCACCGCCGTCCCATCCGTAGGTCTTCAAGATCCAGCCGAGGCCGAAGCCGGTGAGGCCCGCGGCGATGTACTGCACGCCGTCCAAGATTCCCGCGGCGGTGGCGGCGGCCTTGCGACCGCCGAAGTCCATGCTGGCCGTCCCGCTGAGCATCCCGTGAACGCCGAAGATGAACATGCACGAGAAGCCCACGAGAAAGGCCGCGATCGCGCCGCTCGGAGCGAAGCCGAGCGCGAGCAACACGATCGCTTGCCCGATGTAGAAGATGAACGCGACCGGCGGCCTTCGTGACTGAAAGAACCGGTCCGAGAGAAAGCCGCAGACCAGTCCGCCGGCGATACCACCGAGCGTCGGACCGACTCCCGCCCACGCGTGCACGGCGCTTCCGGGGCGGACGTTGTGCACTTCAGCGAGGTACTCGAGGAAGTAGATCAGCAGGCCCTGACGGACGAAGCCCGTGCAGAACTCGGCCATCGCGATCACGCGAATGACCGGGTCCGAAAAGATCTTCTTCAACAGCGCGCTGAGGGCGAGCGGCTTCTCGTCGGGCTTGGTCTCGACCGGCGCGGCCTCGCGGTGCCCCGCGCTCTCGCCCTGCGTCTCGCTCGGGTGAAAGCTGCCGTCGCCCGTGTCGAAGTCCTTCTGGCCCGCGAGCGACGGACGGTCGCGCACGAGCAGAAAGTCCACGCCGTACATCACAAAGAGCACGAGCGACGGGACGAGAAACACCCAGTACCAGGGCAGCTTCGCGATGATCACTCCGCCGATCGAGAGCGCGAGCCAATAGCCCGACGAGATCATCACGCCGAAGATTCCCCCGAACACTCCGCGCTCTCGAACGTGAAACCACGACGAGTTGACCTTCACCACCGAGAGGGCGCCGAAGGACTGAAAGTACATGTTGATCGCGTACAGAACGCTCAAGCCCAACACGACGTTCTGCTGCCAGCCGGAGAAGAAGCACAGGCCGATGATCCCGTTGAGCGTGGCGGCGCCGAACGCTCCGATGAGAATCGCGCGACGTCCGCCCACGCGATCCGCGAGCGGTCCGTTGACGATCACGCTGAGCGCGTACACCCAGAAGCCCACGGTGAAGATCACGCCCATCTGGGCTTTATCCAGATGAAACGTGCGCCCGAGCGTGCTCTTCGCCGCCGTCAGGTTGTACCGCCCCATGTACAGCGCCGCGTACGTGAGCCCCAACGGAAACCAATTCGCGAACCGACGCAATCGATACGCCGACGAGTGCTCGGGGGCCTCGTGGTGCTCGTGATGTTCGACCGTGCTCTCAGCCATGTCTTGCGGCGCCAACGGTACACCGTGCTAATGGGCCGTAGCGCTGCAATGACAGATCAAACCGTGCTTCGACGCGACGAGCTCATCCCTGGTCACCTCTCGGTGAGCGTGCACTCCCACGATGTGTCCGCTCGGGACGGGCTCGTCTCGTGCTGGAGCTTCGTCTCCGAAGGCTTCGCGCCGCTCGGGCACCCCGAGCTCGTGTTCACCGTTCGCCGCGCGCTCAACGACGCGCGCGACGCGGCGCCGACCGAAGCGATCAAGCTCTTCACCGCGGTGTGGCACCGCGTTCACTCGGTCGAGGGCGCGGTGTTGCAGTCCGGTGACGTGATCGCGATCCAGCCCGGGACGTTCTTGGGCCGCGACGACGTGCGCGGCGTCGGGGTGATCGACGCGATGCCCCTCGACGATCTGACCCTGGATTCTCGGCACAAAACGCTGATCGCCCTGGTGGGAGAAGAGCTCGAGGTCGCGCGCGACTACGGGCTCTCGCGGGTGGTGGCGAGGCTCGGGCAGGACGAGGGGATGTTTCCGAGCGCGCCGTGGTTCGACCGCGCGCGAAAGAGCGTGGCGCGCAACGACCGCAGCGAGAAGACCATCTTGGGTCGATGCATGCGCGTCACGGCCCGCGCCGGCAGCGCGACAGTCGAGGGCGATCGCATCGTGCTCGAGCTGCCGACCACCGCGGCCGGCGCGCTGCGCGAGCCCATCGGAGAGCTGCCGGAGGACACCGCGCTGGTCGTGATCGTTCCCATCGATCCGCGCGCGGACGGGTTGCTCGTGTGGCGCCCCGGCGATCGCGAGCTCACCGCCATCGGTCCATCGGACGCGGTCGGCGCGAAGGTCAGCGGAAACTTCATCGCCCTCGTCCCCAACCAACCCGAAGACGGCAGCAACCCGCTCGAAGACGGCTTCGCCGTGCGCATGACCAACGACAGTTGGGCGCGTGTTCGTCGCGCCCTCGCTGCGGCAGAAGCGATCGAGCTCGCCGCGGGCGACGACTCGCTCCCCTTCTCGCTGCGCTGGTTCTCCCGCGATTGAGCGCGCTCAGCGCGCGAAGCGACCGAGGCCCCAGCCCGAGCCCACGGGCGCATCGACGTTGAGCGATCCGTCCGCGCGCAGCCCCTCGGGCCCGCCGCGATAGAGCATCAAGCGCCCATCACCGTCCGCGCCCGGCATCGTGCTCCGAAAGCCCGGCAGCCCGATCACCACGTCCGCGTGCCCATCTCCGTGCACGTCGCCCACGGCCAGGGCGTCTTCGCCGATCGCGCAGCCCTGCGCGGGTGGCCCGTTGACCGCGACCGAGTCGCGAGGCTCGAGGCCGTGCGCGGTGCCTTTGAATAGACGCACACGAAATGCCACTGGCGCCCCGGCGGCGCACTCCGACGCGAGGCCAGGCTCGAAGAGCATCACGTCGTCGTAGCCATCGGCGTTGGTGTCGCCCGCGCGCAACACGCGTCCTTGCGCGAAGACTCCGGTCGGCCGCGAGGCGCAGACGCTGCCCGCGGGCCTGGGCGTGCGCAGCGCGTTGGGCTCGCCCGCGAAGACGTTGATGCAACCGCCGGTGCCTTCGATCTGGCCGACGACGAGGTCGAACCGGCCATCTCCGGTCACGTCCACGCGATCGGAGACGCCGCCGGTGACGTTGACGAGCTCGAGCGCGGGCGTGGGTTCGAGGCCCATGGCGGTGCCGCGGTGGACGCGGACGGTGTCGTTTCCGTTGATGCGATGGATGAAGGCGATCTCTGCGTGTCCGTCGCCGTCGATGTCTCCGACGCCGCGGAGATCTGCGATCGGGTCGGTGTCTCCGAGCTGCAGGGTCTGATCGGGGTCGGGACGCAGGCCCGAAGCGCCGCCGAAGTGCACAGCGACGGTGCGCCATTTGCGGACGATCACGACGTCGGCGAAGCCGTCGCCGTTCAAGTCCCAGGCGGCCGAGCCCATGGATTTTCCCGTCGAGCCATCGTCGCGACGCGGGCTGCGAAGAGAGGCCATTTGCTGGGTGATGGTGGTTCCGCCGAGAAAGACGCGGACGTCGTACGGACCGCTGCCCGAGTCCGACCCGAGGATGAAGTCCGAGTAGCCGTCGTTGTTGACGTCGCCGACGCGCGCGCCCCACGTCCCATCGCTGAACGTCGCGATGCCCGTGGCGCTCGCGGGGATGAACCCGCTCAGTCCGCCGGGCATCACGAGCGCCCCGTGCGGCTCGGTCATCGTCCCGTTGGTGCGCGACACCGCGATGAGATCCGCGCGGCGATCGTTGTTGATGTCCGTCCCGCTCGCGCCGTCGGTGACCACGCGCTTGAACGGCGCGCACGCAGCGAGCGTTGAAAACAAGCACACCGAAACAAGCAAGCGGACGGCTGTCATCGTGACAACAAGCGTACAGCGAATCTGCCGTGGGCGGCCGCATCCCCCGTGAGAGCGTCGGCCTCGAGCGTGGGGAGAGGGTGCGGCCTCATCCCCGGCCCTTCTCCAAGCCAGATGGCTTGGAGAAGGGTGCCTTCGCTGCGATGGCAGCGTCGATGAACACGCAGTGCGCTGACAGAGAGGCGAAGCTGCGTGCTGCAGCCCATCGAGCCCCGTGCGTCTCGATCCGCGCCTATGCGCAGCGAAGGCACCCTTCTCCAAGCCATCTGGCTTGGAGAAGGGCCGGGGATGAGGCGGACCCTCTCCCACGCATGAGGCCGCACCCGCTCTGCCGCAATGAAGCGCGCCCGTTTGCGGGGGACGCATTCTCATCCGCGGCCCGTCAGTTCGGCAGGTTGTCGTTCTTCGCGGCGCGCGCGGCGGAGGCGCGCAGCTCGTTGAAGTTGAAGATCAACCGAAACTGCTCGTACGCGATGACCGTGGCCCAGCCGCCCAAGATCCACATGAGAACGGACTCCATCGGGAGCTGCGCCCAGGCGCCGATGAAGACGCCGATCATCTCGTTGTGGTGGTAGTTCCACCAGTTGTAGGGGACGCCGAGAGTGGCTTCCCAGATGAGGGACACCATCTGCAAGACCGAGAACATCAGCGTGAACGCCTGCCAGTTCACGAGCGGTCCAGCGGTCTCGAACATCATGGTCGTCGGGATGAACCCGATGCACATGAGAAAGATGAAATACCCCGGAAATCCCGGCTCAGAAACGAACAGCTTGCGATACGCGACCGCGAGCAAGCAGATCACCACGCCGACCGCAGCAACTCTCCAGTCGATCTTGATCACCGGCTTGTCGAACTCGCCGGCCCACACCCGCGGGTTCTTCGCGTACTTGCGCTCGGGCATCCACGACAGGTCCGCCCAGACGTACATGCCCAGCATGAAGAACGCGCCGAAGAGATAGAAGCCGAACTCTTCGATGGGCAGATAGTCCGGCACCCAGCGAAAGCTCCCGATGTCGAAGGCGGGCAGTCGAATCCCCAGCGTCGCGCCCCGGTTCGGGTACACGAAGAACTTGTACGCGAACACGAAATCAAGAAGGCACCCCACGCCGAACACCGCCGCGAGCGTGGCGAAGAACGCCTTGCGCTCGATGCGCGTCTCGGGGTGCCGCAAGAGCCACGAGAGCAGCAAAATACCAGGGACAATGAAGAGCAGCAGCGACACGGTGTACCCGTGCGGCGTCGACGCGTCGGTCGGCGCAGGGCTCAGCGTCCCCGCGATCTTCACGGTGTTGAGCGTCAGCGCCGCGGGCAGCGCGATCGACGAGAACCCGAGCAGCGCGACCGGCAGTCCCTTGCGCGTGTTCATGTGGTTGGACATCGATCACCCGCCTCCCTTCGGGATCGATCGACCGAAGTCCACGCCGATGATGTCCTTGCGCTTCGGATAGCCCACGAGCGCGTTGGACGCGAGCATGCCGGACATCACCACGGCCTCGACGTTGCCGATGTTGAACCCGTTCTCCGTCCAGTCGCCGGCGATCACGAGGTTGTGAAAGCCCGTCTCGCCGGGGGCGATGCGGTACTTGATCTTTCCGTGCTGCGAGAGCGTGAAGAGCTCGCTCGGCCAGTAATTCGCGCGGAAGTACTGCGCTTCCATGCGCTCTTCGCCCACGCCGGGCGTCTCGCGGTTGTCCACGAGCAGCTCCCAGTTGAGCGGCCCCGCGCTGCCCGGCGGCGTCGTCGCGTTCGGAAGAATCCAGCCGATCGCGTTGCGCACCAGGTCCATGCTCACCCGACGGTTCTCTTCGATCGGGTCGTCCGTCGTGAGCATCGGGCCGCAGAAGTACGTTTGATTGAGCGGGTATTGGCCCTTGCCGTAGGGCCATCCCTCGCGGATCCCGAGGTCGCTCATATCGGCCCACGTATTCAAGGGCGAGCGGTGAAAGCCCGCGAGCAGCGGCTGCCCCATGCTCGTCCAGCCCATCTCGTACGCCGTGGGCTTGAGCCATAGCTGCAGCCCCTGCGTGCGGACGCCCTTCACGTTGTCGACCATCGCCTGCCATCGCGGCTCTTTGTCGATGAGCTCCTTGGCGATGTGCGGGAGCGTTCCGATGGGCGTGGCCAGGACGATCGCGTCGTAGTCCTTTCCGAACTCGAGCGTGTACGTCGAGAGCGACGGGGACGCGGGATTCTCGAAGTTGATGCTGTGGTCCTTGGGCTCTTCGATCTGGTCCCACAGCGTCTCGCTCGGCCAGCACGGCAGCCCGTTGACGTCGACGAGCGGGTCGTACTCTTTGCCGTCCTTGGTGAGCGCCTGCACTTCGACGTCGACCGACGTGATCGTGCGCTGATCGAGCCCGCCGAGGTGCAGCGCCTTGGCGCGGTGGAAGAACTTGAACTTCGCGCCGCGCTTCTTCAGGGCGAGATAAAACGGCCCGAACACCGTGTCGCCCATGCCCGCTTGCATCTTCCAGATGAGCGCGCCCTTGTAGGTAAACGCCATGCGAATGAGCGTTCGAAGCGAGGCGCCCGCGGCGATGTCGGGCTTGCTCGTGTCGCCATCGACGTAGGCGAACTCGGCGTCGTACATGAAGTAGCCCCACGGCGAGTCGATCGTGAGGTTGTTGTCGTCGATGGCGTATTTCGCGAGCCACTGGCGATAGTCGTACTCGTCCAGGACGTCGAAGCCGTTCTCGAAGACGTTGGCGTCGAACGCTCCGCGCAGGTTGGCGAAGGAGAAGTTCAACATGATCCACGCGCGGCGCGTGCCTGTGTCATCGAGGCGGTGTTTGACGATGTCCCACACGAGCTCGAGGATCTCGCCGACGAGCGCGAGGACCACTTTCCACACGGGCAGAAGGGCCTCGGCGAGCCCTTCGGCGATCGCGGCGACGAGCTTCTCGATGAGCTTTCCGAGCACGCTCTGGTGCTCTTGCGGAATGGGCGCGGTCGGGGTCCCGGTCTTGTCCGCGAGGGTCTGTCCGGTCGGGTCGAACAGGCCCTGAAGGACCATGGCGATGAAGCGAACGGCTTCGCTGGCGTAGGCCCAGAGAGAGGGCAAGAGCGCGGCGTCGGCGTTGCCTGGGAGCTGCGCGTTGGTGGGGAGGCGAATGACCCAGGGGAGCCATTTGCCGTTCCAAAACTCGTCGAGGACGATGATGTCGTGGGGCTTGAAGGCGTCGAAGGTGCCCGCGAGCGGCGCGTCCGGAGCGCGTTGCAGCTCGTCGTACGCCCCGCGCATCGCGCGAAACGCGTTCTCGTACAAGCCGCTCCACACGTGCACGCCGTGCTCTTCGATGCGCGCGGCGTACTCGCGCTTGAGGTTGCGGCCGCTCGCGCCCTTGCCGCCCAAGCGCCAGCCCATCTGCAGGATGGTGAGCTCGACGGGCTGGTTCGACGTGGCCAGCGACCACGCCGCGGCCATCGCGCCCGCGCCTCCGCCGATCACCAAAATCTTCTTGGGCATCGCGTCGGCGACGGGCTTCTCATCGATCGGACTGTTGTCGCTCATGGCTCTCTCTCGTTCGCGTTGGTGCGATGAATGTCAGCGCGGGATCACTTCGACGAGCCCGCGGGCGGCACGGGCGGAAGGCCCGAGCGGTTCCACGGAGACCAGTCCTTCGTGAGCGGCTGCGGCAGCGTGAGCGACCAGTCCGTGACGAGCTTGTACGCGCCGCCCTTCGTAAAATCGCTGGTCCCCGAGCCCTGAAACGGAACCTTGCCCATGGGCACGCCCGGCAAGAGATACGGCGTGATGTTTCCCTTGAGCGTCGCGTCGGTGATCGTCGCGGTGTCGAGGTTCCACCAGAAGCCCGACGAGCTCCACGAGCCGTCGGCCTTCTGCGAGACCGAGGGCTGCTGCAAGAGGTTGGTGATCATCTCTCGGCCCTGCGGGGTGACCGCGGTCGAGTCATCTTGAATACTGGTGCGCACGTAGTCCGACGGCCACGACGTGTCGAGCACGGCGTACGACGTGTCGCTCGTCGAGAAGTCTCCGATGCGCTTGGGAAACCCGTACACGACCTCGCCCCCGAACGAGATCAGGTCCTTGTCGACGAAGATGATCGGCGTGAACAAGAACGGGCCGTTGTACGCGTACTTCGGGTCCTTCCAACGGATGTACGGGATGACCAATCCGAACTCGTGATACGAGACGCCCGGGAGCCACTTGGTCCAGTTGACCTCGACCTCGTTCTCGTAGCCGAACAAGAGGTTCGCCGGGTGTTTTCCAGGAGCCGAGTAGGGGTTGGGCATCGGCTCGAGCTCGGGTGGCAGCCACGTCTTGAGCCACTCGATGTCGAACTGGTGCACGCAGATGTGCACTTGATAGTGACCGATCATGTAGAGCAGGCCGGGGTCGGGCGCGGTCTTCTGCTGCGCCTGCACGGTGTCGGGCGTGGTCGTCATCTGCAGTGCTCCTCGTGGTGCTCGTCATCGCGCGATCTCGCGCGGGCGAGTGGCCACGAAGAGTATTCGACCCGCGAGTCCTTCAACGAGGACAATCACCGCGAGCGCGCGGGAGAGTAAGCCTGTGTCAGCGGCGCGTCGGCGCTCACTGCGCGGCTTGTCGACGGCTCTGGATGAGGGCGTTGATCGCCTCGTCGCGCGTGGCGAACACGTTGGCGTCGACGCCGTGGATGGCCGACGAGGTGAGCACGCTGATGCGCGTCGATCGATCGGCGCCGTAGCGAAACGAGTGGTTGGCGTACGTACCGAGCACGCGCGCGCGCGCTTCGCCGAAGAGCGAGCCGACGACGGACTTCACGACGAGGCCCGAGAGGTCGATGAGCAGGTCGACCCTGCGGCCGAAGGTGGCGAGGCGCGCTTTGACTTCGCGCTCCCAGCGCTCGACGTCCTTGGGCACGGACAGGACGCAGTCAGAAAACGAGGCGTGCACCGCGTCGAGCGAGGCGTCGTATTCGAACCGCATGGACCAGGGCATGGGCAATGGTTCTGTCTCGTGAGGGGTTCAGCGTCCAATGGAGGCGGCGACGAAGGACTCGATGATCGCCGCGGTCTCTGCGGGACGCTCGCACTGCGGATAGTGACCGGCGCCCGGTAGCACAGCGAGCCTCGCCCGCGCGAGTTTGCTCTGCACGCTGTCTCGCAAGAACGCGGGAGGCAAGAACGGGTCGTCCGTCGCGAGCACGAGCGTGCTCGCTTGGACCGAGGGCATTTGCGCTTCGATTCCGCCGCCGGTCCACGCGTCGAACGCCTGCTCGATGCACGGCGCGGCGGTGCGCGTGGAGTCATCGAGGAGCCTGTCGCGCTCGGCCTCGCTGAGCGCGGTGCACGCGAGGGACAAGATCGTGCGCTGCTTGTCGCGATCGTGGGCGCACGTGCGAAAGAGCCCTGCGGCGTCCGGCGGCAGCGCGAGCCCCGCGGGCGGGACTGGGCACAGCGCCAGCGCGGCGCGCACGCGCGCGGGATCTCTCGCGGCGAGCGAGAGCGCGAGCTGACCGCCCATCGAGTGGCCGACGACGATGCACTGCTTGCTCTCGAGCTTGTCGAGCAGCGCGACGAGGTCGTCGACGTATCGGCTGAGCGTGTAGTTCGTCGCGGGTTTGCTGCTCTCTCCTGCGCCTCGCTGGTCGGGCACGATCAAGCGAAGCCCGCGCGGATCGAGGCGCGCGATCGCGCTGTCCCAGACCGCTCCCGAGACCATCCACCCGTGCACGAAGAGCACGTCGGTCGGCCCTTCGCCCAGGATTCTCACAGACACATCGACGCCATCATCGACGCTCACGGCTCTGCGTTCGCTCATCGGTGACACCCTCCTTGGATTGGCGAGCCAGAGCGTAACAAGTCGGCGGGCGGCAGAGAGTGACCGAGCGAAATGTTCTGGTAAGGCCAGCGCGCGCGGCGTGGGCGTCGAAGCCATCTCGGGGCTTGTGGTTGATTGTAAACGCGGCGCTCGTCACGGTATGGCGAGCGATGACGGTCATGACGTACGCGGTGAAGGAGCTGTTTTTCACGCTGCAGGGCGAAGGCGCGCAGAGCGGGCGGGCGGCGGTGTTTCTGCGCTTCACGGGGTGCAACCTGTGGTCGGGGCGCGACGAAGACCGCGCGAAGGGCGCGGGGGGCTGCGCGCGCTGGTGCGACACGGACTTCGTGGGGACCGACGGAGAGAACGGCGGCCGCTACGACGCGCGCTCGCTCGCGGCGCGGGCGCGGGCGCTGTGGGATCACGCGGTGGTCGACGGGTCGAGCGCGAGGCCCTACCTCGTGTGCACGGGGGGCGAGCCGACGCTTCAGCTCGATGAACCGCTGATCGAAGCGCTGCACGAAGAGGGCTTCGAGGTCGCGATCGAGACGAACGGGACCCGCGCGCTGCCGCGCGGGATCGATTGGGTGTGCGTGAGCCCCAAGGCAGGAGCTCCGTTGGTGGTGACCGCGGGGGACGAGCTGAAATTGATCTATCCGCAGGGGACCGAGGACACGGACCCCAAGCGGTTCGAGGCGTTGTCATTTCGGCACTGGTTCGTGCAGCCGATGGACGGAGCGCCGTCGCTCACGGTGCTCGAGGCCGCCGCGGGCGCCGATGAAGCGCGCGCGCGCGCCGCGAACGTCGCGCGCGAGGCCAACACGAAGGCGTGCATCGCGCTCTGCCACGCGCGGCCGCGGTGGAGGCTCTCGCTGCAGACGCACAAGCTCGCGGGGATTCCGTAGCGGCGCGAGCGCGGCGGGCGATGAAGGGCTCGAGCGTGCGTCTTTCGTTGCGCGCGGCGCAGAAGGCACTATCGTCCGCGGCCCGATTTGCGGCGCGCGGGACGACGGTTTCGCTCTGCGTGAGACGCACGGGGCGCTCGCTCGGCGGATCGAGCGGCGCACAACCACGCCGCAGACTGTGTTTCTGCGCGCGATCGAGAGAAGAGCGATGGTGACGGAGATCTTCAAAGAGTTCACGTTCGAGGCGGCGCATCGGCTGCCGAACGTCGCGCCTGGGCACAAGTGCGCGAGGCTGCACGGGCACTCGTATCGAGTGCAGATCCACGTGCGAGGCGAGGTCGACCCGACGCTGGGCTGGGTGGTGGATTTCGCCGAGCTCACCGACGCGTTCGCGCCGCTGCGCGCCAGGCTCGATCACTACTACTTGAACGAGATCGAAGGCCTCGAGAACCCCACGAGCGAGAACCTCGCCCGCTGGATCTGGGAGCGCCTTCGCCCTTCGCTGCCGATTCTCTCGAAGGTCGTCGTGCGAGAGACGTGCACGTCGGGCTGCGTGTACTCCGGCGAGTGACCTTCGAAATCCCGCAGAAAAACTGCGGTAGATCGAGCGACATAGTCTGTCCATAGACATACTGTACATTTGTACAGTGCTGCTATGTTCATCTTCGAAGCGCTGAGTGAGCGCTCGAAGATGAGGATGGTGTTGGATGGGCGCGGCCGTAGAAATCGCTCCGATTGCGATCGTCGAGCAATGCACGCCAGGTGAGCCTGGCACGCGGCACCGGTGGACCTACGCGGTTTGCATTCTATCTCGTCGCGACCCGCGTGTGCTGCACGAAGAGCACGGAGAAGGGCCGCTCGGCCGGCTGCGCGCGCTGCAGCGAGCGCGGGACTACTGCTCGAACGCAGGGATGAACGCGACGGAGATCCCGCACGAGCCCGAGCGCAAGGGCCCCGTCGCGCGCTCGATGTACTGGGCCAAGCTGTTGAGTCGACTGCGCGCGCAGGGAGTTTTGTAGCGAGCAGCGAGGGTGGTAAGCGGGCCCCCACCCGCGCTACCGCGCGCCCGGTTTGCAGGCCCCCACCCGCGCTGCCGCGCGCCCCGCCCCCGCAGAGCGAGGGCGGCGGCTCTGCATTGAGAAAACAGCGACAGAGTTGAGTGCGTTGATCGCAGGGAACCCTTGCTCTGCAAGGGCTTCGATCGCGTCGATCGCGACCACTCCCTGAGCCAAGCGGCTCCGCCGACCACGGTTTGCGCCGAGCGTTCACGTAGCGTTGCGTTGCGCCGTGTTGTGTTGCGAGCAACATCGCGCACAGAAGAGACCTTGCAGAGCAAGGTCTCCGTGCGATCAACGCCGTCAACTCTGTCGCTGTTTTCTCAATGCAGAGCCGCCGCCCTCGCTCTGCGGGGGCGGGGCGCGCGGTAGCGCGGGTGGGGGCTGCCAACCGGCAACGCCGGTGGGGCCGCGCACCCGATCAGCGATCGAGCGGGCCGTTGACGCACGCATGCGCCACGCACGCGACGGGCGGCGGCGCCGCGCAGCGCGCGACCGGACAACGCGAGGACCACCGCGAGCACACGCGCTGCCACGTCGCCTGGTTGTTCTCAGCCGTCGTGGTGTTGAGCACCGTGGTCGGGCACAGCGCGCAGTAGCACTCGTCCGTGTTCGTCGGAGCTGCGCCGTACGGAGTGCGCACGCACTGGTCGCTCGTGTCGCAGAACTGCGCGTCGCGCACGCCCTCGCTCACGCGAAGGTACACCTGCGTCGCCGTGATCGAGCGCTCGGTGCTGCCGCCGACCGTGCGCGAACGCACAGGGCCCGCGACGATCACGCCCGGATCGCCCATCTGCTCGAACACGTTGTGCACGTCCGAGTCGCTCAGGCCCGCGATCGAGCTGATGTTCACCGTGTCGATCGTCATGCGCAGGTCGTAGTTGAGCCGCGTGACGTCGATGTGCGGGCACGGCGCGCGAAAGCAGCGCGTACCGTTGTCGCGCGCGGCATAGAACGGCCCCGTCGGCGAAGCGTCGGTCATCGCGCGCCAGCCCTCGGTCACCACCAGCTCGCCGAGCGAACCGAACGAGCCGAACGCCTTCGCGCGCAGCTTCGCGCGCACGATCGCCCGCCCCGCCGCCGCGCGCCCGCGAAACTCATCGAGCGCCTCGGCGCTCAGGCCGAGCGCGCTGTAGTCCACCTCGGCCACGTAGCACTCGTTGGCGAGACGCCCGTCCGCGCACAGCGTCGTCGAGCGATTCACGCGCGAGACCCACACGCCGCCGCACACCGGCGAGACGCAGCGACGCATGTCCTGTCGCATGCGAAACAACACAAACGACTCCGCGCGCACTTCGTCGGACGCCGCCGACGCCAGATCGCCGAGCTCGTCTCCCTCACCGGCCGGCGCGCATCCCAACGCCACCGAAGCCATCGCCATCGCAACCCAACGCAGCACCGAGCGAGTCATCTGTTGCTCTCCTGTTCGCAGCGCGGAAGGTCGTCGATTCGCTCACACTCGTCAATACAGACAGAGGCAAATCAACACAACAACCTACATCTTACTTAGCTGAATAATCACGCCATGTTGCGTGGTTGACAGCGCGATCATCAGCGAGATTTCAGGCTCGCTTCGAGTAGCGCGCGAAATCACCGTTGATTCTCAGTTGTTCGCGCTGCAGCAGCCGACGGATCCGCTCGTCGGTCGCTCGCTCGACGGCGCGCTCGAGCACGACCGCGAGCGTCGTCGGAGCGCGCTCTCGAAGCGTGTCCACCGCGAACGCGAAGAGCCCGTCGGGCTCGCGCTCTTCGTCCGCCACCGCGAGCACGCACTGAGCGAGCGCCTCGCTCGCGTCGAACTCCGTGACTGTCTCGAGGATCGCCATCGCCGAGCGACGCGCGGCGCGCAACGACAACGCGCGCGCGGCGGCCTCGGCGACCAACGCCCGCTCGCGAGCGTCGCAGCGCGCGACGAGGTCTGCGAGCTGCGAAAGCACCTGACGCAAGCCGACTTCGCGCTCGAGGTCGATGAGCGAGTGGGCCTGCTCGCACATGCGTTCGATCGGCGAGCGCGCGTCCGTCGCGGAAGAAGAGATCGAAGGCAGCGCCTCGTCGAGCGCCGAGACCACCGCGTCGAGCGTCGCGCCGTCGTCTTCGCCAGAGCGAACGACGAGCGCCTCGTCTCCCGCGTAGCCGCAGTCGTCCAGGACCTTGCGATAGCGACGGACCTCGTCGTCATCGTGCGCGCGACGCCCGATCGACGGCGCGCCGCGACGCTTGCGACGAGACGAGATCCACAGCACTGAACACGGCAGCGATCGCGCGTTGTACGCGAGCAGCTGCGCTCGATCCGTGGGCAGCACCGAGACGCCGTCGAGCACCGCGAACACCACCGCGACCACGGGCTGCGAGGGGTCGATGAGCTCGCGTTCGGCGCGGGGACCGAAGCAGTATTCTCTGCGCGAAGAAGGCCAGCTCCAGTCGCCCGAACGAGCATCGAAGAACGACTGGATTCGACCTCCGCGCTCGGCGGCGCTGCCCACGAGCAGCACGCGCACCCGCGGGCGTCCCAAGTGATCGCGCGCGGGCTCGACCTCGATCGGCTCGAGCTCGGATGATCCCCCCGCGCGCGCGGCGATCGACTCGAGCGCGCGCATGCGCTCGCCCATCACGCGCTCGACCTCGTCGCGACCCGCGAATGCCTCGCGCCCACGCGAGAGCGCCTCGAACGTCCACACGAGGTCCACGTCGAGCGCGCACCGCGGGTGCAGCCACTCGCGCACCGCACGCAACGAGCCCACGCGCGCGATGGCCCACGTCCTCGGGGCGATCGCGACGCGGCACCGCGAGCACGGGCACGGGTAGCTCGGCAGACGAGAGAGCGTGAACACGACCGCGGACTGGTGCGGCTCGATGCCGTACGCTGTCAACCATGCTCCAGCGCAGCGCATCGCATCGCCTCGGGATCGTCGGCTCGATCGCGCTCCTCGCGAGCGCGTGCCCTTCGCGCGAGCCGCGCGACCGCGAATCGAGAGAGCCACGGCGATACGTCACTCCGCAGCCCGACCCGTCGTCGATGCGTCCTCGAGAGAGGTTGCCCGAGCCCTCGATCGCGCAGCCCATCGAGCCAGCGTCCGCGCGGTGGATCGACGAAGCCCTGCTCTCTCGAACGCAGCCGATCAGCGCGCGGCCGATGAACGCGCGCGGGTGGGACGTGTACGCCGCGCTCGAGCCGCTCGGAAAGCTCGTGCTCACCCGTCGCGTCGGACAGCGAACCGAGTCGGCCATCTACGACCTCGGCCGCGATCGCGTCGGCGCCGGGCGCTATGGGCAGCCGCACCGGCTCGCGCGCTCGGTCGGCGTGTTCACGACCTTCGCGGACGCGCGCCCTGGGACGCGCGGATTCTCTCGGACGTACGTCGACGTTCGCACCGAGCGCGCGTTCGAGCCGAGGCTGCGAGGGCCGAGCGGCGCGATGCTCTCGCTGCACTGGGCCACGATCGACGAGGACAACGGGCTGGCGATGGCCATCGGCCGCGACGCAGACAACGCGCTCTACGCGACGCGCGTGCGCTTGGATCAGCCCGAGAGCGAGCTGCGCGCGATGCAGCCCGTCCCGTTCGAGCCCGTGGCGTACGCCTTCGCCGGCGCTCCGCAAGCGCTCGACCTCGTTCAGCACTCGGACGGCGCGAGCCCCACGCCGCGCGCAGGCTACGAGTGCACGCGCGTGCGCCTCGAGCCCGACGCGACCGCGCGCTGCGTCGAGTACGGCCAACGACGAAGCGACCCGTTTGGCGGGATCCACCCGACGCTGCTCGGCTCGGTGTACTTCGACGACCACGACCCGCGGCGCATCGTCGACGTGTCGACGGGCGAGGCGCGCGCGACGCCGATGGCCCGCGCGACGCACTGCCAGACGCTCAAGCAACTGAGAACTCCTCCACGCGCTTTGATTACGTGCGCAGAAAACAACGAGCGCCGCGAGCGGGCCTACTACCTCTGGAGCCCCGAGCGTTGGCTGCGCTGGTCCGAGCCCGAGGGGCTGCACCACCGCATGGGAGACGGAGCGCAGCACGCCGAGGTGCTCGAGAGCTTCGAGCCGTCGCTCGAAGGGATGAGCGATCAGTGGATCGACCTCGAGCGCGGGGTGCTCTTGCGCACCCAGCCGCTGCAGCAGCTGCGCTTCTCGTCGCATCGAGATCGCACGGTGTTGTTGCAGCGAACCGATCGTCAGCAGCGGGTCGAGCTGATCGTGCTCGACGTCGAGCAGCGCACGCTGCAAGTGGTGGCGCGCTTCGATGACTGCCCCTCGCCCGGCTACCTCGCGATGGACGCAGAGAGCGACGGGATCGCGGTCTTCGGCTGCCAGGTGCAGCCCGACCCGAACTACTTTCGCTTTCGCTTTCGCTGGATGCGCGCCGTGGACCTACGCACGCGAACGCTCTACCCCGTGCGGGGGCAAGTGGCGGCGATCCTCCCTGCGCATCGAGAGCTGCTCGTCTCGGGCGCGCTCACCGCGGCGGCCGAGAGCGCCAATCCGCTCGGGGGCCTGACGCGCGTGCAGCTCGTGAGGCCCGAGCCCTGAGCGCAACTCACGCAGAGAAGAGCCCGCGCACGAGCAAGAGCGACTCTTCGGAGGGCACGCCCACGCGCAGCGGAAACCCGTAGTGACCGCTGCCGCGATGCACATAGAGCAGCTCGCGTCCGCGCGACCACAGGCCATGATCGGGGATCTTGGTCAGCGCCGAGACGAACGTGTGCGGCAGGCCCAAGCGAAGCAGCCCCACCTGACCGCCGTGCGTGTGCCCCGAGAGGACGAGCTCGGCGCTGCCCTCGGGCATGTGCACGAACGCGCCCGGATCGTGGAGCATCGCGATCCGCGGGAGCCCTGGCTTGCGAGGAAACTCTCGGCACACGCCCTCGATGTGCTGCTTGCGATCGCGAAAGCGAAAGTCGAGCCCGAGGATCTCGACCTCGCCCAGCCGCGTGTGCGCGGTGCGAACGTCGTCGATGAGCAGCTCGACGCCAGCGCTGCGCAGGCCCGCGAGGACCGTGGAGGGGGCCTCGTGATCGTGGTTTCCCATGCAGGCGAAGGTGCGTCCCTTCAGGGATTCGAGCGGCGAAAGCGCTTCGGCGAGGAGGCTCGGGTCCGACTGCGACTCCATCGTGAGAAAGTCGCCAGTGAGAAGGACGAGGTCGGGGTTCATCGCGACGGCGCGCTCGCAGATGGAGCGGAGGCGGTCGACGGACATGAACGTTCCGAGGTGGGGATCGGTGATTTGGACGACGCGGAGGGCGTCGGCGTTGGACTCGTCGTCCTCGGTGCGCGAGAGCTTCTTGCGACGAAGCGCGCCGTGCTCTTGGCGATCGACGTCGATCGCGAACACGTCGCGCCGCGCGCTCAACGACTCGAGCAAACCAAAGGCTCCGAGCGCCACTGGCACGGTGAGCAACAAGCTCGGCGCTCCGAGCGCCGTCGCCCCGACGAACGGCAGCGCGAGCAGCGTCGTGGCCAGCACCGTGTGCGCCGGGACGCTCACGAGCGCGCGATACCACCGCGGCCTCCACGCAGGCCGCGCGAGCGCGAAGAAGTGCCCGTACACCAGGGCGTTGGCCGCGCCGAACGCCACGCGCAGCGGCCACGGAGAGAGCGCCGAGGCGAACGCCGTCGCAGCGAGCGTGTGCACGCCCATGAACACCCCCGCGAAGGTCGCGAACAGCCGCCCGCGCTTGACCGCCGCGTGAGCGACCACCGCGGCCGTCGAAGCCGCACCGAACACAAAGAAGCTCGCCATCTCGTGCGCCGTCTACGATGGTGCGCGAGGCGCCGCGTGGTGGTTGAGAAGTGTGAATTCGACCAAGGACAGCGGCGCTATTTGATCACCGCGAACGTCTGGTGATTCACCGCGACGAGCCTGCCGTCGTAGCCCCACAGCTCGCGGGTCTCTTGCGCGTATCCGCCGACGCACACGGGGCTGTACGCGCGGTGAAAGAACGGCGCGAACGGGTCGAGCCCCTCGAGGTCGCCCACGAGCTCGAGCGAGAACGCGATGGTGGCCATGGGCCTCGGTGATTCCATCACGACCAACGCGCACGGCCACCACGCGTCCACGAGCGCCGTGACGTACGCCGCGCCGCGACGAGCGCCCGGGTTCTTCGCGCGCACCCAGCCCTCGGTCCGCGGCGCGCCTCCGCCCATCGGAAACCCCACCAGCGGCCGAAACTCGAACTGCGGCGCGAACGCTGGCCCCACCGGCGGACCGACCGGAACCACGTCCGCCGCCCGCCAATCGCCGAGCTCGGGCGGCGCGAGCTCTCGCCAGCCCACGAAATCAAGTTGCCGGTCCTTCGCGAAGGTCCCGATCGCGTGCGCGAGCGGCGCCCCCTCTTGCGAGAGCGTCGAGGTCACCGCGGTGAGCCCAGCGCCCGCGCGCAGGACCGAGGCGTCGATCACCGAGCGCTGCGCGAGCACCGGCGCTGCGATCGTGGCGCTCAACGCGCGGAGCGAACGGCTGCCGTCTCCGCACGCGCGCTCCATCGCGCGCACGAGCGAGGCGAGGACGAAGCCGCCAAACGCTCCCCTGCCCTGCTGCCATCGGTCGGGGACATCCAGCACCCACGCTCCATCGGGCTCTTGTCGCGAGGAGATCAGCTCATCGAACGTCGCGCTCACTTCTTGGCTTTGCCTTTCTTCGCCGCGGGCTTTTTCTCCGCGGGCTCTTTCGCTGCGGGCTTCTTGTCCGCGGGCTTCGCCTTCTTCTCTTTGGTGCTCGCGTGCGCGTCGAACAGCGCCTGCACCGAGTACACCAGCAGCTCGCAGTCCGAACCGCCGACGGCCACCATCGCTCCGTCCGGCGAGAACGCCACGGCCGAGAGCGAGCTGAGCGAGGCGCGAACGACGATCGATGACCGCGGGTCACCGCGGCGCGCGAGCAGCAGACTTCCCCTCGAGTCAGCGCCCGCCACCACCGAGCCATCGACGGTCGAAGCCACCGCGACGATCGACGTGTTCTTGAACGCGAACGTCTCGGCCCCGCTCTTGGTCGCCTCGTCGCCGAGCAGGATGATCTTGGGCCCCGCGCCCACCACGACGCGGCCCGAACCGTCGGACGCCACGCCCATGCCTCGAGAGACCTTCGCGACGTCGCGAACCGCGCGGTCCTTCACGGCGATGCGCGTGAGGTCCGAGTTCGAACGCCCGAAGATCGTCCCACCGTCGTAGCCGAACGCGACCGCGCTGAAGCGCCGCAGCGAAGGAGCCTCGACGCGCGTCGAGCCGTCACCGAGCAGGACGCCGCGCTCGGTGGAGGCGCACACGAGGCCGTCGTCGTTGACGGCGATCGCTCCGTCGAGGCGGCACGTCGCGACGATCTTCGAAGCCTCGATGTCGAGGATCGAGGTCGATCCGTCGTGGCTCTTCGAAGAGAGCGCGGCGCGCTTGCCCTTGGGAGAGAGCGAGGCCTGCCAGCCGCAAGGCCAGCGTCGGCACTGGATTTCTCCAGTCGAAATCGTCGCCTTCATCACCGACCCGAACTGATGCAGCGCCACGATCGAGTCGTCCGACGCGAACGCGATCGCCACGACCGAGCCCGAGACATCGGGGCGCTCGACGGTCCCCTCCGAGATCGAGACGCGCAGGATCGCTCCGTTCTCGTCGTTGATGAACACCGTGTCTCCGTCGGGAGCGAGCGCGGCGCCCACGCCGAGCGAGCCCACGTCGTTGACCGTGCGCTGCAGCTTGAGGTTGCTCGGCGCGAGCACGTGCATCGATGCGTCCTCGGGGCAGCACGCGAGCGAGTCTCCGTCGGGCGTGACGAACATCGAGTGCACAGCGCGGCGCGTCGGGATGGCCTCGCGCTCGAGCTCGATGTTGCCCGTGCGCGGGTTGATGAGCGCCACGCGCCCGACGTTGTTCGCGAGGTACAGGTCCTCGCCATCGGGAGAAAACGCCGCAGAACACGGGCAAAAGTCGCGCGACGCGAGGTGCGCGAGGTGCGTGCCCGACGGCACCTCCCACAGGTCCGCGCCGTCCGTGCTCACCGTGACGAGCTTCGATCCGTCCGGAGAGAAGACCGCTCGGGTCACGTACGAGTAGCCAGCTTTGCTCGCGTCGTCGAAGTGCTCCCACACGGGCAGCTCGCACTGAACGCGGCCCGTGCGCATGTCCCACAGCGCCGAGTGCTGCTGCGATCCGCCTGAATAGACGAAGTGCGCCGCGCCTGGGCACGCCGCGAGCGCGTGCGTATCTCGAAACCCCGTGTCGATCACGCGCACTTGCGCGAGCGTGCGTGCGTCGAGCACGAGCAAGCGCGGCGTCCACCCCGCGACGAAGAGCAGGACGCCGTCCGCAGAGAACACCGCGCGATCGCAGGTGTGCGCGCCCTCGAGCACCACCGAGCGCACGCGCTGCCCAGTGCGCGCGTCGAGCAGGAGGACGCGGCGGCCGGCGGCGACGGCGATCGTCGTTCCGTCGGGAGAAAACGCGACGTCTTTGCTGCCTGCGGGAACCCTGAACGCGACCTCTCCGAGCTCGCGCACGAGCCCGCGACGATCGACCTCGAACGAACCGCTATCGGTGCTCATCCTCGCGAGGATCGCGCGATCGCTCGTCGCGCGTCGAGTGAGAGCGAGCGCCCTCTTCGATTCGATCGATCACCGCGTACACCTCGGCGAGCGTGCGCACTTCGTTGATGGCCTTGCGCATCTTCGCCGCGCCCATGAGCCCGCCGAGATACCCGCCCACGTGCCGTCGCGCCGTCATGAGCGCGTTCTTCTCTCCGCCGTCGTCGAGCGCCCACTGAAGGTGCAGCCGCGCGATGGCGAAGCGCTCTTCGCGCGTCGGTCCTTCGATCGACTCGCCTCGATCGAGCATCGCGCGCACCTCGCGAAACACCCACGGGTGATCGATGGCGCGCCGTCCGATCATCACGCCCTCGCACCCGGTCTCTTCGATCGCGCGACGAGCGTCCGTCGCGCTCTTCACGTCGCCGTTGACCAACACCGGAAAGCTCACTGCCTTCTTCGCGCGCGCGGCCCACTGCCAGTCCGCGTTGCCCGAGTGCCCCATTTGCGCGGTTCGACAGTGCACCGTGAGCGCCGCGACGCCCGCGTCTTCGAGTCGCTTCGCGAGGTCGACGATCGGCATGTGCGACTCGGGGCCGAGCCCGATGCGCGTCTTCACGGTGACCGGAAGCGAGACCGAGCGCACCACCATCGCGGCCATCGCGACCATCGCCGACGGCTCGCGGAGCCACGCGGCGCCCGCGCCGTTTCCTGCGACCTTGGGCACCCAGCAGCCGCAGTTGATGTCGACGAACGCCGCGCCTGCGCGCTCTGCGACGACGGCGGCTTCGGCGAGGCGCTCGGGGCTCGATCCGTAGATCTGAATCGCCGTCGGCTGGTCTTCAGCCGAGAGCGAGATCTTCTTGAGCGCGACCGCAGCGCCGCGCAGCAAGCCCTCGGTGTTGACGAATTCTGTGAAGCACAGCGTCGCGCCGAGCCTTCGACACACCGCGCGAAAGACCGCGTCGGTCACGTCCTCCATGGGGGCGAGCGCCGCAGGTTTGCTGCGGTAGATCGCTGCGAATCGCGCGAAGGCGTCGTCGTTGCGCGCGGGCTCGGCTCGTGGACTCGTGTCAGTCACAACGCGCTGTGACGTAGCACGGCGGCGGCGTTGAGCGCATCGATCGCCAGCGACTGTGGTTTAGCATCGCGCGCACGAGGCGCGGAGACACACCCCTTCGCGCACAAGAGGGATCGAAGACGATGACCATCGACAATCCGTTGCGTGCTGGGCTCGACGACGAGCGGCTCGCGCCTCCGTGCGCGATCGTGATCTTCGGCGCGTCCGGGGATTTGACGCGGAGAAAGCTCGTTCCGGCGCTGTATCACTTGCAGCTGGCGAGGATGCTCGCGCCGGGCAGCGCGGTGGTGGGGTTCGCGCGCAAGGACGTGGGCGTCGAGGAGTTTCGACGAGAGCAACGCGAGGCCACCGCGCAGTTCGCTCGCAGCAAGCCCGTCGACACCGAAGCGTGGGCGAGCTTCGAGCCGTCGCTCTCGTACGTGCACGGGACGTTCGACGAACCCGAAGCGTACGCGCGGCTCAAAGCGCACCTCGAGCAGGTCGACGCCACCATGGGGACGCGCGGCAATCGACTGTTTTACTTCGCGACGCCGCCAGAGTTCTTCGCGGTGATCTCCAAGCAATTGCACGCCGCGGGGCTCATCGCCGACCCGAGCGACCGCAGCCGCTTCACGAGGGTCATCGTCGAGAAGCCCTTCGGGACCAACCTGCAGTCCTCGCGCGCGCTCGACCGCGCGCTGCACGAGGTGCTCGACGAGTCGCAGATCTACCGCATCGATCACTACCTCGGAAAAGAAGCGGTTCAGAACCTCCTCGCGTTTCGCTTCGGCAACGCGATCTTCGAGCCGCTCTGGCGCCGCGAGTACATCGACCACGTGCAGATCACCGTGGCCGAAGAGATCGGCATCGAGGGACGAGGAAAGTTCTACGAAGGCGCCGGCGCGACGAGAGACATCATTCAGAACCATCTCTTTCAGCTCTTGATGCTGGTCGCGATGGAGCCGCCCTCGGCGTTCGACGCCGACGCGGTGCGCGACGAGAAGGTGAAGGTCCTGCGAGCGCTGCGTCCCATGAGCCGCGATCGCATCCCCGAGCTCACCGCGCGCGGTCAATACGGGCGCGGAACGCTCGGCGGCGGCCTCCTCCCCGCCTACCGCGAAGAGAAGGACGTCAGCCCCGACTCGCGCACGGAGACGTACGCCGCCATGCGCGTCGAGATCGACAACTGGCGCTGGCAGGGCGTGCCCTTCTACATCCGCACGGGCAAGCGACTCACTCGCCGCGTCACCGAAATCGCCGTGCGCTTCAAGCCCATCCCCATCGCCCTCTTCGGTCGCGCTCAAGCCGAGACAGCGCCCAATGAATTGGTGCTCAGGATTCAACCCGACGAGGGAATCACCCTGCGCTTCGCCGCGAAGCAGCCGGGATCGCACATGGTCCTGCGCGACGTGAACATGGACTTTCGCTACGGAGCGACCTGGGGACGCACGAGCGCCGACGCGTACGAGCGACTGATCTTGGACGCGCTGCTCGGCGACGCGACGCTCTTCGCGCGCGACGACGAGGTGGACGAAGCGTGGCGCTACATCTCACCCATCTTGGACGTATGGGCGGAGATGCCCGCGCCGTCGTTTCCCAACTACGCAGCGGGGACGTGGGGCCCGGCGAGCGCCGAGGCCCTGGTCGAGCGCGACGGCCGTCGTTGGAGGAGACCGTGACAGCGACCAGCGTTCCGCCTGGGCCCATGGATGTGCCCATTGATCAAGCCGAGAGCGCGCTCAACCGCGCGTGGCTCGCGCTCGGCGACCCTGCGCGAGCGCGCACGCTCAACCTCGTGTGCGTCTGCCAAAACGACAGCGAGATGGACTACGCCGTGCACGCCGCGCGCGACGTGATCCCTGGCCACCCTGGGCGAGTGCTCGTCGTCCGCTTGGACTCGCCCGTCGGTGACGCGCCCGTCCTCACTCGCGCGGGCCTGCTCGAAGACGTCTCGAAGCCCGGCGCCTACGTCGGCGAATCGCTCGTCCTCTCTGTGCGCGGAACAGCACGCGAGCACGTCGCCACCGTCGTCGAACGGCTGCTCGCGCCGGGCGTCCCCGTGGTGCTCTGGTGGTTGGGCGACGTGCCCGACGAGCCGTCGGCGTTCGTTCGACTCGCGGATCGATCGGACGTCGTCACCGTGGACTCGTCGCAAATCGACCTCACGGACCTCACCACGTTGCAGCGCTACGTCACGCAGCGCGCGCGTCCGACGCAGAGCATCTCGGACATCGAGTGGCTCCGCTTGCGACCGTGGCAAGAGTCTCTCGCGCGGTTCTTCGACGACCCCGCGACGCTCGCGGGTCTCAGCCGCGCAGAGTCGCTCGAAGTCGCCTTTCACACGCCCTCGCGCGGTGACTTCGCGAGCGCGAAAGCAGCGCTCTTCGCCGGGTGGTTCGCCGCGCGACTGAAGCTGAAAACGCCCGCGACCATCCGATGGGCGCCCCGCGAAAGCGGCCGCGCCTTGTGGCTCTCGCGCCCCGACGGACAGCCGTTTGCGCTCACCATGACGACCGACCCGCGACCGGGGCTGCACGAAGGAGCGCTCACGCGCGTCACGGTCTCGTCCGCCGTGGGCGACCGCTTCGAGCTCGAACGCGAAGGAGCCTCGCGGGTGATCGCGTGGCGCGGGGCGTGCGCGGGCGCGGTGCTCCCCGAGGCCGTTCTGCGCATTGGTCCGCCGGATACTCCGCGCATGCTGCGACGACTGCTCGATCGCCCCGAGCGCGACGAGCTCTTTTTGGAAGCGCTGCAGCAAGCGGCGCCGTGGTTCGGAGGAGGGTATCGAACGTGATCGAGAAGCACGTCGAGCGTGACGCAGCGGCGGCAGCGGAGAAGGCAGCGGAGCTCTTTCGCTCGATCACCAGCGACGCGATCGCCGCGCGAGGGCGCTGCTCGGTGGCGCTCGCGGGGGGCAGCTCACCCGCGGCGATGCACGGGGCGCTCGCGGGCGAGACCCACGCACCACAAATCAAGTGGGGCGCGATGGAGTTCTTCTTCGGCGACGAGCGCGCGGTGCCGAGCGACGCGAAAGACAGCAATTTTCACGGGGCGCGCGCGACGCTGCTCGATCGGGTCGCCGTGGATTGGCCGCGGGTACACCCGCTCGAAGCGTGGAGATCGGACCTCGAGGAGGCCGCGGACGAGTACGAGCAGCGGCTGCTCGATGTGTGCCCCGGCGGAGCGTTGGACTTGTTGGTGATGGGGGTCGGCGAAGACGCGCACATCTTGTCGCTGCATCCCAAGTGCTCGTTGATCGACCGCGACGACGGCGCGCTGGTGGCGGCGGTCAGGAATCCCCCGATGAACCCGGCGCTGGATCGATTGACGCTGACGCCCACGGCGCTGTTTCGCGCGCGTGTGGTGCTGGTGCTGTTCGTCGGAGCGAAGAAGCGCTCAGCGTGGCGCGCGCTGATGAGCCGCGAAGGAAGTGCGCTCGCGCATCCAGTGCGCCTGCTTCGCGAGCACAGCGGGGTTGTGCACTGCGTCGGAGACGCGGAAGCGATGCAGTGAAATTCGTCTTTGATTGACGCTCGTGCTCGGTCCGATCGAACTTCGGAGGATGAGTCGAACGAAGAGAACGACACGACACTGGTTGGTTGCCGCGAGCCTCGCGCTCGCCGCTGTAAGCGCGGGCTCGATGGCGAGCGCGCAGACGTGCCCTGTCGGGCGAACTTGCTTCTACGTTCCGCCGGGAATGCAGATCCCGCCTGGATACAGCGGTGTTGGTTGGGACATGGTTCTCGCAGCTCCGCGCGGGACCATCACAGGCACGTACCGCGTTGGCCTCACGGGGACCGACACGATGTTCACCGTCTCACCGGGCACGCCGTTGCTCGTGCCGCTCGGCGTCGACGGAGCGGCACGAGGAATCGCGACTGCGTACAACGCGGTGCAGAGCAACGGCATCTTCATCAGCGCGTCGAGCGGAGAGCTCATCGTCGACCACCGCGAGATCCAAGGCCCGCGGCAGAGCTCGTCGACCGTGAAGAGCGGAAGCTACTCGCTCGGCACACGCTTTCGCGCGGCCGGATATGCGCTCAATCGAAACGCTGGAGCAGGCACCAACACGGGTCACGACTACGTCAGCGTGTACGCGCCCACCGGCGCGACGGTGACGTTCACCGCGCCGCCTGGCATGACCGCGCCGTTCTGGGACGACGGGATCGCGGGGCTCGCGCACACCGTGACGCTGACCGCGGGACAGACGTACATGATTCGCACGCTGCCTGGCTGCCGCGAGTTGCACGGTGCGCTGATCACGTCCACCGATCCCATCAGCGTCGAGTCAGGTGGGCGGGGCTGGTCTGGCGACGCTGGTGGCTGCACGATTGTGGGCGGCTGTGGTGACGATGGCGCAGATCACTTGATCCCTGCGACGGGGATCGGACGGCAGTATGTCGTCGATGATTTTCCGACGTCTGGAGCTGCAGGCGAGCGCGTGCACGTGATCGCCGACGTCGACGGCACCAGTTTTCAAATCAACGGCGGCGCTGCGATCACGCTGACGGCGGGACAAACGCATACGTTTCAGCCTTCAGGTCTCACGTACATCGAGTCGAACGTGCCTGTGTACGTGTACGAGGAGTCGGGGCTCAACGGCTGCGAGACGGATATCGCGGCGATCCCTCCGGTAGTCCTCGCTCCCGTGGGGACGTGGCAGACCGACTTCAACATCGTCGGAAACGCGCAGGTCAGCGTAATCATCGCGACCACAAACGTCGCAAGCTTCACGCTGCGAAGCGGGATGACTGTGCTCACCGCCGCCGCGACGACGCTCGTCCCCGGCCGGCCCGATCTCACGCGATTGAGCTTCACTGGCCTCGCGGCGGGCAACTACAGCGCGCGCGCCAACGGTGACTTTCAGTTGGGGCTCGTCACGTCCGCGGGAGGCACCGGCCTGTTCGCGTACTACACGCCGTTTCGCATCCCTGGTTGCGGCGACGGAACGCGCTCGATGACCGAAGGCTGCGACGACGGCAACCTGACGAACGGCGACGGATGCAGCGACGGATGCCGCATCGAAATCGGCTCTCCGCTCATGTGCTCGATGACCAGCGACTGCGTCCCCACGGGTCGGTGCGACGGCATGGGCCGCTGCGTCTCTCGCTGCATGGCCGACCCGGACTGCGACGATCGCGACGAGTGCACGACGGACGCGTGCACGCTCGCGACGGGCGTGTGCGCCAACACCGCTCGCCCGCGCGGAACGCTCTGCACCGGAGGATCGTGCGGCCTCGCTGCGGCAGGCTCGAACATCATCTGCGTCTCGTTCGCCAACGACCTCGACCGCGACTCGATCGCGGACAGCGTCGACGCCGATGATGACAACGACGGCATTCCTGATGCGGTCGAAGGCATGGACGACCCGGACATGGACATGATTCCGGCCTCGCGCGACACGGACTCGGATGGCGACGGGCTGACGGACATGTTCGAGTCGGGCTCAGCGATGCTCGACGCCGACGGAGACGGCCGCGTCGACATGCCCGTGGACATGGACGGCGACGGGCTCGCCGCGGCGTTCGACACCAACGATGGCGATCGCGCGGTGATCTCGTCCCGCGTGACGCCGCGCAACAGCGACGCGATGGTGCCCATGAGCGAAGGGACCGCGGACATGATCGCGGACTTCCTCGACAGCGACGACGACGGCGACGGCGTGAGCACGCGCGTCGAAGTCGGCATGGGCGGAATGGCGATGCCCGCCAACTCGGACAGCGACGGGACCCTCCCGGACTTCCTCGACACGGACTCGGACAACGACTGCGTTCCCGATCGAGACATGCGCGAGGCGGGCGCGGCTCGAACGGACGCGACGATGCCGAGCATGATGGCCAACGCCAACTGCAGCGACGCGGCGCTGCCGATCTGCAATCGCATGACTGGCCGCTGCATCGCCGACAACGACGCGGACATGGACGGCATCCCCGACATGGTCGAGACGCGCATCGGAACGAACCCGATGAACGCCGACAGCGACATGGACGGCGTCCCGGACGGAAGCGAAGTGGGCGCAGGGCCCGCGTTCATGACGCGTGATACCGACATGGACGGGACGATCGACGCGCTCGACAACGACGACGACGGCGACGGCGTGCCCACGCGCGACGAGCTCGGCGCGGGAGGATTCATGATGCCCGCCAACAGCAACGCGATGGTGCCGATGAACGAAGGCACCGCGAACATGCTGCCGGACTACCTCGACCCCGATGACGACGGCGACGGGATCCCGACGCGCGTCGAGCGCACGCTCGAGCCGATGGCCGACACCGACGGCGACATGATTCCCGCGTACCTCGACCGAGACAGCGACGGCGACACCGTGCCCGACGCGATCGAGCGCGGCGCCGATGGAGCGATGCCGACGAACACCGACGGAGCGATGGACGGGGCGGACTTCCTCGACACCGACTCGGACAACGACTGCGTGAGCGATCGGGACATGCGCGAGGCTGGCGCCGCGCGCACGGACCCGGCGATGCCGAGCGCGATGGCAGACTCGAACTGCATGGACCCGACGCCCGTGTGCGACCGCACCGCGGGACGGTGCATCGCCCGTGCGATCCCTGACGCCGGCGCCGAAGCGGGAATGGACGCGAGCGCTGACGGCTCGATCAACGACGGTTCGAGCGGCGATGGCGCGGTGGCGATGGACGCCGCGCGCGACGCGACGACGACGGGACCGGGCGTGCTCAGCGGCGATGGCTCGTGCGCGTGCCGCGTGCCCGCCGCCGGCGGATCGAGCGACGAGCGTGCGGTGAGCGCGCTTGTCGCGATGGGCGCGATGGCGCTGGTGTACGGCGCGCGTCGTCGTCGCGCGAAGCGCTGAGCGCGGCGACTCGCGCCACACCACAGGGGGGAAAACCACGAGCGCCGGGGGGCGCTCCGATTGGATGTCACGCGTCGATGCGACACGCCCTCACGCGGCCGTCTGCGCAGAACGCCAAACCCTCAGCTTCGCACAGCTCGGCGCGCGCACGCGTGACGAAACACCGTCGCAAACTGAGGGCGTTTCTCAGCGGATTTGCTGCGCGAGCCGCCGGTATGAACGCGCGCGTCGCGATACATTGGACCGGTCGCTCGCGGGCGCGGTCATTGGGGACTCGCCCGCGCCTTTGAATATCAGCACATTGAATCAAAACACCATGAGACCCATAGCGCACACTCTGCAAAGAGCCGCTGCGGTCGCCGCGGCGCTGTTGGCCTTCGAGGGCACAGCGAACGCGCAGGCGCAGCTGCTGCAGCCGAACGGCATGCCGATCCCGGCGATGCCGACGGCGATGTCGTTCACCGCGAACGTCGCGAACACGCTGCCGCCGAACGACGACGGATCGTCGGCGGCGATCGCGCTCGCGGCGGCGTTTCCGCAGGGATTTTGCTTCGTCAATCGCCCTGTCACGCAGATGTTCGTGAACAACAACGGCAACATCACGCTCAACGCGGCGGTGTCGACGTTCACGCCCATCCCGTTTCCGATCACGAACAACCCGATGATGGCGCCGTGGTGGTCCGACGTCGACACGCGAGGGACCGCGGGCGCCTCGGTCGACAACCGCGTGTACTGGGACCTGCGGCTCGGCCGCATCACCGCGACTTGGTATCGCGTCGGCTACTACAACGCCCAAGCGGGCCGCCGAAACAGCTTTCAGATCATCATCAACTCGAACGCCATCGACGCGGGAATGAACCGCGCCGACGGCAACAACTACGACATCGAGTACCGCTACAACGACCTGACCTGGTACGTGGGACAAGCCTCGGGCGGCAACGCGAACGGCCTGTGCGACATGTTCACGCCGGGCGGAGCCTGTACCCCCGCGCAAGCTGGGTTCGATGGCGGCGACCTCGCGTCCGTCGTGTATCTGCCCAACTCGCGCACGCCAGCGATCTTGAACCTCACGACAACGTCCAACGTCGGGATGAACGGCGTGTGGCGCTTTCCTGTGCGCAACTGTGGCGCGCCGGGGTGCGGCAACGGGACGCTCGACCCCGGCGAAGAGTGCGACGACGGAAACACGGTCTCGCGCGACGGCTGCTCGAACACCTGTCGCAACGAGCGCACGAACGGCACGACCTGCTCGACGGGATCGCAGTGCCGCTCGGGCAACTGCGTCGACGGAGTGTGCTGCGACACCGCGTGCAACGGCCAGTGCGAGGCGTGCGCGATTCCAGGCCGCGTCGGAACGTGCAGCGCGGTCACAGGCGCTCCCGTGATGCCACGCGCGGCGTGCACGGGAATGGGCTCGTGCGCAGGGACGTGCAACGGAGTGAACCGACTGACCTGCACCAACCCGACGACGTGCACGGGCCCCGGCTGCCAGGTCGGAACGTGCACCGCGGGCGTTTGCGGAATGCTCCGCAATCAGTGCATGGCTCCGCTCACGTGCAACGCCATGACGAACACCTGCCAGGGCTGCACGAGCAACGCGCAGTGCTCGGCGCCTACTCCCTTGTGCGACACGATGACCGCGCGCTGCGTGGCGTGCCGCACGAGCGCGGACTGCTCGGGCTCGACGCCCGTGTGTGAGCCGGCTCGGCGCGTCTGCGTTGGCTGCGTCGCCAACGCGGACTGCTCGGGCTCGACGCCCATCTGCGACACCACGTCGAACACGTGCGTGGGTTGTCGAACGAACATGGACTGCTCGGGCGCGACGCCCATCTGCGGACCGACTCGTCAGTGCGTCCAGTGCACGAGCAACGCAAACTGCTCGGGCGCGACGCGCCTGTGCGACCTCACGTCGTACACGTGCATCGGATGCAACACCAACGCGGACTGCAGCGGCACGACGCCGTACTGCAGCTCTGCGACGCGACGCTGCGTCGCCTGCCGCAACTCTGGCGACTGCAGCGGAACGACCCCGGTGTGCGACGCGATGAGCTCGACGTGCCGCGCGTGCACGATGAACAGCGAGTGCCCCTCGTCGCAGCCGATCTGCAACGTGATGACCGGCGCGTGCCGTGGATGCACGGCGAACACGGACTGCCGCGCGCCCACGCCGGTGTGCGACACGATGAGCGGCGTGTGCCGCGGATGCAACACGAACGCGGACTGCTCGGCGCCCACGCCGGTGTGCGAGCCGTCGCGTCGCGTGTGCGTGACGTGCGCGACGAACGCGGACTGCTCGGCGCCGACGCCGCTCTGCGATCCGGGGACGAACCGCTGCGTGGCGTGCCGCACGAGCGCGGACTGCTCGGGCTCGACGCCCGTGTGCGAGCCGATGCGCCGCGTGTGCGTGGCGTGCGTGGGCAACTCGGACTGCTCGGGGATGACGCCGCTGTGTGACGTTCCGAACAACCGCTGCGTGAACTGCCGCAACGACGGCGACTGCTCGGGCATGACGCCCGTGTGCGAACCGATGCGTCAACAGTGCGTCGGATGCACGACGAACATGCACTGCTCGGGCTCGACGCCGATCTGCAACACGATGACCAACGTGTGCCGCGGATGCGCTCCGGCGACGATGGCGACGGACTGCCCGATGGCGACGGCGCCGTTCTGCTCGACGATGGGGACAACCTCGGGGACGTGCGTCGCGCAGCCGCCCTCGGTCACGAGCCCGATGAACGGCTCGAGCTCGACGGACACGCGTCCCACCGTTCGCGGAACGGCTGCTCCTGGCGCCACGGTTCGTGTCTTCATCGACGGGATGCCGGTGGGCGACGCGACCGCGGACGCCGCGGGCAACTGGAGCCTGCCGCTCACCGCGGGCCTCACCGCGGGAATGCACACCGCCGCCGCGTCCAACGTCAGCGGCATGACAGTGGGTCCCCAGGGCACGAGCGTCACGTTCACGGTGGCGGCGTGCATGACCAGCGCGGACTGCCGCGGCGCCACTCCGGTGTGCGACGCGATGTCGATGCTGTGCCGTCCGTGCGATCCAGCGATGGCGACGGACTGCCGCGCGCCGAGGCCGATGTGCGTCGCGGCCGGCGAAAACGCTGGCCGTTGCGTCGCGACGACGGTGACGATCACCGAACCTGCGAACGGCGCGATGACCGGCTCTCGCAGGCCGGACATCCGTGGCGTGGGCGCGCCCAACTCGACCGTCGCGATCATCATCGACGGGATGGAAGTGGGCCGCGCGACGACCGACGCGAACGGTGATTTCACCTTCACGCCGACCATGGATCTGCCCGCGGGGATGCACACGATCGCGGGCGCTCCGGTCACCGGCGGCGGCGCGGACGCTGGCGCCGACGGCGGCATGACGGGCACGGCGGGACCGTCGATCACGATCACGATCACGACGTGCAGCACGAGCGCCGAGTGCGGCGGCGGAACGCCGATTTGCGACACGACGTCCCGCGCTTGCCGCGCGTGCGACGCCATGCGCGAAGCGATGGACTGCCCCGATCCGATGCGCCCGATGTGCGCGACCTCGGGACCGAACCAGGGTCGCTGCGTGGTGCGTCCGCCGGCGATCACCTCGCCGACCAACAACGCGGTCGTGACCAGCAAGCGCCCGATGATCCGTGGCACCGGAACGCCGGGCCAGGTCGTCGTCATCACCGTCAACGGCATGGAAGTGGGCCGCGCGACGGTCGACGCGATGGGCAACTGGAGCTTCACTCCGGACCGCGATCTGCCCACGGGCATGGTCACGGTGGGCGCCGCGCAAGTGGACGCGATGGGCATGATCCAGCCGCCGTCTTCGACGGTGACGATCACGGTCCCCGAGTGCATCACCAACATGGACTGCATGGCGGGCCGCACCTGCGATCCCGCGATGGGTCGCTGCGTGGTGAGCATGGGCGACGGCGGAGTCGACGGCGGCGACGACGCCAGCGTTCGCGACGCGAGCAACGGCGACGCCGGCATGGACGCGTCGGTGGGACCGGGCGTGCTCTCGGGCGACGGCGCGTGCGGTTGTCGTGCTCCGGGACAGAGCAAGAGCGACGGATCGTCGACGGCGTTGATCGCCGTGGGCGGGATCGCGCTCGCGCTCGCCTCGCGCCGTCGACGCGCGAACGCGCGCTGAACGAGCGCGTGTTCTGAGCAGCGGGGGGCTTCGCTAGCCAACGCGACGCGCATCGACTACGGTGCGCGGTCGGGAAGGCAAGCAATGACAGAGACGAATCAACGCGCGGCCGTGGGCACGCGCGCGGTTCTGGGCGGGATGGCGTTGGCGCTGAGCATCACGGGCTGCGAACAGAAGCCGCCTGTGTGCCGCCCGCCGCAGTATTGGAGTGACGTTCTGCGCGCGTGCGTCGGCGTCGGCGAGTACATGGACGCGCACGGAGGGAGCTTTCCCGACGGGTTCGTCACGCAGGACTCAGCGCCCATCGACGCGACTATGGACGCGAACACCGAGGCCTCGACGCCGAGCTGCGACGGTGGACTGAGGCTGTGCGGCGCGAATTGCACGGACACGCAGAGCGATCCCTTGAATTGTGGTGCGTGTGGCGCCGCATGCCCTTCGTCCGCCAACGCGACGGCCGTGTGCAGCCAGGGCCGCTGCGATCTTCGCTGTGATATGGGCGCACATCGCTGCGGCAGCGCCTGCCTGCGCGACAACGACACGGCCTCGTGCGGGGCCCGTTGCACCCCGTGCCCCGAGCCCCTCGGCGCCACGCCCACGTGCACGATGGGAGCGTGCGGATACACCTGCCTCGCGGGCTACGACGACACAGGGAGCGGATGCGAGATGCGCGCGGCGAGGCCCATCTTTCCCTGGGGACTGAGCACCGTCACGATGCTGCGTCCCACGCTCACGTGGGAGCTCGCCATGGGCCTCGATGGAGCGCAGGTCGAGCTGTGCCGAGACCGCGCGTGCTCGATGCTCATCGAGCGAGTCAACGCCACCGGCACCTCCGCGAGGCCCACGACGGACTTGCCGGCCTCGACGGTGATCTTCTGGCGATTGCGCGGTCGTGTTGGAGCAGCGACGGGCACGCGCACGAGCGCGACGTGGCAGTTTCGAACGCCCGCTCGCAGCGCGACGATGGCCGACACCGCGCACGGCGTCGACCTCGACGTGAACGGTGATGGCTTCAGCGACGTCGCGATCGCTGCGCCGGGCATTGGGCGCGTCGATGTGTACTACGGCAGCGCGACGGGGCTGAGCGCGATGCCCGGCGCAACCGTGATGCCAATGGGCAGCGTCGGCGGGCGCATCGCGAGCGTGGGCGACGTGAATGGAGACGGGTACGGGGACCTCGCGGTGACCGAAGCGAGCGGAGCGCTGTTCTCGATCTACGCGGGATCGGCAGCGGGGTTGAACACAACGCCGTTGAGCAGGGTGACGGTGACGATGATCGGAGGGCTCGGGGGGCGAGTCGTTGGGCTCGGCGACGCGAACGGCGATGGGTATTGTGACGTCGCGGCGAGCATGCCAACGGCACACGTCGACGGACTCAATGAAAATGGGGCTGCGTTCGTGTTCCAGGGAAGCCGGGCTGGGCTGCGTTCGACTGCATCGTGGACGATGCACGGATCCGCGAACGGCGCCGCGCTCGGCGACGCAATCGCGGGAGCGACCGACGTTGACGGCGATCGCCTCGGTGAACTGGTAGTTTCTGCGTCGGCAATGGCGACCGCCGCTGGCGCGAACGCCGGTTCGATCATGTTGTTCCGTGGCCGAGCGACGGGGCTGTCGACGGCACCCGACCAGAGCATCGCGGGCGCGCAAGCGAACGCGCACTTCGGACAGTCCGCATGCGCGATCGGCAACGCCGACGGCGACGGATTCGGCGACATCGTCGTTGGATCGCCAAGCTCCAATGAGTCTGGCGTGATGTTCTCGGGCAGAGCAACCGTGTATGCGGGATCGTCCACGGGGCTGGTCATCGCCTCTCCGACGGTGATTCGTCGTCGAGACACAACGACGTCGCAGTTTGCGCTCGTCGTGCGCGCGCTCGGTGACGTGGACGGTGACGGCTTCGACGACATCGCGATCGGCTCGGAGGTGGCTTCGCCCGAGGGACGATCGTTCGCCGGCATCGTTGAAGTGCATCACGGGTCAGCGACAGGCATCCAACCTTCGGCGCGGATCGTGCTCGAAGGCACGCAAGCGGACGAGCGCTTCGGCAGCGGCGTCGGAGCACCGGGCGACTGCAACGGCGATGGATTCAGTGATCTGGTGATTGGATCGAGGACCGCATCACCAGCCAGCGCGATGTTCGGCGGGCGCGTTGGATTTTGGCTCGGTACTTCGCACGGGTTCGACGGCTCGAGCTCGCGAACGATCGACGGCCCTGCTCCGAACGCAGGCTACGGCAGCTCGGTCGCCGCTCGATCGGTCGCGGCAACTCCAGCGCATCCACGTCGGTGTGGTTTCTGACGCGAGTTCGAGCGGAGGGGGGTCGGCCCCAATCCCGACATCCTACCGATAGAGCCGCGGTGGGTCGAGCCCTCCAAGAGTTGAACGGAGGCGCTTCAGAGCGTGAGCGATTTGTGAAATGCTCCTCTGACGGAGTGTCGCTTCGTTGCGCGTCAGATCGGGTTCAGGAGGAGCAGCCCAAAGCGATGCGACGGACGACCTCGAACACGCCGTTCACTCACTATTTCGATCCAAACTGAGGCTATTTGCGAATGAGTAAATCACTATTGTCGTCTCTCTGGAGCCTCGCGGCGATGCTCGTCGTGCTGCTCTTTGGGACCGCAGCGGAAGCATCACACTTCCGCTTCGGAACCATCTCGTGGAGCGTCCCCGACCCAGTTGGAGCGCCTCGGACGGTGCGCTTCGTCGTGCAGCACGCGTGGCGCTACGACTCCGCCGACACCGTCGTGCTGAACTTCGGCGACGGAGCAACCGCGTCGCAGTCGTTCAGCGGCACCGCGGGTATGCCGGCACCGCCTCCAACCGTCACGAACGGCGCGGGTGTTACCGGCGGCCTGGTTGGAACGGGCACCGACGTCACCGGCGCTCGCTACTACGTCTACGAGATGGTCGTGACGCGCACGTACGCCACGGCAGGAACGTTTACCGCGTTCTTCCAGGGCTGCTGCCGCTTGTCGGGCCTGCCAAACGGGGCTGGCGACGCGAGCTACCGCGTCGAGACCATCGTCTCGCTCGCTGGAGGAAACACTGGCGGGCCCGTCACTTCGTCCACCGCCACCGTCGCGATGCAAGCCGGCGCGACGCGTACGTACACGTTTCCTGCGAGCGACCCGGATCTCGATCCGGTGACGTGTCGCTTCGCGACCGCGGCCGAGGCTGGCTTCCCGAACCCGACGCCGGCGATCATCGGCGGAGCGGTCACACCAACGATCGCGAGTGTGCCGGGCGGCTGCCAACTCACGTGGAATCTCACGACCGCGGTCGCGGGACAGCGCTACGTCGTGCACATCATCCTCGAGTCGAGCCACGGCGGAGTCGTCTCGAAAGCTCCGCTCGATCTCATCGTCGAGATCATCGGCACCGCGCCGCCGACTTGCGCCGGAACAGCAACCATCCCCGCGCCCGTCGGCACCCCGATCATGCGCACTGTGACCGGAACGACTGGCGGAATGGCCGGCGAAAACCTGGTCTTCACGCAGATCGGCGCTCCTGCGGGCATGACCTTCGCACCCGTCGACGGCACCACTCGCCCCTCGCCCTTCGCTGTAACGGCGACATGGACGCCTGCGCTCGCCGACCAAGGTCGCACGTACGTGGTGCTCACGAACTTCCGTGATCCGCGGAACGCCACCGGCACCTGCACCCTGACGTATCAGGTTCCGCTCTGCGCCGACTTCGGAGACCCTTGCACGGTCGGTGTTGGCGCGTGCCAGCGCATGGGAACGCGCATTTGCTCCGGCGTCGGAATGTCCACGTGCAACGTCACTGCGGGCATGCCCACGACCGAGACCTGCAACGGCCTCGACGACAACTGCAACGGCATGACGGACGAGATGGAAGCGGGCTGCATGGCCCCGACGCCGTTCTGCTCCGTCGCGCGCATGCGCTGCGAAGAGTGCCGCACCAACGCGGACTGCCCCGCGACGCGCCCTGTGTGCAGCGCGATGACCGGCTCGTGCACGGACCCCGACAGCGATGGGGACGGAGTGCCCGATCGCATCGAGGTCGCGAACATGACCAACCCGATGAACCCGGACAGCGACATGGACGGAGTGCCCGACGGTCGCGAGTACGGCGCGGGTCCGATGTTCACGCCGCTCGACACGGACATGGACACGACGATCGACGCGCTCGACACCGACGACGACGGTGACGGCGTGCTCACCAGCGCCGAGCTCGGCGCGGGCGGAATCATGATGCCGCTCAACACCGACGCCATGGTTCCCATGGGCGAAGGCATGAGCGACTCGATCCCCAACTACCTCGACCCCGACGACGACGGCGACACCATCCCCACGCGCACCGAAGTCACGGCCGAAGGAATGACCGAGCCCGACATGGACATGGTGCCCGCCTACCTCGATCGCGACAGCGACGGTGACGGCGTGCCCGACGCGGTCGAAGCGGGAATGATGCCCACGATGCCGCGCGACAGCGACATGGACATGCGCCCCGACTTCCTCGACGTGGACGACGACGGCGACACCATCCCCACGGCGGACGAGCTCGGATCGAGCGGCTACACCATCCCGCGCAACAGCGATTCGTCGCCTCCGATGGGCGCGGGCATGGCCGACATGATCCCCGACTGGCTCGATCCCGACGATGACGGCGATGGCATCTCCACGCGCGACGAAGCCACGCTCGACACCACCGCGGGCGACGACTTCGACAGCGACGGGCTCCCCTCGTACCTCGAGTACGACAGCGACGCCGACGGACTGCTCGACGGCACCGAAGGGACCATGGACCGCAATGGCAACATGCGTCCGGACTTCCTCGACCCGAGCGACGACTCCGACGGCGACGGCGTTCCGAACAGCGTCGAGCGTGGCGGATGCGCCATGATGATGGGCGAAGGCGACGCGGGCGCCGCGGACGCGGGCGACGCTTCTGCCGACGCTGCAGCAGACGGCGGCATGGTCCCGTGCGTCGGGCGCGATCGCGACACCGACGGCGACGGCATCCCCGACTACCTCGATCCCGACGACGACGGTGATGGCATCCCCACCTCCGTCGAGCGCTCGCTCGATCCGTCGATGGGCGACGATCTCGATGGCGACGGAGTCCCGTCGTACCGCGATCTCGACAGCGATGGTGACGGCGTGAGCGACATCATCGAGCACGGACCGGACGCGACGATGCCGAGCAACTCGGACACCGCCATGGACGGACCGGACTTCCTCGACCTCGACAGCGACAACGACTGCGTCCCCGACCGCGACATGCGCGAAGCGGGCGCGGCGCGCACCGATCGCACGATGCCGAGCGCGATGGCCGACAGCAACTGCGGCGGCGCGACGCCCGTTTGCAACACCGACGTCGGTGCGTGCGTGCTCTGCACGACACGCATGGGCAGCTCGGTCGGCTGCAACATGAACATGTCGGGCAACGCCTGCATCATCACCGACAACATGGGCATGGAGTCCCGCGCGTGCGGCTGCCGCATGGACAGCGACTGCGCGGCGAACCAGATGTGCAACACCATGACGAACCGTTGCGTGGCGCGCGCGCTGCCCGACGGCGGAGCGGACGGCGGCGACGCCTCGGCGAACAACGACGGCGGCAACACCGGCGACGGTGGAGCGATGGACGGAGGCAGCGTTCCTCCGGGCGTTCTCTCGGGTGACGGCGCGTGCGCGTGCCGTGTTCCTGCGGCGCCTGCGCGCGGCGAGAACACCGCGGCCATCGTGCTCTCGCTGCTCGGCGGAGTCGCGCTCGTCAGCGCGGCTCGTCGTCGCGCGCGTCGCGCGGCGTGAGATCGGCTGACAGCGCCTCCGCGCGCTGAGCGGTCGTCATCATCGTTGGGGGAAGATTCAGAGAGGGCAGCGGTCGCGAGATCGCCGCGCCTCTGCGCACGCTCGCGCTACGATGCCCTCGTGAACAGCACGCTCACCTCGCGCGTGATCGCAGCGGCCGCGCTCTCGACAGCGATGTTGCACTCGCGGATCGCTGCGGGACACGCGATCGTCCCCGACGGCGTCGCGAGCGAATGGGTGAGCCGTGAGCCCGCCGCCAGCGACAGCGCGCGCATCGTGCACGACCGAGACGAGCCCGCGGAGTTCGTGTGGCGTGACCGAGCCGGAGACGCGCGCGCGAGCGACGACCTCACGCAGATGCGCGTCCACGGAAACCCCGACGGCCTCGGGTTCTTCTTTCGCTTCGCGTCCGCGCCGTCGAGCTGCGCGCAGGTGCAGATCGCGATGGACTTCGATCGCGCGCCGACGTCGGGCGCGCCCACGTTTTCAAGTGACCCGATGACGCGCTTGCGAAATGACTCGCGCCCAGAGCTCTTCGTGATCGCGACGGCCGCGGGCGGCGTCGTGCGCAACGCAGCGGGCGTCGAGCTCGCGCGGTTCGGAGCCGGAGTGGGTGCAGACGGACTCGAGCTCTTCGTCCCGTGGGTCGCCATGGGAATGGCTCGTTGGCCCACGGGCATGCGCTTCACTCCTGCCCTGTTTTGCGCGCCCGATCGCGTCACGCCGATCGCGCCGAGCGACGGGATCACCTCTGCGGTGATCGACGCGCTGACCGACTACGGAGGACCATCGCTCGCGACGCGAAGCACGCTCGACGAAGTGAGCGACGGAGTGCTCGACCACGTCTTCGCCACGCACTTCGGCATCTCGGGGACGATCCGCGACGGCGTTCAGATCCGGCGTCTCGCCCCCACTGCGACCACCGCGCGCGGTGGTCCTTGGATCGAGCTCATGAACATCTGCGACGAGAGCCTCTCGCTCGACCGCTTCGCGATCGGTGACGAAGCGATCCCCGGCGGCCCCGACGGCCTCTCGCAGCTCCCCGACGGCCTCTCGCTCGCGCCGGGCGCGCGCCTGACCATCGCCGTCGACGGAGCGGCGTATCGGAGCACGTTCGGAGTCCCCGCCGACGTCGAGCTCGCCGGCACGGATCCATCGACCCCCGACGCCACGCCCCTTGCTGCTCGTGCAAGAGGCGCGATCATGTTCGATCCCGCGGGTGATGAAGTCGCGGTCTTCGACGAAGAGCGCACGTTGCTCGACGTCGTCAACTACAACGCCGGCGCGTACCCGATGATTCGAGCGTTCTCGCCACTCGCGGCGAACACGGTGATCTCTCGCTCTGCGACCGGCCTCGACATCGACGACAACGCGCTCGACTTCTTCAACGCGGGAGCCGTCTGCGGCGCCGCCTCGGACTGTCCCGACTCGCAGTGCAACACGTGCAGCGACCGCGTGTGCGTCGAGCGGCCCGACGGACTCTCGTGCTCGATCGACGGATGCCCCATCGGCCGATGCTTCGTGGGCGCATGCACCCCGCGGCCCGACGCGGGCACCTGCGCGAGCGACGCCTCGATCGACAGCGCCGCGAGCGCCGACGGCGCTGCGCTCGCGGACGCCGGCGCGGACACGACCAGCAGCGACGCCGCGAGCGTGTCGGACAGCGCGACGATGATCGACGGCGCGATCGGTGATGGCAGCGCGTCGTTGGACGTCATCGCCGACGATGGCTCGAGCGACGCGTCGTTGGACGCTGTCAGGGACGCGGGGATCGACGGGGATCGACGCGACGCCGCGCTCGACGCCGACGCGCAAGACGCGGGCAGCGCAGCGGTGACGGACGCGGCGACGACCGACGATCGCAGCGTGACGCCGAGGCCGGGATGCTCGTGCCGCGCCGCGGCAACCGCGCCGAGCACACTGTGGCACGCGGTCGCGATCGCCCTCGGATGCGCTGTGATTTCTCGGCGCAAACGCCGGTGGCGCAGAAACTGAATGGCCATTCAGAATTTCTGAATCGCCATTCAGTGCACTTGCGGAAGCGTTGAGCGAGCGGGACACTCGTGCCGCGCGCGGTCGGCCATGGTGCGCCGAGCGCAGCGCGAGACAACGGCACGTATCGACGGCACGGCGACCATGGTCTCGTCGCTGCCGTTCTGCGAGGTTCAGAGATGTCCGAGCTTCGGTTCGACGGTCGCGTGGCGATCGTCACAGGTGCAGGAAATGGCCTCGGGCGTTCGCACGCCCTGCTTCTCGCAAGCCGCGGGTGCAAGGTCGTCGTCAACGATCTGGGCGGCGCTCACACGGGCGGAGGCAAGAGCAGCGAGGCCGCGGACAAGGTCGTCGCCGAGATCAAAGCCGCTGGCGGAGACGCGGTGGCCAACTACGACTCGGTCGAGGACGGCACGTCCATCGTGAAGAGCGCGGTGGACGCCTTCGGTCGCGTGGACATCGTGATCAACAACGCCGGCATCCTGCGAGACACCAGTTTTCAAAAGATGAGCGAGCAGGACTGGGAGCTCATCTATCGCGTGCACGTCTTGGGCGCCTATCGCGTCACGCACGCCGCGTGGAACCTCATGCGCGACCAGGGATACGGCCGGATCATCATGACGGCGAGCGCCGCGGGCATCTACGGCAACTTCGGCCAGGCCAACTACTCGATGGCCAAGCTCGGCGTGGTGGGTTTTGCGAACACGTTGGCGATCGAGGGCGCGAAGAAGAACGTCCGCGTGAACACGATCGCGCCGATCGCGGGCTCGCGCATGACCGAGACCGTGCTGCCGAAGAACCTCATCGAGGCGCTCAAGCCCGAGTTCGTCTCGCCGCTGGTGGCCTATCTCTGCCACGAGAGCTGCGAAGAGACCGGCGGCCTGTTCGAAGTGGGCGGCGGCGTGATGAACAAGCTGCGGTGGGAGCGCACCGTGGGAAAGAGCTTTCCCCTCGGGCGCGCGCTCACGGTTGAGCACGTGCAGAGCGCGTTCAAGCAGATCACGGACTTCGCGAAGAGCACGCACCCGAGCACGATCCAAGACTCGCTCGAGAGCGTGATGGACAACGTGAACAAGCCCAGCAAGGGCGGCAACGAGTTCATCGACGTCGACGCGGCGCTCGGATACGAGTTTCCTCCGGCGCACAGCGAGTACACGCAGCGAGACGTGTCCCTCTACGCGCTCGGCGTGGGCGCGGGCCGCGATCCGATGGACAGCAAAGAGCTCCCGCTCGTGTACGAAGGCGCGAGCGAGGGCTTTCGCCCGCTCCCCACGATGACCGCCGCCATCGCCGTCGGCGAGATCATGAAGGCCGCGATGAACGGCGTTCAACCGCCCGGAATGAACTACGGCCTCGACCGCATCCTTCACGGCGAGCAGTTCACCAAGGTCGTTCGTCCGCTCCCGGCCAACGCGAAGCTCGAGCACCGCGCGCGCATCAAAGACATCTGGGACAAGGGCAAGGGCGCCGTCGTCGTCACCGAAGTGAAGACCTTCGACAGCAAGGGCTCGCTGCTCGCGATCAACGAGGTGAACACCTTCGTGCGCGGCGCTGGCGGCTGGGGAGGCGATCGCGGCCCCAACACCGACGTCGCGATCCCCGAGCGCGCGGCGGACGTCGTCATCGAAGAGAAGACCGACCCCAATCAAGCGCTGCTCTACCGCTTGTCGGGCGACGTCAATCCGCTGCACGCAGACCCGGATTTCGCGCAGAACTTCGGCTTCAAGCAGCCCATTCTTCACGGCCTGTGCACCTTCGGCTTCGCCGCGCGGCACGTCGTGAAGGCCGTCGCCAACAACGACCCGCGCTTGCTCAGCTCGATCCGCGTTCGCTTCGCCGACCCCGTGATGCCAGGAGAAACGCTGGTGACCGAGGTGTGGAAGAACGCCGATGGCTCAGCGATCTTCCGCGTGAAGGTCAAAGAGCGCGACAAGGTCGTGCTGACCAACGCGGTCGCTGAGTTTCACAAAGAGGTCCCCAAGGACGAGCAGCCCGCGCCCGCGAAGAGCGAAGCCGCGAGCGCTTCTGCGCCCGCAACTCCATCGGGCCCGATGCGTCCCACGGAGGCCATCTTCGCAGGGATCAACGACTACCTCGCCGAGAACCCCGAGACCGCCAAGAAGATCGCGAAGGTCTTTCTCTTCAAGCTCTCGGGCCCCGACTCGGTCTGGACCATGGACCTGAAGAGCACCGGTCAGTGCACCGCCGGAGCGAAGGGCGCCGCGGACTGCACGCTCGAGCTCAGCGACGATGACTGGGTCGCGATGGCCTCGGGCAAAGCCGATCCGATGCAGCTCTACACCAGCAAGAAGCTGAAGATCTCGGGCGACATCATGGCCTCGCAGAAGCTCAACTTCTTGAAGAAGATCGACCCGTCCAAGGCGCAGAAGTACCTGACGGGCGCGGGCGCTTCGGCCCCTGCGGCGACGGCGAGCGCGCCGAGCACCGGCGGCTCTTCGTGGCCCGCGAGCGCGGCCGCGGACGTCTTCATCGGCATCCACGACTACATCGCTCAGCACCCCGAGCTCGTCACGAAGGTCGGAAAGAAGTTCTTGTTCAAGCTGAGCAACCCCGACGAGTCCTTCGTGATGGACTTGAAGAGCGCTCCGGGCGGCGCGTCCGTTGGAGTCGCGAGCGACGCAGACTGCACGCTCACGATGTCCAACGAAGACTGGCTCGCGATGGCCTCTGGAAAGGCCGACCCGATGCAGCTGTTCACCTCGCAGAAGCTGAAGATCTCCGGGGATTTGATGGCCTCGCAGAAGCTCAACTTCTTGAAGAAGATCGACCCCGAGGCCGCCAAGGCCGCCATCGCGCGCGTGCGCGGCGGAGGCGCGGCCACCAGCGCAGCGCCCAAGGGACCGTCCGTGAGCAGCAAGGTGTTCGAGGCGCTGACCGCGAAGCTCGCCAGCGATCCGTCGCTCGGCGCGAAGCTCGGCGGACCGGTGCTCTTCAAGGTCACCGACGGAGAGAAGCTCGCGTTCGTCATCGACGACAAGGGCGCGCACAAGGGAGAGGCCGCCGCTCCGACGACGGTCTCGCTCAGCGAAGACGCGCTCGCCGAGCTCGCCAAGAGCGGCGACGCCAAGGGGCTCTATCAGCACGGGCAGCTGCGGGTGGACGGCGTCGTCGCGCCCGCGCACCAGCTTCACCACAGCGCTTTGTTCTCGGGCTTGCTGGCTTGAGCGAAGACACCACAATTCAAGTTACCTGGAGAATGCACCATGGGACGTAGAGTGAATGTGATCGGCGTCGGCATGACCAAGTTCGCCAAGCCCGGCGCGAGCCCCGACTATCACGAGATGGCCAGCGAAGCGGCGAAGCTCGCGCTCGCGGACTCGGGCGTGAACTTCGCGGACATCGAGCAGGCGTACGCCGGCTACGTGTTCGGCGACAGCACGTGCGGGCAGCGCGCGGTGTACGAAGTGGGCCTGACGGGCATCCCGGTCTTCAACGTGAACAACAACTGCTCGACCGGATCGACCGCGCTCTATCTCGCGCGACAGGCGATCGAGGGGGGCATGGCCGAGTGCGTCCTCGTGATCGGCTTCGAGAAGATGGAGAAGGGCGCGCTCTCGCTGAAGTACACGGACCGCGCGAACCCGCTCGATCAGCACGTGGACACGATGAACCGCGCGCAGGGCGTGAACTCCGCTCCGTTCGCGGCGCAGATGTTCGGCGGCGCCGGGCGCGAGTACCGATGGCGCTACAACACCAAGCGCGAGACCTTCGCGAAGGTGAGCGAGAAGGCGCGCGCGCACGCGGCGAACAACCCGTTTGCGCTCTTCAACAACCGGCTCACGGTCGAAGAGATCCTGGCGAGCGAAGAGGTCTTCGACCCGCTCACGCGCTATCAGTGCTGCCCTCCGACGTGCGGCGCCGCCGCGGCCGTGTTGTGCAGCGACGAGTACGCGAAGAAGAAGGGCATCTCGAACCCCGTGTACATCGCGGCGCAGTCGATGACGACCGACTACAAGTCGAGCTTCGAAGACTCGATGATCAAGATGGTCGGCTTCGACATGGCTGCGGCTGCGGCGAAGCAGGTGTACGAGAAGTCCGGCGTGGGGCCGAAGGACGTCAACGTCGTCGAGCTGCACGACTGCTTCACGGCCAACGAGATCCTCACGTACGAGGCGCTCGGCCTGTGCAACGAAGGTGACGCAGAGAAGTTCATCTGGGACGGAGACAACACGTACGGCGGCAAGGTCGTCACCAACCCGTCGGGCGGGCTGCTCTCGAAGGGACACCCGCTCGGCGCCACGGGCCTCGCGCAGTGCACCGAGCTCGTCTGGCAGCTCCGCGGAACAGCGGACAAGCGCCAGGTCCCCAACGCCCGCGTCGCGCTGCAGCACAACCTCGGCTTGGGCGGCGCCTGCGTCGTCACGATGTACCGCAAGGACTGAGCGAGCGCGTCGAGCGGGGGGTTGAAGCACAGTGAGAACCGCTCTCGCTATCGCGATGAGCGTGATTTCACGCCGAAATCATTGCGGCAGAATAAATACCGATTGCCGATCGGTGTTCACCGCACTACGGTGGCGGCCACAGGTCGTTGCCATGGACATTCCGGCGTTGGGCGAGCTCGAGAACGCGGTCCTGGAGTTTCTCTGGGAGCACGGGACCAGCGAAGCGAAGGACGTGCACCGCGCGCTCGGCGCGCAGCGAGAGATCACGCTGAGCACGATTCAGAGCACGCTCGAGCGGCTGCACCGCAAGAAGCTGCTCATGCGCGAGAAGGTGAGCCACGCGTACCGGTACGCGACGGTGCTCACGCGCAGCGAGTTTCGCGCGCGGGCCATGGCCGAAGCGGCCGGAGACCTGCGCGAAGCGGACGCCAACGGCGTGCTCGCAGCGTTCGTCGACCTCGTCGCGAAGTCCGACAAGAACGCGCTGGCCGAGCTCGCTCGCATCGTCGAGCGCGCGCAAGAAGGGCGCAAGCCGCACAAATTCGGAGAGCGCTCGTGAGCATCCTCGCGGGCTCGTACGTCCTGGCCGCGACCGGAGCGCTCGCCGCCGCTCCCCTGCTCGCCCTGGCGCAAGGGACGCTCTTGCGACGGACCGAGAAGCTCGCTCCGACCAGCCGCGCGCGGTGGATCGTGGGGATGCTCGCGTTTCCGTGGGTGGTCGGCGCGGGGCTCGTCCTGGTGACCCTGGGGCACTGCGTGGTGCCCGCGCTGTTCGGCGCCGTGGATGACTGCGTGCCGGGCGTGGGGGTGTGCGTGCACGAGGGCGCTCCGATCGGACGCGCGACGCTCGTGCTCGCGCTGCTGCTCTCGCTGCGGCCCGCGCACGCGCTGTGGCGCGCGGTCTCGGGCGTGCTCGCCTCGCGCAGAGCGGCCATGCGCCTTCGATCGGTGGGAGAGAAGAGCGGCGCGCACGGATCTTGGACGGTGCCAGGGACGGTGACGGCGGTGCTCGGGTTTCCCAAGAGCGAGCTGTTCGTCGGGGACGCGATGCACTCGGCGCTCAGCGAGCGCGAGCTCGACGCGCTGCTCGCCCACGAGCGCGCCCATCAATTCAACGGCGACCTCTGGCGCAAGCTCGCCGCGCGCGTGCTCGCCTCGGCGCACTTCGACGCAACCGGCCGCGAGCTGCTCGAGGCGCTCGACCTCGCCATCGAGCAGCGCTGCGACGAGCACGCGAGCGACCACGTGCGAGACCCGCTCGTCGTCGCGCGCGCGCTCGTTCAAGCAGCCACGGTGCACGCCAACGCCAACACCAACAACGACGCGCGCGCGCAGGCGCCCAAGTCCCTGCCCGCCCGCATTCACGCGCTGTGCACGCCCTCGTGGGTCGCCCAGCCCGTCCTCGCGCTCGCCGCCACGACGGTGATCACCGTCGCCACCGCGGCCAGCATCCTGTTCGCACATCGAGTGCACACCGTCGCCGAGTCCATGCTCTCGGCGCTCGCGCGAGCGTAGCCCGCGATGTGCCTCGCCAACCCATCCACGCCCCGTGGCACGAAAGAAAAACCGATGACACATCGGCTTTTGTTCTGCGCCTGCGTCGCTGCGCTCGTCTCGGCCAGCGCCGACGCCGCTGCGCAGAGCGCTGGCGCCCTTCGGCTCGACCGCGCGACGGTGATCGAACGCGCCCGACACAACTCCCCCGAGCTCTCGCTCGCCCGCGCCCGCGTCGAGGCCGCGCGCGCCGCCCGCGCAGGGACGACGGTCTGGGCCCGAGACAACCCCACGCTCTCGCTCGCGGGCGGACCGCGACTGCTCTCGAGCGGCGATTGGGTGCCGGACTTGATCGTGGGCGTGAGCGTTCCCATCGAAGTGGGCGGGATCTCGGTGACGCGGCCGCGCGTGGTCGACGCGCAGGTCCTGCTCGCTGAAGCCGAGGCGGACCTCGTCGCCAACAGCGCGGTCTTCGAAGCGCTGTTGCTCTGGGTTCGCGCCGGCGGAGCGCTGGCTCGCGCCGAGCGAAGCTCCGAGCAAAAAGGCATCTTCGAGCAGTCTGTGCGCATCGCCACCGTCCGCGGATCGCACGGGGTCGCGCAGGGAAACGAGCTTCCGTACGCGACGATGGCGCTCTCGCAAGTGAGCGCCGTGCTCGCGCAAGAGCGCGCCGAAGCGCTCGCGCAGCAGAGCGCGCTGGCCGCGCGATTGGGCGTCGCTCCCACGGTCGAGCTCACCATCGTCGGAGCGCTGGACGTGAGCGAGCTGCCTCCGCTCGAGCAGCTCGTGGCCGAGCTTCAACGACATCCCCTCGTGGCCGTGACCCACGCGCGCTCGGCCCTCGCGCAGCGCGAGCTCGATGCGATCCGCCGCGCCGTGTGGCCCGCGCCCCGCGTCTCGCTCGCCGGCGGCCGAGAGAACGAGTACTACCTCCGCGCGAGCGTCGACGTCGGACTGCCGCTCTTTCAGCGAGGAGAGACGGCGATGGCCGTGGCCAGAGCGCAGGTTCCGCTGGCGGACGCCGAGCGACGATCGGCGTTGGCGCAGGCCGAAATCGCGCTGCGCGAGGCGTACGCGCGCGCCTCGGCGCTCGAGCGCGCGGCCGCCGCTCACGACGACGCCGTACGCGCCGGTGAGATCGTGACGCGATTGGCATCGCGGTCCTTCGAGCTCGGCGAGCGCGACGCGACCGTCAACATCACCGCGATGCGCGAGGCCTACCTCGCGCGCCGCGCACAGACCGAGTGGCGAGAGTCCCGCGCGATCGCGCGCCTCGCCGTCGACCGAGCTTCGGGAGCGCTGCGATGAGAACCAGCAGAACATGGGCCGCGATCGTCGCGGTCGCCGCGACGAACATCTTCGCGTGCAAACCTACGGCGCCGACCGTGAACAACCCCGGTCAAGAGCGGGACGCCGGGCCGGGCCACCGCGTCGAGCTCAGCGAAGCCGCGCTCAACGCGGGGCGCATCGAGAGCGAGCGGATCGCGGTGAGCACCCACGGGCCGCGGCTCTCGCTGCCCGCGACGATCGAGGCCGAGCCGTCGCAAGTGGCCCGCGTCGGAGCGCGCGTCGCAGGCCGCATCTTCGCGTTGCGCGCGAGGGTCGGAGACGTGGTCGAGCGCGGCGCGCCGCTCGTCGAGATCGACACGGTCGAGCTGCACCAGGTCTCGTCGGAGTTCTTCATCGCGCAAGCGCGCATGCGGCAAGCGAGGGACGCGCTCAGCCGCGCTCGGGCGCTCGTTCGCGACGGCGTCGGAGCGGTCTCGGACCTGCGTCGCGCCGAGGCCGACGAGCGCGTGGCCGCGGCGACCCTGCACGAGAGCGAAGAGCACCTGCACTTTCTCGGCTTGGGCGAGCGCGAGATCCAGCGCCTTCGCGCGCAGTCGAGCCACGGAAACGTTCGCGCCATCGTCCGATCACCGATCGCCGGTCGGCTCTCGTCGCTGCCGGTCTCGATCGGGCAGGTCTTGCAAGGAACCGAGACCGTCGCGGTGATCGGCGACGCCTCGCGCGTGTGGGTGGTGGCGCGGGTCTTTCAATCGGACCTCGGGCGCGTGCGCATCGGCGCGGCGCTGACGCTGCAGCTCGAAGGCGCGCAGGGCGCGGACCCAGCGCTGACGGGGCGGGTCGAGTCGTTGAGCGACGTGCTCGACCCCGAGACGCGAACGGCCTCGGCGCGCGCCTCGCTCAACAACGATGGCCGCGCGCTGCGCGACGGGATGAGCGCGACGGCGTTGATCGAAACCGAGAGCGAATCGGCGTTGTGGGTCGACGAGACCACGGTCGTCGAGCACGACGGGACGCGGGGCGTGTTCGTGCGAACGGGGCCGCGGGCGTTCGAGTTCAGGCCGGTCGAGCTGAGCGCCACGGCGGGCGATCGACTGGCGATCCGAGGCGGGGTTCGCGCGGGCGACGACGTGGTGACGCGGGGCGCGTTTTTGCTGTCGGCCGAGCTCGATCGCGCGGCGAACAGCGAGGAGGACTGAGCGATGCTCTCGCGCATCCTGGCCTTCAGCATCGAGCGCAAAGGGCTCGTGGTGCTGCTCTCGGTCGCGCTGTTGTTGCTCGGGATCTTCGCGTTCTCGCGGCTCCCGATCGACGCGACGCCGGACCTGACCAACACGCAAGTGCAGGTGTTGACCTCGTGTCCCTCGCTCGGAGCGACGGACGTCGAGCGCCTGGTGACCGCGCCGGTCGAGCGCGTGATGACCGGCATCCAAGGGATGTCGCAGCTGCGCTCGATCTCTCGCGCGGGCGTCTCGGTCGTGACGATCGTGTTCGAGGACGAGGTCCCGCTCGACGCGGCGCGCGCGCGCGTGCTCGAGCGCATCGCGCGAGCGAGAGAGAGCATTTCACCGCGGTACGGCGTGCCCGAAGTGGGCCCGCAGAGCACGGGCCTCGGAGAGATCTATCAGTTCGAGCTGCACGGAGACGGGCGCACGGTCCGCGAGCTGCGCACGCTGCTCGATTGGGACGTCTCGCCGAGGCTTCGACAGGTCGCGGGCGTCGTGGAGGTGAGCGCGTTCGGGGGCGAGCTGCGCACGTTCGAAGTGGCGCTCGATCCGCGCAAGATGGTGGCGCTCGGCGTCTCGGTCACCGACGTGACCTCGGCGCTCGAGCGAGCGCATCGCATCGCGGGAGGAGGCGTGATTCGTCGCGGCCCCGAGGCGCTGCTCGTGCGCGCCGAGGGATTGGTGACCTCGGCGGCGGACCTGGGTCGCACGCCGATCCGCGCGAGCCGCGAGGGAACGGTGCTCGTCGAGCACGTCGGCGAAGCGCGCGAGGCGCCGATGCTGCGCTGGGGCGCGGCGTCTCGCGACGGGCGGGGCGAAGTGGTGGTGGGCATCGTGATGATGCTCGCCGGCGAGAACGCGCGCACCGTCGCGCAGTCGGTCAACGAAGAGGTGCAGCGGATCAACGCGACGCTGCCGCGGGGCGTGCGGATCGAGCCGTTCTATGACCGCACCGAGCTGGTGAACAAGACGCTCAAGACCGTCGGAAAATCCCTGCTCGAAGGCGGCGTCCTCGTCGTCGCGATCTTGCTCTTGCTGTTGCGCTCGATCCGCATCGGCTTCGTGGGCGCGGCGATGATCCCGCTCTCGATGGCGGGCGCGATGCTCGGGATGCGCGCGATGGGCCTGAGCGGAAACCTCATGTCGCTCGGCGCGATCGACTTCGGCCTCGTGGTCGACGGCGCGATCATCCTCGTCGAAAACGCAGTGCACCACCTCGCGCACAAGAGCGAGGAGCTCGGTCGACCGCTCACGCAAGACGAGCAGGACCAGGTCGTGCTCGAGGCGTCGCAAGAGGTGCGGTCGGCGACGGCGTTTGGAGAGCTGGTGATCGCGCTGGTGTACGTTCCGATTCTGGCGCTCGAGGCGGTGGCGGGGCGGATGTTTCGGCCGATGGCGCTCACGGTGCTCTTCGCGCTCGCGACGGCGTTTGTGCTCTCGCTCACGCTGGTCCCGGCGCTCGCAGCGTGGGTGCTGCCTGCGAAGACCGTGGACGTGCCCTCGCCCATCCTCGTGGTGATTCAGCGCGTGTACGAGCCGGTGCTCAAGCGGCTCGTCGCGCGTCCAGCGCTCGCGCTCATCGGCGCGCTCGTGGTCCTCGCGCTCGGGATCGCCATCGGAACCCGCATGGGAACCGAGTTCGTCCCCCGCCTCAACGAGGGCGCGCTCGTGCTCGAAGTGCAGCGCCCGCCCTCCACATCGCTCGTCGAAGCGACGCGGCAAGCGGGCGAGATCGAGCGGATCATCCGGCGGTTTCCCGAAGTGCAAACGGTGATCGCCAAGACCGGTCGCCCCGAGGTCGCGACGGACCCGATGGGGCCCGAGCAGTCCGACGTTCACGTCGCTCTGTGGCCTCGCGAGCGATGGCCCGCGCCGCAAGACCCCACCGAGCTCGTCCGTCGCATGCAGAGCGCGCTCGACGCGGCGATCCCTGGGGTGATCATCTCGTTTTCGCAGCCGATCGAGATGCGCACAAACGAGCTGGTGAGCGGCGTTCGCGCGGACTTCGCCGTGCGCGTGTACGGCGATGATTTCGCCACGCTCTCTCGCGTCGGTCAGCGCGTCTCCAGGGCGCTCTCGCACGTGCGCGGCGCGGCGGACATCCGCATGGATCGCGTCGAAGGGATGCCCGCGCTCCGCGCCCGCGTCGACCGCGCGGCGCTCGCGCGGCACAACGCGACGACGGACGAAGTGCTCGACGCGCTCGAGGCCATCGGCGGAATCACCGTAGGCGAAGTGTTCGACGGCGAGCGACGGTTTCCGCTGCGCGTGCGGATGCGCGGCGCCGACGAGATGAGCCCGACGGACATCGAGCGAATCCCCGTGCGCTTGTCCTCGGGCGCCCTGGTGGCCCTCTCTGAGCTCGCGCGGATCGAGCGCGTCAACGAGCCGGTGGTGATCAACCGCGAGGGGGCGCGGCGACGGCTCGTCGTGCAAGCGAACGTGCGCGGCCGGGACCTCGCGAGCTTCGTCGAAGAGGCGCAGGCGACGGTGCTGCGCGAAGTGCAGCGGCCGGACGGGTACCGGCTCGAGTGGGGCGGGCAGTACGAGAACCTCGTGCGCGCGAAGCGACGGTTGTCCGTGGTGATCCCGGCGACGCTCGCGTTGATCGTGCTGCTGCTCTACTCGACGTTCGGCGAGTGGCGGTCGGCGTGGCTGATCTTCGCGAACGTTCCGTTCGCGGTGACGGGCGCGGTGTTCGCGTTGGCGTCGAGAAAGATCCCGTGGAGCATCTCGGTGATGGTCGGAGTCATCGCGCTCTTCGGCATCGCGGTGCTGAACGGGCTCGTGCTGGTGATGCAGATTCGCCAACTCGAGCACAAAGGGCTCTCGCCCAACGACGCGGCTACGCAGGGGGCGTTGCGACGACTGCGCCCTGTGCTCATGACGGCGCTCGTCGCGTCGATCGGGTTCGTCCCGATGGCGTTGGCGACGGGCGAAGGCGCCGAAGTGCAGCGGCCGCTGGCGACGACGGTGATCGGCGGACTGGTGACGGCGACGGCGCTCACGCTGCTCGTGCTCCCCGCGATCGTCGCGTGGGCGGGGCCGCCGAAGAAGCGCAAGCACCTCGACGTGCACGAAGAGAGCGAAGAGGAGTAGCGCGCGGGTTTTGTAGGGATAGGGGACGGTGTTCAAAAGTTCATTTGTTGGTCTCACATCGACTCAGTTCGAGCCCGTCTCTCGGAGAGATGCGCCAGATTGAGACCAACAAATGAACTTTTGAACACCGTCCCCTATCCCTACAAAGCCGCCCCTCCCCCGGCAAACCACTCGCGCTATCTTCGCCGGCGCTATGCGCTATCGCCTCGCTCTTCTCGCTTCGCTTGCGCTCGCGGCGTGCACCGACGACGTCGGATCGCGCGACGCAACGCCGGATCGCGCCGCGCCCGACGCAAACACCGATGGAGGATCGGTGTCTCGCGACGACGCTTCACCCATCGACGCGACCCTTCCGCTCGACTCGGGCGTCGTGCTCGACAGCGGGGTCACGCTGGACACAGGCGTCGCGCTCGACTCGGGCGTCGCGCTCGACAGCGGGGTCACGATCGACAGCGGCGTGATCGTGGACACAGGCGTGATCGTCGACACCGGCGTGCGAGTCGACTCCGGTGTGCCCGTGGACAGCGGCGTGCGCGTGGACTCGGGCGTCGCGACCTGCCTCTCGGGCGCGAGCGGAACGCACGTCGCGCGCATTCGATGGACCGGCTCAGGTCCCAACACGCGCGCCACCGTGGTGTACGAAGCCAACACGCTCCCGGACACCTCGCGCTGGCGCGCCGGCGCCTACAGCCGCGGCGCGATCGGCTCGTACACGCCGAACTTCACGGACACGTTCTTGGGCGAAGGCGGGCTCGAGCTCGGGAGCACCAACTTCATCGACGTCGAGCTCAGCACGGGAGGGTTGGGCGCGATCTCGAACGTCACGATCGCGATGTACGGACGCTCGTTCAACACGACGTCGCCAGGGTCGTACAGCTGGATGACCTTCGACGGATCGGGCGCGGCGCCCTCGGGAAGCGTCTTCAACTCGGCGCCGTATCAGTGGTACCGCGCCAACGCGACGACCTCATTTCGTGCAGGAAATACTGGGGTGCTCTTGCGCTTCCAGCCCGGCGGACCGTCGAGCTCGCTCATCGTCAATCGCCTCGAGCTCTGCTTCGACGCGCGGTGACCACGCACGCGCGGAGCCTTTGGTGCGCAGCGTGTCGCACAGGCGCGCACGCGAATTGTTGCGACCGTGTTGAGAGCGAGGTCGATCGCCGGTCGCGCGGCGGGGCGCGCGCGACGAGCGCCCCGTTGGTGATAGGCTCATCGTCGAGAGCGAGCACGACGCGATGGGCGACAACGGCGAATCCGCGCTGAGCAACGGAACAGTCATCAAGGACCGCTACACGATCGTGCGCCTGCTGGGCGCCGGCGGAATGGGCGCGGTCTACGAGGCCAAGGACACCGTCCTCGACAAGCGCGTGGCGCTCAAGATCCTGCACAAGGCGATCGCGCAGGACGAGCAGATGAACGCGCGGTTCATCCAGGAGGCGCGCGCGGCGAGCGCGTTCAAGCACCGCAACGTCGTCGAGAGCTTGGACTTCGGCGCGCACGAAGGGGCGCCGTTCTTGGTGATGGAGTTTCTCGAAGGCGAGTCCTTCGCGGACCTGCTTCAGCGGCACAAGACCATCGCGCCCGAGCGCGCGGTGGCGCTGCTCGAGCCCATCGCGCGGGCGCTCTCGCGCGCGCATCAAGCGGGGATCATTCACCGCGACGTGAAGCCGGACAACATCTACCTGGCGAAGGGCGATCATGATGACGAGTGCGTTCCGAAGCTCGTGGACTTCGGAATCGCGAAGCGCACCACCGAGGGCGAGCTGCGCCTCACCAAGACCTCGGTCGCGATGGGAACGCCGTTCTACATGCCGCCCGAGCAAGCCATGGGCGCGCGAGACGTGACCGCGAGCGCCGATCAGTACGCGTTCGCCGCGATGTTGTTCGAAGCGGTGAGCGGCAAGTTTCCGCACGACGGCGAGTCGTACAACGCGCTGATCATCAACAAGGTCACCAAGGACCCGCTCGCGCTCACCGACGCCGCGCCGGGGATCAACCCTGCGTTCGCCGCGGTCGTGATGAAGGCGCTCTCGCGCGAGCCCGCCGCTCGCTACGGCTCGATGACCGAGCTGCGCGACGCCCTCGTCGAGTCCGTCGGCGGAAAGGTCGACCGCGCCTCGAGCACCGGCAGCCTCCCCGTCGTGCGCGTGACCGATCGCGACGCGAGCACGGCCAACGCCCTTCCGATCCCCGCCACGAGCGCGTCGAACATCGGCGAGATGCAGACCATCACCGGCGTCACCGCGGTGGGCATCGACGCTCCGAAGGCCGCCATCCCCACGGACTCGGTCGCGGGGGTCGAGCGCCCCTCGGTGTTGCAGCCTGCGCCGAGCAGCCCCAAGTCGAACACGGGCTTGATCGTCGGCGGCCTCGTCGCGCTCGCCGTGCTCGGCGGCGGCGGCTTCGCCCTCTCCAAGCGCAGCGCCGCGAACGCAGCCACCGACGCTCCGCGCACCACCGGCCCCGCCGTGCAACCGCAAGCACCAGTCGCGCGTCGAACGCTGCGCGTGCGCGTCACGCCCGAGACCGCGTCGATTCAGGTCGACGGCCGCGAAGTGGGCCGCGGCAACGCCACCTTCGAGGCGCCCGCAGGCACCGAGGTCGAGCTTCGGTTGAACGCGGACGGGCGCGTTCCGCGCAGTGAACGGCTGCGGCTCGACGCGGATCAGAGCATCGAGCGCGTGCTCGAACCGCTGCCCGCCCCGACCGCCGCGAGCAACACGAACGCCGCGCAAACGACGGCGCCGACGCGAACGCCGACCGCCGGTCGGTCTTCGGGGCGCGCCAGCGGCAACAACGGCGGCTCACGGATCGGACCGCTGCACCTCGGCCGCACGGGCGTGAGCCTCGACCTCAACCTCGGCCGCGGGCACTGATCGCGCGGCGTTCGGCGTTGCAATCGGGGGCCTGAATCAGTGATCGTCCAAGCGATGATCCGCAGGACCGTTCTGAGCGTCGCCCTCGTTCTCGCCGGCAGCGACGCGCTCGCGCAGCGAAGGCCGCGAGGACAGGGCACCGGGCTGACGGGCGAAGCCGACGAGCGATTTCGCCGTGGAATTTCGCTGGCCACCGAGAACAACTACACCGCGGCGCTCGTCGAGTTTCGCCGCGCGTACGACGTCTCGCACAACGCGTTGATCCTCTTCAACGTGGGCGCGATGGAGGTCGAGCTCAACCACTTCGAAGAGGGTCAGGCCGCGCTCACCGAGTACGAGCGATCGGCGCCAGCCTCCGTCGTGCAGGCTCGTCGAACGCAAATCGACGCGCTGCTCACGCGCATCCGCGAGCGCTCGGGGACCATCACCGTGGCGCTTCCGCACCCCGCGCTGCGAGTGCAGGTCGACGCGGTGGGCGGCGCAGCGCTGCGCGTCGTGCGCGAGGGCGCCTCGGCGAGCGCGGCGATTCGATTGCCCATCGGCCGCTACCGCGTGACGCTCAGCGCCTCGGGGTTTCGCCAGCGCGAGAGCGAGCACGACATCGCGGCCAACAGCGACACGGCGATCAACACGCCGCTCGATCCGGCGCGAGCCACGCTCACGATCCGCTCGAACGTCGAGGCCGCAGAGGTGAAGATCGACGGGCGATCGGTGGGCTTCACGCCGCTCGCGCAGCAAGAGGTCAACGAAGGCGAGCACCGCATCGAGATCACGCGGCCGGGCTACACGAGCTTCGCCAACACGGTGAACGCGCGAGGGACGCTCGGCGTCGTCGAGGCGACGCTGCAGTGGGCGCCCTCGATCACCGTCGAGCAGGCCGGGCGCGTCGCGCTGGACCTTCAGTACAGCGACGTCGAGTGCACGATCGACGGGCAGCGCGTGGGGTGCGATGGGACGGACAACGTTCCGCCTGGACCGCACATGCTCAGGGTGACGGGGCGCGATTATCTGCCCGCCGAGCAGCAAGTGCGGCTCGACGCCGGACGAGTGACGCGCGTCGAGCTGCGACTGACGCCGAGGCCCGAGGCCATCCGCGAGTCGCAAGAGCGCGGCAACGCGCAGCGACGCACGGGCTTCATCGTGGGAGGCATCGGCCTCGCGCTCGGGGTCGCCGGAGGCGTGTGGTTTCCGCTGGCGTTCGGTGGATTTCAGCGAGAGTCGCGCGACCTGGCCGACCTGCAGCGATGCAACGTCGATCTGCCTGGAATGGGCACCCGTTGGGAGCTTGCCTGCGTCACGATGTGGGTGCGCCAGGCGAACGGCGATCCCAACTCTGCGCCGGTGCTCACCGAGCAGGCCGCAGACGAGTACGCCAACGGACAAGAGAGCCTCGTTCGCACCGAGATCATCCAGCTCGGCGTCTCGGGCGCGCTCATTGGTCTCGGCGTGATCGGGATCACCACCGGAGCCATCATCATCGGGACCGCTCCGGCCGATCGCTTCGCGACGCTTCCGCCCCGACGCGCGAGGCTCGCGCCGCAGTTCAGCCCGACGCTCAACGGCTTCGCGCTGCGGTTCTGAGCGGCGTTTTGCCGCAATTTTCACAGGGTCACCGCGCAATCGGGGTCGGCGCGTTGACGGGCGGCCGCGCATCTGAGAGATAGACGCTCGATTCGCGCACGCACAGCGTGCACGCGCGGGTCGATGTTCAGTCACAACAGACATAACGACGACGAGCGTTCGGGAAGCCGGTGTAACTCCGGCGCGGCCCCCGCCACTGTAACCGGGGACGAACGTCGCGAGACCACTGGCGCGCAGACTACGAAGAGAGTCGGCGCTGGGAAGGCGCGGCGGGTAGATCGATCCGGAAGCCAGGAGACCGGCTGTCGTCCATCACCGTTGAAGCGTCGCGGCGGGCGACGGCGTCGGTGTCGAGATCGTGCTCGCGTTCGCGCAGAGACGACGAGGTCGCTTCGAGCGCTCGTCCCTGCACACGCGCGAGCCGGCTCTCGATGCGAGCAGAGCTCGGTCGTTCACCGAGACGCTTCGAACGGAGGTGCCCACGTGCGCGGGGTTGCGCGCGAAGGAGACGCACTCGTTCGATGATTCACCGTTCCATTTCTATTTCGTCGCTCACGCTCGCCGTCGGAGCCGCGCTGCTCGCGGCATGCTCTCCGCCCGCTCCGATGAGCGACGCGAGCACGGACGCCAGCGACGCGAGCGCGCTGCCCGATCGCGCGATGGAGGCCTCGACCGTCGAGGACTCGAGCTCCGACGCGGCGAGCGCCAATGACAGCTCCACCGACGCGAGCGCCGACGCGCCCAGCGACAGCGCCGCAGACGCAGCCGCGAGCGACGGCGCCGCGGACGCAGCCGTGAGCGACGGCGCCGCGGACGGAGGCATGAATTCGTGTGCGCTCACCCGCGTCGTGGTCACGACCTCGGACGGCGCCGAAGGAGCCTACGTCACGGGCTCGGTGAGCACGCGCACGCTGAGCTACCTCGCGCCGCCGATGAGCGCGATGGTCGAGCAAGACCACGTCGTGCGCCGCGCCGGATGCCGCGTGTACGACCTGTTTCGCTCGTTTGGAGCGGGGCCCAATCAGCTCGTCGAGCTCGACCCGGCCAACCCGTACACGCCGCGACGGACGATCACGATCCCGCCGATCGCGATGGTCGGCGCGCCCAACCCGTACGACGTCGTCGAGGTCTCTGCGACCAAGGCGTATCTCGTTCTGTACAACGGCGCGTCGATTTACGTCTTCAACCCGCAGACCGGGGCGATGACGGGCTCGATCAACCTCTCGATGTTCGCGGGCGCCGATGGAATCCCCGAGGCCGCGCTCATCCACGTCGCCAACGGCCGCGCTTGGGTCGCGCTGCAGCAGCTCAATCGAACGATGGGCTACGCGCCGCCCGCGCAGTCGACGGTGGTCGCGATCGACACGGCGACGGACACGCTCGCGGACCTCGACTCGGCGACGGCGGGCGTGCAGGCCTCGCTCTCGTTGAACTACGGCAACCCGCAGTCCGCCGCGGCCTCGCCGGACGGACGCTACTGGGTGATCGCGAGCACAGGGACGTTCGGCAACGCAACGGACGGTGGACTCGACGTGCTCGACACGATGACGGGCCGGATCGTGCGCAACGTCGCGGCGTCGACGCTCGGCAGCGATCCGGGCTCGCTCACGATGATCAGCGCGCGCACGGCGTGGGTGGTGACGCGCGCGAGCGGCGACGGCGGAGCGATGACCGCGATCCGCGCGGTGGACATCGTCGACGGAACGATCGCCGCAACCGCAGCGCACACGCGCCCCGAGCCGCTCGGCGCCATTCAGTTCGGCCCCGACGGAAACATCTGGGCCATCAACGGGAGCTTCGGCGCGAACGGCGCGGTGTACGTGATCGCTCCGTCGGGGATGGAGCTGTCTCGCTACGTGCTTCCGACGCGCGGCGACGCGGGCTCGACCGGGACGTACTCGCTCGCGTTCGCGCCGTGAGGGCCGCGGAGATGAAGCGCACACACAATCAAACAACGTGGAAATTCTCTGTACTCACAGCGTTGATTTCTGGCTGTGGTCCGCTTCCGTCCGCGCCCGACGGCGCAGCCGCGCCCGACAGCGCCGCGGTGTCCGCGGACGCAGCGGCGGGTGATGGAGCGAGCGTCGTCGGTGACGCGAGCCCGACGACGAGCGTGAACAGCGGCGCGAGCGTGGTCGAGTTCGCTCCGGGGCCCGGCGCGGGCTTCGGCCAATCGCGCATGCCCGACGTGGTGCTCGGCGTTCCGCAAGGGACCGGCGACATGCTCGGCTCGACGCACGTGGTCTCGCTCGGCCGCGGCGGAAGGATCTGCCTTCGCATGAGCGCGCCCATCGAAGACGGCCCCGGCGCGGACTTCATCGTCTTCGAGAACCCGTTCTTCGTCGCAGGCTTGGACCAGTCCTTCATCGAGCTCGGCGAGGTCTCGGTCAGCGACGACGGCCAACGCTTCGTCACGTTCGACTGCCAGCGAAGCGCTCCGTACCGCGGGTGCGCGGGCGTCACGCCGGTGTACTCGAACTCGAACAACGGGATCGATCCCACCGACCCGCGCTACGCAGGCGGCGACGCCTTCGACTTGAGCGCGGTGTCTCTCTCGCGCGCCACGGTCGTGTGCATCCGCGACCTCGAGACGCTGGCTCCGATGCCCCCCTCGTCGGGCTTCGACCTCGACGCGATCGTCGCTGTGCGATCGCCGCGCTGAGCGCCGCTACGGGCTCGCCGCGAGGCGCAGCGAATAGTTGGCGCTGTTGCCGTTGCCTCCGTCGCGGACGTAGATCAAGTACGTGCCAGGATCGAGCGCGCGAGAGATCGTTTCGACCTGGGTTTCTCCACGCGAGCTCGCGATCTCATCCGAGCGCTGGTCGCGCAGCTCGAGGTCGAGGTCGCTGTGGTCTCGGCCACGCCCCGTCCCGGTGATGGTCAACGTGATGGTGACCGTCGCGCGTCGCGCGAGCACGACGCGATACGCGTGCGTCGCGTCCAAGCCGTTGACCGGATTGGCTCGCCCGCCGCTCGGCGCCGGCTCGGTGAGCCCGTCGATCTTGCCGCGCGCGGTCCCGTTGACCGCCAGCGCGAGCGGCCATGGATCGGGCTCGTTCGCCGCGGGATAGCGAATGTTCTGGTTCGTCGGGCTCGCGAGGATCGTGCGCGCCTGCGCCTCGGTGAGCGCGTGCTGCGCGACGAGGAACCGCAGAAACGAGACCAGCGACGGATACGCGTTCGGCGCGCGCGCCATCGCGATCATCTCGTTGAACACCCGCGCTGGGCCGAGCGAGACGCCGTCGTTGTCGCGATCGGTCAGCGCTCCGATCGGCTGCGGTCCGTCGGACAGATCCCAGAGCACTTCTTCGACGGTGCGCTGCGAGCCCAGCCCGCGCAGGGCGTTGGCCGGCAGCTGCTCCAAGTCATCGTCTTGGCGAAGCTGCCCCGAGGGCTCGATGCCCACCGCGTCGCGGTAGCGCGAGTCGTTGAGGATCGCGCTGGCGAACCACGTGGCGCGGCCTTCTTCCCAGGCGACGCCTGGGTCGGTGTTGACCGTCGCAGGGTGCATTCCGCCGATCGACGAGTCGGACGAGAGCGTGTCGAATACGAAGTGACCGAACTCGTGGAGGATGATGTAGATGTCGTGCTGATCCGCATCGGTGGTGGCGAGCTGATTGCGAACGCCGCCCATGAGCTCGAGCGCGAAGCGTCCCGAGCGCGCGGGGCGCTCGCCGCGGTAGTAGCTCCAGTCCGTCCCGCTCGCGTGCGACCAGATGACGAAGAACGGCGCGAGCTCGCGACCCGACCAGCGATACACGGTGTCCATCCCGGTCACGAGCGTGTCGAGGATGTGAAACGCGCCGCCCTCCGCGCGCGGCTCTGCGAGCGAGGCGTGCAGCGAGAGCGTGGTGGTGCCGGGGACGAAGCGCGCGGCGATCTCGTACGGCTGCGTTCCGTTGCGATCGGGCGCGACGTCGATGCGCATCGCGGGAGCGCACAGCGTCGTGCCCTGCGCCGTGCGCGGAGGGCATCGTCGAAGCTGCTGCACCGACGAGACCGCGACGATCCGCGCGGTGTTGGGCGGCGCTTCGAGCGTGTATTGCCCGCGCTCATCCGTGCTCGTCTGTCGCAGCGTGCGCCCTTGCGCGTCCACGGCGCGCACGATCACCCAACGGGACGGGCGCGTCGTCGTCGTCGCCGCGTAGCCGCGATCGGTGAGCGAGCGAAACTCGTAGGTGACCGCGCCTCGCAGGGTCACGGGCTGCGCGGGACGAATCGCGCGAAGGGCGAGGCGCTGCGCGGGGGACTCTTTCGAACGTTGCGCCGACGATTGCGTGCACGAGAGCAGCGCTGCGAGCGCGAGGCCCGAGAGCGGACGGAGGTTCACGATCACGAGAGAGTAGCGCGAATCATCGAGCGCACTCGCGGGGCAGAAACTGCGCTACTGTCGAGGCTGGCGGATGGAGCCCGGAGGACCGTATCGATTCAGCGCGAAGCGACGAGCCGCGAGGCGCCCTGGGCTGAAGGGCTCGGTGGTGCTCGCCGGCACGGTGTTGTTTGCGGCGCTCACGATCGGGACGATTTTGCTCTTCGCCGAGGTGCTGGCGCGGTGAAGGTGCGTTGGAGGATCGAGGCGCTCGGCGCGCACGCGCTCGCGCTCGCGGGCTGCGTCGGCTCGTGCGGCGGCAACCCTGTGCTCGCCGAGAAGCGCAGCGAACAGTGGAACGCGACGGTGCGCTGCGAGTCACTTCGCAACGTGATCGCGCCCACGATCGGCGGCGGCACGCGGCTTCCTGCGTACAGCGCGCGCGTGCTCTTCATCGTCGAGGCGTCCGGCGGAAGGCGCGTGCACACGATCGTGCCGGGCGGTCTCATGGACGACGACGATCAGCCCAAGCTCGACGCGACGTGCAGCAGGCTGCGCGCGACGATCGAGCATCGAGAGAGCGCCGAGGGCACGGTCTTCGCGGCGAGCATCGAGGGCCAATCGCAGAGCGCCGTGATCCTGCGCGCGCCCAACGGAGCGCTCTTCGCCTCGCCGATGCAGCACCCGGGCGTCGCGAGCGCCGCCGCGCAGACGCACCCCGCCCCGCTCGCGAGCGCCGTCGCGATGCTCACGGACGGGACGCTCAAGGACGCGGCGGGCTCGGCGGTGTTCGACGCGATCGACGACGGTGCGCTACGCGCGAATCGACCAGCGTTTTTGCAGGCCGCCGAGCGTTGCAACGCGCCGACGTGGCTCGTGGGGCAGCTGCTTCGCCAGGCGCCCGACGAGACCGCAGATCGCTTGTTCGAAGCGACGTACGTGCGCGCGAGCTGCTCGCGCTCGAGGCTCGCCTTCGAAGACCCGGCGCGCGACCTCGCGGGCCCGCGCGTGCGCCGTTGGATCGACGCGAACCGCGCGGCGCTCGAGTGGCCGGCGGGCATCGAGCGCTATGCGGAAGAGCACTCGATTCGACATGGCGCAGAAGTCGCAGTCGACGGCGGAGCGACCAACGCGAGCGCAGCGACCGACGCGGGCTCGAGCGACTCAGCGACGACGGCGACGGGGCGCGCTCGCGTCCGGCGCTGACGCGTCGGGCGCAGCGATCACGGCCGCGTCGATCGCGACGGGGCCTTGCGAGAGCTGCGCGGCGCAGCGCCCGGCTTGGCAGAGGCAGCCTCCGCCGCAATCGAGCGTTCCGGGGCGGCAGTCCATGGTGCACATGATCCCCTCGCACGCGGGGCGACGCGCGGCGGGAACGCACGCGGTCGCATGGCAGCAGCCCGCGGGGACGCAATCGCTGTCCGTCGCGCACTCGGCGCCTTCGGGGAGCGCCGCGGCGGCGTCTGGCGCCGCTGCGCTGGCCGCGTCTTGCGCGGGCTCGGGCCACGAGACCGCACCGGCGTCGGACGACGATCCGCCGCTGCTCAGGCCGCTCGACGTGCTCGCGTCGTTGTTGCCGGTGCAGTACGCGAGCGAGCCGATCGCGAGCGACGCGAGCGCGGCGATGGTGAAGGGATGACGAAGCGATGAGCGTTGGTTCACGACGCGTGATGTATAGCGCGGATGCAGTGTTCGTCGCGCTCGTTGTCGTGCGGCGCCTCGCGAGGGGTCGTCAAAGCAGGGGGCGTGCGCTAGGGTCCGACGCAGCGTCGATCGCAGGGCATTGCCGTCTCTTTGATCGACGATGAGGAGCAAGAATCGATGGCCGACTCGATCTCGCCGGACTTCGGATCGTATGTGACCGACCGAAAGGCTGGCTTCGTAGGCGAATACCCAGGCGATCGCTATGCGTTCTCAGGCGACCTGGAGTTGCAGCGCACGATGCGCAACTTCGGGCCCATCCAGCTCGCGATCGCGAGCGCGGTGCGCTTGAGCAAAGGGATGCTCGCAGGAGACCTGCTCGGGACGTCCGTGAAGGTGGGGCCGCGGCAGTTTCCGAAGCTGCACGAGATGGTGCGGCACTGCGCGAACACACTGGGAATCCCCGAGCCGATGGTCTTCATCCAAGGCCGCGTCGACAACATGAACGCGATGACCACCGGAACCGAAAAAGAATCGGTGATCATTATTCATGCCTCCACGATCGACAACATGACCGAGGACGAGCTGACCTTCGTGATCGGCCACGAGTGCGGGCACATCCAGAACGGGCACGTGATCTACCTCACGACCCTGAGCCTCTTGACCCGCGCCGCCTCGCTCTTTCTCGGCCCGCTCGTGCAGCCGGCGCTGATCGCGCTGCAGACCTGGTCGCGCGCCGCTGAGATCACCTGCGACCGCGCGGGGATGCTCTGCGCGCGCAACGAGAGAGCCGCGACGAGCGCGTTCTCGAAGCTCGCGATCGGGTCGATGAAGCTCTTCGAGCAGATGAACGTCGAGGAGTTTCTGCGGCAGATCGACGAGGGGCGCGAGGGCTACGGCCGCGCGTCAGAACTGCTCAAGTCTCACCCGTACATCCCCAAGCGGATCAAAGCCGTGAAGCTGTTCGAAGAGAGCGAGGTCTACCGCAAGCCGGGAGGCCTGGTCGGCGGCATCGAGCTCTCGGAGCTCGACAAGCAAGTGGCCGAGCTCGTGAAGGTTCTGTGAAGGAGAAAGAGACTCGAATGACCCTCGACGCACTGACGAAGACCAAGCAGGACCTCGTCTCCGAACTCGAAGCGCTGGCAGAGCTCGCGCAGGGCTCCGGCGCTCCTTCGCTGCGAGAGCGCATCCTCAACGATCGGCTGCCGCGGCTGCGCGAAGAGCGCCTCGTGCTCGTCGTGCTCGGCGAGTTCAACCACGGCAAGAGCACCTTCGTAAACGCGCTGCTCGGCGGCTCGATTCTTCCGTCCGGGATCACTCCTACGACGGCGCTCATCCACGAGGTTCGCCACGGAGAGAGCCCGCGGGCCGAAGTGGTGTTTCGCGCGAAGAGCTCGGGCACCGACGTGATCGACCCGCTGCGCGTCGCGGGCGGAGAGCGCAAAGAAGTCCCCTGGGCCAAGATCGCGGACCTGGTCGTGGGAGGAGATCTCATCCCCGACGACGTGCTTCGCGTCGAGCTCGAGTACCCCGCGAAGGTGCTTGAAAACAAAGTGACGCTCGTCGACACCCCCGGCGTCAACGACCTCAATTTGCAGCGCGCCGAGATCACCTACGGCTACGTCCCGAGGGCGGACGCCGTCGTGTTCTTGCTCGACGCGGGGCAGATCCTCAAGGAGAGCGAGCGGCGGTTTCTGCGAGACAAATTGCTGGGCGCCGGACGGGACCGCATCGTGTTCGCCATCAACAAGGCCGACACGCTCGATGACAGCGAGCGCGAGCAAGTGCTCACGTACGCGAAGAAGCAGCTCGCGCAGATCGTTCCGGGCGCGCCGACGCTCTTGATCAGCGCCGAGCGCCAGCTCAACGGCGACGAGGCGGGCTCGGGCTTCGTCGAGCTGCGCAAGAAGCTCGACGAGCTGCTCGGGGACAACCGCCTGCGCATGCTCGTGGACTACGGCGCGGACGAAGGGCTGCGCGTGTCCAACCTGCTCTGGCGCGGGCTCGAAGTGCGCCGACGCGCGCTCACGATGTCCACCGAAGAGCTCGCTGACCGCATCCGCGCGCTCGAAAAAGACCTCGCAGGAAGCAAGGACACCGTCGCCGAGCGACACAAGCGCATCGCCGAAGAAGTGGGCGCCGTTCGCGCGCTCGCCAAGCGCGACCTCACGGCGTTCGCCGAGGAGTTCGCCGCGTCGATCCCCGCGCAGATCGAGCAGCAGAGCGCCGACGACGTGCGCCGCTTCCTCTCGGGCTTCATCGAGGACACCTGGAAGAAGTGGCTCGAGCGCGAGGGCGCCCTGCTCGGAGAGAAGCTCGAGCGCCTCGCCGAAGAGATCGTCGCGATCGTGCAAGAGGACGCGCGCGAGACCAACAAGAAGCTCGAGGCGTTCTTGGGCGAAGGCACCTCGTCGCTCGACGTGAAGGTCGACACCGTCGCGTACGACGTCAGCGTCTTCGCGCTCGGAGCGTTCGGCGTCGGCGTCATGGTCCTCTCGAACCTCCTCGTCGGCGGCCTGCTCACCCTCGCGGCGCCCGTGCTCGCGCTGGTCTTCAAGGACCGCGTGGACAAAGAAGTGAAGCGAAAGGCCCTGCAAAACGCGCCGGACGCCGTGCGCAACGTCGCGCGCAAGATCGAGCCCGAGCTGCTCGGCGCCATCGATCGCTTCGGCGAGAAGCTGGCGGACTTCGTCACCAACGCCAACGAAGAGCTCCGCCGCAGCCTCATCGAGATCTTGCAGAGCACGAAGAAAGCGCTGGCCGTCGAGCACTCGGACAAGGCCGTGGCGCTCACCGAGGTCGACTCGCTGCTCGAAAAAGTGCGCGCGCTCAACGAGCGCGTCCGCTTGCTGCGCGGCGCGCTCTGGGAGGTCACCGCCGCAGGAAAGGCCCCCGTCGACGGCGGCGCAGGCTCGAGCGGCGAAGGCGGCGCCTCGGACGGAGGCTTCGAAGTCCCGAGCGTCCCGGCCGTCGAGTGATCGTCGCGCTCAGCGCGCTCGAGGCGCGCTCGCGTTCGTCGCGGCGGTGACCGAAGGCCGATCGGCCCGCGCGAGAACGCCGCTCATGCGCTCGAGCACCCGCACCACCGCGCACAGGTCCTTGTCGCCCTCGCCTTCGCTCACCGCGCGCGCGATGAGGTCGCGCACGGCGATCAACGTCGGGAGCTCCACGCCCACGCGCCTCGCCGCGTCGAGCACGAGCTGCTGATCCTTGAGCAGCAGCTCGACCGAGAAGTCCGCGGGCTCGAAGCGCCCCTCGATGATCCGCGCCCCCTTGTGCGCGAACATCCCCGAGCGAAACGAGCCCTGGTCGATCGAGGCGAGCAGCTCTCGCGGATCGAGCCCGAGCCCGACGCCGAGCACGAGCCCCGAGACCAGCCCCGCGAGCATGTGCGCGCCGAGCTGATTGAACACGAGCTTGGTCGCCGCGCCCGAGCCCGAAGGCCCGGTCCGTCGCACGCTTCCAAACGTCTGAAGCACGGCAAGCACGCGGTCGATCGCCTCGCACGGACCGCCGGCGAGCACCACCAGCGAGCCCTCTTCGGCCGGGACGCGCGAGCCCGAGACCGGCGCGTCGATTAGCGCGACGCCGCGCTCAGCGAGCGACGCGCGCAACGCGACCAGCGGCGCCGGGCCGACCGTCGAGAGCTCGATGAAGACCGATCCCGGCGCGATCGACGAGAGGATTCCCTCGGGTCCATCGCACACGGCCGCCAGCGCGGCGGGGTCCGCGAGCATCGTGCACACCACCTCGGCGCCCACGACCGCCTCGGCCGGGCTGCGGGCAACGCGCGCCCCGAGCGCCGCGAACGGCGCCGCTCGCGAAGGCGTACGGTTGAAGACCGTCAGCGAATAGCCTGCAGCGATGAGCCTTCGCGCCATCGGCGCGCCCATCGTCCCGAGGCCGAGAAACGCCACGTGCATCGCGGGCGAGTTATTTCACCAGGACTCGACGCCAGACAAACAACATTGTGAGCAGAGTATTATCCATCCATTGTTTACAATGGATCTGCAGCGCCCCGTCGTTCGCGTGAAGGCTTCTCAAACAGCGGCGCGGACTCCACGGTATAGCTCCGTCATCGCATGCCGCCGTTCACGCTGCTTCGCCCGGTGGTCCCGTTCGTCGTCGCCTTGTGCGCCGCGCTGGCGCTCGTCGCGCTTCGCGCCCTGTGGCGGTGGCGCTCGGTTCCGTCGGGCGCGTGGCTCTTGCTCGACCTGCACGGGCCGATCACCGAGGTCCCCCGCGCGATCCCGCGGTGGCAGCGCTGGATCGGTCGAAGAGCGCCGCTCGCGCTCTCGGACATCCGTCGCGTCCTTCGCGTCGCCGCCAACGACCCTTCGCTGAGCGGGCTGCTCGTGCGCGTGCGCGAGCCCGAGCTCGGCTGGGCGACCGCTGAGAGCCTGCGCGACGCGATCGCGCTCGTGCGCGCGGCGAACAAGCGCACCGTCGCGTTTCTTCCCTTCGGAGGCGCGAACAAAGAGCTCTTGATCGCCTCAGCGTGCGCAGAGATCTTCGCGACGCCGCCAGCCACGATCGGCCCCTTGGGCGTCTCGATCGGCTCGAACTTCTTTCGCTCCGCGCTCGGCAAGCTCGGGATTCACGTCGAGGTGCTCTCGCGCAAAGAGTTCAAGAGCGCCGCGGAGTCGTTCGCGCGCGACTCGATGTCCGAGCCGAACCGCGCGCAGACCGAAGCGCTCGCCGACGCGCTGATCGACAGCGTCCAGCGCGCGCTCGTTCAATCACGACGCATGGACGCAGAGCGCGCTCGCGCCTTCATCGACAAGACGCCGGTGCGCGCGAGGCAAGCGCACGAGCTCGGCGTGCTCGACGGAGCGATGTACGAAGACGAGCTGCTCGCCAAGCTGCGAGAGCCGAGCGCCGTGATGCCCTTCGCGCGGCTCGTCGACTTCGATCGCTACGCGAGCGCCCGCGCCCGCCCGCCCCGCGCGACGCGCGCTCGAAAGCGGGTCGCCATCGTCGAGGTCCGCGGGCCGATCGCCGTCGACGGCGGCCGCTCGACGCAGGACCGCGTCGCCGACGTCGCCCGCGTGACGGCCGCGATCCGAGCGTGCGCCGAGAGCAAGTCGGTCGGCGCCGTCGTCCTGCTCGTCGACTCGCCGGGAGGCAGCGCGCTCGCGAGCGATCTGATCGCGCGCGAGGTCGAGCGATTGCGCGACAAAAAGCCGGTCGTCGCGTACTTCGGCGACGTGGCCGCGTCGGGCGGCTACTACGTCGCAGCGCTCGCGCACCGCATCGTCGCGCAGCGCACGACCATCACAGGCTCGATCGGCGTCGTTGCGATGCGCGTCGTCGTCGAGAAGGCCGCCGACAAGCTCGGCGTCACCCACGAGAGCGTCGATCGAGGAGCGCACGCGAACCTGTACTCTCCCTATCGATCGTGGACCGAGGACGAGCGCGCGACGCTCGATCAGTCGATCGACGAGGTCTACACGGACTTCGTTCGCATCGTCGCCAAGGGGCGCTCGATGAGCGAGCAGCAGGTCGAAGAGAGAGCGCGCGGCCGCGTGTACCCTGCGCAACAGGCGCTCGAGCTCGGGCTGATCGACGAGATCGGTGACCTCTCGGCGGCCATTCGCGCCGCGGCCGAGCGCGCGTCGATCGACCCAACCCTCCCCGCGATCCGCGTGGTGCGCGCCCCGACGGATCTTCCGCCGATCGCTCCGCCCGAGGCGAAGAGCACGCTCGCGAGCGCGCTCTTGCCCGAGGCCGCGCCGTGGCTCGCGCTCGCCCGCACGATCGAGCGAGAGACCGTGCTGCTCGTCGACGAGCGCGTGCTAGGAGCGAAGCTGTGACTCGATTGCGTTGGCTCACCGCGGGCGAATCGCACGGCCCGGCGCTCACCGTGATCATCGAGGGAGTGCCCGCGGGACTTTCGCTCAGCGAAGAGCAGATCGCGAGCGAGCTGGCCCGCCGCCAGAAGGGCTACGGCCGCGGCGGTCGAATGAAGATCGAGCAGGACCGCGCGGTGATCGAAGCGGGCGTGCGCAACGGCGAGACCTTGGGCTCTCCGATCACGCTGCGCATCGAGAACCGTGATTTCGCAAACTGGCGCGGACGCATGGGGGCCGAGCGATTCGAGAGCGAGCCCGAGCCCGTCACGCTTCCTCGCCCCGGGCACGCCGACCTCGCCGGCGCACTCAAGTACGACCGACGCGACGCGCGGGACATCCTCGAGCGCGCGAGCGCGAGAGAGACCGCCGCGCGCACCGCCGCGGGAGCGGTCGCAAAGGCCCTGCTCGCGCAGTGCGGGATCGAGCTGTGCTCGCGCGTGCGCTCGATCGCAGGGCTGCGTGACGAGCGCGAGTGCTCGGTCGACGCGGTCTTCGAGCAGCGCGCGACGATCGAGGCGAGCTCGCTTCGCGTGCTCTCGAGCGAGTGCGAGGCGCGAATGCGAGAGAAAATCCTCGCCCTCGCGCACGAAGGCGACACCGCCGGCGGCGTGGTCGAAGTGCTCGCGCGCGGCGTGCTCGCGGGCCTCGGGAGCCACACGCAGTGGGACCGCAGGCTCGATGGACGCATCGCGCAGGCCATGATGAGCGTGCAAGCGATCAAGGCCGTCGAGATCGGCGACGGCTGGGCGGGCGCCGATCGCCCCGGAAGCGCGGTGCACGACCCGATCGCCTACGACGCCTCGACGCAGCGCTTCGCGCGCGCCACCAACCACGCCGGCGGAATCGAAGGCGGCATCTCCAACGGCGAGCCCATCGTGGTTCGCGCCGCGATGAAGCCCATCGCCACACTGAAGAGCGCCCTGCCGAGCGCGGACCTTCGAACCAAGGCTCACGCCGCCGCAGCGCACGAGCGCTCGGACGTGTGCGCGGTGCCCGCGGCGGCCGTCGTTCTCGAAGCGATGCTCGCGCTCGTGCTCGCCGACTGCGTGCTCGAGAAGCACGGCGCAGACTCAATGCGCGAGCTCGTTCGCACCGTTCGGTCGTGGCGCGAGCAGCTGCAACACTACTGACCCGGCCATGCACTCGACTGACGCATCCGACCCGCGCCCGATCTTGCTCTGGGGCCCGCCCGCCGCAGGCAAGAGCACGCTCTCTCGCGCCCTCGCCCGCGCCCTCGATCGACGGCGCTTCGACACCGACGACGAGATCGCGCGAGGCCAGCGAGCGACGGTGCGCGAGGTGTTCTTGCGAGAGCGAGAGTGGGGATTTCGCCGCATCGAAGCCGCGGTCGTTCGCTCGATGCTCGAGGCGCGCGACGGGCGCGTCGTCTCGCTCGGCGGCGGCGCGCTGCTCGACCCTGCGCTGAGAAGAGAGGCGCTCGATCGCGCGATCGTCCTGTGCGTGACCGCTCCGGCGCGAGTGCTCTACGAGCGCGTCGCGCGCGCGCCCGACGAGCGGCCGCTGCTGCAAGGGGGCGACGAGTCTCGCGTCGCGGCGCTGCTCGCCCAGCGAGCGGAGTGCTACCTCGAAGCACACGAAATCATCGACGCGAGCGGCGACGAACAGAGCGTCCTTCGCGCGGCGCTGGCAGCGATCGAAGCGTGCGCCCGAGAGCGCGTCGTGCCCGTCGCGCTCGGAGCGCGCACCTATCGCGTGCGATTCGCGCCGATCGAGACGCTCGCCGATGGCGTCGCCGCGCTCTCGCCGCGGGTCTCGAGCGCGCTCTGCGTCACCGACGCCAACGCGCGCGAGGCGCCCGGCGTGCGCGCGACGCTCAGCGCGCTCAGCGACGACGAGCCGGTGGTGTTCGACGGCGTAGGCGATCGCGAGAAGAACTTGTCCGCGGCGAGTCGCGTGTGGGATCGCGGGATCGACCTCGCGTTGGATCGACGGGGCGTGCTCTGTTCGATCGGCGGCGGAGTGGTCTCGGACATCACGGGCTTCGCCGCGGCGACGCTCCTTCGCGGCGTGCGCTTCGTGTCCGCGCCGACGACGGTCCTCGCGATGGCCGACGCTTCGGTCGGCGGAAAAACCGGCGTCGATCACCCCCGCGCCAAGAACCTCATCGGCGCCATCCACCAGCCGTCGCTCGTGGTGTGCGACACGCGCACGCTCGAGACGCTCTCGCTGCGCGAGCGACGCTCGGGCATCGCTGAGATCGCCAAGATCGCCGCGATCGCGGACGGCGCGCTCTTCGAGAGCGTCGAGCGCCGAGCGAGCGCGCTCCGTGACGGAGACCTCCTCGCCATCGACGCGGTGATCGCCGACGCCGTGCGCGCCAAGGCGCGGATCGTCGCAGCGGACGAGCGCGAAGAAGCGGCGCGAGTGAGCCTCAATTTTGGGCACACGCTCGGGCACGCGATCGAGCACGCCGTGGACTTCGCCCTCGCGCACGGCGAGTGCGTCGCGCTCGGGATGCGCGCGGCGGCGCGGCTCGCGACGAGCGAGGGCCACGACCCCATGATCGAGCAGCGGATCACCGCGCTGCTCGACGCGCTCGGCTTCGATCGTCGGTGCCCGTTGCCGCTCGACCGGGCGAAGGTCGAGGCCGCGCTCGCCCGAGACAAGAAGCGAGATCGCGAGGGAATTCGCTGGGTCTTCTGCGATTCGATCGGCTCGTTCGTCACGCGCACGCTCCCGTTCGAGCGCGCCATCGACGCGCTCGCGACCATCGCGCCGTAGCGCGGCCCCGAACGCTGGCGCGGCGCTGATGTCGGCGCGACGGGGGCGACCAGCGACGCTGTTCTGTCGACTCGGGTGGTGATCGAGAGAGACGGCGTGGTCGAATGCTCGAAATTCGCCGAGCGCGCCGCGGTGCGCGTACCATTCGAACCATGACCCCTTCGTCGAGCAGTGCATTGGTCCGCGCGTTGGTCGCAGCGAGCGCTGTGTTGGTCGCTGGTTGTGCGGACAACTCAGCGAGCGTGCAGATTCGACACTTGATCGCGCCGCAAGCGAACCCGTCGCTGCCCGGCGCCTGCTCGTTGAGCAACGATCCGGGGTCGCCCAAGCTGCTCGCGAGCGTGCTCGACGTGGCGCTGCGCGACAACTACATCGTGTTTCCGCTGATTCAGAACAACCTGTTCGCGAATCGATCGGGTGAGCTCAACCGCCCCGACCAACGCGCGATCATGGGTCAGTACGTCGACGTCGAGCTCACGACGCTGAGCGGCGCGCTGCTCTCGCTCGGGACCGCGCCTTCGACCTACCGCGTCCCGATGAACAGCGACGTGATCCCCGCAGGAATCACGTCGGCGCCGGGCTTCGGCGTGGTCGAGGTCAGCGCGATTCCGGGCCCGCAGGGGCAGGCGTTGCGCGAGCGCCTGGGATGCACGGGATTCGCGACGGGAGTCGCGCCGCCCGCAGCCTTTTGCTCGAACGCGAGCGAGACCATTCAGGTCACGCTTCGCCCGACGTTTCGCACCGTGGGCGGCGTCGAGCTGACCTCCGCGGTCGGAGCCGTGTGGAAGAACGTCGCGCCGTACACGTTTCCGCTCACCATCTGCTGCGGCTGCTTGCTGAGCATCCCGTCCGGCTACACGCCTGCGTGCCAGCCCGCGACGATGATGGCGACCACGCCGGCGACGACGACGGGCTACTGCCTCGCGGGGCAGGACCTGCCTCTCGCGTGCACGCAGTGCGGCGGCGCCGCGCAGTGCTCGCGCAGCGGCTGCTGATCGCTACACCGAGCGCTCGCGCAAGCGCTCGTAGCCGGTCTTGAGTCGAACGAACCGCAACGACGCGAGGGGATCGTCGGGGCGACGATCGGGATGAACCGCGAAGGCGACCTGTCGCCACGCTTCTTCGAGCGCCCTTCGACGCACGGGCCAGTCGATTCCGGCCTCGTCCAAGAACGCGCGCTCGTCGTCGTCCAGGTCGTCGCTCGACGCCACGGAGGGCCTTCCGTCGCCGAACACCTCCGAGGGATCGATGCGATCAGAGCCGCTGCCTCGTTTGCGTGGCGGTTCGCTGGTGAAATCGCTGGGCGGCGGCGGGACGTCGAGCAGCACTCCGCGCTCGTGCGCCTGCGATCGCAGCTCGTCGAGCACGTCCTCGTACACAGCCTCGCGCGTGCCCATCCTGAGCGCGAGCGCATAGACGCTGCTGCGCGCCACCAGATCGAGCAGTTGAACAAACGCGCGCAGCGCGTCCGGTCCGTGGTGGTCGTCTTCGAGCAGCGTCGAGAGGTCGAAGTCTGTCGCCGCCGTGATGATCCCCGCGGCGCTCAGGGCCTCGTCGCGCTCGTCTGCGAAGACCGTGAGCACGCCTCGGCCCGCGTCGACCTTCGCGATCAGCGCGAGCAGCGCGTCGGTCTCGCCGCGCAGTGAGAGCAGCGCGTCGCGCGCGCTCTCGCGAAGAGGAGCCCACTCTTCGGGCCAGCCCGCGCGATCGCACTCGAACACGAGCGTCGCGAGCGCTCGAACCGAGGCCGTCGCGACGATCTGCGCCTTGAACTTTCGAATCACCGCCCCGAGTGTAGTGCCCCTCGCCCGTCGATCGCGCGCTGTTTTCGCGGCGCGATCAGCGAGAGAACACCATGTGCTGCACTTGACCAGCGCTGCCCGAGTCGATGAACAGGTCGAAGCCCGTCGGACGCACGGAGTATTGACCCGCGCCAGGGCCCGCCATGCCGCCGTCGCTGCACGTGGGCGTGAGGCGAATGAGCGTCCCGCCACTGGTGTAGTTGAAGTTGGCGCGCACGACCGTCGGGCTGCCCGGGGCCACCACGACGAACTGCATCGATCCGCGGGTCACTTGCACGGCGTAGCGCACGCCTCCCGGGCCGATCGAGCTGCCGTTGTACGAGATGAGATCGCGAAGGGTGTAGTAGCCGTCGGCGATCGTTCCGCCCGTGGCGGCGGGCGGAACGCCCATCACCGAGCGCGGGATGACGGTGAACGCCGAGGGCGCCACGCTGTTGCACACTGGCGGAGGACCACCCGCGTCGATGCAGCCGGGCGCTCCGCTCGGCGTGCACTGCAGGCCCATCGCAGTGCAGCAGCACGAGAGGCATCCGTTCGCGAAGCACGCGCCCACCGGAACGGGCGCGCCGCCCGGATCCACGCACACGCTCGCGTCCGCAAAGCACCCAGGGTTGCTCGCGCACGAGGTCGTCCCGTCGGGACGACACACGCAGCTCGTGCAGCGATCGCGAGACGTCCACGTGGTGCCAACAGCGAACGCGGTTCCGTCCGGAGCGCGGCACACCGTCGGCCCTCCCGCGTCGAAGCATCGCGGATCTCTGCTCGGCGCGCACGCCGCCGGACCTCCCGGCATCGGGCACGTGCACGCGAGGCAGAAATCGCGGCTCAGAACGCGCGCCCCCAGCGGCACCGGCGTCCCGTCGGGAGCGAAGCACACCGGCGGCGGCGGCCCCGCGTCGAAGCAATCGCTGCGACGCGCGCACGAGAGCGAGGCGCTCATGTCACAGAAGCACTCCGTGCATCCATCGGGCGAACGCCAGCTCGCGCCGACTTCGACCGGCGTTCCATCGGGCGCCGAGCACATCGGCGGCGGCGGAACGACCACGTCTTCGGGACACGCGCGCGCCGTGCACGCGAGCAATCCCCCCGGGCCGCACGAACACGTGTTGCACCCGTCGAAGAAGCTCTCGCCCACCGCCAGCACTCGTCCGCCGGGCAACACACAGCCGCCGCCGTCCGGCAACGTCGCGTCCGGTCGCGACTCTCCGCCGTCCCCTGGACGCACGTAGGCGCCGCACGCCGTTAGCAGCCACGCCGCCATCACCACGATCCACGTTGCTCTGCCGCCGTGTCTCATCGCTCACTCTCCAATCGAAGTCGAAAGCATCGCTCAGCACGTTCCGAGCCGGGCTCGTGAAGTGTCGCACATCCAAGATCACCCGGCGAATTCTGCGATGACTCGTGGTCAGTAAAGATTCCCCCCTGACGTCCCCTCCCCGACCGAGGCACGTCGTGGCACAACCCCCGCCGAATGAGCGAGATCCGCAACGAACCTGGCCGCACGCCCTTCGACCTTCTGGGCGGCAAGGACGCGGTCAAAGCACTCGTCGAGCACTTCTACGACGCGATGGAAGCGCACGAGCCCAAGCTCGCCGCCCTGCATCGACTCGACGAGAACAACAAGGTCGCCCGCGAGGCGCGCGATCGCTTCGCGCTGTTTCTCATCGGCTGGCTCGGCGGCCCGCAGGACTACATGGTGCTTCACGGGCATCCGCGGCTGCGCATGCGACACGCGCGCGTGCCGGTGGACTCGACGATGCGCGACGCGTGGACGCGCTCGATGAAGCTCGCGATGGACGCAGCGAAGATCGACGGGCCCGTGCGCGCGTTTCTCGAGACGCGCTTCGCCGAGCTCGCGGACTTTCTTCGCAACACGCCGGACGGCGCGGCATCGGGTGACGGGCGCTCGTGAAGTCCTCTCCGCTGTTCGCGATCTTTCTCGTCGTCCTGGTCGACGTGTTCGGGATGACGCTGGTGATCCCGCTGCTGGCGCCGTACGCCGAGCGGTTTCACGCGACGCCCGTGCAGGCGACGATGCTCGTGAGCGTGTACGCAGCGTTCATGCTGATCGCGGGGCCCGTGCTCGGCGCGCTCAGCGACCGCTACGGACGCAAGCGCCTGCTCGTGCTCTCTCAGCTCGGAACGCTCGTCGGCTTCATCCTCCTCGCCCGCGCCCACACGCTCTGGATGCTCTTCGTCGCGCGCGCCATCGACGGCGCGACCGCGGGCAACCTCTCGCTTGCGCAAGCGTACGTGAGCGATCGAACCAAGCCCGAAGAGCGCACGAAGTCCTTCGCGATCGTGGGCATCGCGTTCGGCATCGGTTTCTTCATCGGCCCTTGGGTCACAGGCTCGCTGATCAGCTACGGCTACTCGGCGCCGATCTGGCTCGCCGCGGGCCTGTCGCTCACGAGCATCGTGTGCACGCTGGCGTTGCTCGAAGGGGGACCGCCGCCGCAGAAGCAGGAGCCGGGCGATGAAGGGCCGGCGGGGAGACGGCTCTCGGTGCTGTCGTGGAGCGCGTACGCCCCGTATTTTCAGCGGCCGATCCTGCGCGGCGTGCTCATCGAGCACTTTTTGTATTCGACGGCGTTCACGTGCTTCACCTCGGGCTTCTCGCTCTTCGCCGAGCGAACGTACCGGCACAACGGGCAGTTCTTCACGCCGCGCGAGGTGGGCTACGCCTTCGCGTACGCGGGGTTTCTCGGGATCGTTTTGCAAGGCGGACTGCTGGGTCGACTCGCGAAGCGCCACGGCGAAGGACGGCTCGTGCGCGCGGCGTTCACGGCGAACGTGCTCGGGTACGCGGTGCTCACGCTCGCGCCGACGATCCCCGGGCTGATCGCGGCGACGACGATCACGGCCTTTGGAAACGGCGCGATTCGACCGAGCTTGACCGGCCTCGCGAGCCAGCAAGCGGCGCCGCACGAGCAGGGGACGGTGCTCGGGCTCGTTCAGTCGCTGAGCTCGCTCGCGTCGATCATCGCGCCCATCGTGAGCGGGACGCTCATCGAGCGGCGGTGGATGCTCGCGTGGCCCGCGCTTCCTGCGGTGCTCGCGCTCGTCGCGCTCGCCGTCGGAACGCGCGGGTCCGCCAAGACCATCGCGACGTTCGAGCCGCAGTCACGGTAGCGCTTCGAAGTCCTCGGGCCCGCGCGGAAGAAGCTTGGGTCCGAAGAAGTAGCTCACGATCCCGGTCATGTTGCGCACGCGGGTGTAGTTGAGCCGGCCCGTCGCGCGGTCGAAGAGAGGACGCCCCATGCGATCGGCGAGCGGGCCGATCTGCGCGGAGAGATTCACGCCGCCCACCATGCGGATTTCTCCTCGGGTCGCGGTGCTGCCCGTGGGGGTCTCGAGCATGACCTCGCCCTCGATGCGGACGAGCACGCCCACGTAGCGGTCGGCGCCTTCGAGGATCTGTTGCACTGTAGCGGGGACGATGACGGGCTCGACGCCAGTGCCCACGCGCTCGACGCCAGCGCGAGAGAACTCTGGCAACGTGCGGCCGTCGCTGAACAGACACGGCGCGCGGGGCGGCGCGCAGCACGGCGTGCAATTGAACTCGTCGTACGTACCGCCCGTGATGCTCACGGTGTCGCCCGTGAGCAGATAGCTGCCGGTGGGAATGGTCGACGGCGCGAAGAGTTGAATGCCGCACACGTGACGGCCATCCGGCATCGGCGCGCAGCCCGTGAAGGCAGGGTCTGCTACGACCTCTTGCACCCAGATGTCGCCGGTGTTGCCGCCGGGCTCGAGGTAGTCGTCGATGGCGGTGACCACGACGTTGGAGATCGAGACGGGCCCGCCCGTGGTGGGACGCGACGCGAGATCCGCCTGACGATACGTGCGAAGTTGCCCGCCCTGCGGCGCGGGTCTGTTGCACGAGCCACGATCGATTTCGTCGCAGCGGCGGTCAGTGAGCGGCGTCGAGCACGACCACGACGAGAGCGCGGCCAGCGTGAACAATGCAATCGGAGCGGCGATCGAGCGCACGGAAGTACGCGCACGCTACCGCGACGGTGCGCGGGATGAAAGCGAGGACTGCGCCGTGGTTCGCTCGCATGGCTTGACCCACGGTGTGAGCCATGACTACCGTCCGCGCCGCTTGCGACCATGAACGTTTCGCGCGCGTGACAGACGCGTGCAATTCAGCGGTCAAACGAGCGCCAGAAGGGCGCTTCGCACAGTCAATCTTGGTTTGGGTGACGGCAGCGATGGGCAACGAGTCGAGCGGCGGATCGAAGGGACAGAAGGGGCTCGAATCCGTTCCGGGAATGAATGACGTGCTGCCGAAGGACGCGGTGCGCTGGCGCGGGCTCGAAGACAGCTTTCGCGCGGTGTGCGAGCGCTACGGCTTCGGCGAGGTGCGCACCCCGATGTGCGAGTACACCGAGCTGTTCACGCGCGGGATCGGCGAAGAGACCGACGTCGTCGCGAAGGAGATGTACACCTTCGAAGACCGCGGCGGACGCTCGCTGACCCTGCGCCCCGAGGGCACCGCCTCCGCGGTCCGCGCGTACCTCGAGCACTCGATCGCCAACGTCGAGCCCGTGGCGCGATGGTTCTACGCGGGCCCGATGTTTCGCGGAGAGCGCCCAGCCAAGGGCCGCTACCGCCAGTTTCATCAAGTGGGCGCCGAGGTGTACGGCGACGGCGGCGCGATGGTCGACGCTGAGCTCATCGACCTGGCGTACACGTTCGTTCGTTCGCTTGGGATTTCACAGGCGAAAGTGCGCGTCAACTCGCTGGGCTCCGGCGACACGAAGAAGCGCTACAGCGAGGCGCTGCGCGAGTACTACGCGCCGCTCAAGGACAAGCTCAGCGCGGACAGCCAGCGCAGGCTCGACACCAATCCGCTGCGCATCCTCGATTCGAAGGCGCCCGAAGACGTCGCGCTGCGCGCGGGCGCGCCCAAGCTGCTCGACATCCTGAGCGACGAAGACCGCGCGCACTTCGACCGCGTGTGCGCGACGCTCACCGCGCTCGGCACGCCGTTCGAGGTCGACGCGACCATCATCCGCGGCTTGGACTACTACACGCGGACGATCTTCGAGATCACCGACACGAGCGGCGCGCTCGGCGCGCAAGACGCGCTCGGCGGCGGCGGTCGCTACGACAAGCTCATCGAAGAGCTCGGCGGAAAGCCCACGCCCGCCGTCGGCTTCGCGCTCGGCGTCGAGCGACTGCTCATCGCCTCCGAAGGCAAAGGAGCGGGCCCGAAGGCCCCTGCGTCGTTCGCGGTGATCGCGATCGACCGCGAGCAGCCCGAGCGCGTGCAGTCCGAGGCGCTCGTGATCGCCAAGGCGCTGCGCGACCGCGCGATCGTGACCTTCGTCGACACCCGCTTCGGAAAGTTCGACAAGCAGATCCGCCACGCCGAGCGCTCGCAAGCGCGCTTCGCGGTGATCGTCGGAGCGCAAGAGCTCAACGACGGAGTCGTGAAGCTCAAGGACCTCGCCAAGCGTGAAGAGCGCACGATCTCGCGCGATTCGCTGGTCGAAACGGCGCTCTCACTCCGCGCCAGCGCCGACGGGAGCGCCGCAGAATGACCTTCGCTCCCGCGAGGCTCGCGCTCGTCGTGACAGCGTCGATCGTCGTCGCTGCCCCGGCGAGAAGCGCGCTCGCTCAACAGACTCCCCCGAGCGCCGACGCCGCTGCGCCGAGCGCGCAGCCCGACGCGAGCGCTGGCGCGGACAACGCCGATCAGCCACCGCAGCGGCAAGAGCCGCAGCCCGAGGTGCAGCCCGAGCCGAGCGGCAACGCTGATTCTGCCGGCGAAAACGCAGACGGAGACGAGCCCTCGAGCGGCGGAGCCGGCGGCTCACGGGCGCCCGCAGAGGACAGCGCCGAGTCGCGCGAGCAGCCCCTCACCGACGAGCAACGCTCGCGCATGGTGCCGGCCGAGGGAGAGCTGCCCGACGGCAACGACCGCGCGCCGCGACGGTTCTTCTTCCCGCCGTACCTCCGCGAGTGGGGCCCGCACCACGACACGACCGTGGTGTTTCCGCTGTATTGGCAGAGCCGCGTTCGAGACACCTCGTGGCTGTTGATCCCGCCGTATTTTCGGCTGCGATCGCCGATGGCCAACACCGACGCGTTCTTCCCGTTGGTGTTTCACACGACCGGTCGTCGCGGCGACGGATCGACGTACTCGACGACCGTCGTCCCGCCGGTGTGGGTGCATCGCTCGCAGGGACCCGATCGCGCGAGAGCGCTCGCGCACGGTGTTTTTCCGCTCTATTCGTACTACGAAGGCTTCGGTCCCAACGGCAGACTCGAGGGCGAGCACCTGGTGATCCCAGCGCTGCTCACGTTTCATCGCTGGACGCGGACGAGCCAGCAGACGATCACGCCGCTGTTTCAGTACGTGCGTGACGGCTCGAGCGTGACGTGGACCGCGGGCCCGGTGGTTCCGTTGGTGGCGCGGCACACCTCGCCGTCGCTGCGCTGGACGCTCATCTGGCCGCTGCTGTTCTTTCACCGCAACGAGGTCGCCGAGAACCGTCAGCTCACCGTCGTGGGCCCGTTCTGGACCGAGCGAACGCCGAACAGCTTGTCGGTCAACGTCGCGCCGCTGTTCTTTCACGCGCACGGGCGGGGGTGGGCGCGCACCACGGTCTTTCCGCTGTTTCACACGGAAGAATCGCGCGAGCACTTCACCTTCGCCACGCTGCTCGGCGGCTACACGCGCGTTCGCGACGAGAGCACGCTGGTGCTCCCGTTCTATCAAAACCACCGCGGCGCGACGGCGTTCGACTCGGTCGCGCCGTTCTTCTACTACGGCCGCGACCGACGCTCGGGAACCTCGACCGTTCAAGTCCTCAACTTCGTGCACAGCACGCGTCCGACCGGCAGCACCACGGTGCTCTTCCCGCTGTTCGCGCACATCCACGAAGAAGGTCGCTTCGACACGACGATCACGCCGGTGTTCGGCCACAGCTACGATCAGATGCGCCGCTCGCGCATCGTCGTCGCGGGCAACGTGCACTACGAGTCGTCGCCCGAGCACCGCGTGCTCAACATCTACCCGCTGCTCTACACGGCGGCGGGAAGGCGCTGGCACCACAACGTGTTCTTCCCGTTCGTGTGGGACGTCGGAAACCGCGACGAAGGCCGACAGACCACGGTGATCTTCCCGTTCTACGCGCACGTCGGCGACCGCCGCGGGTACACGCGATGGGCGTTTCCGGATGTCATTTGGTGGCGGCACGGCAGCGGCGAAACGCTCTCGTGGGGCTACGACATCGCGCCGTTCTTTCAGTACGGAGAGCCTCGCCGCGGGGACTACTACTGGTCCGTGCTCTACGGACTCGCTGGCTATCGACGCCAGGGCAACTACGAGCAGACGCGCGTGTTCTGGGCGACGATCGACAACCGCCGCGCGCCCTCGCCGCCGCGCGCCTCGGCCTCGACCACCGCGCGCAACGAGCGGCCTTCGCGCGACGTGATCGTGGATTTGTGAGCGCGCTACACTCGCGCTCATGAACGCTCTTCGAACGCTTCTCTTCGCTTGCTGCGCGCCGCTGCTCGCGTGCTCGACGCAGCCCCCCAACGGCGACGGCGGACTCGACGCCGCGCTCGACGTGCGATCAGGGCCGAGCACGAGCGTCGCGATCAACGAGCTGCGCGCGACCGGAGAAGACTGGATCGAGCTGTACAACAACGGCCCCGAGAGCGCGGACCTCTCGGGTTGGGGAGTGACCGACAGCGAGAGCAACGGAGCTCCGAGGTTGAGCAACGTGGCGCGGTTTCCCGCGGGCACGTCGCTCGCGGCGGGGCAGTACGTCGTGATCCTCGCCGATCAAGCGGACGCGGGATCCGGCCCGCAAATGCGCTGCTTGTCCGATGGAGGCCCGATGACTTGCTTCCACGCGAGCTTCGGGATCAGCGCGTCGCGCGGTGAAGTCGTGCACCTCGTCGCGCCCAACGACGGCGTGAGCGAGAGCGTGCTGTACCCGATGAACGCCGTCCCCTCTGGCGAAAGCTGGGGTCGGCGCCCCAACGGAACCGGCCCCTTCGCGCGCAACCGCCTGACGCCGGGCGGCCCCAACCTGCCGCCATGAGCGCACACGCACGCTTGGGAGGAGAACCTCCCAGCCGAGATCACCGGAGAATCTGCAGAGATTTTTCAGTATCTCGTGTGTGTTTCGGGTCGGTCGAGTTACACTCTCCGATCACGGATCGATGGTCGCCTCCGCGCCGCAGAGCTTCGCGCACGACCTGCTGATCGGCAAACCCATCGCCGGTCGCTACCGAGTGGTCCGTCTGCTGGGCGAAGGCGGCATGGGCGCCGTCTACGAAGCGCGACCGATCGACGGATCCGAGACCGTCGCGATCAAGGTCCTGGCTGCGCAGTACGCGGTCGATGACGTCTCGGCGCGGCGCTTCATGCAAGAGGCCGAGGCCGCCGCGCGCATCGCGCACCCGAACATCGCGTACGTCACGCAGATGGGCCGCGAGCCCTCGGGCGCGCTCTACATCGTGCAAGAGCTTCTGCGCGGAGAAGACGCGCGAGCGATCCTGCAGCGACGAGGGACGCTCACCCTCGGCGAGTCGCTCGCGATCGTGCTTCCCATCGCCAGCGCGCTCGACGCCGCGCACAAGCACGGGATCCTGCACCGCGACGTCAAGCCCGAGAACATCTTCATCACCGTCACGCCCGACGGCTCGATGCCGAAGCTCATCGACTTCGGCATCTCGAAGTTTCAAGACGCCCAGCTCGAGAACGACAAGCGCACGCAGACCGGCGTCGCCATCGGGACGCCCGATTACATGTCCCCCGAGCAAGCGCGCGCGGATCGGGCGCTCAACGGCCGCACCGACCAGTGGTCGCTCGCCACGGTGCTCTTCGAGCTGCTCACCGCGCGTCCGCCGTTCGTCGCGCAGACCGCCACGCTCGTGCTGACCAAGATCATCACCGAGCAGCCGCCGCGGATCGAGCTGTTCGTACCGGACATTCCGCCGGCGGTCGCGTCGGTGATTCACCGCGCGCTCGAGACCGACCGCGACAAGCGATACCCCGACATGGCCGCCTTCGCCGACGCGCTCGTGCGCGCGGCGCAGAGCGCAGACGTGCAGATCCAGCTGCCCGAAGTCGTGGTGCCCGGTGAAGGCGACGCGCCGAGGCGCCGCCGTCAGGTCGCGAGCGCCGAGGTCAAGAGCCCCGCGCTTCCCCGCGCGCCCAGCACCGACGAAGACGCCAACGGACCGCCGACGACGCTCTTCACCGCGCCGACGACGGCCGTTCCTTCGCCGCAGCACTCGCCGCTCAGCGCGCCGCCCATCGCCGCGACGCAAGCCGCGCACGGCTCGAGAGCGCCGCTCGACGACAGCGAGTTCGTCGACCCCAAGCGCGGCTCGAAGATCCTGCTCACGCTCATCGTCCTCGTGCTCCTCGGCGCGCTCGGCGCGGTCGGATTTCACTTCTATCGCTCGCAGACCGCCAGCGCGTCCACCGACCAGTCGCCGCAAACCGCGCAGGGCGCGGGGACCGGCGAGACGACCGCTGGCACGCACACGAATTCAACCGCGAACAACAACGCGCACAACAGCCGTCCGTCCAACGGCGCGAGCGGCGCGGGCTCGCAGGACGCTGGCGCGAGCGCGACCCAGCCCGCGAGCAACGGCGGCTCGCGCCCGATCCGCCGCAACATCCGCAACAACCGCACGATTCGCCGCAGCAACACGCTGACGATCCAGCGGCAGTATCGGGAGCGCTGAATGCGCGCTCGCGCGCTCGGCGTCATCGTGGCGCTCTCGCTCTCGCTCGGCGCGCACTCGGCGCTCGCGCAGCGCGGTCCCAACCCTGCGCGCGACGCGTTCGAGCGAGGCATCTCTGCGCTCGAAGCGCAGCGCTACGTCGACGCGCTCACGGCGTTCGAAGAGAGCTACCGACTGCGCCCCTCGCCGGTCGCGCTCTACAACGTGGCCGTCGCGCAGCGCGGACTCGGGCGGCTCCGCGAGGCCATCGCGACGTTCGAGCGCTATCTCGAAGCCCCCGAACGCGGGATCGATCGCGCGCGGCTCGCCTCGATTCGCGCCGAGCTCAACGCGCTGCGCGCGCAGATCGTCAACCTGCGGTTGACGCTCGCGCCGGCCACAGCGACGGTCCAAGTCGACGGCCGCCCGGCGACGATCGGCGCGGACGGACTCACGCTCGACCCGGGCCGCCACGTGATCGAAGTGAGCGCCGACGGTCACCGCCCGTCGCGCCGTGAGGTCGACCTCCGCCCTGGATCGACCGTCGTGCTCGACGTGACGCTCGAGTCGCTCGGCTTCGGTCGACTCGTGATCACTCCGTCCGTCGAGAGCGCGCTCGTGCGCGTGGACGGGCGCGAGTGGGGATCGGGCGTCGTCGATCGATTGATCGCCCCCGGAGAGCACGAGATCGAAGTGCGCGCCCCGAGGTTCGATCCGTTTCGACGAACCGTGCGGGTGAGCAGCGAGAGCGTCTCGCGCGTGGACGCGCGGCTGCTCGTCGAGGGGTCCGGGACCCGCGCGTGGCTCGTCCCCACGCTGATCGTCGCGGGCGTGGTCGCGGCAGGAGCGACCACCGCGGTGCTGCTCTACGTCACCGCGCCCGCCGCGCCGAGGGACGTGGGCTGGGACGAGTTCGTCATCCCGCGCTGATGCGCGATCGCGCCGCATCGTGCGCGAATCGTTGCAGTGTAGACTCAGCGCTGTCGTGATGAAGCCTGCTTGCCGTGCGACGCCGCGCCGACCGCTCTCTTTGCTCGCGCTCGCCGTGGTCGCGTCCGCGACCGGCGGCTGCAAGCGCACGGACAAGCCGCCGACGCAGATCGTGCTGCGCCTCGATTCGCAGCTCGAAGCGATGACCGACGTGCAAGCGATCAGCGTCCGGGTCCGCCGAACGCCGACGGGCGCCGTGGTGTTCACGAATCAATTCACGGTGAGCGCCGAGCGCTACGCGCTGCCCGGCGAGCTCGGCCTCGTCGCGGGAAGCGAAGACGACAACGGCCCCGTCTACATCGAAGTCCAGACGCAGCTCACGCGCGGCGGATTCTTCACGACCAGCGTCGAGTCCCACTTCATCCCGAGGCAAGTGCGCGTGGTGCCGATCCTGCTCACGCGCGACTGCGCGAGCCGCACGAGCATGATGGGCGGATCGACGTGCGCGTCGTGCTCGGCGTGCGGATGCGATCCGGTGCGCGTGGACGTCGATGGCGGAGCTCCGGGCGGAGAGCACGTCGCGATGTTCGCTCCGGATCGCGACGAGTCGAACTGTCAGCTCGCGCACCCGCCGGTGGTTCCTCCGAACCTGCCCAACCCGCCGCCGGCCGTGTTTCAGCCGCCGCCGTTCAACACGCCGCTTCCGCCGAGGCACACGCTCACGCAGCGATGCACGAACGGACCGTGCTTCGCCGTGCGGAGGCTGCAGTTCGACTGGCCGACGATGGCCAACCCCAATCGCTGGGCGCAGCACGGATGGGACCTCGACTCGACGTGCACCACGCAGTCGCGCGCGATCGCGACCTGCCGCAATCCAGGCGGCGTCGTCAACGATGGCGACAACGGCAGAGACAACGCGTTTGCCTCGCGGCTCGGCCCGTTTCTTCAGACGCTTCAGGGCATCGGGCTGAGCGAAGCGATCATCAACGAAGGCATCGGCCGCGGCGTCGCCACGCTCGGCATCGAGCTGCGCAACTACAGCGGAACGGGCGACGACAGCGAGATCGAAGCCGAGCTCTTCCCGTTGATCAGCGGGCGCGCGGGCGACAATCTCTCCGCGCCTCCACGATGGGACGGGACTGACGTGTGGCTCTCGGACAAGACCCTCACGATCGCGCCCGAAGCGGCGGTCTCGCGAGGCTACGTCGCCGGATCGCGGCTCGTGTTGCGCCTGCGATCGCAGACGCCGATCTCGTTCGTCTCGTCCTTCGGGCAGTCGCGGCTCTTGATCTCCGGCGGAATCGCCTCGGGCAGCGTTCACTGCGGCGGTCGTCAGCTCGGGCCGCTCGAGCTCGGCGGCTTCATCGAAGTGCGACAGCTCGCCAACGAGCTTCCGTTCATGGGCGTGTGCGATCCGCTGCAGACGTTCGCGGTCACCACGGCGTTTCAACAGAGCGCGGACCTCAACGTCGTCGGCGACGCGCCGGTCAACAACATCAACGTCGAGTGCAACGCGATCAGCTTCGGCGTGACGATCGAGCCGGCGCCGATCAGTCGCGTGCTCGTCAACGAGGACTCTCCGACGATGCGCCCCAACCCCTGTGATCGCGATGGCGGCGTGGATGCTTCGCTCCCCGACGCGAGCGCGACGGACGCGGGCGCGAGCGACGCGCGCGTAGACGCATCGGTCGACGCGCGCGGTTGAGCCATCAATCCCCCCGAAGCGCGAGCCGCTGAACTTCAGTTCGCGCCGCGCGAACGAGCGCTCTCGCTGCCGAACGCGGCCATGTCCTGCACGGGCGGCCCGACCTCGCGCCAGCCGCGATCCGCGGCCATCGCGTTGAACTTGCGCACCATCCAACCGGGGATGAGCATCGAGAACGTTCGCGCGATGCGCGAAGGATCGTCGAGCGTCTTGAGCATGCGCTCGTAGGTCTCGTCGCCGTACGCCTCGCGAAAGGCCGCGGCTTGATCAGGGCGACGCACCCACGCGACGACGCCTGCGCGGTCGGCCTCGGGGTGAAACTGCACCGTCTCGACGCCGGGCGTGACGTCCAGGCCCAAGATCGCGGTGCCCTTGTCGTCCTGGCCTTCGCGCGACTCGCGCGCGAGGAGCTTGCCGCCGAGCTTTTCGAGCTGCGTCTCTTGCAGGTCGATCGCCTCCCAATTGCGGTGCTCGAACGCGAAGAGCCGATCGCCGAAGATGTGGAGCAGCGGGTGCTCTCGGCCGGCGCGCGTGGTGTACACGGGCATCACGCCGAACTTGCGCGACGCGCGCGGAGCCATCGTGGCCACTTCGAAGTGACGCACGATCATCTCGAACGAGTAGCACACGCCGAACAGCGCCTTGGCCGCGGGGCCGCGGCGCTGGTTGTCGTCGACGATGTGATCGAGGAAGTCGTAGTAGCCCTTCACCCAGGCTTTTCCGTCGCCTTCGAAGGGCGAGCCGGGCCCGCCCGAGGAGACGTAGAGATCACAGTCGCGCGGCGGCAGCTCGTTTTTGTCGCGGACCGAGACGTGCTCGATCTCGAGCTCGACCTCGGGGTTCCACTTGCGGACGTGCTTGTGAAACTCCGTGCAGAGCAGGCGAAAACAGCGGATCGCCTGGTTCTCGTGCCCGTCGTTCATGTCCACGATGCACATGCGCAGAGGCCGTACAGACGATGCGCGAGCGGCGGGGCGAGCGTTGCTCGATGGGTCCATCATCGGTGCGACGACGATACCCGAATCGCAGGCGAACGCACGTTTTCCGCGTGTTTCACAAGTGAAAGGCAGACGTGCTGTAGTACTTCGCAGGCGCAACGCACCCCATGGCTACGAACCGAACGCAGCGACCTCCGCCGCAGAAGTCTTCCTTTCCGCCTCCTCCGATGATGCCGGCTGAAACGCCGCTGCCCGAAGGAACGCCGCCCATCCACCCGATCGCTCAACGCCTGCACGCCGACGAACGGCTGTCGGGCAAGGGCGTCACGATCGCCTTTCTCGACTCGGGCTTCTATGCGCACCCGGACTTGATCACCCCGCGCAATCGCATCATCGCCTACAACGACGTGCTCTCTCATCGCACGTGGCGCAACACGTTGCCCGAGCCGGACGCCTCGTCGTGGCACGGCATGATGACGAGCGTCGTGTGCGCGGGCAACGGCTCGCTCTCGGGCGGAAAGTACAAGGGCCTCGCGCACCAGTCGGACCTGGTCCTCGTGAAGGTGGGCTCGATGTCTCGCGTGCGACACGACGACATTCGCGCGGGACTTCAGTGGGTCCTCGCGCACCATCGCAAGTACGACATCCGCGTGGTGAACATCTCTGCGGGCGGCGACTACGAAGCGAGCTACCTGACCGACGCGCTCTCGCAGGCCGCTGAAGAGTGCGTTCGCGCGGGCATGACCGTCATCTGCGCCGCGGGAAACAGCGCGAATCACCCGGTGCTTCCGCCCGCGTCTTCGCCGGCGGTGATCTCCGTGGGCGGCTTCGACGACAACCACAACGCCGAGCCCGGCGCGCGCGGGATGTATCACTCGTCGTACGGTCCCACGATCGACGGGCTGCAAAAGCCCGAGGTGATCGCGCCGGCGATCTGGGTGGCCGCGCCCATTCTTCCGGGCACTCCGACGGCGGCGCAGGCCAACCTGCTCGACTCGCTCGCGGTCTCGGACGACGAAGGCATCTACCGTTTGCTGGACGAAAACCAGGGCGTCGACGCCGAGCTCGATCAAGCGCGGCACCGCGAGCCGTATCACATCCGCAACATCGTCAAGCTCAAGCGCCGCAACGAGAAGCTCATCTCTGCGCACTACAAGCACGTCGACGGGACGAGCTTCGCCGCTCCGATCGTCACGTCGATCGTCGCTCAGATGCTCGAGGTCAACCCGTCGCTCACGCCGATGCAGATCAAGCGAATCTTGATCGAGACCGCCGTGCGCATGCCCGACGTCGCCGTCGATCGGCAGGGCTGGGGCGTCGTGCAGCCGCGGATCGCCGTCGATCGCGCGCGAGAGAAAAAGGTGTGACTGTATTCAAAACGCGCCGTAAATCGCAGCTCCGTTGAGCGTGGGCGCCACGCCGAGCACCCGCGCTCGCGTCCCGTCGAGCGCGCTCATGCGCTGCCCCTGGCTCAAGCGAAACACCCTGAGCGCGCGCTCGCTCGGCGTGCGCATCCCGAGCATCGCGGCGCCGATCGGGACATAGGCGCAGCCGAGCAAGAGCGCGGGGATTCCGATGGCGACGTTGAGCCCAGCGCTCGCGCCGTTGGTCGCCACGGACACCACGCCCACGCCCGCGCTGAACACCCCGAGGCCGATGATCGTGATGGCCCCCGCGCGCTGCCCTGCGCGCTCGCGCTCGGCGCGCTGCGACCAGCGCACGAGGGCGGCTTGCAAGCGCGCCTCGGGGTCGGAGACGGGGTCGTCGCGAAGCTCCTGGGCCATCTGCTCCCAGGGGCTGCGGGTGAGCATCAGGAGCGTACCCATCAGGGCAAACGCGCTTCCCGCGGCGATCGAGGTCGAGCTGATCACGATGGTCGAGAGCGTCGAGAGCGAGCCGTGCGGGAGCAGAAACGGGATCGCGGCGGTGCTCGCCGAGAGCGCTCCGCCGATGAGCAGCGCGGTTCCCATCGAGCGTCGCTGCTGCGCGTCGCTCTCGGCTTCGTCTGCGACCACGGCCTGCAAGTGCGAGAGCGTCCGAGACGCGCGCGACGTGCGCGGCGCTCGCGGCGGAGGCGGCGCGATCGCGAGCACGAGCGGCGCAGCTCCCGGCGGCGCGGGCTGAACAGCGACAGACCGAGCGGCGGGGCTCGCGGGCGTCTCTGCAGCGCTCGTCACGGTGGGCGCAGCGGCGCGGGTCACCGCAGGCTCGACGCGCGGGTCTTCTGGCGGAGGAGGCGGAAGCGCGAGCGCCCCTGCGTCTTGCGCGAGCGCGGGCGCGCTGTTCGCGACGAACGCCCCCAGCGCCGCGGCGCACACACTCGCACGATGATTCGCTGGCACTGACGCAACACTCTCTGTGAGCGCAGCGATCGCACGACCGCGATCGGCGCTGCTCAGAGCGAAGTCTTACCGATTCGAAGGATCTCGTCGAACTGCGAGGGCGTCACCGAGAGCACCGAGAGCTGCGGCTGACGAAAGAGCATGAAGCCCTCCATCGCCGCGCTCTTCTTCATCTCGGCGAGCGAGACGCTCTTGTCGAGCGCGCGCAGCGGAGCGAGCTCGACGGCGCTCCATCCTTCGCCCGGCGCCGTGGGATCTTCGAACGCCTCGCGCGTGACCGTGGCCACGCCCATCACGCACTTGCCCTCGCCCGAGTGATAGAACAGCACTCGATCGCCGAGCTTCATCGCCCGCAGGTTGTTGCGCGCCGTGTAGTTGCGAACGCCGTCCCACACCGTGGACTTGTCCGCGACGAACTTGGACCACGGGTAGACGTCGTGCTCGATCTTCACGAGCCAATGGCCGACGCCGTCGCGTCGATGGCTCGGCGTCGAGTCGGTCTTGTCCGCGGCGCGCTCGGGCTTGGCGCTCGATCCGCTCTTCGCCGGCTTGTCAGCGGGAGCTTTCTTCTTTGCGACCATCAGCGGTGAGCCTTCGAGCGAAGCGCAGTGAATTCAGCGGCAGGACCACTGCGGACGGCCGCCGGCGGGGTCCGCGTTGCACTGGCACATGATCGGGAGGCCGCCGGGCGCGGGGCTGATCTGGCAGCGCTGCGGGGCGGTGCCACAATACGCAGAGCCCTGCGAAGCGTGGCCCAAGAGGTCACCAGGGCACTCGTCCATGCCCGAATTGCCAACGTTGAACTCGCGAGGAGAGAGCCGGAAGCCCCCGTCTTCGAGCACACTCTCGTACGGGCCGTGCGCGCAGCCAGCGAGCGAAGCGACGGCGAGGGCCACGAGTACCACGAACTTTCGCATGGACGCGGCGTATGCCACGGCCGTTTCCCCACCGTCAACGCCACGACAACGACGCGCCCCGCTCGCCGAACGCTCATCGCGTCACGCTCGGCGTCTCGAGAGGAATAAATCCCCTCTTTTCGCGGTCGAACCATCACGGAGAGCCTCATGCCCCAATCCTTCCGCCATCGCTCGTCAGCGCTCGCCGCGCTCACCCTCGCCCTCGTCTCTGTGACCGTCGCGCAGGAGGCGAGCGCGCAGACGAGCGCGAACGCACAGGTGAGCGCGGGCGTCGCGCGTCCCGTGGACTCGACCCTTCAGCAAGTGAGCGAGCTCGGGCGAGCGTTTGCTGACGTCGCAGCGCGCGTGCTTCCCAGCGTGGTTTCGGTGCACGTCGAGAGCGAAGCCGACCTGGACGCGATGGGGTTCGGCGGGTTCATCGTTCCTCCCGAGCGCGGGGCGGCGCCGACCGTGCGAGGCTCGGGATCGGGCGTGATCCTGCGCGAAGACGGGGTGATCCTGACGAACTATCACGTCGTCGAGCGCGCCCGTCGAATCAACATTCACCTGCGTGACGGCCGCGTGCTTCGAGGTCGCGTCCTCGGCGTCGATCACGCGACGGACCTCGCGCTCGTGAAGGTCGAAGCGCGCGCGCTGCCCGTCGCGCGCCTGGGCGACAGCGACGCCGCGCGGCCCGGAGAGTGGGTGCTCGCGATCGGCGCTCCGCTCGGACTCGAGGCGACGGTGACGCACGGAATCCTCTCGGCCACGAGCCGCACCCACCTCGGCGTCAACGACATCGAGGACTACCTGCAGACCGACGCGAGCATCAATCCTGGCAACTCGGGCGGGCCGCTCGTCAACCTGCGCGGCGAAGTGCTCGGCATCAACACCATGATCGCCGGGAGAAACACAGGCATCGGCTTCGCGGTCTCCTCTCGCATCGCGCAGTTCGTCGTCGACCAGGTCCTGCGCACCGGGCACGTCTCGCGCGGATGGATCGGCGTTGGCCTGCAAGACCTCTCGCCCTCGCTCGCCGAGTCCATGCGCATGAACAACGCCCAAGGAGCGCTCATCAACGCCGTCGAGCGCGGCACCCCCGCGGACCGCGGCGGCGTGCGCCTCGGCGACGTCGTGACCGCGGCGGACAATCAATCCGTGCGCGACGCCGACGCGCTCACGCGCATCATCACCTGCAAAACACCGGGCGAACGGCTCACCCTCACCGTCGTGCGCGGGGGCCAATCGCAGTCGGTGACGATCACCACCGCGCACCGCCCCGGCGCGAGCGACGCCGTCGCGCCCGAGGTCGCCAACACCGCCATGGCGCGACGACAAGGGCACGGCGTGCGCGTCGCCGCCGTCGACCCGCGGTGGCTGCAGCGCTTGGGCATCACCGAGCCCGCGCTCGGAGTGGTCTCGGTCGACCCCGGAAGCGCCGGTGACGACGCGGGGCTGCGCCGCGGCGACCTGATCCTGCGCGTCGACGGAGCGACGCCGCTCAACCTCAACGCCATCGACGAGGCGGCGCGCGATCGACGCGTGCTGCTGCTCGTGCGGCGCGCGGACTCTCAGCGGTTCATCCCGCTCGTCATCGACTGAGCTGCCCGAACCTCGGCGACGGCTGCGCCCGATCACGTCGCGGGCGCAGCCGTTTCGCGTTGCGCTCAATAGCGAACGAGTGATTCACTATTGATCACCCTCATGCATCCTCTCGATCGACTCGCGACGCTCGACGCCACCGCGCAGAGCGCCCTCGTTCAACGCGGCGAACTGACGGCGACGGACCTGCTCTCCGCTGCGCAGCGGCGGTGCGATGCCATCAACCCGCTCATCCGCGCGGTCGTGGCGGTGGATTTCGACGCAGCGCGCGCTCAGATCTCGAAGAGAGCGGGCGCGGTGTTCGAAGGCGTCCCCTTCGCGTGCAAGGACCTGCTGATGGTGCCGGGGATGCGCTGCGCGTTCGGCTCGCGGCTGCTCGCGCGCAACGTCGCCGCGCAGGGCTCGCCCTTCACCGACAAGCTCGAGCGCGCAGGGCTCGTGACCTTCGCCAAGACCGCCACGAGCGAATTCGGCCTGCTCGGCAGCAGCGAGACCCTGCTCGAAGGCGTCACGCACAACCCGTGGAACCTCACTCTCTCCGCCGCCGGATCGTCCGGCGGCTCAGCGGCCGCGGTCGCCGCCGGCATCGTTGCGATCGCCCACGCGAGCGACGGCGGAGGCTCGGTGCGCATTCCCGCCGCGGCCAACGGCGTCTTCGGCTTCAAGCCGAGCCGCGGACGAACCGCGCCGTCCGGCCCCGAGAGCTCGCCCTTCGAGCGGCTCGTGTCCGACGGGTGCGTGAGCCGATCGGTGCGCGACGCGGCGACCTTCTTCGACGCGGTTCAGCGCGATGGACAGACGCTACCATCGCTGAACGAGCTGCAATTTCGCTCGCCGAAGCGGCTTCGAATCGCGCTCTCGTGGCGCTCGATGATGGGCACCGAGCCCGAGTCGGCGGTGCGTATCGCCATCGAGCGCGCCGCCGCGCTGTGCGAGCAGCTCGGGCACACCGTCATCGAAGCAGAGGTCCTTCCGCAGCAAGGCGCGGCGATCAGCGAGGCGTTCTTCACGAGCGCCGGCGCTTCGCTCGCCGCGATGACCGCGATGATCGCGCCGATGCTCGGGCGCCAGCCCGGCGACGAAGAGCTCGAGCCCTTCACGCTCGCGCTGATCGAGCACGCGCGCTCGATCGGTGACGAAGGGATCGCCGCCGCGCAGCGCACGTTCGACGCGGCCGCATCGCAGTACCTCGCGCAGACCGCTCCGTTCGACGTCGTGCTCACGCCCGTCATCGCCACCCGACCGTGGTCGCTCGGCTGGCTCGCGCCGACGCTCTCGCGTGAGGCGCTGCTCGCGCGCACCGAACAGGCCGTCTGCTACACGCCCATCCAGAACATCGCGGGCTGCCCGGCGATGAGCGTCCCCCTTCACTGGACCGAGGACGGGACGCCGATCGGAGCGCATTTTGCCGCGGCTCCTAGCGACGACGCGACGCTCTTCGCGTTGGCGTTCGAGCTCGAGCGCGCGTGCCCTTGGGCCGATCGTTGGGCGCCGCACTCGTTCGTCAGCGTCTACCATCGCTGACCGATGGCACAGGTCCTCAAAGAAGAGGTTCGCCAGCGCATCACGTCGGCCGCGCTTCGATGCTTCGCTCGCAAAGGCGTGGTCGCCACGACCATGAGCGAAATCGCCGCGCAAGCCGAGGTCGCCGTCGCCAACCTCTACCGCTACTTCGCGAGCAAAGACGAGCTGTACTCCGCCGTCGTCACCGACGCGCTCGTCGAGCGCTTCGAGCAACTCTTGACCCAGAGCGCGCACGCCCACGCGTTCATCGCCGACCAGCGCGACCAGCGCGACCAGCGCGAAACAAGCGCCCCGCGCGAGCTGCTCGAGTTCTGGCTGCATCACCGCCTCGTCGTCGTCATTCTGCTCGAGCACGCCGAAGGCACGCCGCACGAGCGCTTCGCCCAGCGCTTCGTCGACCAGCTCGTGGCCGCGTCCATCGACGAGATCCGCCGACGCCACCCCGAGGCCCGGCTGTTGCGCGAAGAGCGGCTCGTGCTCGCGCAGATCTTCGACAACACCCGGCGCATGATCGCGACGATCCTCCGCAGCGCGCGCAGCGATCGCGAGGCGCGCGCCGCGATCACCACGTTTCGAAGCTATCAAATCGCCGGCCTCGCGGGCTTCGTCGCGCACATCTGCGCGCGCGGCGAGAGCGATCCGGGCGAGCGAGCGCCCCCGTCCGCAAACGGCCACGGCTCGGCGTAGGGGGGTGTTGGGTTGCGCTCGCGCGCCGCCACAGCGCGCGCACAAGTTCGCTGCAAATTCGCGGCGCGACGCCCCGTCGTGCAAACGCTCGCTGTGGAGCGATCGACGGTGCGTTCGCGAGTTGCGATCTTGATTGTGTGTGCGTGGGGAGCGGCCTCCCTCGGCGGCCAACCCCCGACGCAGCGCGCCCTCTCGCGATCGACCGCCGCGCAGCCTGCGCTCGACGCTCGCCCCGTCGAGCCAATCGCCGTCGCGCGCGCCGAGCACCGCGCGCAGCCCGCGCCCGAACGCCCAGCCGCACAAGAGCGACGCGCGAGCTTCTCGGACAACGGAGCGTCGGTGTGTCGCGCGATGATCCGCCCCGATCGAGATCGCAAGTTCATCGCTCGCGCCGACGCCCAGCGATCGACGGTGGACGGAGCGCGCTTGGACGCCATGGTCTCGCGCGGCGCAGCGGCGTCGCTCTCGTCTTCGTGGGAGCCCGACGACCTCGTCGAGCTGCCCTCCCTTCGCGCGATTTCGGCCCGAGAATGCAGCCACCGCGGCGCGCAGTGCCTTCGTCGTGAAGCCGCGCTCGCGCTGTCGCAAATGCTCGCCGCGATGCGCGCGGACGGCGTCGCGGGTTCGGTGCACTCGACCTATCGCTCGTACGACGTGCAGTGCATGGTGTTTCAGAACTGGGCCTACGACGACGGACGCGGGTTTTGTCGCGCGGCGACCGGCTCGGCGCTCCCTGGGCACAGCCAACACCAGCTCGGAACCACGCTCGACCTGCTCTCGATCGCGTGGAAGTCCCAAGGTCGCGGGCTGAGCGCGGACTTCGGCTGCAGCCCCGCGGGGCGCTGGATCGCGCAGCACGCAGAGGCGTTCGGCTTCGTGCTTCCGTACCCGCTGCACGTGGACTACCGCGAGCGCGCGAACTCGTGCGCCGCGGCCGTGCACGGAGCGATGGACCCGCGCACGGGCTACGCGTACGAGCCGTGGCACTTGCGCTACGTCGGCCCGTCGCTCACGCGAGAGTTCTCTGCGGCGCGCGCGCGTTCGCAGCGAGACACTCCCGATGAGCTCACCCTCGATCAGTGGCTGCGGCAGCGCGCGGGACGCACCGATGACGCTGACCTCCCCGTGTGCGACGGCTGCGCGTGCGGGGCGTGCTCGACCCTTTCAGCCAGCGAGAGCAGCCCATGCGCCCGCGACGAAATGCTCGTCGTCGACGCCGACGGAAGGCCCTCGCTCACCGACGCCCTGCCCTCTCTCGTGCGCGCCCGCGCGAGGCGCGATGGAGATCGCATCGAGCTCGAGGTCACCCTCGAGATCAACGACGGGCTCGTCACGCAGACGCCCGTCGCGCCGCCCGGCGAGCCGCTGCGCTTCGAGCGCGGACAGACCGTCGATCGCTGGGCCTCGCGACGAGCGACGCCGCGCGCGTACCGTGACCTTCGCGGCGCCGTGCGGCTCGCGGTAGCCCCGTCCGACGCGCGCGCAGGGACCTTCGACTACCGCGTGGGCCTGACCGACGCGCGGCCCGCGGCTGCGTTCAACGGCTCGGTCGTGTACCTGCCCGCGCCGCGAGGAGCGCGCACGATTCGGCTCTCCCTGATCTCAGCGGCGCCCCGCGTACGCGTGGCGTTGTGGCGCGACGGACACGCGATCGAGCCCAGAGAAATCGCGGTGACCGTCGGTCAGTGATTCAGCGAAACTGCTGCGTCCCCGGCACCGTGATGTTGTCTCCGAGCGCGATGCCAGTCTCGGTGAGCTGCTGTCCGTCCTGCGCGGTGACGCGAACGGCAAACGGCCCGGCGCCGAGGTTCATCCCGACGAAGTAGTTGTAGTCCTGACGGTCGAGCGCGGTAAACGTGCCGTCCATCCGTCGCACTTCGACGCGCGCGATCGGCACGCGGTGGTTGCGCACTTGAATCGCGGCCCACCATTGGTTGGTCCCGTCCTTCCACTTGAACGAGATCGGCCCTGTCACCGAGCACGGGACGAAGCGCCATCGCGTGTTCACCCGCCCGCTCACGAGGGGAGCGATGCGCTCGAACGCTTGTCGCGAGAGATCCAAGTGTCCCGCGAGGCACTCGGGGCAGCGATCGACGATGCGAACCGTGACCGTCCCCGTGGGGCCCATCACTTCGGCGCAGGCGCCGCAGACCGCGCTGTTGTTCCACTCGGGCGTGTTCATGGCGGCCACCATGAGGTCCGCTGGAGAGCGGTCGAACGAGCAGTTTCCCGAGCCGTCCGCGTCGTAGTAGGTCGCGATCCCGTCGCGAAACGCGCCGCCCGCGCTGCCATCACCGCCGCCTCCGCCCGCGTCATCCACAGCGCTCGCGTCAGGCAACGGCGCGACGCCCGCGTCCGACGGAGCGCCGGTGTCCGACGGAGCCCCGGTGTCCGAAGGCCCCGCGCTGTCGTTGCCGCTGCCCGAGTCCCCCGCGGGCATGGGCGGAGCGCACGCCGCGAACAGCGCGCTCGAGATCATCCACGCCGCGATCGGCGCTCGCACACTCAACAAGCTTCGTTGCTTCACGAAGCGGCAGTGTGAACGATCTTCGCCCCACCGTCTCTCTTGCGAACGATCGCTTGTACTCCACCCAGCGGGCGAAGGGTGGCGTAGTCGTCCGCCGTCGCAGGCCTCGAGGTGTCCACTTCGAAGCGCCAACGACGGAGCAGCTGCGCGAGCACGATGGGGCCTTCCATCAGCGCGAAGTGCATTCCGATGCAGTACCGCGGGCCCAAACCAAAGGGCAGATACGCGCCCTTGTGTCGCTGCGCCTCGCGATCGGGCAGCCATCGATCGGGGTCGAAGCGCTCGGGATCAGGGTACGTGTCGGGCCGGTGGTGCACGACGAACGGACTCGTAAACGTCAGCGTTTTTGCAGGAATCTCGTAGCCAGCGATGGTCACCGGCTCCGTCGTCCGTCGCGGCAGCATCAAGAGCGGCGGGTACATCCGCAGCACTTCTTTGAAGACGCGCTCGCACACGTCGAGCTTCGCGCTGTCGTACGAGACGCCGTCGCGCGAGAGCGACTCGACGTCGAAGGCGTCCGCTTCGGCCTGCGCGCGCGCGGCCCACTCGGGGTGGCGCGCGAGCATCGCGAAGCACCACGCGAGCGCGGTGGCCGTCGTCTCGTGGCCCGCGATGAAGAGCGTGACGGCCTCGTCGCGCACCTGACGATCGCTCATGGTCGCGATGTTCTCTTCGGCGTCGCGCGCGGTGAGCAGCCGCGTGAGCAGGTCGTTGCGCGAGAGCCCCTGCCGACGGCGCTCGTCGATCATCCCTTGGATGCGCTCATCGAGGACCGTCACCGCGCCGTGCAGCTCGTTGCTGCGCGCACCAGGAATCAAGAACGGCTCCCACAGCCGCTCTTTCAGCGCGACGATCCGCTGGTTGAGCGCCCCGCCCGTGCGGCGAATCGCCGCGTCCGCCAGGTCGAGCAGCAGGATGTGCGCGGGGATCGCGACGCTCCCCAAGCTCGCGTTGACCCAGCGAAGGCACTGCGCGAGCGCGTCTCCGAGCGCGTCTGCTTCGTCGAACGTGTCCGCGTCGAAGAGGGACTTTCCGACGACGGACATCGCGATGCGCGTGCACTCGTGCGAGAGGTCCACGCGTTCGCCGTCGCTCCAACGATCAGCCGCGCGCGCAGCGACCGACTGCATCGTGCTGGCGTACTGCGCGATCGGCCCTGGGTGAAAGATCGGCGCCATGAGCTTGCGCTGCTTGCGCCACAGCTCGCCCTCGGCGGTGAACAGCCCGTTGCCGCCGAGGTAGTAGAGCAGCACGCGAAATCCCGGTGATTTCTCGAAGCTGCGCGCGTTTGCGACGAGCACGTCGTGCGCCGCTTGCGGGGTGTTCACGAACACGATCGGGATCGAGAGCATCTGCGTGCGCACGAGGTCGCCCTGCGTGGTGAGCGTGCGCATGAACTCCAGGCGCTCGGGCATCGTGCGCCCGAACACCCGCATCCCGCGCCCGTTCGCGAGCGCAGGGACGGCGGTGAAGGGCCTGCTCATCGCCCGCGCCTCGCCCGCGCGATCGCGCGCTCTTCGTGCGCGATGCGGCCGTTGAACGGCGCTGCGATGGCCGCGCCCGTGTCGTAAATAAACGAGATCACCTGCGCGGGCGTGAGCCTGGGATTCACCGAGAGCATCTTGGCCGCGAGGTTGGCGACGTTGGGGCTCGCCATCGACGTTCCGCTGAGCGGAACGTGCTCTCCGTTCGGGATCACCGAGTCCACCTCGACCCCGTGATCGAACACGCGCACGCGCTCGGGGTTGCTGTTGGTGAACACCGCCCACTCGCCGAACCGATCGACCGCGCCCACCACGAGCAAGTTGTTCGCGCCCGTGATCGACGCCGAGACCACGTCGTACTCGACCACGTCCTCGTTGCTGTTGCCCGCGGCCACGACGAAGAGCGTCTCGGGGCACTCGCGAAACACCCGCGTCCAGAGCGCCTTGCGACGGCCGTGGATCACCGCGGCGCGCGCGCGCACCTCGGCGTCCGTGCGGTACCGCGAGGTCTCGTGGCGCAGCTCGTCCTCGACGTACTCCAGCGAAAATCCCAGCGAAGCGTTCACGACGCGAACCGAGTGCGCGCGGATGTACTGGATGATCTGCGTCGCGTTCGCGTCCTCGGCGTCGAGCTCGGCGTCCGTCGGTCCGCGGTGGTGATACACCCGCGCTTCGCCGGCCCACGCGCTGCGAAACACGCTCATGCGCGCTTGGGGGACGCCGGCGAGCAGGATGCCTGCGACGTGCGTTCCGTGGCCCCACTCGCCGATCGCCTCGAGGCGAACGTCGAGCTCTTCTTGCGCCTCGGGCGTCGTCACCGAGCGGACCAAGGTGAGCACCTGCTGCGCCGCAGGCGTGCTCGCCATGCCCGCGCGAAGGTCCATCACGCCGCGCAAATACCCGCCGTACCGCGTGATCGTCTCCTGCCCCGGATCGAACAAGAGCGCCGTCTGCCGCGCGTCCGGGTCCGACGCGATCCCGTGGATGTCGTCGACGAGCCCGTTGTTGTCATCGTCGCGACCGTTGGCCTGCTCGCGCGCGTTGGTGAAGAGCTGCGCGCGAAACAGCTCGGGGTTCGTCCCCGTGTCCCACACCGCGACGTGCACCGGCTGCGCGCGGCGATCGCTCGCGAGGTTGACCGTCGAAAACGCGTACGGCGCGCGCGCGGGCCTCGACTCGAACGTCGTGCGCGCCGCTTGAATCGCCGCCATGTATCGCTCTCGCGCCCCGACGATCGTGCGCAGGATCACGTCCGTGTGCAGCGCAGCCGCCGCCGTCTCGGGGCTCACCATCGCGCGCCGAATCGTCCCGAGCCGCGCGTCGAGCTGCTCGGTGCGCTGAAAGAGCTGGTACGTCACGGTCGCCGCTTGAAAGCGAACCTGCGGCATCGCCGTGAACAACTCGAACAGCGCGCGCTCTTGCGCCGCGTTGTCCGCGCCCGCGAGCTGTCGCTTGGCCTCGGCGAAGATCACGTTGGCGACAAACGCGCTGTTGCGATTGCGCGCCCTCGCCCTCGCGACGGTGATCCATTGCGCCGCCTCCTGCGCGTTGCCCGCAGAGAGCTCGACCTGCGCGAGGTGAATGATCTCGTCGACCGCCTTGCCCGAGAGCTCGGGCGCGGCGCTCGGGTTCTGCGCGTACTCCGCGAGCCGCGAGACCTGGAGCTCTGGCGCCACCTCGTGCAGCTTCGAGATCGCGTAGTCGCGCACGATCCGCCGCAGGTCATCAGCGCTCAATCGCGCCCAGGGAGAGTCCGTCGCGCCGCTGTCCGTCGCCGCGTCGACGTTCGAGAGCACCTCGGCGTCGACCGCGATCGTCGCGCCGCCCGAAGAGCTGGTCGCGGCGCTGTTGGTGCTCGCCGAAGGCTGACATCGCACGACAGCGACGGCCACGAGGGAGAGCAGCGAGCCTGTGATGAGTGCGCGTGATTTCATCGGTTGATTCCGCGGCGAAGGGTCATCGAGTCGCGACGCTCATGCAAGCGCTCACGCGCGACCGACGGGCGGAGCGCGCGGGTGGGAGCTTTTGCGCCCTCGTTGCATCGCAGAGAAATCACCGAGAAAATACGGGCAATGAAGACACGCGTCGTCTATGCCTTGCTCGGCGGGGCGATGCTCGCCGTCGGCGGGCTCACCGCGATCGCGCAGACCGAACCAGGATCGGTCGCGCGACAAACGATCGAACCGATCCCCGCGATCGTCACGCTCGAAGGCCCTGCGGACGCGGGCGAGACTCGAGTTCGTCTACGCCGCTTCGGGACGCAAGAGCCCCTGCGCGAGCTCGGGGTCGTTCGACACATCGCCGAGAGCGCCCGACGCGGAGCGATCTACGCGCACCACGGACGAACCGCGGTGCTCGTGACGGCGCAGATTCGTCCGATGAGCGGGCACACGTACGAGAGCCAGCTCTTCGCGCTCGAAAACGGCACGACGCGACCGCTCGTCGACGGGATCAGCAACGCCTCTGCGCCGATCGTCACCGAGCGCGGGACCGTGCTCGTCTCGCGCGGGACGGACGGAGTCGACCCAGACACCATGCAATCTCCGATGGGTCAGGGCCTTCGCGAGCGCGTGGATCGGCTCAGCATCGAAGCGGTGGACATCGACACAGGGCGCACGCGCACGGTGTTTCGAGCAGAGGGGCAGATCGCGTGGATCGGCTGCGCGCTGCGCGACGACAAGGCGCTCGTCTATCACGTGACCAGCGACGGCGCGTTTCTTCGTGTGATCGACGCGAGCTCGGGCAGCGCGAGCACGATCATGGGCCCGATGCCCGCGCTGGCGAGGGACTTCTCGTACGACCGCGATCGCGACGAGGTGACCTTCGCGCGCGCATCGGCGATCGGCAGCGACGAGTACGAAGTGGTCACGATCGCCGCGAGCGGGGGCGCGCCGCGCGTTCGCGTGCGAGCCGCGAGCGATCACTTGATGCCGCGGGTGCTCAAGGACGGAGCGATCGCGTTCTCTCCTGCGCAGGACACGGGGCTCGCGATGTTGCCGCGCAACGCGAGCTCGGCGCGCGCGCTCGCGCCGCTCGGAGCGGGCTCGGACTGGGTCGCCGCCGAGCGATCCGACGGGCAATGGATCGCGGTTCGCCACTTGGATCCCGCGACGCGCAACGACGTGTTCGCGGTGAGCACGCGCGACGGACAGCGCCGCGCGACGTTTACGGACCCCAACGCCCCCGTTGAAATCGTGGGCTTCTGGGCAGGAGCGACGCCATGAACAACCGACGATCGCTCTGGATCACGCTCGCCACGATCGCCTCGCTCGCCGCGACGGTGCGCAGCACGGACGCGTCCGCGCAGTGCTCTTCGGGCTCGTGTCCTCCGTGCGAGAGCTGCCGCATCCCCTCTGCGGCGGGCAGCAACCCCACGGTGGCGGACATGGCGACGCTGTTCGATCGCATCGCGACCGGCCCGCGCGCGTACGGCGCGCTCGGGTGGAACTTCGGCGGATCGGACACGATCGGCGTGGGCGCGGGCTGCTGCGACAGCTCGACCTCGACGCCGTGCCCCTCGCAAGCAGTGACGTTTCCCTGCTTGCTCTTGAAGTCGATCTACTACACCGAGTCGGGCTGGCGTCAGTTCTGCTCGACCGGTCGAACGGTGATCAGCTTCGACTGCGGCTACGGGATCGCGCAGGTGACCTCGGGCATGCGCCGCGGCGAGACGAGCGCGTACGACGCGAACCGCGTGGCGTCGGAAGCCGCGTACAACGTGTCCGTCGGCGCAGCGATCCTCGCGGGCAAATGGCGCGTCGCCGCGTGTGTCGGCAGCAACGACCCCAACATCGTCGAGCACTGGTACTTCGCCGTGTGGGGCTACAACGGCTACGCGTTCAAGAACAACCCGAACAACCCGGCGTATCGCGCGGATCGCCCCGAGTTCAACTCGAGCGCGACGGCGCGGACGCGGGCGAACTACCCTTACCAAGAGCTCGTCTGGGGCTTCGCGCACTATCCGCCGAGCAGCGCGCACTGGACCGGGCAGCAGCTCGGCTATCCGCGGCGCAGCGAGATCTGCGCGAGCTGCGGGTACCCGATGGCCTCGGTGAGCGAGACGAGCCCGCGCACGCCGGCGACGTGCGGCTCGGTGATGCCCGCGCAGACGTGGGGCGCGCAGTATGTGAGCCAGAGCTTTCCGCTCGCGGCGACGACGCTCAATTTGCCAGCGGGAACCGAGCAGCGCGGATACATCGAGCTGCGCAACATCGGCACCGAGACGTGGCGTCCCAACGAGGTCTTCTTGGGCACCACGCAGCCGCGCGATCGCGCCTCGCCCGCGCGAGGAACGGACTGGATCTCCGCGAGCCGCGCCGCGACGGTCGATCGCGTCGTGGCGCCGATGGCGACGGGGCGCTTCAACTTCTCGCTGCGCGCATCGAACACCGTTGGCCAGGAATACAGCGAGTATTTCGGCGTCGTCCGCGAGGGCGTGACGTGGTTCAGCGCCGCGGGACAGCTCGGCCCGCCGGACAACCAGATTCAAGTGCGCGTGCTGGCGACGGCGCCGACGATGATGGACGCAGGCGTGGTCCCTCCGACGGACTCGGGCGTGACGCCGCCGCAAGACTCGGGCGTGGTGGAGATGGACTCGGGAGCGCCGCTGCAAGACTCCGGCGCGCGAGCGGACGGATCGGCCCGCGCCGACGCACGCGCCGACAGCGGATTCACCGGAGAAATCCCCGGCGGATGCGGATGCACGACGCCGGGAACAGTCCGCCCCCACGGCGCGTTGGCTGCACTGATCGCGCTCGCTGCGACGCTGGTCCGCCGTCGTCGTCGCTGAGCCACCAACGCTGTCCCGCCCATTGCGAGCGGCGCGGCGATCGCTCTCGGCTACAACGTACAGCGAGCGCTCGAATGCACTACCGCGAGGGACCTGGGCAGAGACCGATCCACACGTTCGAAGCGGTGAGCGACTGCGCCCGCGGCGCGTTCGTCGGCGCGTTGACGATGCTGATGATGAGCGCGTCCGTCGCGATGGTGGGGCGGATCGGCGGAGACATTTACTGCACACGCAATCAAGGCGAGCGGCGCTGCGTCCTGCACACGCACTACGTCGGTCGAACAACGGTCGTGCGCTCAACGGGCGGAGACTCGTGGAACTACGCGACGAGCGAAGTTCCGACGCCTCCGCCCATGACGCCAGGGTCGATCCACGTGAGCTCGGGCGACAACGCCACGCACACCGTGTACGTCCCGAGCAACCCGCTCGTCTTCGACGCGCGCTTGTTTCGCGAGTCCATCGACCGCCCTGTTCAGCGTGGCCGATGGACCAACGGAGACGAGGCGTTTCGCGCCGCCTCGGTGCACTTCTTCGAATTCGATTCGCCGGGCTACTTCGTGCGCCACCGCTCGACGCTCGCGCCCTTCGCGGTGGGAGCGTGCCTCTCGCTCGCAGCGCTCTCGATCGCGCTCGTCGCGATCTCGACCGCGCGCCGCCGTCGCTATCACGTCCGCTTCGACCCCAACACCGACACGGCGTTCGTCGCGCAAGGGACGCTCTTCAAGCTCGGGCCCGAGCGCGAGGTGAAGCTCTCGTCGACGACCGAACCCACCGTGCGTCTCGCAGCGAACGGCGCCGAGCTGCGCAGCGGCGAGCAGCTCCTCTTGGACGCTCCCACTGCGGTCGAGTTCGGGCTGCTCGACTCGCTTCGTCGCGCGATCGACCGCGCGCGGACGAGCGTCGAGCCCGCAGTGAAGCCGCCCAGCGTCGCGGTCGCGATCATCCCCGCCTCGCTCGTGACCATCCTCGCCGTCACGCTCATCGGCTTCGTGCTTCGCCACGTCGCCTCGGTCCCGTCCGAAGAGGGCTCGATCTCGCTACACTCCACGCGACAGTGCAGCTTCGGCGGCGTCACCCTCCTGCCCGGCGGCTCGACACAATGGAACGTCCGCGCTGGAACCCACCCCCTCCAGCTCACATCCCCGCAGGGCCAGACCGTCACCGTCCAAGCGCACGTCGCGCCCGAGACCACCACGCACGTCGAGTGCGACGACGCGCTCTTCGCGCAGAGCGGCGCTACTCGCTGACGGGCTTGCTGCTCGACCGTCGACCGACGAGCGCGCCGACCGCCGTGCTCGCCATCGCCAGCACCGCCCCGACGATCACCAGCGACGCAGTGCTCGTCCGCGAGGCCTTCACCGAGCGAATCATCGCCGCCGCCGCCGCCGGTCCCTCGTCGTTGTCCGGCCCCACGTACTGCGCAAACACGTTGCCCGAGCCGCTCGTGCGCAGCCAACTCACGCGCGTGTCGAGCGTCAATCGCTCTTCGGTCTCGAAGCTCGCGCGCATCGCGTCCACGTTGCGCGCGCGGGTAAACGGCGTGGGCTGCACGAGCACGCGAGCCCTTCCGCCGCCGCCGCTCGCCACGCGCTGCGCGATGTCTCCCGCGAGCCGAGCGCGGTCTTCTTCGCTTCCGAAGCCGCCGTTGCTCTGGATCATTTGCAGCACGGTAAACGCCGTGGTCCCTACGTGTTTCATGCACCGAACGACGAGCCCCGGCGTGCTCGCGCGAAGCGTCGTGAAGCCCTCGGGACAGCTCGCCCGAAGCTCAGGAGAGACCGGAGCTCCCCACGGAGCAGTCCCTTGCACGGTCTCCATCCACGCGGCCACCGTGTCCTCTTGCACGAACGTGGCGGTGGGCCCGTACACGATCGAGAGCATCCCGTACCGCTGCCCCGCGCTGAGAAAATACACGTCGCTCTTCAGCGCGACGCCCTGGTGTTCGCGCACCATCGCCGCGCCTTCGAGCCCAACGGTCTCTTCGCGTTGAGCCCGGAGTTCTTGCGGCGAACTGAACCCCTTCGCGCGCGCCACCGTCGCGAGCGCCGACTCCGAGAGCGCGCCCGAGTCGCTCCATCGCAGCTCGATGCGCGCGTTGTCCATCCCCTCTGCGCGCGAGGTGCACGCGATCAGCAGCTTGCCCTCGCCCAGCGCAGACGCAGTGTCCGCGATCCATCCCGTCGGGCACTGCGCGCTCGCCGAGACCCCCGAGCGCCATCGCCCCACGCCGAACGTCACGCCCGCGAGGACCACGCCCAAGCCCAAGCCCGCCAGTGCCTTCGTCGCGATCGACATGCCCGTGATGATTGCAAAGCGGGCTTCGAAAGCACCGGCCATTCGCCGGAGAAAAACAAAGGGACGAACCACCGACCACTCTGTTGGTCTACGGCCTGCTCTACCGGCGGCGCGCTCCAACAAAAGGACTCACTGGTGGTTCGTCCCTCACAGAGCCGCGACCGGCGCGGCTCACAAGTAGGGATCATGGCGTATCTTTCAGAACTGGCAACCCGAAAAGTGCATCGCTGCAATTTGTCGCAGCGCGGCAATCTCCCGGAGCTCCGACGACACTCGACCGCTACGTCGATGGCACGAGGGACTCGGCCAACGCACACAATTTCAACTCGTCTTCGAGCGCGCTGCTGTCCATCGGGACGCCGGGCGGAAGCCGCTCACAGCGATCGTAGTGCGCCTCGAGCACCTCGCGCCGCAGCGAAGACCACCGCGCGTCGCTGAGCCCGATCCGCGCTCGATTGATCCACAGCCAACACAGCGCCGCGCAGTCGCACTGCAGCTCGTTGGCCGCGCGCTCGACGAAGTCGCCGTGGTTGTGAAAGTGCGCCCAGTCGTGAAGGCCCCAGTAGAGCGCGTCGACGTTGTTCGCGGCGAGCCAGAGCGCCGTCGTCGGCTCGATGCGCTGCGCGAACAGCTCGTCCGTCCCGTGGTCGATCGCGTACGGAGCGAGGCACTGCTCGTCCTCGAGCCCGTACGCGCGGCCGACGTGCAGCCGAGCGAGCTCTGTGGGGATGCCCTTCACTTCGCGACGAAACACGAAGGCCATCCCCGTCGGGTCCTCGCTGACGGGGCTGTCGACGAGGGGCCCGAGGCAGCGCCACTCGAGCGTGCTCGAGGCGACCCACGAGAAGCCGTCGAACACCGACGGATCGACGAGCAGCGGCAGCGGCGGCGTTCGCAAGTGCAGCGTTGTCAGCGGCAGGCTCATCGCAGAACGCGCTCTCTCTACCGCACGCGCCGCGCGCTGACGAGCGAATCGGGCGGGTGCGCCGGCAGTGCGGCTTCGCTACAGTGGTGCCCTCTCATGAACCTCCGACTCTCTTTGGGCATCGCAGCGCTCTCGATGAGCGCCGCGCACTGCGGGCCCGCGGCGCCTCCGGCGTACAGCGAAGTGCAGGCGATCTACACGACGAGCTGCGCGATCGGCCGCAATTGTCACGGGATCATCGGCGCACCGCCCGTGCTCATGGCAGGCATGTCCCACGCCGCGACGGTCAACGTGAACGCCACGCAAATCACCATGCCGCTGATCACGCCAGGCAACCTCAACAACAGCTACCTCTGGCACAAGATCAACGGAACGATGAGCACCCTGCCCCAGTGCTCGATGAGCAACTGCGGCACGCGCATGCCCATGGTCGGCGGCGCCGCGCTGAGCGACGCGCAGCTCGACACGATTCGTCGCTGGATTCTCGCGGGCGCGCCGTCGCAGTAGCGACGCGCACACGAATTCAAGTTCGGCTCAAGCGCGGCCGAAGTCGATGTAGCCCTGCTCGATGTCGTACGAGAGCAGCTTGACCCGAACGCGATCGCCGACGTCGAGCCCCTGCCAGCCGCGCGCGATGCGACCTTCGATCGTGGGGCGGTCGATGCGAACCCACGTCCCCTTCTCAGTGGCGCCGACGACGACGCCGCTGAAGTAGTCGCCCACGCGGTCGGCGACGAGCAGCGCCGCTGCGGACTTCTGCACCTTGCGCTCGACCTTCTTCGCCGCTGCTTCGCGCTCGGAGCAGTGCTCGCCGAGCTTCGAGAGCACGTCGAACGAGTAAGGGCTCTTGTGCCCGTTGATCATCGCCAAGAGCAGCCGCTGGGTGATCACGTCGGGGTAGCGACGGTTGGGCGCGGTCGAGTGCGAGTAGTGATCGAGCGCGAGGCCGAAGTGGCCTGGCGCCGGTCCGTCGGGCGCCTTCGCGATGTACTCGCCGCGTCCGACGAGCTTCACGACCGAGACCGAAATCGCGGGAAACTCCGCGGGGCGCTCTTCTTTCATCACCTTCAAGAAGCCCGCGAGCGCCGCGGGGACCGGCGCCGGCGGGAGCTTGTAGTCGTAGCTCGCCGCCAGATCGACGATGCGCCCCCAGCGCTCGGGCGTCTTGACCGCGCGTCGCAGCGACGGAAACCCGTTGCTGTCCAGGTTGCGCGCCACCGCTTGATTGACGGCGATCATGAGCGACTCGACGAGCTGATTCGCTCGGTTTTGCACGCGCATCGCGACGTCGATGATGCGCCCGTTGCTGTCGCGGATCGTGCGAGGCTCGGCGTTGTCCAGGCCGAGCGCGCCCTTCTCGATGCGGTGCGAGCGAAGGAGCTGCGCGATTTTGTCCTGGATTCGGACCTGCCGAACGAAATCCGGCGAGCGCTCGAGCAGCTCGGGCATCGGGCCCACTTCTTCGAGCCACGCGCCGACGTGGGTGTAGTCGAGCTTGGCCCAGTTGCGGACGATGGCCGAGTAGTGCGACGAGCGAAGGGGTTTTCCGCGAGGGTCGATGTCGATCTCGGTGACCATCGAGAGGCGAGCCTCGCCGGGCAAGAGCGAGGTGGCGTTCTCGCTGAGCGAGCGATCGAGCATCGGAAACACCGCGCCCGCCGTATAAATGCTCGTGGAGTTCTGCTTGGCCGCGAGGTCCACCGCCGAGTCGAGCGGCGCATACGCGTCGACGTCGGCGATCGCGACGCGCAAGCGAACGACGCCGTGATCGAGCTCTTCGACGACCTCGAGCTGATCGAGGTCGCGAGAATCTTCGTTGTCGATCGAGGTCCAGAGCAGGTCCGTGAGGTCCTTGGCGCTCCTCGTGCGCGCGGCCACGTCGAGCGCCGGAACGTCTGCGATCTGCTTGCGCGCAGCGTCGGGCGTGTCCGTCAGAAACTCTCGGTCCTTCATCGCGCGGCGCGCGAGTTCGAGCAGGTCGATGCGGTCGTCGATTCCATTTCCGTCGCGGTCGATCATGGGAAAAATGATCGCACGAGATTCGCGGCGACCGTCGAAGATAGCGGCGCGCTCGATGACGCAATGCACGCGGTACAATCGCAACCCATGCGCCGCCGTTGGACTCTCTCGCTCTCGTGCGCGTTGCTCGCCGCCATCGCGCTCAGCCCTTCGCTGCTCTTCGGCTCGATCGAAGATCAACGGGCGCGGCTCCCTCCGGCGGCCGAGCAAGACGCTGGCGCAGACTGCAGCGATCCGGCCGCAGGGACGTGGCTCGGCCAGCAATACAATCAACGCTCGCGCTCGTGGCAGCGCTACGAGCTCACGATCCGTCGCGCGAGCGCTGGAAGCACCGCGCTCGTCGGCGAAGTGCGCGTGCACTTCTGGAACGGGTGGTACTCGCACAGCACTCCGCAGACCGACTGCTCGCGCCCGCACCTCGCCGCGGAGGTCGTGCAAAACGCGACGGGCACGATCAACGGCCTCGACCTCTCGTTTGGCGGCAACGACTGGCGTACTTCGCGTGTGTTTTGCCAGCCTCCCGGAACGCGCGTCGCCTACAACCCCGACCACTTCACGGGCACGATCAACGTCGCGATCCAAGAGTTTCAATCGGTCAACAACGACGGAGGCTCTGCAGTGAACGAGCCCGTCGTGTTTCGCCGCATTCGCTGTGCAGAGTCCGCGGCGCAGCCGAGGGTCGTCGTCGTTCCGCCGGTGGAGATCCCACGCCCGCCGAGCACGAGCCGTCCGCGACCGATCTTCGGCTGCTCGCGTTGAGCCGCCGCGCCGCGGGGCCGTGAGCGCCAACGGCACGGGGAGAAATGAAAAACGCCGGTCAGGATGGCGTGGGGGGGGACCGCCTCGGCTGACCGGCGCAGGCGACAATAACTCACGACTCGTGCCAACGATGCTGGCCACGAAATCAAAGCGTTTTTTCGATCACCCCGCGCGCGGATCTTTCACTGGTGAATGACCCACCATTGCACCACTGAAAGATCATCAGCGAGTGACGGCGTGGCGTTCGCGGACGTGCGTGTCGTCCAGCGACTCCACCGACCCTTCGGGGAGCGAAGCGATCGTCGGCGCCACACCCGCAGGGTCCTGCAGGTAGAGCGCGATGACCTGCCGCAGCGGCCCCATCAGCAAGTCCGCCATCACATCGCCTGCATCCGCCATCGCCCGCACACGCAGCTCGCGCGCGAGCTTCTGCGGAACGTCTCCCGCCGTCGCCGGCATCGCCGAGAGCGCCGCAGCGAGCATCGACGCCACCAACGCCGCGCCGAGCTCGGTCTCGAGAAACGCCGCCACCTTCGCGCGAAACGCGTCGTCGCCCGGCGCGAGGTGCCGCGTGAGCAGCCCCACCAGCGGCTCGCGCGTGAGCTTCACGAACTGCGAGCCCGCGGTGCGCCATGCCGCGTCGGTCGCGTCGGTCTTGAGCGTGTCGATCAACGGAGAGTTTTGCTTCACCACGGGATCCTCCAACTTGTTCGCGACAGGCGCAGCCTTGAGGGGCGAGGCGTCCGCGCGAGGTGACTTCGGTGCTTGTGCCTCGGGATCGACGGCGTGATCCGTCGCTGATTTCGCAGCTCGAACGAGCTCTGCCGCGACGTTGAGCGCCCACTGTTGCGCGTGGCCCTCCGAGGGCTCTGCGCTCGCCGCGACGTCGACCAAAACGCACGCGGCGTCTTCGATGAGCGTCGCGATCGCCTTCGATCGGGGCTGCTCGTCGAGCGCGACGGCGCTGCTCGCGCGCGTGGCGTTGATGGCCAGCTCCTTCACGATCTGCGCGCCGTTCGCCGTGGGGACAGCGAAGCGCGAGAGCGCGTGCGAGACCTGGTCGAACACCGCCACCACGACCGTGGGGTGCGCGCGCTCTTTCGTGAGCGCGTTGCGGGCCTCGACGAGCGCCTTTCGGGCTCGACGAACGACGGCGTCGACCTCGTGCGCCTTGGGCCACGGCCCCTCGTACCAGGGCCGCGCCGACCGGAGCGCGAGCAGCACGGTCTGCGTGTTGTTTCGCTGGGTGTTCATGGGTTGCTCCTCTGCGTTCTTCGGCGTGGACGCGCCGCGATCGAGCTGCGAACGCGCGGGAGAAGACGGCGCTTGGACCGCCGCTCGACGCGCGAAGCTCGGCGCGCACACGCCCTCGCGATGCAGGCTTCGCCGCGCGCTGCGCGCGGTGAACCGCTGCCCCGCCGCGAACGCTCCCGCCATCACCGCGCTCGCAAAGTGCGGCGCGTGACGCCACGGTTCACGCATCATGGCAATGCTCGGCCGCGCGAGACGCCGAAGAGCGGCCCGCGCGATAGGACTCTGAATGCATCGGCCGCGCGCGATCGCGACCCGAGGTCGCTCGCCGCGGCGCGCGAGCGCGACGGGCGCCCGCGGTGCGCTGCTCGATCGACGCGGTCGCTCATCGAGCGAACACAACCCCACCGAGCACGGGCCGCATCGAATGAGCACGGCTCGTCTGCCCGTCAATGGGCGATCTCACGCGCGGCGCTTCACGCGCGCTGTGCAACGGCATCGAGCGAGGTAAGCTCTCGGCGCCTCTTCGCAGCATTGGATTCACGGAGGGGAGAGACCGCGAACACGATGGCCAACTGCGTCGGGCGCGAGCGCGAGCTCGCCTTCATCACCTCTCGTCTCGAATCGACAGGCGCGAACGGAACCGGCCTCGTCCTCGTGGCCGGGCCCGCCGGCATCGGCAAGTCCACGCTCCTGGCCGAGCTGCGCGAACGCTCGCGCCTCGCGGGCTTCGCCGTGCTCGAGGGCTATTGCGTGCGGCACTCAGCCTTTGCTCCGTGGACCGCGGTGGCCGCGCAAGCGCTCGCGTTTCTCAGGGCGCGCGGAGAGCACGAGCAGCTCGCGCCGGGCGACGTCGACGCGCTCGCGCCGCTCATCTCGGGCCGCGCCCCCAAAGAGCGCGAAGAAGACGACGAAGGCGCGCTGCACTTCGCCGGGGCGCTCTCTCGCCTGCTCGCGGCGGTCGGGCGCGTGCGACCGGTGCTCGTGCTTCTCCGTGGCTTTTCTCAGGTCGACGAGTCATCGCGCGCCCTCCTTCGAACGATGCTCGACGGCGCCGGCCCCGCGGGAGAGCCCACGCCCGGCGCGCCCGCAGCGCTCATCGTCGCCGCTGTTCGCAGCGAAGAGATCGGCGAGCTGTCCGAGCACCCTCGCTCGAGCGTCGTGACGCTGGACGGACTGGACCTCGAGGGCGTCCGCAAGCTCGTCAACGACGAGGCATTTTTGCAGCGAATGCTCGCTTCGACCGGCGGCGCTCCGGACGCGATCCTCGCGCAGGTCGATCGCCCTGCCACGTCGCGAGCAGCGGAGGCGACCTCGCGCGTGGCGCAGCTCGGCTCCGTGCAGCGCACGTTGCTCGCGGCCCTCGCGGCCGCTGGTCGTCCGCTCCCGGTGCACGTCCTGGCGAGCGCGGCGGGCGTGGACGCGACGACCGCGGCGCGCGCGGTCCCCGGGCTCGTCGACGCGAGGATGATCTGGCGCAACCTCGACGCGACCGTGGGCGACGTCGTGCTCGGACTCGAGCTGCGCGACGACGGGATCGCCGCCACGACGCTGCTCAGCGACGACGAGCGACGCGCGCTCGAACAGCGGCTCGGAGAAGTGTTCATCGAGTGGGGCAAGGTCGCCCCCGAAGAGTGGCTCGCGCACTTGCTTCGCGGTCGCACCGCGCGCGGCGCGGCCAACCGCGCGACGGAGATCGCGCAGACGTTGTTGCGCAGGCACGCCCCGGCGACGGCGATGCGCGTGGTGCTCGAAGCCGCGCAGGACGCCGACGGAGCGATGCTCGCGAAGCTCGCTCCGATCGCAGCACAGGCGGCGCGCGGCGCGGGGATGCACAGCGAGGCGCGCGCGCTCGTCGAAAAAGCGCGCTCGTTCGAGGCGGACAACCCCATGCTCTCGCGGATCGCCGCAGAGCTCGCGCTCGCGGTCGGCGACCTGGACGCCTGCGAGAGCGCGCTCGAGCGAGCGCGGGCCACGGTCGAAGGGCACAGCGACGATGAGCGCGCGGCGATCGCAGCGGTGTCGGCGGAGTATTTCTTTCAGCGCGGCGAGCTGAGCGAAGCCGAGCGGTTCGCGCACGAAGCCCTGGCCAAATCGCGCGAAGAAGCGGCGGTCCACACGCAAGCGCGCAACACCCTCACCAAGGTGTACCTCTGGCGCGGCGAGCTCGACCGCGCGTGGGATTGGTCGCAAGAGCACATCGCCCGCGCACGCACGCGAGGCGCGACGTCCGAGGTGTTGCGCGGGGTGATCAACCTCGGGGTGATCGCCGTTCGTCGCGGAGACCTCGACGACGCGGCGAGGCACTTCGAAGCGGCGCGGTCCATCGCGGCGCGCGGCGGAACGATGATGATGCGCGGGGTGCTCAAAGAGAACGAGGCCGTCCTCGCGCACCTGCGCGGCAGGTTCGGCGACGCGCTCGCGCTCTACCAAGAAGCGCTCGGAATCCTGATTCGCGTCGGCCACCGGCAGTTTCTCGCGCGCGTCGCGAACAACCTCGGCGAGCTCTACGTGCAGGTCGGCGAGACGAGCCGCGCGCGACGATTGTGCGACTACGCGGCGCAGGTCGGGCGCGGGCTCGCGAGGGGCCTGGTGGCAGAAGGGCTGCTCTTGCGGGGGCAGATCGACCTGGCTGACGGGCACATCGACGCCGCGCGCAGCGCGCTGCAAGAGGCGCTCTCGATGTTCGCTTCGACCGGTGAATTTGCGCGCGGATCCGAGGCGCACCTGCTCTTGGCCCGCGCGGCGCTGAGCGAAGGAGACACCCTGCGCGCGCAGCAAGCGCTCGACGTGATCCCGGATGACGAAGAGCGCTCGGGGCTGCGCGTGATCGCCGAGCGCGCGCAGGTGAGCTGCGATCTCGCGCGGGCCGAAGGACGCGACTCGCAAGAGCTCGCCGAGCGCGCGCTCGAGCTCGCCGAGCGAACGGGCGACGCGGACCTCGAGCTGCGGGCCCATGTGTTGTGCGGGCTTTCAGCGCTGGATCGCTCGGAGATCGAGCGGGCGAGGGCGCACGCGGCGGACGCCGAGCGACGCAAGAGCGAGCTGCTCGCGCGCGTGGGAGAATCGCTGCGGGTGTCTTACGACGCGACGCTGGCGAAGGCAGGGCTGCAGCGACTCGCGGCGCGACTCGATTTGGCGGCGGCCGAGTCACGGGCGCTCAAGGCTCCGGCGCCCAACGAGCGGCCCGCGCAGACCGGCGCCGAGCGCAGCGGACTCGTCGGCGAGAGCGCGGTGATGAACTCGCTGCGCAGGCTCATCGCGCGCGTGGGGCCCGCGGACACGACCGTGCTGCTGCGCGGCGAAACCGGGACCGGAAAAGAGCGCGTCGCCGAGGCGATCCACCGCGCATCGCGCCGGCGATCGGGCCCGATGATCAAAGTGAACTGCGCCGCGATCGGCGAGGGCGTGCTCCTCAGCGAGCTGTTCGGCCACGAGCGCGGCGCGTACACAGGCGCGCACGGGCGACGCAAGGGACGCTTCGAAGCGGCCGACGGCGGGACGATCTTCCTCGACGAAATCGGTGATATTTCGCCGGCGATGCAGAGCGCCCTGCTTCGTGTGCTGCAAGAGCACACGTTCGAGCGCGTCGGCGGCAACACCCCCATCCGCGTGGATGTTCGCGTGATCGCCGCGACGAACAAGAACCTCGAAGAGGCCATGCGCGCTGGGGCGTTTCGCGAGGATTTGTACTACCGACTCGCGGACATCACCGTCCGCATCGCGCCGCTGCGCGAGCGCATCGAAGACGTCCCGCTGCTCGCGACGCACTTCGTCGAGCTCGAGGCGCAGCAGAGCGGGCTCGAGCACAAGCGCCTTTCTGCCGCGGCGCTGCGACGACTCTGCGAGTACCACTGGCCGGGCAACGTGCGCGAGCTGTACAGCAAGATCCGCAACGCGCTGGTGATGTCCGAAGCCGATGAGATTCAGCCGGACGACATCGAGCTTCCACAGTTCGAGCCGCGGTTGGTCGAGCGAAGCTCGTCTCCCTCGATCGCGCCCCCTGCGCTCGGCGACCGCAGCGAAGTGGACGTCGTGTACGAGCGCATCCGAGGCGGGGGCGTCCCGCTCTTCGAGATGCGCAAAGAGCTCGAAAAAGGCTGCATTCAGAAGGCCCTCGCCGAAGCCGGAGGAAACATCACCCGCGCCGCCACCCTCCTCGGCATGAAGCGCCCGCGCCTCTCGCAGCTCGTGAGGGAGTACGGACTTGCGAAGGGGACCGACCCAGGTGACACTTCGGAGTCATGAAGCGCATCGCGTTGTTGTTGACGGTTCTGGCTTCGCTCACGGGTTGTGCCTCGACGGCGTCGAACACCGTCGCCATGGCGGGGATCACCGGTCACGGCCGCGCGGTCGGCACGCAGGGATCGACCGTGGCGCGCACCAACGACGCCGTCGCGATCAACACCCACGATGAGAGCGAGCGCGTGGGCCGCGAAGTGCGCGGGATTCCCACGCCGCAGCCGGTGCGCGAGCCCTCGATGGCGGCGCACGCGATCCCGGTCCCCCAGCCCCCGATCCCGATGCCGCCGCACGGCGGTGGGTTCGCCGCTCGCTACCCCTGATTGGGCGATCGACGCTTCACGCTCGCGCAGCGCTCGAAGCCAGGTCAGCTCGTTTGAATTTGGGGGCGAATATTCAAACGGGCGGGAGAATCACTCGGCGTCGTCGGTTCCGACGGCGGCGAGCTGCACGGGAAGCTTGTGCTGCATCCGGTCGCGCTTGGTCTCGAGGTACGCCAGCGAGTGCGGGTTGGGGCGAATCAGCACTGGGATCCGCCCGCGGACCTCGACGCCGAGCGTGCGAAGCGCCTGCTCTTTCTCGGGGTTGTTGGTCATCAAGCGCACCGAGCGCACGCCGAGCCAGCGCAGCATCGCCGCGCTCTGGTCGTACGTACGCGAATCGTCGGGCAGCCCGAGCTCGCGATTGGCGTCGACCGTGTCCACGCCCTGCGCCTGCAACGCGTACGCGCGGATCTTGTTGGTGAGCCCAATGCCGCGCCCCTCTTGGCGGAGATAGAGCACCACGCCGCGGCCGTTGCGCGCGATGCGGGCGAGCGCAGCTTCGAGCTGCTCGCGGCAATCGCACTTGAGCGAGCCCAACACTTCGCTGGTCAAGCACTCGGAGTGCATTCGAACGGGGACGTCCTCGGCGCCGTTCACCGAGCCCGAGACGATCGCGACGTGCTCGAGCCCTTCAGGTTCGTGAGCGGCGCGAAACACAAAGACGTTGAACTGTCCGTGCCGCGTGGGAAGCGGCGTCTGCGCTGCGACGATGAGCTCGGGGTTGGAGCTGAGTGTCATCTGAAGTTCGTCCTCCGCGGATCGCATGGGCGATTCGCAATCGGGGAGTGAGTGATGGTTGGGTCCGAAGGAGTTCCGTCTTCCGATGGAGCAGCGATGATTCGCGGATCGATCGGTACGGGTCGCAACCCTCTCCGTGAGGAGATCGCCGCGTCGGAAAGGCCCCGACGCTTGTACTACCGTGCTTCAGTACTTCGGGGACTCTACGGCGGTTACGCTGAAAGGCAACCCTCCCCTCTTTCACCGACCCGAGGGAAGATCTCCGAACGCCGTCGCGAGCTCGGACAGCGTGTGGGTCTTGAGCACGCCCTGCGGCAACGGCTCGAACCTCGCCGCGCCTTCGCCGCCAACAAACAGCCGAGCGCCGACGCCGCGCGTCGCCAGCGAGATCTGCTGGATCGCCTCGCGCACGCCCTCGAACGGATGAATGACCGAAAACGAGAGCACCACCGCGCTCGGCCGCTCGGCGGCGACCATCAGCGCGAGATCGCCGATGGGGCAGCGCGCCCCGAGCATCATCGACGAGTAGCCCATGCCCGACGCGATCACCGAGATCATTCGCAGGGCGATGTCGTGCTGCTCCTCGCCCGGCGCGGCAAAGAGGATCCGGCCGCGCGTGGCAGGCACCTCGATGAGCGCGCGCACGCGAGCGAGCGCGTCGATCACGGTCTGCGCCGCGAGGTGCTCTTGCGCGACGCTCACAGCGCCGCGCGCCCAACGCTCTCCGATGTCGACGAGCGCCGGCGTCGCGACGGTGTCGAAGACCGCCGCGAGCGTCAGGCCCTTCATGCGCAGCTGCGCGATGAGGGTCACCAGGCGATCGGCGTCGCCCGAGAGCGCGAGGCTACGAAACTGCCCGACGTAGTCCTCGGCGCCGCCGTCGGTCGAGAGCTTCTCGATCTCGTACTGGTGGCGCTTTCGAAAGTCGGCGATGTCGGCGTTGCGAAACTTTCGATGACCGCCCGGAGTGCGAAAGCACAGGAGCGTTCCCGCGTCGGCCCAACGCTTGACGGTCGCTTCGCTGACGGCGAGCAACTCGGCCACCTGACGTGTCGTGAGAATATCCACGGTGTTGAACTCTCTCTTGGCGGTTCCGATGCCGCTTCGCCGCAGTCGTTGCGGGATCGAACTTCGCCCGTTCGTGCTACCAGCGTCCCGAGCCGCAGGCTCAACGAACGGAGAAGTTGCAATGAGCGGCCAATCGTCGGGCGGATTCGATGTGGTGATTGTCGGCGGGGGCTTGATGGGCAGCTTGTCGGCGCTGCGTCTGGCCGACGAGGGCAGGCGCGTCTTGGTGCTCGAAAAAGCCGTTCCGGGCGCGGAGGCGTCGAGCGCAGCGGCGGGCATCCTCGCGGGACAGAGCGAGTCGAAGACCGACGGACCGCTGTTCGACATCTCCGTCGAGTCCCGCGAGCGGTACGTCGCCCTCGCCGCTGAGCTTCGCGAGCGCGTCGGGATCGACGTCGGCTTTCGTCGCTGCGGCGTCATCGAAGTCGCCGAGACCGAACAAGCCCTCGATGAGCTCGAGCGCACGTTTGCCTGGCAACGCGCGAAGGGACACCGCGTCGAGCGCGTCGAAGCCGCGGCCCTGCGCTCGATCGAGCCGCAGCTCAACGCTGGTTTCGCCGGCGCCATCGCGCTGCCGGACGACGGACAAGTCGACCCGCCCACCCTCGTGTCCGCCATCGCGCAGGCCGCCGAGCGCGCCGGAGCCACCTTTCGCGCGGGAACCACCGTTCGCTCGGTCGTCATCGACAACGGTGTCGCGCGCGGCGTCGAGGTCGAAGACGGCCGCATCGACGCCGGCCACGTCGTGATCGCCGCAGGCGCGTGGAGCTCGCTCGTCCAAAACGCCACCGTCGCCTCGAGCGCCGTCAAGCCCGCGCGCGGTCAGATCGTCGAGCTCTCGCTGCGCACGCCGCCGTTCAAGAGCATCGTGTTTGGGCGCGGCGGATACGCGGTTCCGCGGCCCGATGGACGGGTTTTGTGCGGCAGCACGCTCGAGTTCGTGGGCTTTCAACGGGACGTCACCGTCGGCGGGCTCGCGAAGATCCTCGGGACGATCACAGGGCTGGCTCCGTCGCTCGCCGACGCGAAGGTCAACCGAACGTGGTCCAACTTCAGGCCGTTCTCGTCGGACGGCGCAGCGCTCGTGGGTGACGCCGGCATCGCCAACCTCACCCTCGCCACCGGCCATCACCGCAGCGGAATCCTCCTCGCGCCCGCCACCGCCGAGCGCGTCCGCGCGCACGTGATCGACGGCCGCACCGACGCGAACTCACCGTGGAATCCCTCGCGCCGCGCGAGCGCGTAGCCCCTCGCCGAGCGCGTCAGTCGTTCTCTGGATCTGGCAGCTGATCGAGGATCTCGCTCTCCTGCGGAAATCTCCCGGCTGTGTGCTTCGAGAACAGCAGCTTGCCGTCGACGATCACGTCGAACACGCCGCCGCCGCCCTTCTCGAGCACGGGTTGCACGCCCACTTGCTTCTCGATCGCGGCCGCGAGACTCGCGGCCCTCGGCCTGTAGTTTCAGGCCACGCAGTATCGAATCAGGATGTCCATCGAGCGCTGGACTCTAGGCTCGCAGCCTCGATCGTCCAGCGCCGATTCGCGCCCGCTCGCGAGTGACACAGTATGTCACTACGCGCTGGTCACTTCCGCGGTGTTCAGCGTTATCCTCCCGGCGACTCTGCGCAATCAACGGCAGAGCAGAAGGACATCGCACATGGCCATCGAACTGACGGGGGCAATGCTCGACGCGCTCGCGCCCAAGCCCGACGTTCTCTCGGACGCGCGCTCGATCGTGCGCGGAGGCAAGGTCAGCAAGCCGCAGAAGACCTCGGACGGATCGCTCTTGTGGGGCGCGATCAAGGGCTCTGCGAAAGAGCCGTACAGCGCATCGGTCGACCTCGCGGCCAACCCCGAGCGCCCCGTGATGCGCTGCTCGTGCCCTTCGCGGCTGCACCCGTGCAAACACGTGATGGCGCTCATGGTGGCCTTCGTCGACGGCAAGTCCTTCAGCGAGAAAGAGGCGCCCAAAGACCTCCTCGAGAAGCGAGAGAAGTACGTCGCGCGCGGCGGGTCGGCCGAGAGCCCCAAGTCCGCGCCGAAGGAAGAATCGCCGGAGAAAAAAGCGGCGCGCGAGGCCAAAGCCGAAGCGACGAAGAAGGCCGCCGCGGCGAAGAAGACCGAGATGCAGCGCGAGGCGCTCGACGTGCTCGAGAAGTTCGTGCTCGACCTCGTCTCGAGCGGCCTCGGCGGGCTCAGCGCCAAGAGCGTGAAGGCCATCGACGACCAGGCGCGACGGATGAACGACGCAGACCTTCGCGGCGCGCACGGGCTGCTCAAGCAGCTCATCGACGCGGCGACGAGCACTGCAGAAGAGAAGCCCAAGAAGAGCGCCGCGCGAAAGAAGGCCAAGAAGGGCGCAGCAGAACCCGAGGAAGCGGGAGAAGACCGAGGAGCGAGCGACCTGCTCGCGCAGCGGCACGCGCGGCTCGCGCTCACGGTGACGCGGCTGTGGGTCGCCGTCCGCAAGGGCCGCAAGGTCCTCGAGGGAAAGCTCGAAGAAGGCGACACGCAGTCCGAGTCCGACGCGCAGATGGAGTCGCTGCTCGGCCGCGCGTGGAAGCTCGCTGAGCTGCAAGAGCGCGGGTACTGGATCAAAGACCGCACGTTCGTCGAGCTCGCCCACGAGAAGAGCGACGACAAGGTGCTCGAGATCCTCGCGCACAAGGGATACCTGCTCGACCTGGCCGACGGCTCGGTGCACATGGAGTGGACGGGGCTTCCGTACGTCGCGCTGAGGCAAGCAGCGGCGAGCCTGCGACAGTCGCGACACAACGTGTTGTCGGTGAAAGAGGCCGCGCTCTACCCGGGCGACGTCGTCAATCGCCGCGTGCGATGGGACGAAAAGAGCGGCGCGCTCTCGGAGGCGCCCCGCACGAGCGAGACCGTCGAGAGGCTGCGCTCGTTGGCCAGGCCCTTCGACGCCGCGGTGAAGCTCTTTCGCGAGCAGCTGAAGCACCCGCTCTCGCCGCTCGAGGCGGTGCTCTTGCTCGACGTGAAGAAGATCGGCCGCGTGGGAGAGAGCGTGGTGATCGAGGACGGAGCGGGCGCGCGGATCGTGGTGCGCGACGCGCCGTGGAGCTTCGCGACGCTCGAGAACTTTCTGCACGCAGCGGGAGCGTTCGGCGCGGGGCCGACCGCAGTGCGGCTGTGGTTCGACGCGAAAGAGCGCTTGATCTACGGCCAGCCGCTCGCGCTGTTCGCGGGCGATCGCCACGTTCGTTTGGGTCTGTGATCGGAGAGGAGCGGTAATCCTATGGCTAAAGAAGTTCTTCGCGATCTCGACGCCGACGTCACTCGATTGCTGGTCGCGGGCGCCTCGCTCGCCGCCGCGGACGAGGGCCTCAACGAGCGCAAAGGAGCGCTCAAAGAGCTGGCCGCCAAGGCGCCAGCGCTCGCCAAGGTCTCTTCTCAGCTCGAGGCGCTCACCGCTGCCGCGGGGCGCAAGAGCGCGAGCGAGCTGCTCAACCTCGCGGCGATGAGCGCGCAGATCCGCGGAGCGCAAGCGAAGCCCGCGGACGGCGCAGGAGCGTTGAGCGCGATCGAAGCCCGCGAGCCGATGGACAGCCCGCTCGGCAGCATCGCAGCGGACAAGATCTTCAAGGCGCTCACGGGCACGTCCGACGAACCCGAGAACGTGCTCGAGACCGCGCTCAACGAGAACGGCGTAGTGGACCTGCGGTTCGCGAGGCTCGTTCCGAACCTGGTCGGCGGCGGGATCGATGACGAGATCGTCGTGAAGGTCGTGAAGTCCTACGGCGAAGAAGCGGTCCGCGCGATCGAGCGCGAGTTCGACCCGAAGGGCGGCTACGGGGACACCACGCGTCTCACGATCATCGTCGAGGTCCGTGGAAGGGCGGCGCTCCCGCTGGTCGAAAGCTCGTTCAACGACGGCAGCCCCGAGGTGCGCTGCGAGGCGCTGACGCTGTGGAACAAGCTCGACCCCGAGCGGGCCCTTCGCGTCGCGCTCGACCGCGGGATCAAAGACAAAGCCGACGACGTCGTCAACGCCGCGACGGCGATCTTGGGCGAGGCCCACAACAACGACGAGGCGCTCGAGGCGCTGCTGCACTTGCTCGTGAGCCGCGGGGATTCGCGCTGGTCTGTGATCAGCGCGCTCAACGCGTTCAAGCACGACAAGCTCAGCGCTCGGCTCGAGGCGCTCTTCACGCCCGAGCTCCGCTCGATCACGGAGTACAAGTCCCCCAAGGCGAAGAAGGGCGCGAAGGCGGTCACGGGCTCTGCCGCGAAGGCGGCGAAAAAAGAAGAAGAGAAGCGGATGCGCGAGCACTACGAGAAGGCGAACCTCGCCGAGGCGCTCGCGGGCCTGCTCGGGCAGCATTTCACCGCGCAAGGCGAGGACCTGCTCTTCGAGACTTGGAAGAAGGCCACCTACCTCGATCTGAAGTACGCCGCTGGCGAAGCGCTCGCGAAGACCACGCGCGACGACATTCGCAAAGAGATCATGAAGGGCATCGAGACGAAGAACTACCGCGAGCGCGAGATCGCGGTCACGATGCTCATGGCGGACAAAGAGAAGGCCGTCGAGCGCGCGAAGCCGTACTTCGACCCGAAGAAGCTCAAGGACAAAAAGAGCGCGTACATCGCCGCCTCGATCCTCGACCACATCGAGAGCCTCTGCGAGTACGACGACGACGGAAACATGGTCTTCAAGGACCTGGACCCGCGGTGGGGAGCGGTGATCTTCGCCGCGTTCTTCGAGAAGACCACGCGATGGACCGCGACGCAGATCCTCGCGGCGCTCAAGCACCCTGGGCTGTTCGACGAGCTCGCGAAGCTCGTGCACGAGCCGGCCAACTCGAACTACGCGCTCGAGCAGATGGCCGCGCTGAAGGACCCGCGCTCGCTGGCGCTGGTGCTCGAGCTGATGGCTGACAAGAAGGTCTACGGCAGCGTCACCGCGGTGCGCCGCTATGCGAGCGGCATCGCCGACGTGCTGCGCGCGTTCGACGACCCGAGCACCGCCGCGCCGCTGCGCGCGTTCGTCGCGGAGATCGACAAGCGCAGCAAGAGCAAGGGCCGCCGCGAGTGGTACCTGAACAACCTCGACAACGTCGCGCTGCACCTCGAGCGCGCGCGCTGAGCGCCGCGACACTTGAATTCGTGAGCGACATTCAACACAGAGACGCTGGAGACTGACGCAGTCATGGCCAAAGAGAGCAGCACGAACACACCGAGCAACGCCGTCCTCCGCGAGCCCGCTGAGCGGCTGTACGCGGCGGAGCTCGCCGCGCTCGAGAAGGCGGACAAGCACGCGAAGCCCACTGGGTGGAGGCTGTCTCCGCGCGCGGTGGAGACGTACATCCTCGGCGGAGAGATCGCGGGCACGACGATTTCGCCGAAGTACTTGGGCGCGCCGCGGCTCGTGCAGATCGCGATCGCGACGCTGGCCACAGACCGAGCGCTGCTCTTGATCGGCGAGCCGGGGACGGCGAAGAGCTGGCTGAGCGAGCACTTGTGCGCGGCGATCACGGGCGACTCGCAGCTGCTCGTGCAGGGCACGGCGGGCACCACGGAAGAGCAGATCCGCTACTCGTGGAACTACGCGCTCTTGCTCGCCGAAGGCCCCACGCAAAAGGCCCTGGTCCCCTCGCCCGTCTACCGCGCGATGGAGAACGGGCGGATCGTCCGCTTCGAAGAGATCACGCGCACGCCGAGCGAGGTGCAGGACGCGCTGATCACGGTGCTCAGCGAGAAGGTGCTCTCGGTGCCTGAGCTCGGGTTGCACGTGCAAGCGCGCAAGGGCTTCAACGTGATCGGAACGGCGAACACCCGCGATCGCGGCGTCAACGAGATGTCCTCGGCGCTCAAGCGGCGCTTCAACATCGTGGTGCTCCCGGTTCCATCGGACCTCGAGACCGAGGTGGCGATCGTCGAGAAGCGCGTGAAAGAAATCGGGCACGCGCTCGAGCTTCCGTCGGCGCCTCCGTCGAAAGAAGCGGTGCGGCGCGTGGTGCAGGTCTTTCAAGAGCTCAGAAACGGCAAGACGCTCGACGGAAAGCAGAAGCTCAAGTCCCCGACGGGCGTGCTCTCGACGGCCGAGGCGATCTCGGTCCTCGGCAACGCGATGTCCCTCGCCGGTCATTTCGGCAGCGGAAAGATCGTCGATCGCGACATCGCCGCCTCGGTCATCGGCGCCATCGTGAAGGAGGACACCAAGGACGAAGCGGTCTTCGTCGAGTACCTCGAGGGCATCGTGAAGAAGCGCGGCGCCGAGTGGGCCGAGTTCTACAAGGCCTGCAAAGAGCTGGTCTGAGCCGGACGATGGCCACCAGCAAAAAGGGCGCTTCGCCCGCGAAATCCGAGGACGCTGCGCGCGCGAGCGCCGGCTCGAAGGCGAGCAAGAAAGAGCCCTCGTCCAAGAGCGAAAAGAGCAAAGCGCCCGCGAGCGCTGCGGCGAGCGCCGGTCCGCTCGGGCGCATCTTCGGCGTTCGTCACCTCTCGCCGATGGGAGCGCTGCAGCTCGAGAAGTTCATCGACGAGGTCCAGCCGACGGCGGTGGTGATCGAGGGGCCCGCCGACGCGGACGCGATGATTCCGCTGCTCGCGCACAAAAAGAGCAAGCCGCCGCTCGCGATCTTGTCCTTCACGCAAGCGCGGCCCGTGCGCTCGATCTTGTATCCGCTCGCCGCGTACTCGCCTGAGTGGATCGCGATCACCAAGGGCCTCGCGCGCAAGGCGCTCGTGCGCTTCATGGACCTGCCCGCGGAGGTGTTTCTCGCGGACAACGCCCCGCAAGACGACGAGGACCAAGAGCGCTCCGCGCCGCGCTCGGACACGCAGGCCTACCTCGACGACCCCTACACCGCGATCGCCACGCTCACCGGCGAGCCCGACCACGACACCTGGTGGGAGCGGCACTTCGAGCACAACCCCGAGCCCGACGCCTACCGCGAGGCCATCCACGAGTTCGGCGCGCAGCTGCGCGCGCTGCGCAAGGACTCCAAGCGACGCGAGCGCGAGACGCTCACGCGCGAGGCGTACATGCGCAGGGTGCTGCGCGAGGTCATCGCAGAGGGCCACGCGCCAGACAAAATCGTGGTCGTGTGCGGCGCCTACCACGCGCCGGTCCTGACCGCAGAAGAGCACGCGATGACCGACGCCGAGCTCGCCAGGCTCCCGCGCTCGCCGTGCACGCACACCATCATGCCGTACAGCTACCCGAGGCTCTCGGCGCAGTCCGGCTACGGCGCTGGAAACAACGCTCCGGCCTACTATCAAATCCTCTTCGATCAGTGGCGCGCCGCGCGACCGCAGCACGTCGGATACCGAGTGCTCTCGGCGATCGCTGGACGACTTCGCGCGCGAGGCAACGTGCGCTCGAGCGCCGAGGTCATCGAGGCCGCCCGCCTCGCCCGCGCGCTCGCCGCGATGAACGAGCAGTCCCACGCCCCCACGCTGCGCGACCTGCTCGACGGCGCCCTCACGTGCCTCGCGTACGGCGATCAGCCGCTGCTCGATGCGTGCGCGACCGAGGTCGTCGTGGGCGACGAGATCGGGAGCGTCGCGCCCGGCGTGGCGCGCACCAGTATTCAAGACGACTTCTATCGCCTCGTGAAGGACCTGCGGCTCGACGACTACCTCAAGGACAAGCGTCAGCCCGTGAAGGGCCGGGCCAAGGACGGAAAGCACGAGGCGCTCGACCTGCGCGAAGACCGCCGCGCCGCGAGCGCCGCAAGCGCGCTGCGCGACCGCAACGTCTCGATCTTTTTGCATCGGCTGAGCGCGCTCGGCGTCCCGTTCGCGCGCCTCGAGTACTCGGGCAGCGACGTGGACCTGGACGCCGAGCTCGACGCAGGACAGCCGCGGCGGTGGTCGCGACGACAGAGCACCTTCAAAGAGTCGTGGAGCGCGCAGTGGACGCCGGACTGCGAGATCTCGCTCGTCGAGGGCGCGCTGCGCGGAGACACCATCGAGATCGCCGCCGTCCGCGCGCTGCAAGAGCGGCTCGCCTCGTGCGCATCGGTCGGCGAGGCCGCGCAGAGCGCGCTCGTCGCGATGCAGTGCGAGCTGCAAGACGCGATGAACGCCGCCGTCACGCGCGTGCGCGAGCTCGGCGTCGAGGACGGCTCGTTCGCGTCGATCGCCGCCGCGGTGCGCAGGCTGAGCGACCTGACGAGCTACGGGAGCGTTCGACGCGTGGACCTCGGCCCGCTCGAGCCGCTGGTCTCGCAGCTGTTCTTGCGCGCGACGCTGCTGCTGCCGACCGCGGTGCGCGGCGACGACGCGGCGGCGCGCGAAGTCGGCGAAGCGATGGGCGACCTTCAGTGGGTCGCGCTCACCAGCGCCTTCGCTGACAAGAGCGACGGGGCGGCGGTGTTCGACGAGGGGCTCGTCGAGCGTTGGTGGCGCGCGCTCGACACCGTGGCCGACGACGACGCGGCGCACGGGTACTGCGCGGGCGTCGCCAACGCGCTCTTGCTCGAGCGCGCGAAGGTCTCGGACGCCGCGCTCGATCGACGGATCGCGCTGCGCATCTCGCCGGGGCTCGACCCCAACGCGGTCGGGCACTATTTCGAGGGACTCTCCTCGCGAAATCGCATGGCGCTGCTCTCGCGCAAGCTCTTGTGGCGCAGCATGACCGAGTTCATCGAGGGGCTCGATCACGACGCCTTTCGACGCAGCGTCGTGGGGCTTCGCCGCGCGTTCGGCACCTTCGAAGTGGGCGAAGCGCGGCGCGTCGCAGAGCTGCTCACAGAGATCTGGGGCGGAGGGCGCGAGGTCGCCACGGCCATCACTGGCGCGGTCGAGTCCAAGGTCGACGAGGCCGAGCTCGCCACGCTCAACGACGAGCTCGAGGGGCTCGACGACCTCGACCTGTGACCGCCACTCGAAAACGTGGGCCTGTATTCGTCTTCGCTCAGCGACGCAGGCGCGCGCGGCGCGCGGCAGGAGCCTCCATCGGCGCGAGCGGCTCGGCTCGACGACGGGCAGGCGCGCGCTCGTCCGCGGGCGGATCGGCGCTGGGCGGAGCTGTTTCGGGCCGTGGTTTTCCTGCGTCGAAGCAGAATCGCACGCCCATCACGAACAGCGCGATCGAGACGCCGAAGACGAGCGCGTCCGTGAGGTCGAGCAAGCCGCGACGGAGCCGATCGACGCCGCGACGAGCGCCGTAGATCCCCATGAGCAGCGGAGCGAGCGCGAGCGCCCACGGCAGCAACCCAGCCGCGGCGAAGCTGACCGCGTCTGCGCTGATCGAGCCGAGCAACGCCGGGTGCGCCAGCGCGAAGAGCCCCACCGACACCGCGCACCACGCGAACGCCGCGGCGATCAAGTCCCACGCGATGTACCGAAGCTGCTCGCCCGACGCCCATCGCCACGAGAGAAACGCGAGCAGCAGCGACGCCGCCGCGACCGCGTCCACCGCGACGCGGCTCTCGATCGCGAGCAGCTCGATCTTCGCGCGAAACAGCGGCAGCAGCGGCACCGCGAGGATCGGAACACACAATATCAAGACGACCGTGACGACCGGCGCGATGAGCCACGTGGGCCTCGCGCCGCGCTCTTGCGCGGGCGGCGGAAGCGACGGCGCCGCCTCGCTCGGCTGCTTGAACACCAGCGGCTTGGGCCGCGAGACGGGCGCTGGCTCCGCCGGCTTGAGCGGCGCGAGATCGCCGGTCACGGGCTTGCTCGGCTCGGCGACGGCCTCGGTCTTGCCGCGCTCGTCCGCGCTCGCGGACCGCACCGCCTTCGTCTGGGCGTCGCGCGCGCGGCTGGCGCTGGGCGCTCGAGCGGCGGCGCTCTCTGCCACGGTCGCTCTCGGCTCGGGCTTGGCGTCGGTGTACCGCGCGGCGCCGACGGCGCTCGATGCGAGCCCTTCGAGGCCGCCGTTGCGCTCGAGAAATCCTCGAAGCGCGGCGCCGAGCTCGCTCGCGTCGACGTAGCGTCGCGCGGGGTCCTTCTCGAGGCAACGCAAGACGATCTTCGCGAGCTCCGGAGGCATCACCGACGGCGCGATCGGCGCAGGATCCTCCGTCGTAATCGCGAGAAAGAGCGACATCTGATTGTCCGCGACGAACGGGAGCGCGCCCGCGAGCATCTCGTAGAGCATCACGCCGAGCGACCACACGTCGCTTCGCGCGTCGGTGAAGCGCAGGCCCTTGATGGCCTCGGGCGCCATGTAGAGCGGGGTCCCCATGGCCATGTTGGTGCTGGTGAGGCGCTGCTCGTGCTTGTCGTCGCTCACGCGCGAGATGCCAAAGTCGAGCACCTTGGGGACGATCTGCCGCTCGATTTGCGCGAGAAACACGTTCTCGGGCTTCAGGTCTCGGTGCACGACGCCCGCCCGGTGCGCCGCCGCCACGGCGTCGATCACCGGCAGCATGATCGCGACGCCCGAGCGCGGAGAGATCCTTCCGCCGAAGTCCTCGAAGTGCTGCGCGAGGTCCTGCCCTTCGAGCAGCTCTTGCACGATGAACGGCGCGCCGTCGCGATCCTCGCCGACGTCGAGCACGTCGACGACGTTCGGGTGCCGCACCTTGTTGGCCGCCCTCGCCTCGCGCAGAAATCGCTGCACGACCTGCGGCTGATCGAGCAGCTCTTGGCGAAGGATCTTGATCGCGACGCGCCTGCCGATCGCCGTGTTCTCTGCGCGGTACACGTCGCCCATGCCGCCGGCGCCGAGGCGCTTGTCGAGACGGTACTTTCCCACCAGCGTTTCGCCCTCGCGCCCGCTCGCCATCCCGTCGCTCCTCGCTTCGAAGGTACCACTCTCGATCGCGAGACAGTGAATGTCCGTACGCGGATCGCGCCTGCACTCGGCGGCGCGCGAACGCGGTACGCTCTCGACGCTGTGTCCGACGACTCATCGCAATCGCCTCCGCAGTTCGACCGCTATCAACGCTGGCGCCTGGTCCTCGGAAAGTCCGCGGAAGACACGCTTCGCAGCGCCGCAGGAGGCTCGAAGGGACCTTTGCTCGACGGCGATCAGCGCGCGATGGACGACGCGCTCGGCGCCATCTACGACGGCCAGCCGAGCGGCAAGCGAGGCGCGGGCCTCGGCGCGGGAAAGGGAACGGTCGCGAAGTGGCTCGGCGACGTACGAAAGTACTTCGATAAAGACATCGTCGTGACGATCCAGAAGGACGCCGTCGAGCGCGACGAGAAGCTCAAGGTGCTCTTGTTCGAGCCCGAATTGCTCGCCGAAGTGACCCCATCGGTCGAGATGGTCGGCACGCTGCTCTCGCTGAAGAACATGGTCCCCGAGAAGGCGAAGGACGCCGCGCGGCAGATCGTGAAGGCCGTGGTCGACGAGATCATGAAGCGCATGCAGAGCGCGATCGAGCGAGCCGTGCGAGGAGCGCTCGACCGATCACGGCATCAGCCCTTGCCGTCGCTGCCCAACATCGACTGGAAGCGCACGATCCGACGCAACCTCAAGAACTACGTCGCAGACCGACGCACGATCATCCCCGACCGGTTCTTCTTCTGGGCGAGGCAGCACCGACGCAAAGAATACAACGTGATCGTGTGCATGGATCAGTCGGGCTCGATGGCCGAGTCGGTGGTGTACGGCTCGGTGATGGGCGCGATCTTCGCAACGATTCCGTCGCTCGAAACGCACGTGATCGCGTTCGACACCGAGGTGGTCGACCTGACGGACGCGTGCGGCGATCCAGTGGACATGCTCTTCGGCGTTCAGCTCGGCGGCGGAACGGACATCGACCGCGCCGTCGCCTACTGCCAAGGATTCGTCAAAGACCCGCGAAAAACCCTGTTCATCTTGATCACCGACCTCTACGAGGGCGGCAACGCGCGCAGGCTCGTCGAGCGGTTGAAGGGCATGACCGAGTCCGGCGTGCGCGCGGTGTGCTTGCTCGCGCTCAGCGATTCGGGCGTCCCCTCGTACGACGAATCGCTGGCGAGACAGATCGCGAACGTGGGGGTCCCGAGCTTCGCGTGCACGCCGAACAAGCTCCCCGCCGTGCTCGAAGCGATGCTCAAGGGGATCGACGTCAAGAAGATCGCGGGCGAGTACGACACGCAGCGCGCGAAGGCGTCCGACGTCGCGAAGTGATCATCGCCGCGCTCGCGAAGAGCAGCGCCGCGAGCGCAGCGTTGGATCGCGCGGACGTCGAGCCCACGCTCGCGCGGCACGCGCAGCCACCCTGAGGCCGAAGCCCGCCGCCTCCACCATCCATTGTCGACACGCCGCCGTCGTTGGAGCCTCCGCCGTCGTTCGAGGGCGCGGGACCGCCGTCGGGCGCCGAGCTTCCGCTCGCGACGCACTGACCGTCGCTGCAGCGCTCGCCGGCAGGGCACACGACGCCCTCGCAGTTGCCCACGCAACGACCGGCGCGGCACACCTCGGGCGCGGTGCAGTTGGTGTCCTGACACCCCTGCTCGACGCAGCGGCCCGAGGTCATGTTGCACGTCTCGTTCGTCCCGCACGAGCGACAACGCCCGCACGAAGGAACGCACACTCCCAGCTCGCACACCTGCCCCATCGCGCAGCTCACGCCGACGCACGGATCGAAGCAGCGCCCCGCGCGGCAGATCTGCCCGACCGGGCACACGACGCCGTCGCACGCGCCCACGCAGCGGCCCGCGCGGCAGCGTTGGCCCGACGGACACTCGAGCGTCTCGCACCCGTTCTCGATGCACTCGCCGCGCACGCACGAATAGCCCGCGAAGCAGTCGCCTTCGACGCAGGCGCTGATGCAGGCGCCGCGAAGGCAGCGCGTTCCGCCGGGGCACATCGCGCCGTCATCGACGGTGCCGTTGCAGTCGTTGTCGACGCCGTCGCACACCTCGCCGCGCGGTTGATTGATCACGTGACAGACCTGACCGTTGCCTTCGCAGGCGGTGCGACCTTCGCCGCATGCGCCCATCATTCCCGTGCTGCACGGGCGGCCGGCGTCGGGACAGAGCACGGCGCCTCGACGAATCTGAAACCGCCACACGCCCGGCGTCCCGACGTTCGAACGCTGGCACAACGTCGCGGCCACCGCGGGCGTCATCGAGTTCATGATCGAGACGAAATTGCGCGAGTCTCCAGCGTCGAAGCCCGCTTGCGCAGGAACGCATCGCGTCGCGGGCAACGGCGGCGGCGGCGGCGGAGCGCACAGCCCGCTCGCGCCTCCGGACTGATCTCCCGTGTGCCAATCGCAGGTGTTGTAGCGAAACTCGACGTCGAAATCGCCCGGCTCTCCGCCACAGACGCTCGCGTCCGTGAGCAAGAGCTGAAAGTTCATCCGCTTGTCCGTGTGGCAGCGGTAGTAGCCCACGCGGTGCCAGGTCACGACGATGCGGCCTGGCTCGAGGTTCCACCACACGCCGTTGTCGCTCGGGTTGCGACAGGCGCCGGCGCCGTTGCCTCCGCCGTCGGTCTCCATGGTGCAGTCTGAGCCGGTGCGAAGGTCCACGTCCGCCCAGAACGGCGCGATCATCGGCTGCGACGCCACGGGAAACGCGTTGGGCGTGTACCGCGAGACGGGCCCCGAAAACGTGATGTTTCCGTTGGTGTTCACGACCATCGATCGGTGCGTGCTCGTGAAGAACCGCAGCCCCATCGGAAACGCTGGCGTGATGTCAATCGACGACGACGAGCTGTCATCGTTCGGAGACAGGCAGCGCGTGCCGAACCCCTGCGGACCGCCGAGCATGTCGACGAGCGAGGTCTGCGCAGAGGCCTCCGCGCTCGCGAGCAGCGCGCAGGCAAAGAGCGAAGCGGTGAGGGTTGATCGTCGATTCATGAAGCAGTCTCCAGCGCGAGCCCCGTCGCGTCCGGGCGTAGGGAGTCGTTGATCGAGCGATCGTAGCGCCGCGCGCGCCCGCGTTGCTTCGCACAATTTGCTGCGACGTCCTCCCTCTGGCGGAGCGGTCAGAGAAGCGCGCGTGCGGCTTCGAATCTCGCCGTGGCTCGCGCAACAGACCATGCGACGATCGCTGATGGGTCCGCATCACCGCCACTCGCACCGCGCGACATCGTGCAACGGAACGCGAATCGAGCGCGCAAATGGCGTCGTGCGCGCCTGCAAATTCGTGGACCGCTCGTGCAACGGTCTGGCGCCGAGCGCGGCCCGTTGCGTACATTGACCGCGAAGAGAAGCGTCGGGGCTCGCTCGCGGCGCGGACAGACCTCTGACACTGAGCAAAACTCTCTATGACTGCTTCGAAGACCGCGCTCGTCACGGGCGCAGACGGTTTCATTGGCTCCCACCTCGTCGAGCTGCTCGCGCGCGAGGGGTACTCGGTGCGCGCGCTCGCGCAGTACAACTCGTTCAACAGTTGGGGGTGGCTCGACACGATCGACTGCAAGGCGCTCGGCGTCGAAGTCGTGAGCGGAGACGTGCGCGACCCGTCGTTCTGCAAGACGATCGTCCGCGGGATGGACACGGTCTTCCATCTCGCGGCGCTCATCGCGATTCCGTACTCGTACGTCGCGCCCGACAGCTACGTCGACACCAACGTCCGCGGAACGCTCAACATCTGCCAGGCGGCGCGCGAGCTCGGCACTCGCCGCGTCATTCACACCTCGACGAGCGAGGTGTACGGCACGGCACAGTACGTCCCCATCGATGAGAAGCACCCGCTCCAAGCGCAGTCGCCGTACTCCGCGTCGAAGATCGGCGCCGACGCGATCGCGTTCAGCTTCTTCGCAGCGTTCAACCTGCCGCTCACGATCGCTCGCCCGTTCAACACGTACGGGCCGCGGCAGAGCGCGCGCGCCGTGATGCCGACGATCATCTCGCAGATCGCCGCAGGCAAGCGCAAGCTCGCGCTGGGAGACCTGCGCCCGACGCGAGACCTCAACTACGTCGAGGACACTTGCCGTGGTTTTCTCGCGCTCGCGCGCGCGGACTCCGCCGTCGGCGAGACGGTGAACATGGGCTCGAACTCGGAGATCACCATCGGCGACCTGCTCGCGCTCATCGCTCGAGTGATGGGCGTCGAGGTCGAAGCCGAGACCGACGCGCAGCGACTCCGACCGGAGAAATCCGAGGTTTTGCGCTTGTGGTGCGACAACCGAAAGATGGTCGAACTCACGGGGCACCGACCGCAGGTCACGCTCGAAGACGGCGTCCGGCGCACGGTCGAGTGGTTCTCGGACAAGTCCAACCTCGCTCGCTACAAGACGGACATCTACAATGTTTGAAAGCTTCGTTCGCTTCGTTCGTTCGCTCTATGGGAGCGAAGAGTTCATCGCGCTCCACGAGCCTCGGTTCTGGGGCAACGAGAAGCGATACGTCGACGACGCGATCGACTCGACGTTCGTGTCGAGCACGGGGCAGTACGTCGTTCGCTTCGAGCAGATGGTCGCGGAGTTCACCGGCTCGCGCTTCGCGATCGCGGCGGTGAACGGCACCTCCGCGCTGCACGCCGCGCTCGTGCTCTCGGGCGTTCGAGCGGGGGACCTCGTGCTCACGCAGCCGCTGACCTTCGTCGCGACGTGCAACGCCATCCGCTACTGCGGAGCGGACCCGGTGTTCATCGACGTCGACGAGCACACGCTCGGACTCTCTCCGCGCGCGTTGGTCGAATGGCTCGACGCGCACACGGTGGTCCGTGACGGCGCGTGCGTGCACAAAGAGAGCGGGCGTCGAGTGAGCGCGTGCGTTCCGATGCACACGTTCGGATTTGCGCTCGAGATCGACGCCGTCGTCGACGCCTGCGAAGCCCGCGGCATCGCCGTCGTCGAAGACGCCGCCGAGTCGCTGGGCTCGTATCGCGGCGAGCGCCACACCGGCACGCGAGCGACGTTCGGAACGTTGAGCTTCAACGGCAACAAGGTCGTCACGACCGGCGGCGGCGGCGCGATCCTCACGCAGGACGAAGCGCTCGCGAAGCACGCGAAGCACCTCACGACGACCGGCAAGAAGCCGCACCCCTGGGCGTTTCATCACGACGAGGTCGCGTTCAACTACCGCATGCCCAACCTGAACGCCGCGCTCGGCTGCGCGCAGCTCGAGCAGCTCCCGATGTTCATCGAGCGCAAGCGGTGGCTCGCCGATCAATACCGCGCGTTCTTCTCGGACACGTCGATTCGATTCTTGGTCGAGCCCGCCGGCACGCGCGCCAACTACTGGCTCAACGTCGTGCGCTGCCGCGACCGCGCCGAGCGAGACTCGATGCTGGAGTTCACCAACTCGCGCGGAGTCATGACGCGCCCGGCGTGGACCCTGATGAACGAGCTGCCGATGTACTCCGCGTGCATCTCGGGCGCGATCCCGACGGCCACGGCCCTCGCGGACACCGTCGTCAACATTCCGAGCAGCGTGATCAAGTCATGACGAGGCGCTCGATCGCCGTGGTCACTGGAAGCAGGGCCGACTACGGCCTGCTTCGGTGGATCATGGACGCCATCCGCGCGAGCGAAGACCTCTCTCTCTCTGTGATCACCACCGGAATGCACTTCGCCACGGACCTCGGCTCGACCTACACCGCGATCGAGGCGGACGGCTTCGAAATCGCTGCGCGCGTCGACATGCTGCTCGTGGGCGACTCTGCGCAGAGCATGACCAAGTCCGTCGGCGTCGGAGTGCTCGGATTCTGCGACGCGCTCGATCGTCGTCGACCCGACGTGCTCTTGTTGCTCGGCGATCGATTCGAGGTTCTCTCGGCGGCGACGGCGGCGATGCTGCTGAGCGTTCCGATCGCTCACGTGCACGGCGGAGAAACGACTGAAGGCGCGATCGACGAGTCGATTCGACACGCGATCACCAAGATGGCGCACATCCATTTCGCCGCAGCCGCGCCGTACGCGCGCCGAATCCGCCAAATGGGCGAGAACCCCGCGAACGTCCACGACGTCGGCGCGCCAGGGATCGAAGGAATCCGAAGGCTCCAGCTGCTCTCGAAAGACGCGCTCGCACGCAGCCTCGACGTCGCGCTCGGCGAAAAGCTGTTCGCCGTCACCTATCACCCGGTGACCCTCGCCAACGAAGGCCCCGAACGCGCGGTGCGGTCGCTGCTCGACGCGCTCGACGCGCACCCCGACGCGACGATCATCTGCACCCGAGCCAACGCCGACCCCGCTGGCCGCGCGATCAACGCCATGCTCGAGAAGTACTGTGCGCAGCGCACGAACGCGCACTTGTTCTCGTCGCTGGGACAGCTGCGCTACTTGTCGCTGCTGTCGCACGCCAACGTCGTGATCGGCAATTCTTCGAGCGGGATCATCGAGGCTCCGTTCTTTCGAACACCAACGGTGAACATCGGCGAGCGGCAAGCGGGGCGGCTACGCGCGGGCTCGGTGATCGACTGCGATGACGACGCAGCGGCGATCGCCGACGCGATCACAACAGCGCTCAGCGCCGCGTTTCGAAGGTCGATCGCGAATGTTGCCAGCCCGTACGGCAACGGACACACGGCGCAGTCCGTGGTGGAAGTGCTTCGCTCCGTCGACCTTGGACAGCTGAAGAAGAAGAGGTTCTACGATGTCTAGCGAGAGCGAACGAACCACCATCATCGCCGAGGCAGGGGTGAACCACAACGGTTCGATCGACCTCGCGCTGCGCCTCGTCGAGCTCGCCGCAGACGCCGGCGCCGACGTCGTGAAGTTTCAAACCTTCCGCGCGGGGTCATTGGTCTCCAAGAGCGCGCCGAAGGCAGAATACCAAAAGCGAACCACCAGCGCCGATGAGTCGCAGTTCGCCATGCTCAAGCGACTCGAGCTCTCTGTCGAAGCACATCGAACGTTGCTCGCCGCCTGCGCCGCGCGCGGCATCGAGTTCATGTCGTCTCCGTTCGACCCAGAGAGCTTGGCGTTCCTCGTCGAGTTCGGCGTCGATACAATCAAGCTCGGCTCGGGAGAGCTCACCAACGCTCCGCTCTTGATCGACGCGGCTCGTTCTGGGCGCAAGCTCATCCTGTCCACGGGAATGGCAACGCTCGCTGACATCGAAGACGCGATGGGCGTGCTCGCGTGGAGCTTTCGAGGCGCAGATTCGACGCCGTCTCGCGCAGCGTTTCGCCGCGCGTGGCTCGATCCTGCGGCGCGCGCCGCGGTGCGCGAGCGCGTCACGTTGCTCCACTGCACGAGCGAGTATCCCGCGCCTGTCGCGGACGTGAACCTCCGCGCGATGCAGACCATTCGCAGCGCGTTCGGACTGCGCGTGGGCCTGTCCGACCACACCCAAGGAATCTCCGTCGCCCTCGCCTCCGTCGCGCTCGGCGCCACCGTCATCGAGAAGCACTTCACGTTGGACAAGACAATGGAGGGCCCCGATCACCAAGCGTCGATGGCTCCCGAAGAGCTCCGCGCGCTCGTGTCTGGAGTCCGCGAGGTCGAAGCGGCAATGGGCTCGACGATCAAGGCCCCCAGCGGCGCCGAGCTCGCGACCGCCGCCGTCGCGCGAAAGAGCGTCGTCGCCGCGCGCCCGATCGCCGCTGGCGCCGAAATTCAGCGCGCCGACCTCACCGTCAAGCGCCCCGGTACAGGACGCTCGCCGCTCGACCTGTTCGACATGGTGGGGCGACGCGCGTCGCGCGCGTACGAGCCGGACGAGGTCGTCGACGAATGATCGATCGACCTGTGATTCTTCTGGGGGGAGGAGGACACGCGCGCGTGGTGCTCGAAGCCCTGCGCGGCATCGGCGCGACCGTTGAAGGGTTCGTATCCCCTGCGCCGAGCCCGTGCGGTGACCTCCGTTGGCTCGGCGACGACGACTGGTTGCTCGGGCAAGACAGGGCTCGCGTCTGCCTCGTCAACGCGGTGGGCTCGACCAAGAGCACCGCCGCACGCGCTGCGGTCTTTGTGCGGTTTCGTGACGCGGGGTTCAGGTTCGCGACCGTCGTGCACCGCACGGCGATCGTCGCAGCGGACGTTTCGCTCGGCGCTGGCGCGCAAATCATGGCGGGCACGATCGTGCAAACCGGCGCGAGCTTGCATGAAAACGTGCTCGTGAACACCGGCGCGCAGCTCGACCACGACTGCGAGGTCGGCGCGCACACGCACGTCGCTCCGGGCGTCGTTTGCTCTGGCTCGGTGCGCGTCGCCGAGCGTGCGCACATCGGAACAGCCGCAGTCGTGATTCAAGGAGTGAGCATCGGTGCCGGCGCGGTCGTCGGCGCAGGCGCGGTGGTATTGCGCGACGTCGCGGCAGGAGCGCTCGTCGTAGGCAACCCTGCCCGAGAGGTAAAACGATGAAGAACTGGCGAGACGTCGTGGTCCACTGCGAGACCACGATTCGCGAAGCGATGCGTCGAATCAACGCGAACTCCACGCAGTTCGCGCTCGTCGTCGACGAGCGACAGCACCTCGTCGGGACGCTGTCGGACGGAGACATTCGCCGCGGATTGCTCGCGGGTCGCTCGCTCGACGACTCCGTGCAGACCGCGATGAACACCACCCCGACGAGCGTCTCGGTGGACGACGACCGCGGGTCGGTCCTCGCGCTCATGCAAGCGCGGGACGTCCGTCACATGCCGGTCGTCGACGCAGAGCGCCGCGTGGTGGGCCTGATACTCCTGACCGAGCTTCTTCGCGCCGAGCAGCACGACAACGTGGTGGTGATCATGGCTGGCGGGATCGGCGAACGACTGCGCCCGCTCACCGAGCATGTCCCCAAGCCCATGCTGCACGTCGGCGGCAGGCCGATCCTGGAGACGATCCTGCTGCAGTTTCGCAAGCAAGGCTTCCACCGATTCGTGTTCTCCGTGAACTACAAAGCCGAGGTCATCGAAGAGCGATTCAAAGATGGCTCTCGCTGGGGCGCCGAAATCTCTTACGTGCGCGAGCCGAAGCGACTCGGCACAGCGGGCTCGCTGCGGCTGCTGCCGACACGGCCGTCGCTGCCCTTGATCGTGATGAACGGCGACATCCTCACGCACGTTGACATGCGCGCGCTGCTCGCCTTTCACGAGCAATCCAAGTCCCTGGCCACGATGTGCGTGCGCGAGCACGAGTATCAAGTGCCATTCGGGGTCGTGCGCACTGAAGGAACGGACATCGTCGCGTTCGACGAAAAGCCCGTGGTGCGATGGCCGGTCAACGCCGGGATCTACGCGCTCGATCCGTCGGCGATCGACCTCGTGCCGGACGACGCGTACTTCGACATGCCAGCGCTCTTCGACGCCGCGCGAGAGCGAGGCGCAAAGACGAGCGCGTACACGATCCGCGAGTACTGGGTCGACATCGGTCGCCCCGCCGATTTCGAGCGCGCAAACGCAGAGTTCGCTCACGACGACCACGACGGTTCAGAGTGAGTTGAGCGGGCGTTCGGCGCGCTCGTCGAGCGTCGATCCGCGGAGCTGCCGATACGCCCGACTCTCAACTCGCGTTCGCAGCTGCGTCGCTGCGCGACTGTCGCCGCACCAACAAGAGGTGCACGAGCGAGCTGATCAGCAGCGAGCGCAGCACGAGCGCCGACGTCCTGGCCGCGATCGCGCCCTCCACACCCCATCGCGGGATCATCACCAGGTTCAGCAGCACTGACACAGCTGCGCTCGAGAGCGTGACGGCGGCGATCGCGCGCGTCTGACCTGCGAAGTACAGCAGGTTGCTCGATGGGTAGTACAGGACCTCGAAGACCATCGAGCCGACGAGCAGCGGCAAGAGCCGAGAGGCAACGGAGAATTTTCCTTCTCCCAAGACCGCGACGATCAACGGCCGAACGGCGAGCAATAGCGTCCCGAAAACGAGCGGGATCGCGACGTAGCCCCAGTACAGCCGCTTGCGAACTCGGAGCATCGCCGCGACGCCGCCGTCGCGAAAGATCTCGCCGAGGCGCGCCGATGTCGTGTCGTTCCACGCGAGGATGATCATGAAGATCGGCGACGCGAGCTGCGACGCCAGCGCGTAGTTTCCGAGCTGCGCCGTGAGGCCAAACGACTTCAGAAGCCATCGGTCGATCGCGCCCTGCATCCAGTTCGCGACGAAGTGCGGGATGAGCGGCAGCGAGAACGCGAGCGCAGTGCGAATCATCGATCGGTCTGCGTGCCCCGGCAGCCTCAGTCGAATAAACCCGAGCGCGACGCACCCGACGACGAGATTGGTGAAAGCCAACGCTTCGATCGCGCCCCGAAGCCCGCGTTGAAAGAAGCGCACGAGCACGACGCCTGCGCCGACCGACAAGATGAACTGCGCGAGCTGAAACGCCGCCGCGGGCACGGGGCGTTGGCGAGCGCGAAAGTATGCGTCCGGCACGCTCGCGGCCATCGCGCCCAGCACCGCCGCCATCACGCACGAGGCCTCCCACGGCGCGAACAAGCCCGAACGACGAGAGACCGCGACCGCGACGCTGACGCCGACGAGACAGCCGACAGCGGTGAGCGCCAACGCCACTCGCGCGAGTCCCCCGACGAGGCGGCTGGCGACCTCGGGATCCGCTTCGCCAAAGAACGCCTTCGGGATCGTCGAGTTGAGTCCGAGCGAAAAGAGCACCGGCAAAAGCGCGATCGCAGAGACCGCGAGTGAGTAATCGCCGTACTCGCCTTCAGTGAGACCGCGAGTGTACAGAGGAATCAGGACGAACCCGCCGAGCCGCGACAGGACCGTGGCCGTGAGGTACACCAAAACGGGGCTCTTGATTAGCTGGCGAGCCTTCGCGATTCGCGATTGCAACGACTACGACTCCTTCGAAAACTCTCGCGCGATCCGCT
>JAXLYJ010000020.1:0-155987 GCA_046351515.1 Polyangiales bacterium
GCCCACGCCGCACACGAGCGCGAGGCTCACGCACCACGCGCCGAAATGAACGGTGCTCCCGCGGCCCACCGTCGTGAGCTTCGGGCTGCCATCGACGAAGCGCACCCAGATCGTCCTTCGCACATCCGAGGTCACCACATCGTGCTCAGGAAGCGCTCGATTGAAATCGCTCTCGTCGACCTCGACCGATCCGTAGTCGCGCTCGCCCGAGTACCGCGCCACCCAGTGATGCACGATCTGACCTTTGCTCGTGCGCGTCGTGTAGTGATAGCGTCCGAGATACCCAGCCTGCTCGTCGCGCCCGTCCTTCAACCTCGCGAAATACGGGTACACCGGCAAGAGCGCGCCCAATGCCCACAGCGGCAACAGCAGCATCGCCCACGCAAACGCGCGCGCGCGCAGCTTGTGTCGCTGCGAGGCGTCCTCGGTCGAGACGTGGATGCGCCGCGCGAGCGGCATGAGCACCCAGCTCGTGCCCGCGTCGCGATAGCCGATGCCCGCGGCGTTGGGATCGTGGCGCCTTCGTAGGATTCCCTCGGCGAACGCGCGCTCTCCGACGTCGAGCTGCGCGCGCTTCTGCCGCTGCCATTTCTGCACCCAGTGCATCCGGTCGAGCTTGTCGACGAGCAGGACGTTCGCGTTGGTCGTCTCGACGAGCACCCGCTCTCCGCTGTCCAACCGCAGGTAGAACGGGCGCTTCTCGACCTGGCGCTCGGTCTCGGTCCAGCGGTGACTGGCGCTCTTTCCTCGCACTTCACTTCCGTGCTGCGTGATGGTCACGCGCACCGCGACGCTCTCTCCGTCGGCGTACTCGACCTTGCCCGAGACGAAGCGCGCGCCCTCACGAAGCGCGGATTGCTGCTCGAATTCAACCTTCGCCGCGGCGGCGCTGCGCCTCGCGAGCACCCACTGCCACAGCGAAAAGAGCCACATCGAGACCAACGCGACCACCAGCAGCAGCATCAAGAACGCCGCCAGCCCAGGGTCCGCGTGGTTGTTAGTGTAGACGTTGATCGTCTCGTCCATCGCTCACCGCTTGCTGTATCGCCGTAGATACTTCGCGACGCCGACGGGCTCCATCGCCGCAGCGCACAGCAAGCCTCCCACAAACGCGCCCATCACGCCCACGGACGCCATGTCCGCGCCCGAGAGAAAGAGCCCTTCGACGGGAGTCCTCGGGCGGAGAAAGCGGTTCTGATAGCGCTCGGGCGTCGGCTCGATCCCGTAAATCGCCCCGCGCGGCGCGCGCGTGAAGTGCTCGGTCGAGATCGGCGTCGAGAGCTCGACGAAGGCCACCATCGGCCGCAGCTCGGGCATGTGCTCGAGAAACTGCGCGAGCATTCGATCGGTGATCTCTTTTTTGAGCGCCTCGTAGTCGACGCCGCGCTTGCGCCAACGCCCGTCCTTCCACCGCGCGAACAGGTCGTACGGGACGAACGTCACCACCTCGCCCGTGTGCAGTTGATCGGGCCCCGCGTCGTGCTCTGGGTCCTTCAACGACGGAAACGAGCAGTACAAAACGGGCGCTTTTTCACCGGGCTCTTCGACGTCCCAGTACGCCGCGTCCTTCGCCCACGTCTCGTAGAACCACTTGTTCGCCGCGCTCGCTCCGGCCTTGGTGATGTCGCCCTTGAAGCCGATGTACAAGCACACGTGGCACGGCGACGGAGCGAGCTTCGCGATCGACCGCGCCCACTCTGCGCGCTTGGCGTGCTCGGGCAACAAACGCTCGACCGTCGCGATCGCCCCCGCCGCGCTCACCACGCGCTTGGCTTCGATGCGCTCTCCGTCCGCGAGACGCACGCCGCACGCGCGACCGTCGCGCACGGTGATCTCTTGCACGTCGGCGTTGATGCGCGTCCAGCCGCCGGCCTTCGCCACGGTCGCGCAGAGGTGATCCGCGATGCGCCCCGCGCCGCCGACCGGATAATAGCCGCCGTGAAAGAAGTGCTTGGCCACGAGCGCGTGGATCGCGAACGAGCTGCGCTGCGGAGGGACGCCGTAATAGCCCCACTGCGCGGTGAGCACGGACTGCAGCTTCTCGTCGCTGGTGATCGCCGCGAGCGCGTCCCGCGTGCGCTCGGTGAGCAGCGCGTTGGCCTTGCGCGCGAGCAGCGGATCGGTGAACCGCGCGAGCTCGGGCGGCACGAGCCGCGAGGCGTAGTAGGGCATCATGCCCTGCGCGACCGAGCGAACCCTGTCGAAATACCGCTGAATATCCTGGGATCGCGAAGGAAACGCCGCGCGGAGGTTCTCTGCGAACTTCGCCCGCGAGTCCGGAAACTCGATGTGCAAATCCGGAAACGTGAACTCGTCGTACACGCCCCCGAGCGAGGTCCACTCGAGCTTGTCTCCGCTGAGCGCGTGCATCACGCGGCCGAGCACCGCGCGATCGGTCACCTCGCCCACCGCGTGCACGCCCACGTCCCACTGCCAGCGCTTGCGCTTGAATGTGTGTGTGAACCCGCCCGGCACGTAGTGCTGCTCGAGCACGAGCACCCTGCGACCGAGCTCGGACAAGAGCGCCGCCGTCGCGAGCCCTCCCATCCCCGAGCCGATCACGACGTCGTCCCACGCTCTCGGCTCGGACCGCGTGCTCCAGGGGCGGTCGGCCTTCGCTGTTCGCTCGCTCATCGCGCGGGACGTTACCGCGGATCGCGCTCGTGCGCGCTTGCGCGCCGCGGTGATTGCGGCTCACCCTTGCGCGCGATGATCTCTACCGACGCACTGGACGCACTGTTTCTCGAAGCGCGCACGCACAGGGTTTGGAAGCCCGAGCCCGTCAGCGACGAGACGCTCGTGCAGCTCTACGACCTCTGCAAGATGGCCCCGACCGCGGTGAATTGTCAGCCGCTTCGGGTGCACTTCGTACGCTCACAAGAAGCGAAGAAGAAGCTCGAGCCGTGCCTGGCCAAGGGCAACGTCGAGAAGACGATGACCGCGCCCGCGACGGCGATCCTCGCGATGGACCTCGAGTTCTGGACGCACCTGCCCAAGCTCTTCACCGCCGCGGATCTGCGCAAAGACTTCGAGGGAAAGCCCGAGCACATCGAGAGCACCGCGCGCTTCAACGCCACCCTTCAGTGCGGCTACTTCATCATGGCCGCCCGCGCCGTGGGCCTGGACTGCGGGCCGATGGCGGGCTTCGACAACGCGAAGGTCGACGCGGCATTTTTCGCAGGGACCACTCGAAAAAGCCTGCTGCTCTGCAACCTGGGTCACGGCGACGCGAGCAAGCTGTATCCCCGCGCGCCTCGCCCGAATTTCGAGGACTTCTGCGCGATCGAGTAAGCAACTGTCACACCCCTCGAGTCAGAGACACTCGCGCGCGCTCGATCTCGAGCAGGCAATCCCACCTCCGCAGGAGCTTCAAAGACGATGAACGTATTCGAACGCAGTTGGACCACGGCGAAGACCAGCTTCGGCGTGATCAATCAAGACAAAGAGATGCTGCTCTTCCCCGTGGTGGCGGCGATCCTCTCGACGATCTTCTCGATCGCGATGCTCTTCCCCACGATCATCGCCAACCTGCTCGAGGGCGCGGCGGGGTTCGAGTTCGGACCGCTGCAGATCGCCGCGACGTTCGTCACGTATTTGGGCCTGGCGTTCATCACGACGTTCTCGAACGTGTGCGTTGTGTACACGACGAAGGTGCGGCTGAGCGGCGGAGACGCGACGTTCTTCGAGAGCATCGGCTTCGCGCTGCGCCGCTCGCACCGCATCCTCGCGTGGAGCGTGCTCTCTGCGACGGTGGGGCTCATCCTGCGCTGGATCTCGGACGCCGCAGAAAACTCTGGCGCGATCGGCAACATCGTCCTCTCGATCTTGGAGTCCATCCTCGCGGCGGCGTGGAGCATCCTCACGGTGTTCGCGATCCCCGCGATGGTCTTCTACGACCTCGGCCCGATCGACGCGATCAAGAAGTCCGGCGAGACGCTCAAGCGCATGTGGGGCGAGAGCCTCGTGGGCAACTGGGGCCTCGGCTTCGTGAGCTTTCTCTTGGTGATGCCGGGGCTGCTCACGTTCGTCGGCGGGATCTTCACGCTCGCCGCGGAGCAACAGACGCTCGGGATCGGCCTGGTCCTCGGCGGAATCGTACTGCTCGTGCTCGCCTCGCTCGTGATCGGCGTGGTCAAGATGGTCTACACGACCGCGCTGTTCATGTACGCCGAGTCGGGCACCGCGCCGCAGGGCTTCTCGCAGCAGCTGCTCGCCAACGCGTACGGCCACCGCTGAATTTGCACGGCGTACGCAAGGTCGAACGCCGTCTCCGAGATTCAACGCAGCCCCCCAAGGAACAAGCCTCTCGAGTGATTGTCAGTGCACAATCACCCCCATGAGGCTCAGACCGCTGGCTCTCGTCGCGCTTTCGAGCGCGCTCGGCTCTTGCTCTCCTTCGCGCAACACCGCTTCTTCTGCAGGCGACGCGCAGAGCGCAGCCGACGCAGGACGCTCCATCGAAGTCCGCATCGGAACGCGCGGAGACCACCACCCGCTCCCGCGGCGCAACCGCATCTGGGAGCCGATGCCCGCGCGCCTCGTCATGAACGCCCCGTATCAATCCTGGGCGGACCAAGGCACCTTCGTCCACGTCGTCGCGTTTACCCCGGCGCTCGAGCCCTGCGAAACAGCTGACTTCTACCTGGACAATCGACACGTGGGCCGCGCCGACCGCAACGGCGCGTTCGCCTTTCGTCGCACCGCCGGCGACGGCAGCAACGAGCTGCTCGTCACGTGCCTGAACAAGCACGGCACCTGGCACCGAGGAAAGCTCAGCTACAACGCCTACTCGCGCAGCCAGGAGTTCGAGCGGCCGATCATCTACGTCCACGCCGATCGCGGCGTGTACAAGCCGGGCCAGCGCGTTCGACTGCGCGTGCTCGCGTGGAAGCTCCGCGGCGAATACACCGCGCTGCCCAACCAACGCGTCTCGATCTACCTCGAAGGCCCCGACGGCAACCCCGTCGGCGGCGCCCGCGTCTTGACCGACGAAGACGGGATCGGCTCGCTCGAGCTCCCACTCCCTCGCAACATCGCCGAGGGGCAGTACAAGCTCGTCGCGACGCACATCCCCGAGAGCTCGACGAATCAGCGCCGCGGGTACTTCGGCTTCGACAACAACGATCGACAGAACCGCGCCGAGGCGCCCATTCAAATCCGCCGCTTCGAAACCCCGGTCATCGAAGTGCGCCACACGCTCGGCGAGTTTCTCACGCCCGCAATGCAGACCGTCCCCTTCACGGTCTCGCTCAGCTACCTCGACGGAGCGCCGTTCACGCGCGCGCGCCTCGACGTCACGCTCATCGCCGGCGAGCAGCGCCTCGCCCTGCCCTCGCGCTCGGTCACGGGCCCAGGCCCGCACGCGTTTACGCTGAGCGCCGAGCAGCTCGCGCGCTTTCGAAGCAGCGGAGAGCTGCGCGTCGAGATCGCCGCCACCGACGACACCAACCGCAAGGACACCGTCGTCCGATCGCTGCGCGTCGTCGACAATCCGTACACCGCCACCATCGAGCTCGACCGCAACGGCTACGCCACGGGCGAGATGGTCGACGCCGCGCTGCGCGTCACGGACATCAACTCCGTCGTCCAACGCAGCAAGCCCGTGCGCCTCACGGGCTGCGAGCAAAACCTCGAGGCCACCACGGACGACACGGGCGTCGCGCACTTTCGCTTTCGCATGGGCGAGTTCTCGTGCTCGGTCCAAGCGTTCGCGACGGACGCGCAAGGGGCGATCGCCAGCGCGAGCGTCACGCACACGATCGTCCGCCCGATGCAGTCGCGCGTGGTCGAGCAGCGCATTCGCGAGCGAGAGCCGCTCACGATCACCGTGAATTTTCCCGCGGATGTGACGCCCATCGAGCGCGTCGTGCACGGAGATCTGACGGACAGCTCTGGCGCCATCGTCGACTCGTTCGAGATCCCCATCGAAGGCGAAGGCGCCTCGCGCGTCGCTCGCACCACCATCCGCCCTCCCTCGTGGGGCTCGATGCTCGTCTCGCTCTACACCCTCGGCGTGCGCCGCGCGCAGCAACAGCAGGCCGCGGCGATCGGGCTGCTCACCGACGGGCAGAGCATCGCGGTGGGAGCCGTTCCGCACCTCGAAGTGACGCTGCGCGGCCTCGACGGAGAGCTTCGCCCAGGAGCCACCGTCCCCGTACAAATCGACGTGAAGCGCGACGGGCAGCCCGCGCAGGCCGCGCTCGGCGTGAGCGTCGTCGATCGAGGCGTGATCAACATGCTCGACCCGTTCGAGCACCCCCCGTTCGATCGCTTCTACGACCCGCAGCAAAAAGTGCTCGCGAGCACTGGCGCGCAGACGCTCACCTGGCCCGTCGTTCAACGAACGTGGGGCCCCGATCGCTACGACATCGGCTGGCTCCCCAGCTTCGGAATGCACGAAGGCTCCTCCCCCGACGGCGACCCCGGCGTGTGGTGGTCGAGCGACGAAGAAGACAACTCCGTCGCGCGCCGCGCAGCGCAGCTCCAAGCGCAAGCCGAAGCGCAACAACAAGCGATGGCTGCCAATCAAGCGGTCGCCGCGATGCCGACCGCCGCGCCCTCGACCGCTTCTGCGACGGGCAGCGCGGACATGTTCGGCGTCGCAGGCGGAGGAGGTATCGGTCACGGCGCAGGCGAAGGCAGCGGCTCGGGAATGGGCCTCGGACGCGCGATCTCCGCGCCCACGGCGCGAGCGCGACGCCCCGCGGCGATCCGCAACCGCGGCGACGACGACCGAGAGATCGACGGCATTCGCACCGCAGAAGCGGGCGGCGAGGTGCAAAACACCCGCGGACGACAGCTCATCGACGACGACGCTGACGCACAGCCCGTGCTCATCGTGCGCACCGGAACCGATGAGACCGCCCTCTGGCTCCCCCGCCAACGCTCGTCGCGCGAGCCCCTGCAGCTTCGCGTGCCCGAGACGATTGGTGAACACCAATTCAACGTCCTCGCCAGCGATCGACAGGGCGGCATCGCCCTCGCGCGCTCGACCATCACCGTGCGACAGCCGCTGTACGTGCGCGCGGACGTGCCCGAGTCGCTCACCGTGGGCGACGTCGCGACGGTCACGCTCGTAGCGAGAAACAACAGTGAAAATCCAGTCGAAATCGACTTTGCGCTGCGCTCCGAGCAGTGGACCATCGAGGCCATCGACGCCGTGCACGCGAGCGCTCCAGCTCGCGGACAAGCCACGGCGCGCTTTCGCGTGACCGCCACGCGCCCGGGCCGCGCTCGCTACGAAGCCGAAGCGCGCGCGCCCTCGATCACCGACGTCTTTCGCTCGGACACGTGGGTGCGCCCCTCGGGCAGCGCGATGCACGAGCGCGTCAGCGAGAGCGTCCGCGCAGGCGCTCCGTTTCGCGCCACGGTCTCGCCCGCGATCCCAGGGTGCGTTGGCGCCGATTGCACAGCGACGTACCGCGTCGCGCGTCTGTCCGTGGCGATGCCCGAGTCCACCGCGTGGGAGCCGGCCTTCGACTACGCCGGCAACGCCTGGGCTGAGACCGTCGAGGCGCTGTGCGCGAGGATGGACGCCGCGCGCGCGTTCGCCTCGGGAGTCGCCTCGACCGCAGCCAAAGAGCGCGCCGAGTCCATCGCAGCAGACTCGCTCTTCGCCCTCATCGATCGCGCCGGCGGCCCGGCGGGCGCGCGCTGGATCGCCCCGGTCCGCAACGTCGTTCTGCTCAGACCCGCGGCGCGCGCGCTCGAGGCGCTCGCCCTGGCCAAGAGCGCCGGCTATCGCGTGCAACCCTCGCAGCTCAACCGCGGATACAGCGCCCTGTACTCGGCGCTCGACGCGCGGACGAGCGACGAGGATCGCTGGCTCGCGCTGCGCGCGATCATCGCCCTGCGCGCGCCCGAGTATCAGAGCAGCCCCTGGGCCGCGCAGGACAACGTGCTCAGCGTCGCGCCCATCGACGGGGCGAGCGCCCTCCGCACCGCGCACGCGCGCATCGAGCGCGGCGTCGGAGCGGACCCTCGCAGCTACGGCGAGGCGCTTCGCTTGTGGCAGTCCGTCGCAGCGCACCGTCAATCGCTCAGCACGCTCGCGCAGATCGCCACGCAGCTCGTCGCTGGCGACGCAGACGGAGGAGTCGATCGAGAGCCCGTCGTCGCGTACGGCGTCCGCGCGGCGCGCGCCCTGCTCGCGTGGCGCCGGCAGCAACACGTCGAGCCCGGCTCGTACGACCGAGAGCACCGCGTGTACGCGACGAGCGTCGCGACCCTCGCGTTGCAGGCGCTCGATCCCCAGGCAGCACGCGGCGAGCTGCGCGAAGTGAGCGCGTTTTTGCGCTCGAATCGCGCCCGCTGGGAGTCGTGGTTCGACCCCGAGGCGTCCTCGCTCGCGCTGCAGACGCTCTCGCTCGCAGGGACGCAGCCCGAGCGCGCGGGCGCCGCGGTCATCGTGAAGGTCGACGGACGCGAGGTTCGACACATCGAGCTCGACCCCAGCGACCCGTGGGAGAGCGCCCTCAGCCTGCGGCAGATCGAGCTCGACGACGCGATCGCCAACGGCCCCGGACAGATCGAAGTCGAGTACACAGGAGCGCTCACCGCGCAGGTCACCCTCGACGTCGAGCGATGGACTCGCGCGACGCGCACCGGCGAAGCGCTGAGCCTCACGGCGCCCGACACCGCTCGCAGAGGCGCGCTCGTCACGGTTCGCGTGCGCGCGACGCGTCCCGCTGAGTCTCGAGCGAGCGAGCTGTGGCTCTCGCTTCCGCCGTACATGCGGCTCGAAGAGGCCTCGCTCGATCAGCTCGTCGCGAGCCGCGCGATCGCCTCGTGGCAAGCGCGCAACGGGCTGCTCGTGCTCTCGTTTGCGCCCGACGCCGCCACGCTCGAAGCGGCGATCTCGATGCGGCCCGCGCGCGCAGGGCGCTACTCGTTCGCCGCCCTCGAGCTGCGTGACACGACCGGACGACGCGCGGGCATCGCGGGCCCTGCGCTCACCGTACAGTGACGTCTTCGAAAAACATGGCGCGCGCGCGCAACCTCTGAAATTGCCCACAGAGAAGTGCGCCCGCGCGGCGATCGTTGTCTCATCGAACTCGTCGCCGTCGCGAAGAGGAAGATCGCCATGAGCAACGCACACGCTGATCGCTACGACGTTTGGGGACGCATCGGCCAAGGGGGAATGAGCGAAGTCTGGCTCGCGCGCCACGTCGGGCTGAGCGTCCCCGTGGTGCTCAAGACCCTGCGCGAAGACGTGGCGAGGGCGGGGCAAGACGCGCACGCGAGGATGGTCAGCGAAGCGCGCTTGATGGCGCGCGTGACGAGCCCGCACGTCGTGAGGGCCATTGATACCGGCGAGCTGTGCGGCGTCCCCTTCGTCGCGCAGGAGTACGTCGATGGGATCGACCTGGCCGAGCTCGATCGACGTCGGCGCGCGGCGCTCGGCGTGGGGCTGCCCCTGTGGTTCGTCAGCGAGGTGATCGACCAATCGTGCGACGCGCTCTCGGCCGCGCATCGCGTCGGCGTGATCCACCGCGACGTGAAGCCCTCGAACCTCTTCGCCACGCCCGAAGGAATCCGCCTCGGCGACTTCGGAATCGCTGTCGACACCGACTCCATTCGCAGCGCGGACGTCTCGGGAACGCTCAAGTTCATGGCCCCCGAGCTCATGTTCGGCGAGCGCCCCTCGCGCGCCGCGGACGTGTATTCGCTCGGCGCGACCGCGTTCGATCTTCGCTACGGAAGCGCGCCGTTTCTCACGTACGAACAAGTCCGCGACCCGCACTCGCGCCCGCCGTTTTCCGCGCCGCGCACCGCCAACGAGAGCTTCTTTCAGCACGTGCTCGGCCTCGCGCTCGAAAAGAACCCCGACGTTCGACTGCCCGATCCCAAGTCCTTTCAGAAGCACATCCGCACGCTGCGGCGGACGCTGAGCCGCGACGCGATGGCCCGCAGCGCCGTCCCGACGGGGCCGACGACGTTTCGCCTCGGGCGCTGCGAGGTCTCGCTCGTCGTGGGAGACATCACCGAGAGCGACGCGGACGCGATTGTTTCGTCAGCGAATTACCAAATGAAAATGCGCACAGGCGTGAGCGACGCCCTCCGTCGCGCGGGCGGCGACGAGATCGAGTCGGCGGCGATGGCCGAGGGCGAACGCGAGCTCGGAACGTGCGTCGCCACCCGCGCCGGTCGCCTCCGCGCCAAGCACGTCCTGCACGCCGTCAGCGCGTGGAAGGGCAGCTCGGTCGTCGGTCGCACGACGCACCGCGCGCTCTTGATGGCCGAAGAGCTCGGCGCGCGCTCGATCGCCTTCTGCGCGCTGGGAACGGGCGCCGCCAACATCACCCTCGAGACGTGCGCCAACGCCATCATGAGCACGCTGCGGTTTCACCTCGCGCTCGGCGGCTCGCGGCTCGAGCGCGTCACGGTCTATCTCATTGACGACGAGAAGCTCCGCGCGTTTCGCGAGGTGACCCTCGACGCCCTGCGCGTGATGGCCGACGGAGACGGAGACGTCGGGCTCGCCTGCGATCAGACCGCGCTCGCGCGAGGCGACGCCGCGACGTGCATCAGCACCGACAGCGTCCTGCGCTCGCACCGCGTCGCGTGATCGTCCGCTTCCTGCGAAGATCACGCGATGACCAACACCCCCAGCGACGAAGCGCTCGACGACCTCGTCGCACGATTCTCGAGCGACCAGTCGTTGGACGACGCGCTCGTGCGTTCGCTCGCGGTCGACCGCGCCCTGCGCCACGCGTGGCTCGACGCATTCAAGCGGCGCATCGCCGAGCAATTGAGAGCCGCCAAACAAGCGCGAGACGCAGGCGACGCACGAGCGACCGAGCTCGACGCACGCCTCGCGATCGAGAAGGACGCCCTGCGTGCGCTCGTTCAGCGCGTCGACGGCGAGCTGCGCGCGACGGCGCCGATGCCGTGCCTCAAGGTCCGAGCGCCGCGCAGCGACGACGACGATTGAGCAGGGCTCACAGCGCTCTCCCCCGAAATGCAAACGAGGCAGTCGCACTCGATCGTGCGCTGCCTCGTTGATGGTCACAGCGACGGTGGCGCTGTGATCGCTCGGCTCACTCCGCGGCGGCGGCCACGGGAGCGGGCACCACGGTGACCTTCTTGCGGTCGCGGCCGAAGCGCTGGAACTTCACCGTTCCCTCGACGAGCGCGAAGAGCGTGAAGTCCTTGCCGGTGCCGACGTTGTCGCCAGCGTGAACGTTGCTGCCAACCTGGCGAACGATGATCCCGCCCGGCAGAACGTGCTCGCCATCGTAGCGCTTCACGCCGCGGTACTGCGGGTTCGAATCACGACCGTTGCGGGACGAGCCCTGTCCTTTTTTATGTGCCATGGCGAATCAACCCTCGATGCCGGTGATCTTGATCTCGGTAAACGGCTGACGGTGGCCGTACTTGCGGCGGTAGTTCTTACGGCGGCGGAGCTTGAAGACGATGATCTTCTTCGCGCGATCCTGAACGACGATCTCGGCGTTCACCTTCGCGCCTGCGACGTACGGCTTGCCGATCTTCACGGCGTCGCCGCCGATCAGCAGAACCTTGTCGAAGGAGACCTTCGCGCCCTTGTCGCCTTCGATCTTCTCGATACGAAGGTTCTCGCCAGGGGCGACTTTGTATTGCTTTCCACCCGTGTGAATCACGGCATACATCGCGATCGACCTCTTTCCATGTCATCCCGACGAGCGCGTCCCGCGTCGCCGGCGGAAGGGCGGCGTGTTTAGACGACAGAACTTCTGCCGTCAAGCCTCCTCCCTAGTTCGCTGCGTTCTTCGCTCGGCGAGCCCGCCGGGCCACCGCGGCTCCGAGCCCCGCGGCAAACACAATCCACTGCATTCTTGCTGCGCTCGATCGCGACGGAGCCGCCGCGACCACGCACCCGCAGCCGCCCACGGGCCCGCCGTTGATCCCGGGATTTCCCGAGCCTCCCGGCCGCGCGTCGCGCCCGATCGGCATCCCCGCGTCGTCGAACATCTCTTCGCCCGGCTCGCTCGCGTCTGGATCCCACGCGATCACGTCGTCTTCGACCACCGCGCCGTCGCTCTCACCCACGCCCGCGTCTTCGGGCGCGCTCGCGTCCGCGATCAGCCCCGAATCCCTCGGCGCCACGCCCGAATCCACGATCACCCCCGCGTCCGGCGGCGCTGCGCTCGAGGCGCGAACGCGCACTTGCAGGACGTTGTCCGCCGGTCCGCCCTGCCCCGGATCGCTGAACCACGCGACGCCCTCGCGCACGATCCCGAAGTACTCGCTGAACTCCTGGCCCACCGTCGCCGGCGCGCGCAGCGAGAAGTTGAAGCGCCCCGTCGCGCCCGGAGCCACCACGCGATCGATCGTCGCGGGCCTTGCGCTGCGAACCCAATCGCTGCCCTGCGCGGGCGAGACGCGATCGCGCGGCTGCGTCGTGCCCATGAACACTTCGCCCGGCCGCCACGTCTCGGTGCCCGTGTTGCGAAACTCGAAGTACCCGCGCTGCTCGGTCGTCGCAGGGAGGTTCAACGTCGTGCTCGCGAGCGGAAAGCTCTGCATCACGAACTGCGCCGAAAACCTCGTCCCCGTCATCATTCCGCCCCCGCCGATCAGCGTCTGGTACGCCTGGATCAGGGACATGTACGTCGGCGCATAAACGCTGCCGAACCCCGAGACGCTCTTTCGAATGTTGAAGTGCAAGTGCACCGTCGTCGGAGTGCCGCCGAACTGATTGGACACGCGCCCGATCACCTGCCCGCGACGAACGCTCTGACCGACGGTCACCGCGACGTTGCTCATGTGCAGGTAGTCGAAGCGCGTGCCGTCCGCGGCCGTGAGATAGACCGAGTAGGTGCCGATGTTCGTGATCGTTCCGTCGGTGACGGCGACGACGTTGTGCACGCCCGCGCGACAGTCGCTCGCGCGGATGTCCTGCCCTTGATGGCCCACGCCCGCGGGGCACATCGGCATGTCCCAGCTGCGCGTCTCGCAGTAGTTGTCGTGCCACGGATAGCTGAAATTTCTCGCGTCGCACTGGCTGCCCGACGGACCGTTCGAACCACCCACGCCCCACACTTGCGAGTTCGCAAACGCTGGCCCCGCCTCGATCGGAAAGCGAATTCCCGGCGCGTACACCACGCTGTCCACGCGACCGCGACCGCTGCCCGTCACGAGCTCGCCCGCCGGCCTGTAGGTAAACTGCGCGCGCGCTTCTCCTCCCGCGCTCACCAACGCGAGCGCCATCGCCAGCGCTGAACCACGGTTCATTCGAGCGCTCATCGCGCGCCTCCCGTGCTCGTGCCCTGCGCCGTCACCGCTGCGCTTCCCTGCGTTTCTCCTCGCGAGACGCTCACCAACGACTCCGCCAGCGCCTTGACGTGCTCGCTCTGCGCGCACGCCGCGTCCTCGAACGGCCGATAGCACTCGACCTCGAGCGCGTACGTCGCTCCGCGCTCGCTCCACGTCACGCTGCGAACGCCCTCGTTGAAGAGCACCATCGCCGGCGCTCCTCGCACGCGCTCTGCGTGCCCTTCGGGAGCCGCTCCGTTCGACTCGTCTCGCACCACGTGAAGCGAGTACGTCCGCTCGCCCACCCGCGACGAAATCGCATACCACGCCGGGCCCACTGTCACCTGACTCGCGCGCGCCATCGCAGCGTCGCCGAACAGAAGCACCGGCAACGGCGAGCGCGACACCGCTTCGCGCGAGCCATCGCTCAGCGACGAGAGGGCATCCCCCGCGAGACGCGCGCTCACCGCGCTGCTCTGCGCGCTGGGCGCCTGCGTCACGGCAGACTCGGGCGTGCGTTGACAGCGCGCGAGCGAGAGCGCGGCAACCCACGAGCACAAAACAACAGAGCGACGAAGCACAGGGCCTCCTGCGAGCGCCGATCGATACACCAACCATCACGGCGCTTCGAAGCGCGCATTGTACACGAGCGTCCTTCGTCGACAGCGAACGTCCGTGCTGGTGGCTCGCCCCCGCTCGCTGTTGTAGAACGCACGGCGTATCGCGGTTCACCGCTCTTCGTCAGCGCGCGAGCTCGACGACGCCGTTGCAAAAGAGCCCCGTGGAGAGTCACAGCACATGTTCGGCATCGGAACTTGGGAGATCTTTGTGATCGCAGTGGTCGCGCTCGTCGTGCTCGGCCCCAAGCGACTGCCGCAAGCGCTGAAGACCGTCGGCCGCGGGATCGGCCAGTTTCGCCGCGCCGTCACGCAGATCAAAGAAGAGGTCGGCTACGACGAGGTCGTCGACGAGGTCGTTCGCCCGCTGCGCGAGGGGATGCACGACCTCAACGCGCAGGTGAACAAAGAGATCGCCGCGAGCTCGGCGCGCGACGTCGACGTCGACGACGAAGCGCTCGGGATCACCACGGAGTACCCCGAGGGCGGCCCCGATGATTACGGCGCGGTCCCTGAGAAGAGCGCGAACGAGTACGCCGCGGCCGCGTACGGAACCACCGAATCGAAGTGAGGCCCCCTCGTGGCGCAGGACCCTGAAGAATCACGAATGACTCTGGTCGAGCACCTCGAAGAGCTGCGCTCTCGGGTGTTCAAAGCGCTGCTCGCCCTCGTCGCGAGCGTCATCGTCGCGTGGAACTTCAAAGAAGCCCTCCTGCGCTTCATGCTGCGCCCCTTCGAGATCGCGACGTTCTGCTCGCGTCAGCCCAACTGCACCACGCGCAACGTGCTCGAGTGGACCATCAGCCCGTCGGGCTTCTTTCGCGCGTACGCCGCCGCAGGCAGCCCGCGCGGCGCCACGCTGCACTTCGCCGCTCCGACCGACGCGTTCAGCTCGTACCTCAAGCTCGCCATCGTCGGCGGCCTGGTGTTCTCGGTGCCGGTGATCTTCTACCAGCTCTGGTCCTTCGTCGCGCCCGGTCTCTATCCGCGTGAGAAAAAGCTGGTCCTCCCGTTTGTCTTCTTCTCCACGGTGTTCTTCGTGGGGGGCGCGCTGTTCGGCTACTACTTCGTGTTTCCGATGGCGTACCAGTGGTTTCTCGGCTTCTCGGGGAGCCTCGCCGGGAGCACCGCGCAGATCGAGCCCACGATCATGATGGAGGACTACCTCTCCTTCACGACGCAGATGCTCGTGGCGTTCGGGTTCGTCTTCGAGATCCCGCTGTTCATCTTCTTCCTCGCGCTCGCGGGGATCGTGACGGCGCAGCAGCTGTTCTCGTTTGGCCGATACTTCACGGTGCTCGCGTTCGTGATCGCCGCGATCCTCACGCCGACGACGGACATGTACTCGCAGGTCGCGCTCGCGCTTCCGCTCGTGATCCTCTACTTCGTCGCCGCGGGCCTCGCGTACGTCTTCGGCCCCAAAGAAGCCACAGGCTTCCGCGCGGGACTGAAGAGCAAGAAGGGCTCACCGAGCGAACAGAGCCAACAGGGCCAACAGAGCCAACAGAGCCAACAGGGCGACGATCCGTAGTGGGGCTGCCGCGATGGGGTGACGGCCCGCAGTTGCGCGGCGAGTTCGCGGGCCCCCGCGTAGCGAGCGAACGGAGCCCCCACCCGCGCTGCCGCGCGCCCCGCCCCCGCAGAGCGAGGGCGGCGGCTCTGCATTGGGAAAACAGCGACGGAATTGAGTTCATTGATCGCATGGAGACCTTGCGCTGCAAGGTCTCTTCGATGCGCGAGGTTGCTCGCAACACAACTTGGCCCGATGCGAACGCTCGGAGAAAACCGCGCTCGGCAGAGCCGCTTCGCTCCGTGAGTGGTCGCGATCGCGCCCATCGAAGCCCTTGCAGAGCAAGGGTCCCCAGCGATCAACCCAATCAACTCCACCGCTGTTTTCGCAATGAAGAGCCGCCGCCCTCGCTCTGCGGGGGCGGGGCGCGCGGCAGCGCGGGTGGGGGCTGCGAACTGGCAGCGCGGGTGGGGGCTCCGTTCGCTCGCTGCGCGGGTGGGGGCCTGCGAACTCGCTGCGCGGGGTGGGGCTCCGTTCCCGTGCGAGCCGCCTCTGCCCCTTTGCCCTAATCCCCCCAATCCCTGATCCCCCCCGTTGCGATCTCCCGCTTAGTTTCTGCGGATCGCGACGTAGTCGCTGCCGAGCGAGCGCGTGTTGCGGACGATGCCGTACGCGCAGCCGCGCGCCTCGTACAGGTCCATCGAGCCCCAGCCGTCGCCGCCGCGAACCCAGACGATGTGGCCCGCGCTGCCGTTGTTGTACGTGAGCGCGTCGCCCGGACGAACGCTGCCGCGCGAGACCTGCGACCACTGACCGCCGCCCGTCGAGTTGCGGAAGTTGTACGTGCTGTACGGGTGCGAGTCCGTGCTGATCGGCGAGTTGCTCGACGGAACCCTCCACACCTTCGCCACGAAGCCCGAGCAGTCCGCGCCGTACGATCCGCCGTGCGAGCAGCTGGGGCACGAGCCCGAGCACGAGCCGCGCGTCGAAGCCGAAGGGCCCTCCGCGAGCCAGCGGCCGTGGCCCCACCAGTACGAGAAGCCTTCACCCGAGCTCGCGCGGTCCAGCATTCCCGCGAAGTCCGCCGCGGTCGATCCCGAACCGCCCGTGGAGCCGCCCGTCGAACCGCCACCCGAGCTCGTGCTCGCAGTGAGGTAGGTGCCGAAGGCCCAGCCCGTCGTTCCGTTGAAGCTCACGCGGTACCAGCCGCCGTTCGGAACGCCGTCCACCAACGTCACCCGCGCCCCCGACGGCATCACCACGAGGATGCGATACCCCGTGCCCGCGCCGGATCGCAGGTTCAACGCGCTCGTCGTGCGCGCGCTCGTCCCCGCGGGGTACGTCGTCGTGATCGCGTCGCCCGTCTCCGCAGCGCCGTTCATCTCGAGATCTTCGACCGGCGCGAGCTCGAGCCCGTCCTCCGCGGCACAGCCCGCGATTCCGGTCATCATCGCCGTCACGAAAACGAGCACTGCGCGCTTGGTCGAGGTCGAGAGCATCATCGCCGCATCTCCATCCAGGTCGGGGTTCGCCAGAAGACAATACAAGCGCGGTGCCAACGCCATTTCGCTCCCAACTCTCGTGCGCAACTGCGGGCGTCTCAGCAGAATTGTCCTACATCCATTCACCACGGTGGTTTTCGCTTCTCTCGGTGATTTGCAGGGAATCTCACTCTCGCTGATCGCGTTCACCGTCTCTTGTCAGCGCCCGCGACGCGCGACGCGAGAGAAACACCTCCCACCCACGCGGGCGCTTTCTCGCCCGTTGCGTGCTCCGTCGCATCCGTGGGCACCATCTCTCCCGCGTAGATGTCCTCGCCTCGCACTCGCACAGTCGCCATCGGTGGAGCCGTCCTCGCCCTGAGCGCCCTGCTCTGGTGGGGCACCCGCCCATCGACTCCGCCCGCAGGGCACGCTGAGCACAGCCGCCCAGTCCCCGATGAGCGCGGCCCCACGAGCGCCCCAGAGACGCCGCGATCGACCGAGAGCAACGGAGGGGACTCGGGCGCAGCCGCGATCGACCCCGCGGACGCGAGCGGCGCACGTTTTCAACAAGGGACCGTGATCGCCCGCGCCAGCTGGGGCTCGGGCCCCGATCAGCTCGCGCACAGCCGTCCCCAAGAGGCCAACCCCGAAGCGCCCATGAGCCACGTCGTGGGCCCCGACGGAACCATTCACGTCCTCGACCAGGTCAACCGCCGCATCCAACGCTTCTCGCGCGACGGTCGACACTTGGGCTCGACCGCGATCCCGCTGCTCGGCGCGCAGGACCTCGCCCTCACCCGCGACGGGAGCTACGTCGTCCTCGACCGCCTCGCCGACCGCACCATCGCCATCGTGGGCCAGGACGGCCGCGAGCGCGCCAGGCTCCCCATCGTGGGACAGGGCATCGAGCGAACGGGCTACGTCACGGGCATGTTCGTCGACGGAAACGACGTCTTGCTCGAGCGCGAACACGGGCCGCTCGTGCGCGTGGGAGACAGCAACGGCGGGGATACGCAGAACCGAGAAGAGGTTCCGGGCAGGCCGACGCGCGACGGACGAGCGTGGATCACCGCAGGAATCACCGAGCAAACCGAAGGTCGGCTCTACATCAACGCCGTCGCCCGACCGTCGCGCGATCACATGTACACGCGCGAGCTCAGGGTCCCCATGGAGACCCGCGCGCTCGTGATGCTCGACTCCGACGCGCGCGGAGTGATCTATCTCGGCGCCCTCGGCGTCCCCCGTTCGAGCGCGGGGACAGCGCCGATCGTTGGTGGCGACGGAGGCAGCGAAGGCAGCGAGCGCATCCTGCTCATGTGCATCGACGGAGCGACGGGACGCCCCACAGGACAAACGACGCTCCCGCCCAACACCAGCGCCGACGAGACCTACCGCGACTTCACCGTCCCCGACGAAGGCGGCGTGATCTATCAAGTCCGCAACGACCAGGGCGTCGAGTACCGCCGCTACGACTGCCGTTGAGTTTGTCGCGTCGCGAATGCGGCTGATCGCTTACCGCCGCGGGCGGTAGCCGTTCAGAAGCCCGCTGATCGCCTACCGAGCCAGCCGAACGGCGCTCAGAAGAGCGCTGAACGGCGACCCGCGCCTCGGGGAGGCGTTCGGAAGCGCGCGGATCGGTGATCGAAGCAGCGGGACGGCGTTCGGACGCGCGCTGAACGGCCACCGGGCGAGGCGGCGAGCGACGCGAATTGAGTGACGGCCCGCAGTCGCGCTGGCGCGCGAATTGAGTGACGGCCCGCAGTCGCGCTGCCGCGCGCGAATTGAGTGACGGCCCGCAGTCGCGCTGCCGCGCGCCCGGTTCGCAGGCCCCCACCCGCGCTGCCGCGCGCCCCGCCCCCGCAGAGCGAGGGCGGCGGCTCTGCATTGCGAAAACAGCGGTGGAATTGATTGGGTTGATCGCATGGAGACCTTGCTCTGCAAGGTCTCTTCGGTGTGCGAGGTGGCTCGCAACACAATTTGGCCCGACGCGAACACTCGGAGAAAACCGCGCTCGGCAGAGCCGCCATGCTCAACGAGCGGTGGCATCGCGCCCATCGAAGCCCTTGCAGAGCAAGGGTTCCCTGCGATCAACGCAATCAACTCCACCGCTGTTTTCGCAATGCAGAGCCGCCGCCCTCGCTCTGCGGGGGCGGGGCGCGCGGCAGCGCGGGTGGGGGCTCCGTTCGCTCGCTGCGCGGGGCGCGCGGCAGCGCGGGTGGGGGCCTGCCAACCGGCCGCGCGCCAGCGCGACTGCGGGCCGTTTACCCGATCGATCGCTCGCTCACCCGTCGAGCAACACGATCCCCATCGCCGCGAACGCCTCGTACGGCGGCGGCTCGAGGTACTGACGCAGCGGAAGAAACGCCTCCGCAAACCCCCTCAACAACAGCCGCGCAGCCCAGTCGAGCATCCCTCTTCGCGTGCGCGCTTCCATCTCGCTGATCGCCGCTTCCACTTCGAGCGCGCTCACGCCTTCGGCCAGCGCTCGCTCGGGGTCGCGCTGACACGCGTCGCGCAGCGCCGTCAGCGCAGCGCGCGTGCGCACGTACTCGCTGTGCGCGCCGCCCACGTCTTTGAGCCAGCGATCCGGCGCCATCGCCACGCCCGGCCCGAACCCGCGCACCTCGCGCATCCACCGCCGCGCCGCGTCCACGTACGGCCGCTCGAGCTCGTAGCCCATCTTCATCGGAGCGATCGCGCGACGCAGCGCCACGCGCGCCTCTTGAAACTCCGCCCGCGCATACAAGCCCGCCGCCGCGCCCAGCCAGAACATCGGCGCGCGAAGCTGCGTGTCCGCTTCGTCCGCGATCTCGATGAGCACCGAGGCAGAGCTCGCGTCGCCGCCGAAGTACAAGCGCAAGAGCGCGCTCCACAAGCGAGCGTCGATGTCCTCGGGGTCGAGCGCCAACGCCGCGCGCGCGCTCTGCAGCGCCGCCATGAAGTGCCCCGAGGCGCACAGCGCCACCGCGAGCTCTCTCTCGATGAAGGCCACTTGCGGAGCGAGGTCTCTCGCCGCGCACAGCGCCCACGCCGCTTCTTCGGCGTGCGAGAGCGGATCGCTGTCGCGCAGCAAGAGCACGCCGAGCGCGACGTAGGGGCCCGCTTCATCAGGGTGCTTCGCGATGGCCTCGCGCAAGCGCCGGATCGCGCTCTCGTTGTCGCCCGCGAGCGAGCGCGCGACGGCGGCGCCAACCTCACCGCCAACGTCTCCGACTTTGGCAGCGTCGTCGAAGGCGCGCGCGGCGCGAGAGAGGATCCCGGGGGCAGCACCCTTGTTCCAAGTGAGGCGTGCTTCTTCGAGGGCGAGGACGCCGTACTCGAAGGGGGTTCCGAGCATGGGACCGAACGAAGGGCGCATGGTGGTTACTTCGTCCCTCCCCAGAGCACGCGCTCGGCTGCGCTCTCGGGCTTGTCCGTGGGTGCCAGCTCGATCAACGCGCGCGCGAGCGTCTGCGCGCCACGCAGCCGGTGATACACGCGCACGATCCTGCGCGCGTACGCGTCGACGTCTTCTCTCGCGTCGCGGTCGAGCACGAACCAGTCGAGCAGAAACTCTCCCGCGGCCGTTCGCGCTTCGATGGCCATTCGCCCGGCGCGCGACGGCTCGGGGCCGAGCGCCCCCGCGCTGTGATCTTCGTCGTCTTCGAGCTGCGCCGTCGCCGCGGCCAACCAGTGACGGATGGCCGCTGCGGCGTGGTCCTTTCCTGCGGCGGCGCGCAGGTGCTTCCACCGCAGCGAGACGGGCGTGCGCACGCCCTCGACCAGATCCCTCGCGCACGCCGAGATCACCTTCGGAACGAGCCTCGCCACCGGCGCCATCATCGACTCGGCCAGCGACACCAGCCGATCGCGCGAGTGGTCTTCGCCCTGGATGAAGAACGCGCTCTCGGCGAGCCACACGGACGCCGGGTCGAGCTTCTCGGCCTCGACGATCGAGCGCAGCTGATCCAAGCCCGAGAACCGTCGCGCGAGCACCCAGTCGAACCAGCACCGCGCGACGCGCGTCGATGCGTCGAGGGGCGAAGCGCAGAGCGACTCGTAGTGCTCTCGCCACGAAGAGTAATCGCCGCCGCCCACCGTGGTGGCGAGGCGCGCTTCGCGCTGCGCTCCTTCGCTCGCGTCGAGAAAGAGCCGCGCGACGGACTCGCGAAGCGTGTCGCTCGCGCCGAGCAGGGCGACGTAGGCCATGGCGACCTCGCCGTACAGGCCCGGAGCGCGGCCCGAACGAACGGCGCTCGCGAGGTGCTCGATCGGTCGCGCGCCGAGCTGCTTGTGCGTGGTGAGCGCGAGGGCGTGATCGCTTCCGCGGACGTCGGCGCGCTCACCGAGGGAGAGCGCGAGGTTGGCCATCGCGCGTACGGCTTCGTCGCGCGTCGGCCCCTCGCCAAACAGCGGAACAAACCGCTCTGCCCTGAGCGCTATCAGCTCTGGGATGTTCGACGGAGCCGACAGAAGCCGCACCACGGGAACATCTCCGCGACCGAGCCCCGCCTCGGCGCAGAGCGCCTCCGGTGCGGGCTCGTCCCAGGGAGCTTTGCCATCGAGCCACGGGACAGGGCGCTGCGTCACGGTGCGGCCGACGACCCTATCATGTTCGAAGCGCTTCGCTCACAGCGTTCTTCACTCTCTGAGCGTCCTCGCGCATCTCTGTTACTGTCGCCCACGGTTTCACGGATGAGCCCGTCGTCGCGTCGCCCGCGCTCCCTCTGCTTCTTCGCGCTCTCTTTGCTCTCGCTCGCTCCCAGCGTCGCGCTGGCACAGACCGGGACCGAGGTGCTCCGGCGCCCGGTGGGCGCTCCACAAAGAGTGCGCCCCAACGAGGCCATCGCCGAAGTGCGCACGTTCTCGCTGGCGCGGGTCGGCGATCGCGCGCTCGCTTGCTACGTGCAAGCGGGGCTCGGCCGCGAGCGCGGCTCGCTCAAGTGCGCCTCGCTTCGCAGGGAGGCGGACGGCTCGCTCGCGCGCGCAGAGCCCGATCGGGTGATCGCCCCCGCGGCGAGCGCCGTGCACGTGAGCTGGGATTCGAGCGGCGGGTTGATTGTGTGGGTCGTTCCGCGCCCGCACCGAAGCGAGACCGAGCGCGTGCGAGAGGCCCGTCATCGAGACGGAGCGCGCTCGATGCAGGACTCGTTGAACAACCCGCTGGGGACGGCGACGCTCACGGCGGGCGACGTGATGGCGGTGCGCATCGATCACAACGGCGCGCCGCAGGGACGACCGACGCTGCTCTTCGCCGAGAACGCGCGGGCGTTTCGCGTCGCAGCCGCGCGCGACGACCAGGGCTGGCTCGTCGCGTGGACCGGCGCCCGCACGCGCGAAGGCGAAGTTCGCGGAACGGTTCGCGCCGCCCGCCTCGACGCCAACGGAGCGCTCGTGGGGCGCGCGATCGAGACGGATTTCAGCGGCCCCGTGGGCGACGGGCTGCGCGTGCTTCCTCGGGACGGAGCTACGACAGCGCGCATCGTGTGGTCGGGCGAGCACTGTCGCGAGCGGCCCGAGCAGGCGCGGTATGTTCCGCCCGCGGGCGATCCGTCCGCGGGGATCGAGCGTCCGGGGCGCTTCGTGATTCAGCAGGGCCCCTCGCACGAGCACCCCGGCGCGAACATCACGTGTGACGGGCTCTCGCTCTATGCGACGGCGCTCAGGGCCGACTCGACGCTGGCTCCGTTGAGCACGGGCCCAGCGCTCGCGCGGGACCACGTCGCCCTCGCGGACAACAACACGGTGGTGGTGACCACGCGAGACGGAGCCGAGAGCGCGTCGTTGAAATTGGTCGCGGTGGACACGCAGGGACGGCTCGCGGCGGGGCGCGCGCTGGTGGCCTCTGGGCCGATACTTCCTGCGCTGCCGTCGATCTCGAGCGCGCCGACGTCCGATGATTCAGCGCCTGCGCCCTCGCGCGTTCCGCCGCCGCAACCTCCGGATCGAACGCACACGCTCAGGGCCCCGGTCGCGCTCGACGTCGCGCCCATCCGCGGAACGCAGCGCGCCATCGCCGCCCTCTCGTCCACGCGCGCCCGCGTCACGCTCGCGCGCTTCGACGCAGCGACCACCGCGCAGGCCGCGGCGAGCGCGAGCGTTCAGCCCGTCGAGCGCGCGTACGAAGTGAGCCTGCTCGGCGGAGAGGTCCCCTGGCTCTTCGTCCGCGTGGGGATCGCCGCAGGCGGCCCGCTCGTCTTCGCCTCGTTCGACAACGCCACGGACGCCCCCGCCGAGACCGTGTGGAACGGCGACGAGCGCCTCCGCACGCACTTGCTCCGCTCGCGCGCAGCCCGCGCCGCGGTGACGGACTTCGACCACACGTTTGGTCCCGTCTCCGCTCGCAGGGACTTCGCGACGAGCCCTCAAGCGCCCAACCTCGTCAACTCCATGCGACGGCTCCGTCAGCGCTGGGTCGACGCGTGCGACTCGCTGCAAGCGCGAGCGCGGTTTCTCGTGCGAAGGGGGCTCGATCGCGACCTCGAGACGCTCGCGAGGCAGCAGTGCGAGATCCCGCCCGAGCCCGTGCTTCCCACCGCTGGAGCGGCCCCCGTCGCGCAGGGCGCCGCGCAGTGACCGTTGCGCGCGCGTGGCTGTGGGCGACGGCGCTCAGCGCGCTCGTCGCGAGCCGCGCCGAAGCGCAGCCCGTCCCGCGCTGGCAGTACGCGACGCGGATCGATCGCGACGCGAGCCGGGTGCTCCGCGCAGAAGACCCGCGCACGCGCAGGGCCGCGGACACCGCGAGCTGGGTGGTCGTGGGGACGCTCATGGCCGCGCCCATCGCCGTCGCCGAAGGAGCCGCACTCGACCGAGGGGCCTCGCAGCTCGCCGTGGGAGAAGCCGTGCTCTCGCTGGCGATTCCGTACGCGAGCACGGCCCTCATCGGCTTCGGAGCGAAGTACCTCTTCGCGAGAGAGCGCCCCTACGCGGCGCGCGCAGGGCTTGCGAGCCGATGCGCCGACGGAGCCGCGAGCCGCAGGGGCGAGTGCGATTGGGACCGCAACGGGAGCTTTCCTTCGCTGCACTCTGCGCTGGGATTCGCCGCAGCCGGCGCGCTTTGTGTGCAGAGCCTGCGCTTCGCTCCCTCGGGGACGAGCGATGCTCTCGCGTGCGGAGCGGCGACGTTCAGCGCCACCATCGGCGCGATGCTGCGCATGGTGGCGGACAAGCACTACGTGACGGACGTGCTCGTGGGCTCGCTGCTCGGGCTCACGTTGTCCGTGGCCACGAGCTGGGCGCTGCATTTCGCGCCAGGCGCGCCCATCCCGCTCGCGCGAGCGCTCGACGCAGAGCGCGTCGATCCCCTCCCGGTGGTGCTCGGCGCGGGCGCGGGCGTGGCGCTCGGCGCGCTGACGCTCACCACGTTGAGCGCGCAGTGGCGCGCGTCGTGGTGAGCGCGGGGGTGAGCGCGGGGGTCACTTTCCGAGGCGCGTCTGGAGCAGGTGCGCGAAGGCCGCGAGCGCGTCGACGGCCGTAAAAATGCCGACGACGTGGTTGTTGTCCGTGACGACCACGGAGCCGATCTTGTGCTCGGCCATGTGGGTGACGACCTCGTCGATCGAGGTCTTCGGGCTGGTCGTGTACGGCTTGGGCGTCATCGCGTCGGTGACGCGAAGCGTGTGGGGGTCGGCGCCAGCGATCGACGAGATGAGGGCGACGTCGCGATCCGAGAGGATTCCGACGAGCTTCTCGCCTTCGACCACGGGGAGGTGGCGGATCTTGCTGTCGGCCATCACTTTCTGCGCGTGCGCGAGGGAGCTGTCCTGCTCGATCGTGAGCGGAGAGGTGGTCATGTACTTGTCGATCGTGGGGATTGGCTTGGTCATGGCGGGCGGTTTGCGAAGCAGCGTTCGTGCCGGTCGCCTGACTCGCGGCAAACGCAGGTGATGCAGCGCGCGCGCACGCAATGCATCAACGACGAGACGAGCGCTCGGTCCACCGCGAAATGCACGGGAGTCTCTCGAGTGCGTTCGCGGTCCGGCCCTTGCTGGGCGCGGCAGCACCCACTGGCTGCAATGGCTGCACGAAACCACGAACGATGCAAAGAGCTGCAGCGCTACGTCCGATGGACTGACTCGGATCTAGCGAGGCTTCGTGCGCTGGCGACCGTGGCCCGCCCACACTTCACTCGGATTACGGACGAATTCTACGAGCGCGTTCGCGAGCACGAGGACGCGCACGCGGTCTTGCGTGACGAAGCGCAGGTGCTGCGGCTGAAGGGGACGCTCACGCGGTGGATGGAGACGCTGCTGACGGCGAACCGCGACGAGAAGTACTGCGAGGACCGAGAGAGGATCGGTCGGGTGCACGTGCGGGTGGGGCTTCCGCAGCGGTTCGTTCCGGCGGCGATGTCGTTGATCCACACGTCGCTGGCGAAGCTGGCGGATGAACACGAGGACAGCCAGGCGACGCGCGAGTCGCTGCGGCGCGCGACGGACGTCGATCTCGCGATCATGCTCGACACATACGTCGAGGATTTCGTCGCGCGGCTCGAGCACATTCAGAGCACCGAGTCGACGCGCCTTCGCGAAGAGCTCGAGCGCGAGGTGCGCAGCCGCGCGGACGCGCTCGAGCGCGTGGCGCAGGTGATCGTGGGCATCGACGACCAGGGCAGGGTCTCGTTTGCGAACAAGGCCACCGAGGCGCTGACGGGCTTCGGGCGCGATCAGCTCGAGGGGCAGCTGATCATCGATCGCTTCGCGCAGGCGGCGGGGCGAGACGAGCTGCTGGTGACCATCGAGCGCGCGCGGCACTCGAACGACGGAGCCGAATGGACAGGGACGCTCGAGACTCGCGCGGGGCGCGTGCGGCTGGTGCGTTGGCGGTTCATCCCTTCGGGCGACGGGATCTTCGTGATCGGGACGGGCGAGGACGTCACCGATGAGCAGAGCGAGCTCGAGCGAAAGATTCGCACCGAGCGGCTCGCGGGCGTCGGCACATTGGCTGCGGGTCTGGCGCACGAAATTCGCAACCCGCTCAACGGAGCGCTGCTGCACGTGACCTTTCTCGAGCGCGCGCTGGCGCGTCGCGACGCGCTCGAAAACGAGCGCGAGGCGGTGCGCGCGGTGGGCGACGAGATTCGTCGACTGAGCGCGCTGGTGCGAGACTTCTTGGTGTTCGCGAGGCCCTCGCCTCCGACCCTGAAGCCGACGAACCTCAACGCGCTGTGCGCGCGGACGCTCTCGATCTTCGAGGGCGACGCGAAGGCTTCTGGCGCGTCGACGACGCAGGATTTCGCGCCAGACGACCCGGTGGTGAACGCGGACGGAGACAAGCTGCAGCAGGTGCTGTTGAACCTCCTGCGCAACGCTGCGGAGGCGGTCGCTTCGAAGAAGGGGCACGTGACGCTGCGCACGCGGAGGCGGCCGAGGCACGCTGCGATCGAGATCGAAGACGACGGGCCGGGGCTGCCTTCGGCGGAGGCTCCGATCTTCGACGCGTTTTATTCGACCAAGCCCAACGGCACTGGGCTCGGACTTGCAATCGTGCACCGCATCGTGACCGACCACGGTGGAACGATCGAGGTCGAGAGCGCCCCTGGACGAACGCTGTTTCGAGTGTTGTTGCCCGCGACGTGGGGCTGATTCGACAACGGCTGCACCGAATTCACTGAGGAGAGAGCACTTCACATGGCTACGAACGCTTCGCGCAAAGCCCGGGTTCTGGTCGTCGATGACGAAGCGAGCGCGCGGCAGGGGATGCAGCTCTTGCTCTCGCAAGAGGGCTACGAGGTCTCGCTCGCGAGCAACGGTCGCGAGGCGCTCGAGGTCTTGGCCGAGCGCCCCTGCGACGTGGTCGTCACGGACCTGAAGATGCCCGAGATGGACGGGATCGAGCTGCTCGGGGCGATCCGAGAGAAGCACGGCTCGATGCCGGTCATCGTGATCACGGCGTTCGGCGACGTCTCGAGCGCGGTCTCTGCGATGCGCGCGGGGGCAGAGCACTACCTCGTGAAGCCGGTGGACTTCGACGAGCTGTCGGTGGCGCTCGAGCGCTGCCTCGAGCGCAGCTCGCTTCGTCACGAAGCGGAGAATCTGCGCCGACAAGTGCAGGACAAGATCGCGGGCGGCGTGGGCGGACTGCTCGGCGCGTCGCCGGCGATGCAGAAGGTCTACAAGCTCGCGAGGCAGGTGGCCTCGGCGCGCGCGACCGTGCTGCTCACGGGTGAGAGCGGGACGGGCAAGGGAGAGCTCGCGAGGGCGATTCACGAGATGGGGCCGCGAAAGACCGCTCCGTTCGTGACGTTGCACTGCGCGGCGCTCGCCGAGGGAGTGCTCGAGAGCGAGCTGTTCGGCCACGAGAAGGGCGCGTTTACGGGCGCGGATCGCAAGCGTCCGGGGCGCTTCGAGCAGGCCAACGGCGGCACGCTCTTTCTCGACGAAGTGGGAGAGATACCAGCGTCGATCCAAGTGAAGCTCTTGCGCGTGCTGCAAGAGCGCTGCTTCGAGCGCGTCGGCGGCAACGAGACGCTCCGCACGGACGTGCGCTTGATCGCCGCGACCAACAAGGACCTGGCCAAAGAGGTCGCCGAAGGAAAGTTTCGCGAGGACCTCTACTACCGCTTGAACGTCGTTCACATCACGGTCCCGCCGCTTCGCGCGAGGGGCAACGACATCATGCTGTTGGCCAACCACTTCTTGCACAAGTTCGCGCAAGAGAACGGCAAGAACATCGAAGGCTTCTCGGACCGCGCCGTGGCGACGCTGCTCGCGCACCGCTGGCCGGGCAACGTTCGCGAGCTCGAAAACGCCGTCGAACGCGCGGTGGTCTTGTGCGACAGCCCGTCGATCGACACGCCGGACCTGCCGCTCGAGCCGACGCCCGCGTCGCGGTTGGGCATCGCGATTCCGGGCTCGACGATGGCCGAGATCGAGCGGTACGCGATCCTGACGACGCTCGACGCGGTGGGCGGCTCGACGACGAAGGCGGCAGAGATGCTGGACCTCTCTGTGCGCACGATTCAGTACCGCCTGCACGAGTACGGACGCGCTCCGAAAGAGCGCACGGGGCCGACGAAACCATCAGAGAAAGTTGGATGAGCCGTGGCTGATGAATTTGCGGATGGCGACGCATCGCAACCGCGGCGCCCTCTGCCGAAGCTGCTTCTCGTCGAGGACGACGTGACGAGCGCCACGCGCTTGTCACAGTTGCTCGCGGAGGACGGCTACATCATCGAGTGGGTGAGCAACGCTCGAGATGCGACGCACCGGCTCAGCACGGGCGTTCGCCCCGACGCGATCTTGCTCGATTACAAGCTCCCGCACGGCGACGGCGTGGTGCTCGCGCGGACAGCGCGCGCGCAGTGGGCGGACGTCCCTGTGATCTTCGTGACGAGCTACCCCGAGGTGGTGCAGCGCGAGCCCCCGCTGGATCCTCCAGCGTTGTTGCTCTCGAAGCCCGTGGCTTACAACGAGCTGCTGACGGCGCTGCACTCGGTGCTCGTCGGTGTTCAATAATCAAGTACACCCGTCACTGCGTTGGTGATCGTGGCAACACTCGACGCTCGCAACCGTGGCACGGAGCGAGCATCATCTGCGCTCGAAGGAGTCTCCTATGGACGTCGTCGTTGGATTGGATCGAAGCGAAGTCGCGAAGATTGTGCTCGCCGAGGCGCTCGAGTTCGCGAAGCGCTATCACGGCAAGCTGCACGTTGTTCGCGCGGTGCCTGTTCCGGTCGAGATGCCGCTCGAGGCGCTCTCGGTCGATCCTGAAGCGCTTCCGGCGCGGCTGCTCGACCACGCGCAGCGCGACATCGAGCGCTCGGTCGAAGGCGCGGACAAAGCGCTGATCGGGTCTGTGGAGGCGCGCGTGGGCGTTCCGTGGCAGGTGCTGGTGGACGTCGCGAAAGAGAAGAAGGCGGGCCTGCTCGTGGTCGGGACGCACCGCTACGGAGTGATCGACCGCTTGTTGGGGACGACCGCCGCGCGCGTGGCGAATCACGCCCCGTGCTCGGTGTTCATCATTCGTCCGCCGGTCGAAGAGAAGAAGTGAGAGAGGCTGCCATGTCGAGCATCGCAGGCGCGTCCGTCGCGCGTTACATGACCCGCACCCCGCACACCGTCGCTTCCGAGCAGCCGCTCGCGAGGGCGCACGAGATGATGGCGAAGTACAACATTCGTCACCTGCCCGTTCTGCACGGCGGAAAGCTGCTCGGCGTGGTGTCGAATCGTGATCTGTACTTCGTCGAGACGATGAAGGACGTGAACCCCGCGGAGGTCACGATCGAAGAAGCGATGACGTCCGAGCCGTACGTCGTGGACATCGAGACCCCGCTCGCCGAGGTCGCCGGGACGATGGCCGAGCGACACATCGGCTGCGCGATCATCACGGAGAACGATCACGTCGTCGGGATCTTTACGACCGTCGACGCGCTCAGGGCCGTCGCCGACGCCGCGAAGTGAGCGAGCGGTAGCAACGGGGGGGATCGAAGCGCGGCGCTCGGTGGGGAGCGCCGCTCGTTTACGCAGCGTCGCCCAGCGCGTTGCGAAGCCGTGCGGTGGTGTTCGCGTCGAGCACGTTCCACGAGAGCAGCTGTTCGGCGAGCGCGCGACCAGACTCGCGAAGCAGGCGCTCGTCGCGCAGTGGGTCGACGTCGGGGACGAAGCCGTCCGCGCGGATGTGCGGCGGCAACGAGCGCGCGACGCGCGCGGGTTCTTCGAGCCAGTCGAGCGCGAATTCACACAAGTGCGGAAGCGCTTCGGGAAACTCAGCGAGCGTATCAACGACGCTCAGCACGGCGTCGACGTAGGTCGCTCGCTTGATAGCGCATCCCAGATCCTCTGACTCCCGCGACGTCACGCTCGATGCATGAAGCATCGAGTCGTGCCGCGCCAGAGGATCAGGGATGCGATGTAGCCGCACGAGCGAGCGCACGAATTCGGAGCGAGCGTCTGCGGTCGCGGCGAGCTCCCACCGAAGAAAGTACGCGGCGGTGAAGAGGCTTCGCAGGACGCGCTCCACGTCGTCCGCAGGCGAGGCGCGATCGATTCGTTGAATCGCGAAGATGAAGTCCCAACAGTCGGACAGGGTCCATTCGGAGGGAGAGAGAGGGAATTGCTTCATCACCGACGCCCTCCACCAACCGCGCGAGAAATGGATTGAGTTCATGTGCATAGAGAGGCAGCCGTCCTCTGCATCAACTCGTCCGGTTGTCGTTCTCGCCGAGCGGCGGCCAATGTTCGCTGCGAGCATCGATGTAGGAGCGAAAGAGGGCATCGAACTCCTCGTTCGTCTGCAGCACTTTGTGTCGCAGCAGCGGCGAGTGGAGCGCGTCGCGAGCGAGCCCCAGTCCCAACCCGAACGCCCTGCGCATGATCATCACAATGGGAAACTCCAAGCTGTCGCAAGGCTGCCCGAGTTGCTCGCTGATGCAGAGCAGGAGCTGCGTTGGCGTCGCCCCATCTTCGTACAGCCGACGCACTGCAGCCGCGACTGTGTCGAGCTCTGCGTCACTGAACCGCTCGGAGCTCATGCGCGAGCAGCCTACTCGCAGGGCTCGATCTGTCGAGCGTGAAGGTTCGGGCGAGCGATTTGTCGAGGCGATCGCGAGCCCTCTCAGCCATTCGCAACACGCTGCCCAATCCCCGGCGACGGCGTGACTGCCGCTGCCAACACCGACGTCTACTTATCTTCCGTTCGACGATGGAGAGCAGTGATCGCTCTGATCCCACACGACGCGAGCGCCGTTGCCGAACCAGCCCATGCGATCGAGCGCGCGCGCGCCTTCGACAACGGACATCAGCGCGACCGCGAGGCCGAGCACGATGCGCGCGCGGGACACCCATCGCGCGTTTTGCACGCCGCGCAAGCGCGCGGAGAGGTACGCGAGAGACAAGAGCGCGGGCGCTGTCCCCAGGCCGAACGCGAGCATGGTGAGTGCTCCCGAAGGCGCAGAGCCCGAGGTCGCTGCGAGGGCGAGCGCGGCGTAAACCATTCCGCACGGGACGAGGGACCAGAGCAGGCCCAACGTGAGCGAGGCGCTCGCGGAGGGTGAGCGCAAGAGCTCTTTCGCTTTGGGAGAGACCTTCGCGAACACGCGCTGAAACGCTGGCTCAGCGGTGGAGAACACGCGCCACACGCCCGCGGTCTGCAAGCCCACGAGCACGCCGAGCACGGCGACCGCCGCGCGAATGCCCCACTGCGCGTTGGACGGAGCGACCGTGCGAAGCGCTCCGCCGAGCGTCCCCGCGGCGAGGCCCGCGAGCGCGTAGCCGCCGACGCGACCGAGCAAGAAGAGCGAGTGCGTTCGAGCGCGCGTGCCTGGAGCGCACGCCGCGTCGAGCGTGCAGGTCACCGAGCCGCACATCGCGAGGCAGTGCCCCGAGGCGGCGAGGCCAGCAGTGAACGCAGCGGCGAGCTCGAGGGCGGTCATCGAAGGCGCAATGGTGATCGGGAGGTTCGTTGGGTCGAGCGCAGAAGAACTTGAATACGTGTGCGCGCGACGCTGGCGGCGAAGGTTAGCGCATCGGCGCGAGGCACGGAGCGTTGAGCGTGAGGGTCTCTTTCTCCGGCGCTCCTTCGCGGCGAACGCGCAGCTGAGCGACGAAGTCTCCTGCGGGATTTCCGCGGGTCGAGATCACGAACACCGGGGCGCGCGCATCCGCGAACGGCGCGAGCTGAAAGCGCGTGAGCGGAACGATGAAGCGCACGCCGTCCTTCACGACGGGCTCGACGAAGTACACCGAGTTGTCGTTGCGCTTGTTGACCAGGTGCAGCTCGAACGCGTTGCGAACGGTCGTGCCTTCGAGCGTGTACGGCGGCCCTTGCACGCGCAGAACGTTGGCAGCGAAGTCCTTGCGATTGCGGAAGGTGACCCCGCCCACCGTCGCCAACACCGCGCCGATGGCGAAGTAGAAGTACAGGCGCCCCCGGAGGATGCGCTTGCTCTCTCCGTGCAGTCCGTTGAGCGAGTCGTAGCGGATCAGCCCCTTGGGGCGATCGAGCTTCTCCATCACCTCGTCGCACGCGTCGATGCACGCGGTGCAGCCGATGCAGTCGAGCTGCGGGCCCTTGCGAATGTCGATGCCCGTGGGGCACACGACAATGCAGCGCTTGCAGTCGACGCAGTCGCCGACGCCAGTGGGGTTCTTGGCTTTCTCGCTGGCCTTTCCGCGGGGCTCGCCGCGGCGCTCGTCGTAGCCGACGGTGAGCGAGTCTTTGTCCGTGAGCGCGGACTGAAGGCGTCCGTAGGGGCACACGATCAAGCAGGTCTGCTCGCGAAACCAGGCGAAGTTGAAGTAGATGATCCCCGTGAATCCGGCGGCCCACAGAAACGTGGTCGGCGCCGAGCTCGGGCCGCGCGGGATGAACCGCGCGAGCTGCGCAGGGGGGACGAAGAAGCTCACCACCGCGTGCGCCACGAGCGCCGCTGAGATGAACCACAGGACGTGAACGACGACCTTCTTCGCGTAGTAGCTCGCGGGCGGGTTGGGCTCGTCCTGCATCGCGATGCGCTTGCTCGCGGGGCCGAGGATCAAGCGCTCGATGGGGCGGAAGAGCCCTTCGAGAAAGACCGTCTGCGGACAGGTCCAGCCGCACCACACGCGCCCGGCGACCGCGGTGATCGTGACGAGCGACCACGCGATGGCGATGAGCACGAAGAACAGCATCGCGCCGTCTTGTGCGTTGAACGTCCCTCCGAAGATGAAGAAGCGACGCGCCGCGATGTCCAGGAGCACCGCCGGGTTGCCGTTGATCTTGATCCACGGCAACGAGAGCATGAACGCTACGAGGATGTAGAACAGCGCCTTGCGTGCAGTGTTGAATCGTCCGTGCACATCTGCCGGGTGGATCACCCTGCGAGTGCCATCGTGGCGAATCGCTCCGCTGGTTTCGAGAACTGGAAGTCGGCGAGCCATCGCCTTGTTGCTCCTTCGATCGTCGCTGCGTGACGGACGCAGCGAGCCGTTTCTGTGCAGTTACCGTACCGGCGCGTCGCTCTCGAGCCTCTGATGGTTCGCGACTGCGATGCAGAGCACGGTCCCGACGCGTGAGAGTCGGCGCAAGCGTCAAACGGTTCAGCGCAGAGTCCGCAGTGTTTGCGTCGAGGGCTTCGAGTGAATGGGGTCGGTCTGGATCGCGTGAGAGGGTCCGCCTCATCCCCGGCCCTTCTCCACGCCCAAGAGCGTGGAGAAGGGTGCCTTCGCTGCGTATTCAGCGCCGCTGAATGCTCTGTTTTCGCTTCGAGCAAGAGCGACTCAATCGGCGCTCGATGCGCAGCGAAGGCACCCTTCTCCACGCCCTTGGGCGTGGAGAAGGGCCGGGGATGAGGCGGACCCTCTCACGCGATCCAGGCCGACCCGCTCACGCGGATGAGCCGCTCCCCTCACCCAGAGACAGCCCCCGTTCGCTGTCTCGCTGTTCAGCTCTCGGGCGTGCCTTGAGCGGCGCGTCCGCCGGCGACGTTGGTGTTCTTGATCGTGAGCAAGAACGCCGTGATCGCCTGCACGCGCTCGGCGCCGAGCTGGGCGCCCCACGCGGGCATTCCCTTGTTGAGAACGCCGTTGGTGATCGTGCGATACACCTGGTCCGGCGCGCCGCCGTGGATCCAAGAGTTGTCGGTCAGGTTCGGGCCGATTCCGCCGCCGCCGTTGGCCGCGTGGCAGGCCACGCAGTTCGTCGTGAAGGCCGTGCGCCCTTGAGCGACGGTGTTTGCGTCGCGCGAGAGCGCGGTGAGCATCGCCGGGGTCACTGCACCGGCTGCGCGCATACGCGCAGCTTCCGCGGCCCACACCGGCTGCATCTCGCGCTCGTACGCGGCGAGGGAGCCTTCACCACCGAGCATCTGGTAGTGAAAGAAGTACCCGACCGAGAAGATGATCGTCGCGTAGAACGTGATCAACCACCAGTTGGGCAAGCGATTGTCGTACTCCTCGATGTCGTCGACCGCATGCACGACGGTGTCTGCCGGCGTGTTAACGCCGACGCCCGTCGCGATGTGAGCGTGCTTCGAGGACGCCGCGCCATCACTGGACATTGCGAGCCTCCTTGATTGCATCCGTTGAAGCGATGGGAGCGCCGTCATCGAGCGGCATCGCTGCGATGGGATCGAACGAGCTCGTGCTCTTGCGCATGAAGCGCACGATCACGGCGAGAAAGATCCCGAAGAAGAGCACCAGCGAGACGAGAGGCATGACGAGCAGAGGGCTCTCGCGAAACATCTGTGCGAACACGATCGACCTCCTCTCTCAGCGACTCGCGACTGCGGTGTTGGGGGTTGCGTTGTCGTTGCTCGCGACCGGCGGCGGGTTGGCGACGCCGACGCGCTGCAGGTACGCGATGAGCGCGACGAGCTGGCTGTTCTCTTGCGCTTCGATTCCCTGATCGCGCAGGTCACGGACGATGGCGCGGGCCATGTCGCGGGCCTGGTTCGGAGCGTTGGTGATCTGCTCCTGCGTGTAGGGGACGCCGACCGCGCGCAGCGCAGACATGTTGGCGGAAATCGAGTTGAAGTCGATCGCCGTGCGCTGCAGGTGCGGGTACGGAGGCATGATCGAGCCCGGCGACGTCGCGCGCGGATCGATCATGTGGCGGAAGTGCCAGAGGTTCGGGTACTTGCCGCCGATGCGCGCGAGGTCGGGACCCGTTCGCTTCGATCCCCACTGGAAGGGGTGGTCGTACATCGAGTCGAGGATGGTCGAGCGCTCGCCGTAGCGCTGCGTCTCCCAGCGGAACGGACGGATCATCTGCGAGTGGCAGACGTAGCAGCCCTCGGAGATGTACACGTCGCGGCCCGCGACTTCGAGCGAGCGAAGCGGCGCAGGCGCGCTCGTCACGCGCGGGTCCGACGGCTTCTTCACGACGATCGGGACGATCTCGACGATGCCGCCGATCAACACTCCGATGGTGGTGAAGACCGTGAAGGCCAGGGGCTTTCCCTCGAGGAGGCGGTGCCAGCTCGCGCCGCCCGCTCCACGAGAGACCTGCATCAAGATCGCGCCGACGATGGCGATGCCGAAGGCGAGGCCGACGGTGAACACGCCAGCCATTCCGTCGACGAACGCGACGGTGCCGATGAGCGCCATCACGACCGCCGTGAGGATCACGGGCATGCCGAACACGACCTGCGTCCAGCGAACGTTGGACGTGGTCTCACGGGTGAACGTGACCTCGGTGACGGTCGTCGTGAACTTGCCCGCGCGAGCGGTCATCACGAGGTTCCACGCCATCACGATCATGCCCGAGAGATAGAGCGTTCCGCCGAGCAGACGCGCCCAGTACATGCTCTGGATCGCGACCGTGGTCTCGACGAAGTTCGGGTACTGCAGCGCGCCGTTCGACGTGAGCGCGCGCCACATGAGTCCCTGCGTGATTCCGCTGGCCCACATCGAGAGCGCGTAGATCAAGATGCCGAAGGTGCCCATGTAGAAGTGGGCGTCCGCGGCCTTCTGCGAGTGCAGCTTCGTGGCGTAGAGCCTCGGGATCAGCCAGTAGAACATGCCGGCGGCCATGAAGCCGTTCCACCCGAGCGCGCCCGAGTGCACGTGGCCGACGATCCAGTCCGTGTAGTGCGCGAGGCCCGAGACGCTCTTGATCGAGAGCAACGGTCCCTCGAACGTGGCCATGCCGTAGAACGTCACGCCCGCGGCGAAGAACTTGAGCACGGGATCCGTGCGCAGCTTGTCCCAGCCGCCGCGCAGCGTGAGAAGACCGTTCACCATGCCGCCCCAGGAGGGAGCCCAGAGCATGACGGAGAAGATCATTCCGAGCGTCTGCGCCCAGTCAGGGAGCGACGTGTAGAGCAAGTGGTGCGGGCCGGCCCAGATGTACATGAACACCAAGGCCCAGAAGTGCACGATGGACAGACGGTACGAGTAGACCGGCCGTCCCGACGCCTTCGGGATGAAGTAGTACATGATCCCGAGGATCGGCGTGGTGAGGAAGAACGCGACCGCGTTGTGTCCGTACCACCACTGCACGAGCGCGTCCTGCGCGCCGCCGAACACCGAGTAGCTCTTGAAGAGGCTCACCGGCATCGCGAGCGAGTTGACGATGTGGAGCATCGCCACCGTGATGATCGTCGCGATGTAGAACCACAGCGCGACGTACAGGTGCTTCTCGCGGCGGATCGCCAACGTCCAGAAGAAGTTGACCGCGAACACCACCCAAATGAGCGCGATCGACAGGTCGATCGGCCACTCGAGCTCTGCGTACTCCTTGCTCGTCGTGATGCCGAGCGGGAGCGTGAGAACCGCGCTCACGATGATGAGCTGCCAGCCCCAGAAGTGGATCTTCGTGAGCAGATCGCTCGCGAGCCGCGCCTTACAGAGTCGCTGCGTCGAGTAATAGACGCCGGCGAACATCATGTTGCCCACGAACGCGAAGATCACCGCGTTGGTGTGCAACGGGCGGAGTCGCCCGAAGGTGGCGAAGAACGCGAAGTTCGCAGGCCACCATGCGAGCTGGAGGGCAATGATCACTCCGAGCAGCATCCCAACGACGCCGAAGAGGACCGATGCCCACATGAAGTTGCGGACGACCGCGTCGTTGTATTCGACGCGCTCAGTCTCGACGACCTCGGATTCAGCCGAGGAACCGCCGCCGTCCATTCGCAGCACTCCTTTCCGTACCCTTTGTTTCGAATCAGTCACGCGGCTGGGGGTGGTCGTCTTCGAGCGGTAGAAGCGCGAGACGATCCGCGTGCTCAGGCGTGCGCTTCTTCAGCATGTAGCCGAAGAGAATCAGCATCAGCACGACCAGCATCAGACTCACGAACGCTTGAAGAACGATCACTTCCATGGCGCGTTGCTCCCGCCCAACTGCACCCAGGTCGCCACGAGGAAGACGAGAGTGCTGGCGGGCATGATCACGGCGCACAGCAGCGGGGACATCCCGCCTGCCAAGGCCAACGCGACCACGAGCACGTTGTAGGCCAGCGCCGCGGTGAGATTGCGCGCGTTGGTCTTCGCGAGAATTCGCGCAGTTTTGAGCGCGGCGCGCACTGGATGCAGGCCCGCCGTCGTGAAGTAGAAGTCCGTTCGCGCAGGGAGAAACGGACGGTCGATCGCGGGCGTTCCCGCACAGAACGCACGGGAGACCGCAGGCGCGTCGTTCACTCCATCGCCCACGACGAGCGTATCTCCGCGGTCGTGCTCCTCGACCCAGCGCGATTTATCTTCCGGTGTGCACCCGCCCACCGCGCGCTCTTCGGGGATGCCCAATGCGCATGCCGTGCGCTGAACGCGCAAAGGAGCGTCGCCGCTGAGCAGCCACACTTCGTAGCCCTCAGCCTCCAACGCGGCCACTTCGCGGCGCGCGTCGGGACGAAGCACTTCATCGGTGTTGATCTCTGAAAGGACAACACTGTCCTTTGCAAAAACCAGGACACCTTCGGGCGATTCCTTCGCGCGCTCGCTGCCGAGCACCCACTCGACGGAGCCGAGCTGATAGCGCGTTCCGTCGATGAGCGTGAGCTCGAGCCCCTTGCCCACGCGCTCGACGACGTCGAGCGTCGGGTCGAACGCGAGCGGCTCCTCCTTGCTCGCGCGCTTCTCCATCGCGCGACGCACCGCGGTCGAGCGCGGGTGGCTCGATCGCGAAACCAGGTTGAACAGAACGTTGCGCGAAGCGCTGTCGAGCGCAGTGATGGGCGCGTCGTCGGTGACCTCGAGCGCCCCCGTCGTGACCGTCCCCGTCTTGTCGAAGACGACTCGCTTCACCTTCGTCGCGCGATCGAGAAATCCCGCGGTGCGCACGAACAACCCGACGCGACGCAGCCCGGATTGAGCGATCTCGTATGCCATCGGCGCGGCGAGGCCAAACGCGCACGGGCACGTCACGACCAGCACCGCGGTCACGACTTCGAGCGCGCGAGAGAGCCCCGCGACGTACCACCAGCCCAGAAAGCCCGTGCTCGCGACGGTGAGCACGCCGACGACGTACCACTTCGCGAGCGTCTGCCACCACGGCGTCGAGCGCGCGAGGTCGTCGCGGATCGCGTTGCCCAAGAGCGCGCGCAGCGGAGACGCAGCGAAGTCCGTGCTGACCTTCAGCGTCATCGCGCGAGAGCCGGCGTTGAACGCTCCGGCAGGGACCATTTCACCCTGCAAAACGGGCCGTGGAGCGCTCTCTCCCTGAATCCAGTCGAGCGAGACGCTCGCGTCGAGGTCCTCGAGCGTCGCGTCGACGAGCACCGGCTCTCCTGGCGCGATCAGCACGCGGTCGCCGGTCTTGAGCTCGCGGCACTCGATGATCGCGACGCTCTCGTCGGTGATCCTTCGCGCGGGGAGCTTCTCGACGCCGTCGTCCGCGAGCAGCATCTGGCGGTTGCGCTCGATCGCGCGCTCTTGCATCCAGCGGCCGAAGAGCATCAACGCGATGAACACGGCGACGGTGTCGAAGTACGCAGCGCCGTCTTTTCCCTGCAGGTGGTGGATCGCAGAGCCCGAGTACGCGGCGATGATGCCGAGCGCGATCGGGACGTCGAGGTGCAAGATTCCTTTGCGCAGCGCGGTGAAGGCAGAGCGGAAGAAGACCGTTCCTCCCACGAGGACGCTGGCCGTCGTGAGCGCGAAGGTGATCCAGCGAAACGCGATGTACGTCGAGCCTTCGTTGAGCCCGAGGTACAGCGGAAACGCGAAGATCATCGCGTTCATCGCGAGCGCGACGCACACGCCGAGCCTTCCGACGAGCCCAGATCTCCGCGGGATTTGCTTGTCGCTCGCCTTCGACGGGAGCCCGAAGCGATAGCCCAACCGCCCCGCGGTCGAGACGTACCCGCGCAGGTCGAAGCTCTTTTGCACGAGCATGCTCACGTGGCCGAGGCCGGGGTTGAGCTCGATGCGCAGCGCTCCTTCGGCGCGACGAAAGAGCTCTTCCAAGAGCCAGACGCACGCGGAGCACTGGATTCCCTGCAGGTCGAGGGCGATGCGCTCGACGCCCTTGGCGTTGCGAATGCGCTCTTCGAGCGGCTCGATCCACGCGAGGTCCTTGGGCGCTTCGGCGCTGCGCGAGGGAGCGACGCTCTCTCCGCCGCGAAGGTCGTAGTAGCGCTCGAGGCCTTCGTCACGGAGCAGCGCGGCGACCGCTCCGCAGCCTTCGCAGCAGTACGGAGCGAGCTTGGGATCGTCGATCACGCCACCGCAGTGCGCGCAGCGCGCGTCGGCGAGAGCGGTCGGCGGGATCGGCGCGCGAGCTACAGGTCCAAGAGACATCGGTGCAGAGGCCATGGGGGCTGCCGCGCGCTCGGGCAACGATGGTGCCAAGGCCATTTCACTGCGATTTCTGCGCAGGGTTCTGCATTGCGCGCAGGCCAAGTGCAAGCGCTGCACGCAAACGCAGCTCGTGCAGGATCCCGCGTCGGGGATTTGCGTCAGAGCGGGTCGGTGAGCGACACCGCCGCGATCGACGAAGCAATGGGAACGAAGCCAACAGCACGAGAGGCAACGAGCGCGCGCAGCACGGAGCGGGAGCGATCGCGCAGCGGTCACGGGCGTCACGAACGAGACGGGTTCGTGTGCGTACGAGGAGCGCGAGAGAACAACCTGCGCGACGTGGACGTGGACATTCCGCGCGACGCGCTGGTGGTGTTCACAGGGGTCTCGGGGTCGGGCAAGTCGTCGCTGGCGTTCGGGACGCTCTATGCCGAGGCGCAGCGGAGGTACCTCGAGTCGGTGTCTCCGTATGCGCGGAGGCTGTTCGATCAAATGCCGGTTCCGTCGGTGGACGACATCACGGGCCTGCCTCCTGCGGTCGCGCTGCAACAGCAGCGAGGAACGCCCACGACGCGCTCATCGGTGGGCTCGGTCACGACGCTCTCGAACCTCTTGCGCATGCTGTACTCGCGCGCGGGGACGTACCCACGAAATCAAGCGATCCTCTACGCAGAGGCGTTCTCGCCGAACACGCCGGAGGGCGCGTGCCCGAGCTGTCACGGGATCGGGCGCGTGTACGACGTCACCGAGAGGTCTCTCGTCCCCGATGATTCGCTGACGATTCGCGAGCGCGCCGTCGCCGCGTGGCCGACCGCGTGGGGCGGGCAGAACCAGCGAGACATCTTGGTGACGATGGGGATCGACGTGGATGTTCCGTGGAAGGAGCTTCCGAAGAAGACCCGCGAGTGGATCTTGTTCACCGACGAGCAGCCGGTGCACCCCGTTTACGCGGGGTTTACGCCCGAAGAGACGCGGCGCGCGGTGAAGCGCAAGGCCGAGCCGAGCTACATGGGGACGTTCACGAGCGCCAAGCGCCACGTGATGCACACGTTTGCCAACTCGCCGAGCGCGGCGATGAAGAAGCGCGCGCTCTCGTTCATGGTCGGCCGCGACTGCGAGGCGTGCCACGGAAAGCAGCTGCGCCCCGAGGCGCTCGCCGTGAAGTTCGCGGGGCGAGACATCACCGAGCTCGGTCAGCTACCGCTCGCGAAGCTCTACGAAATCTTCGCTCCGTTCGCAGACGGAACGAAGCTCACCCCCGACGCCGACGCGCACCCCGAGCGCGCCCTCGTCGCGCGTCGCATCAGCGAAGACGCAGTCGCGCGCCTGTCCGTCCTGCTCGATTTGGGCCTGGGATACCTCTCGCTCGACCGAAGCACTCCGACGCTTTCGCCTGGAGAATTGCAGCGACTGCGCCTCGCCACACAAGTGCGCTCGAACCTCTTCGGCGTCGTGTACGTGCTCGACGAGCCCTCGGCGGGGCTGCACCCTGCGGACACCGAGGCGCTGCTCCGCGCGCTCGACAAGCTCAAGCGCTCGGGCAACTCGATCTTCGTCGTCGAGCACGAAATCGCTGTGATTCGCCGCGCCGATTGGATCGTCGACGTGGGGCCATCCGCCGGCGAGCGCGGCGGACAAGTGCTCTACTCGGGGACGCTCGAAGGGCTGCGCGAGGTGAAGAGCTCGCAGACGCGAGAGCACTTGTTTGCCTCGGGCAAGCGCGCGGCGCGCGAGGCGCGCGAGCCGCGAGGGTGGCTCGCGCTCGAAGGAGTGAAGCGCAACAATCTTCGCGGGCTGGACGTGCGGTTTCCGATCGGGACGCTCACGAGCGTCACGGGCATCTCGGGCTCCGGAAAATCGAGCTTGGTGAGCCAGGCGCTCGTCGAGCTCGTGCGCAACGCGCTCGGGCATCACGAGCACGAGAGCGAAGACGACGGCGAGGACAGCGCGCTGCTCTCTCCCGCGATCGAGCCGGTGGGCGGGCGCATCGCCTCGGGCATCGAGCACGTGCAGCGATTGGTGCGGGTCGATCAGCGGCCCATCGGCAGGACGCCGCGCTCGAACCTCGCGACGTACACGGGCCTGTTCGACGGGGTGCGAAAGCTCTTCGCCGCGACCGAGCTCGCCAAGAAGCTGAAGTACGACGCGGGGCGCTTCTCGTTCAACGTGGCGAAGGGGCGCTGCGAAAACTGCGAGGGCGAGGGCTTCGTCTCTGTGGAGATGTTGTTTCTTCCGAGCGTGTACGCGCCGTGCCCCGCGTGCGAAGGGGCGCGGTACAACGCGGACACCCTGCGGGTGAAATACCAGCAGAAATCCATCGCGGACGTGCTTCGCATGACCGTGGACGAGGCGCACGAGTTCTTCGCGAGCGAGCCTGCGGTGCATCGGTCGCTCTCGGTCGTGCGCGAGGTCGGGCTCGGCTATCTGCGCTTGGGGCAGCCTGCGACGGAGCTGTCGGGAGGCGAGGCGCAGCGGATCAAGCTGGCGACGGAGCTTCAGCGCTCGCAGCGCGGCTCGAGCTTGTACGTGCTCGACGAGCCGACGACGGGGCTGCATCCGGCGGACGTCGAGCGTCTGCTCGTTCAGCTGCACAGGCTCGTGGACGCGGGCCACACGGTGATCGTGGTCGAGCACGACATGGCTGTGATTTCGGCGAGCGATTGGGTGATCGACGTGGGCCCCGGCGCCGGCGACGAGGGAGGGAGGGTCGTCGTGCAAGGGCCGCCCGCGAAGGTCGCGCGCAGCAAAGAGAGCAGGACCGCGGGCTATCTCGCGGAGGAGATCGCGCGCTACGCGAGCGACGAGAAGAAGCGCGCGAAGAAGTGAGGGCTCACGTGCAGCCCATCGAAGCGCAGCCGCCCTGCGAACGCGCGACGCCGCTCTGGCGGCAGCCCGCGAGCGACTCGAATGTGTTGGTCGCGGTGAAATCCGTGTCCGTGTCGTACCAGTTTCGATAGATCCCGCCGTTGCCAGACGAGCGGATCGTCGTGTTGGTGATGAACTGTGACGGTGGCGTCTGCATCGGCTGCAAGAAGATGATCACCGCGCTGTCTGCGTCGATGTTGCCCGAGCTGTTGCTCGCACAAACGCCGCGCGAAGACGAGTTGCCGCCTGCGTACTCGATCACCGTTTGATCGACGCGCGTGCGCGGGTCGATGGCGTCTTTGAAGTACAGGCCCATCCAGTCGCCCGGCGCGGGGCTCGCGGCGGCGCTGGTCAGCGTGATGGGGCTCGCGGCGCGCCCGACCGCGCGCAGCGCGCCTTGCGTGGTCCAGCTTCCTGAGACCATGTGACCTTGCACGAGGATTCCGCTGTTGGCGTCGCTCGGAGTGAACCGAAGCGTCACACCGCCCTCGATCTCCAAGAGCACCGCGGCGGGCCCGTCTTCGCGGCCGTCGCCGACGCGAATGAGACCGTTGTTGCTGCCTTCCATTCCGACGCGGTAGGGGACGCCGCGGTTGGGGATCACCGAGTCGGCTTTGATGGGGCGATCGTTGCTGTCCCCGGCGAAGAGCGCGGTGTGAAGCAAGATCGTGTCGAGCGCGTTGTTGTTGTAGCTGCCCGTCGGGATCGACGTCGCGGTGTCCGCTCCGGTGTACAGCGGGTGCGAGCCCGAGCCGGCGATGGTGACGTTGCTCGAGGTCGTGTCGAAGCGGCTCGCGATCATGACGACAGCGATTCCGGTAGCGCCGGTGATTTGCACGTCGTTGAGCTTCACGTTGGTCGGAAGCGACTCTGCCGACCCGCGCGCGGCGATCATCGAGCCGAGCGCGTCGGCGCGCATGAGGTCCGTGGTCGTCCCTCCTCCGCCCTGCAAGCGCGCGTTCGCGAGCTCGACGCGGCCCGTGTCGCGCACGTTGATTCGCCCCCATGCGCTGGCTGCCTCGAGACGCCCGAAGGTCACGGGCGTCCCTGCGCTCGACTCGGTGACGAGCCTCGAACGAGCGCCGGTCACGTTGATCGAAGTGTCCGCGGCGAGCTTGATGTCCGCGCACCCTTCGATGGTGAGCGTCACGTCGTCGCCCAACGTCACCGAGCTCGGCACGACGTGGTGCCCAGCGATCCAACGCTCGGACGCGCTGATCGTCCCGCTGTGCATGATGATCGTCGCGGGGACGTTGCACGGTTGGGGCGCACCCATCGGTGCGCACGACGAACACAGAGCGACGACAGAGGCTGCAGCGAACGCAATGCGGTGTTGCATGACAATCGAGTTGTACTGATCGCGCAGCGTCGAGTGCCCGTGCGTGCCCGACGATGTCCGATATTGCTCCAGCAGCCGCGTTCGTGTTGTCGCGATTCAGCGCTGAAATGTCCCCGTCAATCGACCGTACGCCACCGTGTGCTGCGCGAGCATGAAGCGCAGCAGCGCGCCCGAGGGCGGGTCCGTGAGCCCGAGCGACGGGACGTCGAGCGCGTACACGGTGAACACGTAGCGATGCGGCGAACCGGGCGGAGGGCACGGGCCTCCGTACGCGGTGCTGCCGAAGTCCGTGCGACCGGCGATCGCTCCGGAGGGCAGCGCGGCGCCTGCGGCGAGCTCGCGCGTGCTCGCGGGCAGGTCGAACACGAGCCAGTGAAAGAAGCCGACGCCGGTGGGTGCGTCGGGGTCGTGCGCGATGATGGCGAAGCTGCGCGCGGTCTCGGGCGCGCCCGTCCACGAGAGCGATGGGCTCGTGTTTTGCCCGGCACAGCCGAAGCCCGAAAACGAGTTGGCCGCAGGGATCGCAGCGCCGTCCGCGAATTCTGCAGAGCGCACCGCGATCGTTCGAGGGGCGTTGATCGACTCGGACAGAGGCACGTCACTTGAATTCGTGGGCGTGGTTTGGCCAGAGCCAGCGGCGGTCGTCGCGCAGCCAGCGAGCAACGAGCAGACGAGCAGCACAGAGGAGAGCTTCGAGTGAGTCATCGAGGGTGGTCCTTTCTGGTTCGACCCACGCGCGGTGGATCGAGCGGGACCATGGAGGCTCGGGCTCGATCGACCCACGCCCGTTCTGCGCAGAGGAGCGCCCGTTCTGCGCGCGATATCGACTCCGCGCTCGGCGCTCGGCGCTCTATGCGCTCGCGCGGTGGGCGCTCGCGCGGACGGCGCTCGGAGCGACTCCGTAGTGGGCCCTGAATTGCCTGGCGAAGTGCGATGTCGACTCGTAGCCACAGCGCGCAGAGACCTCTTCGATGGCGTTGCGCGGGTCCTGCAAGAGCTCTCTCGCGAGGCGCAGTCGCTCTTCGCGGACGAGCCTCGCGGCGGTCACGCCGACGAGCGCGAGCCTTCGTCGCAAGGTGGCCGCGCTGAGCCCTGCGGCGGTCGCGAGGCGCGCGATGGTCCACTCTTCACAGGGGTTCGCTGCGACGAGCTGGCGAAGCGTGGTGGGCAGATCGACGGAGGCGCGAGAGCGAACGACGGGCGCATCGGCGTTGCGTTTGGACGCGACGACGACGAGCGCGAGCAGGACCTCTTCGAGCCGATGGCGAAGGAGCTCGCCGTGCGTGGCGTTGCTGGTGATTCCGCGGACGAGGTGAACGACCGCTTGCAAGAGCGCGTCGTCGGCGAGGCACGCGAACGGAGCGCGAAGGGTCTCGTCGGCGAGCGATCGGAGCGAGCCCCAGCTTCGCGAGCGCGCGAGGACCTCGGGCTCGAACTCGATCGCGACGGCTTCGTAGCGCCCGTCGCTCGGGCGATTGATGATCGAGTCGTAGTAGCCGGGCGGCATCCACACGACGTGGCCGGGGTCTGCGAGGATCGCGCGCGATCCCACGAGCAGCTCTTTGCGGCCCCAGAGCACGACGACGAGGCCGCCGATCGAGAGGGTGGCTTCGTTCATCCAGAAGCGGCTGCGATTGGCGTAGCGCGCGAGTCTGGCGAGCGAGTCGAACTGTCGCGAGGCGCGGCCTTGGGCGTCGAGGCAGCCGTGCAGCGCGACGCGCGCGAGGGACTGCAGCGTGTCGAGCGTTTCGGGGTCCGCGTGAGGAGCGATCGCGGTCATCTCAGCCGCGCGCGGCGCTCTCGCGATGGCCGTCGGCGTGGATGGCGAAGCGGCCCTGTTCGCGGGGGTGAACAGGGTCCGTTCCGCTCCAGGGCCAGCCGCCGAAGCGCGTGCGTTGGTAGTCGTTGTAGGCCTGACGGATCTCGTCCATCGTGTTCATCACGAACGGGCCGCGCTGCGCGACGGGCTCGCCGATGGGGCGGCCTTGCAGCAAGAGCACCTCGCCCTGTTGCGCGCCGTTGACGAGGAGGGTCTCGCGCTCGGCGCGCAGCTCAGCGAGGTGCCGCGCAGACAGCGTTCGCTCGGAGACGCGAAGCGAATCTCCCCTGAAGAAATACAGGGTTCGATTGACCTCGCTCGAGCTCGCGGCCGGCAACGTGAAGCGCGCGTTGGGGGCGAGCTTCAGCACCCAAATGGCGATGTCCGAGCGCGATCGCGAGGCGTACGAGCGCGGCGGAGGCGCGAGCGGATGCGCGCTGCCGAGCTGGCCCGCGATGACGGTGACCTCCGTGCGACGACCGTCGTGATCGAGCGCGACGTGGTTGGGGATGCGGTCGCTCCAGAACATCGAGAAGTGCGGGTCCGCGAACTTGTCTGCCCGCGGGAGGTTGAGCCAGATCTGAAAGAGCTCGAGCGGGTTTGCGCGCGCAGAAGACAGCAGCGGAAACATCTCTGCGTGCTGAATCCCGGCGCCCGCCGTGAGCCACTGCACGTCGCCGTCGCCGTAGCGCGCGGTCGCGCCCATCGAGTCCGAGTGATCGACGAGCCCCGTGCGCGTGACGGTGACCGTCTCGAAGCCCCTGTGCGGATGCTGAGGAAATCCGGGGACAGATTGCCCGTGGTACATCGACCACCCGTCGCGGCGAGAGAAGTCCTGGCCGATCTCGCGACCCGCTGTTCCGTTGGCGGGGCCCATGCCGGCGTTGCCGATGGGGTAGGCGTCGTTGTGGTGCGCGCAGAACAAGAACGGGTCGCGCGTGCGCCAGAGGTCCCCGAGCGGCTCCGTGGATTTCACCGCGTCTCCGCTCGAAGAGAAGCGAGCCACCGCGGGCGCACCTCGCACGGGAGCGGGCTCTACTCTCCCACACGAGGCCACGAGGGGCGCGCTCGAGAGCGCGCGGAGGAGGGCTCGACGGTCCAACGGGTCCATTCAAAAAGCGATTGTAGCGCACGAACACCGCGCGACGAGCGCAGTACGATCACCGAGAGGAAGCGAGCAGGGAGTGAGCGCGAGCACACCACGCCGTTCGTTCGAATCGGTCGCGAGCGCGATGAAAGAGCGCTCGATTTGGCGCGACGTCCCGCTCGAACAATGGAGCGACGCGCGCTGGCAGCTGGCCAACCTCGTTCGCACGCCCGAGCAGCTCGCGAAGCTGCTCTCGCTCGACGAGCGCGAGGTGCAGGCCATCCGCGGGCAGAGCCAGCAATTTCGCTGGGCGATCTCGCCGTACTACTTCTCGCTCATCGACCGCCACGACCCGCGCGACCCGATCCGACGGATGATCGTGCCGAGCTCGGCCGAGGACACGACGCGGGGCATGGACGATCCGCTCGGAGAAAAGCACGATCAAGTCGCCCCAGGACTCACGCATCGCTACCCCGATCGCGTGCTCTTCGTCGTCACGTCGTTTTGCTCGAGCTACTGCCGGTTCTGCATTCGAAAGCGCAACTGGCGGCACAGCGACGCGGCGCGGAGCAAGGCCGAGATCGACGAGGCCGTCGCCTATCTGCGCGCGCACGAAGAAGTGCGAGACGTGCTCATTTCGGGCGGCGATCCGCTGACGCTGCCGCACGAGCAGCTCGAGTACATCCTCTCGCAAGTGCGCTCGGTGCCGAGCATCGAGTTCGTTCGCATCGGGTCGCGCGAGCCCGTCATGCTCCCGATGCGCGTCACGGACGAGCTCTTGCGCGTGCTCGACCGGCACGGGCCGCTCTGGATCAACACGCACTTCAACCACCCGAGAGAGATCACGGAAGAGGCCGCGCGCGCGACCGAGAGGCTCGCGCGGCTAGGGATTCCGCTGGGAAATCAAACGGTCCTGCTCGACGGCGTCAACGACGATCTGCCCACGATGAAGGCGCTGGTGCACGGGCTGCTTCGAATTCGTGTGCGCCCCTACTACCTCTATCAAGCGGACCCCGTCGTGGGCGCGACGCACCTTCGAACGAGCGTCGAGCGCGGGATCGCGATCATCGAAGGGCTGCGCGGACACACGAGCGGGCTCGCGGTTCCGACCTTCGTCATCGACGCCCCAGGAGGAGGTGGAAAGATCCCGATCGGGCCCGAGTACATCGTCGAGCGACGAGAGGGCGCGGTCGTGCTGCGCAACTACGCGGGCGAGCGATTCGTCTACGAAGACCCTGGAGTTCGCCTATCCAAACGCGCCTTACCCGTGATCGACACCGCGCCCAACGAGAGCGAGAGGGAGTCATGACCGACAGAGCGCCGCTCGAGATCGGGATCAGCTGCAACTTGAAGAGCGAGGTTCCGCTGCGCGAAGGGCAGCCCGAGGACGCGCTGGTCGAGTACGACTCGGACGCGACGATGCTCGCGGTGAAGGGCGCGCTCGAAGCCGCTGGGCATCGCGCGCGTTACCTCGGGTACGGCGAGGCGTTGATCGACAGGCTTCGAGAGAGGCGCCCGCAGCTCGTCTTCAATTTCGCCGAGGGAATCGGCGGCCGTTCGCGCGCGGCGCACGTCCCCGCGCTGCTCGAAATGCTGGGTGTTCCGCACACGCACTCCGACGCGCTGACGCTCGCGGTGTGTCAGGACAAGGCGATCACCAAGCACGTGGTGCGCTCGCACGGGGTGCGCACGGCGAACTTCGCGGTGATCGAGGACGCTGCGCAGTGCGACGGGATCGAGATGGAGTTTCCCCTGTTCGCCAAGCCCGTCGGCGAAGGGTCGAGCATGGGGATCACAGAGCGGGCGAGAGTCGAAGATCGCGCGGCGCTCGTGGCGATCGCGCGAGAGCTCATCGCGCGGTACCGAGAGCCCGTGCTCGTCGAAGAGTATCTTCCGGGCGCGGAGTTCACCGTGGGAATCTTGGGGACGGGCTCGAGCGCGCGCGTTCTCGGGACCTCGTCGCTCACGCCTCGCAAGGTCGCGCGCGAACAGTTCATCTACTCGTTGTCGATCAAGCAATTGAGCGATTGGAACGAGCACGTGAGCATCGACTGCCCTCCCCTGTGCGACGCGCGAACGCGCGAAGAGGTCGAGTCCGTCGCGTTGAGCGCCTATCGAGCGCTCGGCTGCCGGGACGTGGGGCGCGTGGACGTGAGGCTCGATCGCGAAGGGAGGGCTTCGTTCATCGAGCTCAATCCGTTGCCAGGGATCGCTCCGGGCTACAGCGACCTCGCGATGATCACGCACGCGATGGGGCGATCGTACGAGTGGCTCATCGCGATGATCGTGGACAACGCGCGAGAGCGACTCGGTCTATGAGCGCTGCGTCTCGTACGAGCGGACTCCCAGCAGCGCGCGCGTGAGCGGACCGCCATCGACGACCAACTCTCGAAACGCGCCGCGAACGTCGTCATCGGTCACCGCCTCACCGCCGCGATCGACGGCGATCAATGCGCTCTTTCGCAAGAGCTCTTTGATGAACGCGCCGCTCGCCCCCTCGGTGCGGGTGACGACGTCATCGAGGTCTTCGACGGCCATCGGCAGCCCTTTGGAGTACAGCGCGATCAAGCGCCGTCGGCACTCTGCGTCTGGCAGCGGAATCTCGATCGCTTGATCGATGCGTCCTGGCCGCGCCGCGAGCGCAGGCTCGAGGATCGAAGGGCGGTTGGTGGTCAGCACGAACAGCACGTCAGAGTCCCCCGAGAGGCCGTCCATTTGATTGAGCAACTCGAAGAGCAACGGGGTGTTGCACGCGTTGTTGCTCTCGCGGTCTTCAGCGATGAGGTCGACGTCTTCGATGATGACCAGCGCGGGCTGCAGCATGCGCGCGAGCTGGCAGCTCTGCTCGATCAAGCCCTGCGCCCGCCCCGTCACGATGAGCGTGGTGCGGTCGGGCATGCACGAAGCGAGGTGCATCGCGGTGAAGGTCTTTCCGGTGCCGGGAGGACCGTGAAAGAGGACTCCGCGCTTGATGTGTCGTCGCATCGCGCGAAGCCGTTCGGCGTGCTGCGAGAAGCGCACGGTTTGCCGCTCGATGCGGTCGAGCAGCCCCTCGGGCAAGATCACGTCGTCGCGGTCGACCTTTGGCAGCGTGTGAAACTTCACGCCGACGTCGTGCTGCTCGACGACGAGCGAGATCACTCTGCCGCGATAGAGGTTGCGTTCGCGAATGAGCGCGCGCAGCTCAGCGACGACTGCGTCGGCACGAGCAGGGCTCTCGGCCATGACCTGAACGGTGAACGAGCGGATGTATCGCTGCTGCTCGGGCGGCGTCGCGACGAGCATCGCGAAGCGCTGATCTCCGTCGCGCACGAGAAAGAGCGCATTTTCGACGGCGCTGACCGAGGCTCCATCGGGCAGCTCGTAGCGAGCGAACTCGACGGGCCCCTGCGTGATCGCGTTGAACCCGAGCAGGCGCGAGGACTTCGCGAGCAGCGACGCGAAGTCCGTCCCGCCCATGAAGTTTCGGGCCACTCCCAGGAGCGCGTGCGTGCGTCCCGCGCGCGCGAGCATGGCGTCGAGGGCGACCTGGACGTTCATGTGTTCGCGCAGCGGAAAACTGTCGCTCACGATCGGCAACGTCGTCACGTCCGTCGAGAAGTGATCGCTGAGCCGCTGAGCGAAGAACGACGGCTCGTCCTGCCCTGTCTCAGCGACGATCGCATCGCGCACAGCGCGCGTCGTCGCGCGAAGCGCGCGCTGCAGCACACCACCAGAGTCTGTCATCGCTCCTCCACAACGCGAGCATCGTCGCGCCGACCGCTAGACTGACAGCATCCCGCGGACGCGCAACTCACGGCGACTCGCCCTGGCATCCTTCGCTGAAGCGATTGTGCGCTACCGTGACGGCTGTGAGTGCACTGCGATGGCCGCTCGTCTCCGTACTCTTGCTCTCGGCGTGCACCGCGCACGCGACGGATGGCGCTCAGCGAGCGGCGACGCCGCAGGTCGTCTCGATCGCCGCGCCCGCAGACGACCCCGATCGCGACGGCGTTCGCGGCGCGCTCGATCGCTGCCCGAACGCGCCCGAAGACGTCGATCACGTGGCCGATGAAGACGGCTGCCCCGAGGTCGATCAGGACTGCGATCACATCGAAGACCGGCGCGACGTGTGCGCGACGCAACCCGAGGACATCGACCGCTGGCAAGACGAGGACGGTTGCCCCGATCCCGACAACGACGGAGACGCCATCGCGGACCGTTGCGATCAGTGCCCGAGCGAGCCCGAGACGATGAACGGCTACCAAGACAGCGACGGCTGTCCTGACCGCGCGCTGGTGTTGATTCAGCAGTCGACGATTCGCATCCTGGCGATGGTGCAGTTCGACCGCGACTCGGACCAGGTGCAGCCGACGCACGTGGCGCTGATCGACGAGGTCGCACGCGCTTTGAATCAGCATCCACAAATTCAAGTGGTGGCCATCGAAGGACACGCTTCGACGGACGAGCGAGACCCGCAGCGGCTGTCTCTGCGCAGGGCCGAGCGAGTGTTGAGCGAGCTCACGCAGCGAAGGGTGGATCCAGGGCGATTGGTGGCGAGGGCGTTGGGGACGACGAGGCCGATCGCCGACTCGCGCACGCAGAGCGGCCGAGAGCGCAACCGACGGGTACAGTGGAACATCGAGCGCATGAGCGAGAGTTCGACGAGCGCGTCGAGCGTGCAGCCCGAGCAGCGAGAGTGCCCGCCCGAGCCCACGCTCACGATGGTGCCTGGCGGTTGTCCGCTGCCGGGGTGAAGGCCGAGCCGAGTCTATTGGCTGACGCAGAGCGAGCCGTCGTTGTGCGTTCCTGCGTCGGCGTCGAAGGCTCCACGCGCAGGGCAGAGCCCGTCGAGGGGCGCCGAGAGCACGCGATCGGTGAGCGTGGCGCGCGTGGCGGCGAAGCGCGCTCCGACGCTGACGCGACCGAAGGTCGGAGGACACGCGGTGCGATTCGAGCAGACGTCGCGGAGCGCCCCGTCTGCGCTCAAGTCGGAGAACGCAGCGCCGAACAACGCTCCGTCGGCGTCCGTCGAGAACGCGCGCGCGATCTGTTCGCCGTCGATCGTTGCGCCGAAGTTTCCCTCGCTCAACGCGGCCTCGCTCAGGTCGGCGGCGAGGATCGGAGAGCGGACGCTCCAGTCGCGGAGGCTCGGGCCCGCGTCGATGAGAGGAAACGCGAAGGCTCCGTCGAAGCGAACGCGAAGTCGTCGGCGATGGATCGAGCCGACGGCGTCGGCGATCACGGGCCGCTGAGGATCGCCCGCGATCACTGATCGAGCGTCGATCGCGTACCGTTGATCGAGCGTCGTCGCGTCGCACGGAGGCGCGAACAGCGGAACCGCTCGGAGCAATCGCACGCGCACGCTCGGGTCTTCTTCGAGGCTCTCGACCGCCGAGACCTGCACGATCACCGAGGCGTGCGCCTGCTGAAACACTCGCTCGATGACGGCGCGCGAGCCCACCCTCGAGAAGCCCGCGTCAGCGAGCGCGTCGAGCACGTCGAGCACCGCTGGCAGCTGATTGTCGACGCCGCCGATGCACGGGCGCCCGCCCCAGCACCCGCGACGAACGCAGCGTCCATCGCGATCGATGTTCTCTGTGTTGCAGTTCTGGTCGCAGTCGAGGTCCGAGAGCGCGTCGATGCGCGTGCACATCATCGGCAGCGCCGTGAACTCGTCACCGTCGATGTGCTCGTCGAGGTCGAAGCCCGCGATGGGATCGGTCGGCTCGAGCTGCGTTGGATCGACGAGCAACGACGAGAGCGCGTAGGTGAGCGTGCGCCCCGAGCCCCATTCGGGCAGCGGACTGTTGCGCTCGGGCCACACTGTCGCGCCCGACTCACAGGGTCTCGGTGCGCGCGCGTCGGGCGCTCGCGCGTCGGGCGCGGGCGTGATCGGCGTCGAAACGGTGCACGCGCACAGCGCGACACCGCAAGCGATGGGTCCCCAGTGCTTCAGCTTCATGGCGATCCTCCGAGCGGATCGCTGAGCAACGAGCGGACCAACCGGGGGTAGAGCGGCGCGCTCAGAGCGGCGGCGCGAGGCGCTCGACGCGGGCGGGGACGTATTTGTGCCACGGTGTTCCCGCGAGAAAGTCGCGGGACTTGTGGTCGGTGAGCTCGTTGGGAGCGACGCCCTTTCGCACGAGTGATCCTGCGGCGTCGCGATAGTCGAGCCCCTGTCCGTTGGGCAGCGAGACGCTCCCGAGAGCCATGGTGTCCGAGAGCTCGAGCTCGACTTCGACCGAGCCTCTGCGGGTCACGAGCCGCACGCGCTCGCCGTCCGCGCAGCCCACGCGAGCGGCGTCGTCGGGGTGCATGCGAAGCGTCCCGAAGCGTCCGCGCTTGTGCCACGAGGGGTCGCGCACCGCGGTGTTGCTGGTGTCGCTGCGGCGCTCTCCCGCGGCGAGGATCCAGGGAAACTCCGGGTCTCTCGGAGGCGCCGCGCCCGAGAGATTGGCCACTTCATCGAGCAGCTCGGGGATGCGCAGGTTGATTTTGTGGTCAGCCATCGTGATGGCCTCCCAGCTCCCTTCGTAGTCGGTCTCGGCGAACACGACGCCCGAGGGGTTGGCGATCATGGCGTCGAACAGGGCGTTTGCGGCGAGGGGCGCGGGGCCGTTGAAGCCTGCGCGTTCGAGGGGGCTCTTCTTCGAGGGGCCGCGACGCAGGAGCTTGTGGATTCCGAAGGGGTCGCGGCTCACCGAGAGCGCGTACATCTGCGCGACGCCCCAGACGACGGCGGCGTTTTGCATGGACTTGGGCAGGGTCTCGCCGAGCGTTCGATAGAGCAGGACCGAGGCGTATTTCGCGGCGCGCTTGTTCGTCGCTTGCATCGCGGCGAACGCGAGGGTGAACGCGCCTCGACCGAGCTTCAGCGCGGCGCGCAGCGGTCGGTAGTCGCGCTCGGAGAGCTCTCCCATCGCTTCGAGCAATCGCGCGTGGATCTCGCCTTCGGGCAGCGTGCCTTCGAGCGGCTCGAACAGCGGCTGACGCAAGTGAAACGCGTTGCGAGGAAACTCCAAGTTGAAGAACGTCGCCTCGGCCTTCTCGAACTGACTGCACGCGGGCAGGACGTAGTCCGCTTGTCGCGCGGTCTCGGTCATCGCGACGTCGATGACGACGCTCACCTCGAGCGCGCGGATCGCCTCGCGCATGCGTTGGCTGTCGGCCAGCGAATGCGCTGGGTTTCCGCTGTCGATGATCATCGCGCGAAAGCGCGCCGGGTGATCGGTGAGGATCTCGTCGGGGATCACGTTGCAGGGGATGAGCCCGATGATGACCTTCGAGCCTGTCACGGGGCTCTTCTTCTCGACGCGCGGGCGTCCTTTGCCCTTCACTCCTGCCTCGCCCTTGCTCGCCTTCGACAGCGACAAGAACGGAACGAACGCGTTGCTCGTCCCCTCCCTCCCATAGTGCCCCGCGAGCACCCACACCAGCCGCTGCAAATAGCTGCTCAGCGTAGAATGCACGGTCATTTGCAGCCCCAAGTCCTCGAGCACCGAGGCGCTCTTGGCCTTCGCGATGCGCCGCGCGACCTCGCGCAAGAGGGGCTCTTCGACGCCGCACGTGCGCGCGAACTCGCTGACATCGACGCCCTCGAAGCGCTGGCAGACCTCGTCGACGCTCGTCGCGTGGGCGTCGAGCCACTCGCGCTTGTAGAGCTTCTCTTGCACGACGATGGCGACCAGGGCAGCGAGGCACCACGCGTCGGTCCCCGGCTTGATGGCCAGGTGAATGTCAGCCTTTGCCGCGGTCTCGCTGCGACGCGGGTCGATCACGATGAGCGTGCGGCTGGGGTCCTTCGCGATCTCGTTGACGACGGCGCGGGCGCGGGCGAAGCCGTGGCTCTGCCAGGGGTTCTTTCCGATGAAGACCGCGACTTCGCAGTGGTCGAAATCGCCGTGCGCGCCGGTGCCGAACATCTTTCCCTGCACCCAGAACTCGCCGGTCTTCTCTTGCGCGAGCGCGTTGGAGCGAAACTGCACGCCGAGGGCATTGAGCGTGGCGTCACAGTAGGCGCCGCCGAGGTGGTTTCCCTGCCCTCCGCCGCCGTAATAGAGAATGCTCGCGCCGCCGTGCCGATCGCGCACCGCGCAGAGCTTCGCCGCGACCTCGCGAATGGCGGTGTCCCACGAGATGGCCTCGTAGGTTCCGTCCGGGCGGCGGCGCATCGGTGAGCGCAGGCGATCCGCGCCGTTTTGATAGTGATCCAGGCGCTGGGCTTTTTCGCAGAGATAGCCCTTGGAGTTGGGGTGCGCTGGATCGCCGTGGACCTTGAGGATGCGTCGTCCGCCCTCGCCGCCGGTTTGCGCTTCGATCCCGCAGTTGATGCTGCACAGGATGCACGCGGTCTTCTTCCACGGGCCGCCCTCGGACGCTGCGTCGCTCATCGATGGTGATGGTAGCGAAGAGAGCCAGCGCGCGCGCGTTGCCGAAGCCGCAACACCGTGTTGCAGAATCGAGGTCACTCTCGCGCGTGAGATTTGGAGATGCGCCGCGGATCTTGCGACGCTCGGGCCATGGCGAAAAAGAGAGAAGTCACTCCCGCCCGAGCGGCGGTCGAGCTCGCGCTCAGCGGCGACGCCGGGCGCGCGCTGCAGGCGCTCGTTTCGATGTCGAACGACGGAGACGCCTGCGCTGCGGCGTCCGCCGCGGAGCTGCTCGCGTTCAACGGGCAGTGGCGCGAGTGCGTCGAGCACGCGCGACGGCTGCTCGCCGAGCCCGATGCAGTGCAGACCGGCAACGTGTTCACGGACCTGTGTCGGCTGGTGCGACGGGCGGCGCGAGAGCTCGGCGATCGGTCGATCATCGACGAGAGCGCGAAGGTCGTGCCCGAGCCCATGCGCGCGCAGCGCGACGCGGTGCTGCTCGATGAGTACGTCGAGCCCTCGAGCACGCGCACGCCGAACCGCGCGAAGTACGACGAAGCCGTGGTCGCAGCGACGAAGGACAAGCGCTTCAAGGGCAAGCCAACGCAGCTCGACGCGCACTGCTTCGCGCTCGCGGTCACGTTCGCCGTCGACGACCTCGTGATCGCGCGCTTCGACGAGAGCAACCCGATGTTTCACTTCGATCACGCCGTCAGCGCAGCGCGAGCGCTCGTGAAGCAGGGGCAGTCCGAGCGGGCCTGGAAGATCTTGCGATCGTTTGTCCCGCGCTGGTGGCCGGTGGACCAAGCGCAAGTCGCTCCAGTGATTCTGCTCGTGGATCCGTGGATCGCGCCGATCGTCACCGCCGATCGAGCGCGAGAAGTGCTCACGATTCCGCGCGGCAAGCGCTGAGTGCAGCGCCTCGCGAGGCCCGCGCCGCGGCGCTCCCGTAAGTATGCGGTCCGCTTACATTTGTCAGCGGCCTTACCCTTTACTTGTCTTCCTTTGTTTACTATCCAAGCGATATATCGCTCAAAACGGACATTGTGTCGGGTGCCGTGCTGAGCGCGCTCTTCGAGCGTGACTGCAGGACGACGCGTCCGGCCGCGAGAGGTTCGTCCGATGGAGCCAAAGCAAGCAGCGTCGCATCGCGTGTTGATCCCCACGAGCTCTGCGCTCGACGAGCTGAGGATGCACGCCGAGCACGGGTCGTCGGGGGAGTTCATCTACGCTGGAGAAAAGCAGGAGATCCACGTGTACATGCAGCGCGGTCGCCTCGCGTGGGCGGTGGACTCGAGCACGCCGTTGAGCTTCGTGCGGGCGATCTCGGACCGCTGCGGGGCGAGCGCATCGGATCTGCAGCAGGCGTTGGAGACGGCGCGCGTCGAGCGGCGCTCGCTCGGAGAGACGCTGACGCAGTGGAAGCTCGCTACGTGGATGACGTGCGTTGGGCAGTGCAGAGGCAGCTGGTGGCGGTGCTGACTGCGCTGGCGAGCAGCGACCGTTCGCACAGCTTGTTTCTGGCGTGGCGGCCCGCGACGGAGCACGACGAGCGGCTGCTGTTCGCGTTCGACGCGCTGATCGCGCAGATCGCACCCGAGGCGCTGCGCTCCGACGCGACAGGGATCTTTCGCGCGACGCGGGTCGGAGGGGCTCCGCCCCAGCACCGCTCGTCGATCACCGCGACCGACGTGCTCGTGTCCGTTCGCGGAGCGCAGCGCGTCGAGGTTCTTCGCGGACGAGAGCTGCTCGACAGCGCGGGCCGGTGGGTCGAGCACCGCGATCCGTGCCTGCGTATGCTGAGCGCGCTCGACGACGGCGCATCGCTCATCGCTGCACACTCGTCGGAGCACGCGATGGTCGGCGCGCAGCTGCAGGACACCGACGAGCGCGTGTGGATGTACCTCGGGCACGCGGTTTCGCTCAGCGCCGCGCTCGCGCCGTTCGCCGATCGAATCACGCGCGCGGCCGCGAGCGCAGAGCGCCTCGACGAGCGCCCCGCCAACGACCCGCGATGGTCCGTCGGAAAGGGGCTCGACGCGGATCTCGCCACGATTTTTGCGCACTCCGAGGTGCTCGCGGCGTTCGTCGCCGACGAGCAGGGCTCGGTGGTCTCGGGGCAAGGCAGAGAGATCTTCGACCCGCGAGAGGCCATGGCGATCACCGAGCGGCGATGCGCGATCTTGGGCAACGCCGCGGTGCTCACCGGGGCGAGCGCGACGTCGACGCGCGTGACCGCGGGCTATCGAGTCGCCACGCGAGAAGAGCGCTGCTGGTGCCTGGGCTCGGCCATTTCAGGCGCAGGGAGGCGGGGCTCGGTCTGGATCCTGACGCACCCGAGCGCGGGGCTCGCGATCGGCTGGGCGTGTCTGGCGGCGCTCACGCGCGCGACCGCGCGCCGCTGAGTTGTATGACCGCGCCGAGCTGCCGACTGGAGACCGAGGCTCCGGCAGAGACGGACAGATCGAAGCAAGACATGAGCACGACGACGCGAAGTTCACTGCGAAAAGCGATGACGACCGACGAGAGCGCGTGGCGCAGCGACGACGACACCGCTGCGCACCTCGGGGTGGACGTCGCCACGGTGCGCGCGTGGGTGCGCGATCGAGGGATGCCGGGATATCGCATCGGAAAGCAGCTCAAGTTCAAGCTCGCCGAGGTCGACCGCTGGGTGCGCGACGGCAACGCCGCGGACGACGAAGGCGCGCACGACGCAAGCGCAGCGATCGAGCGCCTCTGCATCGAAGCATCGACGCTCATCGACTCGGACGACGCCCAGGCCGCGCTGACGTTGCTGCGAAGCGAACGCGCTCCGTCCACGCCCACCTTCGAGCTCTCGACGATCGAGGCGCGCGCGTTGACCGTGCTCGGTCGCTACGTCGAGGCGCTCTCGACGCTCGATCAGCGCTTGCCCAACCAGCAACAGCGCGCCGAGTGGATGATCCTCCGCGCCCGACTCTTGATCGAGATGGGACGCCATCGAGAGGCGACCGAGATCGCCCGAGAGATCGCGCTGACCAACGCGACCGACGACCAGAGCGCGCTGTCCCACGCGGCCAACACGCTCGCGTACCTCGGGCTGCTGCGCGAGGCGCTGCCGCTCGTCGAGCGGCTGCAGCACTCGCAAGACGTGCGCACGCGCGCGCGCGTGTTCACGCTGCTGGTCGACGGCGGAGAGATCGGTCGCGCAGACGCGATCCTCGCCGCGCGAGCGCCGAGCGAAGTCGACGACCCGCGATGGACGCTGTGCATTCGTCAGCTGGCGTTGCCGCGCGCGTTGTTCGAAGGAGAAATCCAACACGCCGAGGCCGCGTTGCGCGTGGCGATCGCGACGTGCCCTCCCGCTGAGGTGCAGGCGCTCGCGGTCGACGCGGTGACCCTGTCGACCGTGCGAGGCCGGCGAGCGGCCGTGCTCGGGCTGCGCGACGATGTGCCGGAGGTGGTCGGATATCAGGCAGAGACGTTGGCGTACGAGCGCGCGCGCAACGCGGCGAGGCACGGAGTCCTGATCGACACCGAGGGGCTTCCGTCGGTCGCGCACGACGGCCCCGCGTGGCTGCGGGTGCGCGCGGCGCTGCTCGAAGCCGAGCAGGCCCTGGTGAGCGGGAAGCTCGATCGCGCTCGCGTGTTCGCCGAGCAGGCGACGGCGATCGCGCGCAGCGGCGGGGCTCCGACGTTGCTAGCAGAGAGCCTGAACGTGCTAGCCGAGGTGAAGATCGTCGCGCGAGAAGACCCGTGCGAGTGCACCATCGCCCTCGCGCAGATCGGCCGCGACGCCCCGAGCGCGCGATGCACGCTCGACGCCGAGGCGATCGAGCGGCTCACGGCGGCGAGCCCGGACTGGTTCGCCCTGCATCGCGTCGCGCTCGCGCACGACCGCAGCCCCGTGTACGCGAGGCGCGCGCAGGCGCTGCTCGGCGGGCGCCCGCTGCTCGACCGCGTAGACCTCGCGGTGCTCGAGGCGCTCCGCGCGCGCCCGGCGTTTGCGCGAATGGCCATCGTCGTTTCACCCGCAGAGTTGTACGGCGCGGGGTGGTGGTTCGACGAGGCCGCGATGGCCCTGGGATTCTCGAGCGGTCGAACGCTCGAGCTCGGGCGTCGTCGGCTGCAAGCCGAGCTCGTTCACGTGATCGCCGAGCGCGGAGCGGCGAGCAAAGAAGAGCTCGTTCGACGCGTGTGGGGAAGGCACGACTACCACCCTCTTCGCGACGACAAGCGGCTGCAAGTCGCGATTCGCGCGCTGCGGATCGACATCGAAGACGACCCGACGACGCCGCGCAGGATCGTCACCACCGAGAGCGGCTACGCGATCGGTCACACTGAGCGCTTCTTTCGCGCGTGAGCTTCGTTCGCACGCGTGCTCAGAGACCGCAGAGGCCTTCGCCGTCGGCCAGGGACCAGAGGTGCAGCTCGTCGCGCGTCGCGCCGAGGCTCTCGGTCAGCGACGCGATCGCGACGAAGATCTTGTTGCGCGCTCCTCGTTGCGCGAGCGCAAAGCCTCGCCAGCTCGCGCCAGGCAGTCGCGTCACGAGGCACGAGGGGCCGTCGGCCGGATCGAACGGTCGCCACTGAATCGACTCGTTGTTCGAGTACGCGACGCCCGTCGCGCCGTTGGCCGATTGATTGGCGGTGAGCACCGCGGCCTCGTTGCGGATGCGCGCGACGTTGCTGGCGACGAGCGTGGCGGGCACCACCGTCGTGCCGCGGACCGAGAAGCGCGAGAAGCGCGCGCGATGCTGCGAGACGTTGTCGTTGATGTTGGCGAGCGTGAGGTCGAGCTCGCTGCCCCACGACGGGCCCGAGAGCGACTGAACGCGAGCCGGCGGGAGCACGCCGGTCACTTCGAGCACGGGAGGCATCGCCTGCGCCCAGTCCGAGAGCCATTGAACGTAGGCCGTCCCGACGATGTCTCCGCGGGTGTAGGCGTAGGCGCCCGGCGCGATCGCGAGGCTTCGAACGTCGGACGGGAGGGATCGTTGGCGCTCGTCGCCGATCGTTCCGACGCGCGGGGCAGCGATGGTTCCGCCGGACAGATCGAAGGTCGAATGACGGACGAAGGACTCGCCGCGCGCCGCGCCTTCGAACACCACTTCGCTCGACAGCAACGAGAGCGCGAGGCGATTGTCACGATAGCCCGCGCTGCCGGTGAGCGACCGCGGCAAGCGAGCCGTCACGCGCCCCTCGTTGTCGAGCGCGACGACGTCGATCCCGCCAGCGCCGTTGTACCAGGCCGCGCGAAGCTCGTAGTCGGCTCCGAGCGAGCCGCTCGAGACCGCGAGGTTGGGGTGCTCAGCGCGCGCGAGGACCGTCGTGACGAACAGCCCGTAGCCGTTGGTTCGCACGAGGCGCACTTCGCTCCGTCCGCCTTCGGCGATCGCGTACAGGACGAAGAAATCATCGCCGGATGCGTGGCGAACGGCCGCTCCGTTGATCGAGCGAGCGCGCACGACGACCTCACCTTCGCGCGCGCCAGCGTCGGCTTCATTGGGAAGCGATGCGTCACTGTCGATCGGCGCGAGCGCGTCCATCGCCGCGTCGGTCACGGGCGCCGCGTCGGCTTCGACGTGATCGGGAGCGATCGCCTGCGCGTCGCGCGCCGTGGCCGCGTCGTCCATCGCGCGCGAGGAGTCCGCGACCGAGCCATCGTCGGGAGGAGGCATCTGCGCTCCGCACGCGGCGAGCGCGGACGAGAGCAGCACGAGACAAGCGAGGACGCGTCGGTGATCCATTGCGAGAACGAATTGGGCCCGAGCCCGCGGGGTTCTCACGAAATCGACCGAGCGCGCTTCGACTCGTTCGAACGCACCGCTCAGTTCGCGAAGGCGCCGTCGCAGCTGCCGAACCACTCGGCGCTCGGCATGCTCGCGAACTGGTTGGTGTACTCGGCCTGCCAGTACCAGCGGTTGCGCAGCGCAGAGAAGCCGATCGTGGCGCTGTCGCCGATCATCGTGAGCGCGAGCGCGGTGCTCACCGCGCCGGTGCCGAGCCGCATGCGCGCGATGCGCGAGGTGGACTCGATGTACACGATGTCCGTCGCGCCCGCGGTGGTCTCGACGAGGCCCGTCGCCGCCCAGCTCTCGTTGATCGTGTGCGCGGGCAAGGTGACCGCGCCGAAGTCACGGACGTCGCCGTTGTTGAGGTTGATGTTCCACGCGCGGTTGCCGGTGATGATGAGCACGCGGTTCCATCCGCTGAGGACCATGTTCGAGCTGGTCATCCCCGTGTCGATGGTGATCGGCTGGCTCAGCGTGATCGCCGCGCCCGAGGGCAACAACGTCGACTCCGACAGCGGAACGATCCTGTTCACCGCCAACACTCCCGCCCACGATTGCAGCGGCAGATCATCGGTGTACAGCCCGTACACCGTCCCGTTGCGAACGTTGTACACGAGGTGATCGCCGTACGAGCCCACGGCCGCGGCGTTGGTCACCACGGGCGTCATCGCGCTGAACACGCGCATCGTTCCGCCGTCGCCGATGACGTACGCCTCGCCGTAACCAATCACCAGCGGGCCTCGGTCGTCGCCGGCGATTCCGTTGGTGTCGATCGCCGTGCAGCCCGCGGTTTGATAGCCGCTCACCGAGAAGTCACCGGTCGTCGTGTTCTGCGTCACGGTCACCGGGCAGCTCACGAGCCCCTCGGCGATCGAGCCAAACTGACTGGAAATCTCCACGCGAATCAGCCATCGACTGTTCGCGCCGCTCGAGTACACGGCCAGGTGCGCGGCGTCGCCGATGTTCGTCAACGTCGCCACCGTCGTCACGAGCCCGTCTGGGATGCGCGAGCGAGCGATGACCGTCGAGCTCTGCGGATACGTGAGATAGAGCGTCGAGCCGACCTGCTCGACGATCCCGCTCGTGCGAAAGCTCTCGGCGCTCGTGCGCGTGGGCTGAGCCATCGCGCCGCGGTTGGTCACCGTGCCGTTGGTGAGATTGATGTCGTACACGTTGCTCGTGTGCACGATCGCGCGGCCGCCGCCTGAGTAGATGCCGATGTTCGCTCCGTAGTTGGTGTCCACCGCGAACGAAGCGCTCAGCATGATCGGCGAAGCGCGCTGCCACACGCCCGAAGACGTGCGCCACAGACGATCAACCGTGTGCGTCCCGGTCCCGAGGCGAAGAGGCCCCGTCGCGTCGCCGAGCAAGAACATCTGCCCCGAGAACACGTCGTACAGCGCCCCATCGAGCTGCGTCGGAACCATCGACGGACTGGTCGCCACCGTCGTCAGATCGAACGACGCCGCGCCCATGTCCGCGTTGCCGAACATTCGCGTCGAGCCCACCGCGAGGTTGCCTCGCTGATCTCCGTTGAGCGCCTCGGTGTTCACCACGTTGCAGCTCGTCCCGAGGTTGGTCACGCGAAACGGCGCGAGGCACGTCCCGTTCGCGCAGCTCTCACCCGGAGCGCACGCGACGCCGCACGCTCCGCAGTTGCTCGCGCTGCTGTTGAGATCCACGCACGTCATGCCCGCGCCGCACGCGGTCTGCCCCATCGGGCAAACCGTTCGGCACGTCCCGGTCACGCAGCTCTGCCCGGCGGGGCACACGTTGCCGCACGCGCCGCAGTTGTTCGCGTCGCTCGACAAGTTCGCGCAGCGCCCGGCAGAGCCGCCGCCAGCGCCGCAGAGCGTCTGGCCGCCAGCGCAGCTGCCGCCACACACCGCGCCGACGCACGTCGCGGTCCCGCCGACGGGAGCGGCGCACGCGCGACCGCAGCCTCCGCAGTGCGAGACCGACGTGTTGATGTTGGTCTCGCAGCCGTTGGGCGTGTTGCCGTCGCAGTCTCCGAAGCCGAGGTTGCAGCGGAGCTGGCACGTCCCCGTCGCGCACGCCGCGCTCTGATTGGCCCCCGCGGCGCACGCCCGACCGCAGCCGCCGCAGTGCGCGAGGCTCGTGCGAAGGTCCGTCTCGCAGCCGTTGGCGGGGTTGCCGTCGCAGCTCCCGAAGCCCGCGTTGCAAGTGATTCCGCAGGTCGAGCTCGCGCAGGTGGGCGCAGCGTTGGCAGCGCTCGGGCACACGTTCGCGCACGCGCCGCAGTTGGTGGCGCTCGTCGTGGTGTCGATGCACATCCCGCTGCAGCGCATCGTGGGAGCCATGCAGTTGACCGAGCACGTCCCCATCGAGCAGCTCTGCCCAGCGGGGCACGCGTTGCCGCACGCGCCGCAGTGACTGTTGCTCGTCTGTGGATCGACGCACGCGCCGCCGCAAAACAGCTGCCCAGCCGCGCAACGCGAGCGACACATCCCCGAGACGCACGTCTCCGAGGCCGCGCACGCGACGCCGCAGCCGCCGCAGTGAGCGGTGTTCGTGAGCGTGTCGACGCACATGCCGCCGCACGCGCTCTGGCCCGCAGGACAGTCCGGGACGCACGAGCTCATCACGCAGCGCTCGCGAGCGGCGCACGGATGATTGCACGCACCGCAATTCATCAAGTCGACCGACGTGTCCACGCACGAAGCGCCGCAGCGCATCTGGCCGAGCGGACAGCGCTCGACGCACGCGCCCATCGTGCACGTCTCGCTGACCGCGCACGCGCGACCGCAAGAGCCGCAGTTGGTGCGGTCGTTGTTGGTGTCGACGCACGAGCCTCCGCACGCGCTCAGGCCCATCGCGCACATCGTGCTCGCGTCCGCGCCGGCCTCCATCACACCGGCGTCGACCGAGGCGTCGAGCGAGCACTGCGCGGGATCACTGACGAGCGACGAGGGCTCGCACGCGACGCCCGTGGCGCGGGCGAGGCAGCGCCCCGAGCTCGTACAGAACGCGCACGCAGCGTTCGCTGCGCACGCTCCACAGCTCGAGAGCTGCGCGCACGGGTCGCCCGCGTCCGCGGGGGCGACGTCCATCGATCGAGCGTCCGAGCCGTCTCCCGAGGCGCCGTCGGTCGGCGTGGGCGTCGGCGGAGTCGAGCAGGCGCTGAGGGCCGCGACGAGCGCAGCGATCCCCAGCCTCGTTGTCGAAGAAGCGCTAGTCATACGGTCATCGTACGACAACGAAGCGCGCCCGCGGGGCCGCGCACGGGCCGCCTGCGCCGAAGAAGACACCGATCGCGGCAGCGCTACCTCGCTTGATCCGAGCCCGTTCAGCCGTGGGCGATCAGCACGCGGTCGAGCCCCGCCAGGTCCTTCTTGATGACCGCGTCGCGAAAGCCCGCGGCGTGCGCGAGCGCGAGCACGTGCCTGCCTTGATCGTGGCCGAACTCGATCGCGAAGAGCCCGCCGGGCTCGATGGCCTCGCGCGCTTGATGGATGAGCGGCTCGATGAGCTCGAGCCCGCTCTCACCGCCGTCGAGCGCGGTGTGCGGCTCGAACTGTCGAACGTCGGGCATCAGCGAGTCGATCTCGGCCCGCGCGATGTACGGCGGATTGCTCAGGATCACCGAGTAGCGCTCGCCTCGGACGGGCTCGAGCAGCGAGCCGTGCAGGAAGCGAACGCGCTCGCTCGCGCCGAGCCGCTCGGCGTTGTGCCTCGCGACCGAGAGGGCGTCTTCGGAGAGGTCGACGGCGTCGACGAGCAGGTCGTGGCGCTCGCAGGCGAGGGTGATGGCGAGGATGCCCGAGCCCGTTCCGACGTCGAGCGCGCGGCGCTTGGGAAGGGAGGGGTCGGGCTCGCTCGAGACCGACTCGATCGCGCCCAACGCAGGGAGCGATTCGAGGGCGATCTCGATGAGCAGCTCGGTCTCGGGCCGCGGGATGAGCACGCGCGGGTCCACCGCGAAGTCGCGACCATAGAAACCCCGGCTGCCGGTGATGTAGGCCACGGGCTCGTGCTTGCGCCGGCGCTCGACGAGCGCGCGAATTTTCGCGAGTTCGTCATTGGACAAAGGCTGGTCGAAGCGCGCGTACAGGTCGACGCGACGCAGCCCGAGCGCGTGGCAGAGGAGCAGGTCCGCTTCGAGTTTCCACGAGCGAAACCCGCGCGCGGCGAAATCCTTGCTGGTCCAGTCCTGCACTCGAGAAATCGTCCAGGTCGTCGTCATCGAATCGCTGTTCAGTGCTCATACGCCATGCAGACAGCAGCGGCTATAGGCCCAGGACACCAACACCGTTTACGGCTGACAAACAGTGCTCGTACAATGCACGGCGCTCGAAGCTGATGGCGTTCGCGTCTCTGCAGACGAGAGCGATCGAAGAGAGATCGTAAGGAGCCCCAACGTGACCGTGAACAAGAAGAATCCTCGCTGGCGACGGTGGTTGTCGCTCTGGACCGCGCTCGTGACGCTGCTGTTTGCGAGCTCGGCCTTCGCGCAAGTGCAGCGCGGACCGCTTCCGGTGCTCGGCCTTCGCGCGCCGGACGGCGAGGACGAAGCCGCAGCGGTCGCGACCGCGAGCTTGCGTCGATCCGCGACGCGGGCGGGCTTTACGGTCCCCGACAACACCCCGGCGCTCGAGCAGCTGATCGCGGCCTTCGGCTGCGACGACTCGGTGCCGGTCGAGTGCTTGCGACAGATCGCCAATCACATCAGCGCGCCGCGCTTTCTGTACGGCGCCGTTCGTCGCGCGGGCGCTCGTCGCGCCACTGCCCCCGTGCGCCTCGAGGTCATGCTCTTCGACGTGAGCGCGGGCAACCCGACGCCGCCGTCGCAAACCGAGCTTCCGCGCGCGCAAGCGGTGGACGAAGACCGTTGGCACGCCGCGACCGAGCAAGTGCTCCGCGCGCTGCTCCCCGCCCCCGCCGCGAGCGGAACGGGCAATGGTCAAGGCAACGGTCAAGGCAACGGTCAAGGCAATGGTCCGGGCAACGGCCAGGGAAACGGCGCGGGCAACGGTCCGGTCGGCCCCGCGCAGCCCGCCGCTCCGATCCGTCGCTACATCGGCTTTGGCGCGATCGGCCTCGGCGCCGCGGTCGGCATCGTCGGAGCCGCCGTCGGAGCCGCCGGATTCTTCGGCATCACGGGCCAGATCAACAGCGACGCGGCCGCCATCGCGAGCGGCTCGCTGCGCACGGCCAACTCCGACGTCACGACCTTCAATGACATCTACCCGCGCATGAGCACAGGCGCAGGCGCCACGGTCAACGGCGACGAGATCTGCAACAACCTCTCGATGCCCGCCAACCTGGTGATCAACGGCAACACCCCGTCGCAAACGCAGATCGACGCCGCGCGCCGCGTCTGCGACACGCGCAACTCCGCGGTGACCACGATGGGCGCGCTCGTCGGCGTCGGCGCCGCGGTCATGGTCGCCGGCGTGATCCTGGTCGTGACGGACTCGACGCCCGCCGCGCAGCCCGCCGCTTCGGCGACGCCCGCCGCGACGCCCGCGACGCAAGCCGCCGCGCGCAGCCGCCAGAACCTCCGCCCGCTGTGGGCGTTGACCCCGGTGGTCAACGGCCAGACGCAGGGCGCTGTGTTCAACCTGCGCTTCTGAGCGGCGCAGCGTGCGGTCCGTGTACTTGCTCCACGCTGATCGGGGGATCGTTTCGTGAGGGTGATCGCAGGAAGCGCGCGGGGGCGCACGCTGCACGCTCCTCCTTCGGGAGCCGAGACGCGGCCCACCACGGACAAGGTCCGCGAGGCGCTCTTCAACGTCCTCGGCCCCATCGACGAGTACGTCGTGCTGGATCTGTTCGCCGGCACCGGCGCGCTCGGAATCGAAGCGCTCTCGCGCGGCGCTCGCTCGTGCCTCTTCGTCGAGGCCAGCGAGAAGGTCTGCGCGGTGATCCGCCGCAACGTAGACGAGTGCGGATTTCGCGATCGATCGAAGGTGCTCGCGCGCGACGTTCGACGCGTGATCGACAAGGGCGCCGAGAGCATGGGAGCGCCGTTCGACCTGGTCCTGATGGACCCGCCCTACGCGCACGGGCTCGAGCAGCTCGCGCTCGACGAGCTCGTGAAGCCCAACGGCTGGCTCAGCGAGGGCGCCTCGGTCGTCGTCGAGCGCGCGACGCGCGACGTCATCGCGTGGAGCGAGGCCGTTCGCGCCGCCTTCAGCGAAGAGCCCTACGAAAAAGAGTACGGGGACACGACGCTGGTCTTCTGGTTCGGGTATCGCGCCGCAGGATGAGCGCAGTACGCTCGCGCGCATGGCCCGCATCGCCGTGTACCCCGGCTCGTTCGATCCGCTGACCAACGGTCACCTGGATATCATTCAGCGAAGCTGCGTCCTGTTCGACAAGCTCATCGTCGCGGTCGCCCACAACCAGCGCAAGCAGCCGCTCTTCACGCTCGAAGAGAGGATCGCGATGGTGCGCTCGGTCTCGGACCCCGCCAAGGTCGAGGTCGACACCATCGACGGCCTGCTCGTTGATTACGCGCACACAAAAGGCGCGTGCGCCGTCGTCCGCGGACTGCGCGCGGTGGCGGACTTCGAGTACGAGTTTCAAATGACCCTGATGAACCGCAGGCTCGCGCCCGACGTCGAGACAGTGTTCTTGATGACGCGCGACGACCACTCCTTCGTCTCATCGAGCCTCGTGAAGGAGGTCGCGTCCTTCGGCGGAGCGATCGACGAGTTCGTCCCCGCGTCGGTCGCCGCGCAGCTTCGAGCCCGCATCGCCGAGCGCGCCGCGAAGAAGTGAGCGCAGCGGCGCCGCGAACCGTACAAAGCCCGGTATACTTGCAGCGGTGAAGTCGTTTCTTTTCGCGCGTTGCCTCGCCGTTGGCTGCGCTACAGCCGCGCTCGCCGCGCCGCGAACGAGCGCCGCGCAGGCCGCGCAAGGCGCCCCGAGGCCCGGTAGCCCCGAGGCCGATCGGCAAGCGCTCGCCCTGTACGAAGAGGGCAGCGCCGCGTTCAACGTCGAGGACTACAGCACGGCCGCAGCGCGCTTCGAAGCTGCGTACACGCTCTCTCCGCGCCCGCGCATCCTCTACAACCTCGGGCTCACCTATGATCGCTTGGGCATTCCGCAGCAGGCGATCGACGCGTACGAGCGATTTCTGAGCATGCAGCCGAACGCGCGCGAGCGAGAGCAGGTCGAGGCGCGCATCCGCGTCCTGCGCGCAGAGGCAGACATGGCCCAAGAGCGCGCGCAGCAAGAGCAGAACACCGCGCAGGACAACCGCGCAGGCGTCGGCGGGACGATCATCCGCGAGCGCGTCATCGTCCGCCCCCCAGAGCCTCCGCACACGGCGCGCACCGTCGGAATCGTGCTCGGCGCGCTCTCGCTCGCGAGCATCGGCGCCTCGGTCGCCGTCTTTTTCTACGCGCAAAACTACTACAACCAGCTCCGACGCGAGTGCGGCGACCTCCGACGCGACATCGCCGGTACGCCTTGGTGCCCGCAGACCGCGATCAACGACCTGCAGCTGCGCGCGACGCTCACCAACGGGCTCATCGCGACGTCCATCGGGCTCGGCGTCGCCGCGGGGGTCGCGGTCGGAATCGACCTCGCGCAAGGGCGCCCCGCGAGCGCTTCGCCCCCGCGCAGAGTCACGCTGCGAAGCGGAACCGTCGTGCCCACCGCGGACGGCGCCACGCTCGTGCTCGGAGGGACGTTCTGATGCGCGCGTCGATCACCGCGGCGCTGTTGCCGTCATTGCTGCTCAGCGCGTGCTCGTTCGACGTCTCGCGGCTGTATCCGCCGCCCGAAGACGGAGACACCGGCGTCGTGATGGACGCGAGCGAAGACGTCGTCGTCGACGTCGCGAGCGACGGGCCGCCGAGGCCTACGTGCGTCGCGCTCGCAGAGAACATGAACACGCGCACGATCGGCGGGTCGCTGGTGATCGAGGGCAGCACCACGCGCGCCGAGAGCACGGTCAACCCGATCGCGATGTGCAACGCGATGTCCAACGGCGCGCCCGAGATCTTCTACGAGTATCAAGTGCAGCGCGGCGGGACGCTCGTCGCGAGCACCGACGTCCCCAACGACGGCGCGAACTGCCCGCTCTTCGCGGACACCGTCGTTTCGATTCAGCGCGGAAACTGCGAGATGCCCGGCCCCGTCCTCGCGTGCAACAACGACGCGATGGACAGCACCAAGTGCGCGCTCGAAGCGTCGCGCACGGTCGCCTCTGGGCTCATGCCCTTCGACCGCGTGATGATCATCGTCGACGGATACCGCGCCAACGCCGGGCCGTTTCGACTCACGGTCACGGAGAACCCGCTGAACGAAGTGCTGCCCTCGACCGGCGCGCTCGCGATGCGCTGCGGCTGCTCGGCAACAGCGCTGACCGGGACCACAGAAGACGTCCCGATCTCGACCGCCGCGGATATGGGCGGCGGCGTTCAGCGCGAGCTCAACACGCCCGGACAGTTCATCGGCGGCCCGCGCACGATCACGGGCACGTCCGTCGTGGGGCTCGCCGCGACGATCGGCGTGGTCACCAACGAGTTTCGCTCGCGCCCCGCGTGCAGCACGTACTCGGCGACGTTCGACCTCGTGATCGGCAGCAGCGTCGTGCGCTCGTTCGTGTTCGACAACACAACGGACACGATGTTTGTCCCGCGGCTCATGTTCAAAGCGACGCCGCCGATCCCGTTCGCCCTGGGCACGCAGGTGCAGATTCGGCTGCGAACGACGACGGCGCCGGACATGATGGACCGCTGCGGCGTGACCTTCTCGGGCCTCGCTGCATCGGGAAACATTACGCTGCTCACCACCCGCTGATCCGCGCTCGCGAGCGCGAATTCGAAGGTAAGCTCCGCGCCCGCGATGAACGACGGACCGAGCAACTCTGTGTGTGTGTTCTGCGGCAGCTCGCGGGTGGTGGACCCGCAGTACTTCGCGCTCGCGAGCAGCGTGGGCGCCATGATCGCCAAGAAGTCCCTGCGCGTCGTGTACGGCGGCGCCAGCGTCGGAATGATGGGCGCCCTCGCCGACGCCGCCCTCGCCCACGGAGGACGCGTGTTCGGCGTGATCCCGCGCTCGCTCGATCAGCGCGAGCTCACGCACAAAGGGCTCACCGAGCTCTCGCTCGTCGAGACGATGTACCAGCGCAAAGAGCAGATGTTTCGCGGCTCGGGCGCGTTCGTCGCGCTCCCGGGGGGATTCGGTACGCTCGACGAGCTGTTCGAAGCGCTCACCGAGCGACAGATCGGGATGCACGACAAGCGCGTGGTCCTGCTCGAGCACAACGGGTTCTGGTCGGGGCTGCGAGAGTGGGTCGAGCGCGCGGTGCGCGAGCGCTTCGTCCCCGACAACGTGGCGCACGCGCTCGAAGTGGTGGACGGCGTCGAAGGACTGGACCGATGGCTGGATGGTTGGCGCGCCTCGAGCGCGCGGTAAGCGAAGGCGTCACGCCGGGCGCTCAGCTCAGCGTTCGCTGGTTTTCTCCAAGGCAATCGCGTTGGGTCGCCGAAGACCTCGCCGTGGGCAAGCTCGAGTACTCGAGCGAGAGCGCGCCCGCGCGCGTCGAGACGCTCTACGACCTCGCGAGCGTCACCAAGGCCCTGTTCGCGTTGGCCGCGGTGTCCTTCGCGCATCGCGAGAGACTCTCGCTCGAGACCCGCGCGAGAGAGCTCTGGCCCGAGAGCGCAGGGCACCCCGCAGGAGACGCCACGCTCGACCGATTGCTCTCGCACCGAAGCGAGCTCTCGGCGTGGATCCCCATGTTTCGCGAGATCGACGCGCTCGACGCGGGCACCGAGCCAGCCCGCGCGAAGGTGCTCGATCGACTGCTGCGCGAGCCGCTCGAACGCAACGGACACACCGTGCGGTACAGTGACCTCGGGTACATCACCGCGGGCGAGTGCTTCACCCGCGCGAGCGGCCTCTCATTGGGAGCGCTCGTCGAGCGAGAGGTGCTCGCGCCGCTGCGAGCCGAGCGAACGACGCGCGTGGCGTACCGGCCAGTGCTCGATTTTGCCGGACAAAATCCAGGAGATTCCGTCGCACCGACCGAGCGATGCGCGTGGCGCAACACCACCGTGCGCGGCGTCGTCCACGACGAGAACGCGTACTCGCTCGGCGGGGTGTGCGGTCACGCTGGGCTCTTCGGCACGGCGCGCGACCTCGCTGACATCGGCGAGGCGTGCCTGCGCGCGCTCGAAGGCGACGGGGCGCTCTCGCACTGGATCGCGCGCGACGTGCTCGTGGCGATGACCGCGCCGCGCGAAGGAGGGACGCATCGACTGGGCTTCGACGCGAAGAGCCCAGGAGCCTCGAGCGCAGGGACGATCGCGAGCGACCGGACCTTCGGGCACTTGGGCTTCACGGGGACGATGCTCTGGTGCGACCCCGCCGCGCGCGTCGCCGTCGCGCTCGTGACCAACCGAGTCCACCCCACGCGAGAGAACAACGCGATCCGCGCGCTACGTCCCGCGGTGATGGACGAAGTGCTTCAGAACCTCGCCTGAGCGGCGACGCCGAAGCCGAGCTGATCGGGCGCTTGGAAGACGCGGACCTGGCGCGTTCCGGTGTTGTCCACCTGGAGCAGCGTGGCGTTTTGATCGCGGACGTACTGCACCCAGCCGATGATTCCGAAGATGGACGAGAGGTCCCAGCGGAGCGCGGCGCGCGCAGAGAAGATCGGGATCGCGCGCTCGCCCGGCGGCAAGATCGAGAAGTTACCCGCGCGGCGGATCACCAACGTGCGCGCGGACTCGAGCGAGCCTTCGCGCACGACGCTGCCGAACGTCGCGGGCAGCTGCAGACCGACGATGAGCGACGGGGTGAGGTTCGCGTTCGAGACGCGGTAGTCCACGTTCGCGGCGAAGAAGAACTCTGGCGAGAGCTGCGCGTCCGTCGGGAGCGTCTGGAACGGGATGAAGCTCGGCACGTTGCGCAGCAAGAACGCCACGTCGCGGTAGAGCGCGGTCAACCCGAGGTTGAGATAGCCCACCTTCACGCGGCCCTGGAGCGCGCCGGCGAGGCCCGTTTGAAAATTGGTGCGTCCAGCGACGTTCACGTCGACCAGGTGCTGGTCGATGACCGCGGCTTCGGCGGAGACGTTCCACGTCACGCGACCGGGCGTGTACGACTCCGGTCGAAAGAGCTGCATCGGAAAGTCTGGGTGATTGCGATACAGCTGCGTGTCGATCGACGACGACGCGGGCATGCCCTGGTTGAGTACCGCGCGCACGCTTCCACCGAAGACGTACGCGGGCAGCCCTCGCACGCCAGGGAAGTCGAACTTGCCCTGCTGAAAGAAGCCTCCCGACGCGTCCAAGCGAAAGAGATCCACGGGGCGAATGCTCACGCCCGCGAGCCCCGCGAACTGCGTCTCTTGCACGCGGACGACGTCGATGTCGCCCGAGTTCACCATCACTTCGAGCGGGACGACGATCTGCGCGGTCTTGAAGCCCGCCCACGCAGAGAACACGCCGCTGTCGTACGCGAAGCGAACGCCCGGCGCGCTTCCCACGCGACGCGGGAAGATGTCGTTGCCGCCCCACGAAAGGTCCCAGAGATAACCGAGGCGAAAGCGATCGGTGTCGAACGGAAAGAACGTCACGCTCAGACCGTCGTTCGGCCGCGCGAGGTTCGTCTGATACTGCACGCGCAAGAACGTTCCTGCGTCGTAGAGGGCCTGCGTGAGGTTGCCCGAGTTGGTCGAGAGCTGCCCCAGATCGAAGCGCAGCACCAACGATGCCTCGGTCATCACGCGCGGGATGAAGCCCGGCGCGCGCGCGTACATCGTCAAGTGCGTCAGGTTCTCGCGGCCCGCGAAGCGAGAGTTCAACGCGTCGAAGAAGAGCTGGTACTGCGAGCGATCGCCGATCGACGGCAGCGCGGAGATGGGCACCCGCTGCCCTGTCGCCGCGAGGATGTCGTCGTCGCCGAACGTCCAAGTCAAACGCGTGTCGAGAAAGTCGTGCGACCGCTCTTCGCTGTTGGCCGAAGACGACGGCTGCGCTGGCGCGTTCGCAGGCGCGCCCTGCCCCGTCGCGTTCGACGCCGCCTGCGCCCACGCGCTCGCCGGCGCGCTCAGCGCGAGCGCCAACGCGACAGGAACCCACTTGTTTCGCACGCGAACCTTGCTCTCGTTGACCATCGTCCCTGCACAGCTCTCTGTGAGTGTTGTCCCCGCCCCATCACGAAAATCACGGCGTCGAAGCATCGCTCAGCCCGACTCCTCGCCGATCGACCGCGGCTGCACGCACGTGGCGTTGGCCGGAGTCACCGTTCCCATCCCTTCGAACACGAGGTCCGTCGTGCACCGGGGCTCGACGATCCAGTTCGGTCCGACCTGCTTCAACGTCCCCGTCACCGTCGCGCGGACGCCCGGCGCAGGTTGATTCAATGGGTTGAAATTCGAGATCGCTTCGCGCGGCGAAATGATGAACCGCTGCACGTTGGCCGGCTGATCCGCGGTGAAGTCCACCGCCATCTGCCCGAAGCGAATCCAGCCCGTCCACTCGCTGCAGCCCGCGGTCTTCTGACAGGTGTTTCCGCAGAGCGCCTCGAGGGGGTTGTCGTAGTCGACGACGTTGTCGCCCGTAAAATCACAGTTCGATTGGCCCGGCCCGAACGTGCACGTGCCCATCGCCATGTTGCAGCTCGCGCGCATGGGGCCGACGTTCTGCGCGAGCACCACGTTGGGCAGGCGCACGAGCGCGTTTTCGAGCGGCTCGAGCGCGTCGTCCATCGCCGTCATGTCCAGCACTTCGAGCGCAGGAGCCGACGAGGGCATCTCGCCCATCGCCTTCGGTCGCAGCACCACCGCGTCGGGGATCGGACACACGCCCGACCGATCCGTGAACAGCCCCTCCGCAGGGATCGTCCACGCCGGCTGCGCCATCTGCGTGGTCCCAACGAACTCTTGCACCGTGCCCGACAAGCGGCTCAGCCGATCACAGGGCCGCATCCCCTCGGGCAAACGAAAGTTAAACGAGAACAAGCTGCTCGCGCAGCGCCGCATCCCGCCGCCCTCTCGCGGACAGAACACCCTCGAGGTGTCCGTCACCCAGAAGCCCCCCACGCTGATGCGCGTCACGATCAACGTCCCCGTGTCGACCGTCACGCGCTCGTTGAGCAGCGGCGCCGTCGTGCCCGGCCCTTGGATGTCGTCGATCGACGGAGTGCCCACGAAGATCGGCTGGCTCACGCCCTGCGCGTACGAGCCGCCTCGCTCGCTGTCGTCGTTGGGCGCCGCGCAGCCGAAATCCGCGGGATAGTCCACGCGTCCGTCGCGATCGTTGTCCAGCCCGTCCGAGCACGCCGGCGTCGTGCTGCCGTCGTTCAGGTCGTACCCTTGCTCTTCGGCGAAGATGCGCGTCTCGCCGTACGAGCGGACGAAGCGCACAGTGACGCCATCGGCGACGCCGTTGCTCAAGCGCACCAGGCGCCCCGACACCCCAGGGCCGCTCAGCTGCGTGAGCACGCCTGGGTTGACCGAGACCTGCGCGGTTCCGTTGAAGTTCGCGAGGGGATTTCCATCGCGACCGAGGGCCTCGATCTTCACGGTGTACTCGTGCGCGTCGTTGAACGCGAGCGGCATCGCGGGCGCGCCGCGGTTGGCTCCGTCCGCGATCGTCACGCGCATCGTGAACACGCCGTTGTTCTCGCGGTCCTTCGAGCCGAGGTCGGGCAGCGGCGTGCCCAAGCACGAGAGCGCGGGCGAGACTGCGGCACACAAAATCAAAGCGCCGGTCTTTGCACTGAGCTTCTTCATCGTCGCGACACCATCCGGAGTCGAGAGTCCGCGTCGGCGCCGATCGATGCGTCGAAGCACGGGAGGATTCGGCACGTGTTCGCCGCGCGCTCTTGCGTCGCGCACAGGCAGCGCTCACGCGCGTTGGGGTCGCTCGAGGGAGAGACCTCGGGGCAGTTGGCGGCGAGCTGCGCGGCCAGCTCGCTCACGCAGTTGCGAAGCACGCAGCGGCCAGCGTCGGCGCTCGGCGCGGCGACCGCCACCGAGCACAAGGGCATCCCGCGCGGGTCGAAGGTCGACTGTCCCTGCCACGCGCAGCGGTAGTCCGGCCCGAGCGTCCCGCAGTCGCTGTCCGTCTGGCACTGCAAGAGTCCGTCGTCCGCGCGCGGGGGTTGCGTCGGGTGCGCCGCGCGAAAGGTCGACTCGCGCATCGAGTCCCACCCGCACGAGGGCTGCGCCTGCACGTAGTCGATCACCGCGTCGCGCAGCTGCACGCCGGTGTTGATCTGCGTGGTGTTTCGCTGAAGAACGAAGAACCCAGAGCCTCCGGCGGCGATGAAGTCGTTGGCCGCGAGCGAGTAGCTTCCGTTCGGGTTCACGGGCTCCATGCAGCGGTGCGAGAGCGGATCACAGAGCGAGCGGTCTTGGGGCGCTGTTCGATCCGCCTGCAGCGGCGGGCAGTCTTCGTCGCGCTCGCATCGGTCGGGCACGCCCGTGGCCGTGTTGCCGATGCGCGTCTGTCGGAGCCCCACGTTGACGGTCTCCGCGCAGGACACGAGCAGGTTGCCCGCGCCGTCGGTGTCGTCTCCGGGGACTCCGTCGCGGTCGCACGAGCCGCAGGTGATCACCGCGCGCGCGCCGGCGATTTGCGCCTGCGAGTTGCAGCCGCGCGAGCTCGAGCGGCGCGAGATGAAGTCGAACATCTCGAGCACCTCGCGCCCAGAGAGCTGCAAGGTCGTGATCGAGTTGTCGAACGGAAACACGTTGTAGATCTGGTCGATCGTCACGGGCCCGGGCGGGATCGAGTCGCGAATTCCCAGGGTGTTGGTGACGGAGAAGTCCGTCTGCACGCCGAGGCGTCGCCACATCGCGGTCGTGACGAGGTTGCCCATGGGCGAGTCGCCGCCGCCGACGTTGGTGCGGGAGATTCCGTTGGGCGAGTAGCCGATGAGCGTGTCGAGGTTGGCCGCGGTGTCGAGCGTGCGCGCGTACGGCTCGAGCAACTGTCGCATCGTGGGCTCTTCGGGCACCGTCGAGTCGACGGGAAAGAGCGTGAAGCGATGGCCGATGACCTCGAAGCGGTGCCGCACAAATCGCGCGCGAGCCGCCGGGTCGGTGGCGATCGCGGCGAAGTCCGCGCGCCCCTCACCGATACGATCGATGTTGTTGGTGAGCGTGAGGTCCAAGCGCCCGAGGTACTTCATGAACGCCCCCGAGTGCTGCACGAGCACGCGCCTCGGCTCGCATCGGCGCTTCTCGTACCCAGGAGCCAGTCGCCACGCGTTGTATTCGCCGCCGCGCGCAGGGTCCGGCGGACACACGCCGTACGGAGAGCAACAGAACGGCGCGACCGAGTCGTTGCACGTGGCGTTGGGATTGGTGCGCGTGCCGCCGGGGCCGACGACCAGCTGAGGGACCCAGTGCGTCCCGTCCGCGTCGGTCGGCGCGCAGTCCGTCTCTTCTTGCGTCGGGTTGGTCACGATGTGCAAGTGACCGCCGAGCATCACGTCGATGCCGGTCGTGTACTGGATCGTTCGATGGTCGTCTTCGAGGCCGAGGTGCGAGACGCCGACGATCACGTCCGCGCCCTCGTTCACCATCTGGTCCACGTAGAACTGGGCGACCTCGCGGGAGTTGAGCGGGGTGATGCCCGTGCGGTTCGGCTGGTCGAAGATGCTCGAGATGGACGAGAGGTTTCCGAAGCCGAGCACGCCGACCTTGAGTCCGCGCACGTTGAACATCGCGTACGGCTTCACGATGCGCCCGAGCTCAGCTGAGCCCGGAGTCGTGGGGTCCTCGAACAGATAGTTCGCCGCGAGCACAGGAAAGGTCGCCCACCGCTGAAACTGCCGATACACGTTGAGCGCGCCGCGATCGAACTCGTGGTTTCCGATCACGACGGCGTCGACGCCCGTGTGCGCCAGCGCGCGCAGCTCTGCCTCGCCGCCGAAGAAGTTGAAGATCGGCGCGCCTTGAAAACAGTCCCCAGTATCCAAGTGGAGCACGCGGTCCGCGTGCGCCCTCTCCCGCTGGATCAGCCAGTTGATGCGCGCCGCGCCGCCGAAGGGGCCGCGCTCTTGCTGCAGCCCCAGGCCCACGTCCGTCGCCGGAACCCTGAACTGATACGGAAACAACCGCGAGTGCCAGTCCGCCGTGTGCAGCAGCGTGAGCCGCACCTCGCGCTGGTCGAGGTTGATGGACTCACCGGCCGCGGCGCACCCTGCGGCGCTCGAGGCGAGCGCGAGAGTGGCGAGCAGCCGAGGGACGAGTGATGCGCGCGGGCGCGGCGAGCTACGAGAAGACACGGGACCGCGGGCACGCTACGCGAATTGCACCGGCCCTCACAAGGCACAACACCGCCCGCCGTCGCTCGGACACAAGCCGGTCACGCGCAGATCGTCCCGCGCAAACGCCGCCCAGCTCGCGCCGCGCCGCGGTACACTCCGCGTCGCGCCACGGATTCTCCGATGAGAACGCACGTCATCCCATCGCTGACGGTCGCCCTCCTGCTCGCCGCGTGCACGCGAGGCGCCGCCACCCCACAGCCAGTCGCGGTCGCCAAAGACCAGGGGTCCGAAAACACCTCACACCCCACCTCGGTCGAACCGCTCGCCGCGAACGAGCCCGACGCCAGCGCGCCCATCGCCGCGCAGCCGGGCGGCCTCGACGCATCTTCGCCCAGCGAACCATCGCTCGACGCCTCGATCGCGAGCGCCCAAGACAGCGCCAGCCCCGCAGCGTGCGCCAATGACACCGACTGCGTCCTCGTCACTGGCGGCTGTCAGGGGCCGATGGCCGCGCATCGAAGCGAGGCCGCGACGGTGGACGCGCAGAATCGGCGCTTGCTGTCCGTGGCGAGCTGCGACGGGCGCTTCGCCGCGAGGCCGGTGCGCGCGGTGTGCGCGCAAACACGATGCGTGCTCGAGCCGATGGACCACCCCGAGTGGAGGGTGTGCGAGCGGACGCGAGAGTGCGCTCCTGTGCATCGCAATTGCCAGCACTGGCAGAGCATCAATCGAAGGTTCGAGCGCGAGGCGCGCGAGGCGATGCACTTGTCCCGACCGTGCGGCCCGATCGTGGTCCCTCCTCCTCCGCGCATCGAGTGCCGCTATCGCTGGTGCGTCGCGGGCTGGGAGGGAGAGTGATCAATCCCCGCGCGCGCCGTCGAGCATCGCGCGGACGAGCATGCTGTAGAGCTCCATCCACGCGAGCTCAGCGTCGTCTGTGAGCTCGGCGCCGAGCATCTCTCGCAGCGTCTCGGACAACGCCTGTCCGAGGCACCGAAACTGCGCTGGAGTCACGCCGAACGAAGCGTGCCTCTGTCCGAGCTCTCTCAGCTCAGCCTCGATCGACTCGAAGCGGTCGAGCGCCTGCACCGCGCGATGCAAAACCCCCATGAACATCGCGCCCTGCGTGGCCATGTTCGATCCGGCGAACATCGCGGCCACCGACGGGTCCGAGAGAAATCGCCGGTACACCGAGTGCGAAAACTCATCGCGCCGCTCGAGCACCCGCTCATAGGTCTCTTGCACGATCGCGACGACGTCGGGCTTGGCGAAGTCCACCACAGAGACGAAGCGCTCTCCTTGCTCTTCGATCCACTCGCCCTCGCGCATCTCCTGAAGCATCGCGCGAGCGCTCTCGGAGACGACGATGGACGCGCCAGCGCGCGCGGCGATCGCGGCCGCGCGGTTCGCGCCGAGCACGGCGTGCCCGATGAACGCGGGGTCTTTTCCTGGGACAACCGACATCTCGACGAGGATGACCTCGCCGACGTCCACGCCCACCGCGAGCGAAAACCGGTGCGCGAAGTGCCGGGCCGTATAGTTGTTGATGTGCCGCAGCCTCGGTCGCATCCGAAGCGCGCTGCGCACGGCCGCCTCGGTCGCCGCTTCGACGCTCCGCCCCGCCGTAGAAAACCCCAGCAATACGCCGGCAGAGTGCGTCGAGAGCACGCGCGCGCCGTTCGGCAACGCGGGCTCGATCATGCCGCGCACGAACCGCTCGAGCACGTGGATCGCGTCGAACGGGAGGTGCGCGCGGCTGAACTCGTCGATCCCCACCAGCGTCGCCTGCGCCACCACGAGCCGCTCGGGCGCGTTGCGATGACGCACGAACGTGAGCGACTCGGGGCTGAGATCGTCGTCGATCGACGAGACCATTCGTCGCACGGTCATCGCGCCGCGCACCTTGAGTTGGCACGACAGCCGCGTCGACGCAGGCCAGCCGCGCTGCTCGGCCAGGGTCGCCTCGTTGCCCTCGCGCTCGCTCGCGTGCTGCGCGCCGCGCACGATGGACACGCGACACGTCGTGCACATCGCGTGTCCGCCGCACTCTGCGTGCAACGGAGCGCCCGCGCGATGCACCGCCGCGAGCAGCGATTCGCCGGGCGCGACCTCCACCCTGTACTGCCGAGAGATGTCTCGAAACTCGACGGGAAACCGCTTTCGAACCACCCCCTCGTCCGCCGCGAACGCCGCGGGCTCAGTCGCTCCAACGTCGCTCGAAGACCATCGCGCCGTCACGTCGAGCGCAGGCTCTCGCGAACGAACCGCAACCCGTGTCTTGGCGATGGACTCATCGAGCACCGAGAGCAGCTCGGACACCATGCGATCGGCAGACTCGAAGCGCAGCGCAGGATCACGCTGCAAACACCGAGCGAACCACGCGTCGAAGCCGGGCAGCTCCAGCAGCGTTCCGTCGATTTGTCGCAGCCGCTCGGAGGCGCGCGGGATCGGGTCGAACAACACTTCGCGCATGAGCAGCGCGATCGCGGGGGTCTCTGCGCGCGACGAGAGCCAAAACGACTGTCCCGTCAGCGCGCGAAACATCAGCAGCCCGAAGGCCCACAGATCCGTCGCTGGCGAGATCGGGTGCGGCGCCTCGCACTGCTCGGGCGCCATAAACGCAGGCGTCCCCAGGTTCGGCGTCGGCGTGCTCGCAGCCTCACTGACCCACTTCGCGATCCCGAAGTCCAACAGCTTCACCATGAACGGGACGCCCACGATCGTCGGCTTCGCGAGAAACACGTTCGCGGGCTTCAAATCACGGTGCACCACTCGCACCGAGTGCGCCGCGGACAACGCGTGCCCCATCTGCTCGACCACCACGCGAAGCGTCAGCAAATCGAGACGCGAATCGCGTCGCAGCCGCTGCGCCAGATCCTCGCCCTCGAGCCGCTCCATCGCGATCCACGGAGCGTCGAGCGCCTCGTCGATCCCCGCCCCCACCGGCCGCACGACGTGATCGCTCGAAATCGCCGACGCCATCCGCACCTCACGCTCGAAGCGCGGCCTCCACACCTCTTCGGCCTCTCGCGGCGGACGCAGGATCTTCAACGCACGCAGCGCTCCAGTGCTCAACTGCTGCGCTTCGAAGACCGTCGCCATCCCCCCTTCGGCGATCCTGCGCAGGATTCGATAGTCGCCGCCTACGATCGGCCCTGCCTCGTGACCCTCGAACGTCGACATGTCAGACGGACAAGATATCAAGGACGTCGCGGTTGTAAGAAACTGATTCGCAGCGCAGTTTCTCGCGCATCCTGAACACTCGGCGGTCACTCAACGCGAGCGCCCGAGCGATTCACGAACGCTTATTTCGACCAAGTCGCCAGCTACCCGCGCGTTCAGGCGAGACCGCTTGGAGGCTCGAGCCCTGCGCCGCGAGCGCTCAAAAGTTGATCCGGCGCATCACCGCCCGAGGCAATCCGCGGATCGCCATCATCACCGCCGCCCACACGTGCGGCGCGTACACGACGGCGTCGCCGCGATCCATCGCAGTCTCGACGATCTTCGCGACCTCTTCGGGCTCTCCCGCGAACGGCGGAGCCTTGAGCCCCGCGGTCATCCCCGTCTTCACGAAGCCCGGCTTCACGCAGAGCACCTGCAGTCCCTGGCTGTGAAACTTGTGATCCAGCGCCTCGAGGTACGCCGAGATCCCCGCTTTGCTGCTGCCGTAGATCGCGACGGGCTTTCGTCCGCGCTCGCCCGCGACGCTCGAGAACACGACGAGCTTTCCGCCTCCGCGCGAGAGCAATCGCTTTCGAGCGTGCTCGCAGAAGACCACGGTGTTGCTGTAGTTGACCGTCACGAGCCTGCGCGCGAGCTCGGTGTCCTCTTCGAGCGCGTCCTGCGTGGCGTACATCGCTGCGGTCACGATCACCGCGTCGAAGCCCTGCAGCGCTTCGTCCGCGCGGTCGAGCGCAGGCACGAACGTCTCGGGCCTCTCGAGGTCGCACACGGCGTAGCCCACGCTCGCGTGCGACGGGTGCCTCGCGCTCAAATCCGCCGCGGAGCGCGCGAGGTCCTGCTCGTCGAGCCCCAAGAGAAACACTTGATCACCGCGCGCCGCGAGCCTGCGCGCGAGCGCGCGGCCCATGCCCGTTGTTGCGCCGAGGAGCACTGCTTTCACGAATTCTCTCCCGAAGACTCTGTCTCTCTGTCCATCACGCGCGGTCGCCGAACAGTCGCACCGACTGCGCGCTGCGCAGCTTGCGCTGCGGGTCCCACTTGTCTCGCAGCGCCATGAAGCGGTCGAGCCTGGGCTCCATCTTTCGAAAATCCTCGGGCCGCGTGAAGCGATCCTTCGTGAGGTACACGCGCCCGCCCACCGAGATCACAAACGCGTTGAGCTCGTCGACGATGCGCTGAATGTCCGGCGAGACCGCCATGTCCACCGCCACCGAGGTGCCCTCCATCGGAAAGGACAAAACGCCCTTGCCTTCGGGGCCGCAGTCTTTGATCACGCACAGCGGAGACGCGCCGCCCAAGCGAGTGAGCAGCGCCATGAACTCGCGCACCGCAGGAGGGCCGGCCTTGCGAGGGATCACGCACTGGTACTGCGTGAATCCGCGCGGACCGTACACGCGGTTCCACTCGAGCACGGCGTCGAGCGGATAGAAGAAGGGCTCGGGCCCCACGAGGCGCTCCATTCGTCGCGCGACGTGCTTCCAGTAGTACAGCGTGTTGAACGCGAGCGCCGTCACCGGGTTGAGCACGAAGTTGGGAAACTCGAAGGGCACAGTCACGTCCGGCAATCGCATCGGGTCGTGCTGCTTCGCTTCTTCTTTCGTCGCCCAGCGACCGGCCATCATGATCCCGCGCCCCATGCGTCGACCGCGGTTCAAGCAGTCGATCCAGCCCATGGTCATCGGAAACTTCGGCGCCTCGGTGTTGAGCACCGTGATGAACGAGTCGATGTCGTCCACGCGCTCGCTCTCCATCCAGATCCACTGGCTCGGGATGCGCGCGAGCTCGAACTCGACCTCCAAGATGTGCCCGAGCAAGCCCATTCCGCCGATCGTCCCGTAGAACAAATCGCTGTTTTCGCTGGGCGAACACTGGACGATCGAGTCGTCGGCCAGGCGCACTTTCATCGAGCGGACGTGCTCTCCGAAGCAGCCCTCTCGGTGGTGGTTCTTTCCGTGAACGTCGCTCGCGACCATGCCGCCGAGCGTGACGAACTTCGTCCCCGGCGTGACGGGAGAGAAGAAGCCGCGGGGCATCAAGAGCTTGTTCAACTCGACCAGGCTCGCGCCCGCTTCAGCCCGCAAGATTCCACGCTCTTCGTCGAACGCGAGCACTCGATTCGCGAGCGTCGTGTTCGCCACGCGATCGCCCGACGTCGCGGGCAGCGACGAGTCTCCGTACGAGCGACCGAGGCCGCGCGTGAGGTTCGCTCCGCGCGTGAGCCTCGCGAGGTCTTCGCCGAAGGACTCGCGCCCTTCGACGCCGATGCGTCCCCAGCCCATGATCGTGCTGGTCGGAGCGTCGACGCTCGTCGCGGGCTGCGCGGGCTGCGCCGGTTGGGTGTGCTCGGTGCTGTCGCTGTTCGGGTTCATCGAAGCGCGCGGACTTTCGCGCGATTGAGCGAGAGTTCAAGGCCCCCCTTCGCTGATCGGTCGCAGACCGACGCCGAACGGAACGAGCGCGACGCTCAATCCTCGAAGCACGTCGTGACCGTCACCAGCCTCTCGTCCGTCACGATCGCGTACGAGCGACTCCAGCTCGGGCTCCACCCCGCGAGGGCCCGATCCAACGCGCGCTCGTTGGTCTCGACCGCCGCAAACGCCCGCGGCTGCGGCACCGTGAGCTCGATCGCGCTCGCGACTCCATCGCTCTGCGTTCGACGGATCGGCGCGAGGTCCCGCGCGAGCCGATCGCACCACTCGCGCTCGGTCACGCACACCCAGCGAACGCCCTTCGCCTCGGGCACGATCGACGCGAGGGCCGCCATCCGCGGCTCGAGCAGCCCGTCGTCGAGAGAGTCCACCGCGAACGCGCGGACGCGCAGCCACATCGTCGACTGCTCACCCACCAGCAATCGCTGCAATCGCAGCGCAAACTCAGGGTCTTCGCCGCGCACGCCGCACGGAGCCTCGATGAGCGGCGCGCCCAAGATCGCCGTCTCTCCTTCGAGGCCGAGCAGCGCGTAGCCCGAGACAAAGAGCGCCGCAAACGGCGCGAGCGCCGTGTCCATCGCGCTCGCCGAGTGAGTCCCGACGACGACCGAGAGCGCGATGTCGTCGCGAAGCTCGTCGTCGATCCCCAGCTCGGCGAGCTGCGAGAGATCGAGCCCGTACACATCGGGAATGTTGGGGTCGTAGTGCTCCCACGGCAGTTGCCCCGACGACGAAAACGGCGTCAACGACGGCGCCACTCGCGCGAGCACCGCGCGATCCGCCACGCGCCAATGAAACAACCGCGGGACGGTCACGCGCAGCCGCGCGGCGCACTCGCGCGCGAGGGACTCAGCCGTCGCGATCGCTTCGGGGTCGCTCGCGATCGTCGCCGCGGCGAGCTTCGTCGCGGGGACGCGCGAGCGCGGGGCGAGCCACGTCGACGGAACGCAGTGCTCGCAGCGCGTCCCTCTGCACCGGCCAGCCGCGTGCGAGGCGGGACGCGAGACGCGCGCGGCCGGTCCGAACGAGCGCGCCGTCGAACCCATGAATTCAAGAGGCAGCAGAGATCGCGCGCACAAACGCTCCCACGCTTCGTCAGCGCTCGCCGCGTCCGTGACCAACGCGAGGCACTCGGCCGCGCGGGGTCTCGTCGGGTTGAACAGCGATCGCAGCGTCGAAGCGAGGGTCATCGAGCGTGGCCCTCCCTGATCATACGCGCGTTGCGAGCGTCGAACGCGGATCGCCGTCGGACGTCCGAGGCGACCGACGAATCAGCCTCGCTCGCGCACTGCGCGGTCCCGACGCGCGATCGCGAGTTGAATCTGTGTGCGCAAAAACTCCTCCAGCTTCATCGCGCGCGCCGCCACTTGTTGCGGAATGAAGCTCGCCTTCGTGAGCCCCGGCAGCGTGTTGGTCTCGAGAAACACCGCGCCGCGCTCGCTCACGATCACGTCGGTGCGCGTGTAGCCCTCGCACCCGAGCGCGTTGTGCGCGAGCAAGGCCAACGCTTCAGCAGCGCGCACGACGGCCTCGGGCTGCTCGGCGGGGGTGAGCTCGATTGTTCCTTTGCCCAGGTATTTTCCGGCGAAATCGAAGACGCGACCGGGGTCGAGGCGCACCTCGCTCGCGCACAAGACCCGCGCCACGCCGTCGTCGCCTTGCGCGACGCCCACCGTGAGCTCGGGCCCCGAGACGAACGCCTCGCACAAATACGCCACGGATCGCGAGGCCACTTCCTCAGCGACCTCCCTCGCCCGCGCGATCGACTCGACGTGAAAGAGCCCCACGCTCGAGCCGTCCGCCACCGGCTTGACCACGGCGCGGCCGTGCTTGCTCACGACCTCTTCGATCGCTGCCCTCGCTGCGATCACGTCGTCTGGCGGCAGCACGATCGAGTCCGCGACGCGCCCGTCCGCCGCGCGCACAATGGACTTCGCGAGCACCTTGTCGAACGCCCGAGCGCTCGCGACCGAGTCCGAACCCGTGTACGCGAGGTCTCGCGCTTCGCACAGGCGCTGGATCGTCCCGTCTTCGCCCGTTCCGCCGTGCAGCGCGAGGAAGACGACCGCGTCTCGAGCCCGCTCGCGCAAGTGATCGAGCGCGATCTCGACCGTGGCGAACGCGCCCTCGTGCGGTGGCTCGAAATCCACCTCGAACGCGCGCTCGTGCCCGAGCAACGCCGCTCGCTCGCAAGGAATCACCCGACCGTCCGGCGCCCAGAACCACGTCCGCGCCGCGGAGAAAATCCCCGCGACGTTCTGCGCCGAGGCGACCGAAACCCGGCGTTCGCCCGAGGTTCCGCCGAACAGAATGAACATGGGCCGCTCGTTGCTCTCTTCTCGCGTCATCGAGCGCGGGAGTGTACCTCTTCACTCGATGGGCGCGATCGCACACGTGCTCGATGCGCAAGGGTACCGAGAGATCACCGACCTCTCGTTGATCCGCGATTTGATCAGCACCCCCGGCACGACGGTCTGGCTCGACACCGACGCGCGATCGCCCGAAGTCGACGAGTGCTTGAAGGACATCCTCAAGCTCCACCCGCTCGTCATCGAAGACCTCTACGCCGACAGCAACACCCCCAAGGTCGAAGACTGGGGCGATTACCTCTACATCGTCATGCACGGCGTCGTGCGCGAGCAGGGAGCGCGGCTCGAGCTCGCTCCCCTCGAAGTCGACCTCGTCATCGGGTCGAACTGGCTCTTCACGCACCACACGGGAGAGCTCAAAGCCAAGCTCGCTGTCGAAGCAGACCTCCGCCGAAATCCCAGGGCGATGTCCCGCGGCCCCGCGTACGTCGCCCACGCGATCCTCGACAAGCTCACGGACCTCTACATCCCCGTCGCAGAGCACATCGACGAGGTCGTCGACGCCATCGAGAAGGCCGTCATCGCCGACCCCGAGCCCGAATTGCTCGAGACCATCTTGGACTTGAAGCGCGCCGTGCAGTGGCTGCGACGCATGAGCGTGTACCAGCGCGACATCACGCAGCGGCTCTCTCGCGGCGAGTTCGAGCACATCCCCGAGGCGGCGCTCGCGTTCTACCGCGACCTGTACGACCAGTTCGTGCGCGTGACGGACTTGACCGAGAGCAACCGCGAAATGCTCGGCGTCGCGCTGCAGGTGCACTTCACCGTCACGGCCAACAAGACCAACGACGCGATGAAGGCCCTCACGATCATCTCGGCCATCCTGCTGCCGATGACGTTCATCGCGGGAATCTACGGGATGAACTTCAAGCACATGCCCGAGCTCGAGTGGCGCTACGGGTACTTCTTCGCGCTCGGGCTCATGGCGTCGATCGCCGTCGCGTTCTATGTGTATTTCAAGCGCAAGAAATGGATTTGATCGCAGAGCGCGCCGCCCCTGAGCGCAGAGGCCCCCGATGAGCGACGAGCGGGACCCGCGTTCGTCGCGGCCAGTCGCCACCGCCGAAAAGACCGCGGGGTACGTCACGCCGACGCTCAACAGCGCGATGGCGCCGTATCGATCGCCCGGCGAGGGCGGCGGCGCTGATCGCACACATATTCAAGAGCTCGACGAGCAGAAGGCGCGACGCGCGTGGGGGCTCGGCAGCCTGATCGTCTCGCTGGGCGCCTTCGCGTCGATCCCGTTCGCCCTCAACGAGAGCACGTTCACCGCGGGGATGGCCGCCACCATCGGCGTGGGATTCGGCGCGCTCGCGTCGATGGCGCTGCGCGCGTATGCGCGAGAGCGCGGAGCGTCGGTGGCCATCTTCGACCGGCACCTCGTGGTCGAGGCAGCAGGGCAGCGCAGAGAGATTCCGTGGGACGCGATCGCGTCGATCACCGCGGATTTTCGCGCGGGCCCCGATCACCAGCTTCGCGCGCTCGCCCTCGTCTCGATCAAGCTCGCCGACGGAACGCTCGTCGCCGTCCCCCGCGCCGTCTCCGCCGCCGGATCGCTCGCGCACGAGGTCCTCGCGCGAAGCAAGCCCGCCCTGCTCGCGCGCACGCAAGAAGCGCTCGACCAGGGGCTGCGCGTCGACTGCGGCTCGATCACGCTCACGCCCGAAGGGCTCATCGTCGGAGCCTATCGATGGGCGTGGTTTGCCCGACCTGTCGCGCACATCGACGGCCCGTTTTTGCACATCAAAGCGCTGCTCGACCCGATGCCGCCCTCGACCACGCTCATCGAGAGCGTCGAGAACCTGCACGTCGTGCTCGAACTCATCGCTTCTGGGTACACTCCGCGCCCCGCGCAGAACGCCGCAGACTCTGCGGCATCGAACGCGAACCTCGACACACCCGCAACCCACGAGGGGACCGAGGGCGATCCCGCATCGAGTCCGCCTCGCGATTCACAGGAAGAACAGAAGAACCATGATCCAGGTCGGTGACCGCATTCCAGACGCGACGCTCTTCGAGACCACGGAGTTCGGCGAGGCCTGCCCGCTCAACCCGCAGCCCGTCTCCGTCGCCAAGGCGCTCGAGAACAAGAAGATCGTGATCTTCGGCTTGCCCGGCGCGTACACGCCGACGTGCTCGGCCCAGCACGTCCCTGGGTACTTGAAGAACATCGACGCGCTCAAGGCCAAGGGCGTCGACGAAGTGTGGTGCGTCTCGGTCAACGACGCGTTCGTCATGGCCGCGTGGGGCAAGGACGAGAAGGCGATCGGCAAGATCCGCTTCCTCGGCGACGGAAGCGCCGAGCTCACCAAGAAGCTCGGCCTCGAGCTGGACCTCACGGGCGGCGGACTCGGCCTTCGCATGCAGCGCTTCTCGATGCTCGTGGACAACGGCGTCGTGAAGTCGCTCAACGTCGAGAAGCCGCGCGCGTTCGAGGTCTCCAACGCCGAGACCATGCTCGCCCAGCTCGGCTGAGCGAGATTACGGTCGCAGCGTCCCGTTGCCGAAGGTGTCGCACGCGGTGATGTTTCCCGCGGACATTCCCTGGCGAAACCACTGAACGCGCTGCGCGGACGAGCCGTGCGTAAACCGCTCGGGGCTCACGCGACGACCCGCCATGCGCTGAATGCGATCGTCGCCGATCGCCGCGGCCGCCGTCAGTCCCTCTTCGACGTCGCCCGCGCGAAGCATCCCGCGCTGCGCCGCAGACGCGCCCCACACGCCCGCGAAGCAGTCCGCTTGCAGCTCGAGCTGCACGTTGAGCGCGTTCTCGTTGGCGCGGTTCATCCGCTGCGCGCGTCGCACGGACTGCTCGATGCCCAAGAGATACTGCACGTAGTGCCCGAACTCGTGCGCGAGCACGTACGCCTGCGCGAAGTCCCCCGGAGCGCGAAATCGCTGGGCCAACTCCGCATAAAACGCCAGGTCGATGTACACCAACCGATCCGCCGGACAGAAGAACGGCCCCGTCGCAGCCTCCGCCGCGCCGCACCCCGACGTGGTCTCGTCCGCGAAGAGCACGAGCTGCGTGCGTTGATACTGCGCGCGGCCTCCGGTCATCTGCGGAAGCGCGCTCTGCCAATAGTCTTGAATGTCCGTCGTCGCGCGACGCACGAGCACTTCGGCCTGCCGCTCGGCTTCGTTGCGCGGGCCAGGGCTGCCACCGCCGCCGCGAGGCAGCTGTCTCTGCGATCGCGCCTGCTGTTGATTGACCGTGTTGATCACCTCGACGGGGTTGCGCCGCAACAACAGCGCGATGATGCCCACGATGACCATTCCGCCGAGGCCCAGGCCAGCCTTCGCCCCGCCTCCGCCGCCCTGACCGCGGCGATCCTGAATGTCGCTCGCGCGCCCTTCGTTGTTGAAGTCCACCGGCGCAGAGTAGCCCCCCGCGAGAGCCCTGTTCAATGCCCGATGAACAGAGCGCCGGCGTGGGGATATCCTTCTCGTCGTTCGTCTCGCGTGCGGCGCACGCGATCACTCGTTCATCACAGCGACGCAACGAATGACCCTCTCTCGACGCGCAGCGCTCTCGCTCTTGTCGTTGGCCGCGTGCCGCTCACGCGCCGCGCTCTCGCGCGATCGCTCGACGCCCGTCCTGCTCGTGCACGGGATGTTCGCGGACCACACGGCGATGAACCCCATCGCCAATCACCTGCGAAACGCTGGATTTTCACAGCTCGAATCGATGGACCTCTCGCCCGTCAACGGGGCCGCTGGAGTCGCCGAGCTCTCTCAGCAGCTCGATCGCTACGCGCGCTCGATGCTCGACCGCACGCGCGCCGCGCGCATCGACCTCGTGGGATACAGCCTCGGCGCGCTCGTCTCTCGGCACTGGATCCAACGCCGCGGCGGCCGCGCGCACACGCGCAGGTTCATCTCCGTCGCGGGCCCGCAGCACGGCGTGATCGGCGGCGCGCTGCCCGTCGCGAGGCTCGCGCTCGACCTCGATCCCGCGGGAGCATTTCAGCTCGATCTCGCGCGGGACCCTGACCCCTGGGGGCCCGTCGAAGCGGCCTCGTTCTTCTCTCCGTTCGACGCCGTGATCCTGCCCACCGAAACCGCGGTGCTCCCGAGATCGACGCTCGTTCACGCGTTTCTCGCGCCGAGCCACCATCACATGGGCACCGCCCCGCACGTGCTCGAGGCGATCTCTCGCGCGCTCTCAGCGACGAGCATGCGCGAGCCCCTCGCGATCCCCAGCGCGAGGCGGCTCGAAGAGCGCGTCGAGCGCGCGATCCGCACGCGCACCCTACGCTGATCCCCCACCTTCACGAACCAGTTGATTGCGTGATCACCAATCAACGAGCGCGGCGCCCCACGTGAAGCCAGCGCCGAAGGCGACCATCATCACCTTCATTCCGCGCTTGAGGCGGCCGGTCTCTTCGGCCTCCGCGAGCAGCGTCGGAATCGTCGCCGCCGTGGTGTTTCCCATGCGGTGAATGTTGTGAACGAGCTTGGACTCGGGGATGCCCATCGTGTTCGCGACGTACTGGTTGATGCGCATGTTGGCCTGGTGAAACGCGAACAGATCCACGTCCGCCAGCTCGACGCCCTTCTCCCAGCACGCCTGCATGATCGACTGACACATGCGCTCGACCGCGTGCTTGAACACGGTCTTGCCCTCCATGTGCGGCCACAGCATCTCGGGCGGAATCGTCCCCGGCCCGTCCTTGCCCTGCTCGAGCGCGACGAACGGACGCTTGCTCATGTCCCAGATGCGCATGCACAGCGCCTCGGCGTAGCGGCCGTCTGCGCCGAGCCACCAGCCGCGAATTCCGCGGTCTTCATCGGTCGCGCTCACGATCGCCACGCCCGCCGCGTCGCCGAACAGCGAGGTCACCGTGCGTCCGCGCGTCGTGAAATCGAGCGCCGCAGAGTGCGTCTCTGCGCCGACCACAGCGACGTGCTTGCAGCCGCCGGACTGCACCATCGCCGCCGCCGTCGCGAGCCCGTAGATGAAGCCCGAGCACTGGTTGCGGATGTCCATCGCGCCGACGAAGCGCGGCGAGTCTCCGTCGAGCAATCCGAGCTTTCGCTGGAGAAACACAGCCGAACCAGGGAAGTGCATGTCCGGCGAGAGCGTCGCGAACAGGATCAAGTCCAGGTCCTTCGCCTGGATGCCCGCGCGCTCGAGCGCTTGCTTGGTCGCAGGGACGGCGAGGTCCGAAGGAGCCGTTCCGTCCGGAGCGTACCGGCGCGACTCGATCCCCGTGCGCTGCACGACCCACTCGTGCGTCGTGTCCACTCCGTACTTCTCGCGGAGGTCATCGTTGGTCACGACCTGATCGGGCACGTACATGCCCGTCCCAGAAATGTATGCGTTCGGCATGCGATTGGCCGCCGTAGTACCAGAGCCCTCGAAGCGTTGTCATCGCGCGACGCCCCGTTCGCACTGCGCGATCGACGCCGCACCCGCGTCTGGCGACCGTCCGACTTCCTAACGCAACGCGGCGTCACTGCCCCGTGCTAGACAACCGATTCACACCGCCCATGGCCTCTCGCAGCAAGCTCGACGAAGCCGCGCTCGCCCAAGCGCTGCGCTCGTTGCCTCAGTGGACCGTGTCCCCCGATCGCCCGGCGATCGTCCGACGCTTTCAATTCGCGGACTTTTCGACAGCGTGGGCCTTCATGACCCGGCTGGCGCTCGTGGCTGAGAAGCTCGACCACCACCCCGAGTGGTCCAACGTCTACGGCCGCGTCGAGCTCTTGTTGACCACCCACGACGCCGACGGAATCAGCGCGCTCGACATCGAGTTCGCGCGCCTCGCCGACGAGTACGCCGCCCAAGCCGCGAAGCCGAGCCCCGCGTGACGACCATTCTCCTCATCGAAGACGAACAGGACATGATCCTCGGCTTGTCCGACGCGCTCGGCTTCGAGGGCTATCGCGCCGTCGCCGCGAGCACCGGAAAGCTCGGGGTCGAAGCGTTCAAAAAAGAGCGCCCCGACCTGGTGATCCTGGACCTGATGCTGCCCGACACCAACGGCTACACCGTCTGCGAAGAGCTTCGAAAGCTCTCGCGCACGGTGCCCATCCTGATCCTCTCGGCGCGCTCACAAGAGAACGACAAGATCCGCGGCCTCGACGCGGGCGCAGACGACTACGTCACCAAGCCCTTCGCCCTCGGCGAGCTCGTCGCGCGCATCCGAGCGATCTTGCGCAGAGCCGAGCACGCCAAAGCCACGCCCGACACCGTCCGCGTCGGCGAGTGCGAGGTCAACCTCGCGGGCCACACGCTCGTGCGCAAAGGCAAAGAGAGCCCGCTGACCTTCTACGAGGTCGAGACGCTCAAGCTCTTGCTCGAGCGCGCGGGGCAAGTCGTTTCGCGCGACGAAGTCCTCGACAAAGTGTGGGGCGTGAGCGCCATCAACGCGCGCGCGGTGGACAACCTCATCGTGAAGCTGCGCAAGAAGATCGAGCTCTCGCCGGACGCTCCGAAGCACATCCTCACGGTGCACGGCGTGGGGTACAAGCTGGCGTTGTGACCATGAATTCAAGTGACGAGGCGATTCGCAGTCGATCGTGGGGGCAGATCGCGCTGCTCGTCCTCGCGCTCGCGCTCTTCTCGTCGGCGCTCTGGCTCGGCGCGTGGTGGTTTCAGGGCTACGTCTCGCCCTCGCTCGCGGTGCGCAACCTGCTGCGAAGCGAGCCCTTTCACATCGCCGCGCACCTGGGGCTCTACGGGACGCTGTACGCGATCTGCCGCGCGCTCGTCGGGCCATCGAAGCGCTTCGGGATCGCGCCCGCCGTGGCGTTGACGCTGGCCATCGCGTTCGCGCAAGAGATGGTGCAAGTGGTGACGTACCGCAGGACGTTCGGCGCGGGAGAGCTGTTCGACCTCGCCGTGGACAGCGTCGCGATCACCGCGGTCGAGCGGTGGCTGCGACGGCGCGCGAAGCGCGGGTGAACCTCACGCCTCGGATTCGCCCGAGTCGCCGCTCACGCCCGCCTTGGCGGGCTTGTACGTTCCGAACACGATGTCCCAGAGCGGAGACGAGACGCCGTAGCGCGCGGGCGAGTGATCGAAGTGGTGCTGCAGGTGATACATGCGCATCCAGCGGCCGATGCCCGACGTGGGCTTCGCGTGGTGCGTGTAGTAGTGCACCCAGTCGTACGCGACGTAGCCGACGCACGCGCCCGCGAACGCCGGAAACCACAGCGTCGGTCCGAGCGCGAGGCGAAACACCGTCGCGAAGATCACTCCGAGCGGCCACGAGCCGATCGGCACCATCACGAGCCGCGTCGAGTCGTCGGGAAAGTCATGGTGGTACGAGTGCACGAGGTAGTTCTCGGGGTGCTCGTCCGTCGGCGTGAGCGAGTGAAACAAGAACCGGTGCAGCACGTACTCGAGCAGCGACCAGAAGAGCCATCCACCCAAGAAGAGCCCCACCACCGTGAGCGTCGAGAGCAGCGGATTGGTGAAGCCCGTGTACAGCCCCAACGCCGCGATCGGAAGAAACCACAGCCCCGGCGTCACCCAGTGCGCGCGAGCGAAGTACTTCTCCAAGATCGGGTTCTTGAACACGTCGATCGTCTTCGGCCGCGGCTTGCGCTTGTCCGGCGGAAGTCGCCCCACCGCGGTGTCGATCAGCTCTTGCGTGAACAGGTCCTTCAGCATGTTGGCCCGGCGTTGGTAGCACGCACGCGAGCGGGATCGCGAGGGGCGCGAGCACGATTTCGCCAGTGAAATTCCTAGAGATTCACGCGCAACTCGTGCGTTGCATGCGAAGGACATTTCGCACCGCGTCGCGCGACGCGCTGAACCAGCGCTCGTTCGCGGGACATCTGCCGTGCGTTGTGGTGTACACAGCGCGGCGATGACGTTGGTTGCGTTGACAGCAGGCGTGGTCGAAACCGCGATCCTTGGCGTCGTGCAAGGGCTCACTGAGTTCTTGCCGATCTCGAGCGACGGACACCTGGCGCTCGGACAGAAGCTCCTGCGCACGGGCGGCAACCTCGAAATGACCGTGCTTCTGCACGCAGGAACGCTGCTCGCCACGCTGCTCGTCTTTCGCAAAGACGTCGCCGCGCTCTTCAAAGAGCTCGTCGCCGTCGTGAAGGATCCCTCGCGATTGAAGACCGAGCCCGTGGCGATGGAGGGCATCGGCGTCGTGATCGCGAGCGTCCCCACCGCGATCATCGGCCTGCTGTTGAAGAAGCGCGTCGAGGCGTGGAGCCACGTGTCGTGGATCGTCGCGGTGTGCTTTCTCGGGACGGGGCTCGTGCTGATCGCGTCGCGCATGGGCAAGGAGCGCGAGGATTTTCGCTGGACTCCCGCGCGCGCGTTCATCCTCGGGCTCGCGCAAGGCGCCGCGGTGCTGCCAGGGCTCTCGCGCTCGGCGTGCACCATCGCGACCGCGCTCTTGCTCGGAGCGCCTCCCAAGGACGCCTTTCGTTTCTCGTTCTTGATGTCGCTGCCCGCCGTGGGCGGAGCGCTCTTGCTCGAGCTCAAAGAGCCCGGAGCCATGTCTCGCGCAGGCGGGATCGACGGGATCATCGGCGCGATCGTCGCGTTCTTCGTCGGGCTCGGCGCGCTCTTCGCGCTGCGCGGCGTCGTCTCGCGCGGAAAGCTCTGGGCCTTCGCCGTCTACGTGATCCCGCTCGCGGTGCTCACGTTCGTTCTGGGATGAGGTTGAACACAGCCATGGACCTCTCGCACTTGTACGTCGCCGTCCTCGCAGGCGGCTCGGGAACGCGCTTCTGGCCCGCATCACGAAAGGGCTGGCCCAAGCAGTTTCTCCCGCTCGGAAAAGACCCGCACACGCCGCTCATCGCCGCCACGCTCGCGCGCGTCTCGCAGCTCGCCCCGGCCTCGCGCTCGATGGTGGTCACGGGACAAGCTCTCGCCGAAGCGACTCGCACGATGATCCCCGAGAGCGTCGCGGCGAAGGTGCTCGCCGAGCCCGTCGCGAAGAACACAGCTCCGGCAGTCGCGTGGGCCGCTCGCAGCGCGCTGCGCGAGGACCCCGAGGCGATCGTGATCGTGCTCCCGGCGGACGCGTACATCGAAGACGAGCCTGCCTTTCGCGAGGCGCTCTTGCGCGCGGCCGAAGCGGCCAACGACGGCGTGATCGTCACGTTGGGCATTCGTCCGTCGCGCCCCGAGACGGGCTACGGCTACTTGCACGTGGGCGACGCGACTGCGCGACCCGGCGTGTACAAAGTGAAGTCCTTCGTCGAGAAGCCCGACCTCGCGCGAGCGCAGCAATACCTCCGCGACGGACAACACCTGTGGAACGCCGGCATCTTCGTCTTTCGCGCGAAGGTCATGGACGACGCGGTCCGCGATTTTCTCCCGGCGATCTGGGCGGGGATGAACGAGGTCGACGCGCACGTGCGCGAGGGCAAGGGCGCCGAGCAAGAGGCGATCGACCGCGTGTTTCACGGGTTTCCGAGCGTCTCGATCGACTACGGCGTGATGGAGAAGGTGGCGAGCGTCGACGTGGTTCCGACCGACTGCGGATGGAGCGACGTGGGGAGCTGGCAAGCGAGCTGGGAGCTCGGCGAGAAGGACGCGAACAACAACGTCGTGCGCGTCGAGGACCCCTCGTTGGTCGTCCTCGAAGACGTCACGGGCACCGTGGTCTCGGCGCCGAAAGAGAAGATCGTCGCCGTCATCGGCGTGGACGACCTCGTCATCGTCGACACCCCCGACGCGCTGCTCGTCGTCCCTCGCTCTCGCGCGCAAGACGTCAAACGCGCCGTCGACGCGCTCGCCGCTCGCGGAAAGAAATCCGCGCTGTAATCCTCCCCTCCGAGGGCTACATCCGCGTCGCGCCGTACCGCGTCGCCATCCCCTCTCCGTCCACCACGCTCACGCCTCTCTGCGCGTTGGCGCTGAGCCTCCGCAAGATCCTCCACACCGTCGCCTCGTCCGCAGAGAGCATCGCAGCGATCTCCCCAGCGCTCGTGGGCTCGCTCTTCGTGCGAAGCGCGTCGAGCACCTTCGACTGCAGCGCGAGCAGCTCCGTCGCCGCGCGCTTTCCTGCTTCGACTCCGGGCTGGTGGTACGCGTTGATGTTCACCATCGACGCATAAAATCCGACGGTCCGCTCGAAGAGCGCGACGAGCATTCCGATCGCCCTCGCGTCGCACTTTCGTACGGTGATCGTCAGCGATCGCCGCCCCTTCTCCGTGAGCGCTCGGCGCGTCCCTTCGAGAAACCCGAAGAGAAAATCCCCCGCGCTCACAGCGCTCGCCCCCACGCCCTCGACCGGCTCGAACTCCGGCTGCTCGTCATCGAGCGCCTCGATGAACGTCACGAAGAAATTATCCACGCCGTCTCGCAGCTGCTGCACGTACGCGTGCTGATCGGTCGACCCTTTGTTTCCATAGACCGCGATCCCCTGGTGCACGGGGCGGCCATCCACATCGAGCTCTTTGCCGAGCGACTCCATCACCAACTGCTGCAAATACCGCGAGAGAAGCTCGATGCGATCGCGGTACGGGAGCACCACCATGTCCTTCGCGCCGCGCCCGTCCGTGAGCGCGTGCCACGCGAGCGCGAGGCGCATCGCAGGGTTGTGATCCATGTCTTCGTCGCGCGTGAGCTCGTCCATCCTGCGCGCGCCCGCGAGCAGCTCGTTGACGTCCACGCCCTGCAGCGCCGCGGGAAGCAGCCCCACCGCGGACAGCTCGCTCGTGCGTCCTCCAACCCAATCCCACATCGGAAACCGCGCGAGCCAATGCTGCTTGAGCGCCACGCGATCGAGCTCTGATCCCTCTTGCGTGACCGCCACCGCGTGCGAGCCAAACGAGAGCCCGTTGCGCGTATAGGCACGCTCAGCCGCGAGCATTCCGTTGCGCGTCTCTTTGGTTCCTCCAGACTTCGAGACGACGATCGTGAGCGTGCGCGGAAGAGCCTCGCCGATCTTCGCGAGCACGCGATCGAAGCCCTGCGGATCAGTGTTGTCGAAAAAGAACGGCTCCATCGCGTCCGCGGGGCCCCGCCCGAGCGCGTTGGCCACAAACTGCGGACCGAGCGCGCTTCCACCGATGCCGATCACCAGCAGCTTCTCGAAGCGCCCGCCCAACGGCGGAGCCACGCGCCCCTCGTGCACGTCCCTCGCGAACGCGAGCACCTTCTCGCGCGCGTCGTTGATCTGCGCGCGCAGCTCGGGCGTCGGCGAGCGCTCGGGCGCGCGGAGCCAGTAGTGCCCCACCATTCGCTTCTCATCGGGGTTGGCGATCGCTCCTGCTTCGAGCGCGCGCATCGCTTCGAACGCGTGCTTCACGCGCGCGAGCACCGCCTCGCTCGGAGGGTGAGCGACGTGCGCCGAAGAGAGGTCGAGCCAGAATCCGTCAGCGTCGAACGAGAGCAGGTTCATCACGGCCGCGAGTGTATCGCGAGCCCACGCCACGCACGGTCAATCATCGCGCGAGCGCGCTTGGCGCAGGAGCGCGAGCGCCCGTGCAATCGCTGCGCGCCATCCCAACGGACCCGCCACCGATCGCTGCGCGGGCCTCGCGCGCAGCGCGGGCGCCCCGGCGAGCATCGCGCGATTCGCGGCACCGAAACGCGGGCGCATCGCGGTATAAGTGGCCCCATCGCAATGGGCGTCGAGTGGAGTCTGGCATGCGCCACATGCATGGAGTGCGTGTGGATCGGATCGATGAAACCCTGGAAGTGGTCTGGGTTTCAGGTCGACGCCTCTTCGGTGATCGACTGGCTCTTCGTGCACTCGCGCCCGCAGTGCTCGGTGCTCTTGTGCGTCGACGACCTGCGCGAGCGCGCGGGGATCACGCTGGATCCCGACGACGGCTGGCACGAAGACCTGCGCTCGCGGCGCTTCTGGGACTCGCTCTCGACGACGACCAACCCGCCGCGGATGCACTGCGCGCACTGCCAGAAGTGGCTCGGGACGCTGGTGGACGACCACCAGGCGCGCAGGCTCGAGGGAGTGCGCGAGCCGATCGTGATCGGGACGTTCTTGTGGCTGTGCGACGAGCGCTGCCTCGAAGCGTTTGCCGCGCAGCCGGGGAGGGTCTTTCGCCCGACTCCCAAGCGCTCACCGGACGAGATTCTGCGGGTCTCGTGCCCGCACTGTGACAAGGGCATCGAGGCCAACCGGGTGAGCCCGCTGGTGCTCGCCGACTGGTTCACCGAGCACATCGCCGCCGAGTGCTCGCTCGAGGTCACGCGCGGTCGGTAGCGGGACGGCGTACCCGAGTTCGCGCGGCTATGTTGCAGCGATCCGCGTCGTCGAACGAGCGACCACCGTCGCGATCTGATCGACCTCGCACCAATCCCCGGCGCGCGAGTCGCGCGTGTCCCAGAGGGCGCTGAGCTCGAAGCCCCCGCCGTCGCCCTCGATCGTTGGCCACGAGGGCGGCGTCGCGCGCCACTGGCCGCTCGGATCGCGCATGTGCTCGCGCAACGAGCGAAACCCCTTCAAGTACGCGTCCCCGTCCACCACACGAAACCGCGGTCGAAACCGCCACTCCCAACGAGGCGCGCCGTCGAACGAGCGCTCGAAGTACTCGCGCAACAACACCGGCAGCCCGAGCCGCGTGTCCGGGTCCCACACCTGCCAGCGCGCCTCCGCCTCACTCGCGACCAGGACCGCCGTGAACACGTGGTAGTCCCAGATCACCAGCCCGTCGGGCTGATCGCTCGCGCGCTGCTCGAGCATCGCCACTTGCTTGCGCTCGTTGGTCACGAACACCACGCGCGCAGCCAGCCCTTGGTCTCGGGCGAGACGCGCGATTTGCCAGGCGTTTTCCTCACAGAATAACGCTTGATACGGAGCCCTGCCCGCAGGAGTCTCGACCAGCACGCTCACGATGCCCCCTCGTCGTAGTACGCGCGCGAGACCTTCACACGCCGCCGTCCGCGAGCACCTTGGCCAGCGCTTGAACGTGCGCCCTGCGCACTCGCTCGACGGGCAACGCGGGGACGTACACGCGCGGGAGCTGCAATTTCGCGAGCCGTTCGAGGATGGTCTTCTGCAGCTCTTCGCGCGTCGCGCGCGTGCGCGTGGCGACCGCCAACGGAGCGAACGCCTCGACCTTGTCCAGCGCCTCGGCGGCCTTGCGCGCTTGCTCGGTCTTTCCCGTGAACAGCGGCGAGAGGATTTGATTCACCACGAGCGCGCCGATCGGCAGCTGCAGCTCGTTGCGCAGCGTCGTGACGAGCTCTTCGGTCTCTGCCGCGGGCATCTCTTCGGGCAGCGTGCAGATCACGACGGCGCTCTTGCTCGGGTCGCGCATGATCGCGAGCCCGTCGCTCGCTTCGCGGCGCAAGAGCCCCGGCGGCGCGATCTTCTCGATCACCATCGGGACCTTCAGCATCTGCACGCCGTGCCCCGTCGCGGGCGCGTCCAAGATCACCAGGTCGTACTTGGGCTTGCCGTTCTCTTCTTCTTTCACGTGGAAGAGCGCCTTGCCCAACATGCTCCACGCGTCCATCCCCGGAACCGCGCGGATGAAGCCCTTCACCACGCGGTTGTCCATCACCGCTTTGTAGATGGCGCGGACCTTCAAGATCATCATGCCGTACTCTTCGAGCGCGGCTTCGGGCTCCATGTTCACCGCGTCGATCGAGGCAAGAATGTTCTTCACCTCGGTGTCGATGAACTCGGTCTCCATCATCGCGCTCAGCCGCTCGCGCGCTTGCGACATGCACACGAGCACGCGCTTTCCGCGCTGTGCTGCGAGGATCGCGAGCGCTGCGGTGAGCGTCGTCTTGCCTGTGCCGCCCTTTCCGGTCACGGCGATGAATCGTCGGTCGAGCAAGCGCGCGAGGGCGGGATCGGGCATCGGTGTGCAAGGTATCTCCCGCGGACAGCGCACACCGTCAACGGGTGAGTGACTGGGATGGGGGTCAAAAATGAGCGTGGCAACACGGCGTGGGGTATACGAACCGCTCCCATGAACGACGGCACCAGCAACAGCGCAGGGGTTCGAGTGTTGCCCGTCCGACCGAAGGCGCTGACGGTCGCCGAGTTCAACAAGCAGGCAAAAGCCACGGTCGAAGAGCGCTTCGCGCAGGTGTGGGTCGAGGGCGAAATCGCGCAGCTCAAGGTCTCGTCCTTGGGCCACGCGTACTTCGACCTGAAAGATCCCGAGCAAGACGCCCGCGTCTCGTGCTGCTTCTTCAAGGGTCTGCTCCAGAAATCCCGCATCGATCTGCGCGAAGGGATGCACGTCGTCCTCCGCGGAAAAGCCTCGCTCTACACCGCTCGCGGCTCGTTTCAGTTCGTCGTCGACTCCGCCGTCGTCGCAGGCGCCGGAAGCGCCGCGGCCGCCCTCGACGCGCTCAAGAAGAAGCTCGCCTCCGAGGGGCTCTTCGCGCTCGAGCGAAAGCGAAAGCTCCCGAAGTTTCCCCGCGTAGTGGGCGTGGTCACCGCTCGCACGGGAGCGGCCTTCGCGGACATCTGTCGAGTCCTCACGCGTCGATGGCCCGCGCGCATCGTGATCGCCAACACGCTCGTTCAGGGAGCAGACGCGCCGGCGCAAATCGTGGCCGCGATCGAGCGAATCCAGACCGTCGCGAACGTGGACGTGGTCATCGTCGGGCGCGGCGGAGGGTCGAGCGAAGACCTCGCGGCGTTCAACGACGAGCGCGTGGCGAGGGCGATCGCGGCCTGCAAGATTCCAGTGATTTCTGCGGTCGGACACGAGGTGGACCACACCGTCGCGGACCTCGTCGCTGACGTTCGCGCCGCCACTCCGTCGAACGCTGCTGAGATGGCCGTGCCCGAGCTGCGCGCGATCCGCGAAGAGCTCTTCACGCTGCGGCGCCGCGCAGAAAAAGCGACGCACGCGATGGTCAACCGCCGTCGAGTGTTTCTTCAGCGCATGGAGAAGAAGCTCGGAGATCCGCGCAAGGTCACCGAGCCCACGCGCCAGTGGATCGACGAGAGCGTCACGCGCATGGCGCAGATCCTCCGTGGCCGAACGCGCAAAGCCAAAGTGGTCTTCGGCCGCGCTGAGCAGCGGTTGCAGAGCGCGCACCCTCGCTCGCGCCTCGCGAGAGACAGGGCCAACGTGACCGCGCTCGAAGCGCGGCTGCGCCCGGCGATGCAGAGAGTTCTGACCGAAAAATCCCGGCAATTGCGGGACGTGAGCGGCGAGCTCGAACCGGCTGCCAGACGATCGCTGCAGGGGCAGCGCGACGCGCTCGGGCAGCTCGCGGCGCAGCTGAGCGCGCTGAGCCCGCTGTCGATTCTGAGCCGCGGCTACGCGGTGGCCCTCAAGGACGGGCACGCGATCACGGACAGCGAGCAGGTGCAGAGCGGCGACGAGCTAGAGATCAAGCTGCACAAGGGGACGCTCAAGGCGAAGGCGCTGTGACGGCTGTTAAACTAAACCCAGACGACCAGGTTTAGTGCAGGTAGACATTGACGAGGGAGGGCGCTGGGGTCATGGTGGCGATGTCGATGCGCGGCTCGTGCGTCGATCCCATCGGAGGTCCCATTGACCAAGACGCTGAGCATTCACCTCGAAGCGGTGTCCTCGCCGCACGATGTGCTGCGCTCGTTTCGACAGTTTGCGCTGGACTGCAGCAGCTCCAGCCGCGACGAGCTGCTGCGCGACATGATTCGCCGGACGCAGTTCATCCTGTTCGACCCAACGACGGGCGATTTTGCCCCCAGCATGTTCTGTGGATTCCGGCAGATGTCGCTCGCGCTGTATCAAACGGCGCGAGAGGTCCCGAAGAGCAAGAGCACGGGAGCGAAGTTCGACGGCTCGGTGGCGCAGCAAGCGATCAGCGCGGCGCTGGATCAAACGTGGGCGCCAGACCCGTCGCTCTCGAAGCGCTTCGCCGATTGGGCAGAGAAGCGCTGGGGAAAGAACATCCTGACGGGCCTCGACCGACACAAATGGAAGTTCATCAGCCTGCCTCCGACGACGGGCGGGCTCGCCTCGCTCGCCGGCGGGTGGGAGGACTCGGAAGAGCTGGTGTCGATGACCCTCGCGTTCCGGCGATCCCGCGGGCGCGGCGCGCCGACCATGGAGTAGTCCGTTGCCTGGCTATCTCTTCGACACAGACGCGGTCAGCGAAGTGCTCAAGCCCAAGCCTGCTGATCGGTATGTCAGCTGGCTCAAGACTCTGCCAGTCGAGTTGCAGTTTACCTCAGCAATCACGGTCGCCGAGCTGTTCTGGGGCGCGCACCGCTCGAAGGCGAAGGACCGCCACCTCGATAACATCCGACGAAGAGTGCTTCCCGCGCTCACGGTGCTCAGCTTCGACGCGAAGTCAGCCGAGCGCTTCGGCGCGATGAAGGCGGAGCTCGAAGCAGCGGGAACACCGCTCGACGACGCTGACCTTCAAATTGCCTCGATCGCGATGACGAACGACCTCGAGTTGGTGACAGGCAACGTGAAGCACTTTCTACGGGTGCCCGGGCTGCGTCTCAACACGACGCTCGCGGCGACCAGAACGACCTGAGCGCTCGGCGACGACGCACGGCACGAAACCTCAGCCGCTCACGCGAACAGCGCCGTCATCCATTTTTGCATCCCCGGCGTGGCGGTGTCCGGGCGAGGCTCGACGCGCCTGGAGCTCGACGCGGGGCGATCGAAGGACACGCGCTCGCCGTCTTCGGGGATGCGCACTCGGTCGATCAGGCCCTCGCGCGCGAAGCGCTCGCGCAGCGCGGCGCGCGTCGTCGGGCAGTGATCGAGCGCTTCGAGGTGGTTGCACACGAGCGTTCCGTCGAAGCGACGAGCGAGCGTGACGAGCTCGTCGAGCGAGAACAAGATGTCTCCCCCGAAGCCGAAGTTCGCCGCGCCCGCCGGAGCGACGATCACGTCCGGTCGGTGCCGCTCGACCGCTTCGAGGACGGGCTCGGTGAGGATCGAGTCGCCCGTGAGAAACACCGTGGGCTCGTCGGGGTGCGCGATCACGTAGCCGCACACAGGGCCCATCAGCCAGCCCACCGCGCCGCGCCCGTGCTTCGAGCGCACGACCTCGACCGAGAACGGCAACGGCAGCTCTTCGATCGAGCGCGCGTCGAGCCCGCGCCCTCGGATGTGCCCTGCGTCCACGCGGTTGGTCCACACTGGAAGCGAGCGCTCTTTGGCGAACCGCACCGCCGCCGAGTCGAAGTGATCGGGGTGCTCGTGCGTGACGAGCAGCCCCGTGACCGAGGCGAGCGCCTCGCTCGCGTTCGAAGGGAGCTCGACGAGAGGGTTGCGTCGCCGCGCTCCCTTCATCCTGAAGGGAGGCAACGAGCGCGCGGCGCCGAGCATGGGGTCGACCAGCCAACGGTGCGTCGCGTAGTGCAGGACCATCGTGGCGTTGCGGAGCTGATGAACGATCATCGGTAGTGCACTCGGATGTGCGACGAGCGTGATCGACTGGCAATCCAGAGAGAAGAATAGCTGCCATCCGTTTTTGCATGGCCGCGCTCGCGCTACGATGCGCCGAGCGATGGCCGAGCAAGCGCACTGGGATTTGTTTCGCACGTTCGAGGCGGTCGCGCGCACGCGCACCATCACCGCGGCCGCTCGCTCGTTGGGGATCAGCCAGTCGACAGCGAGCCGGCACCTCGCGCGGCTCGAAGAGCTCGCGGGGTGCGCGCTGTTTGTCCGAGAAAATCCGCTGCGATTGACGCAGCGAGGAGAGGCGCTCTTCGCGACGCTCGGGCCGATGGTGGACGCCGCGCTCGCCGCGACGACCGCGCTCGAGACGCAGCAAGATCCCCGCGGAGTGGTGACGGTCACGACGGTCAACGAGGTCGTGCGCTGGGTGCTCGCGAAGCGGCTGGCGCAGTTCGCCGCGCAGTTTCCACACATTTTGCTGCGTGTCCTGGCGGACAACCGCGTGAGCAGCCTCGCGCGCGGAGAGGCGGACATCGCCGTGCGCCTCGTGCGACCGACGGAGGGAGAGCTGAGCGTGAAGCGCTTGTACACCGAGCGCTACGGGTACTTCGTCGCGCGGACGGTGAGCGTCACGCGAGAGATCGCGTGGATTGGTTTGACGGGGTCGCTCGCAGAGATCCCCGAGCAGAAGCACGCGGAGCGAGCGTTTGCCCCGCGCGTCGCGCGGCTGCTCGTCGAGGACACCGAGGCGCTGGCGATCGCGACGTGCGCGGGGCTGGGCGTCGCGATCCTTCCGAAGAGCCTCGCGGGGCGGTACGCAGAGCTCGTCGAGGTCGCGCCCGAGCACGTGGGAGCGAACACGAACGAAGCGATTCCGAACCGGGATTTCTGGCTCGTGGTGCACCGGTCCAAGCGTCGCGTGGCGAAGGTGCGCGCGGTGATGCAGTGGATCGAGCAAGCGTTCGCGTAGGGCTCGATCACGCACCGCGCTCGCTCGGCGCCCGCGCGGTGAGATACCGCAGGCACAGCGCGCACAGCTCGTCCACGAGTCGATCGCGAGCGATCGCGCGCTTGGTGGTGAGCGTGCGATGCAGCACGGTCTCGACCGAGTGCACCACGACGAACGTCGCGAGCTCGACGTCCTCCACGGTCAGCCCTTCGCGCTGCGCCGAGAGAAACGCGATCAGCGGCTTGCTCGCGTGCGTGTCGAGGTCCTCGAGCAAACGGCCCAGCCGTCCCACGCGCGGAATCTGCTCGACGCACACTCGATGCAACGGCGGGTTCACCTGGTGCGCGTCCACCATGGCCTCGATCACGACGCGCGCCGCTTCGTGCAGCGGCCGCTCGACGGCTCCCGCGATCGCCGTTCGATACACGGTCATCATCTCGTCCGAGTGCCGGTCGATCACCGCCGCGACGAGCGACTCTTTGCTGGGAAAATACTGGTACAGCGACCCCACACTGACCCCCGCCACCTCGGCCACACGGTTGGTCGTCGTCCCTTCGTAGCCGTCGTGGGTCAAAACGCGAGCCGTGGCCTCGACGATGTGGTCCACCATCTTGCGCGAGCGCTCTTGGAGCGGGCGTTTTCGGGGAGAAGTCCTGATCTTCGTCGCCATGAACGAGGCCCTCGGGGGAGGCACGACAAACGCGAGTAGCGAATGCGAGTGAATGCTCGCATATTCATTTTCGTTCCACCAACGCCCGTTTTGCAGGCGTTTGCGCGGTGAAGAGAGGATCGCTCCATGCTCATCAGCTCGATTGCATCGTTCAAAGAGACCTCCGAGAAGCTCAAGCGCGCCGCCCTCGGCCTCGACGCGTACACGACGCTCGTGCGCGACCCCAACAAGCTCGAGAAGGTCTTCGCGCTGCGCGATCAGATCGCCGACGACGATGTCCTACGCGAAATGATCGCTTACTTTCGAAGAGATCCCCGAGGACAAGAGGCGCTCGCATCCCGTCCTCGCATCGGAAGGATCGACGTTCGCGCGCTCGCGAAGCTCCCCGAACACACGCTCGGCGGCGCGTTCGGTCGGCACATGGTCGCGGCCAATTTGGACCCCGCGGCGCTCCCGTACCGCGAGTCGCACGACGAGCTCAGCTTTCTCGACGCGCACCTCTACGAGACGCACGACGTGTGGCACGTGGTGACAGGCTTCGGCGTCGACGTCGCGGGAGAGCTGGGATTGCAGGCGTTTTATGCGGCGCAGTTTCCCGCGAAGCTCTCGTACGCGATCATGTCCGGCGGGCTGCTCAACACCATGCTCTTCGCGATGGACGACGCCGATCGGCGCATGAGCGCCGTCGCCGAAGGCTGGCTCATCGGAAAGCAAGCGCGCCCCTTTTTTGGTGTTCGCTGGGGCGAGTGGTGGGAGCGTCCGCTCGACGAAATCCGCGCTGAACTCGACGTCACCCCCGTCGGCCGCCGCTGGGCGCCGAGCGCCTGAGCGCGCGAGCGCTTGTTCGTCGCGACGGATTTTCACCGATGCGCGACGCGCGCACACGGCGCTCTCTGGTGCTGGGGCCACCGCTTCTCGGACTTCGGCGACCTCGGCGCGATCGCGCGATCCCGCGATCCCCGCCGCGTGCAGTTGCCCTGACTCCGCCGCGCTCGCCCGTTGTACAACGCACGCAACCGCTGATGACCTCGACCGACCCGCGCTACGTCGCGCTCGCGCTCGCCGCGCAGCACATCGAAGCTCACCGCATCGAACCCGCGCGCGAAGCGCTCTCGTCGCTCGTCAACACGCAGCTCGCGCTCGACGATCGCCAAGAGGATCTCCTCTATTTTCTCTTGGCCGCGGGGCTCTCGAAGCGCCTCGAAGGACCGACGTACGAAGAGATCAACCTCTACCTTCGCGACTACGACGTCCCGCAGATCCGCTTGTTCAACTTGCTCGCGGAGCGAGTCCCCACGATGGCGCTCGGGACGTGGCTCGCGAACAAGATGCTCGTGCGCACCCTGCGCGAGCACGCGCGCCCCACGCTCATCGATTTCGGCACCGGAACGGGCCGGCAAATGGTCTCGCTCCTGCGCATGCTCGACGAAGACCCGCTCGCGCTCGAGCGACTTCGCCTCGTGCTCATCGAGCCCGACCCCAACAGCTTGAAGCGCGCCGTCGAGAGCGCGAGCGCCGCTTCGAAAGAGTGCCGTTTCGCCGTCGAAATCCAGGCGATTCCGAAGCTCGCCGAAGAGATGGACGACCACGATTGGCAGTCGCTGGTCCCCGCGCAGGGCACGCTGGTCATCAACGAGAGCTTCACGCTTCACCACGTGTCCGACGACGTCGACGGGAGCGACGGGCGCGACACGGTCCTCGCGCGCATCCGCGCCCTCGAGCCCGAGCTGTTCGTCGCGACCGAGCCCGACGTCGACCACGACACCATGCGCTTGAGCGACCGGCTCGCGCATTGTCACCAGCATTTTCAGGCGATGTTCGCGCAGATCGATCGCCTCGCCATCGCCGAGAACGACCGCGCCGCCATCAAGGTCTGCTTCTTCGGCCGCGAGATGGAGGACATCCTCGGCGCCCCCGACGCCACGCGCGCCGAGCGCCACGACCGCGCGCATCGATGGCTCGAGCGCATGCGCAACGCAGGACTCAAGCCCATCGACCTCGACGAGCTCAACCTCCCCGCGCCCGAGGTCACGGGCGTCGAGCTCTTCACGCGCGACGGGCACTTGAGCCTGGGATTTCAGGGCGAACCGCTCTTGGCCGTCCTCGCTGCGTCGGGCCGCGGACGAGGCGCAGAAGAGAGCGTGGCGATGCCGGGACGCATGAGCATTCCCGCGCCGAGGGCGAGGCACGCGGCGTTCGACGCGACGGCGCACGTGACGGTGCTCGCCGCCGTGGCGCTCGCCGACGGAGTGATCGACCCGAGAGAGAAGACCGTGATCCAGCGGCACGCGACGCTCGCCAACGTCGACGTCAACGAGGCGTTCGAACGCGCAAAGGACCTGCAATTTCTCACGCGGCTGCAGACCAGCGAGCGCACTCGAAGGGCCATCCTGCGAGACTGCATCGTGCTGGCGAGGCTCAGCGGCGAGTACCGCGAGCCCGAGCGCAAGCGCATCGCCGAGATCGCCGCCGCGCTGGGAATGCCCGAGCGCGCCCTCGTCGAAGCCGAGCAGCGCGCGGAGGCGATCGCCCCGCCCGTGATCACCAACGCCCCCGCGTGGCTCGAAGACTACTGGGCCCTCGCGCAGGGCCGCTGAACGAACTCGTCAGGCGCTCTTCGGAAAGAGCTCGTCGCGCACTTCGACCAGGATCCCCTCGGCCTCGGTCTCGGGGATCTCGAATGCGCGCGCGAGCAGCGTGAAGAGCTGCGCTTCTTCGGCCTGCACTTCGCCGTCGATGAACGAGACGCCCGCCGCGAGGCGATACGCGTTGCGACGCGCGAGCGTGTCGCTGAGCGAAGAAGCCACGGCGTTGATGCGCGCCTCCCAGCCGTCGGTCGAGAGCGCTTCGAGGAGCTGGTCGATCGTCTCGTCGAGCTTCTCGCGAGAGATCTTCTTGTCCGTGATGTACTCCATCGTGGCGATGAGCTGCTCGCGCTCGATGTCGCTGAGCGTTCCGTCCGCGGCGGCCATCAAGAACGCCGTTTCGATCATCGCGCCCGTCCCGAGCGACGGATCCACGTTGCCGAACCAGGCCGACGCCGAAGCCTTCAAGCGATCGAGGTTCTCCTGAGCGACGTTCTCCATGACCGTACTGTTCCTTTGCGTGACTGTGAGCGGTGAACGGGAAAAAGCGCGGCGACTGTATCACCCCTCGCGGGCGTAGGGCTCGCCCCGAAGAATCGAGAACGCGCGATACACCTGCTCCGCCAGGATGACCCTCGCGAGCCTGTGCGGCAGCGTCATGGGCCCGAGCGAGATCTTCCACGCGGCCTTCGAGCTCAACGCGTCGGGGATCCCTTCGGCACCACCAATCAAGAACACAGGGACCGCCGCGGCATCCATGCGATCCCCGATCTTTCGAGCGAACTGCTCGCTCGTAAACTGCTTTCCCGTGACCTCGAGCGCCACGAGCTCAGCCCGCCCCTTCTGCGCGGCCATCACCTTCAGAACAGCCTCTGTCAGCTTGTCTTCGCGCCCGTCCTCGAGCTCGACCTCTTCCCACTGCGCGTACCGTCGGATCCGCGCGTAGTAGTCATCGAGCATCGCGCGGACCTCGCGCTCTTTCGCGCGCCCCACCGCCGCGACGACCAGCTTCACAGCTCGCTCTCGACCTCGTCCTCTTCGCCCGGAGGCGGCATCAACGAAGTGCGCTTCGGGATCATGTCCTTCGGCAAATCCACGCGCGGCGCGTCGCTCCAGAAGCCCTCGATGTCGTAGTACTTCCGCGCTTCTTCCAAGAACACGTGGACCCAGACGTCTCCGCAGTCGAGCACGATCCACGCGTCTCCGCGGCGACCGTCACGGCTCGGATGCCGGTTGTGCTTCTTGACCGCGTCCTCGACGGCCTGCGCGATCGCTCCGAGCTGAACGTCGGACCGTCCAGAGAGAAGCACCACGTAGTCCGCGTAGTCCACGCGCTCGCTCACGTCGATGATCTCGGACCGCTCGGCCTTCTTCTCGAGCGCCGCGCCCACGAGCTCGAGCGCGAGCTTCTTGCTCGCGACCTTGCGAAGGGTCACGCCGTCGGGCGCCGGCGGCGGAAGCGAGACGCGCGTCTTCTTCGTGAGCACGGCTCCCTTCGAGCCCTTCGAGCCCTTGGGAGCCTTCGAGCCCTTCTTCGCGCCCGATGAGGGCTTGGCAGAGATGCTCTTCTTGCCGGGGCCCTTGCTCGGCGCGCTCTTTTTGCCAGCGCTCTTGCTCGGCGCGCTGCTCTTCTTCGCGGCGCCCTTCTTCGCAGTGGGCTTGCTGGTGCTGCTCTTCTTGGCGCTCTTCTTCGCTACGCTCACGATCTCTTCCTCAGGGAATAGCTAGCGTCAACGTCTCGGTCTTCGCCGCTGTGTCCATCTCGACAGTATCACCGCTGTGAGCGTTGGGGCTCGATTTCTGCGGTGATCGCCGCTTCTCACCGCGCGAAGCGCGCCCAGCTCTCGGGCAGAGGACCGCCCAACAGCCGCTCGGCGCCCGCGCGATCGAGCACGACGAACTTGAAGCGCGCCGTGTACGCATCGACGCCGCCCTGCGCAAGCACGCAGTCCACCTCGACGATCCGGCGCAAATCCTTGGTGATCTTCGCGGTCCCCACGATTTCTTTGCCCACGCGCATGGCGCCTGCGAGCCGCGCAGAGATCTCCGTGGTGAACCCGAACTGGCCTTTCACCGCGATGATCGCCCACGCCGCGAGCTCATCGGCGAGCGCCGTCACGAGCCCGCCGTGCATGATCCCCGGCGGCCCCTGGTACTGCGTCCCCGGCGTAAACCGCGTCGTCACGGTCTCGCCCTCGCGCCCGAACGCGAGCTTGAACCCGATGGGATGATGCGGAGCGCACCCGAAGCAGGGCGAGTCTGCCCCGAAAATTCCCCCGTCGATCGACTCTCGCTCGCTCATGCGCGGCAGTGTCACACACAACGCGCGCGGCCGCTCAGCGATCGCTCACTCGCGAAAGTTCTGAAACTGCAGCTCGATGTCGAGCTCGAGCCCGCGCAGCAGCTTGATGGTCTCTTGCAGGTCATCGCGGTTCTTTCCCGAGATGCGCACGGTGTCGTCGTGAATGGCGGCCTGCACTTTGATCTTCGAGCCCTTCACGGCGTCGATGACCTTCTTCGCGCGGTCGCGGTCGATGCCCTCTTTGATCTTCACGAGCTGACGAAACGTGCTCCCGCCCGCGGGCTGCGCGGTCTGCGGATCGACGTGCTTGAGCGAGACGTGCCGCTTCACGAGCTTGTCCTTGAGCACATCCAGCGCAGCTTCGACGCGACCTTCTGAGTTGGCCGTGATCACCAGCCCCTCTTTGGTCTTCTCGACCTTCGCGCCCGTGTCCTTGAAGTCGTAGCGCTGCGCGAGCTCTTTGCTCACTTGATTGAGCGCGTTGTCGACCTCGGCCCAGTTGACCTTCGAAACAACATCGAACGATGGCATGACGTCCTGGCGTTTTTACCGCGAGTTCGCCGCTCGTTTGTAGGGGTTGCTCGCGCCGAGCCGCGGACGCCCCACGCAATCAACTCCAGTTGCGCGCGTCCCCGGCGCTCTTGGGCGCGATCTCGCTGAGCAGCGCCGCGACGCTCTCGGTGCAACGACGGAGGCGAGTCACGGTGTCGGGCGCTTCGAGCACGCGCTGCCGCGCCGCGCCATCGACCAGCAATTTGTCCGCGACCAAGAACGCCAGCCGCGCCGCGGTCACGCCCTCGGGCAGGACGAACTCGATTTCGGGCGCTTTTTCTCGGGCGCGCTGCATCACTCGCCCCACGAGGGACACGAGCGCCATCCGCTCGCTGGCCGGCGCATCGGCCTCGACTCCCTGCGGCTCTGCGATCGGAACGCAGTGCACACGACGGTACAGCTTGTCGCTCTGCACCTCTTCGATCGCCGCGCGCACCTGTCCCTCGAGGATGATGTTGAAGCGGCCGTCGCTGAGCCGTTGGTGCGCGGTGATCCTTCCGATCGTGGCGATCTTCGCGAACGCCGGCGGATCGCCGGTCTCTTTGGGAGACTGAAACGCCATCACGATGAAGGGCTGCGACTCGAGCGCGTCACGAACCATCTGCCGATAGCGCGGCTCGAAGATGTGCAACGGCAGGCGCTGCTCAGGAAACAGCACCACGTTGGACAGAGGAAACACCGGCACAGCCTCGAGCGCGATCACCGTCACGACGCGCAGTGTACCGTGGATCCCCGGCGAATCATCGCAGCGAAGGAGACCGAGCGACTCAGCCGAACACTTCGAGCGCGCTGCCCGTCATGGCCGCGGGCGCGTCGAACGCGACGAACTCGATCGTCTTGGCCACGTCGTCCGCGCTCATCTGCGGGTCGAAGCCCGAGCCGACGAGCATCTGCGTATCGACGCTTCCGGGCAGCACGGCCATTGCTTGAATGTTGGCCTCGCGCTGCTCTTCAGCGAGCGACTTCATCAGCCCGATCATGGCCCACTTCGAGGCGTTGTACGCGCTCGCCCGAGGGGTCCCCAGGGTGCCCGAGATGCTCGAGACGAAGATCACTCGCCCCCGACGGGACGCGCGCATCGCCGGCAAAAACGCGCGCGTCACGAGAAACGCCCCCGTGACGTTGACGCCCAACACGCGGTTCCATTGGGACAGGGACATCTCGTGCACGGCGTTGCGCTCGACGATGCCCGCGTTGTTCACCACCACCGACGGAGCGCCCGAGAAGAACCGCTCGCTCTCGCGCTGGAGCACCGCGACCTCGTCCTCGTTGCTCACGTCGCAGCACACCGCGTGAACGCGGTCGCGTCCGTGCTCGATCTCGAGGTGCGCGCACGAGCGCGCCAGCTCGTCTTCGCTTCGCGCGCAGAGCACGACGCGCCCCCCGCGCACGAGCGTCCGGTGCGCGAACGCATAGCCGATGCCTCGACTCGCGCCAGTGATCACTGCGTCCAACACAAGCTCGTCCGTCATGTTCGCCTGTCGCCTATCGCTCGAACGCGGCGAGCGATCGAAAGAACGCCTCGCGCTCAGCCCCTTCGCGCATCACCCCAGCGAACGCGTTGGTGATCACCGCCGCGTCGCGCTGCTCTTGCCCCCGCGCGGACAGACACGCGTGCGTCCCGCGGATCACCACCGCCGCGCCGCGCGCTTGCAAGTGTTCACACAGCGAATCGGCGATCTGCTGCCCGAGCGTCTCTTGCAGCACCAGCCGATGCGCAAAGGCCTCAGCGAGCTTCACGATCGTCCCGAGCCCCACCACGCGCGGGCCTGGAAGGTAGGCGATGTGCGCCCTTCCCGTCGAAGGAAGAAGGTGATGCGGGCACACGAAGGTGAAGCGGACGTCCGTGAGCAACACGAGCCCCGGCTCGCTCGTCGCGACGCCGTCTCGAAGCAGCGCAGGGATGTCCACGCGGTAGCCGTCGAGCAGCTCGCGGGAGAACATCTCGGCCACGCGCTCGGGCGTCTCGCGCAGCTCGGGATCGCTGTCGACGGGAGCGCCGACCGCGCGAAGCAACGCGGCGACCGCAGCGCGCGCAGCAGAGAGATCGACAGGCAACGAGTCGCTCACGACGCGGCGAGCGTAGCAACGAGGAGGCGGTTCGAGCACGAACGAACCGGGCGAGAGAAAAATCTTCCACCTCGCGCAACTCGGACAACCTGACGGTGATGAGAGCGCCGCCCGAGGGGCAGAAGGAGTGTTTCGTTCATGAGCACGATCGATCGGAGCCGGATGAGCGTGGTGGTGCAGCAGACCTCGCAGAGGGTCACGCCGCCGCCGGCGGGGAGGCAGTTCACAGAGGCGCTCGCAGCGGGAGGACAAGCCATCGTGAGGGCGGCGGTGGCAGCGGCGTCGCACATTCCGGGCGTGGACGTGGCCGCGGCGGCGCTGCGAGGAGCAGCGGTCGGAGCGTCAGACAACTCGACGCCGAGCGCCCCGTCCGCGAGCGTCGGAGGCAGCACTGGATCGGCGGGGGCGAGCGCCAACAGCGGCAGCGTCGAAGGTCCGGCGCAGACGGGGACCAACGCTGCAGCGGGCGCTGCGGGCATCACCGGCGCGGCCGCAGGCGACGGAGACCTGCTCTCTCGCGGGCAAGAGATGTCGATGCGCATGCTGCGATTGCAAGAGGCGATGAGCGAAGAAAACCGCAGGTACACCGCGCTCTCGAACGTGATGCACGCGCGGCACGAGATGTCGAAGAACGCGATCAACAACATTCGCTGAGCGATTCAACGCTCGAGCGCGAGCGCAGCAGCGACGGCTGAGAGCGAAGCCATCGAAGACACCACAGCGATCACGGGCGCCGCACAGGGCGCTTGCTCGATCGCCAACGCGGGGGGACACTCGCTCGTCCCACCGCTCCTGAGACCTACGCACCCGAGGAGCCGCAGCCATGACATCCATCAAGCCACCATCGAAGCCGTCCGTCTCAGGAGTGGACACCGTCAACACCGGCGCGACCGTCGGCAGCAACGCTCCGAGCGGTCCCGCGTTTCGCGATCGCGTGAGCGAGGCGACGGGGACAAACAAAGTGGGGGCGACCGGCGCAGCAGGCGGCGTCGCCAACACGCAGTCGATCATCACCGAGCTCAAGAGCGGGGCGATCACGCCCAACGAGGCGGTCTCTCGGTTGACCGATGCGGCGATGCAGCGAAACCGCGTTCCGCCCGCGATGCGACCGGCGGTCGAGTCGCAGGTGCGAGAGTTTTTGCAGCGCGATCCCGTGGTGGCCGAGCTCGTTCGCACGATGGGCGCGTCGTTTCAGTCTGTGGAGAAGTGAGCCGAGCGTGACGAGCGGCGCTGTTGGTCGGTGGGGATGTTCGCTGCTCGCGCTGAGCGCCATCGCGGCGTGCGAGCGGCCCGCGCAATCGACGGCGGTCGGCGCACGCCCCGCGACGAGCGCGATCACCGCTGCGCGCAATGCGGATTCTACCAGTGAAATTCCAGCCCAAGTGACGCAGGACGCCGCGATGGCGCCCATGGTGGGGATCACGCACGAAGAGCTCCTTCGCCGCGCGGACGCCGAAGGACAGGACGCGTCCGAGCCCGAGCTCGAGCCCGAAGGAGCGTCGATCCCCGAAGACTCTTGGTTCGCTGACGAGACCGGAGTCGAGGCGCAACGAACGCGGTACGAGATGCGCTTTCCCGACGAGCGAGCGGATCGCCCTTCGGTCGAACGCGTCCTGCGCGTCGATGACCAGGGCGATCGCATCGTCGCCCTCTTGTACGGAACAGGCTTCGTCATCGCCCCCGGCTACCGCATCGGCGGCCGCGCGAGCATGAGCGCGTGGGCCCTGGTCGCCGCCGATCAACGGTCGCACCGCGCGCTCAACCCCGACGAGCTTCGCCAGTGGTTCTTCGGGCAACCCGTGCAACGAAGCGTCCCGCTGTCCTTTCGACGCAGCGACGATGGGCTGACTGCGACGCGCGGGCAGCTCTCGCTCTCGCTTCAGTTCGACCCCGCGAGCCCGGCGCGCGCGCTCTCGTGCCGTATGTTTGTCTCGCTCGTCCTCGGCGGTGATTCTGCGGCGATTCGCACAGGATGCGAGGGCGCGAAGGTGCCCACACGGGTCACGCTCCGCGCGCGCGGCCTGCCCGTGCTCGCCTTCAACAAGGCCGAGGCGAGCGCCGTTCAACTGCCGCGCAACGCCCTCGCCGTGCCCCCGAGAGAGGCTGTCGGACAGACGCTCTCGACCCCGCAACGCGGCGGAGAAGGCGGGTTCTTCACCCCCAACGAGCTGCTCGCGCTCGAGCCCGTGCGCCCTGCGAACGCGCCGCCCGTGCAGCGGCGAACAGGCTGGGCGCCTACGTCGAGTCAGCTCGAAGTGGTCAACGCCACGCAGAGCGAAGTGCTCTTGTTCGTCGACGACGCGGCGATCGGATGGCTCGCCGCAGGACGCACAGCGACGTTCGCCGGCGTACAAACGGGCCGACACTCGTTGCGCGCGCGCAGCATCGACGGTCTGTTTCGCACAGAGCCCGTCGCGCTCAGCGCTCCTGCGCGATGGGAAGTCGGCGCTGCCCCGCGACCGGCTCGCTGATCGCGCTCAATCAATTGGCGGTCGGATCCGCGGCGATCGACCGCGCGTACACCGCGGGCTCGATCACGGGGAGCTCTTCGATCCCGAGCTCTTTCTGCCGGATCGCGGTGAGCCGCTCGGCGACCGAGCTCAGCACGTCGAAGCGCGTCGAGAGCCGATAAAACTCGTCTTCGTCGACTTCTCCCAAGAGCTCGAGCGCCGAGGCGAGCGTCGGGCGATCCTGCTCTCGCACAGAGAATCCTGCGTCCGAGGACGCGTCGGGCTCGAGCACCGAGCGCGCGAGCACGGCGGGGTAGAGATAGAGAAACACCTGCTCGAACTCGAGCCTCCACGAGTCGTGGTCCGACTCGTCGCCGAGCGCCCACCGAGCGGGATATTGCCCGCGGATCACCTCGCCGAAGTAGGCCCCCGCGGCGGCGGCGACGAGCGTGTGGATCTCGCCCTTTCCCTCGCGCGCTTGCGAGAGGTAGTGGTCGAGCAACGGGAGGGTGTCCGGGGTGAAATCCAGGTCGATTCCCACGGATTTGCGCACGAAGGCCACGCAAGCCTGGGCCAGCTCGCGCACAGCCGAAGGGGTGTCCGGGGCCATCTCGATCGAGTCGTCGTCGTTGCGTTCGGTCACGGCGCGCGGTGTACCTCGCGGCGAAACAGAACGCGAGGCGTCGCGCCCCGATCCGAGGCGAAGCGATGATCTGCGAAGACCGTTCAGCAAACGCCCCGCGGGCGTGTATCGTTTCGCCCCAATCAATATGCGCCCCCGTGAAGAGCCGGCGTACGCCGGAGCACTGGCCGCGACGCGCAGGGACGTCGCGTTCGTCAGCAACCCCGATGGCTCGTCGCGCAAGGTCGAGCTCGTCGTATCGGTCAACGCCGGGACCGACCCGCTCCTGGCCGAAGCGGCTCGCCACGGAACGCTTCACCACATCGATGACCTCGACCTGGCCGTCCCCTTCGCCTATCACGACCCGGTCGCGAAGCGGTTTGCCCTGGTGATTCCCACGGCGCGTGCGCACGAAGAGCTGCCCCTGCGCATCGAGCTGCTCCGCAAGCTCAGCGAAGAGCGCGCGCCGATCCCCGCGTACGTGCGCGAGGCGCGCGCGGTCATCGGCCCCAAGGGCCTCGAGCGACTGCTCTCGGAGCCGGACACCAAGGCGCTCGCCGCCCGAGAGGCGCACATCGCCACGCGCGAAGAGCGCCTGCACGCGCGCGCCGAAGACGTCACGCGACGCGAGGACGACATTCAACTGCAGCTCGAGCAGATCGCCGTCGAGCGAGGGCAGCTCGAGACGCGCGCAGAAGAGCTCGCCGTGCGCGAGGTCGCCATCGCCGCGCGAGAGCAAGAGTTCACCGCGGCCCGCGCGCGATTCGACGCCGAACGCTCGCAGCGCTCCCAAGAAGATGTCGCGCAGCGCGAGCGAAAGCCGAGCGGCGGCGCCCCCTCCGCGGCGCGCTTGCCGAGCACGCCGAAGAGCGCAGCAAAGCCGAGCACGCTCGCTGCGTCACAGAGCGCCGCAGAGACGAGCCAGCCCATCGAGCTGCTGCCCAAGCGTGCGCCGAGCGCGCTCGACTCGGTCGAAGAGGCAGAGCCGCTCGAGAGCGAGGCGGCCAACGCTGCCGAGGCGATCGAAGAAGCAGAGCCCGTCGCAGAGCCCATCGAAGAGGCAGAGCCCATCGACGGCGAGCCCGCGCAGGACGCGATCGCCGAAGCAGAGCCGCTCGACGAGCCAGAGGAGACCGCGGCCGAGGCCAACGCGGGCGGCGAGGTCGACGAGCTCGACCCGATCGAGCCCGAGACCACGCCGGCGGATGAAGATCTGCTCGCGGCCGTTCCAACGGCAGAGCGAGGAGCGCCGAAGAAAGAGACGCCCTCGGTCCTCTCGGGCGATCGCGACGCGCGCGCCGCGGTCGTCGACGGCGAGGTGCGCATGTGGCTGCGAGGCTCCGGGGATACAGTGACCGCGCTCGCGGCGAGCGAGGCCGTCCCGGTGCTGCAAGCAGACCCTTCGTCGACGCTTCCGCTCGCGCTGTTGTCGGTCGTGTCCGACGACGGAGCGACGCGCTTCGGACGAGCCGCGCTCGACCTCACCGCCGCTGAAGATCGCGCGGTGATCGACGCCCTCGCGAGAGACTTTCACGTCCGCGTCGAGGTCGTCTCTCGCGACGGACGCTCGCTCGACGGACACGCCGTCTCTGCTCGCGGAGGAGAAGAGCACGCCAAGCACGTCGGAAAGGTGCTCGCCGCTCGCCCCTCGAGCGACGCGCTCGCCCGCAGAGTCGAGGCCGACCGCATCGCGCGCGAGGGCATCGCCTACGACGGCGGCGTCAACGAAGCGAGCGAACGCGCGCTCTTCGATGAGCAACAGCTCGCCACCGCGCAAGGCGTCGCGCGCGCCCTCGCCGTGATCGAAGCGGTCAACGACCCCGCGGCCAAAGAGCGCTGGCAGCTCGCGAGGGGCGTTCCGGCCGCGAGGCTCGAGGCGACGGAGAAGCGCGCGCTGTTCGCGATGCTGCGCGTGGGCATCAAGCCGTCGCCCGTCGTCGTGAAGAGCGCGCTCTCGTTGTCTGTCGCGTCCGACGAGAAGGCCCTCGCGGCCAAGGCCCTCGCGTCCTTCGCGCGCACCTGCGACGCCGGCGCGCACACGGTCGGGCTCGACCCCAAATCCGCCTACGAATCACTGGGAAACTTGATTTCATGGGCGCACGCCTCCGGCGTCTCTCCCATCCCCAACAGCGCCCTCGACGCGCTCTCGAAGCTCTACGACCCCGAGGCGATGGACAGCGAGTTCGACGACCCGCGGCCGTTTCCCTCGGAGGCCGAGATGGCCGCGATGGACGCCGCCGAGCTGGCCCGCTGGTGCGCGCACCCCAAGGCTCGAGCGATGGCTGCGCTCAGGCTCGCGAAGAAAGACGCGCGCGGCCACGGCGCGACGCTCGCCAGGGCGCTCAAGAGCATGGACGCGCCGAGCGCAGCGCCCGTGCTCGCGGCGATGGTCCCCTCGGGAGACGAGCTCGCGGACACCTGGGTCGAGCTCGCTTCGTCGAAGAAGCCCGTCGCCGCCGCGGCGGGCGCGGTCGCGATCGCGAAGATCAAGCTGCGCCGCGGGCTCATGTCCGTGCTCCAACGCGCGCTCACCGCGGGCACCACCGAGTCGCAGCTGTTCGGCTGGGCCGCGGGCGAGTTCGGCGCAGGCGCCGTTCGCGCGATGACAGCGTCCATGGTCGAAGGCGAAGCCGTCGAGCGAGGGGCGTGGGTGCTCGCGCACGTGGTTCGCGCGGGCGGCGGGCGCGAGGTCGAGCGCATCCGCACCGGAAGCGAAGACGCGCTCTCGCAAGCGGCGACGCAGGGCGTCGGCGCCGTCGACGACGCGCGCGACTACGACAAGTCCCTGCGCGAAGGAAAAGGCCTCACCCCCGGCGAACGAGCGGCTTCTGCGTTTCTCTCGGTCTTGTGAGCGAGCGGAGATTTCGCAGCTCATCTCCGTTGTAGACAGCGCAAGCGTTGCGTGGCTAGCATCTGCCACTGTTTCGGGACGCAGAGTCCGGTTGAACGTTCACAGCGACGGAGGTTCCTCGGAGCTTCCACGACGCGCAAACGAGCCTCCGAGAGACTCGCGAATCACACGATGCGGATTGGTGTCTTCAGCGACGTTCACGCGAATCTCGAGGCTCTCTCGGCGGTGGTCGAAGCCATCAAGCGCGAGCGCGTCGACACGCAGTACTGCCTCGGTGATGTCGTCGGCTACGGCGCATCACCCAACGAGTGCGCCGAGATCGTCCGTCGCTTCGCGAAGGTCACGATCCTCGGCAACCACGACGCGGCGGTCGCCGGTCGCATGGACTACTCGTACTACTACGAGGCCGCGCGCCGCGCGCTCGACCTGCACGCCTCGACGCTCTCATCCGAGAACATGTCCTGGCTTCGCTCGCTGCCCTACAAGCACGAGATCGACGGGACGGGCGTGACGCTCTGCCACGGCTCTCCGGTGCACATCGAAGAGTTCGACTACATCTTCGCGCCCGAGCAAGCGCGCACCTGCCTGCCGTACTACGACGAGCTCAACACGCTCACGCTCATCGGCCACTCGCACCTGTGCAAGGTGTTCGAGCTGACCGAAGACGAGGTCGACGAGCTTCCGGCGCGCAAGTTCACGCTCAAGCCAGGCCGCAAGTACATCGTCTCTGTTGGATCCACGGGCCAGCCGCGCGACTACGACAACCGCGCGAGCTACGTCGTGTACGACACGAGCTCGAAGGTCTTCGAGTTCAAGCGCGTCGAGTACGACATCGAGACCGCCGCGCAGAAGATCTTCAGCGCGCAGCTCGAGCGCAATTTCGCGCACCGCTTGTTCATCGGGGTCTGAGCTCAATCGAGCGCGGCGCTCGGCGCCTTGGCGTGCACGAGCGCGTCGCAGCAGAGCGCGAGCGCCGCGAAGGCGACGCACAGCGCGGCGAGCGTTCGCCGAGCCTTCAGTGAGCGCGCTTCGCTCGTGAGCGCGAGCGCCGCCGCGAAGCAGAGCGACGCGAACCCGAAGTGCGCGTGCCGCTCGAGCAGCGCCCCCGCCGAGCGAGAGTACGAGTACACCGCGCGCAGGCGCCCCGCTTCGAACGCGCGCTGGCCCCACAGAGCCGCCCCCATCGCGATCAGCGCGCACAGACCGGCCGCGCGACGCGCGATCGCCTCTCGCTCGTGCTCGGGTCGCAGCGCCACGACCAACGCGCAGAGCGCGGCTCCGCACGACGCCAGCACGTGAACGACGCCCGTCGCGCTCACGGGACGATCACCGCCTGCAGCGCGAGCGAGCACGCAGAGACCGACGAGACAGCGACGAGCATCACATCCATTTTGTCAGCGAATTTTCTAGCGATCGCGACGGTCGCAGAGCTCGCGAGCGCGGTGGCGTACAGCGTGAGCGAGAGCCGGTCGAGCGTCGCCGAACGCTCGGTCCACACCATCGCCGTCGGGTCGAGCTCGGGCGCGATCGCGAGCGAGCCCACGCGAAGCACCGAGTAGATCAAGGGAGCCGCCGCGATGGACAGAGAGAGGCCATCGATGATCGAGCGCGTTCGCGAGGTGATCATCGAGCCTCCTCGCGCCAGGCAATGACCCGCGGACACTCTGGGTCCGGCTCGAAGGCGCGGGAGAGATGGCTCGAGACCACTTTGCATCCGCCGCGGCACACCGCGCGAGCCTCGCACGAACGACAAGGCTCAGGGGGCGCCGCCACGAATCGTCGAAACTCCTCGAGCCCTGCGTCGCTCTGCCAGCGATCGAGGGGCGCGCCGACGTGCATGTCGCGGGCGAAACTGCAGCCGATCACGGCGCCGTCGCGATCGACCGCCGCGAGGTGGCGCCCCGCTTCACAACCGAAGATCCCCCAACGCTCGAGCGCCCTCGCGTCTCGCACGTACGCCGCCAAAAACGGAACCATCGCGCAGTCCACCCGCACCGCCATCGCCTCTCCGTGCGCGCGCGACAGCCGCTCGACGAGCGGCCCCACCGCCAGCGCCTGCTCGCGCGTGAGCCGTCGCGAGAGGTACTCGATCGAAGCGGCCCTCCCCGCGGGTTTGTACCGAAGCAGCTGCAGCTCGACGGCGCCCAACGCGCGGGCGCGCTCGGCCGTGGCCTCGACGCGAGCGAACGTCTGCCGCGACAACACCATGTTCACTCCGACGCGGATCCCCTCGCGCGCAAGCAGCGTGATCGCGCGCTCGGCCACGGCCGCAGCGTTGACCCCGCGCAGCGAGAGATAGCCGCCGTCCACCCCGTCGTGGCTCACGTTGACCTGTGAAAATCCTCGCAGCTCAGCGACTCTGTCCTCGCGTAGCCCGAGGCCGCTCGTCGTGAGCACGCAGCTGATCCCGCGCGCGCGAGCCTCGTCGGCGATCACCGCGAGGTCGTCGCGAGAGAGCGGCTCTCCTCCGCCGAGCGCCACCGTGAACACACCGGCGCTCGCGAGCGCATCGAGCGTCGAGCGCAGCTGATCGAGCGAGACATGGGCGCCCTCGGCGGTCGCGTCTTGATAACATCCCACACATTCAACAGGACATCGCGCGGTCACGGCGACGTGCACTTCAATGGGGAATGGGTGCGGTGACTCGCGGTCATCGTTCCACAGTTCGCCGCCGTCGAGGCCGAGCGAGCGGGCTCGGCGACGGTCGATCGCCACGAGCGTCGATGGGTCGAGCTGGACCCAGGCTCCGAAGCGCTCGACCCTGCTCCTCACGGCTGCTCTTCTCCCTCGGGCTCAACCGCTGGATCTGCCGCGGGATCGAGCGCAGCGGCGATCGCGGCGAGCACCGCCGCGCCCACGGTCGCAGACAAGAAGAGCATCTCGACCGCGCTGCCGATCGACGAACAATTGGCGCCCGGCCCGCGACGCACGATGAGCACGCCGTCCTCGGACAGCGCGGGCTCTTCGCGGGGGTCAGAGAGAGATTCCATCGAGCATTCCCTGGTCGAAGCGGTGCATCGCGAGAAAGCTCGCCGACAGCGCCGCGAGCACCGCGATCATCACACGAGCGACGGTCCACCATCGAGCGCGAGCTCGTGTTCGATGCGCGTCCGCGCTCGCCGCGCTCGCCGCGAAGTACACCGTGAGCACCGCCGCGCCAAACGCCCACACGTGCGCGTCGTCGTGATGATCGTACGAGCGCGTGAGCAGCGCCCCGCCCACGGTCAGCACCGCGATGTGCACGAGCGGCAGCGGCCGCTTCCAAGCGCGCGCCACGCGATCCCACGCCCGCGCACGAACGCTGCGCGCGACCGCGACGAGCCCCACGATCCACTGCGCGATCAGCGCCCCCCACGCGAAGCGATACAGCTTCGCCCGCCGCGCGAGGCGCGAGGCCGTCGCGATGTCTCCGCGGTCTGCGCCGAGCGTCTCGAGCTCGTCGCGCGCTGTCGCAAACGCTCCCTGCTCGGCGCGAATGCGCGAGAGCTCGTGCAGCGCGATCGCGCGATCATCACCGGAGCTCATCGGATCCTCGGCCACCGCGCGCAGCACCGACGCCGCTTCTTCCAACGCGCGCTTGCGCACGAGCGCCGAGGCCGCCGCGAGCCGCGCTTGCGCGCGCGCAGGGCTCGCGCTCCACCGCGACGCGCGAGCAGCAAACGCTCGAAGCTCGCTCACGGTCGCGCTCGAAATTCTCAGGCGAAACCGCGCGAGTTCGGTGAGCCCTGCGAAGTCGTCCCCCTCGTGCGGCGCGAGCGTCGAGACGCGCGCCCTCGCCCTCGCGGCGAACCTCCCGCCCGGCGCCAACTCGATCGACGCGCGATACAGCGCGAGCGCCTCACGAAAGCGCAGGGCGCGATCGGCGGCGTCCGCTCCGTAAAAGAGCGCCTCGCCGCGAAGCGCGATCGGCGCTCGCTCGCTTCGCGCGAGCGCTCGGGCCTCGTCGATGATCGACTGAAGCTCACCGGCATCACTCGGGTCTCGCTCGAGCCGGGCGCGCAGAGCCGCGAGCGAATCACTCGAAACCGAGGCATCGCTCGCCGCGTCCGCCGACTGCGCGCGCGCCGTCGCAGGCGCGAGCATCGCCGAGAGGACCGCGCTGAAAACGATCGAACGAAAGAGCGCCATGGAGCTCGCGCGGCGCGAGTGTGGCACGCTCGCGCGGTGAAGACCGTCGAGTTCTTCTTCGATTACACCTGCCCCTACGCGTACCTCGCGTCCACGCAGATCGAGGCGCTCTGTCAGCGCAACGGCGCGACGCTCGTGTGGCGTCCCATGCTGCTCGGCGGGCTCTTTCGCTCGATCGGAACCGCGACGAACCTCGCCGCCACGCTGCACCCCGCGAAGGCGCGAATGCTGCTCGCGGATCAAAAGCGATGGGCCGATTTGTGGGGCGTCGAGCTCGGCGTCCCGCGGCCCGGAGGCTACGCGCGCTCGGTCGAAGCGCTGCGCGCGACGCTCGCGGTGACGGACGAGCGACGACCGCGTGTCATCCACGCGCTGTACTACGCGCACTGGGTCACGCATCGAGACATCGGCGATCGCGCGGTGCTCCGTGCGGTGCTCGATGAAGCCGGAGTCGACGGCGCCTCGGTGATCGCGAAGATCGACGACGAGCCGATCAAAGAGCAGCTCCGCGCGAACACCGACGAGGCCGCGAGCCGAGGGGCCTTCGGCGCGCCGGCGATCTTCTACGAAGGGCAGCTGTACTTCGGACAAGATCGCCTCTCGATGCTCGAAGAGGCGCTCGGAGGATCGCCGATCGAGCCCGGCGCGAGCCGCTTCGCGGGCCGTGAGCGCGCGCCGTCGAGCGCCGTGAACACCGTCGAGTTCTTCTACGACCCGTCCTCGCCGTTCGCGTACTTGGGCTCGTACGGGGTGCGGAGGCTGTGCGAGGCGAAGGGAGCAAAGCTCATTTGGCGGCCAATTTTGCTGGGTGGATTGTTCAAGCAGCTCGGCGGTCCCACCGTTCCGTTCGAGACGTTCTCCGAGAACAAGCAGCGCTGGGTGTCTGAAGACCTGCGCCGCTGGGCCCGACGATGGGCGGTCCCTTACCGCTGGAACAGCCATTTTCCCGTCCGCACCCTCCGCGCCCAACGCATCGCCGCATCGCTCTGCCCCTCGGACGACAGCGGTGACTTCAGCGCCGTCGCGGGCTTCTCGATCGAGTGCTTTCGCTCCGTGTGGGAGCGCGACGAAGACCCCGACTCCGACGAGTGCCTCGCGCGCTGCCTGCGCGAGAGCGGCCTCGATCCATCGCTCGTTTCTCGGTCGGACGAGCCGGCGATCAAACAAGCGCTCATCGCGCGCACGCAGTCCGCGATGGAGCTCGGCGCCTTCGGCGTGCCGACGTTTCGCGTGGGATCATCGCTGTTCTGGGGGCAAGACCGGCTCTCGCTCGTCGAGCGCGCGCTCGAAGGCTGGGTCGCCCCCGAGCCGTAGCCCGCTCGAAAGAGTGCGCGACGCACCAACTCCGGGTACGTTTCACGCGATGGTCTCACGCGCCCCGTTCGCGCCGCTCGTCGCTCGCCTCGAGAAGCCCGTGCAAGTCGACGCGGATCTGCGCTTCTCGATGCCGACGGCGATCGACGCATCCATGGCCAAACGCTTGCTCGAAGCGCGCGCACGCGACCGCTTCGCGCGGCCCGCGGACCTGGACGCCGCAGCGTTCTTCGAAGCTCCCGTGCTCGTGCACCTGCCCGTGTGGCGCGCCAACGTGCACGCCGAGGGCTTTCACATCGGGATCTCGACGGTGAGCATTCCGTCTGCAAAAAACCGGCACGTCCCGCTGCCCGTCCCCACCGGCGGAACAGACAACCGAGACGTCGTCGTGGTCACCTCGGCGCGGAGGTTCTTCGCGTACGAAGTGGCGCCGATGATCGTCGTTCCGCAAGAGAAGCTCGTCCCGCTCGCGCACGCCGAGCTCGCGGGCATCGTCGCAGAGCCCGACGTGCCCAAAGAGCAAGCCGAGCAAGAGTGCGCTCACCGCGTGCGCGCCGCGATGCGACCAGCCAACGCGATCTACGCCCGCGCCGAAGCCGACGTCCGCTCGATCGCGCTCGTGCACGTCCCACTTTGGGTCATGCGCTATCGCTACGACGGCGAAGCAGTCCCGGGCCTCGCCGAAGAGTTTCATGTCATCGTCGACGGCACCTGGGGACGCGTGCTCAGCGAGAAGCACCCGAGCGGCTTTCGCTCGATGCTCGCCAAGGCCAAGCGGCTCTTCGCGCCGTCGTGATTCACCGCAGTGACACTGCGCTCACTTGAATTAGTGCGCTGTATTCAACGACCGCCGCGCGCGAGGCCGGGCAGCGCGAGCTTCACGCCGTCCAAGAAGAACTCGACCGCGACCGCCGCGAGGATCAACCCCATCACGCGGTTGATCACGTTCATCCCCGTGCGTCCCAAGAAGCGCCCGATCACCGTCGCGCTGCGCAGCACCAAGAAGCACACGATCGCCACGACGAGCAGCGCCAGATAAAGCGCGCCCTTCTCGGGGATCGTGTCCGCCCTGGCCGCCAGCAACATCGACGAGGCGATCGCCCCCGGCCCGCTCAACAGCGGAATCCCCACCGGAACGATCCCCACCTCCTCGCGCGTCGTCGCCTCTTCTTCCTCTCCTGGCGTCGTCTTCGTCGCCGAGTGCTTCGCGCCCATCATGTCCAGCGCGACGCCCATCAAGAGAATTCCGCCTGCGATCTTGAAGCCCGCGACCGAGATCCCGAAGAAGCGAAACAGCAGCTGTCCGCAGGTCGCAAACACCGCGAGCACCGCGAACACCGTCACCGCCGCGCGCAGCGCGATCGACCTGCGGCGCGCGTCCGTCTCGCGCCCTGTCAGCGCGAGAAACACCGGCAGCGCCGCGAACGGATCGACGATCGCGAAGATCGAAGTAAAAGCCCCCAGTCCAAAGGTCAGCGTAGAAGTCATGGTCGTCATCGTCGTCCGAGCGCGATCAACGCGAATGAAGGAGAACCCGCGCTCGTCGAACGCGCTGGCATTAGTGGTACATGGCCCTACCGTCAACCCGCGTAGCAAACGATGCACGGCGCGCGATCGCCGCTTCACCGTGCAAATTTGCAGAGTAAACAGAGATCCTTCCGGCAGGGGTGGTAGCTTCGCGCTTCACCGTAAAACCCACGAGACGCCCTGAGTTGTTCACGTTCGACGCATGAGCGACACCCCCACCGAGCCTGAGGCTTCGACGACGGAGGAGCAGCGCACTGAAGCGCCAGCCCCCGAAGGCGAGCCCGCGTCCGACTCGTCGGAGCGCGCCTCGGTCGCGACAGGGCCGCGCGATTCGTCGCCGAGCGACGCGAAGCAGAAGCGACGCAAGCGACGCGCGCGCCGCACGGTCGTCTCGTTCTTTTTGCTCGTGATCGTCGCCGTCGTCGCGCTCGTCGCCCGCACCGAGTGGGCCGCGCGAAAGACCATCGCGACCATCGCTCAACAAGTGCGCAACGCCACCGGGCTCGAACTCTCCATCGGCCGCGCAGGATGGTCGTGGCGACGGCTCGCCATCCACGCAGAGTCCGTCGAAGTGCGGCACCCGACCGAAGGCCTGCTCGCCCGCGTCGAGTGGGCGGACCTGCGCCCGTCGCTGCGCTCGCTCTTGCGCGGGGCGCCGCAGATTTCAGCGGTCGAAGTCGACGGCGGCGAAGTGCGCGTGGTGTTCAAGAACGGCCGCCTCGCCAACGGGCCCGTCGTGAAGCCCGGACCGCCGCCGCCGCCGGGGCCTCCGCAGCTTCCGTTTCGCGACATCGCGGTGTCCGACGTGCGCATTCGCGTCGAGCACGATCAAGTCGGAACCATCACCCTCGAGTCCGTCGACCTCGACCTTCGCAACGAGAACAACCAGCGATTGCTCGTCGGACTGCTCTCGCGCGGAGGCTCGCTGAGCAGCCCCATCACGAGTCAACACACGGGACAGCGCTGCTTCGAAGGCCCCATTCGCCGCATCGAAGCCCGCGCCGAGCTGCGCAACTTCAACGTCCTTCGCGTCGGAGCGGCGCACATCGAAGCGCTCGACGCGGAGGCGCACGTGAGCGACGCGCTCGTTCCGCTGAACTTTCGAGAGGCCATTCGAGCCAGCGTGCGCGCGAGGGTCCCGCTCTCGGTCGCGACCTGCCCGCTGCCTCGCACCGCCCCTCTTTTGCGCGGCGAAGTGAGCGTCGAGGCCAGCGCCACCGTCGACCCCGCGGCGCGCTCAGCCGAAGTGCGCGGCCACGCCAACGCGCACGGAGTCACCATCACCCTCGTCGATCCGCGCCCGCTCGGACGCAACGGAACCTTCGGCGGCGGTCAGTCCGTCGAGATCGATTTTCACGGCACCCACCAGGCGCTCATCGTCGATCGACTCGAGGCTCGCTACGGCGGCGGCCGCGTGTTTTCTCCGTCACCGCGCAGGCCCGATCGACCGCTGGTCTTCTCGCTCGCGCCCACGATCCGGCTCGATGGCTTCTTCGAGACGCAAGGGCTCCGCTTCGAGCAGCTCATGCGCGAAGTGTCCGTCACCGACTTCGCCAAGGTGCTCTGGTCCATCGACGCGCTCGCAGAGATCACGCTCATCCCCGAGCGCTTCGGGCAGCCCCCCGATCGCGCGCGCCCAGGAATGCACCTGGACATCGACGCGGACACGCGCGACTTCGCCATCGTCAAAGACTTTCATCGCTGGGGCCCGCCGCACGAGCCCATCATCGCGATCCCGCGCGGGCGCGTCGGACTCGAGCTCGACCTCGACTCGCTGTTCGTTCGCTTCAGCAACATGCACGCGGATTTCGGGCACACGCACATCGACGGCGACGAGGTCGAAGTGCGAACCGTGCACGACCCGAGCAGACCCGACATGGTCGTGCGCAACATCCGCAGCTCGTCGATCGACCTGTCGGACGTGGGGCACGTCGCGGGCATTCCCATCGCGGGCCACGCGGAGGCCGTCGTCAACGGAGGCGGACCGTTCTCGGACATCATCGTCACGGGCACCACGCGCATCCGCAACTACGAGTTCGCGGGCCTTCCCATCGGCGACGTCGAGACTGCGCCCGGAAAGCCCTGGCAGCTTCGAGGCATCACCCTTCGCGGCCCCGAGCTCATCGTTCGACAAGGGCGCAGCGTGTTCAACGCGCACGACGCGATCCTGGATTTCTCCAGGTATACGCTCGTCGCAGCGGCGCGCGTCGAGTCGTCGGACGCGCAGCTCGCGGACTACTACCACATGTTCGAGTTCGAAGGAGACCCCGTCTTCGAGCCGTACACCGGCGGGACGATGCAGGACTGCAGCCTCGCATCGCACGACCGTTCGCTGCCCCGCAGCGAGTGCTGGGTGAGCGACACCGCGCGGCCGCGCACGCGACGCGGCGACGAGCGACCGACGAACGCGCGAGCTCGACACGGGTTCGTTCGCGCGGACGTCGAGTACGTGCTCGGGCGTCCCGGCGATGATCCCAAGGGAGTCCTGCACGCCGACGTGCACGGGTGGGACCTCGCGGTGCACGCGTTCGGAGAGACCGTTCAACACGCGGATTTGCACGCGACGTACGACTGGCTCATCCGCAACCGTGGCTTTCGCGGCTCGCGCCTCGGCATCGAGTACGCACGCGGTCGCGTCGCCAACGGAACGGTCGAAGCCGGCGGCTCCGTCGACCTCGGCGGACGCATGCACATCACTGGCTCTGTGCGCGGCGCAGACCTCGGTCGCCTCTCGCTCACCGAGGGGATGAACCTCCGCGGCATCGTCGACGGAACAGGCGTCCTCGAAGGCACCAGCGAGTCCCAACGCTGGTCCATCGACGCCGACGTGCGCGACCTCAGCGCGGCGCAGCGCGAGTTCGGCGGCGTTCGACTGCGCTTGCGATCGACGCCCGACCCCACAGGAAGACCCACGCAAGAGGCGGTCAACGAGCGCCTCGCGCACTCGAGCGAGCACCGCGCGAACGTCCCTCCCGCGCCGCTGCCAGACCCGCAGCGATGGTCGCTCGTCGCCGACGCGGTCAACGGCTCGATGCGCATCGACGGGAGCCTGCTCGTCCCATTTATTCAAGAGCCGTGGCGCGACGCCAACGGCGCGTGGCAGCGGGACTTCTCTCGCTCGTGGCGCGACGCAGTCATGCAGGGCTCGATCGAAGCGTCCAACCCCAACGCCTCGGGCGCGAGCGCCGCGATCGATTTGCTCCCGTGGCTGCCCGCTCGATTGGTCGCGCGGCTCGGCGACGCGCCTCTCGCGCGAGCAGCGCTTCGCATTCACCTCGACGAGCTCTCGCTGCGCAGCCCGATGAACGCGCGCGGACGCGTCGCCCTCGACGCGCTGGACCTGCGCGCCATGGGCGTGCGGGTCGCGCTCCCCACGAACGCTCCGTTGGCCGTGTGCGCCAACGACGGAAGGCTCTGGATCGACCCGGCCGCCGCGCGCAGCAACGAGCCGTGCGCGCAGCCCCCGCGGGGACTGTTCACGCGCGGAACGCAGACGATCGCGACCGCGCTGCCCGTGGCGCCAGTGCTCGGGCCAGATGGAGTGACCCTCGCGCTCGCAGGCGGCGCCACCACCGCAGGAACGCTCGCGCTCTCGGTCTCGGGCGAAGCTGACCTCGCGCAGTTGGCCAGGAGATTTCCTGCACTCGTGCAAGATGCCCGCGGGACGGCGCACTTTCGAGTGGCCGTCGGAGGCGATACGGACTCGCCCGAGCTGCGCGGGCTCGTCGAGCTCGACTCGGGCAGCCTCCGCGCATCAGCGCTGCCGCAACCCGTGGACGACCTGGACCTGACGATTCGACTCGAAGGCACGCAGGTCGCGCTCGAACGCGCGCGCGCTCGCTTCGGATCGAGCTCCGTCGACCTGAGCGGCGGAACCGTTCGCTTCCGCGGGCGCGACCTCGAGCGCGTGGACGTTCCATTGGTCGTGCGCAACCTCGCTCTCTCGCCGAGCAACGGGATCGAGATCGCGCTCGACGCAGACACGCGCTTGTCCTTCGCAGAGGGAGAGCCGCTGCCCAATTTCACCGGCGTCGTGACGCTCAACCGCGCGAGATACACGCGCCCGATCGACATGGCGCTCATCTCGGAGAACGGCAGCGGCAGCGCGCCCACGCCCGAAGAGCCCTACGATCCGTCGCGCGATCGCGTGCAGCTCGCCCTCGAGCTGCGCTCGCGCGAGCCCGTTCGCATTCGCAACAACCTCGTCGACGCAGACGTCACGCTCTCTCCCACGACGCCGTTTCGCATCGTCGGAACCGACCAGCGCCCCAGCGTCCTCGGCCTGCTCTCGATCCCGCGCGGACGCGTGTTCTTCCGCGGCAACGAGTTCGAAGTGCGACGCTCTCGCATCGAGTTCGACAACCCCGAGCGCATCTCGCCCACCTTCGACGTGCTCGCCACGACCGACATCCGTCGCTCGAGCGAGAGCGCCGGCGCGCGCAACCAGTGGCGCATCGACCTGCACGCCTACGGAACCAGCGATCGCTTCGCCCTCGACATGAGCGCCGAGCCCGCGCTCTCTCGCGAAGACATCGCGCTCATGCTCGCGTTTCGCATGACGCGCGCCGAGCTCGATCAGCTCGGAGCCAATGATTTCGGCCAGATCCTCGCGGTCGAAGCGCTCTCGAACCTCACGGGCATCGACCGCATCGTGCGCCGCAACGTCCCGATCATCTCGGACTTCAACATCACCAGCGGCTACTCGCCCGCGCTGGGACGCACCGTTCCGCAAGTGAGCGTGCGCGTGCCCATCGCCACCGGCGTGCGCGCAGGAGCGACCGTCAACCTCACCGAGCAACGCGAGGTGCGCGGGACGATCGACGCCGAGATCAACCGCAACAACAGCATCCAAGCGGGCATCGACAACTACGGGCAGACCGGCTCGCAGAACCGCAGCGGCGCGGTGAACCTCGGCGTCGACTGGCGCTTCCGACTCGAGTTCGAGTGAGCTTACCGAGCTCATTTCGTCTGTGATTTTCCAGCACGCGAACACTCCTGACAGGACGCTGTCAGGAGCACCTCGCTAGGGTGCTGCCCATGACGACGCTCACCCTGCTCGAACTCGAACAGCTCACGCTCCCCGCGCACGAGAGCTGGTCCCCCTTCTGCCTCAAGGCCAACCGAGCCCTCCGCGCCTCGGGCCTCTCGTACACGCGCCGCACCGGCTCGCGCCCCGACGCGTGGCGCAAGTACAACGCTACTGGTCAGGTCCCCGTCCTGCTCGTCGACGAGCGCCCCGTGCGCGACTCCACCGCCATCCTCCGCGAAATCGAGAAGCTCTCGGGTCGCTCTCTCTCAGGAAATTCCCCGGCCGAACGCGCCGAGTCCTGGCTCTACGAAGAGCTCGCCGACACGTCCATCAACGGCTTTCTCGTCGCCGCACGCTGGGCCGACGAGCGCAACTGGCCCCGCACCCGCGACGCGTACTTCCACTCGATGCCCGCGCTGATCAAGGCCATCATCCCCGGCCGACTGCGCGCAGGAGTGCTCGCCAACCTCGTCGCCCGCGACGTCTGGCGCGCCGGCCCCGACGCGTGCTGGTCGCACTTTCAACACATCCTCGATCGACTCGACGAGCGCGCTCCCGCCAAGGGATTCTGGATCGGCGAGCAGCTCTCCGCCGCGGACCTCGCGCTCTTCGGGCAGCTCCACTCGATGCGCACCGAGCTCACCCCGTGGCAGCACCAGCGCGTCGACGAACGACCGCGGTTGAGCGCGTGGCTCGACCGCGTGCACCTCGCGACGTGGAACCCCGCGAACGCTCGCGTACCATCGAGCACCCCCGAAGAGCCATGCGCCGCGCAGACCGACTCTTTCGCATCGTCGAACTCCTCCGCCGCGCAAAGCGCCACGCGCTGACGGCGAAGCACATCGCCGAGTCCCTCGAGGTCAGCGAACGAACGGTCTACCGCGACATTCAAGCGCTGATCCTCTCGGGCGTCCCCATCCAAGGAGAGGCCGGCGTGGGCTACGCGCTCGGCGCGGGCTTCGATGTTCCGCCGATCATGTTCGACATCGACGAGCTCGAGGCGCTCGCGCTCGGGCTGCGCGTGGTGCGCGCGTGGGGAGACAAGGACCTCGGCGACGGAGCCGCGCGCGCCCTCTCGAAGATCGAGTCCGTCCTGCCCAAAGAGCTGCGAGAGCGCGTGCAGAACAGCGCGGTCTTCGCCCCGGGACACCACGTGAAGAACGCGAGCTTCACCGAGACGCTCGCGCTCGTTCGCCACGCGATTCGCAAGAAGACACGCATCCGGTTCGACTACACCGACGTGGCCGACAAGAGCTCGACGCGCGAGGTCCGCCCGCTCGCGCTCGCGTTCTGGGGCAACAAATGGACGCTCGGAACGTGGTGCGAGCTCCGCGAAGACTTCCGCACCTTCTCCGTCGATCGCATGAAGAACTGCGCCGAGCTCGGCCGCTTCGAACCCGAGCCCGGCCGCACGCTCGACGCGTTTCTCGAGCGCGTCACCGGCGCCGACGCGCGCGCGTTTCACCAGCGCTGAGCCCTCGCCCGGCGCCGCTGAATCGCCATTCAGCGCTCAGCTCGCGTCGCCCGCTCCCCGCGACGCGATCCCGTCAACCGCCGGAGCTATCTCCGCCCGCAGGAGCCTCGGGAGCCGCGCTCGGAGCCGATTCGCCGCCCTCGGGCGCGCCGTCGTCTCCATCGTCTCCGTCGTCTCCATCTTCAGCGCCCTCGGCGCCTTCGGCAGCGACCGCTCCCGCAGCAGCGGTCGTCCCGTCCGCAGGCTTGCGCTTGCGGCGACGACGACGGCGCTTCTTCTTCGCGCCATCCGCGGTCGCGCCTGCGACGGCAGCCGCTCCGTCCGCGGTCGGCGCCGCGCCTTCGACCAGAGCAGCACCTTCGGCACCTTCGGTCGTCGCCGCGCCCTCGACGCTCGCGCTCGCTTCCGAGCCCTCCGCGGACTTGGGCGCTTCGTTCTTCGGGCGATCCTTGTGGTTGCGGCGATCGCGATCACGATCACGTCGATCGTGGCCCTTGTGGTTCTTGTCGCGATTGAACTCGACGCGAACCAGCTTCCACAGCTCTCCGCCCTGCGGAAAATTGCGGCGCATCATCGCCACGATGCGTCCCGCCGAGGCCTTCTGCTTGGGCGCCCAGGTGTCGACCCAAGCCAAGAGCCTCGCGATCCCGTCCTTCTCTGCGTCGAGCGAGAGCGACCCCCACCCGAGCGCGTCAGCGAGACGCTGAACGAAGCCGTCTTTCTGCAGCTCGGGAGGCGTCGCGCGCGCAGGTCCGAAGGACTTCGGATGCCGCATCCAACGCAGCAAGATCGCGTCGACCGCGTCGCGCTGCGTGCGGTGCTCGAGCAACGTCGAGAGCAAGATCATCATGTGCGCGTGCACATGAGCAGAGGGCTCGGCGTCCTTCTCGAGCTCGTCGAGGATCGCGTTGACCACGGCGATCGAGTCTTTGCCCACCGACGGTCGCAAGAGCGTCGCGCCCAGATCATTGAGCGTGGTGAGCGCGTCCGCTTCCGCAGCGTGTTCGCGGCACCAGTCCAAGAGCTTTCGAACCTCGTCGTCCGAGAGCTCGTTGGTGGGAGAATTTGCAGTCGTCGCGTCAGTCACCGGAGATCCTCTCTTCTTCGTTCCCTCAGAAGGGGCCGGGATGATGCCGACCCGAGCCCCCGCGGACAAGCCCGCCCGATTCGATCTAGGGCGCTTTTTGGCCCGACGCGCGTTCTGCGGGCAAAACCACAGCGCTCGCGCATCGTCTGCGGCCCGAGCCCCCTTTGGCCTCAGCGTCAGCGCCCGAGCCGCGCGGCGTTGAAGCAATCGTCGCAGACGCACCCGCCGAAGTCGTCGTACAGCGTCCGATCCGCAGCGATCGTCTCGCCGCACGAATCGCAGACCACCACCTTCGGCGCCAGCTCGATCAACGGCGCACGATACGGCCCGCCCCGCCCGTCCATCGGAACCGCCTCTCTCGCCACCGGCGGCGGGCTCACCGTCCCGAGCACTCCCCGCACCGGCGCGAGCGCTTGATTCACCTTCGCGTGCAGCTCGTCTTCTTCGAGCGCCCCGAGCTCGACCAGCATGGACAACAGCATCGCTTGGACGGCCTCGAGCTCGGCCACCTTCTGCGTGAGCGCATTGATCACTCTGCGCTGCTCGTCGTCCGAGCTGAGTTTGCTGAGCTTCTTCATCGCCATCGTGGCGCTCTTCAGCAATGATAGCCCGCCTCGTGATGAATCGCCCATCTCCTGCGCAAGTCCGCGACGCCGTCGAACAAGCGTGCCGAGAGTGTGACCTCGACTCGCAGTTCATCGCGAGCGTGTACGCGTACGTCGAGCAAGACGAAGACGAGTGGCCCCGCTGCTGCGGAAGCTCCTGCGAACCCTGCGTTCAAGCGCTCGAACACGCCGCGCGTCGCGCGCTCATCCTCCTCGAGCGCAGCACGCAGAGCGAGCGCCCAGCGACTGAGAACGCAACCAACAAAGTCCCCTCTCCGAGCGACCGACAACCCAGTTGAGCCACGCGAGGCTCACTCCGCGCCGCGCGGGTCAGCCTCTCCGTCGAACGGCGGACACTGCATTTCTCCAGGGCAAACCACGCGCGCTCGCAACGATCCCCCGAGCGCACCGCGCACGCGATCGAGCCGCGCTCGGCTCGCGGCATCCACAGCGATCACCGTGAGCCACCGCGCGTGCTCTTCGATCCACCGCGCAGCGCTCGCTCCCTCCGCGCCCGCGCACCGCACGATCACGTTGCGCGCGCCAAACGACGACACTCGCTCGCCCTCGCCCTCGGAGAACACGAACACGCAGTATCCGTCCCCGCGCAAGACGCTGACCGCAGCCGCGGCCGCGCCCGACCGCCACGCGCGCTCGTGCGCGATCCCTTCGCGACCGAGCGCCCCTCGCGCGACCTCGCTCGACCATCGCCCCATTGCCTCAGCGATCCTCGCAGAGACCGCTCGCGCGTCGAGCTCGCTCCCTGTCACCCACAGCGCGCTCGGCGACAGACACCCCACGCCGTCGTACGCGCAGAAATCCCAGGCAATTTTCTCGATTTCTTCGTCGCTCACAGCGGCGTCGACCCACGCCACACCCTCGCCGTGCCCGTGCCCCTCGAAGCGCCCTTCCGCGACCAACGCGCGCGCCTCCTGCACGTACTCGTCCGAACCGAACACGATCACCGTGTCCGCGTCGCCCGTCGCCCGCGCTCGAAGCCACGCGCGCCCGTCGAGCTCGCTGTCGCTCTCGCAATCGAGTCCCTCGGCCTTCGCGAGCGCGCTCCACAGCGCCGTCACCGCGCGCTGCGCCCGAGGAGCACGCACTCGCACAGCGCTCGCTCCCCTGAGAAAACACAGCGCAATCGAACGAATCGGCGCGGTGGCGACGCTCCGCGCGAGCCCGAGCGCCACCCGCTGCCCAGCCAGCTCCGCCCCGTGCTCGGCCACGTACGACTCGACCGCATCCCGCGAGAGCACCGCGATCGCAGCGTCGATTGCCCACTCGGCCATCGCCGCGCTGTAGCCACCGTCCGCGATCAACGCCTCGACGCACCGCGCTCGCTCGTCGCGCTGCAAGCGCTCGAGAACCGCCACGACGCGATCGACCACAGATCGTTCGAACATACGCGCGGCAACGAGTGCCACGCCGATGAGCTCGCGACAATCCCCGCCGTTGTCCTCCGCCCATCGCTCGGCTACGCCTTCGACGGTGACGACCCGACCGGACCCGCTCTCGACGTTGTTCGACTTGAGCACCGAAGACCCCGAGGCGTGGAGACAGCGACTCGCGTTGCTGCGCGCTCCCTACGCAGACCCGGCGCAGATCCGACCGATGTTCGTCAACGACCTGCGCTTCGGAGGAAGCGCGACGGTCGACGTCCTCGAGAGCCGCGAGCCAGACCCGCGAAGAGCGTTTCTCGAAGAGTGGAACAACAAGATTCGCCACAGAAAACTCTGGGACTTCGCGCGATGCGACCCCGCCTACGACGAGGCCGCCATCCGCGCCGTGCGCGAACTCGAAGACGCGCAGGACATCTCCGTCCCTCCATCGATCGTCGAGTTCGCAACGCGACGCCACGCGTTCGACCTCGTTCACTACTGGCAGCCCACGAACAACTCGCTCGTGACGCCGCGGCGATGGGACGTTCAGCTCGGCCCCGAAGACTGGAACATCCTGCGAATCATCGACGAAAATCAGGGCTGCTGCTTCTGGTACGTCGCCTGGCGATCAGGCCAACTCGACGGGACACAGCTCGACCCACCCGTGTTCGTCGGCGACTGGATCGACCCCGAGCGCGACGAAGTCCCCGACTTCTTCACCCTCGCGCGCTGCACCGCCAATCGCTGGAGCGAGTTCTTGCTCGACTACGCCGTCACGGGATCGCGTTGGTACGAAGAAAACCCGGACTACCAAGAGGACACCTCGCAGTTCGACCGCAGCCGCGAAGAGTGACTCAATCGGGCAGCGCGATCTCCACTGGATCGATCGACACGAGCGCAGCCCCGGTCGCATAGAGCTCGATCAGCACCTCGAACGGGTTGCCCTCGCGTCCGCTCTCGTCCCACCGCGCGCAGTCCAGCGCAGCCTCGAAGAGCACGCGATCACGCGCGGTCGTTTCGATGGCCCGCAGCACCGCGCGCCGCACGACGAGCTCGGCGCTGAGCGCCGCACGCGCCCTCCCCACCGGCCCTTCGGGCTCGCGCCACTTCGCTGGCGGAAGAGCGCCCATCTCCCACAAATCCCGCGGCCAAAATCGCCACCGCACGAGCTCAGCGCCTCGCGCACCAAAGGCAGAGAGCCTCGCCACGAGCTCGCGCGCCAGACGATCGGCTGCCTCGATCGACGCAGGCGCAGCACAAAACGCGCACACCCGAGCGACGCTCGACGGCTCGCACGCGAGCGCGCCCTCTCGATCGACGAAGCTCCACGCGTTCGCGCCCCACGCGGACGGAGCGCAGATCTCCCACGCTTCTCTCGCGTCCACGATCCCCTCGCATCGCTCATCGAGCCGCGCGCGATCCGGTCGATCGATCAACAACGAGCGCGACAAACGCTCGCGATACCAGTCCGCATCGAACCGCAGTGCACGCTCGTCGCTCACGCACGACGAGCCTGCACCGACCGCGACGACAACGGCAACTCACCGCCACGCATCCCCCTCGGCGAAGAATCTCTCGCTCCCCGCAACTTCGGACCCGAGCCCGGGATGCGGGGCCCATGCGACACGTCTGTCTCTCTCTGGTCTCGCCGCGCCCGTTCGCGCCGCGCTCGATTCACCGCAATCCCTCGCGAGGCGCGCGATGAACAGCCCTTCTCCCTCCCATGGATGGCTTCGCTGGGCCCTGATCGCCGCGCTCGCGATGCTGCTCTCGCTCTCGATGAGCGCGAAGTTCTTCTCAGGAGCGCGCGCTCGCGGATGGCTCGGAGGCGTCGAGTTTCGTCAGGCCACCGTCCAATCCGTGGTCGTCAGCTCCCTCTCGAGCAACCACCGCCAGATCTTCGCAGAATGGACGCTCGAAGCAGCGCCCGGCGCCCACGGAACCGCGACCCTCGAGGTCGACTACGATCAGCCTTTTCCCAGGCAGATCCCTGTCGCGTTCGACCGCGAGACCAGCCGCTGGTACGCCCGCGACGACCTCGGCACAGACCGCGGCAACATCCTCCTCGACCTCTCCTTCGCCGTGCTCGCACTCGTCGTCGCTTGCGGCTCGACGGTGATGGCCCTCGTCCGCCGCGCCGCCAGCAACACACCCGCGAGCGCGACGATCGACCGCGATGCGCTCGCGTCCATCGCACGCGAAGAGCAGCGTTCGCGGGCGTTTCTCGCGTTCAGAGCCTGCGCAGCCTTGGCCTTCTACCTCGGGCTGCACCTGGTCTCGCTCGCGATCCTCGCGCTCGCCGCTGGTGTTCTCTGGTTGATGGTCGAAGCAGGGCGCTTCAACCTCGCGCTCGTCGCCGCGTGCTGCGTCGCAGTGTTCGCCGTCGGCCGCGTGTACCTCTCGTTTTCTCAGGCCGAACGCAGCGAAATCGCGGGTCCGAGGCTTCGACGCGACCAACACCCGGCGCTCTTCGCAGAGCTCGACGCGCTGGCCGCGCGCTGCAACACCACCGCGCCAGACGAGGTCGTGCTCGAAGACTCTCACAACGCCGCGGTCATCGAAGACTCGCGCTGGCTCGGATTCTTCCCCGGAAAGCGCACGCTCATCCTCGGGCTCTCGCTGCTGCGCACCACGTCCGTCTCCGAGCTGCGCGCGGTGATCGCCCACGAACTCGGGCACTTCGTCGGCTCGGACACGCGGTTCGGAGCAATCCTCTACGCGATCCGCTCGAAGGCCATCGCCCTCGTACACTCGATCCACGAGACGCAGAAGCACGTGCAGTCGATCAACGTCGCGAAGCCGTACCTCTGGTACCTCGAGGTGTTTCTCTTCGTGACGCACAAGCTCTCGCGCACGCAAGAGCTGCTCGCCGACAAGCTCTCGGTCGCGATCGCCGGCCGCGAGCCACACATCAACGAGCTGAAGAAGAGCGCGAAATCCGTCGTCGCCGCGGACGCGTTCTGGCGCGATCGAGTCGTCCCCATCATCAACGCAGGAATGCTCCCGTCCGATCTCGACCGCCAAGAGGCCGAGTTCGTCGCGCAGCCCACCGACGCAGAGTCCGAGCGCGCGATCGAGCAGATGTTGCTCGCTGCCCCGACCCGACCGTTCGACACGCACCCCTCGCTCGCCGAGCGCATCGCCTTCGCTGAAATGCTCGAGAGCCCCGCGGTCGATCGCGACGATCGCCTCGCGCTCTCGCTCGTCAACGAAGCCCTGGCCGAACGCGCCGTCGCCGACGCCCGCCACGCGCTCATCGAGTCACGCGTCGGAGCGAAGCTCGAGAGCGTCACCATGGAGCAAGCCATCGCGCGAATGAACGCAATCGCGCCCTCCCCCGAGGCCGCTGGAGCATAGCCGTCTCCCCGCACCCACGCTCACGGATCGCCGGACAACAGCGCGTCCATCGCCCGAGCACAACCGCGCGGAGTCGCCCCCGGCATCCTCCCGCGCACCTCGAACCCGTCCTCGTGCACGACCCCCAAATCCGCAGTCTGAATCGCGACGCACGAGCCCAGATTCGCCAGGTCGATCACCCGCAAGATCCCCTCTTCTCCATGAGGAAGAACCGCGAGCGTCTCGGGATCCACCGCGTCCACGCGCATCCACGGAGGGCACCGATAGCGCCCGGCGACGACGCCCTCGGCGTGCGCTTCGTACGCCTGCGAGCTGAGCTCGGTCATCCCGTACTCTTGAACGACCTGGGAGCGACGCACGCCGAAGCGGTCTTGAATCTCGGCCATCAATTCATCAGGCGCGAGCTCCCTCGACCGCCCTTTGAATCCACCAGTAGGCATCACCACGGAACCGCTCGAAAGCGCGCATCGCCACGCGCCGACCTGGTCCGCGAAGTGAACGAACGCCCACGTCGCCCCGAGCAGCGCCACGCGCTCACCCGCTGCGTTGGCGCGCTCGATCGCCTCGATCGCCGCCGCCGCGTCGAGCTTCGATCCCCTCACGAAGAAGGGATCGCCGCCGCTCCCCCACGCGCGCGCAAACATCGCGAGCATCGCCGTGAGCGAGCTGTTGGGGTTGTCCGCTTCGCTCTCGGCGAAGAACACGAAGCGATACGAGTCGGCTGGCAACAACCAGCGTTTCGCCGCTGCAATTGCTCCCAATTCGTAGAGATCCAGCTTTGCGAACGAGTGCTGGCCGCGGACGTCCCGCGTCGTTCCGCTCGTGTAGAAGACGCGCTGTTGTCTCGCGGGCTCGAACGTCGCGATCCTCGCCATCTTGAACGCGTCCGTCGGAACACCCACGACGCCATCGAGCCCCTCCCCGAGCGTCCCAGCGCCCGCCGCGATCAGCGCACGATCCAGCGCCGGACACGCCTCGCGCTGCCACTCGATCGCGTCGACCGCGAGCCGCTCGAACGCACGCTCGTCACGCGCCGCAAACGCCCCCGCGCCGAGCATCGCTCGCACCCTCGCTTCGATCTCTCGCTCGTCGTGCCTCACCGTCCACACCTCGGGCACACGTTTTCAATTCACCCGTTGATTCTCAGCGCGTTGCGCGCTCGAACGAGACCGCTACCGCACTTCGATCAGCACGGCCCTGAGCGTCTCTCGGCAGTGCGCGCGCTGCGCTTCGGTCAGCACCGCCGGCGGAGTGAACGTGAGCTGATCGCCCTTCACGCCACCGGGAAGCACCACGTAACCGCGCTCGAGCATCGCCCGCATCACCGCGAGCACCCGTCGCAGCCCGCCGTCGAGCCCGAGCCCCACGAGCAGCCCCGCGCCGCCGGTCTTCGTCACCGCGCAGCGCGAGTCGCTCGCCACCGGCTCGATGACCTCGCTCCAAAACAGCCTCGCCTGCTCGCGGATCCCGACGCGCACCTCTTCGCTCGAGAGCTCGTCCATCACCGCGAGGGCCGCCGCGCACGCGAGCGGGTTGCCCAAGAACGTGCTCGTGTGAACGGCCTCTCCATCAGGGTTTCCCCACGCCGTCGCGACCTCGTCCTTGAGCAGACACGCGCTGATCGCGACGCCTCCGCCGAGCGCCTTGCCCAACACGACGATGTCGGGAGGCTCGCTCCATCGCTGAGTGGCCACGCTCCACGCGTCCGCGCATCGAAAGCACCCGGTGTAGATCTCGTCCGCGATCACGACGGCCCCCGCCGCGTGCGCCATGCGAACGATTTCGCCCAAGACCTCGCCATCGCCCTCTGTGACGCCTCCGCGGCCGAGGATGGGCTCGACGAGCACAACCCCCATCCGCCCCGTCGCGAGCGCCCTGGCGACCCCTTCTCGCGCGATCTCGCACTGCGCAGCGATTCCCTTGGCGGGATACGGGACGAAAGCCACGTCCTCGTTCAACTGCCCCTTGAAGGGCTCCCTGAACCGAGCGCTGTAGCCACACGCAGCCAAGGGACCGTGCGCGAGCCCGTGGTAGCCGCCCTCGAACGCGATCACGCCCGAGCGTCCCGTCGCGAGCACAGCGCTCTTGAGCGCCGCTTCGATCCCGTCCGCGCCCGAGAGCCCCAGGATCACCTTCGCGTTCGGCCACGGCGCGATCGCGCTCAGCCTCTCTTCGAGCTCGACCTTGCGATCGCTGGGAAACACATCTCCCAACGCGTGCAGCATCCTTCCGCTCTGCCGTTGCACCGCGGCGACGACCGAGGGATGGCTGTGCCCGAGCATCGCGACGCCGAAGCCTGCCGTGAGATCGACGTAGATGTTGTCGTCCACGTCGCGGACGCACGCGCCCCGAGCCTCGGTCCACACGATCGGGTCGTGCTCGGTCCCCGAGAGCTCGGCGCGGCGCTTTCGTCGCGCGGTGAGCGATGGGCACTCGCTCTGCGCGAGGCGCTCGACCCACCGCTTTGCGCGCGGCCCCGGAAGCTCCGTCCCCACCGACGGAAGCTCATCCCCCCGCAGCGCGCGCTCACCCATTCGAGATCAACCCTCGGACTTGGGCTCTTCCTTGACCTTGGGGGCCTTCACCGCGAGCGGCTCGGCGCCAGCGCGCTTGACCTTCTCGTAGCCGAGGAGCTGGATGATCGCGAGCGGCGCGTTGTCGCCACGACGGTTGCGGGTCTTGATGATGCGCGTGTAGCCGCCGGGACGGTCGATGTACTTCGGCGCAACCTCGCGGAACAAGTGCTCGACGAGGTCCAGCGTCTGAACCTCTCCGTCCACCGTGCGCTCGCCGAGGCGCGGAAGAAACTTCGCGATGTCGCGCTTGACCGACAGACGACGGCGCGCAGCGGCGGCGTCGAGCTCAGCGGCGCTGGCGTTGGCGCCGAGGCGCTTGGCCTTGGTGATCACGCGCTCGGTGATGCGACGGACTTCCTTCGCCTTGGCGACGGTCGTCTCGATCTGCCCGTGCGAGAGCAGGTTCGCGACGAGGTTCTTGAACATCGCGCGGCGGTTCGAGGCGTTGCGATCAAACTTACGGCCGATATTGAGGTGACGCATTGCAGTTCTCTCTTCAGTGCCCCCGCAGGCCGGTCCCGCGGTGATTCAGGCTTTCGACTGCGCTTCGGCGATCCATCACCGAGCCAGCCAACGGAGGGAGCGCTCAGGGCCTTGCCATGTTCACCACGGCCCTGCTCCGGCCTCCGGAACGACATCGACCCTCACCCGCAACATCGCGGAGGAGGGTCAGCGCTCTGGGTAACTTTGGAGCTGTGTTTCGAGAGCCGAGAGCTCACTCCGCGGCGCTGTCTCGCAACAGTGCCACGGACGCGAGCTCACTGCCCGTGCTCTGCGCGCCAGCGCTCGAGCATCGCCGGCCAGTTCTCGAGGTGCATTCCGAGCTGCAGCCCGAGCTCGCTGAGCTTGTCCTTGATCTCCTTGAGGGACTTTCGGCCGAAGTTCTTGGTCTTCAGCAGGTCGCTCTCGGTCTTCTGGACGAGCTCGCCGATGAACTGGATGTTCGCGTTCTGCAGGCAGTTCGCGCTGCGAACGCTGAGCTCGAACTCTTCGACAGACTTGAAGAGGTTCGGGTTGAGCGTCTCCGACGTGCTCGCCGTCGGAATCGCCACAGCCTCATCTTCCTCCTGGAAGTTGATGAAGATCTGCAGCTGCTCCTTGAGGATCTTCGCCGCGAAGGCGACCGCGTCACGCGGGCGAACCGCGCCGTTGGTCCACACTTCGAGCGTGAGCTTGTCGTAGTCCGTCATTTGACCGACGCGCGCGTTGGTCACGGTGTAGTTCACCTTCTTGACGGGGCTGAACAAGCTGTCGACCGGGATCCAACCGATCGGCTGGCTCGCGTCCTTGTTGCGGTCAGCCTGCACGTACCCACGGCCCGGCTGCACGACGATCTCTGCCGAGAAGCGTCCGCCCTTGGAGACGGTCGCGATGTGCTGCTTGGGGTTGAGCACGCGCAGGTCCGGCGGGCACTGGATGTCCGCCGCGGTGACCGCGCCGGGGCCAGACTTCTCGACGCGAACCTGGAAGCGCTTCGCGTTCTGCGTCGCGAAGACCACTTCCTTCACGTTGAGAACGATGTCCGTGACGTCTTCCTTGACGTCGTCCACGGTCGTGAACTCGTGCAGCGCGCCGTCGATCCGGAGCGCCGTCGCCGCCGCGCCCTGCAGCGACGAGAGGAGCACGCGACGCAGAGAGTTTCCGATGGTGACACCGAACCCGCGTTCGAGCGGCTCGCACGCGAACTTGCCGTAGAACTCGGTGTGCGTGTCGCGGTCTTCTTCCACGAGCGCCTTGGGGCGAATCAAGTCGCGCCAGTTGCGGGCCTGCATCGACTGCGTCATGCGATGACTCTCCGTAGTGCCTTTGAGGGGAGGCGACACTCTTCCGTTCGTGCTGCGCTCTGCGCGCCTTCACGTTCTTTCGAGGGTCGCCGCCCGTGTCCGTCTAAAAACTATCGCCGCCGGTGGTGTTTCTGGGCTTTGGCACGGGGCGTGCGGGGCCCATAGCGAACTTCAAGATCCCTGTCAAAGCCCCTCGCGACGATTTTTCTTGCGCTCGTCGGGGACTGCACGGGGGTTCACCCACGCGACAGGGCCTAAAATGACTGCGGAGGACAAGGACACCACCGTTGGTCCTTGCCCTCCGCCACACCGTCGAAGCAGAGCGTTTTGCCCTGCGCTCGCCTCGAAGCCTGCGCCCGAGACGAGCCTCGCGATCAGCGCGAGTAGTACTCGACGATGAACTGCTCCTTGATCTCGCCGGAGACCTCGGAACGGATCGGAAGCGACTTCACCGTTCCCGTGAAGCTCTCCTTCTCGAGCTCGAGCCACGTGATCTCACCGCGACGCGCGCTGCCCGCGATCGACTCGTTGATACGAGCGATCTGGCGGCTCTTCTCGCGGACCGAGATCTTGTCGCCCGGCTTCACGAGGAAGCTCGGAACGTTGACGCGCTTGCCGTTCACCAGAATGTGCTGGTGAAGAACGAGCTGGCGCGCCTCGTTGCGGGTCGAACCGAAGCCGAGACGGTACACAACGTTGTCGAGGCGGCGCTCGAGCAACGAGAGCAGGTTCTCGCCGGTGATGCCCTTCATGCGATCAGCCTCCGCAAAGTACTTGCGGAACTGGCGCTCGAGCACGCCGTACACGCGACGCACCTTCTGCTTCTCGCGAAGACGAAGGCCGTACTCGCTGAACTTCACGCGCGCCTGGCCGTGCTGTCCGGGCGGAAAGGGGCTGCGCTCGTACGAGCACTTCTCCGAGTAGCAGCGGTCGCCCTTCAAAAAGAGCTTCGCGGCTTCGCGACGGCAGAGCTTGCAAACGGGTCCGATGTAACGAGCCATGGATTCCTCGAGTCCTTACGCGCAAACAGTCATCAAACGCGGCGGCGCTTCGGCGGCCGGCATCCATTGTGCGGGATCGGCGTCACATCACGGATCAGCGTGATGCGCAAGCCCGCAGCCTGAAGAGCGCGCAGCGCGCTCTCGCGACCCGCGCCCGGTCCGCGGATGAACACCGCGACCTCACGCATGCCGTGCTCCATCGCCTTGCGAGAAGCGTCTTCCGCCGCCATCTGCGCCGCGAACGGAGTGCTCTTGCGCGAGCCCTTGAATCCACGCGAACCCGAGCTCGAGCTCGAGATCGCGTTTCCGTACACGTCCGAGACGGTGACGATCGTGTTGTTGAAGGTCGCCTGAATATGAACGACGCCTTTCGGCACGTTCTTCTTGACCTTCTTCTTGACCTTCGCAGCTTTGCCCGCCGCAGCCTTCGCCTGAGCCATCGTCAACTACCTCGTCCAATCACTTCTTCACGGGCGCGGGACGCGCGACCGCCAAACCCTTGCGCGGGCCCTTGCGGGTGCGCGCGTTCGTGTGCGTCCTCTGTCCGTGAACGGGGAGGTTCTTGCGGTGACGCAGGCCGCGGTAGCACCCGAGATCCATCAGGCGCTTGATGTTCATCTGCACTTCACGGCGAAGATCACCTTCGACCTTGAAGTCCGCTTCGATGACTTCGCGGAGCTTGCGAATGTCAGCGTCCGTCAAGTCCTGCGCCTTCTTGTCGAGCGGAATGCCCGCGCGGGTGCAGATCTCAACGGAGTTCTTCGGTCCGATCCCGTAGAGGTAGCGGAGCGCAATGTGAATGTGCTTACGACCCGGCAGGTCGATGCCAGCAATACGAGCCATTTTGAATCACCCCTGCCGCTGCTTGTGACGCGGGTTCTCGCAGATAATGCGGACGACACCCTTGCGCCGCACGACCTTGCACTTGTCGCAGATCTTCTTGACCGAGGGCCTGACCTTCATCGCTTGCTCAACCATCTGTGCGGCTCACACCGCCTGCACCGTTGGGCCCTTCATCAGAGCTTACCGGCCGTAATCCCTGTGGCGTCACCGGCGTGACCCACAGGCGGTACTTTCACTTGTGTCGGTACGTGACTCGACCCTTCGTCGGGTCGTACGGGCTCACTTCGACGGTGACGCGATCACCGGGAAGGATGCGGATGTAGAACCGGCGCATGCGCCCCGAGATCGTCGCGAGGACCTTCAGTCCATTGTCGCAATCCACGCGAAACATCGCGTTGGGAAGCGCTTCGGTCACGACTCCCTCGAAGGTCAGCTTGTCTTTCTCGCTCGACTCTTCAGGCTGCTCGAACGATCGGTTTCTTCTTGCCATCCTGCTTCAATCCAACCCGGCTCTTCACCGCTTCGGCGACGCTGCTCGATCCCTCGATCAGCTGCCCACTGCGGCGAACAGCCGCGCACTCACTTCATCGAGCGAGCCGACACCGTCAACTCGCCGGAGCAGTCCTTTTTCCGCGTAGTACGCGACCAGCGGTGCGGTCTGCGCGGCGTAGGCCGCGAGCCGCGAGCCGACCACCTCTTCGGTGTCGTCAGCCCGCTGGAGAAGACGCTCTCCACCCTCTCCCCGGTCGGGAAAGGGCGGCGGATCATACTTGAGATGGTAGATTCGTCCAGTGGTTTCTCCGGTCCTTCGACCGGTGATGCGCTCGACGATCAGATCGTCGGGAACCTCCAACAAAACCACATGCTTGAGCGCTCTTCCGACCCTGCGAAGCAGCTTGTCCAGCGCTTCAGCCTGCGGAATTGTGCGCGGAAATCCGTCGAGGACGAACCCCGCCTGGGCGTCGGGACGGGTCAGCCGCTCTTCAACCAGGCCGATCACGATGTCATCGGACACCAGGCCGCCCTTGGCCATGATCGCAGCAGCCTTGAGTCCGAGCTCGGTGCCCGCGGCCTTCGCCTCACGGAGCATGTCGCCCGTGGAGACCTGCGGGACGTTGAACTTCGCGCACAGACGCTTGGCTTGCGTGCCTTTGCCCGCGCCAGGCGGACCGATGAAAATCAGATCGTTCGCGCTCACGTCGCTGCCCTCCTGCCGCGGAGCTGCGTGCCCGTCGGACCCGCGAAGCCCTCGTAGTGCCGAGTGATCAAGTGCGACTCGATCTGGTTCACTGTGTCGAGCGCAACACCGACCACGATCATCAAGCTCGTTCCGCCGAAGGGGAACGGGATGCGAAGGTACTGGCGCATGAGGTCCGGGATGATGCACACGATCGCGAGGTACAGCGCGCCGCCAAACGTGATGCGCGTCAGCACGTACTCGATGTACTCAGCCGTCTGCTTGCCAGGGCGCTTGTTCGGGATGAACGCCTGCTGCTTCTTCAGCGAGTCCGCGACGTCCACCGGCGGGAACGTGATCGCCGTGTAGAAGTACGCGAAGAACACCGTGCAGACGATGAACGCCGTGTTGTAGATCCAGTCGCCGCGCTGGAGCGCGCCCGAGACCACGTCCGCGTACGGAACCTTGAAGCGCTGCAACGTGCTCGGGAACATGAGCACCGTGCTCGCGAACAGCGGCGGGATCACGCCCGCGCTGTTCACTCGAAGCGGCAAGTGAGTGCGCTGTCCGCCGTACATCTTTCGCCCGACGATGCGCCGCGCGTACTCGATCGGAATGCGGCGCTGACCGCGCTCGAAGAAAACGATCACAGCGACGGACGCGACGATCACCGTGACGGCGATCAGGATCGAAGTCGGCTGCACTTGACCGGTCTTCGCGAACTGCACCGTCTGACCGATGAACGAGGGGAAGTCCGCGACGATGCCCGCGAAGATCAACAGCGAGATGCCGTTGCCGATGCCGCGCTCGGTGATCTGCTCACCGATCCACATGATGAAGGCCGTGCCAGTCATCAACGTGAGCACGGTCATGATGCGAAAGCCCCAGCCCGGATCAGCGATCGCGCCGATGCCGTCGCCGTTCTTCAAGCCCTCGAGCCACACCGACGTGTAGAAGCCCTGGACCATCGCGAGGCCCACGGCGCCGTAACGCGTGTACTGGTTGATCTTGCGCTGACCGATCTCGCCCTCTTTGCGCAGCTCTTCGAGCGGCTTGAAGATCGACGAGAGCAGCTGGATCACGATCGACGCCGAGACGTACGGCGTGATGCCGAGAGCGAAGATCGAGGCTTGCTCGAGCGCGCCACCCGAGAAGAGATTGAACAGACCGAGCAGCGAGCCATCGCCGCCCGCGCCGCCGACCACCTCGCGGATCACCTTCACGTTCGCGCCCGGAACGGACACGTACACGCCCAAGCGGTAGACCGCGATCATGCCGAGCGTGAATAGAATCCTCCGGCGAAGCTCGGGGATCTTCACGATGTTGGCGAGCACTGCGAGCATCTGTTCGTCCTTCTGCGAGAGTCGGGGGCGTTATAGCCCAACAGGCCGCCATGCACAGCGCTCCCTCTCTCTTCGTTGACGTCGCCGTCATCGAGAGAGCGAGAGCGCTGACACGCGACCCGCTGGAGCGAAGATCGAGCGTTAGTGGCTCAACCCGCCTTTGGCTCCGAGGCTTCCTTCGCCACCGGCAACTCAACGCTGCCGCCGGCCTTCTCGATCTTTTCCTTGGCGCTGCCGCTCACCGCGTCGACCTTGACGGTCAACTTCTTGGTGAGCTCGCCGTCGCCCAGCACCTTCACCTTGAGGAACTTCGCCTTGACGAGGCCCTTCTCGATGAGCTGCGTGAGGTCCACCGTGGCGCCCGCGTCGAACTTGTTCTCGAGCTGCGCGACGTTGACGGTCGCGATGCCCTCGACGAAGGGACGACGGAAGCCGCGCTTCGGGAGACGACGCTGGATCGGCGTCTGTCCACCCTGGAAGGCGAGCTTTCCGAAGTTGCCGGGGTGACGGGCCTTCTGGCCCTTCATGCCTTTACCCGCGGTCTTTCCGAGACCCGAACCCAAACCACGGCCCTTGCGGAGCGGCTTGGTGTTGGCGCCTTCCGGCGCGCGGAGCTTGCTCAAGTAATCAGCCATCGCATTCCTCGACAGTCACGAGGTGGAGGACCTTCTTCACCATTCCGCGAAACGCGGGGCTGTTGTCCACCACGACTTCAGAGTGCGGTCCGCGGAGCCCGAGCCCCTTGAGAACCTTCACCTGCTCCGGCTTCTTGCCGGCAAATCCACGCAGTTGCTTGACGCGAAGCTTGGGCTTAGCCATCGCAACCTCCATCAACCCTGCATGTCTTCAGGACGAAGACCGCGCTTGTGCGCGGTGGCCGCCGCGCTGCGGAGCTGCTTGAGAGCAGCGATCGTCGCCTTCACCGCGTTGTGCGGGTTGCGAGAGCCATAGGACTTCGAGAGGATGTCCGCGATACCCGCGCTCTCGACGACGGCGCGAACCGCGCCGCCGGCGATAACGCCCGTTCCGGCGCCAGCCGGACGAAGCATCACGTAGCCCGCTCCGAAGTGACCCATCACGTCGTGCGGGATCGACTTTCCAACAAGGGGAACCTCGAACAGGTTCTTGCGCGCCTGCTCGTTGCCCTTGCGAATCGCCTCGGGGACCTCATTGGCCTTGCCGAGACCCACGCCGACGCGGCCGTTGCCATCGCCCACAACCACCAGCGCGCTGAAGCTGAAGCGGCGTCCGCCCTTCACGACCTTCGCGACGCGGTTGATGTGAACCACGCGCTCCTTGAGCTCGTTCTGCTCGCCTTCCATCGACATCGTGTCTCTCCTCAGAACTCGAGACCGGCCTCACGAGCCGCATCTGCCAGAGCGCTCACGCGCCCGTGGTACTGGTAGCCGCCGCGATCGAACACGACCTTCGAGATGCCCTTGTCCTTGCAGAGCTTGGCGATCGCCTTGCCCACGACCTTGGCTGCGTCGGTCTTGTTCGCCTCGTTGACGGTGCCCTTCACGTCCTTGCTCAGGGTGCTGATCGTCGCGAGCGTCTTGCCCGCGTCGTCATCGATCACCTGCGCGTAGATGTGCTGCGACGAGCGGAACACGCTCAAACGCGGACGCTCCGCCGTTCCGTGAAGCCCGGCGCGCGTGCGGCGCACGCGGCGCTCGAAGCGCTCTTCAATCTTCTTCTGCTGACCCATGGTTCGACTCTCCCTTCGCGATGCACAGCGCTCGCTCGGTCGGAGGGTGTCCGGCAGACGCGTCTCTGCAGCGTCGGGAGAGTCTCGAGCTTCGTGCCTGAGCCCCTTGTCGCTGGGTCGACTCGCGTTCCACCGCCCGCCGTTCGCGCGGACTGCGTTCGCACTCGTTGCACCGAAGCCTCGATCACCGCTCTTGTTACTGAGCGATCACCGAGGCTCTCTTCATCACTTACCGCCCTTGCCTCCGGCCTTACCCGCCTTGCGGATAATCGTCTGGCCTTCGACGTTGACGCCCTTCGCCTTGTACGGCTCAGGCTTGCGGTGCTTCTGAATGTCCGCCACCGTCTGTCCGAGCGCGTTCTTGTCGAACGACTCGAGCTCGAGCGTGACGCCTTGCTCGTTCTTGCCAGAGACGGCCATCGAGCCCTTCTGGTTGATCTCCTTGACCTTCACCGACGCCGGCAACGTGTACGTCACCGGGTGCGAGAGGCCGAGGGACAGGTTCAACGTCTGGCCCTTCTGCTCGGCCTTGTATCCAGTGCCGAGGAGGAGGAGCTTCACGGTGTAACCCGTCGAGACGCCCTTGATGGCGTTGTTGATGTGCGAACGCGTGGTTCCGAACAGACGGCTGGCTTCATCCGTCTGCACGTCGCTCTTGATTCCGAGCTGCACTTCGTTGCCCTTCACTTCGAGCGTGAGGAACGAAGGAAACGGATGCGTCAGCGTGCCCTTGGCACCCTTCACTTCGACCTTGCCGTCCTTGACGGTCACGGTCACGCCCTTGGGCAGCTCGATCGGTCGCTTACCAATCTTCGACATGGTCGTCTCCGTCTCACCAGATCTGGCAGAGCAGCTCGCCGCCGACGCCAACCTTGCGCGCCTGGCGATCGCTCATGATTCCGCGGGACGTCGAGAGGACGGCGATGCCGAGCCCCGAGCGAACCTTCGGAATGTCCTGCGCACGCACGTACACTCGACGGCCCGGCTTCGAGACGCGCTCGATTCCCTCAATGGCAGGAGCCTTGTCCTTGCCGTACTTGAGGGTGATCGAGATCACCTCGAGTCCGCTCTCTTCGGTGTCACGAGCGACTTCCGCCACATAGCCCTCGCTCTTGAGGACGTCGGCGATCGTGCCCTTCAACTTCGAGGCAGGGATCACAACTCGGTCATGGCGCGCCATCACCGCGTTACGAATCCGTGCCAGCATGTCCGCGATCGGATCGGTCAGCATGACAAAAGCCCTCTCTTACCAGCTCGCCTTGATCACGCCGGGGATCTCGCCACGGAGGGCGAGCTCACGCAGGCAAAGCCGGCACAGCTCGAACTTGCGGTAGTAACCGCGCGCTCGGCCGCAACGACGGCATCGGTTGCGGTGCCGCACGGCAAACTTCGGCGGGTCGTTCAGCTTTGCGAAACTGCAGGCACGTGCCACGACGATCTCCCTGGTGTCTCTATCCGATAAAAACCTGGCTCATTGAGCTTACTGACGAAACGGCATTCCGAGGTGCTGGAGCAAAGCCCGGCCTTCCTCATCGTTCTGCGCCGTCGTCACAATCGAGATGTTCAACCCCTTGATCTTGTCGACCTTGTCGTAGTCGATCTCGGGGAAGATGATCTGCTCTTTCAGTCCGAGCGTGTAGTTGCCCTGACCGTCGAACGCCTTCGGGCTCACACCCTTGAAGTCACGAACGCGCGGGAGCGCGAACGTCATCAGGCGATCGAGGAACTCCCACATGCGGTCGCGACGCAGCGTGACCATCACGCCGATCGGCTGCCCCGCACGGAGCTTGAACGTTGCGATGGACTTGCGAGCGCGCGTCACCACCGGCTTCTGGCCAGTGAGCGCGGTCACTTCAGCGAGGCCGGACTCGATGAGCTTCTGGTTCTGAGTGGCTTCACCCAGGCCCATGTTCACCGTGACCTTCAAGATCCGCGGCACCTGCATCTTGTTCTTGTAGTTGAACTGACGCATCAGCGCGGGGATCACCTCGCTGTCGTACTTCTTCTTCGCGCGGGGCTCGACGCGGTCCTGAGCGAGGGTCGTGGTCGGCTTCGCAAGTTCAACCTTGCCGCCGCCCTTCTTGCCCTTCGGCTTCTTCTCGCCGCCGCCAGCAGGAGCGCCAGCGCCCTTTGCTTTCTTCTCGTTCTCAGCCATCGTCTCGTCTCGCTTCCCGGTGTCTCTCCCTCATGCGCCGAGCGCCGTGAGGGCCGCGGGAGTTCAGTGTGTTGGTGGGGTTTTGGTGAATCAGGCCGAGGTGCGCTCGCGCTTGGGCTCGGCGATGTCCTTGCCGGACTTCACCGCGACGCGCGTCTTCGAGCCATCGCTCTCGACGCGGGTCTTCACGCGCGTTCCCTTGCCGGTCTCGGGGTCCACCGGCATCACCTTGGAGATGTGCAGGGGAGCCTCGCGCTCGACGATGCCGCCTTCGCTCACTTGCGTGGGCTTGGCGTGCTTCTTCACCACGTTGATCTTCTCGACGAGCACCTTCTCGTCCTCCGCCCAAATGCGGAGAACCTTGCCCGTCTTGCCTTTGTCTTTGCCCGAGATCACCACGACGGTGTCGCCGGTACGAATCCTCGCGAGCGCCATGATCAGATGACCTCCGGCGCGAGCGAGATGATCTTCATGAAGTTCTTGCCGCGGAGCTCGCGCGCCACCGGGCCGAAGATGCGCGTGCCGATCGGAGCGCCTTCCTTGTCGATCAGAACGGCGCTGTTTGCGTCGAACTTCACGTACGAACCGTCGGGACGGAGGTACTCGCGCGTCGTGCGAACCACAACCGCGCGAGCCGTCTGGCCCTTCTTAACCTTCATGTTCGGCAACGCTTCTTTGACCGCAACAACGATCACGTCGCCGAGACCCGCGTACTTGCGTCGCGAGCCGCCGAGCACCTTGATGCACTGAACTCGACGGGCGCCGGAATTATCGGCAACGTCGAGGATGCTTCGCATCTGGATCATGGTGAGTGCACTCCTATCGCTTTCTCAGTGAAATCAGGTCTCAGCCGGGCGCTCGACCAGGCGGATCACGACGAAGTGCTTGTCCTTCGAGATCGGGCTGTGCTCGCGGATCTCGACGATGTCGCCCTCGCGATACTCACCCTTCTCGTCGTGAGCCTTGTAGCGCTTACGAACGCGGACGAACTTGCCGTACACCGGGTGACGGACAGCGCGGACGACCTCGACCACCACGGTCTTGGTCATCTTGGCGCTCTTCACGCGGCCCTGGAGCACGCGCTTTCCGCCGAAACGCTCAGTGGTGTTGTTCTCGGTTGCCATCGATCAACCCTCAGCCTTCTTCGCAGCGGACGCGCGCTTGCGCTCGCTCTGAACGGTCTTGAGCTGCGCGATCTCACGGCGGAGTCGGCGCATCTTGGCCGTGTCGTCCAACTTGTTCGTGAAGTTCTCGAAGCGCGCGGTGAAGAGCGCGTTCTGCGCCGACTTCAACTGCTCAGAGAGCTCGGCGTCCGTCTTGCCGCGGATATCTGCGGCCTTCGCTGCCTTAGCCATGTCCGTCAATCCTTCACAGAGACTCGATGCCGCGGGTCAAGATGCGCACGCCAACCGGGAGCTTGTGCGACGCGAGACGGAAAGCCTCACGCGCCAGGTCCTCGGGCAGTCCGCCGAGCTCGTACATCACGCGGCCCGGCTGAACGACGGCCACCCACTCTTCCACGTTGCCCTTACCGTGACCCATGCGGGTCTCGAGGGGCTTCTTGGTGATGGGCTTGTCGGGGAAGATGCGGATCCAGAGCTTTCCGGCGCGCTTGACGTGGCGCTGGATTGCCATACGGGCCGCTTCGATCTGGCGCGCCGTCACCTTGCCGGACTCCGTCGCTTGCAGCGCGAAGTCACCGAAGGAAACATCCGAACCAGTCCAGGCAACACCCTTCATGTTGCCCTTCATCGCCTTGCGAAACTTCGTCCTCTTCGGGGAAAGCATGGCTTGTCTCCGTCAACTCTCTCGAAGAACCACTCACGCGCGGGTCGCGGGCTGCTGGCCCGGGCGACGCTTCTTCGCGGGGAGGACTTCACCCTTGCAAATCCAGACCTTCGCTCCGATCGAGCCGTAGGTCGTGTGCGCTTCGGCCTGGCCGAACTCGATGTCCGCACGCAGCGTGTGCAGCGGAACGCGTCCCTCGCGGTACACTTCGACGCGCGCCATTTCGGCGCCGCCCAAGCGACCCGCGCAGCGGATACGGATGCCGCGCGCGCCGAGCTTCATCGCCGCGCCGACCGCCTTCTTCATCGCGCGGCGGAAGGCCACGCGACGCTCGAGCTGCATGCAAACGCTCTCGGCCACGAGCTGCGCGTTGGTGTCCGGCTTGCGGACTTCCTGCACGTCGATGACGATGTCGTCAGGCGAAGCGTTCGTGTACTTGCAGAGACCGGCGAACTTCTTTCCGTCGCCCTTCTTCAGCTCGTCGACGCCCTTGCCGCCCTTGCCGATCACGATACCCGGACGCGCCGTGTAGATGATGATGCGGACCTTGGCAGCAGCGCGCTCGATCTCGACGCCGGCGATGCCAGCGTTCGCGAGGTGCTCCTTCACCACACGCTTGAGCGTGAGGTCTTCGTGCAACCACGTCGCGTAGTTCTTGCTCTCGAACCACTTCGAGTTCCACGTCTTGATCACGCCGAGGCGAAACCCGTGGGGATGAACCTTCTGACCCATCGTCTCTCTCTACTTCGGAGTTGAGTTAAGTCTCAGTCGCCCTCGGCGATCACTCGCTCTTGGCTTCGCCGGCCTTCGCGGCCTTCGCAGCCTTGGCCGCGGCGCGCTTGGCCTGGCGCTCGGCCACGAACTGCTGACGTCCGCTCGGCGCAGGCGCCGTGTCCGTCAACACGAGCGCGATGTGGCTCACGCCCTTCACGATCGGCGTAGCGCGGCCCTGGGCCCGCGGACGCCATCGGCGCATGTTGCGGTTCGGTCCCTTGTCGACCGTCGCGCGCGACACGTACAGCGTGTCGATGTTGACCGACCCATCCGCCTGCTTGGCGTTGCTCAGGGCCGACTCGATCAGCTTCTTCACGATCGGCGCGCCGGACTTGGGCGTAAACGCCAGCTCGTCGAGCGCCTGCGAAACCTTCTTGCCGCGGACAAGGTTCACGATCACGCGCGCCTTACGGGGCGAGATCCGTGCGAACCGCAGCGCAGCCTTGCTTTCGATCGCCATCGCTGTGCTCTCTACTCGGGACAGTTCTTCGTTCGGGCCACCAGTGCTCTGCCGTAGGGACACACCGGGCCTCGAAACGAATCCTGCGCCCGTTAGCGCGAGGCACTCGCTCGATCACCAGTGCGTCCAGCATCGCAAATGCGACGCCGCAGCCACTGAAACACTTCTCTCACTGGTTTGGTCCAGCGAGGGCCGCGGTGTTTACCGGAGCATTATGGGGGTGTCAAGCGAGGTCTCGAACAATCGTGTCGATTGTCACTTTGGCCCGCAAACTCCGATGCGCCGCAGCCGCGCTTGTGTGCCATCTCTGCGGCATGAACACAAGCATCGCGACGCGTTGTCTCGTTTCTCTCTCGCTCACGCTCGCTGCGTGCGGCGGTTCGACAGCGAATTCTCAGGGCGGAGGAGATACCAGCAGCGGCGGAGCATCGCAGTCGTACACGATTCGCATGCACCGGCCTGCGCGCGTCGGCCTTCGCACCCGGCAGACGCACGTCGGCAGCAGCCGAGAGCTCCGTGTGGTGCGCGCCAACGGCGCGGAGCAGCCGCGCTCGGAGCAACAGACTCACGTCGAGTTCGACGCCGTCGCGGAGGTGCTCGCGGTCAACTCGGTGTCCAAGCCCACCCGCGTTCGGTACACGGTCGAGCGCTTCACGAGCAGCGACGGCGAGCAGTCTAGCGCTGTGCTCGCCGCGGGCACGACGATCGAGGTCGCGTTTGCTGCGAGCAGCGAAGAGAGCGTGATTTCAGTGGCGGGATCACCCGCGAGCGAGGCGATTCGCAAGGCGCTCAACGACGCGATCAACCTCACGGTGTCCGACGAGAACGAAGACGCTGTGTTCGGCACTCGAACGCCTCGCGCCGTCGGAGCCTCGTGGCCCGCGAACATCGAGCCGCTGCGAAGGCAGATGGAGCAGGGGCCGCTCGAGGTTCCTGCGGATGGGACGCAAGCCACGGTCACGCTCGCGGGCGTCGTGAACCGAGAGCCAGGCAATCCGCTGCTCGATGTGCGAGGCAACGTCGAGATCAACAACGCGCGGCTGCGATCGATGCCCGCGGGGTTCACCAGCATGACGATCACGATGCAGATGCGCATGCGATCGCTGTTCTCTTCGACGGACCTCGAGGCGCTTCCGTCGGAGACCGAGAGCAGCATGGACACGCGCGCGCATGGCTCGGGCACCGTGCAAGGAGCGTCGATCGAGCTCGACATCGAGTCGCACAGCGAGCGGCGCGCGACGTACGTCGTCGTGCAGTAGCCTCGCGCTCAGGCAGCGGTGCGGGCGTCGCGAAGGGCGCTCACCGAGGACACCACCAGCACGCCCACGGCGAGGCCGCCGAGCAGGCCCAGCGCCTCGCCGACGAAGAGCTTGGCGCACTTGAGCACAGCGACGGAGAGGACGCCGAGGACCATTCCGCCAGCGGTTTCCCAGCGAGAAGCGCCCTTCGAGCGGGGAAGAAACGCGGCGAGCACCAGCCCGATCGCGCTGCCCGCGATGATACACAGCTCGGGGCGCGTGCAGCAGTCGCTGGTCATCACCATTCCGGGCTTGCAGCACGGGCGCAGGATCGAGAGCGGAAGCAAGAACGTCGCTGCGCCTGCGTACAGGCCGCGACGCGCTCCAGCGAGCATCGCTCCTCCGCGCCATCCCGCCACGACCCACACGGCGAAGGTCCAGAGCGCCCAGGGGAGCGCTTGCGGGCCCACTGCGAAGAAGGCCGCGACCGCGACGAGCACCGAGAGCGCGAGCGCGTAGATCGACGCCGTGCGGACTCGACCGACCTCGTACGCGCGGCGAGCGCGTTGATAGAGAAGGTTGTCAGCGTCCATCGAACACTCCCAGGGCTACGCGCAGTCGTGCGTACGCGCGGGACACGCGCTTTCGAAACGTGGCCGATTCGACGGGAGGTCGATCGGTGCGGCCCAACACCGCGTAGATTGCGTCTGCAGAAGAAGGGTCGAGCGACTCGATGGCGCGCTCGACGGCGAGCTCGAGTTCGCGCTCGGTGGCTCGCGTCTCGGGGTCTTCGCGGTTGTCCGCGATGTCTCTCGGCCGGCCGTCGTCCGCGTCGAGCGGAACCTGCGCTCGCACCATCGCTCCGCGCGTCACCGCGCGCACTTCGTTGGCCACGATCGCGTAGAACCACGGGAGCACGGGACGGCCCGCCTCGAACTCGCTCGCGCGAGAGAACACCTTGAGCAGCGCGGTCTGCGCGATGTCTTGCGCGCGCTGCGGGTCCACCCTCAGGCGAGCCACTCGCACCGCGCGCGGGTGCAGCGCAGCGAACAATGGATCGAACGCGGTTCGATCTCCATCCGACAGACGCGCCATCAGCGCGTCGAGCTCGGCTTCGTTCGGTGCTCTGGTGACCATCGCGCGGGGAAGTGTACTCCTATCAGCGACACCGTGCGATGGAGGCTCAGTGCCTGCCGTGCGAGCGCTGGCAGCAGGGAGCGCCAGGGTGGCAGCAGGGCGAGCCTTCGTAGCAGCAGTCATCGGAAGCCGTGGTGTAGCGATAGGCAGCGAAGCTTCCGCCGCCCACGAGCGCTCCCATGAGCGCGAACATCGCCACACGAACCCAGCGAGCATTCATCACAGTCGTCATTGCGAACCTCTTGAAGCCCACTAGCCAGCGAGGCGCGACGCGTGACAGAGAGCGTGAGAGATTTTTGTGAGCGACTCGATCGAGCAGCAAATTCAAAGGCGAATCGTCGATATCTCCGCGGCGAAGTGGCAGAGCGACGACCGTCCGTCGTTGTTGGCGACGCTCGATTCGTCGCTCGCCGTGGTGGTGCGAGGGCTGTTCGCAGCGGACGAGTGCAAGGCGTTCGTTCGCGCGGTGTACGACGCGCGCGACGAGTGGACCGAGGACTTCGGCGGCGAGCAATTTGCGCTCGGGCGCGCGTTCTACACGCACGTCGAGAGCGGGCGATCCGCGGAGTATTTCGCGGACGCGGGGCGGTCGAACGGGCGGGTCGAACGAGTCGTTCCGGGGCTGCAAGCGCGGATGCGAGAGCTGTATGGGCGCATGGTGGGCGGCGTCGCGGCGCAGCGTCGCGGGTACTGCGGAGCAGCGGTGCACGTGTTTCCTGCGGGAGAGAAAGTGGCGCGCGAAGGCGGGGTGGTGCACTTCGACGTCGAGGGGCTCACGCCGCACCAGATCGCCAAGCGCGTGCGAGCGATCACGTTGGTCGTGATGCTCCAGCCACCGAGCGATGGCGGCGGGCTGCAGGTGTGGAGCCCCGTGCACCCCGAGGATGATCCGGGCGACGAAGAGCCGACGCTCGTTCGTTATGGGGTTGGCGATGCGGTGCTCATGGACAGCTACCGGCTGCACCAGATCGAAGAGTTCGACGGAGAGATCGATCGGGTGTCCGTGACGCTGCACGGGTTTCATCTCGATCGCGGCCGATGGGAGACGTGGTTCTAGCGACCGAGCGGCTCGAAGCGCGTCTTCGGGACGGAGAAAACCAGGCGGGAAGGGATCTTTTGCGTCCGCGGGTCGGAGAAAGTCGCGTTCGAGGCGAGTTTTTGCTTCCGCGAGAGGGAAATTTTCGAGTCGTGAGCGGTTTTTTGCTTCCGCAGGAGGGAAATTTTCGAGTCGTGAGCGGTTTGCTGCGTCTCGAGGACGCAGCGGAGAGGCTGCAGAGCGAAGGAGAGAGCGGCCCCACCGGCGCGGCCAGTGAGCAGGCCCCCACCCGCGCTGCCGCGCGCCCCGCCCCCGCAAAGCGAGGGCGGCGGCTCTGCATTGA
>JAXLYJ010000021.1:0-146238 GCA_046351515.1 Polyangiales bacterium
TCTCCACACAGCACCGCGCGACGCAACGCGAACGCTCGAAGTTGCTCTCTACACAACACCGCGCGACGCAACGCGAATGCTCAGAGCAAACCGTGCTCGGCGGAGCCGCTTCGCTCAGCGCGTGGTCGCGATCGCATCCATTGAAGCCCTTGCAGAGCAAGGGTTCCCAGCGATCAACGAAATCCATTCCGTCGCTGTTTTCGCAATGCAGAGCCGCCGCCCTCGCTCTGCGGGGGCGGGGCGCGCGGCAGCGCGGGTGGGGGCTCCGTTCGCTCGCTACGCGGGGCGCGCGGCAGCGCGGGTGGGGGCCTGCGAACCGGGCGCGCAGCAGCGCCGGTGGGGCCACTCTCTCGGCAACGCCGCTGCGAGCCGTCGCTCACTCGCGCGTTCGAAAACCATGCCCGCTGTTCTGCACCGCGAAACTTAGGGCTTCTTCAACGGCTTGAGCGTCGAGGTCGACGTCCCCACAGCGCCCGCAGATCGCCGAGAGCCCGAGGCGTTGAGCCGCTCGACCTCGCGCTCGAGCTCGCGGATCACCGCCTCGAGCCGCTGCTCGAGCTCGACGTCGTCCGCGTCAGGGCTGATCTCTTCAGGCTCGATCTGCGCCCGCAGAATGAACCGCGCTCGAATGAACGCGAGGTCCGTCGCAGTGAACCGCGCCATGAACCTCTGAACCATTTCGTGTGCGCGACCCTTCATCGATCGATGCCTTGGGTGACGGTACATAATCGAGTGACCGAGTGCATCAGCAATCGCGCGGAGATCGTGCGCTTCGCTGTTTCAATCGCTCGCCGTGATAGCGTCTCGAATCGTGAGCGACGCAGTCACGACGCTTCCGCGCGGCGGTTGGTACATCAAGACCTCCGCTGGCCCCATCCAGGTCGGCCTGCCTCCCGAGACGATCAAAGACTCGATGGCCGGCGGCCTCGCGGTGCCGACGCTCTACGTCTTGCCTCGGCACCTGTTCGATCGACGTCGCGGCGTCAACGTCGCGGAGTGCGAGTTTCCCGCGTACTTCAACTTCTTCGCGCTCAAGCGAAAGATCCGCTTGCTCGTCAACAGCGAAGCGGACGAGCGACGCGTGCGCTCGGTGTTCGAAGAAGCGCTGTTCGGCCCGAGCATCATGCCGAGCGACAGCGAGTTCGCCGCGGACTATTCGCCCGCGCTGAGGCCGGACTTCGCACGAGAGAGCAATCACTTTCGTCGCATGCCCGACGGCTCGCGGCTCGACGTCGACATGCTCGTCGAGTTTCTGCACTTCGACGGCAACGGCGAGTGCGCGATCAACAGCGACGTCCTCGTGCGCCGCGTCGATGATCACATCGAAGTGATCGACCACGGAGCGCTCATCGCGCGCACGCCGCACAAGGTCGAGCTCGCGCAGCGCTCGCGCGGAGCCCCCGACACGATCCCCTTCGAGCCCCCCGAGTTCGGCGTCACCGTCTTGGGCTCGAGCCACGGCTTCGACCCCGCAGGCAAGACCACGGGCGTGATCCTCTGGGTCGGAAAGCGCGGAATCCTCGTCGATCCCCCGGTCGACGCGACAGAGTACCTCCGCGAGCGCGGCGTCCCCGCGAGGCTCATCGACGGAGTGATCCTCACGCACTGCCACGCCGATCACGACTCGGGGACGTTTCAGAAGATCCTCGAAGAAGAGCGCATCAACGTCTACACGACGCCCACGATCGTCGGCTCGTTCGTGAAGAAGTACGCCGCGCTCTCGGGCATCGGCGAAGACCTCTTGCGCCGCACCTTCGTCTTCAACCCCGTGACGATCGGCGCGCCCGTGCGCGTGCACGGCGCAGAGATCTGGTTCTTCTACACCCTGCACTCGATCCCCGCGCTCGGCTTCGAAGTGTTCTACGGCAACAAGAGCCTCGCGTTCTCGGGCGACAGCCTCTACGACCCCGAGCGCCTGCGCGCGCTGCGCGACCTCGGCGTGCTCTCGAGCGAGCGCTGCGAGGATCTCATTGATTTTCCGTGGCATCACACGGTGGTCATTCACGAAGCGGGCGTGCCTCCGTTGCACACCCCCGCGACGGTGCTCGCGGACCTGCCCGAAGAGCACAAAGAGCGCCTGTACCTCGTGCACATCGCCGAGAAGGACCTCCCCAAGGACCGCGGTCTCAAGAGCGCGCGCGTCGGGCTCGAACAGACCATTCGCATCCCCGTCGAAAACTCCCCCAACGACGAAGCCGCCGAGTGGCTCGAGCTGCTCTCGGGCGTCGAGATCTTTCGCGAGCTGCCGCTCTCGCGCGCCGGAGAGCTGCTCCGCGCTGCAAAAATGCGGACGTTTCCCGCGGGCACCAAGATCATCCAGAAGGACTCGCGCGGAGAGACCTTCTACGCGATCGCCTCGGGCGTGTGCGCGGTCGAAGCCGAGGGCGTCGAGCTCAAGCGCTACTCCGCCGGTGATTACTTCGGCGAGACCGCGCTCGTGCTCGATCAACCGCGCACCGCGGACGTCGTCGCGCGCACGGACTGCAAGCTCTTGGAGATCGACCGCTACGGCTTTCTCTACCTCTTGCGAGGGACGGACGTGCCCGAGCGGCTCGTGCGCCTCGCGAAGATGCGCGAGCTGCGATCGTGGGAGGTCTTCGATCGCAACAGCGTCTTGTCGCACTTGAGCTCGGGGCAGAAGACCGTGCTGCAATCGCACATGGAGTCGCGCACGCTCGAAGCGGGCGACGTCCTGTGGACCGCGCACGGGCCCGCGGCGGGCGCGGTGCTGCTCGATGAAGCGCAGCTCGAGCTCGAGGGGACTGACGGATCGCTCGCGCCGTTCAACACCGGCGCGATGGTGGGAGAGTTCGACGCGATTCGCTTGAACACGCCGGTGAAGACCACGGCGCGCGTGGTGGGGCGCGGGCGCGCGTTCTTCGTCGATCGCGTGGCGCTCGCGCGGTTCTTCAAGGACAACCCCGGCGTGCTCGTGAGCTTTCTCGGACGACGCTTCGTGGAGTGAGTCGCATGAGCGAGGGAGCGGTTCTCGTCACGGGCATCGTCGGTCGCTTGGGAAAGACCGTGTGTCGCCTCTTGCACCGCGAGCGGCCCGTCGTGGGCATCGATCGCAGGGACTTCCCTGATCGACCGCGGGACGTGGTGTTTCACCAGATCGACATCCGTCGCAAGAAGATGCGCGACATCTTCCGCTCAGGAAACATCAGCGCCGTCGTCCACCTCGGCATCATGCACGACCCGCGCGTCTCGCCCTCCGAGCACCACGCGTGGAACGTCGTCGCCTTCGGCAAGATGCTCGAGTACATGGAGCAGTACCGCGTCCCGAAGCTCGTCGTTCTCTCGAGCGCGAACGTGTACGGACCGCAGCCGGACAACCCGCAGTTTCTCCCCGAGAACGCGCCGCTGCTCGGCAGCGCGCGCTTTCACGAGATCCGCGACCTGATCGAAGTGGACATGCTCGCCCAGAGCTTCTTCTGGCGAAACACCGCGTGCGAGACGGTGATCCTGCGCCCCGTCCACATCCTCGGCAGCGTGCACAACGCCCCGTCGAACTACCTTCGACTCGAGGTGATCCCCACGCTCATGGGCTTCGACCCGATGGTGCAAGTGATCCATCAGGACGACGTCGCGCGCGCGATCCAGCGCGCGATCACGCCCGGAGCGCGCGGGATCTTCAACCTCGCAGGCCCCGCCCCGGTCTCGCTCTCGAAGCTCATTCGCGCGGTGGGCCGCCCCTCGGTGAGCGTCCCGTACACGCTCGCGAAGACCGCGCTCGCGGCGGCGTTTCGCTGGAGGTTGTCCAGCTTTCCGTCACCTGAGCTCGATCACATCAAGTACGTTTGTATGGTGGATGACCGGCGAGCGCGGGAGCAGCTCGCGTTCGCTCCGCAACACAGCTTGCGCGACTGCGCGCTCGCCCTCGACGAGCGATAACGCGCCGAGCGCACTGCGTTCACGAGGAGCGCGCGGTCAGCCGCGAGCGGGGAGACGCTCCACATCGACGCTGACTTTGCCTGGAAAAGTGCACGATCTGCGTAATCTCGACGCGTCGATTGAGGCCCGCGTCCAGTAGAGAATTTCTCGCGAGCTGATAGTGTCCGCCGCGACACTTCGAGTGGTCGTGCATGAGTGCGTGCAGGATCGAAGTGTCTTCGCCTCGGAGGAGGATCTTTGATGAAACGCTTGCAGACGCTCTTGCTGTTGAGTGCTGCCGCGGCCGCATGTGGCGGACCGCAGCCCGGCACCGACGCTGGGACCGACGCGTCCCAGATGGAAACCGGCCCGCGCCCCGACGTCGTCGCGGACACCGGCGTGCGCCCGGACGGATCGAGCATGCCCGACGGGTCGAGCATGCCCGACGCAGACATGCCCGATGGATCGAGCATGCCCGACGCGGACACGACGGACGCGATGAGCATGCCCGACGTGTCCTGTCCGATGGGACAGACCGCGTGCTCGGGGATGTGCATCGACACGCAGACGGACACGGCCAACTGCGGCGGCTGCGGCAACGCGTGCTCCGCAGGCCAGTCCTGTTTGGCCGGCGTCTGTACCTGCCCGATGGGGCAGATGACCTGCAGCGGCGCCTGCGTGAACACGCAGACGGACAACGCCAACTGCGGCGCCTGCGGCAACGCCTGCCCGATGGGACAGACGTGCATGGCCGGCGCGTGCCGCGTGGACTGCATGGCTCCTCGCACGATCTGTGGCATGGGCGCGGGCCAGACCTGCGTCGATACGCAGACGGACAACGCCAACTGCGGCTCGTGCGGCAACGCGTGCCCCGCGGGACAGGGCTGCGTGACGGGTACCTGCCAATGCCCCATGGGCTCGACCGCCTGTGGGATGCCCGCGATGTGCGTCAACACCCAGACGGACACGAACAACTGCGGCGCTTGCGGCAACGTGTGCGGCGCTGGACAGAGCTGCAACGCCGGCGTGTGCACCTGCCCCGCGGGACAGACCCGCTGCGGCATGGGCGCGACCTCGACCTGCGTGAACACGCAGACGGATAACGCGAACTGCGGCGCCTGCGGCACGGTCTGCATGGCCGGTCGCGTGTGCGCCGCGGGCATGTGCCAGGCGAGCTGCACCGGCGCGACGCCGAACATGTGCGGCATGGGCGCGATGTCCTTCTGCACGAACTTCCAGACGGACAACAACAACTGCGGCGCCTGCGGCACCGTGTGCGGCGCCAACGCCACGTGCACGACCGGGATGTGCCGTCCGTCGAACGACACGCCGGGCACCGCTGCGGTGCTTCCGTTCGAGCTCAACACCCGTCGCCTCGTGACGGGCAGCACGGCGGGCGCGGCGAACGACGCTGGCGCGTGCGCGGGCTCGAACAACACCGTGTACTACCGCATCGACGTGATCACGAAGTCGATCGTGTACGTCGAGACGTTTGGCTCGACGACGAACACCGTCGTCGGCTTCCGTCCGGTGGGCGCGGGCAGCAGCACGTCGTGCAACGACAACGCGTGCGGCGGAATGCAGTCGCAGTCCGCGATCGTCGCCGACGTCGGCGCGCTGATCATCGAAGTGGGCAACGCCGCTGGCGGAACCGGCGCGTTCACCATGCGCTACACGATCCAGCCTGCGGGCGCGGGCGACGTGGCCGCGATCACGCCGACGACGACCACGCAGACCGTGATCGGCTCGACCACGGCGACCAACGGCGTCGCGCAGAGCTGCGGCTCGGCGACGTCTGCTGGCGAAGACGCGTTCTACTTCATGACGTGCCCGGCGGACCCGGCGCGTCGGCTGCACGTCTCGACGTGCGGCTCGTACTTCGACACGCTCGTCGAGCAGCGCTCGGTGGGCGCGGCCGCGGTGTGCAACGACGACGCGGGCAACGGCGAGTGCCAGATCGCTGGCGGATCGAACTTCGGATCCAACGTGGTCCCGAACCTCCCCGCTGGCGCGGGCCTGCACGTGTTCTACGTGGACGGTTACTCGAGCACGAACTTCGGCCGCTATGTGCTGCAGTACTCGCTCGGCGCGTGCAACGACGCGTACTCGCTCTGCGGCGGGACGTGCGTTCTCACCTCGTCGTTCAACAACAGCAACGCGAACTGCGGCGCCTGCGGCAACGCGTGCGGCGCGGGTCTGACCTGCTCGAACAGCGGCTGCGGAGTGGTTCCGCAGAACACCTTCCCGGCCGCGCAGCAGCCGGTGCAGGCGACGGCGCTCGCTGGTGGCGCGGGCGGCGTGGCGAACAACGATGACTGCCCCGTGGGCCAGGTGATCGTGGGCGTCAACGTCACGGCGGACGCGACCTCGGGTCAGCTCCGCTCGATCCAGGGCGTCTGCGGTGTCGCGACGCTCGGCGGCGCTCCGGCGCGCATGTCCTTCCCGACCGCTGGCGGCGCGATGCTCACGCTTCGCGGAACCTCGACGGGCGCGACGAACTTCCGCCGCTGCCCGCAGGGCTACGCGCTCACCGCGATCACCGGTCGCGCGAGCACGGTCCTCGAGTCGCTCACGCTCCAGTGCTCGCGCGTCGACGTCGCCGGAACGGGCCCGTACACGGTCACGATCCCCGCGGCCTCGCGCAACATCGTCCCCGTCGGCGGCACCGCCGGCACCGCGTTCGCTTCGGTCGCCTGCCCTGCGAACCGCGTCGCGATGGGCCTCGCCTCGCGCACCGGCGCTGCGGTCGACGCTCTCGGCCTGCGCTGCGAGCAGCTCCGCACCTTCCGCGCGACGGTCAACAACGCTGGCACCTCGGCGCTGCCCTACCAGGGTGTCGCCAACGCCGCCGCGATGACCTTCAGCGACAACTGCCCCGCGGGACAGATCCTCGCTGGCGTCACGGCTCGCTCGACCGCGACCGGCCTGCACCAACTCGCCGTCGTCTGCCGCCCGTACAACGGCCTCACCGGCACCGGCGCGTGGGCGTACTCGAGCGGAACCGACACCAACCTCACGCTCCGCGGAACCGCGGTCGCGGGTGACGTCGCCGCAACCGGCGTGTGCGCGAACGGCGCCGCTCCGATGCGCGTGTTCACGCAGAACAACGCCGCGGGCACGTACCTCGGCTCGATCGCGCTCTCGTGCCAGCGCCTCGGCAACGACCTCGCTGGCGCCGCGACGTACACGGCCACCGGCAACACGGCGCTGCTCGGGACGGGCGTCGGCGCGTTTGCGAACAGCAACTGCGCCACGGGCTCGCTCGCGACGGGCATCGACATCCGCGCGACGGCCGCGATCCAGCAGGTCGCCCTGCGCTGCACGCCGATCAGCTCGCTGTGATGCAACGCTGATCACGCTCTCGCGAGCGTGATCGCCGCTCACGGCTCGAAAACACGCCGCGCGACGCGAAGGGGACCGCGTCGCGGGTGACTTACACGTCGAGCTCGAGCCCGTCGTAGGACACTCGCACGCCCGCGGCCTCGCACTCGCGGCGCTCGGCGCCCTGCTCGAAATGGATCGGGTTGGTGTTGTTGATGTGCACCAGCCAGCGATTCGCTCCTGAGAATCTCGCGAGAAACGCGATGATCCCCTCTGGGCCCGACAGCGGCGCGTGGCCCATCACCTTCGCGTCTCGCGTCGTGAGCCCCATCGAGGTCATCTCGTCCTGCCGCCAGAACGTCCCGTCGATGAAGATCGTGCTCGCCTGCGAGAGAAAGCCCGCGAGCCGCTCGTCGAGCTCTCGCACGCCCGGCACGTACGCCAGCCACCGATCGCTGTCCTTGCTGCGAACGAGCAGCCCGATCGTGTCCCCGTCGAGCTCTCCGCGCTGCGCTCCGAGGCCCCGCGCCTGCGCGTACGGCGGCACCTTGCTCGTCACCGCAAACGCCCTCACGCGCACCCCCGTGTCCACGCCGTCCCGATCGGTGATCGCGACCTCGCGCTGATCGATGGGCAGCGTCGTTGATTTCGTGGGCCCATACGCAGCGAGCGCCGTGAGCACGCCGAGCCCCTTCTCGATCGCCTCGAACGTGGGCTCGGTCGCGAAGATGTGCGGCGCTCCGCCCTCGCGCAGGATGAGCAGACCCAGGCAGTGATCCAGGTCTGCGTTGGTGAGCACCGTCGCGGCGATGGGCGAGGCGCGAAGCACCCCCTCGGCCGGAGCGGCCGCGGGCCACGCGGCGAGCTGCACGCGCACGTCGGGCGAGGCGTTGAGCAGGACCCAGCGCTCGCCGTCCGCGCTCACGGCCAAGGACGATTGCGTGCGTGTACGAACGCGCCCGTCGCCCGCGCGAGCCGAGCGGCATGGGGGACAACCGCAGTTCCATTGAGGGAGGCCGCCGCCCGCGCCGCTGCCGAGCACGCGGAGGCGAAGAGTGTTGCGCGCAGTGGACATGAACGCGAGCGTGCCACGCGCGCCGCGCCTTCGACATGCGCAGAGATCGCGCCCTCGCGCTCGTGACGCTCAGCGCGCGTCCGTGCCCTGGCTCGGCTCAGCCGGCCCGAGCCTCGCGGTGCCCAGCCACTGGATCAGCAGCGCAGCGCCCAACGTGAGCGCGGCCAGCACCAGCGCGAGCGACCCCGAGTGCGGCCGCTGTCCCGAGCGCGCCAGATCGAGCGCTGCGAGCGAGGCGCTGTGCGCTTGGGGCAGCCGCGCCAGCAGCATCAACGTGAGCGCGAACTCACCGAGGGTGCGCGCGAAGGCGAACAGCGAAGCGGCGACGATCCCTCGCGCGATCAAGGGAGCGGTGATCGTGCGCGCGATGTACCACTCGCTCGCGCCGAGAGAGCGCGCGGCGAAGAGCAGCGAGCGGTCGACGGAGGAGAGAGCGCGCTGCGTTCCGCGCAGGACGAGCGGCAGGGCGGTGACGCACGCGGCCACCGTCGCGGCGCGCGGAGTGTACGCGAGAGGCGCTCCCGTCAGCGACTCGACCGCGCGGCCGAGGGCGCTGTCTCGCGCGAACAAGACCAGCAAGAAGTACCCGAGCACCGTCGTCGGAAGCACCAGCGGCCAGAGCACCAGCGCCTCGACGACGAGCTTCGCGCGCGAACGCCATCGCTCGAGCGCAAACGCGAGCGCGACCCCCAGCGCCACGGAGACAGCCGTGCTCGTCGTCGCGACCGAGAGCGCGAGCCACAGCGAAGCGCCATCGACGTCGAACCATGGAGCCAAAGGGTGATCGAGTGTCCCGCGTACGACGCGACGAATGTGTGACGAGCGTGTGACGGGCCAAGAGGCGTCGGTCAGCCGCCGGTCAACCGCCGGTCGCGCGCATGTTGACCGCCGTGGCGGTGCGCTCGGTGCAGCCCTTCCAGTGGCCGTCGGGCTTCATCGCCCACGCGTCGCTCAGCCCCTGCGCGACGGCCTGATCGTCCCCGGCGCGCGCGGCGTCCGAGACGTCCACGCCGTCGTTCTTCGAAAGGCACGCGCGCAACACGCCCGTGCTGCTCGCGCGCAATCGATCGCAGCCGTCGCAGAACGTCTCGGTCGTCCCCGTGATGAACCCGACCCTGTGCCGCAGATCCCGAGAGCGAACGTACTTGGCCGGCCCTCGATCGCTCTGCACCTCCGCGCGCTCGTCGGTGAGCAAGTGCGCGAGCGCCTCGCGCATCGCGCGATAGCCCACGATGTCCGTGCGAAACAGCTTCGCGCCCTCGCCGACCCCCATCACTTCGATGAACCGCGGAGTGATCCCGCGATCCCACGCCCACCGAGTGATTCGCTCGAGCTCGTCCTCGTTTTGCCCCCGCAGCACCACCGTGTTGGTCTTCACTTCGTCGAAGCCCACCGCGAGCGCAGCGTCGATCCCCTCGATCACCTCGTCGAGCGCGCCCCCGCGGGTGATCCAACGAAAGCGCGCCGCGTCGAGCGAGTCGAGCGAGACGTTGATCCGCGCGAGCCCCGCTTCGCGAAGCGGCCGCGCCAGCGCAGCCAGCCGCGATGCGTTGGTCGTCAGCGCAAGATCCTCGACGCCCAGCGCTCGAATGCGACGGACCACCTCGACGACCTCGCGAAACAACAGCGGCTCGCCGCCAGTGATGCGCACGCGCCGCACGCCTTGCGCGACCAGCGCTCGCACGAGCTTCTCCCACGCCTCCACGTCGAGCCGATCCTCCGCGGGAACGTAGCCGTCCTTCAGCGACGGTCTGCAATAGAGGCAAGCCATGTCGCAGCGGTCGGTGACGGAGATTCTCACGGACCGAGGACTCGTTCGCTCAGCGACCACGACCGCTGAGGGCTGCTCTTGCGCAAGCACGGGGAGCGCGAATGCCATCGTTGCTCGAGTTATACCTGCAAAGGACAAACCAGTCCTCTAACAAGCTCCAACCTGAGCGTAGCCCGACCGCGCGCGAGGCGGCAGCGCCCCGGAGGTCCGTGCGCAATTTTCGAACGTCCGACGCCCGTCGTTGTCGCGGTGCGCTCGGATGGCACGATCAGCGGGTTCTCTCGGCGCCGCGCTCGTTTTGGGCGTTGTGGTTGGCTCTTGCGCGACGAGCCGATCGCTCGACCGCGTCCCCGAACCGCTGGCCCGCGGGATCGCCTCTGCGCCGGTGATCGCGGTTCGACCGGTGGTTCCCGGCTGGCTCGTCGCCGCGATCGAGCACGGAGAGTCCCCGCAGCTCGCGCTCGGTCACGGGCAGCGATTCGTCGCGATCGATGAGCGCTGGGCCGCCCTCGACTCGACGATGGACAGCGCGATCGTGGCCGCCGCGCAGGTCGGCGAGCGGTGGCTCTTCGCGAGCGAGCGCGGCGTGATCGCCGAGAGCGCGACGATCGACGGACCGCTGCGGACCCTCGCGCAGACGCCCGCTCGCCTGCGGCGCTCGGGGATGCACGTGCTCCATGGCTCGCCGGGCAGGACGCTCGCGGTGAGCTCGGCGCACTCGATGGTCTCGAGGGGAGCGCTCGCGCTGCTGCCCTCGCCTGCGCAGAAGTTTCTGTGGCTGTTCGACGCGCGAGGAGCGCTGCGGCAGATCGCGTTCGAGCACGCTCCCGTGGCGGCGCTGTTCGCGAGCGAGTCGCACGGGGTGGTCCTGCTCGAAGACGGTCGAGCCCTGTGCACGAGCGACGGCGCGCGTCAGTGGAGCCCCGTGAGCGAGCCGCGAGAGCTCTTCTCCGAGCTCTCGCTCGATGACGGCGCGCTGGTGATCAGCGGCGCGCGTCGGTACGCGATCGACGCGCGGTGCCAGCGCTCGTCGCGCGCGAGCCTGCCGAGCCGGATCGAGCCCGCGCAGACCGTCACGCTGCGCGCGGTCCTCGCGGCCATGGCGCGCAGCGACCCGAGCGCGCTCGGCGAGCGGTGGGAGGCGCACGGCGCGCGCGTTTCCGCCATGGATCGCGCGCTGGTCGTGACCGACGCGCGCACGGGAGAGCTGCGTCGGATGCAGCCGAGAGCGCTTGCGAGCGACGCGTGTGCGGTGCGGCCGTTCGGCGATCGCATGGCGCTCTTGTGTCACCGCTCCGAGCGCGGCGAGCGGCTGTGGATCGCGACGATCGATCATCCCGCGGCGGAGGTTCGCAGCCTGGCGGGCGAAGGAGTGAGGCTCGAGCGCTCGAGCGTCACGCTCAACGAGAGCGGCGCGCGCTTCGCCGTCGATCCCGCGGGTCGGTTCATCGTCGTTGCGGGCCCGTGCGGCGAGCGACGATCACCGCCCGGCGAGCGGCCAGAGTGGTGCACGATCAGCGCCGACGGAGCGACTCGGCCGCTCGTGCTCGCGAGCGCCGCGGTGGACGTCGAGGGGATCGTGGGCGACGCGCTCGTCGCGTGGCGCGCGGCGAGCGGCGATCCATCGGGCCTCTCGCCGGTGCGACCGCGCGAGCCCGTCGCCTTCGACCTGCGCACGGGCGCGGCGATCGCGCTTCCGCCCTCGCTCTCGGCCCCCCACACGCGCCTCTCGATCGCCTCGAACGGAACGCTCTTCGCCGCCACCCTCACCCCTGCCCGCCGCTTCGTCGTCGGCCGCTCGCTCACCGCGCTTCACGAGGGCGCCTTGCCCGAGGGCGCCGTGGGCGTCGGCTTCATCGACGACCGCCGCGGCGTCGCGTTCGGCCTCGACGCGGGCTCGACGTGGTTCACCGAGGACCAGGGTGCGCGCTGGCGATCAGCTCGCACGTTGATCGACGGCGACGCCCGAACGGTCCCCCTCAACGACTACGACCGCCGCGGCGTCCGCGCGACCGCCCTGTGCACGCTCGACCAGTGCGCGCTCGGCCGAGAGCTCGTCGCCTCGTGGGCTCACGCACGGGGCGCCGCCCACGCTCGCTCGGGCGCCGCGCTCGAGCCCTTGTCCACGGGCTCGGAGGCGTGGTCGCGGCACATGATCGCTCCGTATGTGAGCGCCCGCGCGCTGTGCACCGCTCCGACGAGCGCGTTGCCCAGACCCGAGGCGCTCGCGCCCGAGGCCGAGTTTGTCCTCGCGCCCGGCCTCGCGCTGCGTTGCCAGCCGCGCGCGCGAGCGTGGACCTGTCGCTTCACGGGCGAGCGCGTCGAGCGCTTCGGGCTTCGCGCCGAGCGTCCCTTCGCGCTGCCGCTGCCCGCGCCCAACGGCGGGACCGCGCTCGAAGCTGGCGAAGAGGGCTTTCGTCTGGTGGGCGCGAGCGAGGCGGGGATCGTCGTTCAGCGCAACAGCAACGGCCGCGCGCAGCACCTGTGGCTCAACCGCGAGCTTCGGCCGCGCTGGATCGACGAGCCCGAGGACCAAGCGCTCGAGGCGTACGGCGGCGGGAGCTTCGAGCGCACCCATGACCAGCCGTGGCTCGTGCGTCCTCGCGCGGTGTACACGGCGGTTCGCGTCGATGGCCCCGCGCGCTCGTACGCGATCCTCGAGCACAGCGCCGAGCGGCCGAGCGCGACCGTCGTGCTGCGGGCGCCCGCGGGCGCGATCGCGCCGGGATGGCTCGTTGAGCGCGACGGGGTCGTCGGGTGGCTCGCTCCGTCGCTCGTGGTGGGAGAGCACTTGTTCTGGCGCGCCGACCGCGCGCAGCCCGAGCGAACGCGCGCCCCGTGGACGACGGACCTCTCTCTGTGCGAAGGCCCGCGCGGCGCGCGCGCGGCGACGGTGATCGTGCTCGAGCCGAACATCGCGCAGGACCCGCGCAGATCGACGCTCACGAGCAGCAACCTCGTCGCCGAGCTCGAGTGGACCGAGGGTGCGAGCTGCGTGCGCTCGGTGCTCTTCGCTCCGTGGCAGACGCGCGCATCGCCGACGGAGACGGCCCGAGAGTGGCGCGTCGAGCGCGCGGAGGCGCGGCTGCTTCAGCAGTCCGGCGCGGGCGCCAGGCTCGAAGAGCATCGCTGCGAGCGCTGACAACCTGTCGCTGAGCGCTTCGTCGAGCGTCGCTTCGTCAAACCGCGCGACCACGGAATCACCGAGGATCTGCCCTTCGTTGCATCGGCACTTCGGAGGGCACACGCAATGAATCGCAACGCTTTCTTCGGCACCGCGGCGATCGCCGCTGTCTTCGCCTCGACCCCCGCGCTCGCGCAGAGCGCGCCACCCACGAGCGCGATCGGAGCGACGGCGAGCCGCTCGCTCGCTCCTGCGCGGAGCTACGTCGATCGATCGCTCTCGCTGCTCGGCTCGGCAGGGTTGAACAGCTACGTCGCGCTCGACAGCGAGTACACGGCGAGCTGGCTTCGCGTAGACGGAGAGCTTCGATGGATCTCACGGGGATGGATGATCGCGCCGCGCTTGGGCGTGAGCGGCGGGATCACGACCGTTCGAAACGCGACCGGTCCCGACTCGGCGCTGAACGCGTCGATCGCTCCCGGCGTCGCGTTCGGCCTGCTGCGACCGCTCGCCGACAACATCACGCTCGGCGTGGCGGTGAGCTACCGCTTCGAAGCCGGAGGGCTGCTGTTCTCGAGCATGAAGAGCACGAGGCTCGCGCACATCGGAGCGATCGAGGCCCCGCTGACAGTGTTCGTCAGCCCCAACGCCTTCGTCGAGCCGGCGCTCTCGCTGGCGATCACGCACGAGCGCCAGCGCGCCGAGCTGAACATGGCGTCGGGCGAGCTCGTGCGGACGAGCGTGAGCGGCGCGGTCGCGCTGCGCGCGGGCTATCGGTTCTAGAAGCCATTGACGCAGCGCGTTCAACGCGGAGTTAGGCGCGCCTAACTTTTTCGATTCCGCACTCAACCGGCGGCAGATCTCGCATGACCTGGCGGTTTTGCCTCAGCGCTTTTTGACCCGCGCGCGCAGGGTCGCGAGGGCGCTCTGGGCGGCTTCGATTTCAGCGAGCAGCGCCTTCTTGTCGTCCTCGTCGGCGTCGCGCACGAGCAGGTCGAACCGTCGCGCGAAGCCCTTCGCGCTGAAGCGCTTCGAGAAGTCCGCGAGCCGTCTCTGCACGCGCCCGATCGAGAGCCGCGCTTGCACGGGCTCGCCTTGCTCTCGCAACACCTCGCGCACGTACTGCTCGGTGGCCTTCGCCGAGAGGTTGGCCGCGAGCACGTGCTGCGCGCCCTGCCGCAAGAGCTTGTCTTGCTCGAGCCTGAGCAGCCGGGACTTTCGGCCGAAATCGAGGGCGCGCCAGCCGTCGCTGTTCAATCGCTTGTCGTACGCAGCGCACAAGACCGCGGCCTCGATGAGCGAGAGCGGCAAGCGCAGGTGCACCGAGTCCGCGGCGTCTGCGATCGCGGTCCACAAGGCGTTGTCGTCGCGATGGGCGATGGCGGCGGTCGAGTCGTCGCCGAACACCTGCGAGAACAGCCACCGTCCGTAGTCCGAGACAGCTTCGTCCGTCTGTTTGCGCAGCGACTCGCCGCGCGCGACAGCCTCTGCGAGCACCGCGCGTTCGGCGGCCGAGAGCGTCGAATGATCGGAGCTCGTCGCGATGGTCCCCTTCGTCATCGCTGGGGATACTACGCTGTCTCGCGGGTGAAGTTCAGTAGTCCGAGCCGTCTTTGTGCGTGAATTTCCAGGCGCCGTCGACGAGGTTGGCCACGAGGTCGTCGTCGGGATACACGACCGAGTCGCCGGGCGTGCGGTCGCCGACCTCGAGGTAGAGCACCGGCTCGCTCGAGCGGTTGAGGATCTGGTGGCCGTCGCCGCTCGCCGCGCGAAAGCCTGCGCACATCCCAGCGGAGAGCGTCGTCTCGCCCGCGTCCGTCACGAGCGTCGCGGTCCCCTCGAGCACGTACACGAACTCGTCCTGCTTGCTGTGCGCGTGGCGCAGCGCCGACTGCGCGCCGGGCGCGAGCCGCACGAAGTTGACGCCGAAATTCTTCAGCCCGAACAGGTCGCCGAGCGGGCGCTTCTCTCGCCCCTCGACGCGCGCGGCGAACACCGCGGGGTACACGGATTTTTTGGCGCGCAGCGGAGCCTCGCTGGCGACGATCGCGACCGGTGTGCTCTGCGCTCGTTCGTGGGTCATGACGGTGATTCCTCGAGTCTCGAAGGACGGTGGCGTGGTAGTCGTTGCGCGGGAGTTTCGATGAAGTCGGTGGAGACCCGCACAGCGCTCTTCGTCGTCCGCGACGATGGGATCATCGTGCAGACCGTCAAGCCAGGGATGCGTCAGGACCTTGCCGAAGCCCGAGAGAACATGGCTACGTACCTGGCGCTCGCGGGAGAGCAGAAGCGCCTGCTGCTCGTGGATCTCCGCGAGGCAGGCCCCACCGGCGCGGGCGTGCGCGAGTACTACGCGCAGCACTCGCCCAGGCTCAGGGCCAACGCGATGCTCATCGGCAGCGTCCTCAGCGAGATGATCGGAAACTTCTTCATCAACCTCAACAAGCCCGACGCCCCGACGAAGCTCTTCACCAACGAGAGCGCCGCGCTGAGCTGGCTGCGCTCGTTCGCGTGACCGATCAGCGCGCGCGGGTCGATCGCGGGAAGCGTCGCCGCGCGACGAGCGTTGCATCGCGCTTCATGCGCCCTCTCCCTTCACGCGCCGCGACCTTGCTCACCACGCTCTTGGCCGCCGCGAGCTGCGAGCGACGCCCGCCGCCCGCCGCGCACGTCGAGCCTGTGATCACCGCGCAGGACGCGACGATCGCTCGTCTCGAAGACGCCGCCAGCTCCACCGACGCAGCCAGCGCTCTCGATGGCGCGAGCCCCGCGGATGGAGCGAGCGCTGCGAGCGCGATGACCTTCGCGATTGCCTCGGGGTGGATCGCAGAGTCCGAGCGCGAGCCCAACGCGCCGCTCGAGGGCGTCGACGCAGAGACCCGCGCGCAGTGCACGCCGGTCCCGTCGCCGAGGCTGCCTCCGGTGCCCGCCGAGCTCGCCGCGCAGGTCGAGCGACTGCGCCCGCTCGTTCGTGAGCTTCGTCGCTGCGACAACGGCGGCCTTCGCGCCCCGCATTCGCCGGACCCGCGCTGCGACCGATGGACCGATGAGCTCGTCGCGCAGGGCCGCCCCGCCGCGTGGGCCGCCGCCCTCGAGCTCACCGAGCAGCCCGTCGTGCGCCGCGGCAACTACCGCTGCGGAAGCAACTACGGCGGCGCCGCTGCGCACCGCGCGGCCTACGTCGTCGCGCAGCACGGCGAGCTGCGCCTGTTGCCGTATCTGCTTCGCGCCATCGCGATCGCGACCCCCATGTACGCGCAGGCGATGTCGGGCGAGTCCGTCGAGTTTCTGTGGGAGAACGTGTATCGCCTCGCGCTGCGAAGCCTCGGCCCCGCGACGACCAACTTGTACACCGAGCCCGACACGGCGCTCTGGCGCGAGCGACTGCGGCGCTGGGGGCGCTGGTCGCTCGTGTTTTCGCAGCGCGATCGCGACGAGTGGCGCGAGGCCGCGCTCGCCGCGCAGAGGCCGAGGCTCAACGCCGCAGACGAGCGCTCTTCGCTGATCGCGGCGATGATCTTGGATCAGTTCGAGAGCGAGCGGCCGCGCGTGACCGCGGCGATCGAGCGGGCGTGCAGGCGAGACCGAGAAGCGAGCGACGAGCCCTCGCCCGTGTGGCAGAGCAGGCTGTGCTGGCTGCGCAGCAACCGGTTCTACGATCTGCCTCGGGATTGGGAGGCGCGCGCTCGCCGCAACGACCGAGCGCGAGCGCGATGAGCGCGCGGCGGTGCGCAGCGCGTTCGGGCCCTCACTCGACGGACGGGGCGTCGCTCGTCGAGTCGAGCATCCAGCGGGCACGAGACAGCGCGCGCAGCGAAGCGAGCGGCGCGGGGCTGGATTTCTGCACGAGGATCGAGCGGTCTTCTGCGAGCCGCGCTTCGAACCACACGTCGCGCAAGGTCGACGTGGCCCCTTCGTAGCTGTGCCATCGACGCACACGAATTCGAGAGCCCTCGCCCACGGCGAGCGGCGCGAAGAGCGTCACTTCGAACTCGCTCAGCGATCGCGTCGCAGCTTCGTCGATGAGGACGTCGCCGAACTCGAGCCCGCTCGCGATCAGCGCCGATCGCTCGTCGCCGCTGTCCTCGCGAACGACAGAGACCGAGCACAGCCCCACGCGACGGGGAGCTTCGAAGGGTGTCGTCACTCGAGCGGCGAGCTTCATGCGAGCGACGGCGACGGTGCGCGATCGAAGCGCGCCGAGTCAAGCGCGGCGCTCACTCGATCGTGGGGACGTAGCGGACGTGCTCTCCGGGGCCGATCCACTCGCTGTCCCAACGAACGTCGACGTCGCGCACCCAGGCGGGGTCGAGCTCGGACTGCGTTCCCTCGAACCAGCAGGCGCGAAGGTCGAGCGTGCGGAGGCGACGGACGAGCGGAGCGACGCTGAGCTCGCTCAAGAGGTTGCCGTGGATGCGGTTGATGTCGGCGAAGTGCAGCCCGAGCTCGCGCAGCGAGCGAAAGAGCTGCCCCGAGAACAACGGCGCGAGGTCATCGAGCGAGTGATCCGCGCCGTACTCCGCCGCGCCGAGCCCGAGGTGCAGCGCCTCGAGCGAGGGGACCTCCGCTTCGTACAACCACCGCAACGTCGAGGCCGTGAGGCCCCACGTGTCGATCACCAACGAGCGAAGCGACGGCGCGCGGAGCGGCCAGCGCGAGAGCGACCGATCGAGCCACGAGGCGTCGTCGAGCGACTCGAACACCAGCGTCTCGACCTCGGGCGCGAGCGACTCGACCGAGATCATCGCCGACTCGACCCAGAGCGATCGCACGGCGGCGAGCGTCGGTGACGACGAGCCCGCGCTCAGCGGTTGCGTCACGCGCGGCCCGAGCACGAGCGCGCGGACGTCGGTCAGGTGCCGGCGGTCGAGCGCGGCGGCGAACTGCGATGGGTCCAGAAATCTCCACGCAAACGAAGGGTCGAGCTGCCCGAAGCGCGAGTGACCGTCGCGCACTTCGAGGCCGTCGAAGACCTTCGCTTCGGCGAGGTTCACGCGAGCTTCTCTTTGTAGAACGCGAGCACGCGATCGAGCGCCGCGCGCGTGGGGTGGCCGGGGGTGTCGACGAAGTGCGTCGAGAGGACCGAGTGGGCGATGCGCTCGATGTTGTGCGGGTTTCCGGGGCTCGAATCGATCTCGATCGCGATGAACTTGTCCCCGAGCTCTTCGCGCAGCCGAGCGAAGCGCTCGTCCGGGACGAGCTTGTCCCCCGTGAATCGCAGCCCCATCACGCACGCGCCGTTGGCGGCGCGCTCTTTCACTCGGGCGAGCGTGGCGTCGTCGATCCCGAGGTCGCGCTTCTGCGCCTTGGTGAGCCCGACGGGGATGGACGGCTGGCTCAAGACCGGCGCGAGCATTCGATCGTCGACCATCATGGCGAGGGCGAATCCGCCGGTGAAACACATTCCGACCGCGCCCACGCCGGGCCCGCCGCACTCTTCGTGGGCGAGCGCCGCGAGCGCGCGCAGCCAGCTCGTCACGGGGCTCGTTCGCTTCGTCGCGAACATCGTGAACTCGCTCGCCACGCACATCCGCGCGATGGTCTCGAGGTTGTATCCCGCCGTGAGCGCCCGGCCCGGAGTGCCGAACAAGTGCGGCATGTACACGCGAAATCCCGCATCCACGACGCGGCGAGAGAAGTCCGCCACGGCGGGGTGCATCCCCGGCATCTCGTGCATCACGACGATCGCGCGGCCGGTCCCTTTGACGAAGACGGTCTTGGTCGCACCCTCGAGGGTGATCTCTCGCTGCTCGAAATCAGGGTATGCGTCGAACTTCATGGCCGCGCGATCGTAGACGAGAACGAAGGGAATTCCCCCCTCGGTTCAATAGTCGCCCCGCGTAGCGAGCGAACGAAGCCCCCAGCCGCGCTGCCAGTTCGCAGCCCCCACCCGCGCTGCCGCGCGCCCCGCCCCCGCACAGCGAGGGCGGCGGCTCTGCATTGGGAAAACAGCGACGGAATGGATTGCGTTGATCGCAGGGAGACCTTGCGCTGCAAGGTCTCTTCGCTGCTCGAAGCGGCTCACGAGTCGACGCGACGAGAGCGCACACGTGCACCGATCAGCCGCTGCAGAGCAGCGGCTCCGTGCGATCCACGCTTACGATTTGAGCGCTGTTTTCCCAATGCAGAGCCGCCGCCCTCGCTGTGCGGGGGCGGGGCGCGCGGCAGCGCGGGTGGGGGCCTGCGAACTGGCAGCGCTGGTGCGGCGGTCACCCATTTGCGGCAGCGCGGCTTGCTCGATGCGAAGGCGCGGCGCGCGCGACGCGAGCGCCCGAGATGCAGCGCTGGGTCCAATCGCTGCCGCTGCGAGAGAGCCTGCGCGGCCTCGGCGGAGAGCGCGACGACCGCGGCGATCCCGACCTCTCGTACGCGCGCATCGAGCAGGTCGTGCGAGACGTTCGCGTGGGGATCTACGGGTTTCCGCAGCGATCGGTGTGCGTTGCGCTCGTGGCGAGCGGGACGAGCGCGCTGCCCGAGCGCGTTCGATTCGAGCCGCACTCGGACCAGATGTGCCCGTGTCAGAGGATTCAACTTCGCACCCACGAGCGAGCCGGAATCATCGTGGTGCACGACGAGACCAGCGATTTTCTCCGGAACTACTCGAACAACCTCGCGCTCGATCTGCGCACGGGACGGCGCGTCTCGGCGACGGAGGCGAGGATCCGTCGAGAGATCAGCGCTCCGACCGCGTGGCTCGTGATGGGCTGCGCTTCGAGCCTCGCGGCGCTGGCGCTCGTGCTGGCGCGAGGACGAGAGCGACGGGCGCTCGCGCGCATCGCGCAGTGGACCGAGGCGAAGCTGCGCGAGGACCGAATGATCGAGCTGCCAAACGGATCGGTGGTTCCGTGCCCGTACTCGCTCGCGATGCCCGCGGGGCCCGTGGTGATCACAGGACCGCTCGCGAGCGGGTCACAGGCGCCGTTTCGCGACGCTCCGCCCGCAGCGCCCGAGCGCGACGAGCTGCACTCAGGGACGGTGGCCTCCGTCGCTGCGTCGCTCGAGTCCGCGATCGACGCGCGCAACACCGCGGCGCTCTTCGCCGCGACCGCGGGCGCAGCCCCCATGCTCGCCGCGCTCTCGCAGGGCCTACACCGCATCCCCGAACCACTGGCGCGGCATGAGTTGATGCTTCCTGCATCAACCATGACGTCGCGGGGATCAGTGGTTCGGGGATGCGCTCTATTGCTTTGAACCGCTCGCCGGGTCCTGCCCGTAGAACTCGCTGAGCACGCGGTACAGCTCGGGGTGCTTCTCTTTCATCGCCGCGGGGCGCTCGAAGAACGCCTCGCTCGCGACCGCGAAGAACTCCGCTTCGTTCGTCGCGCCGTACTGCCGCAGGATGCTGCGGTGCTTCTCGATGCGCGCGATCTCGCCGTGCACGAGCGAGGCCCACGCGCGAGCGCTCGCGCCGTCCATCCCCGAGGGCATCCCGTCGAACCGCGCGCCCTCGAGGTCGAGCATGTGCGCAAACTCGTGGATGCCCACGTTTTGCCCGTCGCTCGAGCGAGAGAAGCCCTCGCGCAGCGCCCGTTCGCTCAGGATCACGGGCCCTTGCGAGTGCGCTTGCCCGAGGATCTCTCCCTTGCGCTGCACTTCGTACTCTTCGTTGAACGCCTCGGGATAGACCACGACGTCGATGCTCGACGGAAGGTCCAGGTCCTCGCGGCCGAAGAGCAAGATCGCCGCGGACGCCGCGACGAGCACGCGGGTCTCTTCGCTGAGCTCTTTTTGTCGAGGCCCCGCGATCGTGTGCTCGGCGAGAAAGCACCGCACGTTGCACTCGAACTCGCGCTTCTGCTCGGCGTCCAAGCGCCGGTAGAACGCGACGCGCTCGTCGAGGACCTTGCGCACGGAGGCTGGGATTTCACTGCGCAACAAGAGGTAGCGCCGGATCCATCGCCGCGCGGTGAACGCGAAGGCCACCGCCGCGCCCGCGAGCCCGAAGCCCACCGCCGCGGGGATGGGAGAGGGCTGCTGCGTCACGAGCGCGAGCGAGGGCCCGATGACCGCGCCCATCGCGAGCGAGAGCATCGCGCTCTGCTCGGCTTCGCGGCGACGAAAGAGCCTCACGTCTTTCCGAACACGCGCTCGAGGGCGCGAGAGCAGGCGTCGCTCGCGCAGAAGCGAAGCGCGTCCACCATGAGGGGATTGCGGCCGAGCACCTCGCGCCGCGCCTCGCCGCTCACGCCGGCGGCCTCGGGCGCGATGAGCTGCGCCACCGTGCGCAGGTCTCTCGCGAACACCACGCCCGCGCGCAGCCCGCGCTTGGCCTCTTCGTCGATCCACCGCGGCAGCTCGGCGCGAACGCTGGCGCCGCCGCTCTCTTCGATGAAGCGCTCGATGTCCTTGCGCACCTTGCGAGGCAAGACGCTGTTGGCGCGGCGACGCATGTCCTTGTAGCCGGGCTCGTCGATGTTGGGGTCGGTGATCACTTCGAGCAGCGCGAGCAGGTCCGACGGGGCGAGCACGCGCAGCGCGACGGACTGGCCGCCCACGTGCGCGCTCATGCGAGCGCACTCGAAGATCAAGTGAGAAATCGCTCCCTCGCCGAAGTAGTCCGCGCCGAGCACGAGCGCCGGCGGCTGCGCGAAGATCGCGAGCGACTCGCGGCCGCGGCCGCGGTAGAGCTGCGCGACGCCCGAGCCGAGCGAGAGCGCGATGGCCTCGAGCATGCGAAGCGCGGGGATCCCCGTGGGCGCTTTGGTGTACCCGCGCAGGGACTCGACGCCTTGGGGAAACAGCTCGAACCAGTGCGGCTCGAGCGCGCTCACGAGACGACGGATGTACCGCGCGTTGTTGTGCCCCACGAGCAGCGTGAGCGCGTCGTCTGGCGTGAGCGCCGCTTCGCGCGGCGGGGGCGTGACCGCGAGCGCGAGGGCGGCTTCGACTTCGCGCCCCTGTTCGCCGCACAAGAGCGCGGCGCTCGCGACGACGCCGGCGCTCACCGTCGAGCCGATGCGCTGAAGGGCCGTGACGAGCCCGCGAAACGCCGGGCCCGAAGTGGGGTCGATCTCGAGGATCTCGCGGTACTCGGCGATCGCTCCGAGCTCATCGGAGGCGATGCGCGACTGCGCCCTGGCCAGCCTCGGCTCGGTCGCGCGGGGAAAAGCCTCGATCGCCGCGCGCAGGTGCTCATCGGCGACGCCCGGCTGCTTGAGCGACTCGCGCAGCACTCGCGCGACGGCGAGGCGCATGGGCAGCGCTCCTTTCGCGGCGATCCCCGAGGACGAGGTGGCCGACGAGGTGGCCGAGGCTGGGCCCGAGGCGCGGCGCACGGCGTCCTCGGCGAGCGCGACGAACATGCGAAACGCCCCGTCGCGCGCGAAGTGCTGCTCGATCGGCGCGATCAGCGACGGGTCCGCCATCGCCATGGTCATGACCGCCGAGAGCGCCTCGCGCGCGCGGCTGTCGTCGCGCAGCAGCGTTGCGTGCACGTCGGCCGCGGCGAGCAAGAAGCGCACGCGCTCGGCGCCCTCGCACTGTTGCGCGACGGAGGCGTAGAGCTCCGCCGCGCGAACGGCGTCCGAAGGCGAAGCGCGAAGGGCGCACACCCGCGCGAAGGCCGAGGCCACTTCGCGGTCGGACGAGTCGCTTTGCGCGAGCGGCTCGAGGATCGCGCGCGCCTGCTCGACGTCCGAGACGCGCTCGACCCAGATGCGCGACTGCGCGAGCAAGGCGCGCTTTCGCACGGACGAATCCACGGTGGCCGCGGCGAGCGCGGCCCAGGCGTCCGAGGCCTCGCGCCACCGAGCGGCGCGCTCGTACTCGCGCGCGAGGCGATCGAGCACGGCGACGTCCTTGGGCGAGAGGGCGTTGGCCTTCTGCAGGTCTTCGAGCGCCGAGCGCTCGTCGTGGATGCGCTCGATCGCGACGTTGGCGCGCTGCGCGTAGAGCACGGCCTTGCGCGCGGGGTCTGTGAGGGCGGCGGCGTGGGCTCCGAGCGAGTCGAGCACGCCGATCCAGTCTTCGCTCGCTTCAGAGAGGCGCACCGAGAGAGCGCACGCGCGGGACAGGTCGGGCCTTCGCGCGAGGACGGCGCGCGCGTGGATCACCGCTTGTTCGGGGGCGTCGAGCTGCGATTCGAAGAGCTCTGCCGCGTCGAGCTCGGCCTCGGCGCGGTTGCGCGCGTCCGCGGCGACCTCGCTCGATCGAACGGCCAGGTGCGCCGAGCCCTCCCAGTCTCCGCGCTTGGACGCGAGGACGCGCGCCGCTTCGATGGCGGAGAACAAGTCCGGCTGCGCGCCGAGCGCCGCTTCGTAGTCCCGCGCGGCGTCCGCGTCCCGTCCCGCTCGATCGCTCGCGCGGCCTGCGGCCCAGCGCAGAAGGGCCTCGAGCGCGCGGTCTGCGCTGACGAGCGAGCGCGCGCGCAGGGCCTCGGCCCACCGCGGGTCTTCGGGCGCGGTTCGCAGCGAGCGCGCCTGGGACTCGAGCGCGACGGGGTCGTCGGGCTCGAGCGCGAGGGCCGCTCCGTACGCGGCGAGGCACTCGTCCGCGGCGGCTCCGTCGATCTCGAGCAGCCGCGCACGCTGAACGAGCAACGCGCGCGAGAGCCGACGGTCGAGCGAGACCTGCGCGAGGCGCTTTTGCCAGTGGCCGATGACGTCCCGCGCTCCGTCCGCGCGGGCGACGCGGAGGCGATCGAACACGTGCATCGCCGCCGCGCTGTGCGCGACGATCGCGTCTTCGTAGCAGGCCGCGGCGCGCGTGCTGTTTTGCAGGCGAAGCTCGTACAGCCGCGCGAGGCGCAGCGAGAGGCGCATGCGCGAGACCGCCGAAGGAGCCCGCGCGTGAAGCGTCGCGAGCGCGGCCTCGGCCTTGGGCCACGCGCCGCGCTGCTCGTGCACGCGCGCGATGCCCCAGAGCGCCGCGGACGGGTCGTTGGCGTTGGCGACGCCCGAGGCCGCCGTGTACAGCGCGAGCGCGCGGTTGACGTCCTTGAGTCCGAACTCGGCGATGCGCGCGGCGCGCACCAACAGCGAGGCTTTTTGCGTCGGGTCGGGCTCGGCAGCGGCGCGCGCCTCGAAGAGCTCGACGAGCCGCGGCAAGCGGTTGAGCGCGCGGAGCAAGCGCTCGAGCTCGAAGCGCGCGGGGTCGAACGACGGGGATTTCGCCGCGGATTGCTCGTGCGCTTCGAGGGCCTTGTCCGCGCGGCCGAGGCGCTCTTCGAGCACGCGACCGACGGTGAAAAGCCGGTGCGCGGCCTCGACCGGGTCCTTGGCGAGCGCGGCGATCTTGCGATCGACGGCGACGACCTCCTCCCATCGGCCGGCGGCGGCGTGCAGCGCGCGGACGGCGTCGAGCGCGGGGCGGTAGTTGGGAGAGCGCTGCAGGAGCTTGTTCCACACGGCGAGGCCGCGGACGGGATCGGTGAGGCGGGCGTCGATCGTGGCGGCGATGCGATGGAGGTGGCGCACGACCTCGTCGGGGTCTTTGATCGCGTCCGTCTGCTTCTCGAGCGCCTCGACGAAGGCTGTCCACTCGCCCTGCTGCGCGCGCGCGCGGGCCAGGGTCGAGAGCAAGAGCGTCTCGTCGACGCCGCCCTCGATCACCTTCTGCAGCATGGCCGAGCCGCGCGCGGCGTCCTTCACCGGGTCGCCGTGCTCGATGAGCAACAGCGCGTACTCGTACTCGAGCGCGCGCTTTCGACGGGCGTCCTTCGTCGCTTCGATGCTGCGCTCGTACACGATCGCGACGCGCGCCCAGTCGCCGCGGGCGCGAAAGATTCGGACCAGCGACGAAGCGGCGGACACGCTCGTCGGGTCGAGCGCCAGGGCGCGCTCGAACAAGGCGACGGCGTCGTCTTCGCGAGAGAGCTTGCCGTCGCACACCTCGGCGATCGCTTCGAAGCGCGCCGCGCGCTCGACGTTGGACGCGCACCGCTCGGCCTCGACGCGCTCGAGCGCGCACCACTCGGCCCAGCGTTGATGGCGGCGATACAGCGCCGAGAGCGCCTCGGCCGCAGGGGCGAACGTGGGCAGCGCGTCGAGCGCGCGCTGATAGGCCATCGCGCTCTCGTCCGGGCGGTTGAGGCGCGCGTCGAGGATTCCGCCCAAGGCGAAGAGCGCGCACGCGCGCGATTGCGGGTCGCGCAGGACGAGCACGAGGCGCTCGTACGTGCCGACCAGGGCCTCCCAGCGCCCCGAGGCTTCGAGAAGCGAGCGCAGCTTCTCGACCGGCGCAGAGTCGTCGCGCGCGAGGCCGAACACGTGCTCGAAGCAGCGAACCGCCGCGGAGATGTCTCCGGCGCCCAGCCAAAACGCGTCCCCCGCGCGGTCGAAGAGCTCGCGCGCGGCCCCCGCGTCGTCCACCTGCGCGCCCTGCGCGACGAGCGAGCGGGCGTGATCGACCCACGAGCCCGAGCGCAAGTGCAGGATCTCGACCGAGCCCCAGGCGCTGAGGTTTCCTGGGTGCGTCTCGAGGGCGCGACGAAAGAGAGCGACGGCGCCGGGAGCGTCGTCGAGCGCTGCTTCTCGCAAGGACGCCGCGCACGCGAGCGCGACGCTCTTGAGCGCTTGATCGCTGAGCGCGTTGGCCAGCGCTTCGAACGCCGGCGCCGCGTCGCGCGGAGAGCGCTTTCGCAGCCAGTGATGCGCGAGCAGATCCCACGCGGCCACGTCTTTCGGGTCGAGCGCGACCGACTCTTTGAGCGCGCGCTCGACGCCCTCGAGCGCGCCGGCCTTCTCGTCGCGCAGCGCCTGCTCGAGCAAAATCGCGAGCCGCTCTCGCGCGCCGCTCACCAGCGGAAGCTCTGCTTTCAAGAGCCCGGGCACCTCTTGGGCACGATCGAGCTGCTCGGCCACGAACCGATGCACGAACGCGATGGCCCGCGAGTCCGGCGCGAGCGAGTGCGCGCGCTGCATCGATGCGTCGGTCACCGCGACGTCGGTTCGCAGCGACTCGAGCGCGCGCGCGGCGAGCAAGAGCGCGGCGCGCGCGGGTTGCTCTTTGGCCAGCGCTTCGATTTCAGCGCTGAGCGCGTCCTTCGCCGAGGGCTGCGTCCACTCGAACGCGAGCGCAGGCAGCGCGATGGGATCGCTCGCCGAAGGCGCGATCACCGGCAGCCGCGCCACGTCGATCGAGCCCATCGAGCCTGCGATGTCCGGCGCGACGACGACCGAGGGAGTTGGAGCTTGCTGCGCGACAGGCGGCATCGGCGTCGGCGCTGGCGGCGTCGCGAGCGAATTCGCAGCGGGCGACGCGGCAGGTGCCGGCGCAGGCGGCGCGGGTGGTGGCGGCGCTGCGGCGGGTGGCGCTGCCGGGGGTGGCGCTGCGACTGGAGCCGCGGTCACGGGCACGGTGACGGGCACGGTGACGGGGGCAACGGGCGGCGCGGGCGACGCGGCAGGTGCCGGCGCGGGTGGCGGCGCGGGTGGTGGCGGCGCGGGCTCTGCGAGGGCGCTCTCGTCGACGACGATGCTCGGCAAACGAGCGGGCGCTGGAGGCGTGACGGCGGGGAGCTTCGCGGAGGTCGTGCTGCTCGCGGTCTTCGGTGGCGGAGGCGGGACCGACGGTCGCACGGGGGCTCCGGTCGGCGTCGCGGCAGGAGGCGAGCCGGCGGGGGGCATGCCCATGAGCGTGGGCGTTCGCGGCGTGGGCGCGGGGCGATTGGCGAGGCCCGGAACGGCGGTCGGCGGCGCGTTGGGCGGCTTGGGGATGCTCACGCCAGCGGGCGGCGGAGGCACGGAGTTGGGCTGCGGCGACACCGGAGCGTCTTCGAGCACCACGACGCTTCGCGCGGAGATCTCGACGGGATCGCTCGCTTCGAGCTCTTCGACGTCAGCCTCTTCTTCACCGAGATCGATGACCTCGACGCGCGTGGGAGGACTCGCCGGAGCGAGAGGAACGGAGCCCTTGTTGCGCGGATCGTCCGACTGTCCCGACATGCCAGCCGTTAACGGTACCCGCCTCGCATCGCGGGGTCACCCATGAAACGAGCGGTGTTATTGCGTGTTTGTGTGGTCCCTGCCGCGCTCGAATGGCTGCGAGTGCGTGACGCCCCGCGCATCGCGCGCTTCAAAGAACGCGGGAACTTTGATAACCGGCAGGGATCGCCTCTCTGCGACGCGCCGGCGTTCGAGCCGAGCGCTCACGATCGAAAATGCAAACGACCGCGGTCTCGCGACGGGACCGGGGAGAAGATCGACGGCGAGGCCTTTGGGTGAAATGAGCAACGACATGAAGAGAATTCCATTGCTTTCGAGGGCGCTTCTCGGCGTGGCCGCGGCGGGCGCGATGGCGGTCGCTGGCTACAGCGGTGATGCATCGGCGCAGACGCTTCGCGTGGGCGTGGCCGAGTCGTTTCGTGGCGGCGTGACCGTCGATGGCTGGGCCGTGGTCTCGACGGAGACGCAGGCGGTCGACGGGGCGTTTCACATTCGAATCCCGCGCGGAGGGCGCGTGCGCCGCGCGGTGCTCTACTCGTCGGTGCACGCCGAGGGCGGCGCGACGGTGCGCCCCGTGCGTCCGGGCCCTTCGGGATCACCCAGGCAAATCACGATCGGAACGGGGGTTCGCTCGACCGTTCGCTCGCTCGAAGGCATGCCCACGTACACCGCCGCGGACGCGGGCGGACGCGAGTGGGGCACCTTCGTCAACGACGTCACCACGACGATTCGCGCGCTCGTCGGCCCCGTCTCTGCGGGCGCGATGATCAACATCCCCACGCGCGAGCGCGGCGACGCGCACTGGAATCACACGGCGTACCCGCAGTACCTCTCGCACACGCTGGTCGTCCTCTACGACCTCGAGTACGCGCCGCTGCGCAACGTGGTGGTGTTCGAAGGCGCGGCGATCACGGGCTACACCTCGCCCGAGCTTCGCTTGCCCGCGGCGGTGGCCAACCGTTGCCCCGCGGGGTCGACGCGCGGCGAGCCCTTCGCTGCGTCGATCAACATGAACTGGGAGTACAACGTCTGCGAAGAGAACACGACCGTTCGCATCGGGACGATGAGCCTCACGACGCTCGCGGGCGGCGCGGACGACTGGGACCAATTGCTCGATACCAGCATCGCTCGGCCAGCGATTGTTCCCGCGGACCAGTGGAGCACGACGGCGTGCTTCCGCGCGTCGGCAGCGCTCGGCACGACGGGCTCGTTCGGCGGCGCCGAGGCAGGCCCTGGCACCGCGGCGGGCTCGCCCATCGGCCTCGACGGCGACGCGATCACCGGCGCGTTTGTCCCGACGGTGACCAATCGTCGCGACGACGAGCTCTATGACTTTCGACCGTTCGTCGCGGACAACCAGCAGACGGTCACCGTCGGCGTGCTGGGAGACAGCAACGAGCTCCTCAGCACGTTGGTGCTGCAAACACTCGCGCGACGTTCGACGGGCGACGCAGACCTCGACGGCTACACGGACGTGGCCGAGGGAGACTGCACCGCGGACTCGGACAACGACGGGACGCCGGACTACCTCGACGAGGACAGCGACAACGACTGCCTCCCGGACGCGCGCGAGACCTCTGCGGGCCGCACGAATCCGAACATCCCCGGCACGCCCAACATGAACTGCACGGGCCGCGCGCCGGTCTGCGACACGACGATCGGCGTGTGCACGTGCCGCATGAGCACGGACTGCTCGGGCGTGACACCCATCTGCGACACGGCCTCGCGCTTCTGCGTCGAGTGCAGCACGGACATGGAGTGCCAGTCGCGCAACGCGTCGCAGCCGTACTGCTCGACGATGGGCGCGACGCGCGGGGCGTGCGTGCAGTGCACGACGAACGCGCACTGCCCGATGGGCCAGACGTGCGACCTCACGACGGGGACGTGCGGCGACTTCGACTCGGACGGCGACGGTCTTCGCGACTCGGTCGAGCGCCGAATCGGGACGAACCCGAACAACCCCGACAGCGACGGCGATGGGCTGCGGGATGGCGTGGAGGTTCCCGATCAGAACGCGCCGCGCGACACCGATCGCGATGGGACGATCGACGCGCTCGATCCGGACGACGACGGGGACATGATCCCGACGGCGACCGAGATCATGCTCGACGAGACCGCGGGCGACGACTTCGACGGCGACGGAACGCCCTCGTACCTCGACTCGGACTCGGACGGCGACGCGCTCCCCGACCGCGCCGAAGGGACGACGGACCGCGATATGAACGGCCGTCCGGACTTCCTCGATCCGGCGGATGACAGCGACGGAGACACCGTTCCGAACTCGGTCGAGCGCGGCGGATGCATGGGCAACATGCCCGGCTGCGTCGGCGGCGATCGCGACACGGACATGGACGGAACGCCCGATTGGCTCGACCCCGATGATGACGGCGACGGCATCCCGACGCGCACCGAGCGCATGCTCGACCCGTCGATGGGCGACGACTTCGACATGGACGGCGTTCCCTCGTACCGAGACACGGACAGCGACGGCGACGGCGACCTCGACCGCGAAGAAGCGGGCGCGATGCCTGCGACTCCGGCGAACACCGACGGCGCCGCGGACGGCCCGGACTTCTTGGACCTCGACAGCGACAACGACTGCGCTCCGGACAGCGATCCGAGCGAAGACGGCGCGGCGCGCATCACGCCGTCGACGCGGGCGAACGACCACTGCGCCTCGAGCCCCAACGGTCCGACCTGTGATTTGACCAGCGGAATGTGCGTTCCGTGCTTCCTCGACCGCGGCGGACGCTCGTTCGGCTGCGAGATGAGCGGCCTCGGTCGCGTGTGCATCCCGCCCTCGGGCGGCATGCGCGCGAGCTGCGGCTGCAACATGGACAGCGACTGCGCGCCGGACCAAATGTGCGACGTGCCGAATCACCGCTGCGTTCCGCGCGCGGGCGAAGACGCTGGCGTGACGGACTCGGGCGTCGTGACGGACTCGGGCGTGGGGCCCTTCGACGCGGGCACCAACCCCGGGACGATCTCCGGCGACGGCGCGTGCGCGTGCCGCGCCGCGGGCCACGGCGGATCGAGCCAGCGCTCGGTCTACGGCGTGGCGCTCATCGCGGGCGCGATCGCGCTCAGCGTGCGCAAGCGCGGCAAGCGCTGAGCTGAGCGCGCAACGGGGGGGATGATGATGGGCGAAGCACGGGGGTAGAGCCCAGCGCATCGGGCGCAGCACATCGAGCGCAGGGGGCTCGGCGCGGCAGCGAGGCAGCCGCGCACAGTGCTCCGCTGACACCGTGCGATCGGTCTGCCAAATCACGCTCCGCAAGCGTCCCCAGCAAGCAGGGGACTGTCGGAACGTCACGACCGTGGGCCCCGCGCTGCGCTCGGGGGCGAACGCGATGGGCTCCGCCGTCGCGACAAGCGTCGCGACGGTCACAGCGAGCGGCGCGACAAGCGTTGCGACGGTCGCGACGGGCACGGCGAGCGGCGCGTCACGGGGGACGATGCGAGAGCGCAGGCCAAGCGCGCGGGGCTCGGTCGGGCTACGGTCGCAGCGCCTCGATTTGCGTGACGAGCGCGAGCGCGTCCTTCGCGGCGTCGCTCTTCGGGCGCTGAGCGATCTTCGCGCGCAACAGCGCGAGCACGTTGGGCTCTTTGTTCGCGAGCAACAGGGCGCCCAGCGCGTCGCGCCGTCGCTTCGCGCTGCGCTCGTGAAACAACCCGTCGATCACCAGCGAGAGCGCCCGCTGCGCGTCCCGTTCGCGCACGAATCGATGCGCGCTCAAAAAGAGCGGCGCGAGCCCCTGCGACCGCTCGTCGAGCAGCGCGCGCGCGAGCGCAGCGACCGCCTCGACGTCGCGCCGGTCGCCGAAGTGCCACAGGACCGACATCGCGCTCTCGCGAGCGTCGTTGAACGAGAGCGCTTCGATCGCGGCTCGGCGAGCGCGCCCCTCGAGCTCGGGCGAGATCAGCCGTTCGTCAGGCTCTTGGCTCACCGAGTCGTGCTGCGAGAGCCAACGTTCGAGCGCGGCGATCCGCTGAACGAGGGGAGAAGACTCTCGGTCGAGCAGCGCGCGTTCGACCGAGGCGAGCAGCGTCTCGAACCGATCGGTCAACGACGGCTGCGAAGCGGGGCTCACGCACTCATCGAGCGCCAGCGCGAGCTGCGCGATCGAGGCCTCGTCCACGATCGACGAGAAGAGCACCGGGCACGCGTCTCCGTCGAAGCCCGCGGACGCGACGATCTCGCGAAGCTCGGTGGCCTTCGCGTCGCGCCGTCGCTCGTCGGCGTCGCCGAGGATCCACAGGACGGGGGCGCCGAGCTTGCGTTCGTGCATCGCGAGCAGCTTTTCGCGCTGCGCTTTGACGGTCTTGGTCTCGATCAGCGCGGCGATGACGCCCGCGACGATCGGCGCGGAGGGGTCGATCGAGTAGCCGTCGAGCTCGCCCGAGCGCAGCGAGCGAAAGACGTACTCGCGCAGCGGAGACGCGACCGCGAAATCGTGCGTAAACGCCTCGAACGCCAGCCACTCTTGCCGCGTCGAAGTCGTGGCGCTCCCGACGACGATCACGCTCACGCGGGGGCGTCCCTTGGGGTCGCGCGCGGGCTCGATGTCGCTCGCGAGCCGCGGGTTCTTCGCGCAAAACTCGAAGGCCATTCGCCGACGAAAGGCCAATTGTCTGGCGCGCTCGACCTCGGGGTCTGCGCGCTCGAGCGCGGCGAGCACGCGCGCCGCGTTGATCGGGTGCACGTCGACCGCGCACAGCAAGTGAAACCAGGCGGCGCGGGTGTCGTTGCGCGTTCGGTCGAAGACGAGGCCGAGCTCGTGCACGCGCTCGAAGCCGAACGGCGCGGTGAGCAAGCCCTGCATCGCCACGGCTCCTGGCGCGAGGCGCTCGCCGCAGCGATAGCAGCGCGGGCTCGCGTCGTCGGGGACCACGACCGAACGCAGGTTCGACGAGAGCATCGCGCGCGAAGGTACAGCGTCGAGCGCGCGGGCGACGAGCGTGAACCGATCGGTCAATCCTCGTCGCGGCGCTTGTGCCCTTTGCCCTTGGGCTCTTTGCGGTACACGGCCTTGGCGATGAGCTCGAGCATCGCGCGCGCCTGCTTCGAGAGCGCTTCGATCTGCGCGACCGAGCGCGCCGAGGACATTCCGTACAAGCGTTGTTCGAGGCCGAGCGCGACGGTCTCGAGCGCGTCGACGGCCTCTTGCGGCGAGACCTTCAAGCGCGAGGCGTCCATCCCTTCGACGAGGCGCTGCGTGTCGTCGCGGGTGATCTCAGCGAGGCGCTTTCGCACGTCGTCGCGCAGGTGCTTGGGGGCCGAGAGCTGCGTGAACACCAAGAACCGCACCTCGCGCGGGTCCTCGCGAAACATCGCGAATTTGCGCTCGGTCCACGCGAGCACGCGCGCGAGCAAATCCGGTGGCGTCTCGCGCAGGACCTTCTCGTACTCGCCCCGGGCGCGCTCGACCACGCGCTCGGCCACCGCGAGAAACAGCGCGTCCTTGCTGTCGAAGTGATGAAACACGAGCGCCTTGGCGACGCCCGCCCGCTCGGCGATCCCCGCGGTCGAGGCGCCGTCGTAGCCGTGCTCGACGAACTCGGTCAGCGCCGCGTCGAGCAGGCGCGCCTTGGTGTCACTGGTGCTCTCTTGCTTCGTCACGCGTCGATGTCTCTTCGCTCGAAGCGTACCCGAGCGACGAGCAAGAGCACGACGACGAACAACACGAGCACCGCCGCCTTGGGCTCGAGCGAGCCGCGAGCGGCGATCGCTCCGGCCTCTGCGTAGGTAAACGGAGAGAGCTTCGCGAACCCCGAGAGCTTGTCCGAGACGCGAGAGAGCACGGCGGCGCCGTACAGGCCGAAGGTGATCCCGGTGGCCATCGACGCGGCGCTGCGCGCGCGCGAGACGGACAGCGCGGCGAGCAGCGAGAGCGAGAACAGCGCGCTGTGCACGAGCGCGCTGCCTGCAAATACGCTGACAAACGCCGCTCTACGCGCGACCGCGACCCCGGCGCTCGCGTACGTCGCGCTCGCCGCGAGCAGCATGATCGCGTTGAACCCGAGCACGCAGACGAGCCCGGCGAGCGCCTTGGCGGCGAGGGAGGTCGATCGATCGATCGGCTGCGTGAAGAGCAGCTCGCCCATGCGCTGGGTGCTCTCTCTCGTCGCGAGCTGCGCGGCGAGCAGCGCCGAGAACAGCGCGCCGATCAGCGTGTAGAAGCTGGCGTTGGCCGCGAGGTAGCCGACGGTCTCGGTCAGGTTGGGGCGATCGAGACCGAACGCGAGCAGCATCTCGCGGGGCATGGCGGCGAGCTTCTGCTCGAAGGCGCTTCCCCGCTCGCTCATGCTCTTTTGCATCGAGAGGGCGACCGAGAGCATGAGCGCGGCGGGGACCGCCCAGCCGACGAGCGAGCGCACAGAGAGCCTGAGCTCGTGGGAGAGCAGCGTTTGAAGCTGCGCGCTGCGAGCGCGGAGAGCGACGGTCACGACTGGGCCTCCTTCGGCGCGTACTCGCGCAGGACGAGCTCTTCGAGCGACGGACGGTCGATCGTCAGGTCGCGCAACCGGTCGCGATCGGCGCGCGCAGCGTCGAGCAACGCGCCCAACGCCGCCTCGGTCTCGAACTCGAGCGAGCCATCCTCGGCGGGCGCAGCCCCCGCGAGCGTCGCGAGCGCAGACGGCCCGTCGCCGACGAACTTCGCGCGCACCCGGCGGCGCTCGCTGGCGCGCAGCGCGCTCGCGCTCAGCACCTTCACGAGCGCTCCCTGGCGAACGAGCGCGAAGCGGTCGCAGAACCGCTCGACCTCCGAGAGCACGTGAGACGAGAAGAACACCGTGGTGCCGCGGGACTGCTCTTCGCGGACGAGCTCGAAGAGCGTCTTTTGCACGAGCGGGTCGAGGCCGTTGGAGGGCTCGTCCAAGACGAGCAGGGCGGGTCGGTGCTGCATCGCTGCGACGAGCGCGAGCTTCTTCTTGTTGCCGAGCGAGAGCTCGTCCGCGCGGCGGTCGAGCGCGAGGTCGAGCCGTCGGCAGAGCTCTTCGCGGCGAGCGCGGGTCTCACCGCCGTGCAGCGCGCCGAGCAGCGCGAGCATCGCGCCGACGGTCATCCCTTCGTACACGCCGGGCTCGCTGGCGACGTAGCCCACCTGTGCGAGGACCGCGCGCTTGCGAGCGGGCTCGCGCTCGAGGTCGACGCCGAGCACGCGCGCGGCGCCGCTGGTCCTTCGCGAGAGGCCGAGCATGGCGCGGATGGTGGTGGTTTTGCCTGCGCCGTTGGGGCCGATGAAGCCATACACCTCGCCCTGCGCGACGCTGAGCGAGAGCGATCGCACGCCCACGCCCGGCGCAAAGAGCCGAGAGAGCGCTTCGAGCTCGATCACATTCATAGAGAGACCTCTTCTGTGCGGTCAGCCGAAGGGTGTTAACCGATCGGTCAACCGGTACGTAGCGCCGGTTAACCGATCGGTCAACATCCCTCGCGAGCGCTCCCGTCTCCCCGAGTGATCTCGCTCGGTGACGCGCGGGTCTCAGTCCGTGGGCGCGCCCTGCGCGTGCCAGGCGCGCAGCTCGCGCGCATCGAAGCCGAAGCGCTCGAAGCCCGGGATCATCACTCCCTCGATCACCGCGAGCAGCGCCTCTTCGACGCGATCCCTCGGCGGAACTCCGTGTCGAACCACCTCCCCCTTCGCCACCGACGGCAGCGCGATCTTTCGCCACTCGCGCAGGTTGCACAGCGCGAGGTCCACGAGCCACGACTGCACTTCACCGCGCTCGCTCGCGGGCAGCGTCGCGGCGAACGCCCAGCCGATGCGCGAGTGATCCACTTCGTCCGAGAGCAGCTCTCGAATCGCCGCGCGCGCGAAGGGCACCTCGGCGCACGCGAGCGCCGTGTCCAAGTACGCGCTCGCGAAGGTCTCGTTGAAGGCGCACTGTCCGAGCACGAAGAGACAACTGCGCACGCGGTCGCTGCTCGCCGTGGGGTGCGTGGGCCGCACCATCGGCAGCAACGGCGGCTCGCTCAGCGATCGCCCTGCGTATTCGCTGGCCGCTACGCGACACAATTCTGTGTGCCGATATTCATCGTCGATGGCGCGCTCGGCGGTGGCGATCAGCCCGGGGTCCGCGTCGAGCTCGACGAGCGCGCGGTGAACGACGACGAACGAGTCGGCGACCCTGCGTTCGGTCGCGCACTGGCTGAGCCAGATGTTCGCGAGCAGGGTTCGGTCGGTCGCGCTCAGTCCTCGCAGCGATTCGCTCGCGTCAGGGAGGGCGCGAGAGGTGAGCCGCCCGTTCCATCGGCCGTTGGGGCTGAGGGTGGTCATGGGTCGACCGAACCATCGAGCGCGTTGCGGTCGCAAGACATTCGGTCCGCGCTCAACCCGCACGGATCGCAGCGGGTGTCGTCCTCGGGGTCGATGATGCAGCAGCGCGGACCGGGGCCGTTGCCAGGGATCGAGTCGGTGTAGCTGCAGCAGAACGGCGCTCCGACCTCGGGGTATTCGCAGAAGCTCCCCTTCGTCGTGGGCCAGCCCGCCTCGCGTCGTCGAGCGTCGCGCTGCGCAGCGTCCACCTGCACGGCGGCGTCCTGCGCGGCATCCATCGCCGAGCTCGCGTCGCTCGTCGCGCTGTCGACGGTCATCGCGTCGCGCGCCGTGGCGTCGCGCGCAGGAGAGCTCGCCTCGGCCATCGTGACCGCGTCGGGCGCCGCGTCATCAGCCCCGTGCACCACCGCGCCGCAGCCCGTGCTGAGCAGCACCGCAGAAGAGACCACCAACGTCTGAAAGAGCTTCGAAGTCATCGCCAACCGCCTCGCTGTGAAGGGTGATTGGGAGCATGAGGGCGGAATTCTCTATTGTGAATCAGTATGATCAAGAGACGATTATATAACAACCGCACACAATCATTGCCCGCTCGACTCCCCGTGCCTACGACGCGCGGGCGAAGTGTCTCGCGCCATCGACTGTGGGGGGATTTGCACGATGCCTGCACCGGAAGAACAGCAAGACTATCCCTGCGCGTGCTGCGGTTATCTCGTCTTCGGCGAGCCGCCGGGCACCTTCGAGATCTGCCCGGTGTGCGACTGGGAAGACGACGATGTTCAAGCGCGACACCCGCGCAATCGCGGAGGGGCCAACCGAGAGAGCATCGCCGACCTTCAGCGCACGCAGAGCGCGTGGAAGACAGCGGACGTCGCGAGAGACCCGACATGGCGTCCCCTCGGCGCGCGCGAAGCGCTCTTCGCGCCGGGAGCGCCCCCGTGGGGCGATCTCTACAACGGCGCGCCGCCGTACTACTGGAGACTGCCGCGACGATGAGCAGGGCGCCGCGCAGAGCGCGCTCCTGTGGGCGATTTCATCAGCGGACTCTGCGCGGCAGGCATCGTCACGGACGGCTCCATGATCGGGACCGTCGAGTTCGTTCGCAGCGACGGACGCACCGCGACTTACGCGCACGGGCTCACGTGCGGCCCGTACGTGTCCGTCACAGACAACACCGATCGTGCTGTGGTGTGGGGCACAACGAGCGTCGCGGTCGTCGACTTCGACGCGAACGAGCTCGCGCGCGTCGACATCGAACCTCCCGACGCGTTCAGTGCCGCTGTGCTCACGGCCGACGGGCGCACGCTGGTCGTCGCCACCGAGCGCGGCAAGCTCGACGTCTACGCGATCGACTGAGCCGCAGTCAGCGCACCTTCAGCAAGCTCACGACGCTCTTCGCGCCGCGCGCGTCCTTCTTCCACAGCACCGCCACGGTGTCCTTCGCCGCGGAGAGCCCCACGATGCGACAGCCGCGATGCGTGCTCTTTTGCAGGTCATCCGCGAGCAGCACCTGCTCCAAGCCCTCGTCCGTCGCGCGCCACTTCCACACGCCGACGCCGTCGCTCACCACCACGCCGTCCTCTCCATCCTCGCCGAACGGCGCAGCAAACGCGGTCTCCCAGAACAGGTCGTTTTCGAAGCACCGCGCTCCGTCGGTCAACGTCGGAGTTTGGTTGGCCGCCGCAGCGCCGTTGCGCCCGTACGCGATGTTGTACGTGCCCGCGGGATCCAAATCCCGAGGAGCGTAGTTGTTCAAGTAGTCCACGTCCCACGCGGCCTTCGCGCGCCCCGCGAGCGCTTCGAGCCGCGCTTTGCGGGACTCTCGCGCAGAGAGCACCTTCGTCGCCTTGGTCTCTGCGACCCAGAAGCAATAGCCAGGATGCCCCAAAGCCCACACTCCGTGCTTCGTCGCGATCAAGCGCAGCCCGAACACCCACGGCAGACGCCCGGAGGGCTTCTCGCTCTCGCCGTCGAACCAGAGCAGCCCCGAGAGCTCGCCGGGGTCACCGCACAGCGCGTAGAGCCTGCGCGTCGAGCCGTGCGTTGAAATCGTGTGCGCCATCACGTCGCAGTGGCCCTTCGCGAGCCACCGCTCGCGCACCGAGCCTGTCGCGACGTCGACCGTGAACAGCCCGTTGCGCTCGTCCCTCGTCGTCGTGCGTTGAACGAGCGTCGCGCTGTCCTCCGCCCACTCGACGATGGGCGACGGGCGCGCCTGTGAGTTTCGACTACAGTACTGAAACTTCGGCGTGTGCAGCGTCTTGAGCGTCCCCGAGTCGCGCTCGCCGACCGTGAGCACTCCAGCTGCTTTGCCCGGGTCGCCTTCGCCCGCGCTGATCACCCAGCGCTGACCGTCGGGCGACCACGACGGGAGTAGTTCGTACCGTCGATGCCCTTGCGGAAGTCCGTCGCGAACAGCGCCGCTCGCGACGTCGATGAGCAGAAGGCGCCGGTCTCCCCACTCGCCGCTGTTCACTGCCACCAGCGCGCCGTCTGGAGACAGCGCGACGTCCAGCCCGAACGGCACGTCGAAGTTTGCCAGCGCGGTCACGCTCTGGTGCAACGCGAAGGGAACCTTGGGTTTGCTCGCCATCGCGAACACTCTCGCACGACGCGAGAAGCGCTCACAATGAAGCGGCGATCACCGCGACGCCGTTGGCGTCGAAGCGCTCGATGAAGTACCCGCTCTCGATCACGCGAACGAGGGGCTCGAACGGGTCTTCGAAGTCGCCGTAGTGCGCGTCGAGGGTCTCGCTGCTGATGCGCGCGTCGCTGAACAGCGTCCACGCGCACGAGTGCAGGACGTACGAGAGCGCCGCGGCGATCAGCGAGCGCGAAGGACGCGCGCGGGTGTTGGGAAGATCGAGCAGGGCGCGCAGCGGCGCGGCGGTCTGCAGGTCCGCGAGCAGACGATCGAACGGGACGCTGCCCGCGAGGATTTCGCCAGGGGCGATGAGCGCGCGCGAAAAGGGGGCGCCGAGCAGCGGGAGGGTGAGGGGCCAGAGGTCTTCCGTCGTTCCGCCGTTGCGGAGCGTGTGCCAGCAGGCGGTGTTCGACGGCGGAGAGCCATGGGTGATGCGCGAGAAGCGCAGCAGCGATTCGCGCGCGAGAGACTCGACCGCGCTCAGCGACGGGGCGTCGCACGCGAGCGTGAGGGCGTCGAGCGCGCGCTTGGGATGAGAGAGGTAGCTGCGATCTTCGAAGATCGAAACGACGTCTGGCGTGAGCTGCGGCGAGACGAACTCGGGGTTGCTTCGGCGCGCGCAGTGACTGAAGAACACGCGCGACGGGTCCTCGATCCACTCGATCGGGAGCAGGCCTCGCGCGCACAATCGCTCCCAATACGCAGCGCCGCCGTCGCGGTCGCGCACGACGTCGAGCACGACGAGCATCCCTTCGAGCGAAGTGCGCTCGCACTCGCCGCGCAGCCACGACTCGGACACGTCCGTCATCGCCGCGAGCACGGGGATCACGTCGGCGCGCCTCGGGCGAAACACGCGCTCGACGAGCGGCGCGACGCGGCTGCGCACGAGCTTTCGCCACTGATCGCGCTGCGGTTTGCTCGACTGGCTCATCGCGGCTCCCGCGAGAGATGTTCGCCGATGCGCGCGCCGCTGTCTCGCATCGCTCCATCACGGCTCACGGTTGACCGATCGGTAAACGCGCGAGCGCCGGGCTATCGCCGCGAGAGCGCGATCAACACGGCGACGAGCGCGACCGCCACCATCACGACGCTCAGCAACAGCGCGCGGTTCGGTGATTTCTTGCGCAGGATCGCGAGCAGCGCGCGCGTGGCTTCGTCGCCGTCGCGATAGCGCTTGCTCGGGTGACGTTCGGTGCACCGCGCGAACCACTCGTCGAAGCCCGCGGGGAGCGCGTCGGCGACGCCGAGCTCTTTGGCTCGAACGGACGCGGGAGAGCTCACGCCCGCGGCGACCTCGCGGACCATGTCGATCAGCGAAGAGTCGTCGTTGCTCGTGCGCCAGTAGTGCTTGCCCGTGAGCAACCAGAACGCGATCAACGCGAAGGGCCACAGGTCCGTCGCGGGGACGATCGCGGTCTTGCTCTCGCCTTGTTCGGGGGCGACCCACATGGGCGAGCCGGCGCCGACGAAGGTTCCCGTGAGGTCGTGCTGCGAGACGATCTTCGCGAGGCCGAAGTCGACGAGCTTGACGACGAACGGGCGACCTTGGTCTCTGGGCTTCGAGAGAAACACGTTTTCGGGCTTCAAATCCCGGTGAACGAGCCCTGCTCTGTGCGCGGCGGCGAGCCCTGCGCCGAGCTGCGCGAGCACATCCGCGCGCTCTTCTCTCGTGGGCTTCCACCCCTTGGCGATGCGCTCGGCGAGCTCTTCTCCCTCGAGCAGCTCCATCGCGATCCACGGAACGCCCGTGTCTTCATCGACCCCCGCCGAGATCACCTCGACGACGTGATCGCTCTGCACCGACGCCGTGAGCTTCGCTTCGCGCGCGAAGCGCTCGCGCCCCTTGGGGTCCCTCGCGAACTTCGCGTTGAGCACCTTGAGCGCGCGCTTGCGCGAGGTGCTCTTTTGCTCGGCGAGGTAGACGGTGCCCATCGCTCCGCCGCCGATTCGCTGCACGATTTCGAAATCGCCCCCGAGCAGCGTGCCCGGCGAGAGCCGAGAGATCGCGACGATCGATTCGCGTGAAGCCATCCGTGGGAGCTCAGTCTCAGTCGACTTGGACGCACGTCGCGTCGGGCATGCACACGCGCCCTCCGCCGCACGGGGGATCGCACTGCGCGACGCACTGGCCGTCCTGGCAGGTCGCGGTGCCCTCGCACGCGGGCTCGCACGGGCCGCGCACGGGCTCTGGGTACACGTTGCCTTCGCGGGCGATGGGGTAGCGAACGCCGATGCCTCGGCACGTCTTGCCGGTGGCGCACTCGGGAGCGCCGGTCGAGCACGCGATTTCGCGCACGCCCGAGTAGCCCATCTCTTGCGCGCGGCGCGCCAATCGATCGCGGGCGCCCGACTCGGTCTGCTGCTCGTTGCGCCCTTCTTGGCCGCAGTACGAGACGCTCACCTCTCGAAACTCGAAGTACGTCCGCCCCGCGGCGTCCCGCTGCGGCCCGCTTCGCGCCGCGCGCAGCGTAGGCTGATTGGATCCCGCGCACGCGCCGACGATGGACGCCGCGATGGCCAGCCGCGCGACCACGGCGCGCATGCTCGTCTTGCTCTCCATGAGGCCCGGCACGGTAGCAGAGTCGAACGCGAGGCTTGCAGTGTCTCGCGATCGAGGCTACACACCCTCTCGGCATCGCTGGCGTCTGCGCCGTGAACCCCGCCAGGACCGAGAGGTAGCAACGGTAGGGCAGCGGACGTGCAGCGGTGCTTTTTTATTTCTCCGCTCGCAGGGCAGCGGGCGGGCACATGCACGGCGAGGGGAGTCCGGCTCATCGTCGCAAGTGAGTCCGCCTCATCCCCGCCCCTTCTCCACGCCTGATGGCGTGGAGAAGGGTGCCTTCGCTGCGCATCGACGCCGAGCGCAACGCAGTGTTCGCTGTGAAGCAACCGCGGTCCTCTCGCTCTCGCCGAGATCACCGAGCCCCAATTGGCGTCGCATGCGCAGCGAAGGCACCCTTCTCCACGCCATCAGGCGTGGAGAAGGGGCGGGGATGAGGCGGACTCACCTACGACGATGAGCCGCTCATCGCGGCGACGTCACGCGGACGTCGAGAGCATGGCCTTCATCCCCTCGTCGATGGTGAGCTTGGGCTCGTAGCCGAGCTCGGCGCGCGTGCGCTTGGTGTCGATGCTGAGCGCGGCGCCGACGAGGGCGAGCTCGGCGCGAGACATCCCCCCCGAGCGCTCGTCGATCCACGTGAGAAATCGCGCGGCGGCGTACGGAAGCAGCCCCGTCCTCGGCCCCTTCTCGCCCGCCGTCACCAGCCAGCGCGTGAGAAAGCGCTTGGCCGTGGTGATCTCTTCGTCGAGCGCCCAGTACGCGTTGCCCGCGATCTCGGGGCCCGCGTCCGCGGCGCACAAGAACGCCTGCGCGAGGTTGGCCGCGTGGGTCGTGCAAAACGAGGCGTCTCCGCCGCTGGGAAGCGTGAGCAGCTTCTTCTTCGAGAGCGTTCGAAAGCGCGGGAGCGACTCGTCGTCGCCCGGACCCCATACGAACGCAGCGCGCAGCGCCACGCCCTCCATCCCCGCGGTGAGCGAGCACACCAGCCCCTCGGCCACGGCCATCATTTCGTCCCAGGGAGAGAGCCACCGATCGCTGTGCCCGAGGGTCTCGTCCACCATGCGCCGCGGGTCGCCCGAGCTCGTCACGCGCTCGCTCGAGCGCAGGATGAACCGCGGGACCTTCGCGTGTCGTCCGGCGTCGATCAGCTGCTCGACGCGCACGAGCACCTGCCGCTCGCACTCGCGACGGTCGATCGACCAGGGGTTTCCCAGGTCAGAGTGCGCAATCACGTCGCAGCCTGCCATCGCCTTGGACAGCGCGTCGTCCGCCCCGTCGCTGTCCCAGTCGATTGAGACGCGCGTGAGCTTGGGCTCCCACTCGCTGAGCGAGTCGCCCTTGGACGCCTCGACGTCGCGCACGACCGCGACGACCTCGTCCCCGCGGGCGAGCGCCGCCTTCGCGATGAACCGCCCTACGAACCGATCCGCACCTGTGATGAACCACCGCATGTCGAGCACAGACAGAGTACCCCCTCGCAGGTTCCTGAGAGGGATGAGATAGACGCAGGGACATCTCTCGGCCATGGAATCACTGCTCACCCTGCTGGCGCAGACCGCTGCGCGCGCTACCACTTCGTCCCCCGCCACGAGCGCGATCCCGTTTCGTGCCCTCGCCCTGGCGTCCCCGCTCGAACGCCTCGGCGTCGCCGCAGACGTCGCGCGATGGATCGAGAAGGCCACCGCGGTCGCGCTGGTGATCGCGCTCTCGATGCTGGCCCTGCGGCTCGTCCCGTGGGTCGAGCGCAAGGTGCTCGCCAAAGCGAAAGAGTCCGTGAAACCTCACGCGACCGAGAGCGAGATCGACCTACGACAGCGGGTCGAGACGCTCACGCGCGTGGTGACCTCGCTCACGCGCGCGGCGGTCATCTCGCTCGCGATCGTGATGGTGCTCGGCGAGCTCGGGATGGAGATCAAGCCGCTGCTCGCGGGCGCGGGGATCGCAGGGATCGCCGTGGGCTTCGGCGCGCAGAGCATCGTGAAGGACTTCTTCGCCGGGTTCTTCATCCTGCTCGAAGACCAGTACGACGTCGGCGACACCGTCACGATCGGCTCGGTGACGGGCACCGTCGAGCAGATGACCCTGCGCGTGACGGTCCTCCGCGACGCGAACGGAACGGCGTATTTCATCCCCAACTCCTCCATCACGCAGGTCGCGAACAAGACCCACGGCTGGGCGCGCGCCGCGGTGGACCTCTCGTTTCGCTCGAAGGTTCGCGTCGGGCTCGCGCGAGACATCCTCGACGCTGCAGCGAAGCACGCGAAGACCTTCGCGCCGCTGAGCGAAAACGAGAGCGCCGAGATCAAGACCGAAGGCCCGCTCGAGCTCGACTGGGGCGGGACCAAATGGACCCTCGCGGTGCGCGCTCCGGCCACGCAGGTCGCCGCGTACAAGCGCGCGCTGATCGAAGCGATCCATCACGTCTTGCACGAGCGTGGATTCGAAGCAGACGACACCGGGCGCTTGGGGCCGAACTGAGACTGCAGCTCCGAGCGAGCGTCGCGAGCCTTGGTAAGTGCATCCACTAGCGGGCGCGCGAGTCCGTCATTCGTGGATGCCATCGGAGGGCGATCCGGCTATACGCTCGCGTCATGTTTCGCACTGTGTTTTCGCTGGGACTGTTGCTCTCTCTCGCGGCGTGCGGCGCGCGCGTGAGCCCCGAAACCGACGCCGCGATGCGCGACGCGACGGTGGGCGGCGACGCTGCGAGCGACGCGGGCGCGACGAACGACAGCGCGCCGATGAGCGACGCGCCGAGCGCGAGCTGCGTGGCGCTCAACGAGCGTAGTGTTCGTGCGCCGAGCGTCGTTCGTGGCGGCGAGCGAACGCCGATCGCAGCCGTCGCCGACGGCGCAGGGTGCGGGTGTCAGCCGACGGTCACGACGCGCGGGCCGAAGGACTACGCGCTGCGCGCGTGCGAGTGCAACAACAGCAACCCCTGCGTCGATCCGTCGTACGTCGTGAACTGGAACGACGCTGCCTCGCCCGCGCCCGCCGAGCCCGCGGCCGAGACCGTTCGCGTCGGGACGCTCAGCGCGAACATCACCCGGCTGCCGCGCGTCTACCGCTGCGCGGGCGGCACCGTGAGCGTCGACGCCAACGGCGTGACGATCGAGAGCGACAACGACGCGCGCGTGTCGGGGCCTCGTCGAGTGTGGGCCTTTGTCCGAGGGACGAGCGCTCGCTGCTCGAACAATCCGATGGTCCTCGTGACCGCCACCGGAACGAGCCCGATCCGCCTGTCCGTCGAAGACTGCAACAACACCGACTGCGACGGCCCGCGCGGGCCGAGGTCCTTTGGCGTCTGGGTCATGCTCGGAGAGTTCGCCCCGGGCATGTATTCGATCTTCTATCCGCCGGGAATTTCTCAGACGTTCACCGTTCGCTGACCCGCTTTCGCGCGCCCGTCAACCATGCTCGCCACGGGCGACGGATCGCTTCGAGCGCTGCCGGGAGATTGCGCGCGAGCGGCTCGACAGAGGATCCTTCGCCGCTGTGAGAACCGCCCGATGGACGATGTGCGCGCTGCTTCTGGTCGCCTGCGGACCGACCCAACCATCGGACGCGGGAGACGTCGTCGCGATCGATCAGAGCGATGACCGCGCAGATGCGTTCGTGCCGCTCGACGCCTCGCTGCCAGACGCGGCCGTCGACGGAGCGAGCGATGGCGATGCGGGCAACGATGCTGCGATCGACGCGCGCGCAGAGGCGAGCGCAGAGGCGAGCGTGGAGGCGGGGAGCGGCGACGCGATGGCCGCGGTCGATCCGCTGATCGGGATCGGGACGGTCGAGCTCGTGCGCGGCGGATTCATGTTCGTCGAGGGGCCGCAGTGGCGAGCGAGCGAGGGAGATCTGTTGTTCTCGGACATTCCGGCGAACGTGATTCGGCGGTTGATGGGATCGGCGGTGACCACGTTTCGTCAGCCGAGCGACAACTCGAACGGGCTCGCGCTGGACAGCGCTGGACGGCTCTACGCTGCGGAGCACGGGTCTCGCTCGCTCACGCGCACGCGCGCCGACGGGACGCGCGAGACGCTCGCGAGCACGTTCATGGAGATGGGCGCTGCGCGCAGGCTCAACTCGCCCAACGACCTGATCGTCCGCTCGGACGGGACCGTGTATTTCACCGATCCGCCGTACGGGATCGACCCGGCGAGCCAGCAAGAGCTGTCGTTCAACGGCGTGTTTCGGCGCAGCAACGCGGGCGCGTTGACCGCCGAGTGGCGCGGCGCTCGAACGTCACGCCCCAACGGGATCGCGCTCTCGCCGGACGAGCGAACGCTGTACGTCACCGACACGGCCGACGGTCGGGTGCGCGCGTTCGACGTCAGCGCTGACGGCGCGCTCACCAACGAGCGCACCCTCGCAAACACCAGCGGAAACCCCGACGGAATGACGGTCGACCGCGACGGCAACCTCTTCGTCACCACCCAGACCGGCGTGCAGGTCTTCGCTCCGTCCGGGCGACTGTGGGGCACGATCGCCGTCGCGATGCAGCCCGCCAACTGCGCCTTCGGCGACGCCGACGCGCGAACGCTCTACATCACCGCGCGCACCGCCCTGTATCGCGTGCGCCTCGCTCGAGCCGGGCTGTATTGAGCGCGTCACCGCCGCGACGATCGAGCGAGCGCCCCGCGCGGGCGCTTCACGGTTGATACTCGTCCGCGCCCAAGTCCGGCGCGCCGCGGTCGTGCGCGACGCCGTCGATGTCCCGCCCCGACTCGGCGACGACCACGCCGCGGTCGATCGCGGACGTTGCCGTCGATCGCAGGTGAAAATCGTTGCTCGCGGGGTCGACGAAGAGCGCAGCAGCGGCCATTTCGCCGTTGTTCGCGACCATGCCCATCGCGCCGTCGCGGCGGGTCACCGCGCGGCTCACGAGGTTGTTGCGGATGTCCACGACGGTGTTGGCGAAGCGGTAATCGATCGGGCTGAAGAAGCCCGTCGCGCTCGGCGCGGCGAAGACCGTGTTGTGATAGACGCGCGCGCCGCGCGCCTGATCGAGCTCGATGCCCGTGTCGAAGTAGCGAATGGACGCGGCGATCACGTTGTTTCGGATCACTCCGTCGTAGTGTCCGATGAACGAGACGCCGGGGTACGGGTTGTCCGCGTACGAGCGGGACATTCCGCTTTGAACGAGGCCGAACCCGACGCCGCGCGCGCAGTCGACGATCGTGTTGTTCTCGACGAGCGTGTCGCGCGAGCCGACCCAGAAGTGAATCGCGTGCTCGGCGAGGCCCTCGCCCGCGCAGTAGATCCCCTCGAAGCGGTTGTCCCTCACGACCCAACCGCGCGCGCCGTGCGCGTCGATTCCGCCGGTGTAACAGCCGCCAGGATTGCGCTCGACCCGCGGCCGCCCCGCGTCGGTCATGGTGAACGTGCTGCACTCGACGCTGCCCTCGTCCACCCACGCGTCGGCGCCGTTGCTGTTGACCTTCACGAACTGCTCTCCGCCGTCGATCACGCGCATCCCGTACAGGCGCACGTTGCGAATGCCCGCGGACCCCGCGGGCGGAGTCACGTGAATCGGGTGATCGACGGCGCGCATGACCGTGAAGTGCGCGAGCACGACGCCCGAAGCGTGCACGGTGATCGCTTCGTTGGTCATGTACTCGGCGTCGATGATCACCGCGCTCGCGTTGTTCGACGCGGACCGCATCGTGACGCCTGGGGTCGTGAACTGAATGCGTCGCGCGGCCTCGCCCGCAGCCGAAGAGCGGTACATCCCGTCTTCGAGCAGGATCGTCGTCCCCGTCGTCGCGGCGGCCACGATCGCCGGGAGCATGTTGGCCTGCGCCGGGTTCACGCGCACCACGCGCCCCGTCGGAGCATCGAGCGGCGCGCAGCGAGCGCTCGGCGGCGAGGAGTCCGCGGGGACGTCGCTCGCGGTCACATCGGGCGTCGAAGCGTCCGGCGCGGGCTCTGCGTCGGGCGTCGCCGCTTCGATCGCGGTACGATCGAGCGTGGTCGTGTCCGTAGCCGCGCTGTCGACAGCGCTGTCCGTCGCGCTCATGGGCGAAGCGCACGCGCCGCAAAGAAGCGCGAGCGAAATGAGAGTCTTCTGCATGCGCCGAACGTACACCGCGCGGCGCGCGACCGGAGATCCGCGGTGCTCGCAGCTCGGTTGCTCGACACACAAACTCTTCAACGATTGATCGCGCGGCGAGCTCGCGAGCGGCGCGCGCACCCACGCACCGGAGGTCCTGTTGCTCGACGCTGAATCGCCCTGCGAACGCACGGCTCCCACGCGCACGTTCGTCATCGTAGGCACCACCGCGAGCGCGTCGGGAGAGTTCTCGATCGACGACATTCCGAGCAGCTCGGGGCGGATGGACGTGCTGCTGCGCTGCGTGCGCGCGGCGCTCTTGTACTCGCACGGAGTGCGTCGAGACTCGAGCGTGTTGCTGGTGCTCCAGGGCGGCGCGCGCGCGCCTCGCACGCTGCGGATCGACGGAGCGACGGCGAAGTTTCTCCGCCCCGACGAGCGCAGCCTCGGCGCGTTGGTGAAGAAGTCGCTCGAGGCTGCGCGAAGCACGGGCTGGAGCGAGGCGCGGCCCGGCGTCTTCGTGCGCGATGGAGGGCTCGAGGTCGCGCTCGATGGGCTGGGAGATTGCGCGCTGTTCGCGCTCGACGAGGGGGCGAGCGACCTGCGCGCGGCGCGGTGGACGAGCGCCCGGAGCGCGTTCGTGATCGGCGATCACCGAGGGTTCGACCCCGCCGCGCGCGCGCTGCTCGAAGCGCGAAGCGCGACTCGCGTGGGGCTCGGCCCGGTGAGCGTCCACGCCGAGGACGCGGTGACGATCGTGAACAACGAGCTCGATCGACGAGCGATCGCGCCGTGAACGCTCGCGAGTGTATCGTCGTGGCGATGAGAACTCTGGGCGCGGCGATGATCGCGGTGGCGGTGGTGACGAGCGTGGGGAGCGTGGCGAGAGCCGACGTTCCCCCGGAGCCTGGGTACGTCGAGCTGTGCACGGCCGCGCGCCAGCAGACCCCGGGAATCCGCTGCGAAACGTGCCAACGCGTGCAAGGCCGGGTCGACGCGGCGTGCGCGCAACAGATGGCCTCGCGCGGATGGAGCGAGCGCTGCCAGGGCGGAGGCGCCACCGTGGGCTACGCGCTGTATTGCAGCGCTCCGCCGCCTGCGGGCTTCGATCCCCGCGGAGACGCGCGGCGCGGCTGCGGCTCGTGCGCCGTCGGAAAGCCGCAGAGCTCGACGTTGTCGATGGGCGTGTTGGCGGCGCTCGCGACGGCGTGGTTCGCTCGGCGACGGCTCGCGCGCTGAGCATCAGCGCTCGTTCGAGCGAAGAAATCCGCGACGGCGCCGCACAGGACCGCGTCGAGCTCGTTGCGTCGCGCGCGCATTGGTGCCAGAAGGCGCGACCCGCGATGATCACGCTCGAGAACGTCACCAAGCGCTTCGGCCCCAAGATCCTGTTCGAAGACGTCACGATGAACTTCGACCCCGGCAAGCGCTACGTGCTCGTCGGCGCAAACGGAGCGGGAAAGTCCACGCTCTTGAAGGTCATCACCGGCGAAGAAGAGTCCGACAAGGGCACGGTGACGATCTCGGACAAGCTCAAGGTGGGCGTGCTCAAGCAGGACCACTTTCACTACGACGCCGTGCGCATCTTGGACGTGGTGCTCATGGGCAATCGCGTTTTGTGGGACGCGATGCAAGAGAAAGAGAAGCTCTACGCCGAAGAGATGACCGACGAGGTCGGCATGCGCCTCGGCGAGCTCGAGGGGATCGTCGCAGAAGAAGACGGGTACACGGCGGAGGCGCGCGCGGGCGAGCTGCTCGAGGGGCTGGGAATCGCCACGTCGCAGCACCTCGAGCCGCTGAAGTCTCTCGCGGGCGGGTACAAGCTGCGGGTGCTCTTGGCGCAGACGCTCTTCGCTGGGGCGGACGTGCTGTTGCTCGACGAGCCGACGAACCACTTGGACTTGGACTCGATCCGCTGGCTCGAGTCGTATCTCACCGGTGATTTTCGCGGGACGCTCATCGTCGTCAGCCACGATCGTCACTTCATGAACGCGATCGCCACGCACGTGGCCGACGTGGACTTTCAAACGGTGACGGTGTTCACCGGCGATTACTCAGACTTCGTCGAGGCCAAGACGACGGGAAAGCTCCAAAACGAGCAAGACATCGCGCAGAAGAAGCGCCGCATCGCTGAGCTGAAGGACTTCGTCGCGCGCTTCGGCGCGAGCGCCAATCGATCGAGCCAGGCGCAGTCGCGCGTGAAAGAGATCGAGAAGCTCGAGTCCTCGATGGTGGTGCGACGCTCGAGCGTGGTGCGACCGTACGTGAAGTTCGAGATCACGCGGCCTTCGGGGCGCGACGTGGTTCGGCTCAACGGCGTCTCGAAGGCGTTTGGAGAGAAGAAGGTCATCACGGACCTGCACTTCAATCTCATGCGCGGAGAGCGGCTCGCGGTGATCGGGCCGAGCGGCATCGGCAAGTCCACGCTGCTCAAGTGCATCGTGGGCGAGCACAAGCTCGACGCGGGCGAAGTGGTGTGGGGGCACGAGACGTTGGTGGGGTACTTCGCGCAGGACCACCACGAGGCGCTCGAGCCGGGGTTTACCGCGTACGACTGGCTGCGACGCTTCGACGAAGACGCCTCGATCGAGCAGGTGCGGTCGGTGCTCGGAAAGCTCTTGTTCAGCGGCGAAGCGGGCTTGAAGAAGACCGAGACGCTCTCGGGAGGCGAGGCGGCGAGGCTCGTTCTCGCGCGGCTGATGCTGCAGAAGAACAACGTGATGCTGCTCGACGAGCCGACGAACCACCTCGACGTCGAGAGCATCGACGCGCTGCTCGACGCGCTCGTCGCCTACCCCGGAACGGTGATCGTCACGAGCCACGACCGTCACTTCGTGAGCAAGCTCGGCACGCGCGTGCTCGAGCTCTCTCCGCGCGGCGCGCAGCTGTTCAACGGGACGTACGAAGAGTTTCTCTCCGCGCAGGGGACGGAGTATTTGCGGCGCTGAAGGCGTTTTGTAGGGTTAGGGGACGGTGTTCAGAAGTTCATTTGTTGGGCACAGTCGGCGCTCGTTGGCGCACGTTGGGCCAAACAAATGAACTTTTGAACACCGTCCCCATGTTCGTTCGAAGCGCGCGGAGACGACACTGTCTGCATCGATGAGCCCCCTCAACCGCGGACACACGTACGCAGCGGTCGTCTCGGACGCCGACGATCGTCGTCCGCTCGCGCAGTGGCTCGCCGAGCGCTTTTCGCACAGCGACGAGCGCGCGTGGCGCGAGCGCATCGCCGCGGGTGAGCTCTTCATCAACGAGACCCTCGCTGAGCTCGACGCGATCGTCCGTCGCGGTCAGCGCGTGGACTGGCGCCGGCCGCCGTGGATCGAGCCCGCTGTGGATCGCTCGTTTCAGCTCGTCTACGAAGACGAGCACCTCGTCGTCGTCGACAAGCCGAGCGGGCTGCCCACGCTTCCTGGGGCCGGTTTTCAAGAGAACACGCTGCTCAGCGTCGTGCGCGAGGCGCATCCCAGCGCCGATCCCGTCCATCGACTCGGCCGCGGAACCTCGGGGCTCGTCGTGTTCGCCAAGACCGACCTGGCGCGCGCCGCGTTGACACAGGCGCTGCGCGAGCACGCGGTGGACAAGCGATACCGCGCGCGGATCACGGGCGCGCCCGAGTGGGACACGCGAGAGATCACCACGCGCATCGGCCCTGTGCAGCACCCTTGGCTCGGCGAGGTCTTCGCCGCGCGCGCCGACGGGCGCGAGGCGCGCTCGATCGCGACGGTCGTGAGCCGAGGCCCCGAGTCCGTCGTCGACGTGCGGATCTTCACGGGAAGACCGCACCAGATTCGCATTCACCTCGCGTCCGTGGGCCATCCGCTCGCGGGCGACCCGCTCTATGTCTTCGGCGGCGTGGCGAGGCCCGACGCGGTGCCCGGCGACCTCGGCTACGAGCTGCGCGCGTGGCATCTCGCCTTCGCGCACCCGGCGGACGGACGAGCGCTGTCGTTTGCGCTCGCGCTGCCCGCCTCGCTCGACGCCGCGCGCTGAGCGCTCACAGCGGCATCGAGACGCAGAGCGAGCCGACGCACGTGAGCGAGCGATCGCAGCAGTCGGCGCTCGTTCCGCAGCTCTGGCCCTCGCGGCGACACGCGCCGGCGCCGCCGTCAGGAGAGCCGTTCGAGCTTCGACAGCGGCCGCTGAAGCAGTTTCCGCTGCAGCACTCGCCGTTGTCCTGACAGTCCACGTCGGACTGTCGACACGCGAGCGGCGCCCACATCGCCGAGGCGTTTTGCTGCGCGACCTCTTGTCCCGGAAGCCAGTACGGGACCGCGCTCGGGTCTCTTCCTTCGCGCACGTCCGTCGAGATCGCGCTGACCCAGATCTGTCGGCGCCCGGTCCCGCGCGTGCCGACCTGCTCGTTGCCGTAGTCCCTTCGCGCGTAAAAGAGCAGCCAATACACAGAGCGAAACTCACCGCTGCCGTCGACGCTCGGGTCCATCCCCTCCGTCGTGAACGGCGTGAAGTTCGGATAGAACGCGTCGCCGGGCGTTCGCCCCACGCTCGCGCGATCGAGCCGAGTCGCCGCGCCTCCCGAGGGAGCGATGACGTAGAGCGCGCCCGAGGCGTCCGCGCTCGACGCGACCACGCCGCGGCCGTGCTGAAAGGCGATCCATCGCGAGTCGGGCGACCACGTCGGGTATGCGTCCATCGCGCCGCCTTCGGGCGCGCCCATCAGCGATGCGCCCGAGTGCAGCGCCCCCGCAGCGCCGAATCGATCGTCGCCCGCGACGGGGATCCTCGCGAGGTTTCCCGCGGTGAGGTTCCACGCGTCGTTGGCGTTGAGCACCAGGGCCACGGCCGAGTTGTCCGGAGCCCACGCGGGGTGCGTCCCGTTTCTCAGCGGCCCCGAGGCGGGCATCACCTCTGAGCCCGTGTTGGCGTCGAGCAAGACCGAGCGCTGCGAAGCGTCGGTCATCCACAGGCGTCGTCCGTTGGGGCTGAAGCTCGCGTAGAACCACGAGCGATCGAAGCGAAACACCAGCGGCGCTTCGGGCGCGCGCAGGTCTCTCGTCGCGTCGACCACGCCGCCGAACTCTCCGTCGCCGAAGGACACCGCGAGGCGATTGCCGTCGCGAGAGAGCATGTGACACGCGGCGCAGCGCTCTCCGTTCGATCGCGGCGGCGGGTTGGGCATGAAGTTGTCCGGCGTCGGCGCGCGATCGGCGCCCTGAATCAAGCGGAGGATGCGCCCTTCGGTCCCGCCGAACTGGCCGAGCGCCCAGTAGTACACGGCGCCTGCGATGCTTCCGCGCGCGATGCGCATGCGCACGCGTTGGCCGGTGACGACTTGATTGGCGGCGCGATCCCAGCGGTCGACGGTGAGGACGAGCTCGCTGCCGGGGGCGTTGAGCGTGACGGCGTTCCAGTCGGATTGCGGGAGCGCGAAGGCGTGAGAGAACCCCGCGCCCGTGTGAAGGACGTACGCGACGAGCGTCACGGGGCCGCCCAGAACGCTGACGCGATACACGTCACCCATCGCGCCGTTGCTCTGCCACTGCACGTGCGGCGCCCAGACGTTGCGCGGAAACATCACCTCGTCGAGCGGATACAAGATCCTCGCGGCGCGCATCGGATCAGCGGTCATCGGGCTGCGAAATCGCTCGACCACCGTCGCGTCCGTCCCCGGCCCGAAGATCACCCGCTCGCCGCGCTGCGGGACGAATCCGTCGCTCGTCGCCCCGTCTCTCCGCCCCCCGTCGCTCAGTCGAACATCGGGCTCCGCACAGCCTACGTACGCGCTCGTGATCACGAGCGTCCCGAGCATTCCGAGCATCCAACGCAATCCAACGGTGTTCGCTCTGCGCATCATGGAGGGATTCGATCATCGCACGACCTCCCTCCTCGCCTCGGTCGCGCGCCGCTCGCGATCACAACCACGGACAAAATCACGGGCCCATCGACGCCACACGTCGCACGTGCACCCGCATCAGTCGGTCTGAGAAAACCTGAAAGCGCGCGACGCGAGGTGCACCACGAGCGGTGGAGCGAAGGCGAGTCGATCGCCACGAACGCGGGCTGGGTGCTCGCTCAGCCGATGGGCGTGGCGCTGGTTCATGTTGCTCGTGGCGCGCTGAGCCACCCGAAGCTCCCTTTGAACGAGCGTTCGTTCGAGCTCGGAGTGCACGACGACTCTCCCTGAACCTGTTCAGATCAATCTCGTCGCGCGCGGTCGACTGAAGGCGTCGCCGCTCTATCGCGGGCTCACCGCTGCGCCTGCGGACGACGCGTACGTCGAATAGAAGCTGCTGCCGTACAACGCGAGGCCGAAGCGCGCTCCATCGCTGCTCGTCACCGCGTGATCGCCGAGCGAGACGCGAACGTGATACGCCGCCCACCCCGCGCCGGTCGGCAGCGCGCGCGCGGATACCGGCGAGCCATCGAGCAGAATCGTCGTGCCCGCGGGCGCAGTGATCGCCACCGAGGAGTCGAACATCGGGTCGATCACCGTGAAGTGATACTCCGAGAGAAACAGCTCGCTCGCGGTGATCGAGAGCATCGACGGGTCGCCGAAGCACCGACGATCGTCGAAGTTTTGCATCGCGCACCCGTCCACCGCGCCGAGGCTGCGAGTGTATTGCTCGGCGAGAAAGGCGCTCGTTCCGCGCACTGAAAAGCCGTCGCTCGTCTCGAATTCGCACGCGGCGCGCGCGGCGAGGCTCGAGCACTGGGCGGGGGGACGGATTCCGTCGAACGAGAGCTGCACTGGAGCATCGCCAGCGACGAACCTCACGAGCACTGGCGCCGCCTGCAGCCGATCTTGCAGCGGCGTGATCGCGTACTCCCGTCCCCACGAATCCACGGGCCTCGCCTGCTCTTCGATGTGATCGCACGCCTCGAAGTCCGCCGGAATGCGCACGCAATCGTGCCCCGAAAACACCGCGATCGGCCCGTCCGACTCGATTGAGGTCGTCGCGGTCTCACCGCCCGAGAGCGCGAACTGCATCGCCTCCCCACGCCGCAGCGAGAAGCGGTACGGCGGACGTCGAAACATCCCTGGACGATCGGGGTCGGCCAACATTGCGGAGCCGTCGAGCGTGACCGACGTCGCGCGATCACGCGTTCCGATCACGGTCACGAATGCGCGCGAAGTGCTCGGCCCCAACGGCACCTCGGGCAGGGGCGCGATTCGATATCGCTGCCCGAGCGCGCGCGTCGGCCACAGCAGCGAGCTATCCCTGCTGAACGAGCGCGAGCACATGAGCTCCGAAGCGTGGTTCTCCGACGAGAGCGGGGAGTACTGCGTGACGCTCACCGGGCGATTGCTGGTGATTCGGTAGCTTCCCTGGGCGACGCGCGGGGCGTTCGGCGGGTTGTCATGAAACGCGACGCCGCACACGTTGCTCTCGTGCCCCGAGAGATCGAAGATCCACGGCAGATCGATCACCGCGGACGCGCGGGGAGCCACGACGCGAGCGATCGGGGCAGACAGTCGTCCGCCCTGGATTTCAACGCGCGCTTCTTCGTTCGACGGGTTGCTCACAGCGACGCCGAACACGAATCCCTCGTGCAGCGCAGCGGAGAGCGTGCTCGTCGCCCAGAATTCGCAGCCCAAGTGTGAGGCAGGGCCGTCGCAGGTCAGCGGCAGCTCGGGAGAAACTCGCGCTCCACAGCCGACGAGCGTCGACGCGAGCAACGTCACGATGAGGCGGTCCACTGGCGAATCGTGCCAGACTGCGTCGAGCGCGCAACGCAAAGCCCGCGCCACGGAGCCATCGCACGGGCAAAGCGACGACGGGGTTTTGTATGTCGAGGGGACGGTGTTCAAAAGTTCATTTGTCGAGCGCGCGATGCCCCATCACGCGCCACGCTCGCGCTGAGCTCACAGGCGACGGGCCAACGAATGAGCCGCTGAACACCGCCCCCCATTGCTCTGAAACCAATACCGCGACGGCTGTTCGTCACCGTACTCTTCTCGGTCCGCGGTCTTGGTTTGGACTGGATTTCAACCGCGCTGATCCGCTTCGGCCATCTTCGATGCCCGTCGCGAGCGCGGTATCGCGATCCCCGCTCACGCCTGCTCGACGAGCGCCGTCAGCGCGTCGAACGAGCCCGTCCACCCGAGCGTCATCCCAGCCCGCTCGCGTTCGAACGCGTCGATCTCCTCTGCGCTCGCCGCCCCGTGCGGCTCGCACGTCACGGTCACGCGCGTGCGATCCGCGGACTCTTCAGCGAGAGTCACGGTCATCAACAGCGTCGATGGCCACGCGCTCGCGCCCGGCGCTGGCGACAATCGCTCGCGCTCGTCGACGAACTGCTGCGCGTACACGACTCGGTTCGGAGCCTCGATCGCCAGATACTCTGCGCGCACGAACGTCGTCCCGTGCGCGCTCTCCATCGCGAAGAGCGCGCTCTTGCCCGCGGCGATCTCTGAGCGAATGAAGCGCACCGTGACGCCCTCCGGCGCGAGCCACTTCGCGAGCAGCTCGCTGTTCGCAAAGTGCTCGAACACAAGCGCGATCGGCGCGTCGAACGCGCGGTTGATCACGAAGCACCTCCGCCCCGTCGCGCTCTGCGCCAGGTGCTCGCCCAGTCGATCCCACGTCGCGTCCCCGCCCGCTTGCTTGATGAACTTCGCCATCTCGCGCGCGGCCTCCGCGGTCGGAAGGGTCGAGACCATCACCATCTTGGTCTTTCCCGAGACCTCGGTGAACGTGACGGTGACGCGAAAGAGCGGAGGGCGCTCGTCCGTGCCGCCATGGTCGTAGACGAGCTTCTTCAGGGGCTCGACGACGTGGTACTTCGTGACGTTCGGGTAGTCGGTCCCGTCGGGGCCGTGCATCGTGTAGCGCCACGTTCCGCCGGCGCGCAGGTCCTTGCTGTGCGTCGTGAGCGTAAACCCACGGGGGCCCCACCACTGCGCCACGAGCGCGGGGTCCGTCCACGCCTCCCAAACCGCGCTCACCGGCGCGTCGTACACGCGCTCGAGTCGAATCTCGTTCGAGTCACTTCGTGCGGCCATTTCGTCGTCCTCGCTTCTTGTTGCTCGTCGTCCGTCGTCGCTGCGGAGCTCCACTTCGCGCCCGCGAAGCGCTCGCTTCGTCCTCGCGCGCGGTCGCCTTCGTCGCGGGCTTCGTCGCGCGTGTCTTCAAGAACTCGCCCAGCCGATCGAGCTGCTGCTCCCACATCGCGCGGTACTGATCGATCCAGTCCGCCGCAGGCGCGAGCGCGCTCGGCTCGAGGTGACAGGGACGCTGCGCTCCTTCGCGGCTGCGCGTGATGAGCCCCGCGCGCTCGAGCACCTTGAGGTGCTTGGTGATCGCTGGGCCCGAGAGCGCGAAGGGCTCAGCGAGCTCTTTCACCGCGGCGTCGCCCTCGGAGAGCCGCGCCACGATCGCGCGTCGCGTCGGGTCCGCGAGCGCCGCGAAGAGCGCCGAGAGGTCAGCGGTCTGCATGAGCGGTGATTTACCCAAAGGGTTAATTAACCATCAAGTTAAATACAACATCGCGCACCGCGACCCGCAAAACGCCGACAACAACGGTCCCCGTACGAAGCGAGCCAGCGCACGCCGCTCGACGCGAACGATCCCCGCGCTCGACCGTACGCTGCCCCACTGGACGGAGCGAGCAGCGCAGCGAACGCCTCGTCGCAGAGAGCGACCACGAAGGAGGTCCGTACACAGTGCAAACGTTCTGTCGTTTTGCAGGCACTTCTCTGTCGCTCTCTCTGGTGATGGGCGGCTTCGCGCCCGCCTCGCCTGGGCCCGAAGCGTCGAGCGAAGACGCAGCCACGCGGCAAGACACCAGCGCGCCGAGCGGCCCGTTCGTGTGCCAGGAGTTCGCCCGAGCGTTCGCCTGCAAGGCACGTGTCCTTCGGCCGCCCAAGCGTGCCGCATCCTCAGCGCAACACAGGGCTACTGCACGCACTCGTGCGCGCGGCACCGACTGCCCGCGACGCGAGAGTCGAAATGGGCGTCAGCACCGGCGTTCGATCGTGACGAACGCGCGCTGTCACAGCAGGCGAACGCGGATCGCGGAGCTGTTCTTTCCGTCCCACTCGAGTCGATCTCCGAGCTCGCTCTCGAGCACGGCGCGGACGTGTTTTCGGTGCTTCTTGGCGATGCGGTGTTGCGCGGCGATCGCTCCGCCCTCTTCGAAGTACAGGTGCAGATCGTGGTCGAGCTTGGCGACGAAGATCACCGTGGACACGTCGTCGTCGTCCACGCCTGCGAGCTTCTCGCGTGCAAAATCCCACACGTAGTCGATGTAGAAGTACCCCTCTTCGCTCGCCGGCAGCGGCACGAACATCGTCCGCACCCCGCCCTCGCCCAAGCGCGTCGCGACCTGCGTCCTGAGCTTCGCGATGATGTCCTTGCTGCCCTGCGTTTGCTCCTCGAGCCACTTCGACCAGTTGTCCTGCTCGATCTTCGGCACGTCGTACAAGTCCAGCACCGACAACCCTCCCGACGACTCCGCGCTCGGCGTCTCCTTCGCCTTCTCGCTCGCGGGCTTCTTCGTCGCGGTCTTCTTCGTCGCGGGCTTCTTCGTCGCAGGCTTCGCGCTCTTCTTCGCAGCAGTCTTCTTCGTCGCGGGCTTCTTCGCGGGCTTCGCGCTCTTCGTCGTCGCGCTCTTCTTCGTCGCGCTCTTCTTCGTCGCGGGCTTCTTCGCGGGCTTCGCGCTCTTCTTCGCAGCGCTCTTCTTCGTCGCGCTCTTCTTCGTCGCGCGCTTCTTCGTCGCGGGCTTCTTGCTCGCAGTGGTCATGATCTGGCGCTCCCTCTGCTCGCATCCCCGAACCACTGCGCGAACGCGACGGATCGACACCGAATGCATCGACCGCGGGTGTCGCTGGAGTCAGTCGTTCATCGATGCGCTGTTCGTCCTCACGATGACGGGCGATCGATCCCTCGCGACCGCGCGGCATCGACCGTGAGCCGCGCGCACACAAGGAGCTCGATCGCACGGCCGCTGTCGTCGAGACGGCCATCGATGGTTTCACGCCTCGGTGAAAGAACGAAGGGCGCGATGCGCTTTCTTCGCTCGAGCGACCTCCGTGTCCCCTCGACGCGAACGCAGCGGAAGAGGCCGCTGTCGTGCGATCAGAACGAGACGCTCGCCGACGGGATGAACGGCGCGAGCTGCGTGACGATCAGCGTAGGAGGGACGCGATCGATCGCTCGGTAGCGGCCGCGCGAGACGATCACCACGCCGGGGATGAACTCGGCCGCCCCGATGACCGCCGAGGGAATCCCGATCGTGAAGTACAGCAGCGCGTCCCACGAGCGCGCGCCGATGCCGAGCGGGATGAACACCGCGCCGAGCGCCAGTCCGATCGAGCCGAGCACCGTGAGGGCGACGCCTCCGCCCGAGACGCGCGGCGCGCGCAAGGCGAACCCGTGCGAGCCGGCATCGAGCACCTCCGTGCGCCACGCGTTGCTCCCGTCGACCGCGCGGATCGTGTACGTCGAAGGCAACACCGTGAAGGAGCAGGGCGTCGTGCACGGCTCGCTTCGCTGACCGGAAGGCGTTTCGAGCACGACGCGCGTCGGCTCTTCGTCGGCGTAGAGGCTCACGCGCGCGAGCGGTGCGGCGGACGGCCCCGCGGTTTGCGCGAGCGCGAGCGAAGGACAGAGCGAGGCGACGAGCGTGACCGAGGCGAACGCGAGCAAACGATTCATCGACGACGCTGAGTGCAGCGCGCGTGCCGAGCGATCGAGGGAGGGATTCACCGTCGTTTTGCGGTGATGCACGCGCAAACGTGGCGCGGATTCACAGGAGTGCGAGGCGCGAGCGCCACAGGCGTGCCGTGGATCGAAGCAGACCGAAGCAGGCTCGCCGTTGCGCGCGGGCGCGGGTGACGGTTCGCGCGCTCAGTCGTTTACGGGGCCGAGCTCGACCCAGAGCTCGTTGCGACGCAGCCACGGGACGGTGCTCGGCGGGTCGTAGCGGGCGCTCGTCGCGGCGCCGACCGGCGCGAGTCCGTTCTGCGTGAGCCAGGCGCGAAGGGCCCGCTCGTGCTCGGCGAGGACGTCCGGCGAGCTGCTTCCGCTGTAGCGAAGAACAGCGACGCGACGCGCGGCGAGCTGGCGCAGCGCCACCCTCGTGTCATTGGGAACAGGCAGCGTCTCGATCCGACTCCCGCGCGGCATCGTGAAGGTGATCACCCACGAGCCATCCTCGCGCGACTGGGTCACGGGCGCGGTCATCGCGATGCGCTCGCTGGATGCAGACTGCGTCACGGGCGCGGTCATCGCGATCGATCGACGCCGTTGATTGCCGCCGAAGATGTAGCCCGCGAGTCGGCGAAAGCCCTCGTTGACGGCGCGGTTCCAGTCGGTCGTGACGACGGTGGTCTCGGCGCGAACGCACGGGGCGTAGCGGCGCACTTCGATCGCGCCGTCCTGACGCTCGACGGTGTACTCGGGCTCTTCGACGAATCGTCCTGCGGCTTGCCAGCGGACGAGAGCGAACGACGCGAGGGCGCCGACCGTGGCGAGCGCCACTGAACGTGCTGCGAACATGCGATGTCCGATGCCACACCACGGAGCTCGGTCGCGGCGCGGCCGTCCGTTGTGCCGTGTCGAGCGCCCCTCGGGCGATCAGCGGGCGATTTGAAGGCGCGCGTCCGCGATCATCGCCGAGAGCGCGGCGGCGTCGACGGCGCCGTGGCTCGCGCGAGCGATGAGCGCCGAGCCCTCGTCGACGGTCTCCGCGAACAGCGGAGTGACGCGACGGGGGCTGATGATCGCCATGCTGGTGAGCAGCGATCGCACGAGCGCGACGCGAAACCCGCGGCCCTCGATGACCATCGCGAACGACGAGAAATACCTAGGAAATTCGCTGGCGATCTCACGCGCTCGCGCGTCGGGCATCTCGGAGTTCTGCGGCACCACGGCGATCATCCAGAGCGGGGTGCCCTTCGGTCGACGCTTGCACCAATCGAGGATGGATTGCATCGCCGTCGCGGGCGCGGCGCGCTCCCAGATTTGCGCGAGGACATGGTTGTCGGCGATGACCGCGTGCGACCCGGGCGCCCAAGAGATCCTTTCGTATCGACCGGCGTGCATCAGCCCGCGCAGGATAGCAGCGAGCCGGCGCGGTATCGAACGCCACGCAGATGGCCCGAACGCCCGCACGGACCGCGCCGTTTTGTAGGGTTAGGGGACGGTGTTCAAAAGTTCATTTGTTGGGCGCGGGCGCGACGGGCAACGCCGCGCGAGCGATCGTCTCGCGCGCTACTTCACCGCAGGATCAACCGCTCGAAGTGCAACAAATGAACTTTTGAACACCGTCCCCTCGCTCCCCCATGGGCGCTCGCTCACAAGGTCCGTCGGCGAACAGCGACGAGACGCGGGTGGTGAGCCACGAGCGCGCTGTGGGCGAGAGCGATTGCGTGCAGAAGGCGACGTGCCTCGCGTCGGGCGGCACGCACCCCCGCGAAGAGAGCGAACGACAGCGAGCGAATTCATCGCACCGCGGAGCAATGGCGGTGAGCGCGTTGGCGACGACGCACGAATGATTTTCGGTCGCGTGCTGACCGCTTGATCTTGGAACGACCCCGGAGTAGGCATCCCCGCGCCTTGGACCCACATCAGATTATATCAACCTCCCCGGCATCGAGCGCGGCGCTCGTGCGGGATGGAGTGTTGGACTTTGTTGTTCCTGAGCTTTCGCCCTTCTTGCGATCAATGCAGGCGGCCTTCGCGAGCGCGAGCAAGCGCAGCCGCCGCTCGACGTCACTCTGGCGCACGTTGAAGCGTCAGGCGTCCGAGATGTGTGTGTCCAGCGTCCGCGAGGACCTTCGAGAGCGCGTGACCGACCTCGCCGTCGCCAACGCCATGGCCATCACGTTGCTCGACGACATCATCGACGTCGACAACGACCTGCAGAACTTCGATCGACTCTCCGCGCTGTACGTCGAGCGCATCGGCGCGGCGCGCTCGGGGGTCGAGTTCGACGACCGCGACGAGGCGAGCCAGAGCCAGCACGAGCGCGCGCTCTCGACGATCGGGGCCGCGATTTGCGCGGCGATTGACGAGCTGCCCGGGGCGCGGGAGCTTCGCTCGCTGCTCGCGTTCGACCTCGCGCAAGTGATGACCGCGATGCGCTACGACTGGCTCTTTCGCGAGCACAAGCTCAGCAGCAGCGTCGAGTACTTGGGGCTCTTCCACGATTTCTCGATCACGATCGTGTGGGTCAAGACGCTGGAGTTGTGCGCCTCTCCGTCGTTCGATCGCTCGGAGCTCAGCGCCGTGCGAGAGCTCGCGTTGCTCACGCAGCGAGCGTGGGTGTACGCGGCGGATCGCACGACGTGGCGCACCGAGCTCGCCGCGGGCGAGTGGCTTTGCGGAGCCGCGAAGCAGGCGATCGTCCGGGGGCTCTTGCGTTGGGAGGACATCGAGGCAGAGCGCTGCGACACGATCGCGGCGCGCGTGCTCTCGTGCGGCGTGCTCGCGGTGCTCGACGACGAGATCGAGCAGTGTTTTGCGAGGCTCGAAGCGCGAGCGCCGCAGCTTCGATCGATCGACGGACGCGCGTGGGTCGAGGGAGTGCGCAACGTCGTCGCGCTGCAGCGACGCGCGGACGGCAGGCTCTGAGCGCTCAGCGAGCTTCGCGCTGATCCGCGGGCGGGGCTTCGAGGCGACCGCGCAGGAGTCGCTCCCACGTTCGGCGATCGAGCGAGGCGTGCAGCGTGTGACCGACGAGCGCGGTGGCGGCGCCCGCGGTCGCGACGCCCATCGCGACCATCGGCGAGCGGGTGAGAAACCAGCCGCCCTCCATGAGCGCGCGCCGCGCGATCACCCATTCGGTGAGCCGCTTGCGCGCCTTGGAATCATAGCTGTCGAGCTGCTCCCAATCGTGAAAGAGCGCGACCTTCTTCGATCGCTCGAGCACAGGCCCGAGCGAGTCCATGAGCTGCTCAGCGAGCGGCTCATCGAGGTGCCCGGACACCTGGGTCACGACGATCGAGGGGCGCGGCTGCGTGACGCTCAACGCTCCCCGCGCGTTCTCGATGTACAGAACAGTGTTGGCCTCCGCCCCCGGCGGAAGCGAGCTCAACCGACGTGCCCGCTGCTCCACGAGCACAGTTGTCGCGCGGCGCATCGAACGACGCAAGACCGAAGGGTCTCGGATGACATTCGAGAGTCCAATCCACGGCGCAGCGCGGCGCCGAGATTCCGTCGAAACTGGCGCGATTTCACAGAGCGAACCATCGTCACGAAACAGAACCGGAAATACCCCTCGCGGCTTCGCGCTCGCTCAGGGAACGAGCAGAATCTTTCCACGCGTGTGCCCCGACTCGACCGACGCATGCGCGTCCCGAGCGCGCGCGAGCGGAACGCGCTCGCTCACGTGCACCGCGAGCGCCCCTGCGTCGATGTGCGTGGCGAGCGTGGCGAGCTGCGCGCTGTTGGGCTCGACGAAGACATAGCGCCACGGGACCGCGCCGAACGCCTCGGGCGCGCTCGACTGCGTGATCGAGACGGCGCGACCGCTCGCGCGAAGCGCACCTGCGCAGCGCGAGGCCGACGCGGCGCCCACACAATCAAAGAGCAGATCGACGCTCTCTCGCTCGATCGCGAGCGGTGATGACACATCGCCCTGGTCGTACGCGACGAACTCGTCTGCGCCGAGCGCCCGCACGAAGGACTCGTTGCGCTGGCTGGCGACGGCGATGACGCGCGCTCCTGCGATCTTCGCGAGCTGCACGGCGAAGGCGCCGACTCCGCCCGACGCGCCGAGCACGAGCACGGTCTCGCCGCGCGCGAGCTTCGATGCGTCGAAGAGCGCTTGAAACGCCGTCAACGCCGCGAGCGGAACCGCTCCCGCATCGGCGAGCGCGAGCTTCTGGGGCGCGGCCGCGAGGTACGCCTCGGGGACGATTTGATACTGCGCGTACGCGCCATGTTGAATCGTGGGGCGTCGAACGTAGCCATACACAGCGTCACCCTCGGAGAAGCGACGGGCGGCGTGACCGCGGGCGACGATGGTTCCGCTCAGCTCCCAGCCGGGAGTGAAGGGCAGCTCGGTGTGAATGAAGCTCGCGAGGCGGCCGCGGACGATCTTCCAGTCGACCGGATTGACGCCGGCTCCTGCGACGCGAACGAGCACCTCGCCCTCGCCGGGCGCAGGCACATCGACCTCGTCGAACTGGAGCTGATCGTTGCCGCCGAAGGCGTGAACGCGAACCGCGTGCGCGCGGGTGGGAATGCTGCTCATGGGTGCCGCGCGTCGTAGAGACCAACGCGCCTGGGCACCACTGGCCATGCATTCAGCGACGGGAGGGAGGGCGTGAGTTTGTAGGGTTAGGGGACGGTGTTCAAAAGTTCATTTGTTGGGCGCGGTCGCGACGAGCAACGCAGCGCGAGCGATCGCCTTGCGCGCGACTTGACCGCAGGATCAACCGCTCGAAGTACAACAATTGAACTTTTGAACACCGTCCCCTAACCCTACAAACCTCGTGCGCCCGCCCTCGCCCGCGCTCGCTCACTTGTGCATCTCGCCCGCGACGCGCTGATCCACGATCCCCACGTGGTCCTCGATCGCGCGCTCGAGAAAGAGCGCTTGCCTCGCTTCGGGCAGCTCTTTCGCGATGGTCACCGTCGGGCCGTTGCTCACGATCGCGTGCAGCTCGTAGCTGCGAACGCCCTTGTTGCCGACCTTCTCGACGGTGAACAACTGACGCAGCTCGGTGATCGCGATGTCCCTGTTTCCTGCGGCGGGGATCGGCCCGTGCCGCACCGTGAGCACGCCGCGGTCCACTTCGATCACCGTGCGATTGAGCAGCCCCGAGATCGCTTTGTACGCGACCCACACGCCCACCCCGACATGCACGGTCGAGAACAACAACGGAGCGAGCCCAGCGCCGCTCGAAAGCGCGCCGGCGATCCAGAACACCATGAACGAGTTCCACGCGATCGCGAAGAGCAGCAAGAAAATGTGCTGCGGAACGAACCACCGCCGCACGATCCGAAGCCGCCCCGCGCTCGCTGATGGACTGCGGTAGTCGCTCGTCGCGTTCGCGATCGGCGCGTCTCGATGCAGCTCGATTCCCGGCGGCAGCGCGACGTCGATCAGCGGCGCGAGCTCGCTCTGTCGTTGCGCGACCGGCGCGCTCGGCGGCTCGAACGAGAACACCGCCTGACACGCGCGACACTTCGCCACCAACCTCGTGATGTTCACGTCTTCGGCAGGCACCGTCGCGCCGCAGCTCGGACAGCTCACTCGCATCCCACGAGAGTATCGCGTTCTTCGAGCGCTCTCACGGTGCAGCGCCCGACGCTTGAACGCGCGCCATCCACGCAGGGTCGCACAGCGTGCGCGAGAGCCGCGCGCGCGTGCTCGCGAAGAGCGCGAGCCACCGCTGTCGCTCGGCGTGGGTGAGCGTCACCGTCGCGACGCCCCGCGATTGCAGCGAGCGAAGCGACGCTTCTTCCGCACGCGCAAAGGCCGGGCGATAGATGGTGACCGCTTGAGCGACGACCGCCTGCAGCGTCGCGCGATCCGCGACAGCGAGCGAGTCCGCGCTCGAGCGCGAGAGCACCAACGCGTTGAGCGAGCCGCTCGCGGGACGCTCGCTCATAAACGAGACGTGCGACGACCACTGCAGCGCGATCGCCGCGAGCGGCGGCGCGAACACGGTGTCGATCCGCCGTGATTGAAGGCCCATCAGCACCTCGGACACGGCCAGTCGAACGCCGGCTACGCCCGCTTCTTGGTACATCGCCGGCAGGATCGGATCGTCGGGCCACTGCCACGGATGCATCGCGCGCAGGTCCTCGGGGACGCGGATCGCGCGCGTCGAGAACATGCGCGGCCCCGGCGCGGGCGAGAGGTGAACGAGCGAGAACCCGTCGCGCGTGAAGCCCGCCTCGAGCGTGGGCGCGAGCGCCGTGTACGCACGGACGAAAGACTCGGGGTCCGAGAACATCCCCGGTAGCTGAAAGGCCAGCACCGGGCGGTGCATGTGCTGGAGCCCCGTCGCGCTGAGCGCTCCGCCGTCGAGCCGCCCCGAGCGGATCTTGCGAACCACCTCGGCTTCGTCCCCCTGGACGCCGCCCATGTACCAGCGGATCGCGATGCGGCCGTTGGTTCGGCGGCGAAGCTCGCGGTTCATTCCGTCGAGCGCGACGCTCGCTTGCGAGCCCGCTGGCGCGAGCGTGGCGATCGTCAGCCACCGTGTCGCCGCGGCGCTCTGCTGGGCGAAGGACGGCGCCCCCACGAGGCACGCGACGATCGCGACGATCGCGCTCACCGAGACGAGCGCCGCGCGCGCGCGCTGAACAGAATGGCCGTGAACCGATGACATGCGCTGCGATTGAACAACGACCGCCGCGGCGCGCGTAGCTTTCTCCCGCCGCGCGCTACGATTGCCCTTCGATGTCCGCGCTCATCGTTCTGCTGCTGATCTCGCTGATCGTCCCCGTGCTCGTGAGCGCGGCGATGCTCGATCGTCACTCGCTCGCGTGGCAGCCGAAGCTCAAGCGCGAGGTCACCACCGTCCACGCCGGGCAAGGAGCGTTTCGAAGCGCCACCGTCGAGCACAGCCGATGGAAGGTCGTGGGCGATGGATTACCGGTGCCGGTATTCATCACGGCCTTCGCCTCGTTCGTGCTCGGACAGATGTTCGTCCCGGGCCTCTTGTGCGCGGCGATCGGCGCGCTCTTCATGGGCTCGAACGAGTATCACGGGCGCGGAATGTGGCTGCCGGCGCTCGTGCTCGCGGCGATCCCGGGCGCGATCGTCGCGGTCGGGCAATTTCGCGTGGGGCTCGCGCTGCTGCGCGGCCGTCGCGCGGACGCCGATCGACTCACGAGCGCGAGCCTGCGCCACGTGATCGCGCACAACGTCGTGCTGCTCGGCATCGGCCTCGCCCTCGCGATGGCCCGCGATCCCGAGACCGACAGCCTCCCGTGGATCGCCGCCGCGGCGGTGCCGTTCGTGCTCACCGCGGCGCTCTCGCGGGCGATGTTTCGTCGGTACGAAGAGCGCTTCGTCGCGGATGACCCCGACGCGGTGTTGGCGCTGCCTCGAGGCGCCGAAGCGCCCTTCAGCGCGAGCCCCGAAGAGCCCGCCGAGATCGCGCGGCACTAGCTCGCTCGGCAGAGCGCTCATGGTGTGTCGCGTCGCTCCGTCGTCTGCCGCGCGCGACCGAGCCCCCGCGCTGCCGAAACGCCCGCGCGTCGCAGACGAAATCGACGCTATTTTCCCTGGGCGATGTAGACGCCGTTCCAGTCGGCGGGCGGAGGGTTGCTGGCGTACGCGAGGGCGCGCTCGCGCATGAGCTTCGCGACCGGGTCTGCCGCGACCACCTCGAGCGCGCGCTGCCAACACGCCGCGGCCTCCGCGAACTCGCGTCGAAGATAGTGATCGAGCGCCTCGCCGCAGTGCCTGGCCAACGCGCGCTCGGGCTCCGTCGCGTGTTCGCTGCGCGCGATGAGCTCGTAGACCTTCACGCCCTGCGCTTTTCCCTGCACGGCCACCACGTCGATCGGGCGCGCGAGGACCGCGTCGCCCGCGGCGAGCACCGCGCTCTCGGCGGCCATCACCACGGTGCCGTACTGCTTGTTCAAGCTCTCGAGCCGCGCCGAGAGGTTCACCGCGTCGCCCATCGCCGTGTAGTTCATGCGGTCGGGCGTCCCGACGTTGCCCACGACGACCTCGCCCGTGGCGATGCCGAAGCGCGTCTTGGTGTTGGCGACCCACGCGTGCGAGGGGTCCTTCGCGAGCTCTCGCAGCGCGCGCTGACAGTCGAGCGCGGCGATGCACGCGCGACGGGCGTGGGCGGGGTCTTCGATCGGAGCGTTCCAAAACGACATGATCCCGTCGCCGATGTACTTGTCGACAGTCCCGCCGCCCTCGGTGAGCGTCGTCGTCATCGCGTCGAGATAGCCGCCGAGCGTGCGCACGAGCGCGTCGGGCTCCATCGACTCGGCCAGCGTGGTGAACCCCGCGAGGTCCGAGAACACCACGGTGAGCGTGCGCACTTCGCCGCCGAGCGTCGCTTCTCGGCCCGACGCGAGCACGCTGCGAACGACGTCCCTCGGGACGAACCGCGCGAAGCTCGCCAGGCCCGATTTCATGTTCTCGAGCGCCCGGGCCATCGCGTCCACCTCCGCGAAGACCGACTGCACCGCGGGCCGCGCGTCGAGACGAAACTCTCCGACGTGGTCCATCTCTCGTCGCAGCTCGTCGATGGGCTTGGACACGCGCGCGGCGAGCCACATCCCCGCGAGCACCGCGACGAGCACGCTCATCGCGCCGAGCGCGAGCGACGTGCGGTTCTCTCGCTCGACGTTGCCCATGAAATCGCTCTCGGGCGCGAGCACGCCCACGCGCCACTCGAGCGCTCCTTCGATGGGCAGTCGCGCGACGCTGCCGAGATACGCGCGCCCCGCGGACTCGAAGCGCAAGTGTCGATGACCGTCCGCGTCGACGTCTCTCGCCGCGAGCGCGCGGTGAAAGTCTCGCAGGGCGCGGTCGCTCGACTCGGCCATGCGCAAGAGCCGCGGGCGATCAGAGCCCTGCCCTTCGACGACCGAGAGCGTCGGGTGCGCGATCACCTCGCCCTCGCGCGTGTACACGAACACGACGCTGTTGGGGCTCGGCTCGAGCTGCGCGACGAAGCGAGAGAGCGCGTCGAGCTCGAAGTCCACCGAGAACACCCCGCGCACTTCGTTGCTGCTCGATCGCAGCGCGCGCACACACGAGATGCCCGGGACGTGATGGTTGAAGAAGATGTACGGCGCCGTCCACGCGTGCGCCGAGCGGTCGAGCGCCGCGCGATACCACGGGCGATTGCGCGGGTCGTACCGCGTGTCGTCCTCGCGGCGAACGAGCGGCGTCGTCCCATCCGCGCGCAGCTCGTACTCGAGCAGCGAGGACTGCCCGGTGGGAGCCATCGTGCGATGGTCGTAGCGAAGGCCGCGCGGGCCGCGAAACGCCCCGCCAAACTCACCGTGCGCGTCGCCGAAGCTCACCCACGTGAAGCCCTGGTTGGCGCGCAGCATCGCGTACATGCGCTGACCGAGGACCGACGAGGGGCCGCCCGCGCGCTGCTCGGGTTCGGCGAGCGCGACCAGCATATCCAGCGCAGGGACGGCGTTGTCCAAGTACCCGCGCGTGCGCTCCGCGGCCTGCCCTGCGACCTGCGAGAAGATCGACTCGCTCAAGGCGTGGACCGCGTCGCGCGTGTGCAGATAGCCGCGCACCGAGGTGATGGCTCCAACGGCGACGACGAGAGCGGGAATCGCTACCGTCAACGAGACCCGAAAGCTGACCTTCCACCGTCGCGCGGCCATGTCCTCGGCGCGACGATGCCATCGTCCCGCGGCGTTCGAACAGAGAAAGCGCAGCGAAAAACCACGCTTCAACGGTGTATCAACGCCCCGATGCGCCGCGGACACCGTGGATGAACGGTCGTTTTTTTGAAGCGCTGCCCCAGGTTCGGCCATTCAATCGACCGTTCGATCGAGCCCCCACTCAGGAGTCTTCAGCCCATGCAGCTCTCGCGGATCCCTTCGTTCTTGGCATTGACTTCGTTCGCCGTCCTCTCGGCGCTGACCGCGTGCGGAGCGCCTGCAGCGCCAGACGACGGCGGCGCGGACGGAAGCATCGCTGACGGCAGCGGCGGCAACGACGGTGGCTCTCGCCCCGACGCGGTGGTGATGCGTCCGGACAGCGGGTTCGACCCGTTTGGCGCGCCTCCGGGCTGCAGCTCGGGCAGCATGTGGACCTTCGGAAACCGCGGCAGCGACAACATGAACCCCGGTCAGGCGTGCATCGCGTGCCACATGACCTCTCGCGCCGCGCCCACGTTCACGATCGCGGGGACCGTCTATCAAACGGCGCGCGAGCCCAACAACTGCTTCGGCGGACCGCCTCCGGGCGGCGGCGATGTCGTCGTCGAGATCACCGACGCGATGGGCGTCGTGCAAATGCTCCCGGTCTTCGCCGCATCGGGCAACTTCTACCTCGAGGCCCCGATCGCGACGCCGTACCGCGCGCGCGTGCTCTACAACGGCAACGCTCGCGCGATGGCGACGCCGCAGACCAACGGCGACTGCAACAGCTGCCACGGAGCGACCGGATCGATGGGCGCCCCCGGCCGCATCGTCCTGCCGTGATCGTTCAGCACAAGCGCGAGGCCGCGAGGCGCGCCATCGCCATGATCGTGTGCTGAGGATTGACGCCGAGGTTGGTGGGGAAGACCCCAGAGTCCACGACGTAGAGCCCCTCGCACTCGTGCGTTTGAAAACGTGTGTCGACCACGCCTTGCCGCGGGTCCTTCGCCATGCGCGTCGCGCCGAACAAGTGCGTCATCACCATGTTGTACGCGCGCGTGTCCGCAGGGCCTTCGAGCCACTTGTCGGCCTCGTCCGCCGAGCGAAGGACCGTGGGCATCCCGTGCGCGCCGGGATAGACCTCTTCGGCGCCAGCTTCGAAGAGGATCTTGGTGGTGAGCGCGAGCCCCTGCAGGGCGTTGCGCATGTCTTTTTCAGTGAGCGAGAAGCGCACGCTCTCGTTGCCCCAGCGCTCGGACACGACGCCCTCGGCCTCGCTCTTGATCACCACGGCTGAGATGGCGAGGCGCGAGAAGTCCGCGAAGCGGTCCATGAGCTCGGGCCCGAGCCCAGGCAATCGCGCGATGGCGAGCTCGGGCGGGAGCATGAGGGACTCGAGCTTGATTCCGTGGGTCTTCAAGAGCTCGAGCGAGTTGAAGCCCTGCGTCGCGCCGTAGTCCATGCGCACCTCGTGCTTGAAGCGCGCGGCGACCGAGACCCCTGGGTGCGCTTGAAAGTGCAGCCCGATGTGCGGGTTGCGCAGCCCCGAGCGGCGCAGGATGTTGGGGCTCTGCACGGTGCTCGCGGCGACGATCACGCCCTTGCGCGCGCGGACGCGGAGCGCGTGAGGGCCGCCGGGCCCGTTCATTTCAGCGAGGACGGCGACCGCGCGACCGCCGCGCACTTCGACGCGGCGCACTTCGGCGGAGTGATAGATCCGCGCGCCGTCCTTGAGCGCGCGAGGGACGAAGGTGATGTTCATCCCTTGCTTCTTGGCGGTGCGGCAGCCGTTGGAGCACGAGGCGCTCCCGTCGCAGCCCGCGTCGTACCGCTGGATCACGTGCGACTCGATGCCGAGCCTGGCGGCGCCGAGGGCGAAGGCAGCGGAGTTTCCTCCGAGGGCGCGATCATCGACGGGGCGCACCGAGAGCTCGCGCTCGAGGTAGGTGAAGTGCTCGTCGAGCGCGCGCTCGGTGATCTCGGGCCCCAGGCCCCAGCGCGTGGACCAGTCTTCGAAGACCGCGCTCGGCGCGCGCCACGCGATCGCCGAGTTGATCACGGTGGTGCCGCCCACGCAGCGGCCTTGCATGTACGGGATCAGCGATCGACCGCTGGCGACGTGCGTCCCCATCGCGCGCCACAGCTGCTTCATCGCCGGGTAGAAATCGCGCTGAAACTCGCGCGTCCGCACCCACGGCCCCTCTTCGACGATGGCGACCTCGTAGCCCGCCTGCGCGAGCGTGTGCGCGGCGGTGGCTCCCGCGGCGCCCGATCCGACGACGACCCAATCGACCTCGTCGTCGATGGGCCTGCGCGCGGTGAGCCCGTCCACCTCGCACCCCGCCGGGAGCGCGGCGATGTCGTCGGGATAGACGCGCTGATCGTCGCGTCCCTTGCTCTGCCAGCTCTCAGCCCACGGGAGCGTCATCACGCAGCCTCCTTCGAGCTCTTGTTGGACTGCGCGTCGCCCGCGCCTTCGGCGTGCGAGCGGTGCGCGGGGACGAGCTTTCTCCACGCGACGAACGCATGATCGACCTCGGGCGCGCGTCCGGGCGCGACGGTGTTTCGCACCATGGCTCCGTAGAGAAATCCTGCGGTGGCCTTCTGCATCGTGACGAGCTGACGGACGAAGTAGTTGTCCGAGGTGTACAGCGCGCGCAGGACCCTGAGCCGTCGTTCGAGCGGCAAGCGATCGAAGCGCGAGAGCGATCTGGCGATGAAGATCGAGGCGATCGCGACGACCCAGAAGCTCGCGCGCAGCGTGGTGAAGGCGATCCACTCCCAGCTCGCGGCGAGCTCGTCGAGAAAGCCCTCGATGTCACCGTCGGCGACGCCCACGCGACGGGGCTTGTTCGCGTCGGTCTTCGCCTCGGACTTCTCGTCGCCAGGAAACATGGCGTCGTACACGCCTCGCGCGATGCGCTTCTCGAACCGGGTCATGGTCATGGCTTCCTCGTGCGTCGCTTGCGGTCTTGGCTCTCGGGTGCAGCGCTCTTCTTCGCGCTCTTGCGTACGGTCGTCGGCGCGCTGGCGGGCGGCGGGCTGAGCGGCTCGCCGAGCACCTCGCGCTCGATCCAGCGGAGGCTCGTCGCGTCGAGGGCGTCGAGCGAGTCGCGCAGGGTCGTTCGCGCGGCGTGCGCGTCCTTGGTGGCGATCAGCGCGATGAGCGGCGAGTACATCGCCTGCTGGTCGACGGGCTGCAGGTACATCGCGCGCGTGAGCACCGCGTCCTCGTCGGGAAACCTCGCCACGGTGTTGAGCAACAGCTCGAGCGCGAGGTTCTTGCCTGCGCGGACGACGGCGCGCGCGAACTCGACGTCGCCCCTCGCGAAGGCGAACACGTCGTCGGTCCGGGCGCGCTGCGCCTCGGCGAGGGCGTGCAGGCGCGCGAGGTCGTCGGGCGCGTGCCGCTCTGCCGCGAGGGCGACGGCCTCGGTGGCGATCGTGCGTCGCAGCTCGAAGACGTCACGAACGTGCGCGACGTACGCGCGCGGGTCGCGTTGGCGCAGCACCGCGATCAAGCGAGGCAGCGACTCGATCCCGCCGTGCTGGCGAAAATCGCGCACGACCGTGCCGACGCCGTGCTGCGTGGCGATGAGGCCGAGCGCCTCGAGCCGAGCGAGCGCGGCGCGCAGCGTGAGTCGGTTGACCTTGAGCTGCGTGGCGAGCTCGCGCTCGGCGGGCAGTCGCGCGCCGGGCGCGATCGAGCCCGAGAGGATGAGCCCGCGCAGCTGCTCGGCGACGGCGTCGACGGCGCTGGCGCGGGCGACGGGTTCGAGCGCGGCGGATGTGGGGATCGGGTCCATGGCAGGGGGAGCAGCGTCGTGGCTCAGTGGTTGAACCACTCGACGACTGGATGAGTGCTACACGCGTTACGCACCCTGCGCAAGTGGGGTCGCGGTGAATTGCGGCCGACGGCAATGAGAGAGCCGCGCTCGTGCTCAGGGATCGAAGGGCCACGCGCGCAGAGACTCGTCGTGCCCTCCCGAGACGAGCGTGCGAGCGTCCGTCGAGAACGCCAGGGCTCGCACCGGGCTCGACGACGCTTCGAACGCTGAGATCCGCCCGTCGCGCCGCACGACGATGATCACGCCGACGTTGGTTGCCACCGCGAAGTGCCCTTCGGGATGAACGGCGATCGCGTCGAGCGTGGATGCGCGCTTGCGAACGAGCCTCGCGCCGTCGAGCGCCGAGCGCAGCGCGTGCTGCGCTCGAACGACCCCCGTCGCCGCGTCGAGCACGATGCAGTCGTGCGGACTTCCCGAGCCGGCGCAGACGAGCTGCGTTTGGTCCGGGCTCAGCGCGAGCGAGAGGACCGCGAAGCGAGCGCTGTCGCGGCCCGCGGGCAGCTCCCACAAGAGCGCTCCGTCGGCGATGCGCACGGCCACGACGCGTCGGTATCGGGTCGCCGCGAAGAGCGTGCTGCCGTCACGAGAGACCGCCGCGTAGTGAAACGCATCGTGAACCGAGGCCTCGACGAGCAGCCGAGCCTCGCCCGTCGCGAGGTCGAACGCGACCAACCCAGGCGTCTCGGGCAGCTTCGTCCGAGCGAGCAGCGATGGCTCGGCGCGATATCCCGGGAGGCGGGTGTACGCGTAGGTCTTTTTCGCGAACGTCGCGTTGGGCGGAGGCGTGTGCGCGACGAGCGTCGCGTCCGAGAGCCACGCGAAGGGCCGCGCGAGCGCGAAGCTCTCGACGGTCTCGAGCGTCGCTGGTTCGAGCACGCAGAGCGCGGCGTGCTCGCCGTGGTGCAACGGCCCCGCGGCGAGCCAACGCGAACGCGAGACGTCGATCGGTCCGAACGCGCCCGTGCGCGAGGCGAGCACCGCCCCTCGCGCGTCGCGGTGGGCGAGTCCCCCGAGCGAGTCCGCCAGGCCTTCGTGATGCGCCACGACGAACGAGCCGTCGGCGACACACTCGATGTGCGTCGTGCTCTTCGGAGCGCCTTTCGCGAGGATCGTCGCGCTCGCGCGCGGCGTGGGCTGCTGCTTCGGAGAGAGCCAGTGCTCGTCGATCGGCATCGCGACGACGAAGCTATCGCCCCACAACCCGCTCTGCGAATGCGCTGCTCGAACAGCGGCGCGCCGTCCGCGCTGCGACCCCCACGCTCACGCCGTCCCGATCGCCGCCCCGAGCGCGCTCGGCTCGATGCCCGCGGACTCGAGCGCCTTCATGATCTCTTTGCGCTGCGCTTCGAGGCCCTCGCGCTCGCGATCCACGCCGAGCACGTCGCCCAGTTCTGTGGCGATCGCGTGCGCTTCTTCGACGAGCTTCTTCAGCTTCTTCAGCTTGCTCGCCACGCTCGTGTCCGTCGTCGCCAGCCCCGTGTACGCGCCCGCCGCCGCCGTCACGTCCGTCGCCACGCGATGCAGCGAGTCGCGCGCGCGCTCGACGCCGCCCACCGCGTCCAGCCGCTGTTGAAGCCCCGCCAGCTCGCGCTCGGCCTTCTCGCGGATCGCCTGACGAACGAAGTCGTTCATCCCTGCGCCTGCGCCGCTCACGACGCTCGCCACCATGGTCGAGCCCTTCGACTCGCCCACGCTCGACGCGCCGTTGCTCGATCCGTTGCTCACTCCGTTGCTGCCCTTGTCGCCGCCGTTCTTGCTCATGGTAGAGCAACCACTAACACGCGCCTTTGCGCCGCGCCGTTCGACGACACACACAATTGGACATATCCTGTCCGTCACAATTCACTAGAAAATTCCCATGGCGAACTCAACCGACACGCTCCCCTTCGACGAGCACGGAGCCGGTCCTTGCGCGGTCCTCGTCCACGCGTTTCCCTTCGATCGCCGCATGTGGAAGCACGTCGCCAGGCCGCTCGCAGAAAAGCGACGCGTGCTCGCTCCCGACCTCCGCGGCTTCGGTCACGCCTCGAGCATGCCTTCGCCCCGCACGCTCGACGAACACGCGGACGACCTCGCGCGCTTGCTCGACGAGCGCTCGATCGATCGCGCCTCGCTCGTCGGACTCTCGATGGGCGGGTACATCGCCCTCGCCTTCGCCGAGCGACACCCCTCGCGCCTCGCGCAGCTCGCCCTTTGCGACTCGCGCGCCGCGGCGGATTCGGACGCGCAAAAAGCAGGGAGAAAACAGTCCATGGCCCTGGTCTCTTCGCAGGGCGTCTCGGCGCTGTACGCCGGGCTCGAGCCGCGGCTGTTCGCTCCCGAGCCGCTGCCGATCGCCCTGGACATGATGCGCGCCATCGCCACGAGTCAGGGCCGCGACGCGGTGCTCTCGGCGCTCGCCGCGATGCGCGACCGCCCCGATCGCAGCGACGTGTGGAGCGCGCTGACCGTCCCCACGCTCTGCGTCGTCGGCCGGCACGACGCCATCACCCCGGTGAGTGAGCTGCAGGCGCTCGCCGAGAGCACGAACAGCGGCCGCTGCGTGATCATTGAGAACGCCGGTCACCTGCCGAACGCCGAGGCCCCCGAAGCGCTCGTCGCCGCGCTCGACGCGTTTCTCTTCGCGCGCTAGTGCCGCGCTGCCAAGCGAGTGAAGTGATCGAGAGCGGCCCCCACCCGCGCTGCCGCGCGCCCGGTTCGCAGGCCCCCACCCGCGCTTCCGCGCGCCCGGTTCGCAGCCCCCACCCGCGCTGCCGCGCGCCCCGCCCAGCGAGCGAACGGAGCCCCCACCCGCGCTTCCGCGCGCCCCGCCCCCGCAGAGCGAGGGCGGCGGCTCTGCATTGAGAAAACAGCGGTAGAATTGATTTCGTTGATCGCTGGGAACCCTTGCTCTGCAAGGGCTTCGATCCAGTCGATCGCGACCACTCACTGAGCGAAGCGGCTCCGCCGACCACGGTGTGGCGCTTCCATTCGCGCTGCGTCCTGTTGCGGTGCACGATGTTGCGAGCAACTCCGGGCACCGAAGAGACCTTGCAGAGCAAGGTCTCCATGCGATCAACGAAATCAATTCTACCGCTGTTTTCCCAATGCAGAGCCGCCGCCCTCGCTGTGCGGGGGCGGGGCGCGCGGCAGCGCGGGTGGGGGCCTGCGAACCGGGCGCGCGGCAGCGCGGGTGGGGGCCGCTCTCGCCCTCGCTCTGTCACCCTCTCGCCCTCGCTCTGTCACCCTAGCCGCTCCCTTGCCCCGCTGCGCTACGGCGTGACCGCGCCCTCGTTGCCGAAACGGTCGCGCACGGTGATGCGCCGGACGCGATCGGCCTGCATTCCCAGGTCGATCGTCGCCGTGCCCGTGGCGCTCGGCGTCATCACCATCTCGGTTCGCGGCGCGCCCATGTCCATCTCGAACACCACCGTCCACGGGCCGCGCACGAGGGGAACCCTGCGATTCTGCGCTCCGCTCGAGGCGATGAGCCGCCAGCCGTCGCGCGCTTCGTAGCCCGCGCTCACGGTGAAGGCGTTGGCGCTGCGCGTGGCGCTCACGCTCAGCGCTCCGTTGCTCACTTCGAAGGCGTTGCTGTCGAGCGTCCATCCCGCCCCCTCGACGTGAAAGCGATAGCGCCCGAGCGCGAGCCCCGCGCGATCTTCGGGCTCATCCAGTCCGCTCGTCCCCCACGGCGTCACCGCTTGCCACTCGACCACCCAATAGTGCGTGCGCGGCGTCCCCGGCGCGCCGCGCAACGGCATCGGCGTCCACGTCACCAAGAGGTCTTGATCGTTGACCTCGCGGCCCGAGCGACGACGGACCGGGACGAATGTCCCGCTTCCAGCAGGCATTTCGCGCTCCAATCGCACGCGCGCGTTCTGCCGCTGCGGGTCGTCTCCGAGCCACACGAACGTCGCCACGCCCAAGCGCGGCACCCTCGCCGCCGGCTGCGCAGCGGTCAGCGTCCTTCGCCCGCGCACGAACACCTCCGGCGGAATCATCGTCGGAACGGTTCCCGCCCCCGCCGGCATATCCGGCGGCGCCAACGTGTCGGGCTGCGCGCTCGGCGACGGCAGCCTCGGCACTCCGCCCATCGCCGCGTTCTCTCGCGCAGGCGTGTTGGCGAGGGTCATCAGCGCCGCGCTCTGCTCGACGAGATACTCGCCCTCCAACGGTCCCCATAGGTTGATGTTGGGCTCGTAGCCGCCCTGCAGCCAGTCCTCGGGCGTCAGCAAATATCCAACGTGTCCTTGCGCGTAGCCCACCACCACCGTCCGGTCCGGCGGCATCGGCGAGCGCGCGCGCAGCGCGTCCGCGAGCAGCGTGACGGGCTCGCCCGGCAGCGTCGCGAACATCACGTCGCCCAAGCGAAGCGCGGTCAACTGCGTGCGCGTCGAGGCGCAGAAGGGAGAGGGCTCTTCGGGGATGTTTCCCGAGCCGAGCACGAAGAGCGCGCCGCGCTGCACGTCGATGCACGAGCGATACGGCCGAAGCATCGCCACGCCCGGAAGCGCCGCCATCGGGATCAACGGGTTGCTGTCGGACCCGCACAGCCCCGCGCCGTGCGGGGCGTTGAACTCGTCGATCGGCGAGAGCACCTCGCCCATCGCGCCGAAGATGTTGCGATCGGGCTGACGATTGCGCTGAAACGGCGCGTACTCGAGCCTGCGCGCGCCCTCGCGAATCGCGAACGTCGTCCAGTCGGGCCCGAGCGCCACCGCGCGCGTCACCGACTCGATCGCGAGCGTCTCGCGCATGCTCGTCCCCGCCCTGTCGTACGCCGCGCGGATCGTGTCGCGCGCCACGCGGCCCACCATCTCGATGCGGGCGAAGTCCATGCACTGCGAGTTTCCCATCGAGCCCGAGCAGTCGATCATCCCCTCGCCGCTCGGCGAGACGTCGCCCGCCGCGCCCTGCATGTGCATCACGACCACGCGCCGATCGAAGCTCTCTTCGAGCGCGCGCTCGATCGCGCCGGTGACCTCCGTCGTCGCGAGCTCGTTGCGGTCGCTCAGGACCGTCCCGTGCACGCCGAAGACGTTGATGAGCCCGATGGGCGTTCCGTCGCGCGCGTCCACGCGAAGGACGTACAGGTCGCGGTCCTTGCGGCGACCGCCCGCGAGCATGTCGTTCTCGGGGCGGCGATCGCGCGAGACGCGGTCCATCGGGTCGAACATCCCGTCGTGCGCGAAGCCCACCCGCGCGTCGACGCGGTTCATGAGCGCCTCGCGCGCGGCGCGCACCGCGGCGTCCACCACGCGCTGATACACCCGCGTTCGAAAGCGCCCCACGCCGAGCGAGATCACAGGGTTCGCTGAGAATTGTCCGGGCGATCCGTGCGAGTGGTTCGTGCCGACGACGACCTTTCCGTTGAACTCAGCGCCGAGCGCTCGCTCGACGTCGCTCACGATGGTGTCGTAGTTGAGCGGAAGATCCAGGGTGATGAAGACCACCGTCTCGTCGCCGCCCGTGATGGCGATGGCCTTGGCCTTGGGCCTCGTCTCGATCCCGACCGAGGGAGAGAAGATGTCCGCCGCCTCGATGTCCCGCACGTCCACCGCGGCGACGCGCGACGAGCGCGCTTGGTAGCCGCCGAGCACCGTTCCGATCGGCGACTCGATGACGGTCTCACCTGCGCCTGCGCGGACCGCGCCCTCGGTCACCATCGAGCCCGCGCGCGCCGTGGCCGGCATCGGCTCGAACGTGCAGTGCTCGATCGACGCGGGCCGCGGCGGCGGAGCGTCGGGCAGCGACATCGCGTCCGGAAGCGAGCCCATGTCCGAGACGACGTCGCTCGCGCCGCTGTCTCCCGCGTCGGCAGGAGGCGTCGGCGACGAGCACGCCGCGAGCAGGGTCATCGCAGAGAAGAGGCCCGTGAGTCGAAGCGGCTTCACGGGGCGAAAGGCTACCGCAAAGCGCTCGGGGTTGTGCTCGCCGATCAGAGCAGCTGCGAGATCGCCCGGATGTCCTTCGGCGCTTCTTTGGCGCGGCGAATCACGAGGTCAGCCATCTTGTTCACCACCCACTCGAACTGCCGCTCGCCGAGCGAGCTCACGTCGAAGTCCGGCGCCGAGTTCATGTAATCGATCGCGTACGGAACTCCGTCGCGAATCGCGAACTCCACGGTGTTCATGTCGTATCCGAGCGCCTGGCAGAGCGTGCGCGCGTCGCGGGAGACTCGCTCGCGCATGGCCTCATCGAGCGGCGGCATCGACGCAGCGGCGCCCGTGTAGCGCTCGAAGTGACCGAGCCTGGGGTCCCACGGCGCGGGCAACACTTCGCTCTGTCCGATCACGATGCAGCGAACGTACTGCGTCCAACGGATGCCCTCTTGGGCGATCATGGCCTTCTCGCCGGTCTGATCGTAGGCGCGAAAGAACTCTTCTTCGTTCGCGACGCGGTGCACGTCGCGCCATCCGCCGCCCCAATGCGGCTTGATGAACATCGGAAACCCCAGGTCGCTGAACAGCTTCGACCACGAGAGCGGGTACGCGAGGTTGCGCAAAGACTCGCTGGAGATGTCGGGCCCGTAGCTCTTCGACGGGAGCAAGCGCGTCTTGGGCACCGCGACGCCGAGCTTGTGCGCGAGCGCGGCGTTGAAGAACTTGTCATCGGTGATGCGCCAGAACGGGTTGTTGATCACCCGCGCTCCGCTGAGCATCGCGTGCTTGAGCCACGCTTGATAACAGGGGACCTCGTGCGAGATGCGGTCGACGACGACGTCGTACGGGCACGGCTCGTCCGCCGCGCACACATCGACGTTGGCGAACTCCGCAGAGACCCCTTCGTGCCGATCGTTGACCGCGCGGATCAACGCGTTGGGAAACGTTTGCTCGCGACCCACGAGCAGGCCCACTCGAAACACAGCGCTCATCGTGCGCGGAGAGTACCGCAATCGACCGCAGCGAACGCGGGGCTTTCGTCGTCGGGCGAACCTCGCTCGGCTCTGCGCTCGCTCACCCGCGATACGCGCCGCTCGGAGCGCGGGCCACCATCGCCGTCGCTGCGCCGACGCACGCCTCGACCATCGCGCCCACCAGCGCGATCTCGAGCTTCGACGACCGCACGGTGAGCGTGTTGTTCTCGATCGTCACCGCGCCGCCGTGCGAGAGCTGCGCGAGCCTGAACGCCGCGTCGCCGCTCAGCACCGCGCGCACCTCTGCTTCGTCCTCGCCCTTGACGACGAACGCGTCGTCGAACGAGGGATCGCCCACCACGATGTCTTGCCCGCGAAACCATCGCGAGACCGCGCCCTGCTCCTGGTGAAACACCCGCAGCCCGCGCGCGAACGGCGCGGGCGCGGTCACCGTCACCACCGTCGCGAGCGTCGCGCCGCCGTCGACTTCGACCGTGACGAACATCCCGTCGATCACGCCGCGCCCGTCGAGTCGCACGGGATCGAAGCTCAACCCGAGCGCCGAGAGCGCGCTCGCCCAGCGCTCGCGGAGCTCGACCTCCCACGGAAGCACGAGCCCGCGACGCGAAGACAAGATCGCCGCCGCAGAGCGCCCCACGACTTCGAACGCCGAGGCCACGGTCGCCGGAGCGACGACCCAGCCAGCCTCGGTCACGCAGAGCTCTTCGTCGTTCACCGTCACGATCGAGTGTCGAGCCCGCGCGCGGACGAGCTCGGTCGCGACCGCGCCTTTGAGCAACGACCGCGCGGCGGCGGGCTCTCTCGACGCGACGTGAAACACCTTGTCGAAGCCGGGATCGCCGATCTCGACGTCGCGATTCGAGCGCACCCACTGGATGAATCGAGACAGGGCGTTGTCCGCGGCGATCGAGAGCCCCAAGCGCAATTTCGGGTCGAATCGCGCGTAGAACCACGTCACTTTGTAGTCGCGCTCGACCTGCTGCCCGTCTTCGTTGACCGTCTCGCGCTCGGTCGCGTGCGAGCCGAGCAGCTCGACGCCGCCCCAAAACCCGTGCAGCAGCCCGCGGCCATCCACCTGCACTCCGAGCGCCTTGGGCACGTCCCCCCAGTCGTCACTGCTTCGAAACCACCCGAACATTGCCCGGCGAGCTTCTCACAGTACCGAGCACCGCGCGCACACGCGCAGGCCGCGCCTCGCGAGGAAAGGTCATCGCGTCTCGCGGAGCGTCCGGCGCGAAGTCCACCGGCGTTCGCGCGGGGCACTGCGAGGGCGCCGCGGCGCTCGAATCCTCGATGAATCCCAGGTGATTCGCGACCGCGCGCTCAGCCCGATCGCTCGGCGTGTTGATCACCCGACCGCGCACGGCGAGCGTCGATGAGCCGCCGCCGTCCAAGCGCACCGCCTCCCACGCGCCCAGGTCGCGCAGGATCAACGCGAGCTCGGGCGTGGTGGCGCCGACCGAAGCGCGCGAGCGGCCGTCGGCGACGACGAAGATCATTTCGAGCCCGTCGCGAGACCAGCCCACGGCGGTGCGCGGGTGTCGCTGTCGCGAGTGATCCACGTGGGGATCGACGCGCTCGACGCCGCGAACGACGATGCGCTCTTGCGCCGAGACGACCTCGGAGAACGCCGCGGGAGCCTCGTAGCGCTCGAGCACGCGCGGAACATCACCGGCGCGCGCCGCCACGAGCGCGCCGAAATAGTACGTGTTTCGCGCGGCAAACTCGCGCCCCGCGCCCCGCGCCCTGCCCAGCGGAACGCCGGGTCGATCGAAGAAATCCCCGTTCACCGCGAACAGCGCCCCCACGCGCGAGGCCCACCGCGAGGTCGTGCTCGGCGTCTCATCGGGCGCCGTCGCGCGAAACCGCCCGCGCGCTTCGCAGAGATCAATGTGCGCGATGTGCAAGACCAGCGGCGATCCGTCGTGGTGCCGCGTTCGACGATGCAGGACGCGAACGCCCGCGCTCACCTGCGTCCATCGGTCTTGAGCGTGCGCGACGAGCTCGACCGTGGTCGAGGCGCCGAGCGCGCACAGCGCGAGCGAGGCTGAGAGCAACCGCATCCGCGGTATGTTGACGGCTGCGCGCGGTCAACGCCACTGGGCGAGCGCCGGCTGCACGACGCGGCCGAACGCCTCGCACTGCCGAGAGCTGTCTTCGCCCTCGCTGATCGCGCGCTCGGCGCCTTCGGCGTTCGCCGCGCGAGGGCGCCAGAAGCTCACCCACGCGTCGCGGTCTTGCGCCGAGCACGTGTCGCCGATGATTCCCGCGAGGCGAACGGCCACCTCTTCGGTCGTTCGGCGAACGACGCCGTCGTAGTGCTCGCGGATCCAGCGGTGCGCGACCGCTCGGCGATCGGGGTGCGCCGCGGCGGTCCAGACCAATCGCAGGACGTCCTGCTGTCGAACGACGTCGGTGAGCAGCGCGTCGAGCCCTCGGCGAAGCAGCGTCGCGTCGAGCGAGGTGACCAGGGCCGACTGCACCGCCGAGCGCTCTTGCGGCGTCAGCCCCGTCGCGCGCAGCCGCGCGAGCAGCGCGTCGAAGCGAGCGGCGTCCGCGCGCATCGATGCGATCGGAAGCACGAGCAGCGCGAGGTCCACCGGGACGCTCGCCGGGTCGCGGAGGTATTGCGCCGCGTAGCGCTCGCACTCGCGAAGCACCTCGGCGTCGTGCGCCACCGAGCCGAGCACGCTGATCACGCTGCGGCGCAAGAGCTTGTCGTCCTCGGTGTCGTTCGGCCGCGGAGTCCACCCCAAGCGCGTGAGCGTCGGGCGAAACACGCGGGCGACGAAGGCGCGAAGCCGCTCTTGCGCAGGGCCGCTCGAGTGCTTCGAGACCAGCGTCGCGAGCGCGGACGAGATCGAGTCGAGCACGACGCGGTCGCGCTCATCGAGGATCGAGCCGACGAGCGTGAGGTACTCGTTGACCGGGAGCGTCCCCGAGCGCACCTGCGCCCACGCGGCGTCGACGAGCCCCACGCGCATCGCGCGGTCGAGCTCGCGCCAACGAGGCTGCGCGAAGAGCGCGCGCACCGGCGGCGTGAGCGCGTAGCGAACGTACGAAGACTCACCGGCGTTGGGGTGGACCCACGTCGGGCACGGAGCGCTCGTGGGCGCGCGGATGCCGGCGTTGGGGTTGCGGTTGTTGCCGCTTCCGATGCGCAGGCGCGCTTCTTCGCTGGGCGGCGCGCCCACATCCATGCTCTGCCCCGAGAAGACCACGCAGCGTCGACCGCTCGGGCCGCGATCGTCGCCGTACTCGAGGCACATCGGGATCGTCCACACCGGCGCAGGCCCCGCGCTCACCGCGCCGACGCCGAGCGGCAAGTACTGGGTCTGCTCGAGGTGCACGACGGGCTCTCGTCCGGCCGCGCACTGAATGGTCGCGGACACCATCGGGACGCCGCGACGATCGAGAAATGACTCGGCGACGCGCGCGACGTTGATTCCGCCGGCGGTCTGAAGGTCGTCGAACAGGTCGCTCGCGGCGGCGTTGCCCCAGGCGTGAGCGTTGATGTAGCTGCGAATTCCCTGGCGAAACACGGCTTCGCCCATCGACGCTTCGATCATGCGCAGAAACGCAGCGCCCTTGGTGTACGTGATCCCGTCGAACGCCTCTTCAGCGTCGGACGTCGATCGCACGGGCTGCCTCACCACGCGCGCCGCGGGCAACGAGTCTTGATCCATCGCCCACGCGCGCGAGCGGACGGACTCGACGCGCGCACCCATCTCGGGTCGCCACGTGTCGAGCACGCGCGAGGCCATCCACGTCGCGAACCCCTCGTTGAGCCAGAGGTCGTCCCACCAGCGCATCGTGACGAGGTTTCCGAACCACTGGTGCGCGAGCTCGTGCGCGATGATCCCCGCGACGCCGCGGCGCGCCGACGTCGTGGCCCGCTGCGAATCGAGCAAGAGCATCTCTTCGCGAAACGTCACGAGCCCAGGGTTCTCCATGGCCCCCGCGCCGAACTCGGGCACGGCCACGAGATCGAGCTTGGGGTACGGATAATTGCGCCCGAAGTACGTCGAGAGCACGTCCAAGTGCGCCGCGGCGATGTCGAGCGACTCGCGCAGCAGCGCCCCCTGTCCGTGCGTCGCGACGCCGCGCAGCGGGATGCTCACTCGCTCGCCGCCCTGGTTCAACACGACAGGGCCGTGATCGACCACGTCGAACGGGCCCACCGCGAGCGCGACGAGGTAGCTCGAGGTCGGCGGAGTGCGCTCGAACTGCACCCGCACCGAGCCCCCAGCGGGCTGCGATCGCGAGCGCTCGGGCATGTTCGCGAGCGCCACCGCGCCCTGCGGAACCACCAGCTCGATCGTCCACGGCACCTTGAACTCGGGCTCGTCGAAGCAGGGAAACGCCCTGCGCGCGTCGTTGGGCTCGAACTGAGTAAACGCGTACCAGCGCCCCTGCTGCTGCACGCGATACAGCCCTCGGAGGGCGGGGTTGAATCGACCCACGAATTCAAGTTGGACCGTCGTGCCGTCGCCCGACAGCTCGCGGTCGAACTCGAGCACGAGCTCTTCGGGCGTCCCTCGTCCGTGCGCGCTCGCGCGCGGCGTGGCGCGGCCCTGCGCGACTCGCGCTCCAGCGGCGTCGAGCGCGGTCACCGCGCGCACCTCGAGCTCGCGCGAGTGCATGACCAGCGCGCGCGTCGGCCGCGGGATGCGCAGCTTCGCGCGGATGGTCCCTCGAAACGTCTCGACCTCGGGGTTGACCTCGAGCGTGAGCGCGTACTCCGTCGGAGCGGCGAGCGACGGAAGCAGCCCGTCCTCTCGCGCCGGCTCGACGCGAGCGACCCCCGCCTCGAGCGAGGCCCCTGCGTCGGGCGCGACGCTCGCCGCGCTGCCCGCGGCTCCACCCTGCGTCGAGAACCGATCTCCGCTGTCTGGCGCGCTGGTCCTGCACTGGGACACCGCTGCGCTCGCGACCATGGCGAGCGCCAACCTCACTGCGTTGCGTTGCTTCGTCACGGCCGCGGAGGATCGCACGAGTGACCGCCGTCATCTCCACTTTGCTTTGCGCGTGGGCCCGCGGATTGCTCTGTCCCCCGAGAGCACCGCGCGTCTGTGCCACGGTGCGCCGAACCACAGGCATCTTCGAGCGCTACGAGCGACATCCCAACCGGAGCCCGCGCCCATGAAAACAAGATCCAACGACCACGCCCTTCGCGTCACGCGCACCCTCGCCCTGTTGAGCTCGCTCGCTGTCTTCGGCGCGAGCAGCGCGGGTTGCGGCGCGAGCGTCTCTGCCACGGACGGCGGAGGAGAAGACCGCTCGCAGCCAGCGGACAGCCAGACGCTCGCGTGCGTGTGCTGCCCGAGCGGTGATCTGTCGGGCCGATGCGCGGTGAGCAGCGGCGGAAGCGGAGATCGCGCGCCGATGCCGGCCGACGCGGGGTCGGGTTTTATTCTGCCCGCCGATGCAGGGTCGGGAGTGCCGTTCATCCCCGACTCGGGCTCGAGCGACCCGCCCCCGGACGCGAGCGGAGAGGCGCCGCAAGTGGACTCCGGCGGGATCGCGCCGCCGCCTCCGCCCATCGACTCGGGCGCGCCCATGGACGCGAGCGTGACGTACATCGATCCGCCGGCCGGTCAGCGCTGGTGCACGGTGATGGATTTGTATCCCGCGCGGCCCAACGGCCCGTCGTGTCCGGTCCCCGGACCGCTTCCTCCGCCCGAGATGGACCGGTGATGCCCTGCGCGCGATGAGCTGTTTCGTCGCCGTGTTTCGCGGATCCCAAAGATCGCCGCACGGATTGGCCTCGTCGCCGCACTCCGTGGCAGAACAGCGCAGCCCATGGAGCCCATGAAATCGAGTTCGTCGCTGCGGTCCTGCGTTGCTCTCGCTCTTGTGTGCGCGACGAGCGCGTGCGGGGCGAAGACCGGTCTGCGCGTCTGGGACTCGAGCGTGCGCGAAGAGGCGGGGATGGACGCGGCGCCCGACGTCGTGGACGTGATCGACGCGGAGGACGCGCGCGACGCGATCGAGCCCGAAGAGGCCGCGGTGTGCGTCCCTGGGCGCTTCTCGCTCGAGCGGCGCGGGGCCGAGATCCTGTTCGTCGTGGACCGATCGTCGTCGATGGCGTTCTCGCTCGACGGCGCGCCGGACCCAGGGATGCTCGGGCAGCCGACGCGCTGGCAGGTGCTTCGCGACGCGCTTCGCACCGCGCTGCCGCCGTTCGAGCGGACCGTCGCGTTCGGGGCGAAGTTCTATCCGCAGGTGATTACGCCGGCGAACCGCAACGACATCAACGCGCTGTGCTCGAGCCTGCCAGGCGTCGACCTCGAGCCCGCGCTCAACAACGGCAACGCGGTGCTCTCGTTCTTCGCGCGCACGGCGCCCGCTGGAGGAACGCCGACGTTTCAAGGCCTCGATCAAGCGATCACCTATCTGCGCACGCGCTCGGGCCGCGGGACAGCGCGCTACATCGTGCTCGCCACGGACGGCGGCCCCAACTGCAACGCGATGAACCCGACGCCGCCGAGCCGCTGCGTGTGCACCTCGAGCATGCCCGAGTCGTGCACGAACGACGCGATGTTCGGGATCTACAACTGCCTCGACGCGGATCGAACCATCACGCTCATCCGAAATACGGCGATGCCCACGACGCCGGGCGCGACGCCGATCCCCGTGTTCGTCATCGGAATGGACGGCTCGATGACAAACAGAACCGACCTGCTCGCGGTGCTCGACGACATGGCCGTCGCCGGAGGAAGGCCGCGCCCGATCGTCAACCCCGGCGATCGTCGGTACTACTCCGTGCGCGACCCGCGCGACCTGGACACCGCGTTTCAGAGCATCGTGGCGCCGCTCGCGCGCTGCGCGTTCGTCACGCCTTCGCGCCCGGACAACCCCGACGAAATCGACATCGAGGTCAACGGCCGCACCGTCACGCGCGACGCGATGCGCGTCGAGGGCTGGGATTGGACCGACCGCGAGTTCGGCGAGATCACCTTCTTCGGAACGGCGTGCGCCGAGGCCTCCACCCCCAACGCCCAAGTCCGCGCGCGCGTCGGCTGCCGCGACCAGTGAGCGACCGTGAACCATCACACGCACACACATTCAAGACAGCAGTATTTTCACAGAGTGTTTGCGCGCGGCACAGCGCTGGCTCTCCTCGCTTCGTGCGCGAGCGCGTGCGGAGCGAAGACCGGCCTGCGCGTGCCCGACGCGACGATCGACGCCGAGGCTCGCGACGTCGTCGAAGAAGAGACCCTCGATGCGCAGGACGCGCAGGACGTTCGGGACGTCATCGACGCCAGCGACGCGCGGGACGCCATCGAAGTCGAAGACGCGCCGCCGCCCGTGTGCGTTCCGGGCCGCTTCGACCTGTTGCGCACGAGCGCAGAGATCATGTTCGTGTTCGACCGGTCGGGATCGATGGCGTTCGCGCTCGATGGTGGCCGGGCTTTTCCGGGGTTTCCTGCGCGCTGGGTGGTCCTGCGCGACGCGCTCGCGGGGTCGCTGCCGACGATCGAGCGGACGCTGCCGTTCGGCGCGAAGTTCTTCCCGCGCGTGCTCGACCCGCTCAACAACGACCCTCCGTCGTTCACGTGCCAGCTCGACCCCGGCGCGGATCTCATCGCGCCCGCGCTCTCGAACACCGCCGCGGTGCTTCGCGTGTTCGACACGACCGACCCCGTCGGTCCGACCCCGACGTTTCAAGCGCTCGATCAAACAGCACGCTTCCTCCGCGCTCGCGGCGCGCGCGGCGTCTCGCGAGCGATCCTGCTCGCCACCGACGGCGGCCCCAACTGCAACGGAACGCTCACGCTCCCCTGCCGCTGCACATCGAATCAAGTCGGCGCGTGCAGCCTCGCCACGCCCGACGGCCAGTTCGCGTGCTTGGACCAAATGCGCACCGTCGAGCTCGTGCGCGAGATCGCGCAGCCCACGACGCCCGGCGCGCAGCCCATCCCCGTCTTCGTCGTCGGCATCGACGCGCCCGTCGATCGATCGCCGGACTTTCGCGACGTGCTCGAAGCGATGGCCCAAGCCGGCGGAAGGCCCCGCCGCGAGATGGGTCGCCCCGGGTACTACTCCATCCAACGCGCCGAGGACTTCACGCTGGCCTTCAACGAAGTCACGCGCTCGGTCGCGCGCTGCGCGTTTGTCACGCCCTCGCGCCCCGACGATCCCAACGCCATCGACGTCGAGCTCGACGGAGCCTTGGTCCCGCGCGATCCGACGCGCACCGAAGGCTGGGATTGGACCGACCAGGCCAACGGAGAGCTCACGTTCTTCGGCAACGCTTGCACGCAAGCCTCGGTGAACGGGGCGCGAGTCAACGCGCGGGTCGGCTGCCGAGATCGTTGAGCGCCGTCAGCGCGCTGACGGCTCGAGCGGTTGGTGGCCGCACTGAGCGCGAGAGCGCCGTGTTTTTCTGGCGTTTCGCCGCGGCATCGTGCTTGCTGCGCTCGGTCTACGGTCCCATGCCAGGCAGCCGCGACGCGATGAAGCTCACCCCGATGTCACGCCCCACGACCGCGCTCAGCCGCGCGACGTTGCTTCGATCCGTCGCGAGCGCGTCGGTGCTCGTCTCGCTCAACGCCGGCTGCGGAGCGAAGACCGGCCTCGAAGCGCCGGACGTCGAGATGGACGCGTCGACCGACGTCGAGCAACGGGACGTCCCGTTCGTGCGCTACGAGGCGTGCGTTCCCGGGCGCTTCGGGCTCATCCGACGCAGGGCCGAGGTCACGTTCGTCATCGATCGATCGGGCTCGATGGACGCGCCGCTCGAGGCGACGCTCGCGGACGCGGGCCGAGCGTTTTCGCGGTGGACGATGCTGCGCGACTCGCTGCGCGTGACGCTCGTGGGCGACGTCGAGTCGCGGCTCAGCATGGGGGCGCTGTTCTTTCCGCGCGTTCCAGTGGTGATGTCGCCGACGCAAGAAGAGCTCTGCACGGTCAACCCGCTTGGGCGACCGACGAACATCATCGCGCCGCGGCTCAACAACGCCGCCGCGATCCTCCGCGTCTTCGACGAGACCCGCCCCTGGGGCGGGACGCCCACGCTCGAAGCCGTCACCGCCGCCGGCGAACCGCTGCTCGAGCTCGCGCGCACCGACACCGATCGCTCGAAGGCTCGCTATCTCATCGTCGCGACGGACGGCGGCCCCAACTGCAACCCCACGATCCCGCAAGAGCAGTGCGTGTGCGCCGTCGAAGACCCCACGGGCCGCGACGTCTGCGCAGAGAACCCGGCGCTCGCTCGCTGGTTCTGCCTCGACCGCACCAACGTCGTCAGCAAGATCGAAGAGTTCGCCTCGCAGGGCTTGTACACGTACGTGATCGGCCTCGATAACCCCAGCGAAAGGCCGATGATCGAGACGCTCAACGCGATGGCCGTCGCGGGTCGCCGCGCGAACCCCATCGGTGAATTTCGCTACTACTCCGTGCGTCGCTCCGATCAGCTCTTCGCCACGTTCAGAGACATCGCCACGACGATCACGACGTGCGCGTTCGTCACGCCGTCCCGTCCCGACGATCCTACAAACATCCGCGTCGACGTCGGCGGTCTCGTCGTTCCGCGCGACACCGCGCACATCAACGGCTGGGACTGGTCCGACGAGGGATACGGAGAAATCACCCTCTACGGACGCGCGTGCGAGCGCGCCGTCGAGGCGCCGGTGAGCGCGCTCGTCGGCTGCCGTTGACCGAGCGCGCTGTGTGGTACGTTGCGCCCGTTACGGGCCGCGAGCATCGCGCGACGAACGCGAGCGAGCGCGCCGCGAAAGGAGCTTGAACGGACATGGCGTCGGTCGAAGAGGTTCACCAGCACATCATCGATATCCTCAACGAGGCGAACGTCTCGTACGAGGTGAACAAAGGCCGGATCCGTATCGTGAAGGGCTCCGCGGCGGTCTTCATCAAGGTCGAGTCGTGGATCAACAACCACACCGTCGTCGAGCTCGTGTGCCCCGTCCTCAAGGGCGTCGAGCGCACGCCGGCGCTGCTCGAGAAGCTCGATCACCTCAACTTCGGCCTGTTCTTCGGCAAGGCGTACACGCACGACAGCGGCGTGTGGATCGCGCACAACCTGCTCGGCGATCACCTCGATCCCGAAGAGCTGCTCGCCGCGGTGGGCCTCATCGCCAGGGTCGCGGACAAGCTCGACGACGAGCTCAAGGGCGAGTTCGGCGGCCAGCGCTACAGCGAGTGAGCTGAGCGCCCTGCGGGGACGAACACGCCATCAACCTCAGCGCCCGCTGATCGCCTCGCGAAGCTCCGCGAGCGCGACGGTGCTGGCCTTGATGGCGAGCTGATTGCTCTCGATGCGCGACGAGGTCTGCTCGCTCCCGTCGCCGTCCGCTTGGAGCGAGGCGTTCTCGACGAAGAGCTTCGCGCGGTGCGCTTCGAAGCCGCGCTCGATCGCGCGCAGCTCGTCGGCCGTAGCGCTGCTCGATCGCGCGTGGCTCCACTGCTCGGCGAGCGCGCGCAGCTGCGCGGCGTCGAGCGAACGATCGATGGAGATGGTGCTTGCTTCGATACTCATGCCTTGCGCGACGAGCGTACCGCGAGCCGCGCAAAAGTCAGAGCAGCAGCCAGCCCTTGCGCGCCGCGCGCACGACCGCCTCGGTGCGGCTCTGCACGCCGAGCTTCGCCATCAGCGCGTTGACGTGAAACTTCACCGTGTGATCGCTGATCCCCAAGCGTGAGGCGATCTCTTTGTTCGCCAGGCCCTCGGCGAGCAGCTGCAGCACTTCGGACTCGCGCGGGGTCAGCGCTTCGGCGCGAGCGCTCGCGGCGGTGGGCCTCGGACGCTCGGGCTCGTGGTGCCACGGCTCTCCGAGCGCGGGGTCGATCGCGATCAGCCCGTCGCTCACCGCGCGCACGATCGCGTGCATCACGCGCGCGCCGGACTCGCGACGCACGACGCCGCGCACGCCTCCATCGAGCGCCGAGCGCGCTTCGGCCTCGTCGCGAACGATCGCCACCACGCCCACGAGCGACGAGGGCGCAACAGCGCTCGCGCTCACCGAGCCGTCGACGACGAGCACGTCGACCGCGGGGCGCTGCACGCCTTCTTCTCCGAGGGGAGCGAGCACATCGGCGACGCCCGGCCCTTGCGCGACGACCTCGACGCGATGCGGCTCCGACACGAGCGCGCCGAGCCCTGCGCGCGCGAGCGGGTCTTCTGCGACGACCGCGACGCGCAGCAGCGGGGACACCACGTCGAGCTGCGTAGAGAGCACAGCCATCATCTCGGACGCGATCGAAGCGACGTCAAGCACAGGCGCGCACGGATGTGGGCCGACCGTCGAGCCCCCCCAGAGCGCGCGGCGCGCGGCTCCTCGAACGGTCGTCGCGCCATCAAGACACCACTCGGTTTCGGCCGCCGTGCTTGGCGTCGTAGAGCTTCTCGTCCGCGGCCTTGATGAACTCCTCCGCCGAGGTCGTGTACTCGGTCGCGACCGAGACGCCCATCGAGACCGTCACGGGCAAGCGAACGCCGTCGAACACAAACGGGTGCTTCTCGATCTCGCGTCGAATGGACTCGGCGAGCTTGACCGCCACCGCCAGCTCGGTCTCGGGCATGAGCAACGAGAACTCTTCGCCGCCGTAGCGCGCGAAGATGACCCCCTCGTTGATCATTCGCTTGACCAGGGCCGCGGTCTCTTTGAGCACGTGATCGCCCGCGAGGTGACCGTAGTTGTCGTTGATGCCCTTGAACTTATCGAGGTCGAACATCACCAGCGAGAGCGGTCGGCGATAGCGACGCGCGCGCTGCAGCTCGGTCTCGAGGTGCTCGGTGAGATAGCGACGATTGTGCGCTCGCGTCAGACCGTCGGTCACCATGAGCTCGCCGATGGTCTGAATAAACTCAGCCTCGACGTCGCTACCCGAGAGGTACTTGAAGATCGTGTCGCCGACCTTGATGTGATCGCCGCGACGAAGCGCCGCGGACTTGATCGGCTCGTCGTTGACGTACGTGCCGTTGGTCGAGCCGTTGTCCGAGATCCACCAAACCTCTCCGCGCCGCTCGAAGCGGGCGTGCTTGCGCGAGCAGGTCTCGCTGTCGAGCACGATCGCGTTGTCCGCGCCGCGTCCGACGGTCGAGACCGTCCCGTTGGGGTCGAGCACGAACCGCCGGCCGAGCTGGTTCACGTCGCGCGAGTAGATGATCACGAGGCAGTCGTTGCCGTTGTCCTTCGGCTTGTTCGCCGCAGGGTTGTAGCGAATGACGTGGGTCCGCGCCTGCCAGTCGTTTCCGTCGTCCGAGCCGCCGCTCATTGCGGAAAGCGTCCCGGATTCAGTGGTGCTTAGTCAAGCCAGACGCGCTGTTCTGCGAACTTCGCAGCGAACTTGCGCTGCCGTGTGCGATGCTGACCGACTTGCATGCGATCGGTTCGGCTCAGCTCGCGTCATCGGGCACGCGCGTGGGCTCGGGCGCGCGGGTCGAGGTCGAGTCCGGGGTCGGGCTCGTCGGCCTCGGATCGGCTCCGGCGTCACTCTCTGCGCGGGAAGGCTCGGCGGCGCCGCGATCGCCGCTCTGCGAGGGCTGCGCGTCGGGCTCGGCGCTGCTCGGCGTCGCCGCCTGCGAAGCCGCGTCCTCGGCGCTGCTGCGCGAGGCAGGCGCGCTGTCTTCGACGCTCGGCGCCGCGTCCTGCTCGTTCGAACCGCTCGCGCCGCGATCGACGGAGACGCCTGCGTCGGGGCGCGATGGCTCGACGGGGTCGGGCGCCGGCCGAGCGCAGTGAAACAGCCACGTTTGCCCGCCGTTTGCGCCGGCAAACCGACGCACGCTCGTGAGCCACCGCCCCTCGCCCGAGCACTGCACCGTCGGCAACGCGCGCAACACCTCGGGGTCCATCTCGCCGCGGCCCGCGAACTCTTGCGTCGATGGGTCCGAGAGCGTGTCGGTCGAGCACAGCACGACGTCGCGATCGAGCGCTCCGCCGCGAGCCACGACGCGGACCGCGCGCGACGATGCCACGCACAAGACCGTCGCCCCGCTCGAGGCGCCGCTGTCGCGCCCAGCGTCCTGCGCGTGCGCAGGCGTCGAGATGGCAGCGAGCGCGCGGCGACTGCGAAACATGCGAGGAAGCGCGCCGAGGTCGAGCGGGCTGCTCGGCGTGACCGCGAGCGAGACGCCTGGGTCCACGGCGCTCGGCGCGTCGTTGGGCGCGTCGCGCTCGGGGCCGTCCGAGCTCGCGTCGAGCGCGGCGACGCCGCCGTCGGGGACCGCAGTGGAGCTGGGCGCGAGCGCGCGAATCGTGATGGCGACGACGGCGGCGAGCAGCGCCGAGCCCGCGGCGATCGGCGCCCACGCGGGCCACGGTCGGCGCTCGAGCGGGACCGCGATCGGGACATCGGACTCGGTGTCGGCCCACGCTTTCGAGAGCGGGTCGCTCTTGGTCGCAGCGACGATCGTGGGAGCCGTGTCGATCGCGTCCGCCGAGACCCCGTCGGTCGTCACCGAGAGCGGGGCGCTCTTGGGGCTCTTGGGCGTGATGAGCAGCGACGGAGGAGCGACCGATGGCGGGGTGATTCCCAGTGATTCGAGCTCGCGCGCGAGCGCGTCGAGCGAGCGTTGATAGTCGCCCGCGAGCGCCGAGAGCTCGTCGGTGAGCTTCTGCCGTCGATCGCTCGCGGCCTCGTCGCGCGCGTTGGCCACGCCCGCCCACGCGAGCGAGCGCGACTGCAAATCCGAGAACGCGCTCACGAAGAACCGGTCGAGCACGCGCGCCTCGGCCTCGGGAATCGTCGGACGAAGCGCGCGCACGGACTTGGGCAACGACGAGATCCGCAGCTCCATCACCGCGAAGCCCGCCGGCGACGGGTCGATGTCGTCGATGTCCCACGGCAGCGCGAGGGCGATCAGCTCGTAGAGGCACACGATCGCCGCGTGCACGTCGGACGCAGGCGAAGGGCGGGCGTTGAAGTGCCCGGGCGGGGCGTAGCCGGGCGTTCCGCCGGTCTGGCGAAGGATGAAGGTCTCGCGGCCGAGCATCGCCGCTTCGTCTTCGACGACCGCGCGCCCCGCGGTGGCGACGCCGAAATCGAGCAGCGTCACCGACGGGTCCGTGGGATCCGCGTCGTCGACAAAGACGTTGGTCGGCTTGATGTCCGAGTGAACGAAGCCGCTCGGAGCTCCCGGCTCTCGAATCGAGTGCACGCGCCGCAGCTGCCCGAGCAGCTTTCGCGCGGCGCGAATCGACCGGTAGACGTCCGGCGCCTGCTCTCTCCGAAGGTTCTCGTCTTCGATCAGCGCGCCCCACGAGCGGCCGCGCGCCATCTCCATGCGCAGCCCGAGCGCCCCGTCGTCGAGCCGCACGAGCGCGACGAACCGCGCCACCGTCACGCCGTGCCGCTGCGCCGCCTCTTGCTTCGCCGCTTCGCTGCGCAAAAGCCCGGTGAGCCAGCGCATCGCAGCGTCTTGCTGCGCGCTCGGATTGTCGACCGAGCCGCCGTGCGAGCCCTTGCCGCCCGAGCGTGGCCGCGCGACGAGCTTGAGCGCGAAGTGCTGCTGGCTCTGCTCGCCGACGAGCGAGACCTCGAGCACCTGCCCCATCGCGCCCGAGCCGATCTTGCGCTGGACGCGGTAGCTCTCGCGCACGGGCCGCGTGGGATCGAGCGCGAATCCCGCGGCAAACACCACGGTCGCAGAGAGCTCGGAGCCCGCTTCGATCGAGGACCAGTGGATGATGGACTCGGGCTGCTCGCCCTCTTTCGCGCTCTCGTCCATCGCCGAGTCCGCTGAGGTTACAGCGAAACCAGCCTGCGTTCAGAGCATTCGTTCAACGCGCGTCGCTGCCGTGCGACGAGGCAGGAGTTGCTGCGACCGAGTCGGCGCTCGTAGGCGCGCTCGCGCTGGCGTTGGAGCTGTGCGGGACCGCCGCTTGCGGGCGCTTTCCGAACTGACGAAGCGTCTCGATCCAAGTGAAGCGCCCGCTGCGCGAGAGCGGCTCTTTCGCGACTTGCCACGCGCTGGTCCACACGCCCCAGCGACGCGCGGCGCTCTCGCGCACGGTGGCAGCGCGGCCCTCGTCGGCGATCGCGCCGAGCGCGTAGCCCATGACCGTGACGTACTCGCGCGCGAAGCTCGCGATGCGCGAGTCTTCTCCGGCGAGCAAGCCCATCGACGCCGTGCAAGCGCGCTTGCTCGCGCGCCAGTAGCGAAACATCCCTTCGCGCAGCGCGCGGGCGCCGTCGGTCGCGCCGAGAAACACGTCGTACAGGGCGCGCGAGAGCACCTCGCGGCCGCGCGATTTGCGGTAGCGATTGCGCTCGTGGACGAGCAGGGCGTCGTCCCACTCGCTCATGCTGCTGTTCTGCGTGAGGTGATCGAGCGCGGCGCGGAGCGAGGCGACGTCTTGGGCGCCCACGGTCATTCCGCCGGCGCAGAGCGGGTGCGGGCAGCCCGCGGCGTCACCGACGATCACGGCGCCCTTCACCGCCACGCGGTCGGTGCTGATCTCTTGGTTGGCGCACATCTCGACGTGGCCGGCGGCGATCGCCGCCACCATCGCCGAGCGCAGCGGCTCAGGAACATACGGCGCATACTCGTTCGTCAGCAGCCGCGCGAGGTCCCGCTTGGTGCCCTTCGCGCGCTCCGTCGGAATGTCCACGCACATGCGCACCTTCTCGACGCCCACCTCGTACGCGAGGATCGGCCCGAGCGGCGAGAGCATCACCGTCCCGTGCTGCTCAGCGGAGAGCGAGACCCCGTCCACGCGAATCGCCGCTGTAAACGAGAGCAGCTCCGCCGAGCCGTCGAGCCCGAGCAGCGGGCGCAGGCGCGAGTGCCGTCCGTCCGCCACGACCGTGAGCGAGGCGTTGATCACCGAGCCGTCCGCGAGCTTCACGCCCACGACCCGATCGCCCTCGCGCACGACGTCCATCACGCGCTGTCCGGTGCGAATCGTCACGCCGTCTCGCGTCGCCGCCGCGCGACGAAGCGAGCGGACCATTTCGTGATGGTCCATCGCCAGCCCGTAGCCCTCGGGATACTGAAGGAGCAGCGTCTCGTCCTTCTGCCCGGTGATCACGGCGAAGCCCTTCGCCCGGTACGCGCCGTCGCGCTCGAGCGCGTCAGCCAGCCCGAGCTCTTTGAGCACTCGCACGCCGCCGGTGTGCACGAGCTCGCCGCGAAACCGCGGGTCGGTCCCCGCGCGCGCCTCGAGCACGAGGACCTCGCGGCCCTGCTTCGCCAGCGCGGCGGCCGCGACCATCCCGACCCAGCCCCCGCCGACGATCACGACGTCCCAATGCTCTCTATCGCTCATGGGCGCGTTGATTACCGCAATTCATTGAACAGCGAGAAGTCTTCAGGACTCGAATGAATCTAGAAATAGACTGACGTTCAATAGTCACAGACAGACGTCAGTCATCGACGCGCGTTCGTCATCGACGCGCGTCACTGAACCTCGTTGATTCCCTGCAAATTTGCGCTCGGATGCTTGACGAACGAACGCGTTGCGCGCGACAAGCCTCAGCCGAGCCCTCGCGGCGTAGACCATTCATCGAAACTGCGAAACCCCCTTCGCACTTCGATTCAACGAATTACGCAATTCCGATTCGTCAATGAATGGTTTGCACCAAAGTCCGCAGACGCCGCGCTAGCAGACTCTCGACAACCACCATGGCCAACCTCGACGACTTGCTGGTGAAGACCAGCCGCACCTTCGCGCTCGCGATCCCGCTCTTGCCCGAGCCCTGCCGTCGCGAAGTCACCATCGCGTACCTGCTGTTTCGCATCGCGGACACGTTCGAGGACGCCGCCGCGTGGCCCAAGCACGAGCGCGTCGCCGCCCTCGCGCAGTTCGTCGACCTGCTTCGCGCGCCCGACGTCGACAGGGCGCGCGCGCTCACCGCGCAGTGGACCTCGTCGCGTCCGATCGACCACGACGGATACATGGAGCTGCTCGCCGAGACCCCGGCCGTGATGCAAGCGCTCATCGAGTGCGAGCCGCGCGCGCGCGCCATCGTCGTGCACCACGCGATCCGCACGACCGAGGGCATGGCCACCGTCGTTCAGCGCACAGATCACCGTGGAAACCTTCAGCTCAAAGACGTCCAAGACCTCCGCGACTACTGCTACATCGTCGCGGGCATCGTCGGCGAGCTGCTGACCGAGCTGTTCTTGCTGCACAGCCCGCAGCTCACGGGCGTGAAGAACGTCATCGAGTCCAACGCCGTGGCCTTCGGCGAAGCGCTGCAGCTCGTCAACATCCTCAAGGACGCCGACGACGACGCTGAGGACGGTCGCGTGTTCTTGCCGTCCAAGAGCGAGCGCGGACCGATCTTCGCTCTCGCTCGCGAAGACCTCGCCAAGGCGCAGGCCTACGTCGCCGCGCTGCACGAAGCAGAGGCTCCCGCGGGCTTTCTCGCGTTCACTGCGCTGCCCGTGATGCTCGCCAAGGCGACGCTCGACCGCGTCGAAGCCGTCGGGCCGGGCGCCAAGATCGAGCGCGCCGAGGTCTTCGGGATGATGGCCTCGCTCGAGCGCGCGCTCGAAGCGCACGAGAATCCGCTGGCGATCTGAGAGAGCCAGCGGCGCGAGCGCGTGAGGCGACAGAGCCCCCACCCGCGCTGCCGCGCAGCGAGCGAAGCGACGGAGCCCCCACCCGCGCTGGCGAGTGAGTGAGCGAAGCGACGGAGCCCCCACCCGCGCTGGCGCGCGCGCGGTTCGCAGCCCCCACCCGCGCTTCCGCGCGCCCCGCCCCCGCAAAGCGAGGGCGGCGGCTCTGCACTGGGAAAACAGCGGCAGAATCGTCATCGTTGATCGCATGGAGACCTTGCGCTGCAAGGTCTCTTCGGTGCGCAACTCAGCTCTCGACACGACTCGAGCCCACGATCTCGTTGGTGCGTGAGGTTGATCTCGAGTGGACGAAGCCTGAGCCGCCGAGTGCACTGCTCAGCCGATGCAGAGCATCGGCTCCACGCGATCAACGATGACGATTCTGCCGCTGTTTTCCCAATGCAGAGCCGCCGCCCTCGCTTTGCGGGGGCGGGGCGCGCGGCAGCGCGGGTGGGGGCTCCGTCGCTTCGCTCGCTGCGCGGCAGCGCGGGTGGGGGCTCCGTCGCTTCGCTCACTCACTCGCCAGCGCGGGTGGGGCTGCTACCGAGCTTCGAGCGCGCTCCACTCGCCGAGGGCCCAGAGCGGAAAGTACCGGCGATAGTTCTCGTAGTTGATCATGCACGTGCGGTTGAACACGCCCACCAGCGACTCGCGCGGCCACGAGCCATCGCTGTCCTGACGATCGATCAACCACTGCGCGGCGCGGCGCATCTCGTCGCGCGCGCCGCTGTTCGCGCGAGCCAACGTGAGCAGCGCCCACGCCGTGTTGGCCGCGTGCCCCTCGGGGTGATCGACCCAACGACGCTCGCTGCACGAGGTGTGGTGCTCGCCCCACGCGCCGTCCTTGCGCTGCTTGCTCAGCAAAAACTCACACGCGCGCACGATCGCTGGGTCGCGCTGCGAGGCGCCCGCCGCGAGCAGCCCCGAGACGCCGAACCACGTCCCGTACGTGAAGCACACCGCCCACGAGCCCTCGAAGCTGCCGTCCTCGCGCTGCTTGCTGCGCAAGAACTTCTCTCCCTTCGCCATCGCCGCGTCGATCTCTCGATCGAACTCGCCCGCGAAGCGCTTCTTCGCCGCGGCAAGGCCCTGCATCACCGCGCTCGAGCACTCGACGTACGAATAGTCCACCATGATGTCGCCGAACACCTGCGACGGGTTGAGCGCCTCGATCCACGCTCCGCCGCGCTGACGCTCGTACGAGGCCCACCCGCCGTCCTCGTTTTGCCACGAGAGCATCAAGCGCACCGAGTCTCGCAAGAGCTCTTCGGGGACGCGCACCTTCTGGCTCTTCTCCAAGGCCACGGCGACCTTGAACCCCTCCGCGGTGCAGTCGGTGATCGGCCAGCCGTGCGGGCGATTCGAGAAGGGCCACCCTCCCTTCGAACGGTGGCGATAAAACTTCTCGAACGCGGGGACGTCCTCGAGGATTTGATTATCGCGCACGAAATCATAGGCCTTCGCCAGAACGTCCTCGGCCTGCTCGGTCTGGCCGCTCGCGAGGATCGCCTGCGCCGCAAACGCCGTGTCCCACAGCTCGGTGCTGTTGTAGCCCTGCATCTTGAGCCCGTCGTGGCCGTCCCAGAGGTACCAGCGCTCGAGCTGAACGAACCCGCGCTCGGCGCGCGCGAGGTCTCCCTCGACCACGTGGCAGAGCGTGTTGAGCACTGCGTTGACCGGGCCGATCTTGATGTCGTTGGTGACGTCGTCCTCGTAGCAGACGTGCTCGTAGACGGCCTTCACCGCGCGCGTTCGAAGCGGTGTGCTCGCGCGCTTCTCGTACGCGAGCATGGCCTTGTTCGCCGCGCGAAGCACGGGAGAGGGCGGACGGTAGGCGTCCTCGCGCGCGACGGTCTCGATGTGCCGGCTCCAGTCGATCGAGTCGTACGAGCCTGCGTACAGCTCGTCGCGAAGCGACAGCGTGAGCTCGTCGATGGGCGCCGTCGCGCGACGGCCGTACAAGTGCGCCATGGGCAAGTACACCTGGCGGCAGTGGCACCAGAGTCGGCCCGGATGAAACGGCGTCGAGTACGGCAAGAGCCACAGCTCGGGCAGCAGCGGAGCGAGCCCTTCCCACGGGTACAAGCCCATGAGCGCGAGCGTGAACTTTCCCCACGAGGCGGCGCCGACGGGACCGCCGCGATCGCGAATCCACGCGCGCATCTTCGTCGCGACGGGGTGATCCGCGCTCATGCCGAGCGTGCGGATCATCGCGTACGTCATCGCCGTCGTGAACATGCAGCCCGCGCCCTCGGCGTGCAGCCCGATGCTCCCGTCCGTCTGCTGCACGTTGCCGATGTACTCGAGCATGCGAGCGCGCTTTTGCTCAGGGATTTCTCTACCCGCGTAGCGATAGGTCGCCACGAGCATGGGCAACAGAAACATCGGTCCGCCGTAGTCGCCCCACCACGCGCCCCACTCGGTTTGCTCTGCGCGAAGGTGCTCGATCGCGCGCTTCATCGCGCGCTCGGCCGCTTGCGCAGTGACGCTCGTTGAGTGCTCGCCACGCGCCCCGATCGACTCGCTCTGCATCGTCATCGAACGCGGTGGTTACACCGAGAAATCGCAGGCGTCACGAGCGTGCAGAACACACGCGCGTCAGTGACTGACGTCAGCTCATCGACGCTGTCCGTCGAAGCAAAACGCGCGTCGCCACGAGGTCGCGAGCGCGAGGCGCACCGGCGTCGCGGGGTCTCGTCCGAAGCGCCACGTCTGCGTGTTGAACATATATTCGCCCGGAAAATCCAAGGTCTCGTAGTTGGCCATCTCGTCCGGGACGAACGTCTGCGGCCATCGACAGTTGTCCCAGTCGGGGTCTGCGAGCGTGGTCGAGCCGAGCACGAGCGGGACGTGGCCGCCCGAGATCGAAGCGTCCGCGCGGCCCGTGGCGGCGAGCGTGACGATCGGCAGGATCTCTACGCGCAGCGGGCGCGTGCTGTACGCGTACGCGGCCCAGTCGTTGCGCCACACGTCGTCGTTGGGCGGCTGGTTCGAGTCCGTGAAGATGGGGATCTGACAGCTCGAGTGTCCGTCCGCGGCGGGCGCGCTCCAGCTCGTGCAGAGGTTGTGGTTGTACGCCATGACAGGGACGCCGTTGATCGACGTCGCGGTCTTGAGCACGAGCCCCGCGATCCAATCGAGCGCGAAGGTGTCCTCGAGCCGTGCCGGGTCGCGGCCGTCGGGGCGGAGCGCGTTGGGCATGAGGTTCCACCCGCGCTGGGCGAAGGGCTCAGAGAGCGTGGCGATCGTCTGCGGGTGCAGAAACGACTCTTCGAGGGTCATCCCGCCTTCGAGCTCGATGCGATTGGCGATCCACACTCGATCTTTGGCCACGTTGGTCGTCGTCCCCGCGCGACGAATGAACTCAACGCGGTCCATCACCACGTCCGAGTACGCCACGCGCGGCCCTCCCATCGGCGAGGTGATGCAGTGCGGAGTCGGCGCGCTCTGCCCAGGGTCGGTGAACGCGTAGCACCAGCCATAGATCACGCCGTGATCGAAGGCGCGCGGCCGAGCGTTGTCCTCTCCGAGCTCGTTGGCGAGGGCGATCACCGTCGTCGTGTAGTCCGGAGCGCACGCGAGCATGCGCGCCTCGAGCACGTCGTAGCTGCGCCCGTCGACCAGGACTTCGCGGGTCATTTGCGCGCGACACTGGCTCGCGGCGACACAGCGCGCGTGGTCTCCGTCGACCTCCAAGCACGCGCGACAGCGCGACCCCGCGGGGAAGTGCGCCGCTTCGTCCTGCGCGCTGCAGCCCGCTCCCACCGCGGCGCTCACCGTCGCGCCCGCCGTCGAGAGGGCCGTCACGCACGCGGCAGAAAGCGCGTAGAGCGCGGGCTGCAGCGGCTCCATCAACGAGAGAAACGCCGCGTTGTAGCGATGCTCCCACTGCGCTCCGCCCTCGGTCACGGTGAACTCGACGCGAACGTCCTCGCACAGCCCGCGCGCCGTGCTCGTCCCGTACACCTCGTCCATCGTCAGCGCGGAGATCCCCTGCGCCCTTCGCTCTGCGGGCAGCGCAGCGATCCGCGCCGTCAGCGCCGCGCCCGCCGCGTCTCGCACGATCCGCGCTCCCGTGATCGCCGTCACCGCGCTCGCCACCATGCTGTTGTCCACCGCGGCTCCGTCGAGCGCCCGCGTGGGCCCTTCGCTCGGGCGCTGCACGGTCGCGACGTGATCGCGCCACGCGATCGGCCAGTCGAAATCCAGCCTCTGCGCGGTGTGCGGCATCCACATCCGACGGTCGGCGACCTGCGCCGCGCGCTCGTAGCGACGCCCGATCGGAACCTCGCGCGCGCCATCCTCGGAGCTCGCGTTGCGCCGCTGATCGAGCGCCGCGCGCTGCTCTTGCGCGGGCGCCGCGGGCGCGCTCTCGATCGGCCCTGCGCAGGCCGCGAGCGCGCTCACCGAGAGCCCCGCGACCACCGCTCGCAGTTGCGATACAACGAGCCGTGCCCTCTGCTGCTTCATCATCCCTCCGCTGTTTCTATCACGCGAGCGCGATCCTCGCGGTGCTCGCGAGCGGCGCTTGCTCGCCGCCGCCGTCGAGCGCAGACGCGGGCGACGCAGCGGGCGCCAGCGACGGCAGCGACGCAGCCGTGACCGTCGATCCCGCGTGCGCTCCGCGCTCGAACACGACCGCCGTCATCGGAGACTTCAACGGCGATCAGCAGTGGGACATCGCGGACAGCGTCGCGTTTTCGAGCTGGCTGTTTCGCGCGGGGCACGCCCCTCGGTGCCCAGGAGCCTGTGATTTTCGCAGCAACGGTCGGCTCGAAGCCGACGACGCGACCGCGCAGCGAAGCGCGCTCGTCTCGGGGGTCGAGCTCGTCCCCACGCTCGCCGCCGGGTCGTGCGCAGGCGGAAGCGCGTGGAGCGACGCTCCGTGCCTTGCCCTCGCCATGCGCGTCGAAGCCCCGGAGCTCGCCGCGCCCGGACGGTTCGAAGCGAGGCTCGTCGTGCACAGCCCTGGCTCGATCGTGCAGGGTTGGTCCGCCTCGGTCCGCGCGAACGGCTGTCGCATCGTCGCCGCGGCGATGCGCGGGACCGCCTCTGCGGATCGCGCCGATGATCCTCCGGGGCTTCGACACCTCGGGTACGGCGTCGCGCAAGCGGTCACCGGCGGCGCGGTGACCGCCGTCGAGCTCTCGCTCACAGAGGACATCACGCTGCCGCAAGGCGCGGTCACGGTCATGGCCCTCACCGTCGAAGCCCAGCCCGCGAGCGGCTGCGCGATGTGCGAGCTCACCGTGGGCGATGGCCTGCGTTGGACCGGGCAGCCGCTGACCCTGACGATCGCCGCGAACGGGTACGCGTACCACCCGGCGAGCGCGAGCGCGGCCACGCGTGTGTGCGCCCCATAATTCAAGACGCCAGCGAATTTGCAGCGCATTTCTCTATTGATCGAGCGGTGTTGACGGCGGCGCGATCGCCTGCGACCACTGCGGGATGAGAGAGCTCACCCTCGCTGAAAAGCTGCTCGCCCGCGTCGGAGAAATCTCGCGCCGCAGCGACGTCGTCGTCCGCAACCTCTCGCGCTCGTGGGGAGGCCCGATCGGAAAGTGGAAGGACACGCTCCCTCCGGACATGTTCGAGCTGTACTCGCGGCTCAACGGACTGGTGTTTCACTACTCGTTCAAGGACGAGCCCGAGGGCTATCACGGCTTTCAGCTGCTCGCGCTCGACTCGGACGGCAAGAAGGTGATCGACCCGCGGCGATCGACGCTGCGCATCCCTCGACAAGCGGCGAAGCGCTACCCCGAGTACTTCTTTCAAGAGGGCGCGGTGAGTCCCAGCGAAGACGTGTTGTTCTTCATGGGCAGCGACGACGCGTGGGGCGTGCTCATGCTCGGCGCCGGCGCCAACGCCCGCTTCGTTCGATGGAACAACGACGGCTACGTCGAGCCGATGCCCGCCACGTTTACCCAGGTGCTCGAGCGGCTGATGGACAACGGCTTCGCGCACACCTGGGCGTACGACAGCCACCCCGAGAGCGACGCCGTACGAGCGCGGCTCGCGAAGAAGGTCGACCTTCGTCACACGTTCGACGTCGTCGTGCACAGCCGGACAGAGCTCAGCGAGAGCGCGTATCGTCAGCAATTTCTCAGCTCGTTCGACGACGCTACGGTGGGCAAGATCGCCAAGGCCCTCGGCAAGCCCGCGAAGGACGCCAGCCGCGACGCGCTCGTCGCGCTCATCGACGAGGCGTGCTCGAAGCCCGACGCCATCACGGACAAGAGCGCGGTCGCGGCGATGAAAGCGACAGGGCACCGCAAGCCCACGCGCGAGCTGTTCGTCGAACGGTTCGCCGCCGGCTCGGGGCCGCTCGCCGAGCTCGACCTCACCCTCCGCTACCGCAAGAGCGAGATCCCGTTCGCCACCGACCCCGACACCCTCGTGCGCGCGCTCGACAGCCTCGAGGGCTCGCGCGTCGGCGAGGGCTACCCAGGCGTGCGCTCGATGTTGCAGTACGAGTATCCGCCGAAGAGCCGGATTTATTTCAGTCCATTCGTGAAGTACGACTGCGACTACCCGAGCAAAGGGACGCCCAAAGAGCTGCGCTACAAGCTCTTGATGCACGGCTGGCGCGCCGCTGGCCTCGAAGCCAACAAGACCTACGCGAGCACCGCGCTCTCGGCGGTCGAAGACGAGATCAAAGGAAGCTGAGCGCTGGTGCGCCCGCGACGCTCGGGCCACCATCGAGCGCCTGCCATGCTGCCCGTCCCTCCGACGATCTCGTTCGAGATCGCGCCGACCGTCGCCGTTCCGGGAGAGCCGCTCACGGTCATCGTGCACTTTCACTGCGACGAGCCCGTCGAGCACCGAGGCGTCGCGCTTCGATGGCTCTGCACCGAGTCCCGACGCGGATCGCTGCTGCCCACGCGCGAGGTCCTCTCGATTCACTTCGATCGAGAGAAGTTCTTCTACGACTCGCTGCCCGCCGGAGACTCGACCTTCGAGTGGACGGTCACGGTCCCGCACAACACGCCTCCCAGCTTCGACGACGGGCGCACGATCATCGAGCTTCGACTGTCAGCTCACGTGGATATTGCCTGGTCTCCCGACGCGCACGAAGAGCGCGCGATCCGCGTCCAGGCGCCGATGCCCAAGCCGCTGCCCGAGCTCCCGCCGAGCTTCGCGACGCCGATCGGCTACGAAGGCCCCATCATCGAGATGGCGTACTCGCCCGAGTATCTCGTCGCGGGAGCGTCGTTCGAGTGCGGCGTCGCGCCGCGCGGGTTCAGTCGAACCGGCATCGACTCGATCGAGCTTCGGCTGATCGCCCTCTGCGAAGAGCGCGACCGAGACGCGACGCGCGAGTCGGTCGTGTCCGAGTGGACCGTCGCGAGACAACACGTCGACGACGGCGCGATCGCGAGGCTGAGCGCGAAGCTCGACGCACCAATCACCGGTGATTTTCTGACGAATCACACGAGGCTCCGACACGAGCTCGAAGCGACCGTGCGCCAACGCAACGGAGTGATCGAGGCCCTCCGCGCGCCGTGCGTCGTGCTCGAGCAGCCGTTTGGGACGGATCTCCGCCCGAGGCCGCTCGCCATGGGCGCGACGAAAGCGCCCACCGTCGAAGCCCTCGTCGAGTCCAAGCTCGCTTCGCTGCTCGCGCCCGAGCGCGACGCAGAGAGCCCCGCGCAGGGCGCGCTCGGACCGCTGTTCGGTCTGGGGATCACCGTGAATTCGGCGGACGAGTCCGTTCGCTGGGTGCACCGCGGGACGCGCGTCGAGCTGCGCCCGGACAGGCACCCCGCGCTGGGACCATGCACGCGCGTGACGCTCGAGTACGCGCCGCTCGGCATCGGGCTATCGATGAAGAAGCGAGCGCTGCTCGATCGCGGGACGGACCTCGTCGGGTTCTCTCCGGCCTTCGCGAGCAAGTACGCGATCGCGCTTCGCTCGCGCACGCAGATGAACCTCTTTCTCGCCGCGGTGCTCGAAGAGCTCGCCTGCGCGTACTGCGCCGATTGCACGATGAACGACGAGGCGTTGATCGCGTGGATTCCCAGGATCGACCAAGAGCAGCCCGAGCTCGACCGCGCGATCGAGGCCGCCGTCGCGCTGGTCGACCGCGTTCAGCGCGCGCGACGCGAGATCAAAGTCCCTGCGGCGCTCGACCAGTACAGCGAGCGATGGAGTCGATTCGCCGCGAAGAAATCGGCGCAGTTCACGGTCGGTGACGCCTCGATCCGTCGCTGGTTCATCGACGGCGTCGAGCTCTCGCTCGTGCACGCGTTCGACGCTGGCGAACCCACGGGAGTCGAGCTGCGTGCGAGCGCGCCCCGCGCGTGCACCGACGAAGACGCGCAGCAGATCAGCGCCGCCCTCGCTCGCTCGACCGTCGTCGCGCGCGACGAGGCGCTCGTCGTGCAGCTCGCGTTGACGCACGATCCCGCGACGCACGAAGAGCTCGCGCGAGCGTTGGCGACCGCCGTGCGACAGCACTTCAGCGCGCACCACGGGGCCTATCGCTGAGCGCGCTCATCGCGTTGGAACGCCGCGTGCTCTCAGATTCCCACAAGATCCCGTGAGCACACGACCGACTGGAGATTTCTTCGCCAACGCCCCGTTCATCGCGTTTTGGGAGACGACGCGCGCGTGCGACCTGGCGTGCAAGCACTGCAGAGCGTGCGCGCAGACTGCACGGAGCGAGCGCGAGCTCGACTCCCACGAAGCGCGGGCTCTTTTGCGATCGTTGCACGCGATGGGCTGTCCGCTCGTGGTGCTCACCGGCGGAGACCCCGCGCAGCGAGAGGACCTCGTCGAGCTCGTTCGATACGGAGCCGAGCTCGGCCTTCGCATGGCCCTCACGCCGTCGGCGACCGAGCGAACGACGCGCGCGTTGATCGCGGCGCTCAAAGAAGCGGGGCTCGCGCGGCTTGCGGTGAGCATCGACGGCGCGAGCGCGGCGGCGCACGACGCGTTTCGAGGCGTTGCGGGGTCCTTCGAGCGGTCCTTCGAGATCCTGCGCGACGCGCGCGCGCTGGCGCTCACGACGCAAGTGAACACCACGGTGACGCCCTACAACGTGGACGAACTCGAGACCATCGCGGCCATGCTCGAGCCGCTCGAGATCGAGCTGTGGAGCGTCTTCTTCGTGGTCCCCACGGGCCGCGCGACGAGCGAGGATGTGCTCGATCCCGAGCAGGTCGAGTCGGTGCTCGAGCGCCTCGCGACGCTGAGCGAGCGGGTGAAGTTCGACCTGAAGACCACCGCGGCGCCGCACTTTCGACGGGTGCTCTTGCAGCGCAAAGCGAGGCGCGACGACATCGTGGGGCTGCGCGCGCACCCCGCGATCGACGGAATCTCTCGCGCGCCGCGCGGGGTCAACGACGGGCAAGGGATCGTGTTCGTCTCGCACGAGGGAGAGATCTCGCCGAGCGGATTTCTCCCGATCCCGTGCGGCAACGTGCGAACGCACTCGATCGCCGAGGTGTACCGAGGGCACCCGCTCTTTGTGCAGCTTCGCGACCCCGATCAACTGCAGGGAAAATGCCTCGCGTGCGAGTTTCGTCGCGTGTGCGGAGGCTCGAGGGCGCGCGCGTGGGCGAGCAGCGGTGACCCGCTCGCAGAGGAGCCGTCGTGCGCGTACGTTCCGCGCGGCTACGAGCAGAAGAAGCGAGTCTCGTTGCCCGTCGTGCGATCGAGCGACCGAGACGGCGCGCCCACGGTGATCCTCGGCGCGGGCGTCTCGGGCCTCGCGGCGGCGCTCGGCGCGAAGAGCGCCAGGGACGCAGGGCGCGTGCTCGTCATCGAGGCCAGCGATCGCGCAGGCGGAGTGATCCACAGCGAGCGGCGAGACCCCTGGCTGATCGAGCACGGGCCCGACGCGTTCGTCGCGAAGCCCGCGGCGCTCGCGGCGATCGCGAGCCTGGGGCTGGGCGACGAGGTCGTGTTCGATGGGCCGGCGCCGAGGCGCTCGTTCATCGAGAGAAAGGGAGCGCTCTACGCCGTTCCGCAGGGGGTGCTGAGCTTGTCCGCGAGCGCGGCAGCGCCGCTGTTCGCGTCGGGTCTGTTGTCGGCGAGCGCGAAGATGCGATGGCTCGCTGAAGCGACGATCCGCAGCAGGGACAGCGACGAGGACGAGAGCATCGCCGAGCTCGTCGCGCGGCGCTTCGGCGCAGAGTTTCACGAGCGGCTCGTCGACCCGCTGCTGCGCGGCGTGTACGGCGCCCCCACCCACGAGCTGAGCGCGCACGCGCTGCTTCCGCAGCTCGTCGCCATGGAGCGCGCGCGCGGATCGATCTCTGCCGCCCTCGCCCGCCCCACAGGCCCACGCGAACCCCACCCTCCGCTCGCCACGCTTCGCCGCGGAATGCAGTCGCTCACCGACGCCCTCTCCCATCGCCTCGGCGACGACCTTCGCCTCGGCGTTCGCGCTCGCGCGATCTCTCGCGGCCCGCGCGGGCTGCGCGTGGACCTCGGCGAGCACGGCTCGATCGACGCAGCGCGCGTCGTGCTCGCGACGCCTCCCTGGGTGAGCGCCGCGCTGGTCGAAGGGATCTCTCCCGCGCTCGCCGCGGTGCTCAACGAGTGGCGCTGGACCGCGCAGCGCACGCTCACGCTCGGGTTCGCGCGCACACAAATTCAACACGCGCTCGACGGAACCGGCTGGGTCTCGGTGCGCGCGGGAGGCGCGCTCGAAGCGTGCTCGTGGAGCAGCCGAAAGTGGCCCGACCGCGCGCCGCCCGGCCACGAGCTGATCCGCTGTTTTCTGCGCAAGGACAGCGACGCCGACGATCACGCCCTCGCCGACGAGGCGCTGCGCGCGCTTCGTTCGGTGCTCGGCCTCACGGGGGATCCGCTGTGGTCGATCGCGCGACGGCGCGACCGCGTCCTGCCCGTCTTCTCCGTGGGTCACAAAGACCGTGTCGAACGCGCGCGCGCCCTGGCCGCGACGCTCGGGGAGCTCGTGCTCACGGGCAACGGCTTCGACGCGATGGGCGTCGGCGATTGCCTGGTGGCGGGGCTCGCGACCCAGGCGAGCCCGCGCAGCGGCAGCGCGAGTGTTACCCTCGCGCAGTGATCGAAGCGCAGAGCGAGCCGGTACTCGAGACGCGAGGGGATGTGAGCGTGACGCGGCCGAAGACGACGCGCGCGCTGTGGCTGAGCGCGATGGGCGCCTTCGTCGGAGCGTGCCCCGCGTCCGTGGCCGTGGCGGGTCTGCTCTCGCGGCTGGGGATCACGGGCACGCCCGAGACGGTGGTGATGCTGCTCACGTTGTTCTCTCCGCTGCTCTTCGTGATGCTGGCGTCGTGGTCTGCGACCGGAAAGAAGATCGCCGCGGGCGCGCGGGTCGAGTCCGATCGAACGCTGGTGATCGACGACGCAGCGAAGACGAGGATCCCCGCGGATCAGCTCGTGAGCGGCGCGACGAACGCGAGCGGCGCGGTGCAGGTGCTCAGCAAATCGGGCGTGGAGTACCGGATCGCCGTCCCTGCGGGCTCGTCGTCGTCGTGGCTCGAGACGTTGGGGCTCGGCGCGGCGCACAAGCTGTTTCACGCGAGGATGCACCGGATTTTCTATCAGCTCTTGTTCTGGATGTTGGGCGCGCCGACGCTGATCGGCGGCGCGGTCTCGCTCGGGACGTCGCTGGCCAACAGCATGATCAGCGAGCGCCTGTGGAGCGCGTACGGAGCGATGGGCGGGTTCATCGTGGGGGCGCTCGTCTCGCTATGGGTGAGCCTGCACTACATGGGCTCGCAAGTGACGATCGGGACCGATGGGATCAAGGTTCGCGACGGAGTCTTCTCGCAGTTCATCGCGTGGAGCGACGTCGTCTCGACGAGCGTTCAGCAGCCGACGTCGGTGACGGGGCACCCGCACTTGATCATCGACACGCGGCTCGGAAAGCGGCATTCGATCTGGATCGGCGGCGACCAGGGAACGGACCCGTCCACGATGCTGGCGCGCATCGACGAGGCGCGGGCGGTGGCGGCGGCGAGCAAGAGTGAGGTTCCGCCGCAGCTGCTCGCGCGCGAGGGGCGGAGCATTCGCGACTGGGCCGCGGCGCTCGTGAACCTGCTCGACTCGGACGCGGGCTACCGCAGCCAGAACGTCGATCCGACGACGCTCTTGCGGCTGGTGCGCGACGCGGCGGCGCCGATCGAGCAGCGGATCGCCGCGGCGCTGGCGTTGAGCCAAAAAGAGTCGACCCGCGCCCAGGTGCGCGTGGTCGCCGAGGCGACCGCCAACGAGCACGTGCGCGTCGCGCTCGAGTCCGCGGCGGCAGGAGCGCTCGACGAGCACGCCGTCGAGCAAGCGATCCAGAGCGACCGCGTTCGTGTAACGCCGTGACCGCGAGCGGGTTTTGTAGGGATAGGGGACGGTGTTCAAAAGTTCATTTGTTGCTGAGCGGCGCTGATCGGCGGGATCGGATCGGCGCGAGTCGACGCCGAGCGCACCGAGCGCACCGACGCGGGAGTCGCGGGTTTGATGCCGCGCACCGACAAATGAACTTTTGAACACCGTCCCCTATCCCTACAAAACCCGCTCGCATCGTCGCTGCATCCACTCGAGCCGATCCCGCCGATCAGCGCCGCGCACCAACAAATGAACTTTTGAACACCGTCCCCTATCCCTACAAAACCCTCGTCACACTTCGAGCCCCTGCCCGCGACGTACCCAGTGATGAAGTCACTGCTGCCCGGCTCGGCCCTCGCGCTCGTGCTCTCGTCGTGCGCCGCGCGGCCCATCGTCGCCGTCCCCTCGCCCAACGCGCGCGAGCCTCGCGCCGCGCTCGCGCCGCTCTCATCGCACAGCAGCGGCCTCGCCCCGGACGAACGTCTCTGTCGACTCGCGGTCGACGCTCGCCCAGCTCCGCCGGGACGCGACCGAGACGCCGATGAATCACCAGCGAATCCACAGACCGAAGAGCCATCGTGCCCCGAGGACCAACCCATGTGCGACTCGGTCGACCGAGCTCCGCGCGGCGCCCCTGCGTGCTTCGTCTCCAACGACCACATCGCCCGTGAGCAACGCGCGATCGCACGCCAACGCCCCACCGGCGCTCCCCTCGCCGAGCACCGCTGGAACCACCAGTCTCGCCCCCAATACTGGAACCTCGTCGACAGCCACCTTCACTTCAGCGATCGCGAACGCGCCGCGCTCGATCGCAACGGCTTCGTCGCGCTCGACCGCCTCTCGTACGACTCGTACGCGCTCGCCTATCACGAGGTCTTTCGCCAGCAATTGCCCGTGTTCATCGGCGTCGACGCGATCCTGCACGCCGCGTTCGTCGCGCACTCGTCCATGCTCAAGAGCGTCGAGAGCGCGCGCCTCTCACCCGCGCTCGGACGCATGCTCACCGCCCTGCGCCAGGCCCTGCGCGCCAATCACGAACGATGGCCCGAAGAGCCACGACGAGACCTGGACCTGTATCTGTCCGTGGCCGCGAGGCTCCTGCTCGATGAGCGCGCACCCGCCCCGCTCTTCGCGCAAAACCAAGACGCGATCGCATCGCTCGTCAGCCACGCGGGCGGAGGCGGACTCGAAGAGATCGAGCTGTTCGGGCGGAGGCGCATGGTGGACTTCTCGCAGTTCACTCCGCGCGGGCACTACACCGAGTCGCTCGGCGTCGAGGTCGACGACGACGAGGGCGAGACAGGGACGCTCGAGCGCTATTTTCGAGCGATGCAGTGGCTCTCGCGCGTCGAGTTCAACCTCGTCTCGCGCGGCAGCCGCAGCTCGTCGCCCGTCGTGGACCGCAGCGAAACACCCCGCGAAGCGCTCGCCGCCCTCGCCCTCGCGCGCCTCGTCGAACAAGCGAACGTCAGCGGCACGCTCGCCGAGTTCGAGCGCGTGTACTCGGTCTTCGGCGGCCGCCGCGAGGACGTCTCGCTCGCCGCCCTCGCGCAGCGCACGCGCGCCGTTCGGATCGGTGATTCGCAGGCGTTTTCACAAATACGCGCCGCGATCGGCGAGGACTTTCCGCGCGCCGCGCGCGTGCACTTCACCCCCGAAGGCGCAGGCGCGCTGCCCGCCATCAGCACGATGCTCGGAGCGCGAATCGTCCCCGACATCGCTCCGTTGACCCGGGTCGTTCACGACTCGGTGCGGTCGCGCACCGCGCTCTCGGCGGCGGACGTGGGCTACGTGCTCGGGCACACGCAGCGAGCGACGGCGATGCTCGGCGACGAAACGCAGAGATTTCCCACGCTGATCGAGCGCCTCGAGGGCGCGCGAGACGAGCTCGCCCGCAGCGCGTCGGGCGGTGATCTGTACTCGCTCTGGCTCCGCGTCGCGCTCTCGCTGCGCGCCTCTCCCTCGCAAACCTGGCCCTCGTTCGCCTCGACCGACGCCTTCAGAGACTACCGGCTCAACTCGGCGCTGGTCACCTACGCGCAGATTCGACACAACTATGTCCTGCTCGCGGGGCAGGGCTACGACGCGTATGGCTGTGAAATTCCTGACGGATACGTCGAGCCCGCGGTCGAGACGTGGGAGGCGCTGCGAGACTTCACTCGCGCGGCGCGCGCGATCGACCCGTCGCGCAGAGCGTTCTTCGATGGCTTCGCGCGCGTGCTCGACACGCTGCGGACGATCTCGATCCGCGAGCGCGCCGGGCTCGCGCTCACCGCAGCCCAGAAGCGCTGGATCGCGATGGTCGCCGAGCACATTCCTCGCGGCGGATACCACGGCGACTCGGGGCAGCCGCCCAAGTGGACCGGGTGGTACTTCGACCTGTTCGCTGATCGCGAAATCGGCGGAGAAAAAGCAGCGGATTTCATCGCGGACTACTTCACGCTGACCAACGCGGGGACCGTGCAATACCTCGGCGCGCGCACCCCCGCGCTCGGCGCCTTCGTCGTCGACACCAACGGGGCGCCGCGGTTGATGGTCGGCCCCATCGCGCGAGGCTACGAGCGAAGCGAGCCCATCGACCAACGGCTCGATGACGAAGCCGCGCGATCACTCGACGGCGGAAGCGCCCGCTGGCGCGCGAGCTACGCAGTTCACGCTCCCAGCGTGCGCGCCGAGGACGTCGAGCTCGTGCGCTGCTCCGACGGCGAAGCGCGCGTGATTGTCCGCGCGAGCGAGGGAGCCACGGTCGAAGCCGCGCTGCTCGATCACCACGGAGACGCGCTCAGCGACGTTGGCCGCGCCCGCGCCCGTCGCGGAGGCGTCACCGTCATCGCCTTCGATCCACGCACGGCCAACGACGCCGAGGACGTTCACGTTCGCGTCACCGTCGGCGCGGATCGACGCGACCTGGTGCTGACCCACGCGATCCCCGCAGGCCCCGAGGGCGAGCGGTGAGCGCGCTACGCCGTCGCCACAGCGACGCTCGCCGCGCTCGCAGGAAGCGCGCGCGCGTGCTCGAGCGTGCTCCACACGGACGCTGAAAACGCGGCGTTCGTCGCGAACTTCGGCGCAGGACGCAGCTTGCCTTCGTAATAGAACCCTCCCGGCTCGATCGCGTCCTTCGCGAGGCGAACGTAGCGCGCCGCCGCCTGATCGGGCGTCGAAGCCAGGCGAAACAGCCGCGCGATGAACGGCCCGATCTTGCGCATGATCGCGGGCATCTCGCTGCCGAAGCGCGTCTCGGGGATGATCCCCGGGTGCAGCGCGACGAACGTCACGCCGCGCGATCCGTACCGACGCTGCTGCTCGAGCGTCACCGCCATCAACGCGAGCTTCGCGCGGATGTACTGCCCGTTGCCCGCGCTCGCCTGCGCGCCAAAGAGCTGCTCGGGCGAGGCCTTCATGAAGTTCTGCAGCCCCGTCACCACGTTGATCACGCGCCCCTTCGCCGCTTCGAGCGACGAGAGCAGCCCCTCGGTGAGCCTCCACGCGGCGTCGAGGTTGAGCGCCACCGTGCGTTCGAGCCCGTCCGCCGTGCGCTCGTCGCGCACAAACGAGCCGCCGGCGTTGTTGACCAGCACGTCGATGGTCGGAGCCTTCTCGCGCAGCGACTTCGCGAGCCGCTCGACGTCGGCCCGCGAGAACAAATCGGCCGCGACGAACTCGGCGTTCGCCCCGAGCGCCCGCGCTCGCTCGATCACCGACGCGCCTCGCTGCGCGTCGCGGCCGACGGCGATGATGTCGAAGCCCTCGCGCGCGAGGGCGAGTGAAGCGGCCTCTCCGAGCCCCGAGGTCGCACCGGTGATGACAGCGATCTTTCGCGTGGTGTTCATGTCACCGAGCGTGCAGCGTCAATGCATCGTTGACGAGTGACGGTGATTTCGATGAAGCATCAACGTGAAGTTTATGCTCTGCGTCGACGGCTCACGCGAACAGCTCGCGCGCCCACGCGACGAGCGCCTTCACGTTGGCGCTTCGCGCGCGCTCGCGGGTCGAGACGAGACGAATCCCTGGGCCGTGGGCGCTGTGCTCGCCGAGGACCTCGACGAGCTCGCCGCGCTCGATCGCGCCGCGCACCATGAAGTCGAGGACCTGCGCGACGCCCAGCCCCGCGCGGGCCATGCGGACGAGGTGCTCGCCCTGATCCACGAGCAGCGCGGCGTCGAGGCGGATGGGCTTGGGAGCGGCGTCGCGATGGGGGACGAAGGTCCAGGAGCGCTGCGTTCCGTTGGGCATGACGAAGCAGAGGGCGCGGTGGTTGGCGAGGTCGTCGACGCGCTCGATCGCGCCGTTGCGCGCGAGGTACGTGGGGCTCGCCACGGTGACCCAGCGCGTGTCCGCGAGCTTGCGCACCACGAGGCTCGGCTCGTCTTCGCCGCCGACGCGAACGCTCGCGTCCACGCGATCCTCGGCGAAGCGCGCCATGCGATCGCTGAAGGACAAGCGCAGCTGCACCCTGGGATAACGCGCGTAGAACCGATCCAGCGCGTCGACGAACAGCGGCCCCACGATGAACGAGAGGGACACGTGCAGGGGGCCCTTTGGAGACGTGCGCGCCGCGCTCACCTCGTCGCGCGCCGCGAGCAGGCCCGAGACCGCTTCGCGCGCGCGGCGGTAGAACGCCTCGCCCTCGGCCGTGGGGCTCGCGCCTCGCGCGCCTCGCTGCAAGAGCGTCACGCCCAGGCGCGCTTCGAGCGAGAGGACGGCTTTGCTCACGGCGGCGGTCGAGCAGCCGAGGCGCTCTCCCGCAGCGCGAAAGGTCTTCTCTTCGACGACGGTGATGAAGGGGACGACCCCCGCGAACAGGTCCTGCGGCTCAGCCATAGCGTCAACGAGAGGTTAACGCTGAATCCATGATCTGGCTCTTTCGTTGAGAGGAAGTTGACGCCACACTCGCCTCCACCATGAAGTTCGCAATCCTCGGGACCGGAACGGTCGGAAGCACCATCGCCAACAAGCTCCTCTCGCTCGGCCACGACGTGATGATGGGCTCGCGCACCAAGGACAACGCCAAGGCCCTCGAGTGGCACAAGGCCAGCGCCGCTTCGGGCCGCGCGCACGTCGGGACGTTCGCCGACGCAGCGGCGTTCGGAGAGGTCGTCTTCAACTGCACGCTCGGCTCGGCCACGCTCGAGGCCCTCGGGCTCGCGGGCGCGGGCAACCTCGAGGGCAAGGTCCTCATCGACACCAGCAATCCCCTGGATTTTTCCAAGGGGATGCCGCCGTCACTCTTCACGAGCTCCGAGGACTCGCTCGGCGAGCGCGTGCAGAAGGCCTTCGCCTCGGCGCGCGTGGTCAAGGCGCTCAACACCATGTCCGCGCCGCTGATGGTCGAGCCGCAGCAGCTCTCGGACGGGCAGCACGACGCCTTCATCTGCGGCAACGACGCCGCGGCCAAAGAGCAAGTGCAGTCGCTTTTGCGCTCGTTTGGCTGGAAGCACATCGTCGACCTCGGCGACATCACCGCCGCGCGCGCGACCGAGCACTACCTGCCCTTGTGGCTGCGGCTGTGGGGCGCGTGCAAGACGCACTTGTTCAGCGTGCACGTCGTGCGTTCGTGAGCGATTTGCCTCAGAGCCAGCGATAGGCCTCGCGCATCACCTCGCGGCCGTCGGCGTCGACCACCGCGCCGTGCGCGAGCAAGATTCGGTCGAAGTCCCAGCGAAGGATCCGGTCGACCTGCACGCGACCGAGGCGCCAATCGGTCACGGCGAAGTACTCGAGCCAGCCCTTTCCGGGGGCGTTGTTGAGCATGAGCTTCGCGGCCGCGCGCGTGACGAGCGAGGGGTGCTTGGACAAGTTGAGCAGCGCGTCGGCGCAGATCATCGTGCGCGAGGCGCGGTGCAAGAAGACCACCTCGTGCTCGAATCGCGCGGTGAACTCGGCCTGATCGAGGGTGTTCTTCCACTCGGGGTGCGCCTCGTGGTTGAGCACGGTGGACCACTTCAGGTCCGAGCGCTTCTGCTCGAGGCCGGGGCACGCGCTGTACACGGCCTTCGGATACGCCTGCATCCACTGGCCGACGTAGAGATGGTGAAAGAGGCTCGGAGCGACGACGGCGCGCACTTCTCCGAGCGCGTCGACCGCGGCCTTCGTCTCTGCGTCGAGCGCGACGGGGCAGTGAACGAAGAGCCCACCGCCGTCGAGCGCCGCGATCGTCATGCGGGTGCCCGTCTCGATGCCCCAGAATCGTTGCGCTCGTTGCGTGGTCCAGAGCCCTTCGGCGACGCGTTCGAACATGGCGGACCGAACGGTAGCGAATTCGCCGAGCGATGTCCTTCGGTTCAGAGCGACTCGAGGTAGGCGACGAGGTCTTCGACGTCGCTGGCGTTCAAGTGCGCGGTGTGTCCGTGCCTCTCGCCTCCTCCACAGCGCTCGTCGCTGAAGCGATCGGCCAGCGTCGCCGCGCAGCCGTTGTGCATATACGGGGCTCGTCTCCGCAGCCCACGCAGCGATGGAACCTGAAACAGTCCCTGCGTCCCCACGTCCATCGTTTGGTTGTTGGTGAGCATCGATCCGCTGTGACACTGCGCGCACTGCACCTCTGGAGACTCGAACAGCGCGCGCCCACGGGCGACGGACTCGGGCTTGTCCACGCGCTCTTCTCGCGGCACGGGCAGCGTCAGAAGCCACTGGAGCAGCGACCGAGTTTGCGCGGTCGAGAGCGCGCCCATCGCCATTCTCCGCGACCACACCTCGCGCACGAGCGAGCTCATCGTCACGAGATCGCCGTCCCAGTGATAGGGGCCCGTTTGATCGAGCGTCCCCAGGAGCGATTGCGTTCGTCGAGCGCCCGACGGAAAGCTCCACACGCGCCCATCATCGAGCCCCTCGGGGTGACACGAGGCGCACGCGATCGGTGACGCCGAGCGGTTCGGCAGCGCGCCATGAAACACCTGATAGCCAGTGTTTTGCCTGGGCTCATCCACTTCGAACCGCGAGATCACCGACGTGTATCCCACGGGCGTGAAGACCATCCCCACGGGGTCGCGGTTAAACAACGCGACGCCTCCCCTCGGCGCCGCAGCCACTGCGACGGTCTCTCCCCAGCCTCCCGAATACGTGTCTTGCAGGAGCATGCACCCGAGCTCGCCCGTCTCGCCGCTCGCCAACGCCCGATGCGACACGTGGCCCAACACCTGAGTCGCCCGAGGAAACGGCTCTCGTGCACGCGTCGCGATCGCGTTGCTCACCGAGATCACCGCGAACGAAGGGTCGCCCGACTCCGTGCGCTCGGCGAGGTCGACCATCAACGGCGCCCCGCCGATCGCTCCGCTGAAGCGCGGCGGCTCGTCCTTCGCGAGCACGGCGATGACGCTCACGACGAGGCTTCCGCAGCCAGCTCCGTCGGGGGTGTAGTACACGGGCGCCGTCGCCGCGGTCCCTGGCAACACGCTGCTGTCCGCGTACTGCAGGGCCAGCGCGACGCCGCCCGCTCGCGTCGCGATCATCTTCCACGCGACGGACGCGACCCACGACGGAGCGTCGCTCGCCGCGCGAGCACCCACGCGCATCGCAGGCAGCGCGATCGACTCGAGCAGCTCGAGCGAATCGCTGAGTCTCCACACGTGCGCCGTGCGAAACGAGTTCACCCAGAGCGATCCGCCGCTCGCGACGACGTCGCGGAGGTCTCGCTCGATCGCGCGCGATCGCATCGTCTCCGCGGGACGGCGCCAATCGAAGCGAGAGAGCGTCCCGTCTTCGCACGCGACGAAGACCGTCTCGGTGTCGGGCCAGACCGCGACGCCGCGAGGATTTTCACAGACCCGAGTGCGGCTGATCTCGCGACTCGTCGCCGGATCGACGTGCGCGATCACTCCTTCGCCCCGCAGAACCACGTGCAAAATCCCCCGTGAGTCTTCGGCGACGCGCGAGGGCCACGCGCCGATCGCGAAGCGCACTCGACGAGCCACGGAGTGCTCGTTGTCGAGTATCCACAGCGAATCGCGGTCGGGGTCGCTCACCGCGTACCCTCCGCTGCGCCGCACGACCAACGACGCCGTCCCCGCGGGAACCGCTCGATCGTTGAACGTCGGATCGCTGCTCGGATCGTCGGAGTCGACGTCGCCCGTGACGGTGTTCGACGCGGGCGGCGCGTCGCCAGTGGCCCTTCTGGGAGCGGCCACAGCGGGACGCTGCGTTCGAAGCCGCATCGGCTCGTCCGCGCACCCCGAGACGCTCGCAACAACGAGAACGGCCCACGCTCCGCTTCGTGCCCGATGGTTCATGGACATCGCGTCGAAGCAGCGCGCGTGCCGCGCTTACCGTTCGGTATCGAGCCGAAAATCCCAGTGATTGCTCCGTTGCTCCGCGCGCTTGCCGAACAGAGTTGGCGCACCGTCTACCGAGTTGGCTGCTCTCGGATGACGCGCGCACATCGCTCTCGCGAGCTAGGGCCCGCTGCCCGCGAAGCCCGAGCGTCCGCTGCGCACCGTACGCGGGCGCGTTCGGCTCGGGGTCGAGCCGGTCTCCGCGCTCACCGACCCCGAGGACTCGGTCGAGCCGATGCTGTTGCCGATGGACCGAAGCGACTCTGTGAACGGGTCGCTCGCGTCCGTCGCGCCGTCACCGGCGTCCGCCTCGCGCTCGCCCGCGTCGCGCTCGATCGCTGCGTCCTGCGCTCCGCCCGCGGGGAGCTGAACGTTGCCGTTGCTGTTGCTGGGCCCTGGTCGCGCCGTTCGATCGCTGGACTGAACGACCTCGGGCCCCTTCGCGCGCGGCCACACGAGCCACGCCAGGGCGCCCGCGAGCAGCCCGAGCGCGAGCGCTTGCGCCGCCCATCGCTCGCGAAAAAACCGGCGCAGTCGACTCACGCGCTGCCGCACTTGCTCGGGCGAGACGCGCTCGCTCTTGGCGATCTCTTCGAGCGTCTCTCCCTCGCTCTCGCGCAAGAGCCACTCGAGCGTGCGAGGCGAGTCCATGCCCGAGGGCAGCTCGCGCATCGCCCATTCGAGCAGGGATTTGACCGCTGGATCGTCGGGGCTCTCGCTCGTGGCGCCCTCGCCCACGGACTCGACGAGCTCTTCGCGGGCGGGCTTGCGGTGGTAGTCGGCGATCTTGTTGCGGAGGATTCCGTACAGCCAGCGGCGCGCGCTCGTGGGGTCTTCGGGGCGAGTCTTGGACGCGGCGGCCTCGGCCAGGACCACTTGCACGACGTCCTCGACGTCGCGCTCGGGGACGCGCCTTCGCGCGAGCGTTCGCAGCGCGTCGCGCAGCGCCTCGGTCAACCACGATTGCGGAGCAGTGGGCATCGTCTCGTACGTCGGGCCCGCGCCCGAAGGTGTGACGAGTGTCTCAAACAGCGGCTACGGCCGCAGCAACGGCCAGCGGATTTGCAGCAGCGTGCGCGTCGGGCACGGAGAGAGCGCGAGCATCACCGCGCCGTCGTCCGTGCGCACGACGGGCACCGGGCGCTCGTGGCCGGTCGTGAGGTCCAGGACGCTGCCGAACGCGCGAACATCCTCGCCGAGGCCCTGCACGCGCAGCTCGGTGTGATCGCTCTCGTAGCGGTTGACCAGGGCGACGTCTTCGAACGCGGCCAGCTCTCCGCGCACGATGGTGGCCTCCGAGCGGGTGAGACACAGCCCGCCTACCATTCGGTAAGTGACCCGCGTCCCGTCCGTGGGAACCTCGATTTTCGCCGGAAGTTCTCTGCGCCCGACCCTCGTCTCGCCCACCGAGAGGTCCTCGATGACGGCGCCCTCGAAGCGGTCTTCGACGAGGACGTACGTGTGCTCGTCGGTGGCGTCCGCGCGCTCGGCGCGCAGCGTCCATTGCAGGTCCGCCCGCGCCCCGCCGCGCACGGCGTTGGGCTCGATCTTCGCTGTGGCTTCGAGCGAGCGCATGCGACTGCCGACGGCGACGGGGTCTCCGTGCACGGGCGTGACGCGCCAGCGGCTTCCCTCGGCGAGCGCCCGCAACAGGGGCCTGCGCGCGCTGCGTCGCCGTGCATCACCAGGGCTCTCGGGCTTGAACGCCACGACGTCGACGCCGAGCATTCGGGCTTCTTCGTCGATGGTCAGGACGTTGAACGAGGGCCACAAACGAGCGGTGTCGGGCAGGTCCGACTCGTTCCACGAGAGGCTCATCCCGGCGCTGCCGGCGGAGAGCAGAAGGACGTCGCCGTGCCCCACGTGCGGCCCCGCCAGCGCCCGCGCCACGGGGAAGTGCTTGTGCCCGTGCAGGACCACCACGGGCCTTCCGTACGCGTGCAGCGTCGAGAGCGCCGTGCCCGCGCCGAGGGCGGTCATCATCATCTCTTCGTGATCGGCGTTCGAGAGCAGCCTCGCGAGCACGTTGCGCGCGGCCCACTTGAGCACGACGCTCTGCGTGTTCACGTCTACGCGCGACAGGTCCGTCAGCGGCGTCGGCACGATGTGATGGTGCGTCAAGAGCAAGAGCGGAACGTCCGACGGCTCGTCGTTGATCCGATCGGCCAGCATCAGCAGGTCGTCTTGCCGAAGGATTCCGCCAGCCGAAATCCAGCCCGTCGGCAGGTAGCTCGAGTCAAACGAGGCCAGGAGCCACCGCAGCCCGTGCAGCGCCGGGTCGACCACCTCCGCGAGAAAGGGCGTCGCGCACCCCGCGATCAACGTCCGATCGTCGCTCGCGCCGGCGAGCGCCTCGAACAGCGCGCTGTTGTGCGGCCCGATCAGCCCGCTCGCGCGTCGGTCGTGGTTGCCCGGAAGAAACACAAGCGGCAGGGATTTTCCCAGTCGATCGCGGAGCCTCGCGACGAGCGAGCGGTACGTGCGCACCGCCTCGTCCACGGTCACCGACGAGGTCTCGAAAAGATCCCCCGTGAACACAAACGCGTCGAGCGCCTCGCGCTCGTGCACTTCGCCGAGCGCGTCGAGCAGCGGCTCGACCACGGCGGCGTCCTGCGTGTCGAACGCTCCCAGATGCAAGTCCGAGAGCTGGACGATGGTGCGGATCAACAGCGTTCTCCCAGTGTGCTTACCGAATGGTAAGTGCTCACTCGGGGCGGCGCGCGCGACGAAGCATGCGCAGCACCTGCTCGGACAAGCTCAAGTGAAAGCGCGACTCGAGCGTCGAGCCCTCGCGAGAGGCCGACCACGAGAGCCGCAGCGGCGCAGGCGGGCTCTCTCCGCGCAGCGCCCGCGCGTCCACGCCGAACACAAACGGCGCGTCGTTGCCGCTCGCGAGCACGTTGGGCGCGGGCCCCGCCGTGCGCAGATCGAGCCTGCGCAGCTGGTCCCGCACGTTGGATCCCCACACGATCGCGAGCTGCCCTTGCGAGACCGCGAGGCCGAGCTCGGAGTTGATTTGTGGTGCGCGCGCGGTCTGCCGCTCTCCGGGCTGCGCGATCGGCTCGGGCCGCGGAGGGATGCGCAGCACGACGGCGTTGCGCGCCGCGGTGACCGTGGGCGCAGCGGTCCCGAAGCGCATCCCGCGCAGCCACGCGGCGCGAGAGATCCGCGGCAGCACCGCGAGCGCGCCGGTCGCGTTGTCCTCTTGCGACGCGAGCGCGGTGAACTCCCACGGGCCGAGCGCTGGCTCTTCTGGCTCTTGTCCGGGGCGGGCGGCCCTTCGCTGCGCGGGCGCGGGCCCGCGAGAGAGCGAGAAGGCGACTTCGTCTCCCACGTGCGCGAAGAGCGCTTCGAAATCGGCCTGCGCGAGCTCGGGCGACGGGACGCGCGAGCCGAGGACGTCGAGCGCCATGCGCGCGGCGTTTTGCAGGTGCGCGCGCAGCGCTTCTGCGGGCGTGCGCCAGCCGCCAGCGAGCGACGAGTCCGGCGCGAGCCGCCCGGTGAGCGGGTGCGCGGTGGGCATCGAGATCGCCCGCGCGGTGCCTTGCGCGATGGTCGAGGTGCCCGCGGCGTCGAGCGAGCCCGTGGCGTCGAGCACGAGCGCGTTGGACTCGATCGTGAGCTTGATGGTGATCGAGCGAAGGTCGGCCACCATCGCGTCGACCTGCGTCGAGAGAGAGCGCGCGCGGTTGACGAGCGGCTCGGGGTCGCCGAAGTCCGGCGCGCTGGTGTGCTCGTCGCGCGCTTGTTGCGCGCTCGTGCCGAGCATGGCTGAGCTCTGGTCGATGATGCGACGGAGGTAGGGGGCGAGGCCGGCGCGAGCGGAGGTTCCATCGATGTCGAGAACACCGTCGTCGCCTTCCGTCGCGCGCTGCGACGAGACGAGGGCCGTCCATCGCGCGGCGCTCGAGAGGGCGCGCTCGCTCGTCGAGCACACAAGCCGCGAAGACACCTCGCCCGGAGCGCCGACGATGGCGCAGCGCCACGCTTGCTCGCGATTGGACGGGGCGCGCAAATCGAGGCGCTCTCCGACGCCCTCGACCGTGGTCAAACGAAAGCGCGTCGAGAGCGTCGAGCGCAGCGACGTCTGCGCCGCAGGGAAGAACGCCACCGTCACGTCCCGCTCGTCCGGCGTCCCCGTCACGACGACGTCCGCGGGTTTATCCAGGTCGATCGCGGCGAGCATCGTCGAGTCGAAGCCGAGCACGAGCGACATTCCGAGCTCGAACGGGACGTTCATCGACGCGAGCGCCGCGAGTCGTCGCACCGAGGACATCGGGTGACCGAAGTGCGCGCTCATCAGCAAATTCGCCGGCCTCGTGGGCGGCGGAAGGGCGCGCGGCGCGGCGTCCTGAGTGACCTGCGGCTTCTTGCACGCGCCCGACGAGAGCACCGCGGCGCTGATCGAGAGGGCGTAGAGCGATCGAGTGAGTCTGTTCACGCGGCGCGGAGTGTAGCGCCGATCGCGCGCATCAAGGCATGCCCTTGTACTTTCGCCACACGTTTCGCCGGTTGAAATCGTACTCGTACAGCGGTCGCATCCGCGACTCGACCCACGTGCGCTGCTCGTCTTCGCTCATCGGAACGATCCGCGCTTGCGCGGCGTAGTACGCCGTCCAGTACGCGCGCTCGAGCGCCTCCCACTGCAAGAGCTCTTCGATGGTCTCTTCGCGCCAGTCGTCGAGCTTGTGCACGCGCACCTGGCGATCGTCGTGGAGCTTTCGCTTGTAGTTCTCCACAGCGAATCGATGTTCGAGCGCCATGGCCTCCGCGTACATGTGCGGCGCCGCGGCGAAGTAGTTGTACACAGCGGGGTCGGGCGTCACCGAGTTGACCGTCGAGCAGTGCCGACACGGGATGGACTCGGCTTTGTGAAACACCGTGCGCTGCAGCTCGGATCCACAACGAACGCAGGCGACGGGCTTGGCCCACACTTTTTCGAGCCGGGTCCAGAGCGTCTGGACCATCTCGAGGTTCTTCTTGGTGCGGTAGCGCTCCCAGGTCTCTTCCATCCACCACAGGGCACGAGAGAGCGTGTGCTGCGCTTGGGTCTCGGCAGCGGGGTCCATCGCGAGCTGCAGCGCGAGCTGCTCAGAGAACGTGCTGTTGAGCTTCTGATCGAGGTCTTTTTTGCGCACGTCGAGCGCGGTCATCGCGTTGCCAAACGCGATGGTGTCGAGCGCCGGGTCCGCGAGCATGCCCGCGAAGCCCGCGTCGGCCTCGGCCATGATTTCAGTGAGGCGCTGGGTGACCTTGGTGACGAAGCCGTTCCATCGTTCGAGCGTGGCTTGAGAAGACATGGTGCGCAGAGCTCTCCGGGGCTGTGATTCATGCGAGCATCGCCTTCATGAGCAACGAACACAAACTTCGAGACAGCGATGGTCACGACGATGAAGAGCTCGACCGCGACGCGATCATCAAGCGCCGCCAGCGCTTCGTGAAAGCATCGTTGGGTGTGCTCGCGTTGTCCGCGTTGGGAGCAGCAGCCGAGGCGTGCGCGTGCCTGAGCCAGGTCGCGCCGGACACCGGCGTGACCGACGCAGCGCAGGACGCACAGGGAGACGTGAGCGGCCCGCAAGTGTGCCTCAGCGCGCGTCCGCCCGACGCAGAGACCGACGCAGAGAGCGACGCGAGCGCGAGCAGCGACGGCGAAGCGACGGGGTGAGCGAGCGAAGCGACGGAGCCTCCAGCCGCGCTGCCGGGTAAGCGGCCCCCACCCGCGCTGCCGCGCGCAGCGAGCGAAGCGACGGAGCCCCCACCCGCGCTGCCAGTTCGCAGGCCCCCACCCGCGCTGCCGCGCGCCCCGCCCCCGCAGAGCGAGGGCGGCGGCTCTGCATTGAGAAAACAGCGACGGAATTGATTTCGTTGATCGCTGGGAACCCTTGCTCTGCAAGGGCTTCAATGGACTCGATCGCGACCACTCGCTGAGCAAAGCGGCTCTGCCGATCGCGGTTTGCGCCGAGCGTTCGCGTTGCATCGTGCGGTATCGCGAGCAACTTCGCGCACCGAAGAGACCTTGCAGAGCAAGGTCTCCGTGCGATCAACGAAGTCAATTCCGTCGCTGTTTTCGCAATGCAGAGCCGCCGCCCTCGCTCTGCGGGGGCGGGGCGCGCGGCAGCGCGGGTGGGGGCCTGCGAACCGGGCGCGCGGCAGCGCGGGTGGGGGCTCCGTCGCTTCGCTCGCTGCGCGGCAGCGCGGGTGGGGGCTCCGTCGCTTCGCTCGCTGCGCGGCAGCGCGGGTGGGGGCCGCTTACCCGGCAGCCCCGGTACGGACTCCCTTCGCTCGCGCTCACCGCTTCGCGAACATGTCGTTGCGGCAATACCGACACTTGAAATCCAGCGGCTTCTCTTGCGGAGCGCCGCAGGTCCAGCACGTCATCACCGTCGCTGGGTCGATCTTCACGTTGGCCCACGGGGTGAGCTTCGCCGTGCTCTGCGCGTTGGCGAAGATGCTGTTCACGCTCGATGACACCGTCGTCTGCGCGTGCGCGCCCACTTCGTTGGCGTACCGCTCGGACTCGACCTTCGACAGCGTTCGCAGCCGCGCGCGCAGCATCTCCACGCGATGCGCGACCGGCGGAGCAACGCTCGCCAGCAGCTCCTTGCTGAACGTCGCCTCGATCTCTTGCTCCGCGAATCGCCCGAGCGCCGTCACGGCGCGCTCGTACTCGAGGACGATCGCCCCCGAGCGCTGCTGCGAGTCGCGCGCGGCCTGCACGCGAACGTGCGGCAATTCAGCGCTCACTTGATAATGTGTGAGCGCTTCGTCCCACGGCTTCGCGCCCCCCGGCGGGCACGCGAGCGCCGCGCCGCGCAGATAGGCGAGGTGCTGATCGAGCCTCTGTTCGATGGCCGCGACCGCGTTGATGACAGCGTTGACGTCCACAGCGATCACCTTTCGCCGAGGATGATACAGCGGTCCCGTCAGCCCCTCCCGTGTTCTCGCTCGATCAGAACTTGAGGTCCTGATCGGCCTTCGCGCTCGCGTACTGCTGCGCGTAGTAGTTCTGCAGCTCGGTCATGCGCATCATCATGTTCATGTCCGCCATCATGCGCGTCATCCAGTACGAGCTGAGGTTGGACCAGTCGAGCGCGCTGATGTTGAACACCTGCTTGAGCATCGCGTTGACGTCCTTGCCGCTCGCCGACCACGCCTGCTGAGCGCCGCCGATTTCACAGTACTTCTCGAACGTGCACGGCTCGCCGCCGCCCGCCGAGTGCATCTGCCCCGTCGCGGCAGTGGCGTTCATCGCAGCGGCGCCCGCGGCGCCAGCTTGTCCGTAGGTGCCCGCGCCCGAGCCCGAGAACGCCTTTCCGTAGATCGTCGCGATGGTCGCCGTCGTGTCCATGCTCATGCGGCGAACCCACTCAGCAGAGACGCGATCCCACTTGGCCTGGTCCATCCCGTTCTGCGCGAGCAGCGCTTGAAAGTCCGGCATCGAGAGGCCCGTCGCCTGACGCGCGGCGATGCTCGCGTACTGCTCGACCGAGACGCCCTCGACAGGCGCGAGAAGCTCGCTGTTTTGCGCGGCGAACGCGTTCTGCTTGTTCTGCGTCTGCTTCATGCGCGCGGCCATCATGCGGCTCTGCGCGTCGCCGCTCGACCACGTGTAGAAGTCCAACGTCGAGCCCGAAGGCGTGCCGTAGTACTTCAAGAACGAGAGCTTCACCCACTCGTAGTGCTCGCGGTGGCGATAGCCAAACTGCTGCAAGAGCTGCTTCTGCTTCGCCGGATCGGGCTGGTTGTCCTCGATCTCGAACATGTGAAAGAAGAACTCGTCGAGCTGCCCCTGCGAGAGCGGACCCCACTCGTCTTGCCACTGCGCGGCCGGGCAGTTCTCGCCCGCGGCGCGGCCGTCGCGCTCGCGACAGGACATCTCCATTTGCTCCATGGTGAAGTCCGCTTCCTGCGCGTTCTTCTGCCACTGCGCAGGGTTGGCCATGAAGTCCGCGAGGAGCGTCCCGGGCGAGCCGGGCTCCTTCTTGATGCCGACCTGCGGCTGCATTCCCATCGCAGCATTTGCAGCGCCGAACGCGCCTTGTGCGGCGCCGTATCCAGCCTGCTGCGCCTGCTGCTGAACGTAGCCGCTCGCGATTTGCGCCGGCGCGTTCGAGCTCTTCTTCAGGCCGAACAGAGAGAGGATCCAGTCGATGAATTTCTGCAGCATGACGAGCGCTTCCTGCGACGAGGGAAAGTAGGAAACGCGCTCGCTGGATTCCCTCAATACTGCGTGCGAGCGCGCGTGACGGAGCGCGTACCACGCGCCGAGCCCACGATGAAGCAAACGACATGCGACGCGCGCTGGGTGGAGCGATGTTCCCCAATCAGAAGCGCGGGTTCGCTACGATCGACGAGAGCACATGGCGTACGACGAAGGGCTCGCAGAGCGCATCCGCGCAGCGCTCTCGCTGAAGGGCCACAAGAGCACGGAGAAGCGCATGTTCGGCGGCATCGCGTGGCTCTTCGACGGCGCGATGGGCATCGGCATCGCGAAGAACAAGCTCATGGTGCGCGTCGGTCCCTCTGCGTACGAAGCCTCGCTGTCCAAGCCGCACGTGAAGGCGATGGACTTCACCGGCCGCGCGCTGCGTGGATACGTCTACGTCGACGACGAGGGCATCGCGTCGGACAGCGCGCTCGAAGAGTGGGTTCACCTCGGAGCGACCTTCGCGAAGAGCGTCGCCGCTGAAGAGCTCGCCCCGAGCAAGCGCCCCAAAGAGAAGCCCGCGAAGAAGGTCAGCGCGGGAGCGAAGAAGAGCTTGAAGAAGAGCTTGAAGAAGAAAAACTGAGCTCAGGGACGGCCCGCTGGCGCTGCGACGTTTCGCTGCGAGCCCGCGCCCGCATGGGCAATCCCCACAAACGGCCTCCCGTTGGTTGTCCGTGCGTGCGCAGCCGTGGTACCGACGCGCCGCCGAATCCCAGGCACCACTCTCCCACGCACACAGGAGTCCATCGATGTCTGCGACGTCCCGAACGGAGACCGTCGCCACGCTCACGAAGCTCACTCGTGAGATGCGCGCGACGATCCTCGAGATGATCACGACCGCCGCCAGCGGTCACCCAGGCGGTTCGCTGTCCGCGATTGATTTCATCGCGGCGCTGTTCACGACGCGGCTCAAGCACGACCCGAAGAACCCAGCGTGGGTGGACCGTGATCGGTTCATTCTGTCGAAGGGCCACGCGGTTCCGGCGCTGTACGTGACGCTCGCGCACCGCGGGTACTTCGACGCGAAGCTGCTGCCTACGCTTCGTCAGCTCGGCTCGCCGCTGCAGGGACACCCTGTGAATCGCTTCATGGCCGCGTGTGAAGCGCCCACGGGATCGCTCGGACAAGGGCTCTCGGTCGCGCAAGGAATCGCGCTCGCCGCCAAGATCGATCACAAGAGCTACACGACGTACTGCCTCATGGGCGACGGCGAGATCCAAGAGGGTCAGGTCTGGGAGGCCGCGATGAGCGCGGCCAAGTTCAAGCTCGACAACCTCGTCGCCATCGTCGACTGGAACGGCGGGCAAATCGACGGCTCGATCACCGAGGTCATGCCCTCGCTCGAGCCCGTCGTTCAGAAGTTCGCGTCGTTTGGCTGGGACGTCAAAGAGATCGACGGCCACGATTTCAACCAGATCCTCGACGCGATCGCGTGGGCCGACGAGAAGGCGTCGAAGCCCAAGTGCATCGTGTCGCGCACGGTGAAGGGCAAGGGCGTCTCGTTCGTCGAGCACCCGACGAAGTACCACGGCGCCGCGCTCACCAAGGACGAGCTCGCCAAGGCGCTCGCTGAACTGAAGGAGGCCAAGTGATGTCTACGATCAAGCCCATCGCGACGCGTCAGGCGTTTGGCGAAGCGCTCGCGGCCATCGGCGCAGAGCACCCCGAAGTGGTCGTGCTCGACGCGGACTTGTCCAAGAGCACCAAGAGCGAGCTGTTCGCGAAGAAGTTTCCCGAGCGGTTCATTCAGATGGGGATCGCTGAGCAGAACATGCTCGGCGTCGCAGCGGGCCTGGGGCTCTCGGGCAAGGTTCCGTTCGCGTGCTCGTTTGCGTGCTTCATCGCGGGCCGCTTCGAGACCATCAAGATCTCCGTCGTGTACGCAGGCGCGCCCGTCCGCATCGTCGGAACGCACGCCGGCGTCGGCATCGGCGAAGACGGCTACTCGCAGATGGGCCTCGAAGACATCGGGCTCATGCGCGTGCTGCCCGAGATGGTCGTGCTTCAGCCCGCGGACGACGTCGAGACCGCGGCGATGGTTCGCTGGCTCGTGAAGGACTGCAAGGCCCCCGCGTACCTGCGTTTGACGCGACAGAACGTGCGTCGCGTGCACGCCGACGGCTGGACCTGGACCCCTGGCAAGATGGACGTCCTGCGCGAAGGAACGGACGTCGCCATCATCGCCTCGGGCGGCCCCGTGATGAACGCGCTCGACGCCGCAGAAGAGCTCTCGAAGAGCGGGCTCTCAGTCGCAGTCGCCAACCTCTCGAGCATCAAGCCCCTCGACGCCAATGGCATCGAAGAGCTCTCTCGCAAGGTGAAGCTCATCGTCACGGTCGAAGACCACAACGTGCTCACCGGCGCGGGCTCTGCGGTCGCCGAAGTCGTCGCTGGTCTCAAGGGAGCGCACGCCCGAGTGCACCGCCACGGCGTGATGGACACCTTCGGCGAGTCGGGCACGCCCGAGTCGCTCTACGAGAAGCACCGCTTGGACGCCAAGGGCATCGCCGCGGTCGTCCGCGAGCAGCTCGAAGGCTGAGCGAGACCGCCCGTCGCGAGGGGAGCGACGGGGAGCGACATCGCGACGGGAGGGCCGCGACGTAGTCTCGCGCGTGGGGCGTGAGCGCGCTGGCGAAGCGATGTAGTCTCGCGCGCAACGAGAAGACGATGGCGCTCGGGACGGATTCGCAGCGGCCGATGCTGAAGGGCGCGATGATTCAGAGCGTTCGCGCGCTGATGATCGAGCGAGGCACGATCGATCGCGTGCGAGGCGCGCTGCCCAAGGATTGGGCGCACGCGCTCGACGGAGACGTGTTCACGACGGACTGGATCGACCTGCGGGTGATGGGCGCGATCGGATACGCCGTGGCGCAGACGTCGAGCGACGCAGCGGTGACCGAGATCGTTCGCACGGTCTCGCGCACGGGGACGATCCCGAGGATTCAGCCGATCATCGACGGGATCGTGCGGCTGTTCGGGCTCACTCCAGCGTCGATCTTCGCGAGGATGAGCACGATCAACCGAGCGACCACGCGCGGAGTCGAGACCGAGTGGGTCCCTTCGGGATCGAACGCGGGCTCGGTGTTCTTGCGCTTCGATGGGCCCGTCGATCCTCCGAGCCCCTGGAGCCTCTGCTCGCCACCATCGATCGCCGCGTGGATGGGGACGATCCACGCCGTCTTCGACATATGCGACCTGAAGGGAACGGTGACACCCATGCCCGTTCGCGACCGCCGCATCGAGCTCCGCGCGCAGTGGTGAGCGGCGCGCTGCGAGCGACGACGATCGTCATCGCTCGAACATCGCGCGCTCACACTTCGATGCCCCCTTTACGCGAGAGACAGAGACGGACATAGTCCGTCCCGCGATGGTTCGCCGCTCGACTCCAGGCCGTCCCACCGGCAAGTACACGCAGGCGGTGCGTCTGTTTCAGCTGTTTCATCGGCTCGAAAACTCGCCCGAAGGCGTGCGCATCGATGACCTCGCGCGCGAGCTCGACGTCACTCCGCGCTCGGTTCGTCGTGACTTGAAGGCGCTGCAAGGAGCAGAGATCGAGCTCGAGAGCGTCGACAACGACGGCGAGCGACGCGTGCGCCTCGCGCGCACGGGCAAGAGCACCGAGCCGATCCGCATGACGCGATTTCAGCGATATTCGCTGGCCGCCGTGCGACGCGCGTTCGACGTGCTCGAAGGCACGCCGTTTCACGACGACCTCTCGCAGCTCTTCGCCAAGCTCGCGCAAGGCAACGCCGCGGACCCCAACGCGGCGAACGAAGGGCTCGCCGAGCGCTTCGTGTACATCCCCGACGCGCCGAAGAACTACAAGAAGTTCAAGGATCAGCTCTACGAGATCTACGACGGTGTTCTCCGCTCGCTGACGCTCTCGTTCTTGTACGACGGCGGCACGACGATGGGCATGCGCAGGCTCGAGCCGTACTGCCTCGTGCTGTATCGCAACGGTCTGTATCTGGTCGGCAAGGACGTGGCGAAGAAGGAGTTTCGTACGTTCGCCGTCGAGCGCATGCGTCGCGTTCGTGCGCTTCCGCAGGCGCCGTTCACGCGCGATCCGGACTTCGATCCGAGCAAGCTGTTCGACGGCGCGTTCGGTCTCATCGCGGGCGGCGAGCGATTGAAGGTCGTAGTCGAGTTCGAGCCGCGCGTCGCGACGTGGATCGAAGAGCGCGAGTGGCACCCGTCGCAGAAGGTCACGCGCCAGGTGGACGGCGGCGTGATCGTCGAGTTCAACGTGGCGATCAGCGAAGAGCTCATCGCGTGGGTGATGCGCTGGGGCGGAAGCGCGCGGGTCATCGAGCCCCCGCTCCTGGTCGAGCGCATTCGCAAAGAGTTCGCCCGCGGCGCGGCTCAGTACGGAGACACGGGAGCAGCCAGCGCGAGCGCGTGAGGACAGAGCGCTCGTCGGGCTCATCCGCGTAAGAGAGTCCGCCTCATCCCCGGCCCTTCTCCACGCCAGAGGGCGTGGAGAAGGGTGCCTTTGCTGCGCATAGGGCGTCGGTTGAGACTCGACGAGGCTCATTGTCTGGAGAGCGTCGTTCTGCACTTTCGTTGCAGCGAAGAGCGCGCGAATTGGCGTCGTCATCGCAGCAAAGGCACCCTTCTCCACGCCCTCTGGCGTGGAGAAGGGCCGGGGATGAGGCGGACTCTCTTACGCGGATGAGCCCCACGAGCGCTCTGTCCTCACGCGCTCAATCGCACGACTCCGTCCTCGATGCGCTGCGAGAGCGCGCGCTCGGTCGCCCTGCGCGCGGCGTCGAACGCCTTGGCCCCTTCGCTCAATCGAAACGGCCCCGTGCGCGGAACGCCGTCGATCACCAACGCCACCAGCCCCGCGCGCTTCGGCGGGACGAGCGCGGGATCATCAGCGCTCCTCCACGGCGAGCGCGACGAGAGATGATGGTGCAGCACGCGCGTGTTCGTCGGGACTCCGTCGAGCCCCGGTCGATCGAGCACCCCTCCGTCGAGCAGCACCTTGCCCTCGTGTCGCACCGGCTGAAACAACACCGGCAGCGCGCACGATGCGTGAATCGCCGGCGCGAGCGCGCCCGAGCGGAGCACCTCGGTCCTGCGTCGCTTCACGTCGAACACGCTCAACGCCAGCTCCGCGCGGCACTCTTCGAAGGTGCGCACCCGCAGCAGCGACTCGAGCCGCTCGCGAAAGAGCCGGCCGCGCAACAACCCCACGCCCAACGCAGGATCCCAGAAGTCCTCGCGACGCAGGCGCATCAGCTCGTCGCGCTGGTGCACAGCGTCCATGCCCGAGGCCCACAGCCCCGTGACCAGCGCGCCCGCGCTCGAGCCCGCGAGCGAGCGCGCCACGAGCCCGCGGTCTTCGAGCACCGTGAGCGCGCCGCAGTGCGCGAAGAAGCCGAAGAAACCAGAGGACATCGCGAGCGAAAACGGCGCCTCTGCGAGCCACTCACCGAGGGTCAACGAAGCCTTCACGAGCGCGACTCTTACCGCACCCGCGCGCTCACGTCCGCTCGTCCCACACGCCGTCGTCCTCGTCGATCGCGATGGCCGCGTTCGAGACGATCGCGTCGACCAGGACGCGCTCGGACTCGAGGGACTCGAAGCTCGCGAGCGCGAAGGTCGCTCCGCCCTCTTGCTCGATCGCGAGGCCCGCGCGCGCCTTCTCGATGGCCGAGTCGAGCGTCGCGCGAAGCTGCCCGAGCACTCGCTGCGCGCCCACGTTGTCGAGCAGCGTCGCGAGGGAGACCGTCGGCAGCCTACCTTCGCGCAAGAGCGTCTGGCGATAGTGCACCGCCTCGGGCGTCGGCGCGAAGTCCACATCGATCCCAGCAAACGCGCGGTCGAGCGCGTCGATGAACAGCCGCTCGAGCGCCCACGAAGGCTCGTCGATGAGCGCGCCGTGGCCGCGCGCGATCGCCACGGTCCACTGCGTGTACGGAGCAGCGGCGCTCGTGCGATCGCGGCTCCAGTTGGTTCGCCGCTGAACGACCAGGCTCACCGCGCCGATCGCCGCGAGCCGCATGAGCGCGAGCGCGCAGCGCGCGTTGCGACGGTAGATCTCGACGATCTCGGGCACGTCCGTGGGGACCCTCGGCAACAGCCAGCGCGCCAGGGCGCTCGCGTTTTCGTCGGTGGGCGCGACGCTCCTCCACGCGCTGCTGACCGTGAACAAGATCCGCTCGTCGCGGCGCCCCTGCATGCGCGTGAGCAGCCCGTTGAGACCGAACGAGCTCGTCACGGAGACCGAGTCGCCGTCCGCGTAGCTCCACAGCACCGGCAGCCCGACAGAGCGGATGCGATCGACGCCGACCAGCGCGAACACCAGCGAGACCAGAGCAAAGAGCGCAGAGAAGACCCAGCCCACCCACGCCAGACTCGAGCTGCTCGTGCCGAGCACGAGCGCGAAGAGCACCGCGGGGATCGCCACCATCATCGCGATCGCGATGCTCACCGCGCCGTCCGCCCGCGCCGCGCGCTGCAAGCGAGGAAACTCTTCGCAGCGCCACAGCTCGCGCGACTGCTCGTAGCCGCATCCCCCGCAGGCCGCGGCGCTCACGTCCCGTCCGCACGCAGGACACAGCTTCGGCGGATCACGGACCTCCATCGTCTCGATGGGTATACGGCGCTAGCGGTCGATCCGCCACAGCTCGATTCTGCCCTGTGAAAAGACAGGGCGCGCGCGCACGCCGCTCGCCGCTGCGCCGCGAAACGGGTGCCCTGGATAGCGCGGGCCACGCACGACGATGACCGCGTCGTAGAACGCGCCGTGCGCCCGCGGGTCGAGCTGCCATCCGTTGGCGCTCGGCGCCCACAGCTCCATCACCGTGAGCGCCTCTCGCGGAACCTCTCTTCGATACGTCACCCCCGTGCGCGTGAAGCCCATCGAAGACATCCCTCCGCGCAGCGCCACCGAGTACGCCCCCGCGTGCAACAGCACCGGGAGCCCGTAGCCCTCGACGTGCGTCTCGTACGAGAGCGTCGCCACGCGCGACCCGCGCGGGATCATCGCCACCGCCGCTTCGATCGGTCGCAGCTCGCGATCGAACCGAGCGAACTTCCACTGCGTCCATCCGAGCGCGCTCAGCACGCACGCCGCCGCCGTCCACCGCGCGCGACGATAGCCCTTCGTCCATCGCGCGTGCGCGCGCTCCGCCGGCGGCGCGCGCCACGGAAAGACCCACGAGAGCGAGAGCAGCGCCAGCGAGGCCACGCGGGGCGCGAGGCTCTGCCCCCGAAACTCGTCGGGCATCGCGAGGTACGCGCCGAAGAACACCAGCGCGAGCAGCCTCGCCTGCCACTCGCGAATCGCTGTCTTTTCTCTGTCGTCTTGATTGTATGGACGCTCGTTCGGGTCGCGCGCGCCCGCCTTCGCCGCCCTTCGGGCCGCGAGCAGCGCGAGCGCGTACGCGATCGCCGGCCACTGCCCGAGCGCGTCGAGCCCCGAGCACAGCTTCAACCAGAACAGCGCCGCCCACGGCGCGCGCCAGACCGTCCTGCGCTCGACGCGAAACTCATCGTCGATCGCCACGCCCGAGAGCCAACCGCCCGCGAACAGATACGCTCCGAGCAAGAGCGCCGCGGGCGCGATCGAGAGCAACAAGCGCGCGGCGGCGCCGCGATCGAGCGCGCGCCTGCGATAGCCCCACAGGGACAGCGCCGAGAGCGAGGCGCACTCGAGCAGCGCCGGCTGCGAGTGCGTGAAGAACGTCGCCACGCCCAAGAGCGAGACCACCGGCAACGCCCACGCGCGCCGCTCGGACGCGCGCTGCTGCATCCAACGCAGGACCACCGCCAGCTGCCAGAGCTGCAGCGTCGTGCCCAAGACGTACGGGGCAAAACCCCAGAGCAGGTTCGCTTCGATCAGGACGCCGCAGCCGACGACGGCGATCCACGGAGAGCGGCCGAGCGCGCGCGCGATGGACAAGAGCGCGAGCGCGCTGGCCGTGAGCGAGAGCGAGAGCGCCGCGCGGCCCGCGAGCCAATCGTCGCCGAGCGCGCGCGCGAGCCCCACGTGCAGCCAGCGAAATCCCTGGTACGGAAGAAACCAGCCCGTCGTTCGGTAGTACTCGCGGGTGGCGAACGCGCGGTCGTCAGCGTGCGCGACGATCGCGTCTTGCGCGAGGTGCTCGGGCCAATCGACGAGCGGCAAGAAGCGATGCGCCAACGGGAGCGCCGCGATCAGCGCGAGGGCGAGGGCGAAGACCGCGAGCGCGAGGCGATCATCGCTCGACGTGCGACGCGACGACGAACGAAGCGAGTCGTCCATGAAGCTCACGCAGGGACCGTCGCCCGCTCGTGCGAGCGCCCTTTCAGTGCGGAATCACTCCCGCAAACCACAGCCCCGCGCCGATCGCCGCCACCGCGAGCACTCCCACCACCGCGACGACCGCGCCGTTGCCCTTCTTGGCCTCGGGCTCTTTCGTCGCGGGATCTTTCGTCGGAATGCTGTCCGCGATCGCCGCAGAGCCCACGCGCGGCTTGTCGTCGCTGACGGGGGCCTTCTCGGGCTCTTTCACGGGACTCGCGACGACCTCGGCCTCGGCCGCGGTCACCGCAGGGACGTTCTTCGAGCGCTCGGGCTCCGTCGGCGGCGGCGCTTCGGGAGGCGAGAGGTCGTCGCCCTCGAGCTGCGAAGCGAGGTCCGTGCTGGGCGTCCCGAGCTTGGCCGGGTCGAAGTCATCGCCGTCGAACATGTTCGAGGCCCAGTCGCTGGTGTCCACCAAGCTGCCTGGGTCGAGCGGCATCCCTGCGGCGCCGACCGATCCGATGTCGATGGGCTTGGAGCCCTCGTCCGCGCCCGCTTCTTCGTCGAGCGACGTGAAGCGGTTGAGCTCTTCCGCGATGAGCTTGTCGATGAGGTCTTGCTCGGGGCGCTTCTCTTTCGCCTTCTGCGCGCGACGCTCTTCGATGACCTCTTTGGTGATCTTCGCGATGTCGAAGCTGTTGACCGCGAGCCTGTGCTTCGCGAGAAACTCTCCGAGGTCCTGCGCGAGCGCCTCGGCCGTGCGGTAGCGCTCGTTCTTGTCCTTCGCGAGGGACTTGTTGATCACCGCTTCGAGGTCCGCAGGAACCTCGGGGTTGATCTTTCGCAGCGAAGGGACGACCGCCTTCTGCACCAGCTGAACCGTGGCCCAGTCGCTGTCCGCGAGGAAGAGCCGCTTGTTCGCGATCATCTCCCAGAGCATGATTCCCACGGCGAACACGTCGACCTGCGAGTCGACCTCTTGGCCGAGCGCGGTCTCGGGCGCGAGGTAGCCGAACTTGCCCTTCACCATGCCCTGCTCGGACTTCTCGAGCTGCGTGGTGGCCTTCGCGAGTCCGAAGTCGACGATCTTCACCTCGCCTCGCTTGGACACGAGGACGTTGGGCGGAGACATGTCACGGTGCACGATCCCGAGCGTGCTTCCGTCGGTGTCTTGCAGCTCGTGCGCGTACTGAAGCCCGTTGCAGATCTGCATCGCGAGGTACACCGCGACCGGGATCGGCACCGCTTGATTGCGGTTGCGCAGGTATTCGATGATGGCCTTCAGGTTCACGCCATCCACGAACTCCATCACGATGAAGTACGTGTTCTCGACGTGGCCGATGTCGAAGACCTGGACGATGTTCGCGTGGTTCAGCCGCGCGCACAGACGCGCTTCATCCAGAAACATCCGGATGAACTTGTCGTTCTGCGCGAGGTGCGGCAGCACGCGCTTGATCGCGACGGCCTTCTTGAAACCAGCGAGGCTCTCGGCCTCGCCGCGAAACACCTCGGCCATTCCTCCCGATTCGAGTCGCTCGATAACTCGATAGCGGTTCTGTGCCTTCGCCTCACCTGCTGCCATAGGTTTTGCCCAGTTTGCTGGCGAGCGAACACTCCTGTCGACTGGTGTGTCCGCAGCGCAAAACGCACCCTGCCCGCCAGAACTCCCCGCGTCAAGCATGACGCACTCTCGCGACGCTCACGCGACGCGCGATCTCGCGTGGCGCGACGCTCGTCGACGCCGCGAACACACACCGCGCACACGGTGCTCCAATCGCGTTCGCCAGAGAAAACGCAGCGCTCCCCGCGTCGGTCACGCAGGCTCGCGCAGGCCGAACTCCTTCATCTTGATCTGCAAGCTCTTGCGAGAAATCTTCAGGAGCCGAGCCGCTTGCGTGACGTTGCCGCCCGTCTGCGCGAGCGCCCTGACGATCAGCTCGCGCTCGAGCCTCGCGGCCGCCTCGCGCACTTGCTGCTTGAGCCCGCCGGGAGCGTTCTCCGTCGCGTCGTCGTCGTCGCCCACGTCGAGCGATCCCGCGCTGCTCTCGGCGCGCTCTCCGCGCTGCAGCTCGAGCGGCAGGTCCTTCGGGCGAATGGTGTCTCCGTCGGTGAGCAGCACCGTGCGCTCGACGACGTTCTCGAGCTCGCGGATGTTGCCCGGCCACGGGTAGTTGACCATCGCCTCGAGCGCCTCGGGCGAGAGCTTCATCGAGCCGCGCTTGAGCCTCGTCGCCTGCTTCAACAAGAAGTGCTCGGCCAACAGCGGGATGTCCGTCCGACGCTCTCTCAACGGCGGAAGATGAATCGGAACGACGTTGAGCCGATAGTACAGATCCTCACGAAACCGCCCGCTCGCGATCTCGCTCTTCAGGTCACGGTTCGTCGCCGCCACGAGCCGCACGTCCACGCCGATGGGCTTGATCCCTCCCACGCGGTCGATCTCGCCTTCTTGGATCGCGCGCAGCAGTTTCACCTGCATTTCGACAGGGATTTCGCTGATCTCGTCCAAGAACAAAGTCCCGTCGTGCGCCAGCTCGAAGCGCCCCGGCTTGCTCGTGACCGCGCCGGTAAACGCCCCGCGCTCGTAGCCGAACAGCTCGGCCTCCATCAGGTCGCGCGGGATCGCTCCGCAGTTGACGCGGATGAACGGCCTCGCGCGACGCCCGCTGTTCTCGTGCAGGGCGCGGGCGATGAGCTCTTTGCCCGTTCCCGACTCGCCCGTGATGAGCACGGTCGCGGGGGTGTCCGCGACCTTCTCGAGGATCTGATAGATCGCGAGCATCGGCTCGCTCTCGCCGATGATGCGATAACGGCCGCGCTCGTCGGGCTCGATCGCCACGTCCTTGTGCCGGTGATCGACGGTGCGAACGGCCTTGCCCACGACCGCTTGCATCTCCGCGCGATCGAAGGGCTTCGTGAGAAAATCGAAGGCGCCGAAGCGCATCGCGTCCACCGCGGTCTCGACCGTCCCGTGCGCGGTCAGGACGATCACGGGAATGTCTCCGTGCTCTTGCTGGATGTGCTTGAGCAGGGTCATCCCGTCCATGTTGGGCATGCGCAGGTCGGAGATCACCGCGTCGAAGTGCTGCTCTTTGAGCGCGGCCATCGCCTCTTTGCCGTCGGCGACGGCGTGCGCTTCGTAGCCGTCCTGCGTGAGCTGCGCAGCGAGCAGCCTGCGCAGGTTGGCTTCATCGTCGACGACCAGGATGTGCTTCTTTCCGACCAGCATTCGCGTACGTCCATTGATACCAGAAAGAAGCCTTCAAACTCCCCAGCTCGTCGCTCCCTCTTCGGCGCTGCTGACGTTTCGTCGAAAATTCACGAACAGCTCGCGGCCCAGTCCGTGCTCGTTCTCTTCGCGCGCGGCGTCCGAGAGCACCGCCGGCGTCCTCGCGTCGAACTCCGCTGGATCGACCAGCGCATCGAGCCGTCCCTGCAACGCGTCGAGACGAATCACGTCTCCGTCGCGAACGCGCGCGAGCGCTCCGCCCGCGAGCGCCTCGGGGCTCATGTGAATGGCCGCGGGGATCTTTCCTGACGCGCCGGACATGCGGCCGTCGGTCACGAGCGCGACCTTGAAGCCCCGGCTCTGAAGGACCGAGAGCGTGGGTGTGAGCTTGTGCAGCTCGGGCATTCCGTTGGCGCGCGGGCCTTGGAAGCGCACCACGGCGACGAAATCTCTCTCGAGCTCGCCCTTGTCGAACGCGCGTTGCAACGCGCCTTGCGACTCGAACACGATCGCGGGCGCCTCGATCACCATGCGATCCGCGGGCACGGCGCTCACTTTGATCACCGAGCGACCGAGGTTTCCCTCGAGCAGCTTGAGCCCGCCCGTCGGAGAAAACGGCTCGCTCGCGCGACGCAGCACCGCGGTGTCAGCGCTCTGTTTGCGAACAGGCTCGAACACGAGCGCACCTGCCGCGTCGAGCGTCGGTTTTCGGCACTGCGAGCGCAGTGAATCACCGTTCACCGTGCGCACCTCGCCGTGCAAGAGCCCTTCATCGAGCAGCGTGTCGATCACGAAGGCCGTCCCGCCCGCGCGCTCGAAGTCGTTTACGTCCGCGCTGCCGTTCGGATACACCCGCGCCACCAGCGGAACGACCGCGCTCAACGCGTCGAAGTCCCCCCAATGGATCTCGATCCCCGCCGCCCGCGCGACGGCGACCCAGTGAATCAAGTGGTTGGTCGAGCCTCCCGTCGCGAGCAGCGCCACCATCGCGTTGACGATGCAGCGCTCGTCCACCATCACGCCCAGCCGCGCCGCGCGATCGCCGCGCATCGCGAGCACGCTGCGAACGGCCTCGCGCGTGAGCAGCTCTCGTCGGGGATCCTGCGGGTGCACGAACGCCGCGCTCGAGACGTGCAAGCCCATCGCTTCGAGCAGCATCTGGTTGGAGTTGGCCGTCCCGTAGAACGTGCACGTTCCGACGCCGTGATACGCGGCCATCTCTGCGGCCATGAGCGCGTCGCGACCGACCAGGCCCTGCGCGTGCTGCTCGCGCACCTTCGCTTTTTCGCTGTTGGACAAGCCCGAGCTCATCGGTCCTGCGGGCACCCAGACGCTCGGCAAGTGGCCGAAGTGCAGCGCGCCGATGAGCAACCCAGGAACGATCTTGTCGCAGATTCCCAGGTACATCGCGGCGTCGAAGACGTCGTGGCTCATCGCGACGCTCGCGCTCATCGCGATGGTGTCGCGCGAGAACAAGCTGAGCTCCATCCCTGGGTAGCCCTGCGTGACGCCGTCGCACATCGCGGGAACACCACCTGCGACCTGCGCGCTCGCTCCGTGCTTGTGCGCCTCGTCGCGGATGATCGCGGGATAGCTCTCGTACGCGTGGTGCGCCGAGAGCACGTCGTTGAACGCCGTCACGATCCCGATGTTGGGCGCCTTCTCGTTGAGCACTCGCAGTCGCTCGCGCTCGGGCACCGTGGCCAGCGCGTGCGCGACGTTGGCGCAGCCCATTCGCTGCACTCCCGCGGCGCGCGAGGTCATCGCCTCGACGCGAGAGAGGTAGTGAGAGCGGCGCTCTTTGCTGCGAGCGCGGATGCGATCGGTGACGAGCTCGACGGTGTGTTTCATCGCGAGCCCTAGGGTGTAACACAGCGGCGCAGCCCGCTCGCACGCGGCAACAGAGCGCTTAGAGCGCAGCGCGCTGCCTAAGCCCTCAGCTCGCCGTCGAGCGCGCGCCAGTCGTTGATCTTCGCGCTCGGGTGCACGGGCGTTCGATACACGCGCGATCGGACGCGGCCGAAGCTCGTGGCGCCGTCGCTCACAACGGGGATGTGATCGAACGATATCGCCGCATAAAACATGCGGTAATGGAAGAAGTTCTTCTGCACGATCACGTCGGCTTTGCGCGCGTCGAGGCCCACGTCTCGCCAGAACTTCGGCGCGATCGGCAACGGCGGCTTGTCCATCACCACGATGCTCACGGTGCCGACGTCCAAGCGAACCTTGCGGCCCATGTCGCTCGTCACGCGCGCGACGACCTTCGCGCGGAGGGGGACCTCGGGCATGTTGTAGCCGGGCGTTCCTCGAAGGACGAGGTCGAGCGTCGAGCCGTCGGGCGAGCCGTACGTCGCTTCGAGCAACGCCGGATCGTGCACGGCGATCAGCGCGCGCATCCCGCGGCTGTCTCTCAAGAGCTCTTTCGCGATGTGCGTGTTTCCGCCGGGAGCGCCCGCGCCCACGATGTCATCGACGTCCACGAGCGTCACGGGTCCGAGCTTTCGCCACTTGCTGTCCCGCGCGCGATCGAGCGCTTCGCTCGGCGAAAACATCGGCGGGAGCGGGACGTCCTTCTGCTCCCACGCCTTCTGCGCGAGCTCTTCAGCGAGCTTGTTCGCGAGCGCTTCGTCTCCGTCCGTGCACACGTGCGCGGCCCAGCCCAGGTCCTCGGCGCTCGTGTACGGGTGCACCATGAACAAGCTCGCGGACACCACGCGCGGGTCCTCTTCGAGCGCCTTCATCCACTGAAAGACCTGACGCATCGGAGCGAGAAAATCGATGGTGTTTCCCCCGCCCAAGACCATCGGGAGCTTGCGCCACGCGTGCGCGGGACGGATCTCGCCTCGCAGCGCGCGGATGAGCCTCGTGCCCGCGCGAAATCCCGAGGGCGCCAGGTCCCAGTGCGGGTTGCTCCGATACGCGATGAGAATATCCAGCGCGTCCACGATCCCTTTGGAGAGGTTTCCGTGCAGGTCGAAGCTCGCTGCGATCTTGGCCTCGGGCCCGATCGCTTCGCGCACGCGACGAAGGATCATCGCCTCGGGCGCTTCTCCGAGGTCCTTCACTTCCATCGATCCGTGAAGGGCCAGATAGACTCCGTCGAGCGGTCCCGCCATGCGCAAGCGCTCGACCTGATCGTTGACGATCGCTTCGAACACGTCCTTCGCGATCGGTCCGCTCGGCACCGCCAGGTACGAAGCCAGCGGAACCGTCTCGACACCGCCCGCCAGGTTCGCCGCCTGCACGAATCCCGTGAGCTCTGCGTGCGGAAGGTACCCCGGCAGCTCGCTCCCCTTCATCGTCGTCGCGTCCGCGAGCGCCTGCCCCTTGAGCAAGAAATCGTTTTCGAACGCGTCCATCCCCGTGACCAAGGGCGAGTACGCGTTGGCCTCGTGAAAGATGCGCCCGTACGCGATGCGCAGCGGACGACCGCCGCGGCCCAGCTTCGTCGGCAGCGACAAGAGAGACTTCAGGGACATTCGGCAGCTCCAGTGTGTTGAATATCGGTGTTGATTTTCAAAGGCGCCAGCACGTGTTGCCACAGGGCCTCGTGCACGGGCGCGAGCGCGACTCGTTCGGTCACGCGCTGCAACATGAGCCCGTCGGTGACGGCGCGGACGAGCGCGACGATGGCGTCCGCATCGCAGCTCGCGACGGTGCCCTCTTGAATCCCTTTACGAATGCGCTCGGCGTTGGCCTTGCGCGTGCTCTCGAAGACCATCGCCGCGCGCGCGACGATCTCGCCGAGCCGCTCTCCCGCCGTCGCCGCGAGGGCCTGCGTGAGAAACACGAGCCTCGCCTCTTTACCCCGGTGAAACTCGTGCACGGCCCGCACCTGCGCGTAGATCCGATCGATCGGGTGCGGCTCCTTCTCGATGCGCGCGGTGACGTACTTCCACTGCTCGACGAGCAGCTCTTCGAGCGCGCACTCGACGATCTGGCTGCGCGTCGGAAAGTGATAGAGCAGCGTCGGCCGCTTCACTCCCAGCGCGTCCGCGAGCTGCGCGATCGGCACGTCCACGCCGTCGCGCTGCAGCACCGCGACCGCATCGCGCGCCAACGCCGCTCGCTTCTCTGGTTCAGTGGGCCTCGCCATTGCTGACAGAGTGTCAGGTAACCGTTTCCTGACAGATTGTCAATCAACCATTGCGCCGCGATTTTCTCCATGCGCACGCCGCAGCGGTAGGCTCCCGCTCGATCCATGGCCACGGCGAAGAAAGTCCCCGCGAAGAAGACCGCTGCGAAGAAGTCCCCTGCGAAGAAGTCCCCTGCGAAGAAGTCCCCTGCGAGCGCGAGCGACGAGGCGGCCGCGCTCTGGGAGCTGTGCGAGCAACACGCAGGCAACCCCGAGGGCCTCAACGCGCTGATCCTCTCGTCGCTCACGAGCAGCGACCCCGCTGCGATGGGCCGCTCGATCGCGCTGCAGCGCGGAACACTCACCGGCCTCTACGCGCTCTTTCTCAAGCTCTCGCGCGCGATCGATCCGCAGCTTCTCGACTACTTCGATGATCTCGTACGCAAGGGCGCGACGAAGCCGGCGACGCACAAGAGCAACACGCCCGGAGCGCTCTGCTTCGTCGGCGTGTGCTTGGGGAGCTGGGCCGAGTTCGAGCGCTATGTTCGCAGCACGCTCGGTCCGATGGCGAAGCTCGATGCGCTGCGGCAGCTCGAGGTCGAAGTGTGCGCTCGGCACCTGATCGAAGCGCGCGAAGACGAGGGCGGGCTCGAGTTCATTCGAGGGAGGATCCGCGCGTGGTCGGCGGCGATCGACCAGAGAGAGAGCAGCGACGCCGGGGCCTCGCGCGACTCGCTGCCGTTTCTCTTGCGAAGGCGCGACGCGGCGGCGATCAGCGCGCTCAACGACGCGCTCGAACGGGCGTCGTTCTCGGGCGCGAACTGGTGGGTGTTGATGGACCTCGTGAAGAAGGTGCTCGCCGAAGCGCGCTGGCCCGAGCTGCAACCGGGGATGAAGCGCGCCGTCGAAAAGGGGCTCGGGCGCCACGACGACGGCGATCGCGCCACGGTGCTGCGCGCGTACGCCGCGTGCGGAGCGAGCGAAGAAGCGCTGCGCGAGGCGAGCGCGATGCACAAAGACGTACGCGGCGAGTGCGAGCGCGCAGCAGTGGCCGCGGGCGTGATCGAGCTCGCTCCGAGCAAGCGGGCGGTGACCGAGGCGCGCGCCGCGATCGAGGCGCTCTTCGACAAGCGAGGCGGCCTCGGGTCGATGGAGTTCGGCGCAGCGGCGTCCCTCGTTCGCGCGATGGTCGAACGCGGAGCGAAGGGGACCGACGAGCTCGTCGAGCGCGTGCGCGACGCGGGCCACAAGTGCAAGTGGGCGGAGAAATCGCTGCTCGAATGGCTCGATCGCGCCGCGGCCCAGTGAGTTTTGTAGGGTTAGGGGACGGTGTTCAAAAGTTCATTTGTTGCCCCCGCGACACGCGCTTCACGACACGCGCTTCACGACACGCGCTTCTCGCCTCGCGCGCGCAACCCGAGCGCCCCAGCCGCAGCGCGCGCGCTGACCGTTCAGCAGTCATCGCTCGCTTCGTCGCCGCACGCAGCGCGCGCGGCCGAGCGAACAAATGAACTTTTGAACACCGTCCCCTATCCCTACAAAACCCGTCCGAGACGCTTCCACACGCGGGTGAGCGCGCGGTCCATCGCCGCGGGGTCCTCGGTGAAGATCGAGTGCCCGACGCCGTCGATCAGCTCGAGCTCGGCGCCCGGGATCTTCGCCGCGATCCGCTCAGAGTTCACCGGAGGAACGAGCACGTCCGCCCTCCCCGCGGTCACCGCCGTCGGCGCCCGGATCGATGACAAGCGCGCGCCCGTCGAGTGCCCCGCGATCGCGAGCAGCTGCAAATAAAACGACCGCGGCTCTTGCGGGTCCTGCGCGAACGCCTCGGGCCAACGAGAGAACAACTGCTCGAACTGCCCTTGTTTCTCGGGCGGAAGCAGCAGTCTGGCCGCGAGCTCTCCGCCCGCCCGCCCCTTGGTGAACGGCAGCCGCGCGAGCAGCTGCAGCGAGCTCGGAGCGGGCAACCTACCAAGTGGTAAGCCCGGAGTCGTCGCGAACAGCGCGAGCGCTTCGACCCGCGAGGGGTGCTGAATCGCGACGTGCTGAGAGATCATTCCGCCCATGGAGATGCCGACGACCGTGGCGCGCTCGCAGCCCGCGTGGTCGAGCACCGAGGCGACGTCGTCGGCCATGGTCTTCATCGAGAACGGCGCGGACACACGCTCGCTGCGGCCGATCCCGCGGTTGTCCAACACGATCGCGCGCACGCCGTACGTCTTCGAGATCCGCTCGGGGATATCGAACCAGAACCGACCGCTCAAGCTCAGCCCCTGGATGAACACCACCCACGGTCCTGCCTCACCTACCACATGGTAATGCAGCCCGAGCCCGTCCTTCGCCGTCGCCTTGGCCATCGACGGTCACCGCCAGAACGCGCACGCCGGCGCGCGACCGATGTTGCGCACGCAGCACTCGACCGCGGCGCTCGTCTTGGCGTTGCACGGCGTCGTCGCCGTCGACGACCGGCCGTTCGAATCGCAGAAGGTGTTGACGTTGATGCACGCGTTGGCCTGCCGGATTTCATCAGCGCAATTGCCGGTCGCCGTGTTGATGTTGTCCTGCACCGCACGGCAGTTGGCCATGTCCGTCTGCGTCGGCCGCGGGTCGTTCGGACAGCGCTGCGAGCACGGGTCCGGCGCGCACGCCGCGAGCGACGCAGACGACAGCAAGAGAGACAACAACACCTTCGCGATGGTCTTCATGATGGACGAACGCTAGCACCATCGCGCAGCGCGTCACAGGTCTTCGAACCCCGGAAGCGGGTCGTACTCTTCATCACCGTCGAGCATGGCGCGCTCCTGGTCATTGGCGATAAAATCCTCGGGAAATTCCTCGTCGGAGTCCATCTCGGCCAGCAGCCCGTCGAACGGCCCCGGCGCCTCGTCGTCCTCGTCCCACGACCACTCGGGAATCTCACCTACCGATTGGTAGGTGGCCCACTCGATCGGGTGCTCCTTCGCGATGAGCGCGCGCACGGTGCCGAGGGTCTTGCGGTCGATGGGCTTTCCGTCGGTGGACGAGCGAGGGCGCTCGCGCAGGTCCGAGCGAGGATAGATCGTAAACTCCACGGCGAAGCCCTTGTCCTCGGCGCCGCGGCCGGGCAGCGCGCGCTCGGTGTGCAAGTGCGTGTACTCGCGAAATTGCCCGCCCTTTCGAATGCACACGCGCTCGAGCGTGTAGCTCCACCCGAGCTCTCTCGCGCGCAGCTCGGGCTCGTCAGGCTCGTCCGTGAAGAGCTGAATGTCCACGTCGCTGCCTCGACGGATGTGCCCGGTGCTCACCGAGCCGATGAGCCGAGGCTCGAAGGGCTTCATCGCCTCCATCGCCTCGAGCGCGCACACCCGCATCGCGAACAGCACGCGCATGCGCGAGGGCCCCTCGGCCAGCTCGGCCAACGCGAGCAGCGCGTCGCGGATCTCTCCGTTCGACGGCAGCTCGCTCGGGCGAAAGCGCGCTTCTTTCGCCCCGCGACGGCCGAGCACGCGCTTGGCCGCGATGCGCTTGGCCGTGAAGTACTGCTTCACGCCCTCTTCGTACATGACCCGCGCGGCCTCGGCGCAGACCAGCGCGCGAACGCCTCCGAAACGATCGATTCCCATGGGTGATCACCGATGCGCGCCGTCGAGCGCGCGACGAAGTTTGGCGAGCGCGCCGCCGATGCGCTTGCCTCGGCGATCGACGCCATAAATCCGCTTGTGCACGACCTGCTGCGTGACGCCCAACCGACGCGCGATCTCGCTCTGCGAGAGGCCGTCGAAGAAGTGCATCTCGATCGCTTGCCGTTGCCGTTCGGTCAGACCGTGCTCGAGCGCCTCGCGCAGCCGCGCGAGCATCGCCGCGCGCGCGGGATCGACCTCGTCCGAGCGAAGCTCGTCGGAGTCCAGCGACAAGAGCGAAGAGAGGTTCGGTTCACGCATGGCCTCCTTTCAGGGGTGGGGCGCGGCGATCACGAGCGCGCCGCGGTGGTCGATCGAGAGTGAGAACAGAGTGTCTACGGCCCATTCGGCGTCGCGCACGCGGGCTCTTGGATCACGGCCCGCGAGATCGAAGCGACGGAGCTGTTCTAGCAGCGCGAGCCGCGGTTGGCCCGCGAGCCTGCGCCGGGTCTTGCTCGGCTCGCGCAGCAGGTCCAAGTGATGCTCGACCAGCCAGACGAGCTCGTCGCACACAAGGTCAGCGAGGAGGTCGGCGCCCTCGACGTCGTGCGTGGGGCCGTCGATGGCCTTTCCGACGTCGTGAAAGAGCGCGGCGCCCAGCAAGACCGGGTCGCGCGTGTGCGCCAGGGCGCAGTCGAACACCTGCAACGTGTGAAACATCGCGTCCCCTTCGGGGTGAAACACCGGGGACTGTGAGATTCCATGGAGCGATTCGATCAGCGAGACGAGCTCGTTTCGAAGCTGTTTCATCGATGATGCGCAACGGGTGAACAAGCGATGGAACGCGCGATGCACCGCGCCTCGAGGCAACCGCGTTACAACCGCGGGCCTCTACCCCTATGCCGTCGATCTACACCCACCGCCTGCAGCGCCCGCTCGTCGCGCTCGCCCTCTCGGCTCCGCTCGCGCTGCACGCGTCCCCATCGCGCGCGCAGAATTCGCTCGATCAGCCGCCGGCCGCCAGCGGCGTTGCCGCGAACGAAGCGAGCGCAGAGCGCTCTGCCGCGAGCCGCGGGCCAGCGCCAGAGACACCGCCGCGCGCGAGCGTGCGCATCGCCGCGGGCCGCGGGCTCACCGTCGAGAGCGCCGATCAACGCGTCTCGCTGACGGTGCGTGGGTTCGTGCAGGGGCGCGTGACCGTGGATGTTGCGACGCCGGCGATGGCGGGCGCGGACGTTGTCCCGACGGTGTTGTTCTCTGTGCGTCGAGCGCGCGTGATCCTCGCGGGGACGCTGCTCGGGCCGACGCTGAGCTACCAGGTGCATTTCGGCGTCGCGCCGCAGGACTTCGCCGCGGCGTCCCCGCTGTTCGACGCGTTTGTCACCTGGGCGCCGCTGCGGGATTTGTCCGTGCGGGTGGGGCAGTTCTTCGTCCCGTTCAACCGCAACCGATGGATCTCGATCGCGCGACAGATGATGCTCGAGCGGCCGATCGCCACCAACGAGTTCAACCTCGATCGCGACCTCGGTGTGATGCTCTTCTCCAACGACCTCGGCGGCGTGGGAGGGAGGCTCTCGTACGCGCTCGGCGTCTTCTCGGGCGCGGGCCGCAACCGATTGGAAGCCGACTACGGGCTGCTCTACGTCGCCCGCTTCGGCGTCAATCCGCTCGGCCGCTTCGACGATCACGACGGCGAGTGGGACCTCGCTCGCACAGGGCCGCGCCTCGCGCTCGGCGTCGCGGGCGCGTTCAACCACCGCGCGGGCACGTACGCGCAGATCGCCGCGCTCGGGATGCCGGACACCAACAAGTACGATCGCGCGCATTGGACTGGTGATTTGCTCTTCAAAGCGCGCGGGTTCGCCCTGCAGCTCGAGGGCCTCGCGCGATGGAGCCTGACGCCCGCGGGCCTCGCTTCGGCGACGCGACCGGGCTGGGGCTACACCGTTCAAGCGAGCTACCTCACGGCGATCAAGCTGGGCGTCGGCGCGCGCTGGTCGCAGATCTTCGCGATGCCGGCGGCGATGGACACGACGGCGTTTCGCGACAGCTACGAGCTCGGCGGCGTGATCGCGTACCACGCGCTCGACGGAGCGCTCACGGTCGGCGTGGACTACACCCTGCGCGACGCGAACGTCGCGTACCCCCGACACGAGGTGCGCGCGCAAGTGCAGGCGATGTTCTGAGCGCGAGAGGCGAGGCCCCAGCCGCACGCTCAGATCTCGAAATCGGGCTCGCTTCGCTGCGGTTCGGTCGCGCTCTTCACCATCA
>JAXLYJ010000022.1:0-144312 GCA_046351515.1 Polyangiales bacterium
CTCCTACATTGGTGGTCGTGACGATTCACGAGATCGAGCCCGAATCGTGTGCAGCGATGCGACCGACGCGGGTGGAGCGTCCGCGATCCTGCCAGTAGCACCACGTCACCGTGCGCCGGATCGCACAAACTCCAGCAATCTCTCGTCGAACTCCTCGTCGCTCATCTGTCGTGAGCCCGTCGGTTCCCAGAACGCGGCGCACTCTCGCATCACCCCCAGCGGAACGCGGAGGCCCGAAGCAAACACGAGAATCAGCTTGAACTCGGAGTATTGCCCGTCTTCATCGAGACTGACCCGTCGCGCCAGCTCGCATGGGCGAAGAGCATCGCGGTTCTGCCGCACAAATTCCAACGCTTCGTCCTTGGTCATCGCTCGAGCTCTCTGCACCGCAGGCCTCACGCGCTCCGCGCAGGTGACAAGTGTTCGACCGCGTGAAGTAGTGAAGGAAGGAGCACCGACAGGTGGTCGCCGTCATCGAAGTGCTTCACACCAACCGAAGACGCGGCCTGCAGGGCGCTGGACACAGCATCGAGGACGAGCTGCGCACTGCGATCGCAGTCGTCTGTCGAGAGGCACGCGGCGAGCAGATCTCGCACTGCTTCGGCCCTGCGAAACTCAGCACCGCTCCACTCGAAGCCCGCGCGTCGCTTCTCTGGGAGGGCGCTGACTGAATCGAGATCCTCGCGCAGTTCGCTTTCGGTCAGCGATTCTCCTGCGCACAGACGTCGGACGGACGCGAGCGCACGCGCGACGGTATCGTCGTGCCCGACGCGTTCGTCGAGCGATTCGATGAGCGCGAGCGCGAGCGTGATCGCTGCGGCGAGGTCGCACTCGCAGAGGACCGAGAACAGCGGACGGATCTCGCTCTGCGCGGACACCCACTGGCTCAGAACAACGCGTCGCTGGTCGAGCTCGCCGGGATTCAGCGGCGTGTGGAGCGCGATCTCTCCGGCGCTCGATCGACCCACGCGAGTTGCGCCGATCGGCAGACCGTGGCGTGCGAGAATATCGCTGAGCGTGCCCTCGCACGACCAACGGAAGTGTTCTGGTTCGCCGATGGATTTCAGGAGGGCGAGCTGGTGCGGGGTCGTCGCGCGGAGGGCTCCAGGGGTCGTCATGATGGCGCGATCGAGTCCGATCGGAACTGCCATGTCATTCCGGTCCGTCGCGTAACGAGCAGCGAGCGCGGTGAGCGCTGGAAGCGAGCGGCTCATCTGGCCGAGGCGCGCCAGACACGCGACTCGGTATTCGAGGACGATCCCTGCCCAGTACGCGCTGAACACTTCTGTGCGCGCGCTCTCCCAGTGAGAGAGTGATTTCTCGAAGTCTCTCAATTCGTAGCAGTAGAACCCGAGTTGGATGTGCGCGGTGTCCGACGCGACTCCCGTTCGAAGACAGCGCTCTGCGGTCTGTAGAAACTCTGCGGTGATCGCCCCGCCGTCGAGCAACTCGGGGTGCTTCGCGTATGCGCCGAGAAGGAGTTCCATCGCGTCTTCGGACTCGACGCGCGCAGCACAGACCGAGCGAATGCGCGCGAAGAGCTCGTTGAACGCAGCGGTGTCTTCGGCGGCGGGCGGAGCCGCGAACGGCCGCAACGCAACGCCGAGCGCTTCGAGGTCCGCATCGGGAGCGTTGGATTCAGTCATCGTCGTTGTCTCCGGCGAAGAAGGCGCGAGACCATGCTCACCGATGGCGCTGCGGGCAAGACCGCGACGACGAGGTCCAGCGAAGAAGCGCTCAGCGGCAGCATGCGTGAAGCTCCTCGACGGACTCCATGACAGAAGGTCTCATCGCTCGCGCTGCGTCAACCACCTGCTCGGTGCGGCCACGCTGCACGAGTCAGCGTGAGGTCTGCTTCGCGTGCGAATCGCGCTCGAACCTCGTTGAGTGTGGCCTCGTCGCGACACAGCACGTCCGCGCCGCGATCGTCCCAGAAGCGAAAGAGCGCGACGCCGCGCACCCACAGGTAGAACGTCGCCGCGACTCGCTGCCACGTCCCGTGGTCCATTCGTGTGATGATCTCCGAGAGGAGCATCGCGCGCGACTTCGACCGCTCGATGGACTGGCTGTAGAGGTCACAATTCCGCTCGTCGTCCGCGCTCGACGCGATCGTGCGACGCTGCCACGCGTCCTTGCGTCCGATATCGTGCGAGGCCAGAAGCGCGAAGACGCCCTCGGGATCGAGAAACCGCGGGCTCCGATCGGCCCAGAACGCCAAGCCCAAGACGAGGTCGCCCATCGCTCCCGCGCGTTCGATGACGTCTGCGATCTCCGCGATTCGGGGAGCAAGAAGGCGATCCAGAAACTGCAAGCACAGCGGCCAACGCGCCCCGTCTCGTGGCCGAGTGACATCGAACGGCCCTAGAGTGAGATGCAATTCATCGAGAAGGTGTGTCACAGCTTTAGGAGTTACGCAGTGAGCCATCCTGCGGAAAACAGACGCGATTTGGCAGGGTTGTCGATGAAGACCCTGTGGCGTGCACGCGCGGTCAACGGATGACAGCGTCCGATCGCCGATCGCGCGCGGAGCGGTCGCCGGCGAGCTGCGCCCCATCAACGCAGCAGCGCTCGTCGGGAGCCACGTTGCCTTCTCCACTCGATGAGCGACGACAACGTGAAGCGTGCGCTCTGTCGAGCGTGCGGCGCAGAGCCGAGACCTCGGGGACGACTGAGTGCGCGGCAAAATGAACTCGGAGCGAGTTGTTCATGCGATCAGTGGTTGGGTCGCTCGGTCGCAGGGCGAGCGAGCCCAGAGCGCGCACTCCCAGCGCTTCGGCCGCGGTCGCTGCGCTGCCCGAACGCGGCGATCAGACGCCGTTGTGGACGGTGCCCGCTCGCGCGTTTGCCGATGTGGAATGTCGATCGACAGCCGTCGTAGGTCTTCGGCCGTCTGCTTCCAACGCCCGATCTGCAGTTCGAGGGTCATCGGTTCTCCTCTGGATCTCCGAGCTTTGCACGGCCGTAGAAACACTACGCCCCCCGTCGCGGTCGTGGTTTACAACCGACAGCGTTTGCACTCCTCCCTCAACTTCGTGACCCCGCCAACCTCGAGCGTCCGTTCGAGATCGACCACGCCGCCTAACTTCGTGTCCACGAAACCGCGGGACGCTCGTGGATGACCCGATCGAGCGCTTCAATGAATTGGCTCGCAACCTCTTCGAATTCGCCTGCGTCGAGGACGGTCTCTCGAACCTCGCCTGCGAGATCCTGCCAAATCAATCGCTGCACCTCTCCGCACTCGATCAGCACCATCTTCTGGTGACCAAGCGCATACAGCATCGGATTCACAAACGAAATGCGAAACGTGCCCGCCCTGGGATCCGCGACGAGTAAGCTCTCGTCGTCGCGGCCGACGCCGAACACAACCCAGTCGAACTCAGCAAACACCGCCGCAGCCGAAGCCTCGCAAAAGCCTTTGATCGCGCAGCGGGCAGGCCGGTGGTCAACCGAAGACTGAAGACTCGCCGCGATTATTCCGAGCGACGTGTACTCTTCTGGGTCCCCGACAGTCGAGCCATTCAGTATGAATCGAAAGTGTCCAAAGGCCAAACCGACCTTTTCTGACTCGTCCTGATTGTGATCGAAGTCGAATTCGATCGCGAATCTCGCAGCGTCGCCAACAAGCATGACCACTACCGACCCCTAACTCCCAGCGCAATACGCACCTCGATTGGAACCTCGTGTATTGGCATCACTCGCTCTGCCCCACCGGTGAACCCGGTGGAACCGGTGAAGTGGGCGCCCCCAATATTGTCGGACATGTACCGATAGATTTGTCCGTTTTCCGAAAGCCCATACCACGTGCGGTCACCGCCTGGAATTGACCGCTCATACACTGCTTCCGAATCGGCGGACTCATGCTGCTTCGTTCGATCATACTCTGGCCGAGATGGGTCGTGTGCGTGGTTGGGAGAAAGTCGCGGTCGCACCGTAACAGAAGGCCAGCCTCGGACTGCCGTTGCGTACACAATTGTCGCGCCACCCGTCGGCGTCGAAGCTCTACATCGGTGGCCGGGCGGCGCTCGACGGAACGCCCGCAGATTCCCGACTGCACGTCCCCGTGGATCACTGGCTCACGCACGCGGTCGTCTTCGGAATGACCGGCTCGGGAAAGACCGGGCTCTTGTTGGTCATGGTCGAAGAGGCGCTGCGAGCGGGAGTTCCGGTCTTGGTGCTGGACGTGAAGGGAGACCTCGCCAACCTCGCGCTCGGTTGCGCGTCGAATGGGCCGGAGGCGTACGTTCCGTTTCTCGCAGCGTCGCGCAATCGCGAGCATCACGCCGAGCGATTGCACCGAGAGCGCGGGGAGTCTCTCGCTCTGTGGGAGCTGTCCACGGGTGATGCCGTCGCGCTCAGTGATTCCATTGCGCTGAAGATCCTCACGCCGGGCTCGGACGCGGGCGAGCCGCTGCACCTTCTCTCGTCCATCGAGCACAGCAACCCGCGCTGGAACACCAACCCCACCGAAGCCCGCAACGCCCTCTCCGCTGCGATCTCTCTGGTGCTTCGTGTCATGGGCCGCGACGACGACCCCGCTCGTTCGCGCGAACACGTCCTGCTGTCTCTTCTCGCTGAGCGCAGGCTGCGCGCGGGCGAAGGAGCCTCGCTCGACCGGCTCATCGCGGACCTCACCGAGCCTCCCTTCGCGACGGTGGGCGCGCTCGAGCTCGATGACTTCGTCTCTCCCAGCGAGAGAGCCACGCTCGCCGCTGCGCTCAACGCCCTGCTCGCGAGCCCCACGTTCGCAGCGTGGCGCCAGGGAGAAGGCATCGATGTCGAGCGCTGGATGGCGCCGCGCGAGGACAACAAGACTCCCGCGGTGATCGTGAGCGTGGCTCACCTCGACGACGAAGCCCGGATGCACGTCCTGGGAATCGTGCTCGAAGAAGCGCTCTCGTGGACGCGCTCGCTTCCGGGCACGAACACGCTGCGTGCGTTGGTGGTGCTGGACGAGGTGTTCGGGCTCGTCCCTCCGCATCCGGCGAATCCACCAACGCGCAGGCCGATTGTGTCGTTGATGAAGCAAGGGCGCGCCTTCGGTGTGGGTGTCGTGCTCGCGACGCAGAACCCCATGGACCTCGACTACCGCACCATCTCCAACGCCGGTCTGTGGGCCGTGGGCAGGCTGCAAACCGACGCAGACCGCGCGCGGGTGATGGAGGGACTCACGGGCGTGAAAGTGTCCCGACGCGCGAAGACTCACGACGACGAGGTCTCGCTCGCGGATACAGTGAAAGACCTCGGGCCAAGGTGGTTCGTCTGGCGCGATGCCCACGACCGCGCGGGCCCCTTTCTCGCGCGGACGAGGGACACGCTGAGCTGGCTCCGAGGCCCCATGACCAGCGCGGACTTGAGAGCAAGAAGAGGAGCGTGAGCGCACTGCCCTGCAGGCTCGCTCGCACCCCTTTCGCGCGGCGAACCCGGTGCTACGCTCTGGCTCGTGGCGTGGACCCGCAATCGCGCGGGCCGTGACCACAGAAGCGACTCAGGTCATGACCCAGGACAAGATCACCGTGCCCGCGCTGCGGGCGCGCAAGGCCACTCGTTCGCGTGGGGAGCGAATCGCGATGGTGACCGCGTACGACGCGACCTTCGCGCGGATGATGGACCAGGCCGGCGTCGACGCCATGCTCGTCGGCGACTCGCTCGGAATGGTCATTCAAGGCCAATCCTCCACGCTCCCCGTCACGCTCGACGAGATCATCTACCACTCGCGCGCGGTCATGCGCGGGACGCGTCGCGCGCACGTGATCGGCGACATGCCGTTTCTCTCGTATCAGACCTCGCTCGACGCGGCGCTGACCGCGGCGGGCAGGCTCATCAAAGAGGGCGGCGTCGAGTCGGTGAAGCTCGAAGGCGGACGCGAGATCGCCGAGACGATCTACCGCATGGTTCGCATGGGAATCCCCGTCGTCGCGCACGTCGGGCTCATGCCCCAGCGCGTTCATGCGATGGGCGGGTTCAAGGTGCAGGGACGCAACGGCGACGACGCCGAGTCCATCCTCGAAGACGCCATCGCCGTGTCGCAAGCGGGGGCGTTTATGGTCGTGGTCGAGGGCGTTCCTGCGGATCTGGGAGCGAGAATTACGCGGTCGATTGATATTCCGACGATCGGGATCGGCGCGGGCGTCGACTGCGACGGACAGGTGCTCGTGAGCTACGATTTGCTCGGGCTCAACGACACGCTCAAGCCCAAGTTCGTCAAGCGCTACGACGACCTGTTCGCGCGCGGCGTCGAGGCCACCAAGGCGTTCGTCAGCGAGGTGCGCAGCGCTGCGTTTCCTGCGGCAGAACACTCGTTCGGCTTGCAGAAGAGCGCGGGCAACGCGAGCGCCGCGGGAGCGTCGAGCACCGCGGCCAGCGCTGGCAACACGAGCGCTTCGAGCTCGATCGCGACGAGCGTCGCGTCGAACGACAACGAGGCCTCGGTGCCCGTGACCGAAGCGCACGCGTACGGCCCGACGCAGTGAGCGAGCGCGCGATGACCACGGTGATCCACGATCCGCGCGAGTTTCAACGCGCGATGGAACGGGCGCGAAGCGAAGGGCGCGCGGTGGGATTCGTTCCGACCATGGGCGCGCTGCACGAGGGGCACCTGACGCTCGCTCGCGAGGCGCGCGCGCGCGTCGGCGAGCGGGGGATCGTCGCGGTGTCCATCTTCGTCAACCCGACGCAGTTCGGTCCCAACGAAGATTTCAGCAAATATCCACGCGAACTCGAGGTCGACGTCGCTCGCTGCGAGGGCGCTGGAGTCGACGTCGTGTTCGCTCCTGCGGCGGACGCGATGTACCCGAAGGGAGAGCGAACGCGCGTGCACGTGCACGGCGTGAGCACTCCGCTGTGCGGGCAGTTTCGACCGGGCCACTTCGAGGGCGTCGCGACGATCGTGACGAAGCTCTTCGCGTTGGCGGGGCGCTGCGTCGCGGTCTTCGGCCGCAAGGACTACCAGCAGTGGCGCGTGCTCGCGCGGCTCGCCGAGGACCTGATGTTGCCGGTCGAAGTCGTGGGCGTTCGCACCGTGCGCGAGAGCGACGGGCTCGCGATGTCCTCACGCAATCGGTATCTGTCCGCAGAAGAGCGGGCGAAGGCAGCGGTGATTCCCAAGGCGCTCGGGAGGGCGTCGCGGGCGTGGCAAGCGGGAGAGCGCGACGCGCACGCGTTGCGAGTCGCGGTCGAGCGCGAGCTCACGGCCATCGCGGACTCGATCGATTACGTGGACGTGCGCGACCCCGAGTCGCTCGACCCGTACGCAGCGGGAGAGCGAGCGCTGCTCGCGATCGCGATCCGCGTGGGAAAAACCAGGCTGATCGACAACACCGTCCTGGGTGAAGAGCCGCCGCCGGCGTGAGGGGTGGAGGGCGGGTCCGCCTCATCGGAGTGAGAGAGTCCGCCTCATCCCCGGCCCTTCTCCACGCCAGAAGGCGTGGAGAAGGGTGCCTGAGCTGCGTATCGGGCGCCGATGGGGACTCGGTGGGCAGTGCGAGAGATCGCAGAGGCAAGGGTGCTGCGGCGCAGTGCGCGGAGTGATGCGATACGGGCCGCGCACAACGCACGAACCGCACTGAGCACGCTGCTTGCGCTCGATCGCTACCCGCTGTCTTTGCTGCGAGCACCGGAGCCCCCATCGGCGCCCGATACGCAGCTCAGGCACCCTTCTCCGCGCCTTCGGGCGTGGAGAAGGGCCGGGGATGAGGCGGACTCCCTTACTCCGATGAGGCGGACTCCCTTACTCCGATGAGGCGGACTCCCTTACTCCGATGAGGCGGACTCCCTTACTCCGATGAGGCGGACTCCCTTACTCCGATGAGGCGGACTCTCTGGCCGGCGATGAGCCCCGCAACCCGTTCGTGTTGACCCGACGACGCGAGCGGCGCGACGCTCGGCGCATGTTTTCGACGGACGACGCCAACGCCTTCGCCGAGCGCGTGTGGGAGCAAGAGATCCTGCCCACGCTCACTGAGTACATTCGCATTCCGAACAAGTCGCCGCTGTTCGATCGGCAGTGGGCCAGCGCGGGGCACATGGACCGCGCCGTCGAGCTCGTTGAAAAGTGGTGCCAGAATCAAAAGGCGCACATCCCTGGGCTCACGGTCGAGGTCGTTCGCCTGCAAAACACCGACGGAACGCCGCGCACCCCCGTGATCTACATGGAGGCCCCTGGCGACACGGACGAGACCGTTCTGCTCTACGGGCACTTGGACAAGCAGCCCGAAATGACGGGGTGGCGCGAGGGATTGAGCCCTTGGACTCCCGTGCGCGAGGGCGACAAGCTGTACGGACGCGGCGGCGCGGACGACGGTTACGCGGCGTTTGCTTCGCTCGCTGCGCTGCGGTTTCTCGCGGAGCAAGCGCAGAGGCGCGCGCGCTGCGTGGTGCTGATCGAGTGCTGCGAAGAGAGCGGGAGCTTCGATTTGCCCGCGTACATCGAGCACCTCGCCCCGCGCATCGGGACGCCTTCGCTCGTGGTGTGCTTGGACTCTGGCTGCGCCAACTACGATCAGCTCTGGATGACGACGTCGCTGCGCGGACTCGTCGCGGGCGATCTCACGGTGAAGATCCTTCGCGAGGGAGTGCACTCGGGAGACGCGAGCGGAATCGTGGCGTCGAGCTTCAGGATCCTGCGCATGGTGCTCGATCGCGTCGAAGATCGAGACACGGGCTGGATCACGGTCGAAGAGCTGCACACGGAGATCCCCGAGGGGAGAGTGCAGCAGGCGAAGTCCGCGGCGCGGTCGTTGGGGTTCGAGGTGTTCTCGAAGTTTCCGTTCGTGAACGGGGCGATGCCTGCGCCGACGGAGATCCACGAGATGATCCTCGCGCGCACGTGGCGGCCGACGATCTCGGTGACGGGAGTCGATGGGATTCCGCCGCTCACCAACGCGGGCAACGTGCTCAGGCCGTACACGACGGTGAAGTTGTCCGTGCGCATTCCGCCGAGGGTCGATCCCGAGGCCGCCGCGCAGGCGTTGAAGGTCGCGCTCGAAGCGGATCCGCCGTACGGAGCAGAAGTGACGTTCAACCCGGAGAAAGCCTCGCAGGGTTGGGATGCGCCTCCGCTCGCCGAGTGGCTCGGAAAGGCGCTCGACTACAGCTCGTCGACGTTCTTCGGCAAGCCCGCGATGGCCATGGGCGAAGGCGGAACGATCCCGTTCATGGGGATGCTCGGCGAGAAGTTTCCGGACGCGCAGTTCTTGATTACGGGCGTCTTGGGACCGGGCTCGAACGCGCACGGCCCCAACGAGTACCTGCATATTCCCACGGCGAAGCGGCTCACGAGCTGCGTGGCGTACGTGCTCGCCGCGCACGCGAAGCGGTGAAGAGAGCGTCCGCCTCATCCCTGGTATGGGAGTCCGCCTCATCCCCGTCCCTTCTCCACGCCAGAAGGCGCGGAGAAGGGTGCCTGAGCTGCGTATAGGGCGCCAATGGGGGCTCGGTGGGCAGAGCGAGAGAGCGCAGAGACAAGGGTGCTGCAGCGCAGTGCGCGAAGTGATGCGATGCGGGTCACGCTCAACGCGTGCAACTCGCCGAGCACACTGCAGCCGCTCGATCGCTACGCGCTGTCTTTGCTGCGAGCAGCGCGTACCGATCGGCGCCCGATACGCAGCTCGGGCACCCTTCTCCACGCCTTCTGGCGTGGAGAAGGGACGGGGATGAGGCGGACGAAATCTGGCGTGGAGAAGGGACGGGGATGAGGCGGACTCAATCCCCCAGTCGCCCAGTCACTCGCCCTGCATCAGCCCCGTGATCCTGCCGTCGGGGTGCACGACGACGCGGCGCGCGGCGGGCTCTTTCGGAAGCCCGGGCATCGTGAGGATCTCTCCCGTGAGCGCGACGATGTAGCCCGCGCCTGCGCTCAATCGCACTTCGCGCACGGTGATGTTGAACCCGCGCGGACGGCCGGGGCGCGACGGATCATCGCTGAGCGAGAGGTGCGTCTTGGCCATGCACACGGGCAACGTCGCTCCGCCAAGCTTGATCACCGCGTCCAAGTCCTTCTTCGCCTGCGCGGTAAACACCACGTCGTCGGCGCCGTACACGACCTTGGCGATCGAGCGGATCTTGTCCTCGGGCTTGTCCTCGAGCGCGTACGTGAACTTCGGCTGCGGCGGCGCTGCGTCGGTCCCGTCCACCATCGCGCGCACTTTGTCCGCGAGCTCGAGCGAGCCCTCGCCTCCGCGCGCGAAGCCCTCGCACACAGCCACTTCGACGCCCTGCGCACGGCCAAACGCGCGCAGCGCTTCGAGCTCTTCGTCCGTGTCCTGAGGAAATCGATTCACCGAGACCACCACCGGAAGCCCGTAGAAGCGCGCGGTCTCCAAGTGCTTCTCCAAGTGATCGAAGCCCTTTTTCAGCGCGTCCATGTTGGGGTTGGGCGCGTCGGCGACCTTCACTCCGCCGTGCATTTTCAGCGCTCGAAGCGTCGCGACCAGCACGAGCCCGCGAGGCCACAGGCCGCTCGATCGCATCTTGATGTCCAAGAACTTCTCCGCGCCCAAATCGAAGCCGAAGCCCGCCTCGGTCACGACGATGTCTCCGTACGAGAGCGCCATGCGCGTCGCGAGGACCGAGTTGCAGCCGTGCGCGATGTTCGCGAACGGGCCGCCGTGGACGATCGCTGGGCCGCCCTCGCGGGTCTGGACGAGGTTGGGCATGAGCGCGTCACGCAGCAGCGCCACCATCGAAGGAGCAGCGAAGATTTCGTGGGCGCGAACGGGAGTTCCGTCGGGGCGCGTGGCGACGACGATGCGAGCGCAGCGCTCTTCGAGGTCCTTCAGGCTCTCAGCGAGGCAGAAGATCGCCATCACTTCGCTCGCCGCCGTAATGTCGAACGAGGTCTCTCTCGGAACGCCGTTCGCCTTGCCCCCGAGCCCCACGAGCACGTTGCGCAAGAAGCGATCGTTCATGTCCATCGTGCGACGCCAACGCACGGTGCGACCGTCGATCGCCACGGGGTCTTGAAAGTACACAGCGTTGTCGACCAGCGCGCTCAAGAGATTGTGCGCGCTGGAGATCGCGTGAATGTCCCCCGTGAAGTGAAGGTTGATGTCCGCGGCGGGTTCGAGGGAGGCGACGCCACCGCCCGTTCCTCCGCCCTTCACGCCGAACACGGGGCCGAGCGAGGGCTCGCGAAGAGCAGCGATCGCGCGCACGCCGCGCTTGCGGAGGCCCATCGCGAGAGCGACGGAAGTCGTGGTTTTTCCCTCGCCAGCGGGCGTTGGATTGATCGCGGAGACGAGCACGAGACGCCCTTGGTTCGCGCCCTTCGAGAGCGCGCCGAGGTCGATCTTCGCTCGGTGACGGCCCCAAGGGAGGACATCGTCGCGAGCGATTCCTGCTTCATCAGCGACGTCGTAGATCGAACGGAGCGAGCTAGCAGTGGGAGCGTTCATCGTGCGCGCGAGGGTACTACCGACCAACGATCAACGGACACGCAGCGCTTGCGGGTTGCGGTCACCGTGGGGGCGTGGCTATGGTCGCGCCGTCTTTTCGAGTTCTCTCAACGGGGTGTGGTTGTGTCGATGAATCGAGTGCGAAAGGCCGCGTTCGCCGCGGGGTTGTTGTCGCTGTGCGCGTGCGCGACGACGGGGACGACGAGCAACGGATCGGGCGGGCAGCGGGAGGCGCGGTTCGGAGCGGTTCCGCTTCCGGCGCGCAGGCAAGTGCGGACGCTGCGAGAGCGCGCTCCGTCCTTGCGCGCGGGGCAAGAGGTGGGTCCCACGGTCGCTGAATGGCGGCTCACTGGGCCGCTGCCCGCGGCGATCGACCGCGCGCACGAGCCGCTCGCGTGGTCGACGACGGATCCGCTCGAGCAGGTCGCGCAGCGCGCCGCGCCGCCGACCGTTCGCACGAGCGAGGCTCTTCGCTGCTTCGCGCGCGAGCTCGCGCAGTACAGCGTGCGCAATCCGGGCGTCGCTCCGCCGACGGTGAACCACTACCTCGCCGCGGCGTGCGGCCTCTCGCAGCCGGGCCGCGTGCACGTGTCCTCGATCCGCGCCGCGAGCGAGAGCGCGAGCACCGAAGCCATCCTCGCTCAGCTAGGAAATCAGCTCGCTGATCAGCTTCGACCGCTGCTCGCCGGCGCGGCCGACGGCGCGGGCGTGGCCATCGCGCGCGACCGGCTCGAGCTGCACGTCGCCATCGTCGCCCGCGAAGAGGTCGCGGCGTTCGACACGGTCACCATGGGCGCGTCGAACGAGTGCGTCGTGCGCGGGCAAGTGCGCGGCGCGTCCGAGCAAGACGCGATCCTCGTGATGGCCAACACCCGCGACGGCGGCGTGCGCGTGTGCGCGCCCGAGCAAGGGATCCTCGCGCCGCGCTTCGGCGTGCGCTGCCCGGCGAGCGCCGATGGAGCGCCGGAGTTCGTCGAGGTCATGCACGTTCCGCGGGGAAGATTGCTAGGAAGAAGCGTGGGGACGATGCTCGTCGGCGGCAGCGCTGAAGGGCGCTTGCTCTGGAGCACCGCGGCGCACGCGCCGATCACGTTCACCGACGCGACGGCGACGCGCGCGGCGATGGAGGCGGTGGTCAACGGGCAGAGACGATCGCTCGGGCTCGCGCCGCTGGTGTTCAACGCCGAAGAGAACGCCGCGATCTGTCCGCTCGGCGCGTACTCGATCGCCGCCATCAGCGGCGCAGGCAACAACGACGAGGCCGAAGTCGCCATGCTCGCGATGATGGCCGGCTGGGGCGTCGACGGTCGCATCCGCGGCGCGGCCGTCGGCGCCAACGCGCTCACCACGCGCGACGCGAGCACGCTGCTCGCGAGCACGCTCACGCTGCCCTCGGGGCGCGTCTCGCTGCTCGACCCGCAGGCAGCCCGCGCGGTGCTCTGCCCGCAGGTGGTCGACGCGAAGTTCATCGGGCTCAGCTACGCGACCTGGCAGCTGGTGGACGAGCAGCGCTCGCACGACGTCGACGCCGTGTGGAACCGCCTCGACGAAGAGCGTCGTCGGCGAGGGCTCGCCCCGGTGCAGCGGTGGACCGGCGCGCCGCGCGCGCTGTCCGAGGCGATCGCCGCCATCGATTCGGGCAGGATTTCTCCTGACGATATCTTGCAGACGCTCTCGCAATCCGCGGTCAACGAGAGCGCGACGAGCGTGCGCGCGATGGCGTTCGCGGTGCTGGCTCCGGCGGGCGCTCCGATGCAGCTGCCCGATGAGCTGCTCGCGACCTCGCTCTCGACCGCGCAGATCGCGACGACGTGGTATCGCGCGCCGCGCGCGCCGTGGGCGGTGCGCCTGGTGCTGGTGCTGGTCCCCTCGGGCGTGACGTCGACGGCGACCGTGTAGCGCTTCAGCGGGGATGGCAGCGACGATCATCGCCGCAGCGAAGGCCGTCGGCGCACTGAGGCAAGTCCATTCCGAGCTGCGCGCAGGGCTCGCCGTCACGCGCGGCGGCGACACAGCGATGCGGACCGGTCCCGGGGCCGACGCACTGCAGCTGCGACTCGCACTGAAAGAACGTCTGGTTGTCGATCGGAGACAGTCCGCACGGCTCACCGAGCGGGCTCAGCGTGCTCGCGCAGCGCGGCGGCGTGTACAAGTGATTGCAGTGCTGGTTCGCGGGGCACGCGCGCACGTTGCACGGAGCGGTGAGGCGATCGCGCTCGCGGTCATTTTGCACGCCTCGCTCGACGACGCCCGCGGCGACGAAGATCGAGAAGAGCGTCTCGGTGCAGCCGCTCAATGACAGGAGAGAGAGCGCGACGAACACCGATCGAAGTCGCTGGAGCTTCATGGCGCTTGTGATGATACCGCGCTTCAGAGCGCGAGCGCGCGGCGCAGCGCTTCGGTCTGCGCGTCGCGAAACCTCGTGCTCACGCCGAGCGACGGAAACGCGAGGTCGAACCCGTGAAACGCGCCGTCGACGACGTCGATTTGACAGCGAATTCCCTGCTCGTTGAGGCGTCGCGCGTAGGTCGTGTCCTCGTCGTAGAACAGGTCGAGCGTGCCCACCCCGAGCCACGCGGGGCACAGGCCCTCGAGCGACTCGCAGCGACCCGCGGCGGCGTAGATCTCGACTCCGTCGCTTCCGGGTTCGCGCCCCAAGTACGAGCGCCAGCCGTAGCGGTTGTTGCTCTGCTTCCACAGGCGAAAGTTGGACTCGTCCAGGTCTTCGCGCAGCGCAGTGCGATCGTCGAGCATGGGGTAGACGAGCAGCTGAAACGCGGGCTTGGGGCCCTCGCGATCGCGCGCGAGCAGGGCGAGGGCTGCGGTGAGTCCTCCGCCAGCGCTCGCTCCGCCGATGGCGATGCGATCGCGGTCGATCGACAGTGAAGCGTGTGTTTCGTGCATCCAACGCAGGGCCGCGTAGCAGTCTTCGACGGCGGCGGGATATCGGTGCTCGGGCGCGAGTCGATACTGCACGGCGACCACGGTGATCCCGAGGGCGCTCGCGAAATGCGAGCACACGAAGGCGTCCTGCATGGGGTTGCCGATGAGGTATCCGCCGCCGTGCATCCAGAGCAGGGCGGGGGTGTTTCTCGCTGGATTTTCAGGGCGAAACACGTGCGCGACGACGGAGGGGTTGTCCTTCGGACCCGCGATGGCGCGGCGCTCGTGCGCGACGCCGCGAGCGACCTTGGTGCGCGAGACGCGCGTGAGCCACTTGAGCGCTGAGACCACTGTGGGCGAGGCAGGGACCGAAGGGATGAACCGGGCGCGCGAGGCGAGCTCGGGGTGAATGGCGCTCATGCGAAATACCTCCCAGAGAGCTGCGAAGGGTCGAGGCCGAGCGAGGGCAGCGCGCGCAGCCACACTTCGTCGACGAGCGAACGAAACAGCGCGCGTTGCTCGGCGAGCGGCATGTAGCCGTGACCGCGGGCGATCTCGATTTCGTGTGCAGAAAATGGTTCAGGCGAAGGAGCTTCGTCGACCGGGCCGAAGAGCCCGTGCGCGAGTCCGTCGAACGTCGGGACGAGCTCGCGCTGAACGGTCTCTCGAAGCGCGGGGTCTTCGCGCAGGACCGAGGCGAGGTAGGCCCATCCCATGCGCGCGTGGTGAAGCTCGTCCGAGAGCACGACGGCGAGCGAGGCGCGCACGGCGGGGTCCGTGGCCGAGTCGTGAAGCGCGTGCAAAAGTGCTGTCGAAAATGACTCGGCGCCGACGCACAAGTGGAGGGCTTCGACCGCGGCGAGCTCGGCGAGCGAGAGCGAAGCGTCGTCGGGGACCGGAGCGATCCCTGGCGAGGGCGTCTCGTCGCGGCCGGAGTAGCAGCGGGCGAGCTGCGTGAAGAGCTCTGCGTGGCGCACTTCGTCGAGCTGCGCGCGACAGGCGAGCGAGAGCACGGACGCGGGCGCGCCTGCGGCGAGCAGGTCCAGCGTATACGTCGCAAAAATACTAATGGATCGATGTTCTGCCTGCGCGCGATCGCGCCACAGATCCGCGAGCGCTGAGCGAAGGGCGGGCTCGAGCGAGCTCGCCGTCGAGCGGGCGAAGTCCACGCGCTGATGGTGCTCGTCCATGAGCCGACGGTGCTCGTGATCGAGCGTGGTGAGCGCGCTGAAATCGAGCCACGAGCGCGCGAGGTCGCTCACCGAGAGGGTCTCCGAGAGGGTCTCAGGGCGGCGGCGATTCCGGGGATGGTGCCGCCATCGTCGCGGCCGCGGGTGCGGCGGAGAGTGCGAGGCGCCTGCGTTTCAGCGGGCTTTTCGTCAGCGAGCGACTTCTCGAGCTCGCCGCGCGAAGGGGGGCCGGGCCTCGGACGAACCACTCCGGGCACGCGCGGCGGAGGCCCGGGCGGAGGGCGCAGTCGTTGGGGATCACGCGGCGGAGGCGGCCCAGGAATCGGCCTCAGCTCGGGCTCGATCGCCGTCGCATCGACGGGCGCAGCGCTGTCCGCGGTGTTGTCTGCGGTGACAAGCGCGTCCGCGTCGCGCACGGTGAGGGGCATGACGATCACCCCTGGCAACGCGACCATCCCCGGCGGGGTCACGATCTCGCGCGATCGCTGATCGACGCTCGGCTGGTTTTGTCCGCGGTCGCAGTGCGCGACGGCGAGCGCGGCGAGCGAGACTCCCAACGCGGGGAGGACCACTGAGCGCAGGACGACGCGAGGGCTCTTTCGCTCCATCTCGCGAGCGAGTGTAGCGCGGTCAGCGCTTTCCCTGGTGCTGCATCGCCTCGAGGTCGGGGCCGGTGCACTTGTATGCGCGGCCGAAGCCCATGATGAACGTCGCTTCGATGGGCTCGAGCTCGACGAACTGAAAGTCACTCAGCCCCGCGAGCATGTCCGTGATCGGGTACTTCTTCTGCCAGCGCTCGAGCGCGCCGCGCTCCTTCGCTTCATCCCGCGAGAGAAAGCGCGCGCGAGCCTTCACGATCACGCGCGTGAGGGCGTGGTTGCTCTGCGGGTCGTCCTTGCTCGGGCTCGCGTGGATCATCAGCGAGCACAACGGCTGCGCGCGCAACGCGGGCGTGTGACTGCTCAGCTCGCTGACAAACAAGTGCACTCGAAAGGGAGACCACACCGGAGTGAACGCGACGAGCGAGACCGCGGGCTCGTCTTGATCTTTGACGGCGAGGCTCGCGACGAAGGACTCGTCGACGAGGGACTTCAGCGTTTCGTGCGGGGTCGCCATGGCGCACAAGAGAGTAGCGCTGTTCGCGTTGACAATGACCACCCGCGACCCAACCAGCAGCGGATTCGCAAATGAGACCGTGGCAACACGCACGAGCGAGCGCGGCGCGCGGAGCCAGAGCGTGGAGCGACGACCTCGCGATCCACGAATTCATGGACTGCACCAAGGCCTCGCTCGGGGATTTGCGGCATCGAATGGTGCTGCACAACTGCGACTTGGGCCCCGCGCTCGCGGCGATGGCCTTCGCTGAACGGCCGCACGCCGAGTCCGTCGCGCGCGACCATGCGCGAGAGGACCTCGGCGCGGACGTGCCGCTCTCGTGGTGGCTCGATCGTTGTTTGGTCAGTCGATTTCCGAGACAACGCGCGAACACAAGCGACGACGAGCTCATCGAGCGCGCGACCGAGCGCTTCGGTCTCGACGACGATCGAGCGGCGCGCGCGGTGCTCTCGGTGCTCACGCTGCCCGAGCGACTGGCTCCGTCGCACGGGCGCGACGCGCGGTGCGTGCTCGGCAACGAAGCGGGCGTCGCGATCGTGCGCGCCGTGCTCGGGCCCGCGCGGGAGATCCCGACGACGCGAGGCAAGAGCGTCGTGTTCGACCCGGCGTACTGCGCAGAGATGATGGTGCACCGGTGGTTTCGGCGCATCCCTTCGCTGCGCGAGCTCGCCGACGCGCTCGGGCCCGACGCGCAGCTGCACCTCGACGATCTGCGCTCGCGCCGCGCGCGAGAGACGCACACACCACAATTCAAGTCACACCGATGAATCCAGTACAAAAGTTCGCTCCAGGCCCGACCACGCTCGCGCTCGTGGGCAACGTGTTCGTGCACCCGACGCCGCTGCTCGCCGTGGACAACGCGGCGGCGATGCACTTGTACGACCTGCTCGTTCGAGAGGCGCAGGCGCTCGCGTCGCTGTCGAGCGAGATCGCGGCGGTGGGATCGTCGCCGAGCAAGTTCAACGACGTCAGCGACTTCGCGTGGCGCTTCGCGCGCGTCGATGGAGCGGTGTTCGACGGCGACACCTATGCTCCCGACGTCGATCCACGCAAGGCGAACCCAGGCAAGGTCACGCCGTTGACCGAGGCGCTCGACGTGCTGGACCGACTCGAGCGCGCGAGCTGGCGCCAGTGGTGGACGCGGGCGTTCGGCGAGTGGTTCTACGACAACTTCATCGTGCTGATGGTGCAGGACGGAGCGCCGTGGCTGCTCTACGCGACGTCCAACGCGGGCGATCACAACAGCGCGTACTCGCTGTGGCAGGAGGATCGACTGGTGTACTTCGGCGAGACGTACACGCGCATGGACGAGCGGCTGAACGGTGCGGCGCGGCCGCTGCAGTTCGTTCCGCCCGATGCGTTGGACCGCTGGTACTACGAGTGAGCGATAGCTGTCATCGCCAGCGCAGCACACCCACGAGCGGACGCGCGAACGGAGGAGGCACGGCGATGATCTCGCTGAGCACAGGGATCGCGTTGCACATGAACAACGGCTGCGGCGAGACCGCGCCCAGGTGGCGAATCACCGCGCGTTGAACGCTCGCCGCGCTGAGCCCCGCAGCGCGAGCGCACACCGCGCGCTCTTTGAGCACCGCGCCGTCGAGCCGATCGATCTCGCGGTGATCTTCCGGCAACGGAACGGCCCAATCCTGTCGCAGCGACTCGCAGCGCAGCCGAAACGCTCGCTGCGTCACCTCGTCGTCGTACACGAATCCGCCCCCGGCGACGCTGTGGAGCAGCACGGGAAACACCGGGTGCGTGCTGTCGTTGACCGCAGCGGGATCGCAGCCGGTGCGCGGGTAGTAGCTCTCGTTCCACAGGTCGAGGCGGCCGTCGCCGTCGACGTCTTCGGCGCGGTCTGCGCGGACGACGCGCGCTCCCGCGCGAAGCTCGAAGCGCGCGATGCGCCCGTCGCGCACGGTCATCACTTCGACGTCCTGATCGTTGGAGCCATCACCGTCGCCGCACCAGTGCTCGCGGCGACGAAAGACCAGCTCCCCGACGTTGTCTCCGTCGTAGTCCGACGTGCCGAACACCTCGTGCTCGTGCGCGTCGCAGGACGTGACGAGAAAGCTCTGCGCGAGCTCGATCGACGCTCGGGCGCGGTCGTCGCCCAACCAACGGAGCGCGACGCGCGCGCGAATCCCGCGTTCTTCCTCACGATCGCGCTCGACGCGGGTCGCCTCCAACGCCCACGCGCCGCCTCGCGCGAGATAGCAACGCGCGAGGCTGCGGCTCACCCACTCCACACGACGATCACAGTCTGCGCCGCTCGCGTCTCCGCACAGCACGCGAGAGAACCGCGTGACGAGCCGGCCCGCGCGCGCTTCGATCTGCGCGCACTCGCGACGCACCGCGGGGGAGGCTCCGCTCAGTCGCTCGTTGATCGAGCTCGCAGCGACGTCGCGATCGCCTCGGTCCCACGGCGCGGTCCACTCGTCACCGTCCCCTCTCGGCCCAGCGCCCGACGCGATGGCGACACGAGCGCTCATGCCCGCCACGACCGAAGGCACTGTTTGCCTGAAAAATACCGCGCTCGTCGCGATCGAGTCGATCTGCGCGCGCTGCACGTCGGTGAGCTCGAGCGGGGCTCGCTCACCGTCGCGATGCTCGAGCGACTCGATCGCGAGCGCTCCTGCAGCGATCTCGCGCCGCGCGCGGCGAAGCGTCGCCTCTGCCGTCGCTCCCCAGATCCGCGCGCAATACGTGCGAGTCACGAGCGCGTCGACCTCGTTGCTCTCGCTGAGCTGGTCGCTGTTGAACAACGGGTACACGATCGAGCGAGGAGCCCACGGACAGTGCGCGCGAACGCGAAACTGCACGGCTTCGTCCGAGAGCGAGCAGGTGTGATCCGCGAGCGCGTGCGCGACGATGAGCGGCGTCCTCGGCGAGCACCAGTCGCGCAGCCCGTCCCCGTCGAAGTCGCACGGAAACGCGTCGGCGAACTCTCGCTGCGCGGGGCGCGGGCACGCTGCGATCGCGGTCGCTCCGTCCGTCGATGCATCGAAACGCAGCGGCCACTCGATCGCCACAGGGACGCTCGCGTCGCTTCGATCGTTGGCCTCGATCGCGACGCTGACCGATGCCGCGTCCATCGCGAGTCCGGTCGAGAGCGTCGTCGACGACGTGGCCACGACAGGCCGACAGGCCACAAAGAGCAGCAGCAGCGAGCTCCAACGAGCGTTCACGGTGCGCAAGGTACTGCAGCGAACGGCGGAGGCTCGTTCTCTGTTTCACCGAAATTCACGCGCGCGACGATCGCTGCGCGGGGTTGACCGCGCGCGACGCGAGGACTATCGCTCGCCCGTCATGTGTGACCTCGGCCCGACGACCTTCGCCCCCAAGGGACGCGCTCAGCGCGCGACTCCCGCGGCGACGGCGCGCGCCCTGGCCCGCACCATCGCGTTCGTCCGCACCGAGGTGATCCTCGAGAGTGGCGCGACGCGCGTGGCGGCGCGCTGAACCCACGCGAAGCAGGGCTCGTCTCTGAGCTCGCTCGCGGCTCGCTCGGTTCAGCGCTCGTTCGCTGCGTCCGTTGACGCTCCGCGCGCTCGCAACGCTCTTCGCCACCGACGAGAGCGTGCGCCGCGCCGCGTCCATCACTCTTGAAAACAATCACACAGTTTCATCTAGAAGGACGCAATCATGAACGCCACCATCGCCCTCCAACGCTTTCGCAACGTCGGCATCATGGCCCACGTCGACGCCGGAAAGACCACGCTCTCCGAGCGCGTTCTCTATTACACGGGCGTGCTCCGTCGCATCGGCTCGGTCGATCAAGGGACCACGGCGCTCGACGACCTGCCGCAAGAGCAGGCGAAGGGAATCACCATTTCGGCCGCGGCGACGACCACGTACTGGACGATCGCGCGCGGGCCCGAGGCGCGCGAGCGCGTGCGGCTCAACCTCATCGACACGCCAGGACACGTGGATTTCACGGTGGAGGTCGAGCGATCGCTGCGCGTGCTCGACGGCGCCGTCGCGGTGTTCGACGCGGCGCACGGCGTCGAGCCGCAGAGCGAGACCGTGTGGAGACAAGCGGATCGATACGGAGTCGTGAGGATCGCGATGATCAACAAGATGGACAAAGCCGGCGCGGATTTCGACGGGTCCGTTCGCTCGATCGTCGAGCGTCTGGGCGCGCGCGCGATCCCTGTGCAGCGACCGCTCTTCGTGGACGGCGCGTTCGCGGGCGTCATCGACCTGTGCGCGCTCGAAGCGCTGCGCTTTCACGGCGCGGACGGCGGCGAGCTCGTGTCGCACCCGATCCCTGAAGCGCTCGTCGAAGAGTGTCGATCAGCGCGCGAAGCGCTGGTCGAAGCCGTGGCCGAGCACGACGAGCGCGTGCTCGAGACGTGGATCCATCAAGGCTCGTCGGCGGTCGACGAAGGGTCTCTTCAACGCGCGATTCGAAGCGCGACGCTGGCTCGGGCCATCGTCCCCGTGCTGTGCGGCGCGGCCGCGAAGAACATCGGCGTTCAGCCGCTGCTCGACGCGATCGCGCTCTACCTCCCCTCTCCCATCGACCGCGGAGCCATTCATGGAAGCTCGATCACCGAACGGCAAAGCCCCCTCTCTCGCGCGCCGAGCGACGAAGAGCCCGCGAGCGCGCTCGCGTTCAAGGTCGTGCACGACCCATTTTTGGGCGCGCTGGTCTTCACGCGCGTGTACTCGGGGACGATTCGTCGCAACGACGTCGTGCTCGAGCCTCGCACGCAGCGAAAGCTGCGCGTGGGCCGCGTGCTGCGCGTGCACGCTCGGCAGTGCGAAGAGACACAAGAAGCGCACGCGGGCGAGATCGTCGCGCTCGCGGGGCTCGAAGGCGTTCGCACGGGCGACACCCTGTGCGACCCGAAAGAGCCCATCGCGCTGAGCTCGTTGGTGATTCCTGCGCCCGTCGTTCAGTGCACGGTCGAGCCGGTCTCGTCGCAAGACCGCGACAAGCTCGGCCCAGCCCTGGCGCGACTGGCGCTCGAAGACCCTTCGCTGCGCTTGTCATCGGACCCCGAGTCGGGCGCCACGGTCCTCGAAGGACTAGGCGAATTGCAGCTCGAAATCACGATCGACCGACTGCGATCGGACTACCGCGTCGAGGCCCGTCCGGGCCGACCCGCGGTGGCCTACCGCGAGACCCTCACCCGTGAGTGCACCATCCATGAGCGATTCAAGAGACAAAACGGAGGGCCTGGGCTGTTCGCCGAGGTCGTCCTCGTCGTGCGTCCCGCCGCGCGTGACACGGGCTTCGTGTTTCGCGACGAGACCCGCGGCGGAGCGATCTCTCGCGAGCTCGCTCAGGCCGTCAAGCGAGGCGTCGAAGGAGCGCTCACGCGCGGCCCCATCGGCGGCTACCCCGTCGTGGACCTCGACGTGACGTTGATCGACGGCGCCACGCACCCGACGGACTCGACGGCGCTCGCCTTCGAGTTCGCGGGCGCAGAAGCGATGAAGCGCGCCTTCAAAGAAGGAGCGCCTCAACGTTTGGAGCCGTGGATGAGCGTCGAAGTGAGCACGCCCGAGGCGTACGTCGGAGCGGTGGTCGGTGACTTGTCCGCGCGCAAAGGACGTGCGCGACGTCGCGATGCGAGACAAGAGCACCGCCGTCGTTCAAGGCGAGGCCCCGATGGCGGCGCTCTTCGGCTACGTCACGGATCTGCGCGGTCGCACTCACGGCCGCGCGAGCGCCGCGCTCACGTTCGCGCGATACGAGCGCGGATAACGCAGCGAGCGAAGCGCGCTCGGGCGCGGCTCACTTCTTCGACGCTCGCTCGACGAGCGTCAGCGCGAGCCCGCTCTTCGCGCCGAGCAGCGCGCGCAGCGTACGCTCTGTCGCAGCCTTGGTCGCCGCGTGCGCCTCGCGCTCTTCGCTGAGCGAGATCGCCGTTCGCGCGAGCTCGGCGTTGGCCGCGTCTCGTTCGCGCGCGCGAGCAGCGCTCTCTTCGCGCGCGACCGCGGCGCTCTTTTCGAGGCTCAGCACCGAGGCCTTGCTCGTCGCGAGCTCTGCGCGCGCGGCGCTCGTCTCGCTCTTGGCCGATTGCAGCTCTGCGCGCAGGCCGTCGATCACCGTCTGATTCGCGCTCGCTCGGGCGCGCTCGTCGCTGAGCTGCCGGTCGAGCGAGAGCGTCATCGCTTCGAGCGCGGACTTCGCGTGCGAGAGCTCATCGTTGCTCTTGGCCACGAGGCTGTTCGCTCGCTCGAGGTCGCCCTTGGCGCGCTCGAGCTCGCTGACTCGGCCGCGCGCCTTGTCGGCCTCCGCCAACGCCGCGCGCGTGCGATCGCGCTCTTTCGCCAGCTCGATCGCGCCCGTGTCGATCTCGGCCCTGAGCGACGCGATCGTGCGCGACGCCTCCGCGCCGCTCTCGGTCGCCTGTCGCTCTCTGGCCGCGGCCGCGGCCTTGTCGCTCTCGGCGCGGCGCCGAAGCTCCAAGAGCTCAGCGACGGCCTTCTCGACCTTCGCTTCGGACTCTTTGAGCGACAGCCCCAGGGCGTCGATCTTCGCGTTGGCCCGGGCGAGCTCTTGCTCGATCGCGGCGCGAGTCGCGGCGGACTCGGCCTCGCGCTGCTCGCGCACTCTTCGCTGCGCTTCGAGCTCTTCGCGTTGCTTGCGCGCCTGCGCTTCGCTCGCCTCGAGCTGCTTGCGCGCTTCGGCGAGGCTCGCCTGCTGCTGGTTGCTCTGCTGCTTTGCGTGCCGCAGCTCGGCGTCGAGCTCTTCGACGCGCTCGTCGCGCTTCGAGCGCTCGTCGCGCGCGAGGGCGAGCTCTTCTTCGAGCCGCGCGATCTCGCTGTGCAGGCTCTTGAAGACCGCTTCTGCTTCGGCGCGCGCGGCGTCGAGCGCGGCGTCGGTTCCCACGAGGCTCGACCACCAGCCGCCCTTGCGCTTGGCCTCACCTTCCTGCGCCATCGCTGCCTCCTTCGACGAACGCGGCGAGCGCCGTGCGACAGGTGCTCAAGAGCAAGCCCAGGTTTGCGTCGGCGTCGGCGACGAGCAGGAGCGTGGTTCCGTCGTGCAGCGCGTGGAGGACGACGGTGGCTTCGGAGCAGAACACCACCGCTTGTCTCAGCGAGCCGAATCGCTGTCGGGCTGCAAATTCGCTGAGAGCTGCGCTCGTGACGTCCGAGCTCAACGAGAGCATCGGGTCGATGTCTCCCGAGCGAGCGCGGATGACCCTGGCCGTGCCCGCTCCGTCTGTGATCGCGACGACGCGCGCCAGCGGCGAGGCGAACAGTTGTTCTGCGAGCTCTGATGTCTGCATTCAGCGACCTTCCGCGATGGCTTCGCCGGCCCACGACGAGGAGTCGGGAAACTTTGTTGTACGCCTCATCGAATCGGCCGAGCCCCGAAACACTTGCGCCCAACGCGAGTCGGCAGAACGTCCCCTGCGCTTAACTCGGGGCGCCGGCTGTAGCGCGCGCGGCGCGGACGTAGGTAACGTCGCCGGCGCGCGAGAGACATGCCGTCCATCCCTCCCTCCCCGTCGACCGAAGCGTCGCCGCTTCCTTGGCGCGTCGCCTTCGCGGGGGCGCTCGGGCTCGGGCTCGTCTCGGCGGTAGCCGTCCCGCTCGCCGCGCGCGCCGTGGGAAACGTCGAGCGAAACGAGGCCAACCGCCGCGCGCAGACCATCGCGAGGACGATGGCCTCTCGCCTCGCGGTGACGCCGCCGCAGCAACGCTCGGCGCTGCTCTCGCGCGTGCAGGCTCGCTCGGGCAGCATGGTCGCCGTCGTTCGTCCCGACGGGACGCCGCTGCCCGACACCGAGCTCTTCACGCGCTTCACGACGCATCGTCCGCCCGAGCAGAGCGCGGTCTTCGAGCTCGATGACGGAGAGCGAAAGCTCGTCGTGGCGAGCGAGCCTGTCGCGTTCGAAGGGGGAGCGTTTCTGGTGCTCGCGGCCGTTCCGAGGCCGAGCGGAGCGGCCTCTGCGCTGGGCATCGAGCTGGCCACGCTGCTCATCGTGCTCACGGGGCTCGGGCTCGCCGCGGCGGTCATCGTCGCGAGAGACCTGACCTCGGACGTCCGCGCGATCACCGCGCGCGCGAGAAAAATGAGCGGCGGCGACGCCAACTCCATCCGAGCCCTGCCCGTGCACGCGCGGGACGAGGTGGGCGAGCTCGTCGCGGCGTTCAACAAGCTGCAGGGCGAGATCGCGAACGAGATCGAGCAACACCGCGAGGCGCTGCTCAAGCTCGACGACGCTGAGCGCAGAAAAGAAGCGCAGATCGCCACGCTGCGACACGAGCTTCGCACGCCGCTCAACTCCATCATCGGCTTCGCAGACCTGCTCTTGTCCGGCGTCGACGGCGAGCTCAGCGAGAGCCAACGCGAGGACATCGAGGCCATCGCGCGCTCAGGAAAGCACCTTCTCCACCTCGTCGACGACGTGCTCGACCTCTCTGCGATCGCCTCGGGTCGCTTCTCGATCGAGCGAAGGTCCGTGGACCTCGCGGCGATCGTGGGCGAGGTCGTGCGCGAGGCGCAAGGGCAAGCGCGACTGCGCCGAATCACCATCGAGCACAACGAGAGCGACAACGTCCTGGTCGAAGGGGACGCCACCTCGCTGCGACGCGCGATCACCAACCTCGTGCAAAACGCGCTGCAGCACTGCCGCAACAAGGTCTCGGTCGAGATCGTGGTCGCGGACCGCGAGGCGCAGGTGCACGTGCGCGACGACGGCCGGGGAATTCGCCCGCAGGACATGAAGCGCTTGTTCAAGCCCTTCGAGCGCGGGCGCGAAGGAGGAACGGGCCTCGGCCTCGCGATCACCGTCGCGCTGCTCGAGCTGCACGAAGGAAAGCTCGGCGCCGAGAGCGTCGAGGGCCAAGGCTCGACGTTCACCGCGCACGTCCCGCTGCACAAGACAGCGCTGTCGCAGGCGGGGTTCGCATGAGCGACAGCGCGCGCAAGCGAACGCAATCCGTCCCTGAATTCGCAAGGGATTCGCTCGCTCCACCGTCCCCCGAGGCGCAGCTTCGCGACGAGCGCAACGCGCGCGAGCCGGTCTCTCGGCTCATCGTGGCGGCGCTGCTCACGGGGCTGCTCAGCACGCTCGCGTTCGCCGCGCTCTCTCCGTTGGTGGCCGCCAACGTCGCGGCCCTCGCGGCGCTCCCGCTCTTCGCCGCGGGCGCGGGCCTCTCGCTCTCGACCATCATCGCGCTGCCGACGCTCTTCGCGCGAAGCTCGCTCGAGCGCGCGGCGATCGCGCCCGAGAGCGCGGACGAAGCCGACGCGGACGCGGTGTACGCCGCCCCGCAGCGCGCCGTGCAGGTCGCGGCGATCTACGCGCTCGCGACGCTGCTCATCGCGTCGATCCCGCTGCCGCAGGTGCACTCGGCGCTCGCTCCAGCGCACTGGATCCTCGCGGGGGTGTGCGCGTTTCTCGCGGCGCCGCTCGGCTACGTGCTCTCGCGCGCCGCGGTCTTGCCGCTGGCGATCCGGCTCTCAGCGGACACGGATTACCGCTCGGTTCGCTCGTCTCCCGATCGAGTGGCCTCGCGCCTCGCGCTCGCGTTCGCCGCGCCGGCCGCGGCCGCGACGCTGGCCGGAGCGCTCTTGGTCGAGACGCGCATCGCGCAGCTCCGCAAGAACACCGACGACGCGCTGCGCGATCAGGCCAGCGAGATCCTCGCGGTGTCTCTGCGCACCAACGCCGACGACGAGGGGGTGATCGCCGCCGTGCAATCGCTGCGGCGCGCGGGGCTCAACGTGCGCAGAGACGCAGAGGGGCGGCTCGCGGTGATGGCGGCGCAGAGCGAGCCGACGACGCTCCCGTCGTGGGGGCTGCTGGCGTCGCTCGCGGCGGTGGTGATCGCCGCGCAGCTCGGCGCGCGCGTGGGCAGGGACGCGGCCAACGACGTCTCGTCCGCGGCAGAGCGAATGAACTCGGTGAGCGCCAAGGACATGCGCTCGGTGACGATGCGCATCGCGCGGCCCAAGAGCGTGCCCGAGGTGAGAGACATGGCGCTCGCGCTCGACACGTTGGCGGCGGCGCTCTTGCGCATGAACGAAGACCGCGAGCGAGCGCTCATCGCGCGGCGCGAGGCGGCGCGGGTGCGCTCGTTTGTGCTCGCGAGCGTGTCCCACGATTTGCGCGCTCCGTTGAACTCGGTGCTGGGCTTCGCGGACCTGGTGCTCTCGGGAACCGAGGGACCGGTGAGCGACGAGCAGCGCGAGAGCCTCGAGGCGCTGCAGCGAGGGGGGCACGAGCTTCTGCGATTGGTGCGGGATTTTCTTGATCAAGCGAGGCTCGACGCCGACCGGCTCACGCTCGATCGCGCGAGGGCCTCGGTGGACACGATCGTCGAGCGGGCGCGGGCGCAGGCCATCGAGCGCTCGCGCGTGAAGGTTTCTCCTGACGCGCTGACGATCGAAGGCGAAGTGGGCCTTCACTTGTTGGGCGACGAAGAGCGGCTCACCCACGCGGCCGCGTCGTTTGTCGCCTTCGCGTTGATGCGCTCGGGCAGCAACGGGCACGTCGTGTTGCGCGTGCGGGGAGAGGGAGACACGATCCTGCTGACCGTGCGCGGCGGCGGGACCACTCCATCCCGAGAAGCGCTGCGCGGAATGTTCGAACCGTTCGATTTTGCCCCTGCTGGCGCGCGCGCCCCGGCGGGATTGTCGTTGGCCGTCAACGTGGCCCGCGGCGTGATTCGCCTGCACGGCGGAGCGGTCCTCGCAGAGCCCGTCGAGCAGGGCGGGATCGTGATCACGGTGACGCTGCCGATCGCGGCCACGGAGTCGTGATGCGGCCGACGGACACGCGCGATGATTTGGCCGCTGGGCGAGCCGCAACGGCTGCGGTAGGGTTGGAGGCATCGATGGCTCAACCCGCGCGAAACGCTCCCGCGCTCTCTGAAGGCGTGGCCCGCGCGGTCGACGTGGCGGGGCGCTTGAAGCGCGCGGTCGCGAGCGCGCTGGCGGGCAAGCCCGAGGTGATCGAGCGCGCGGTGGTGACGGCGCTGGCGCGGGGACATTTGCTGGTCGAAGACGTTCCGGGCGTGGGCAAGACGACGCTGGCGCGGGCGTTGGCGAGGGCGATCGGCGCGACGTTTCGCCGCGTGCAATGCACGAGTGATTTGATGCCGTCGGACCTGCTCGGCGTGAGCGTGTTCAACAGCACCGAGCGTCGCTTCGAGTTCAAAGCGGGCCCGATTTTTACGAACGTCCTGCTCGCTGACGAGCTCAACCGCGCGACGCCCCGCACGCAGAGCGCGCTGCTCGAAGCCATGAGCGAGCGACAGGTGACCGTCGACGGCGTGACTCGCCCGCTCGACGAGCCGTTTCTCGTGATCGCCACGCAAAACCCCGACGACAACGCGGGCACCTACCCGCTGCCCGACAGCCAGCTCGACCGCTTTCTCGTTCGCACCGCGATCGGCTATCCGTCGGCCGACGTCGAGAAGCGCCTGTTGCTCTCGCGCAAGGACGACGAGGCAGACGAGATCGAAGCGGCCGTCACGCTCGAGGCGCTGCTCGCCGCGCAGCGCGAGGTCGAGCGCGTGCACGTCGAAGGCGCTGCGCTCGATTATTTGCACGCGATCGTTCTCTCGACGCGCACGCACGGAGACATCAGCGTCGGCGTGAGCACCCGCGGCGCGAAGGCGTTTTTGCGCGCCGCGTGCGCCAGGGCGATCGTGCTCGGCCGCGGCTACGTGATCCCCGACGACGTCGCCGAGTGCGCGGTCCCCGTGCTCGCGCACCGCATTCGCCTCGCGGGCATGGACGCGGCGATCGGGCACTTCAGCGGCAGCTCGCAGCGCGAAGAGAGCGAGCGCCTCGTGCGCGACATCCTCGCGCGCATCGACGTCCCGGTGTGACCGGCTCACAGGGTGATCGCGCATCCCCGAACAGCGGCCCCCGCGACGAGCCATGGTCGATGCAGCGAGCATCAACTCATGGCGCGCCAGTGGGTCGCGAGCCTCAGTCCCGCGCCGCGCTGTCGCTCGCCGCGGCGTCGCTCGCCGCTGCGCAGTCCGAGCAGAGCGGCGTGTGAAACACATCCACCCCAGCTCTCGCGTTGCAGGTGTATCCCTCGGGCAACGTCTCTGGGCAGAGCTGCCGCTGCGGATCGCACTCGACGCGGTTGTTGATGCAGCGACAGCCGAGCAACCTGCGGCGATCCGAGCGAGGGCACTGCCGATTCGCGATCGCGTGAACGACGTCGAGCTCGACCTCGAAGAGACACTCAGCGAAGTAGTCGCAGCAGGCTTCGATCGTCCCGCACACGTTGGGAAGCGATCCGTTGGCGGTGATCCGAACGCGGTCGGGGCATCGTCCGTCGGGCCGCGTGACGTCGACGTGCGCCGTGACCGACCAAGCATCCGCGCTCGGCCGCACGCAGTCGCGCGAGGTCATCGCGCTCATGGCTCCGTCGTTCTCGCGCACGTCGAGGATGCCCGTGTCGATCGGCGCGACGTCGGGGCGGCTCTGCGTGACGTCCATCCCCACAGCGGCGTCCATCACAAGGGCTGCGCTGTCTGCTCCGCCGTCGGTGACGGTAGAGGGCGAGCACGCGGCGAGCAGCACAAACGCGAGCAGAGACGCACGACGCAGAGTCATCGCGCAAACGCTAACACCGCTGCGCAGAGCAACGTCGAGAGAGCGCGCACCCCCCCGGTGAGTTGCCTTCGCGCTCGTCCATTGTCCCCTCTCGATCAAGCCCCAGCCCCTCTCATCAAACCCTTCATCCAACACTTCAACTGTACCCGCTGCAACCTCAATCGACGCGCGCCAACCACACGATGATTTCTCAGTGACTTCAACGGGCTGAAGGCTCGAGTACACCTTCAACTGTCACTTCAACAATCTCGTTTGGTCACTCTGCCGAGCCGGGGTTCGCCCGCGGGGGCGCGTCCTTCTTCGCTCGGTTGATCCAGTCGCGGCCGCTCACGATCGCGCGGATCTCGTCGGGCTCGCACCCGCGCGCCTCGGCGTCGAGCGCGTAGGTCGCCGCGGCGTCGCCGAAGAAATCCCTACGCCCGAGCGAGCCCACTTTTCCGGCGCGAAGGCGCTTCTGCGCGGCCAGCACCGAGCGCAGTCGATCCACCAGCCTCCGCGGAATCGCCAGCCGCTCGATCGCCTCACCCAGCGCATCTCCGACGGCGATCAGCGCGTCGCGCTCTCCCTCGATCGCCTCTTCGACCGGCTCTTGCAGCAGCGTCGCGAACAGCACCGGATCCGGCATCATCACGCCCGCAGCGACCTTCGCGTCCACGAGCGAGAGCCGCTTCCACAAGCGCGTTCGAAACTTCGTGTCGTCGTCGAGAAAGCTCGAAAGCTCCGGCAAAAGCACGGACAACACGCCCGTCTCCCACGCGATCCAGAAGGACCGCCGCGCCGCGCCCCCGCGCAGCAAGCGCAGAAGCTCTTCGAGCAACCGAGGCCGCGCCGCGCGAAGGAGGTCCTCTCGGTGCACGATCATCGCGTCGTACACGTCCGGCTCGATCCCGAGGTCCAGCCGCGCGGCGAACTTGATCGCCCTGAGAATTCTCACGGGATCTTCGCGAAAGCGCACGTCCGGCTCGCCGATCGTCCGGATCACCCGCCGCTCGATCTCGTCGAGCCCGCCCACGTAATCAACGATCTCTTGCCGATCGATGTCGTAGAAGAGCGCGTTGATCGTGAAGTCGCGGCGCGCCGCGTCTTCGTGCGGGTCTCCCCAGGCGTTGTCCTGGCGAATCAAGAGGTCTTCGTCGCGGTTCTTCGCCTTCGCGCGCACCGCCGGGCCGCTGTCGGGACCGTCGTCCTCGGTCCACTCCGAGCCCTCGAGCTCGAGGTTGGGATCGCGCCGAAACGTCGCGACCTCGATCACCTTCGAGCCGCCGAACAGGATGTGCGCCAGGCGAAATCGCCGGCCAATGATGCGGCAGTTGCGAAAGAGCGCCTTGACGTCGTTGGGCCGCGCGCTCGTCGCGACGTCGAAGTCCTTCGGCGTGCGACCGAGCAGAAGATCCCGCACGCAGCCGCCTACCAGGTACGCCTGATAGCCGTAGCGCGTCAGCCGACGAACGACCTTCGCCGCGTCGGGATCGATCCTCCGCTCTGCAATCGGAAACGGGACAACCCTCGGAGCCGGGACACCCGACGAGACACCTTGTGGCAGATCCATACGAGGCTCCTCGGACTGTGACCGGGCCCGAGAGCGAGATTTATCAGTGCCCTTGCGGGCCAGCAAGAACATGGCCGAACTGTCGCTCGAACTTCTACCCCCAACGATCAAGCATCACTCGAACAAGGGGCATCAACGTGAAACCATCGCTTCAACAGTTGCGCTGTCAATCAGGGCAACCCGTTGAAGATACTTCGTAATTCGCGGCACCGCTCAAGCGATGCTTCGATCGCAGGGAGACGGCGCGCGACTGAATACACATTCAGTCCGTCTTCGGCAACTGTCCCCCTGACAAACGTCGCTCACCCTCCCGAACGCGAGACCTTCACGAAGGCAGTCCCTCGGTCACGCCCGCGAAGTGCTCTCCGACCGAGCTCGACTCGGCGCGCGCCGCGAGGATCTCGTCTTCTGTGGCCTTGCGCACATCCAGCACGCGGACGTGAAAGTTCAGCCGCTCGCCCGCGAGCGGATGGTTGGTGTCCACCATCACGTGATCGTCGTGGATCTCGGTCACGCGCATCGTCAGGACCGTCCCGTCTTCGCCTTCGGCCGTGTACTCGTTGCCCTCTTCGAGCGGAGCCTCCGAGGGAAACTCATCCTTCGAAACCGCGAACACGCCGTCTTCGTCGCGCGTCCCGTACGCCTCTTCGGGCTCGAGCGTGAGGTTGATCACCTCGCCGCGGGTCATGCCCTCGAGCGACTGCTCGAGCGCGGGGAGAAGGGTGTTGTAGCCCCACACGAACTCTTCGGGGTCCTCGGTGGTTACGAGGAGATTTCCACGTCCGTCACGCAGGTCATAGTGGATCGTCACGAACATATCGGGTCCGACCGCCAGGCTCATGGCCCTCGTTGTAGCCCGACCGTTGGGGCCTCGCGAAGTTTCTCGCCATCCCCCGAGGACACGCTGTGTCTCCTCGTCCACCGCAGCGTGGATGCGAGAACACAGAGAGGTCCACCAAGCCCGCGATCAACGTAGGAGAAAGCCGTCGACCCGGCGCGGCCTCTCGCTTGCTCGACTCGGGTGCTGTGGCGACCTGCACAAGTGTGCATCTCGCGCGAAAGGATCGAGCACGCTGTGAGCAACTCCCCCGACGGCACGGCCAGCAACGCGACGGGCGCGGCTGCGATGAACTCCGCCCCCTATCGTTCGGCCGACGAAGCCCCGACGCCGAGCAACAACGCTGCGCCGAGCGAGGCGCCGAGCCCTCCGCCCAACCGCTCGCGCACACGGTTTCTCTTCGCAGCAGCAGCGCTCGGAGCCTCGGTCGTCGCCGTGCGTGCGCTGAGCAATCGCGCGCCGATCGAGGTTCCGCCGGAGCTTCTCGGGACGACGAACACCTTTCCAGTGGCGAGCGCTGAGCTGCCCGTCGCAGCGCCGCTCGCGCCGCTGCTCGCGAGGGACGTGCCCGATCAGCTGAGCGTGCTCGAGCCGAGCGCCGGCTCGTCCCGCGTCATGCGCGGCGGCACCGTGCGCGTGCGCTTCAACCGCGTGATGGTCCGCTCGTCCGACGTCAACGTCGCCCTCGACTCTGCCGAGCGACGCTCTCCCGTCAGCTTCGACCCTCCTGTCGCCGGAACCTTTCGTTGGGTCTCTCGCAGCACCATCGCCTTCGAGCCCGCGCCCTCGGCCTTCGATCGCACCACCGAGAGCAAGATCGTCTTCGCGGACAACATCCGCTCGCTCGCGGGCGAAGCGCTCGAGAGCCCCGAAGAGCGCGTCGTCGTGTTCGCTGGCGGAGCGATGGCGCTCGCTGACCTCACGCCGCGCCGTGTTTTGCCCGGCGAACCGCTGCGCCTCGTCTTCTCGGGCTCGCCCGACCTCGCGACGGTCTCTTCGCAGATGGTCACCTATGAGTCTGGCGGCGCTCAGCGCGCGCTGCGCTTCTCGCTCGCTCCGCACGGCCGCGACCCGCGCGGAAACTCTCTGCTCGACGTCCGTCTCGACCGCACCCTCGAGCCCGGCGCGCGCGTCGCCATGCTCCTCGCGCCCAACCTCGTCGCCCCGTACGACAACGGCGAAGGCGAGTACGGATCGAGCGGCCCCACGGAGCTCGTCGTCGAGCTGCGACCGAGGCCGCACATCGAGGGGTTCAACTGCCCCGAAAACGCGCAGTCCCGCGACGAGTGCGAGCGACAAGAGCTGCCCGAGGCGTTTCTCGAAGTCGAAGAGGCCCTGCGCTTGTTCTCGTCGAGCCCGCTCAAGGCCGACGTCGTTCCGACGGTGCGCGTCAACCCGCCGCTGCGCGGGCAGCGCGTGGCGATCAGCGGTTCGGTGCTCACAATTCAAGGCGAATGGGAGCCGGATCAACCGTACGAAGTGCGCGTCGAAGGGCTGATCGACAACGAAGGGACGCCCCTCGCTCGGCTGCAAGCGCTCGCCGTGCGCTCGCGCGGAAAGAACCCCAGTATTCAAGTTCGCGAGGGGCTGCAGGCCTTCGAGCGCGCGGGCGCCGCGGTGCTTCCGTTCACCGCGGCCAACGTCGGGCAGGGCGTCCTTCGCTATCTTCCGCTCGAGCGAGGCAGAGACCTGGCGTTTTTGCTCGGCCGCGACCGCGAGGCGATGAGCTCGGCGCAGAGCGTGGCCCTCGCGCCCCTGGCTCCCACGTCGAGGCCCAATCGCTTCGGGCCCGGAGCGTTTCGCTTCGTCTCCGCAAACGAAGGGCGCGTGCGCAACATCGCGGCGATCGCGTTTCACCCGTCGGGCTACACCGAAGGCGCCACGGGAACGAACGCCATCGTTCAGCACACGGACCTCGGGCTCTCTGCGAGGGCTTTTCCCGAGGGAGTCCTCGCGTGGGTCACCTCGATCGCGCGCGGTCAGCCCGTGGCCGACGCCGAGGTCACCCTAGCGTGGGCCCAGGGAAACTCCGTGCGAAACGCGAGCCCTGTCCGCACGGACGAGCGCGGTCTCGCGTGGATCCCGAGCCCCGCAGGGGTCAACGTGGTCGACGTCGCGCTCGCGCTCGCGGCGACCACCAACGACGATCGAGCGGTGATTTCACTGGACGCGCGCACGTCGGTGACGCCCTCGACCCTCGGCCTCGCGCAAGGCGCCTCGAGCGCGAGCGACGGCAACCCGCTCGCGGCGGTGTTCACCGATCGCGGCGCGTATCGCCCCGGAGACAAGCTGCACATCAAGGTCGTCGCGAGGCAGCCCGTCGTGTGCACGGCGCGCTCGCGACAGCCGTGCAACCCCGAAGAAGTGCGGTCTTTTGCAAGGCAGAGCGTGCGCATCACGCTGACCTCTCCCAACGGAGACGCGAGCAGCCTCGACCGCACCGTGCGCACCAACGCGTGGGGAACCGCGGACGTCTCCTTCGACCTCTCGCCGCGCGCGATGGCCGGAACGTGGCGCGTCGAGGTCACCAACCCCCGCGCGCAGAACCGCTCGATGGGCAGCGCGTTCGTCACCATCGCCGAGTTCAGGCCGCCCACCATGCGAGTCGATCTGCGCGACCTGCCCGAGCAGCCGCTGCACAACGACCCGCTCAACGTGCGAGTCGAATCCCGGTATCTGTTCGGCGCGCCCGCGGCGAGAGCGACCGCGCACTGGACGCTGCACCGCGAAGTGGGCGGCGAATACCCGATGCCGTGGGCCAACACGTTCGTGTTCGCTCCGGTCGACGTCGAGTCGCGAAGGACCCTCGCGGGCTCTGGCGACGTCGAGCTCGCGCAGGACGGAACCGCGACGCTCCCCGCCCGCGCCACGATGAGCGCGCCCACGCGACAGAGCTTCGAGCTCGAAGCCGAAGTGCGCGACGCATCGGGGCAGAGCACCGCGGCGCGCAGGACATTTACGGTCTATCCCGCGACGTACGAAGTGGGCGTCAAGCGCACGGTCCCGTGGGTCGGCCCCGGCGCGACGCTCGACGTCGAGTCCATCGTGATCGATCACGGCGGCGCTCCGGTGCCCGCGCAGTCCGTGCAAATGCGCGTCGTTCGCGAGGGCTGGGAGTCGTACTACGAGTGGGTCAACCGCGGTGACAACGAGGGCGCGTACCGAGCGCGCCGCTCGCGCGACGAACGCGAGGTCGCGCGCTGCCAGGCGCAGAGCGAACGAGAGCCGGTTCACTGCCGCTTTCAACCGACCGAAGCGGGCGTGTACCGACTCGAAGCGAAGGTGATCGACGCCAACGGCCGCGAGTCGATCGCCTCGCAGCGCACGTACGTCGCGGGCCCCGGCGAGCACCCCGACCGCGACGCGCCCGGCGCGCCCATCACCGTCACGCCCTCGGCGCGCGCGTACTCCGTGGGAGAAACCGCGCGAATCGCCTTCGAGTCACCGTGGCCCGACGCCGACGCACTGATCGTCGTCGCGCGCGACGGCGTGATGCACACCGAGCGACGCCGCGTTCGCGCAGGCGGAAACGTCTTCGAGTTCGCGCTCTCTCCGGCGATGGTCCCCAACGCGTTCGTTCACGTCTCGCTCGTGCGACCGCGCACCGCAGAGCCCTCGCAGGGCGTCGACCTCGAGGCGCCGGACCTGCGCTTGGGCGTCGCCGAAATCGCCGTTCGACCGAGGGTGTCTGCGCTCAACGTGAGCATCGCCCTGCCCGCGCAGAGCGCGCGGCCCGGCGAAGAGGTCCCCATCGAAGTCGCAGTGCGCAACGCCGACGGCCAAGGAGCGCGCGCCGAAGTCGCCCTCTACGTCGTCGACGAGGGCACGCTCAGGCTGTCGAGCTACGAGACGCCGAGGCCGGGAGACCAGTTCTTTCCGCGCAGGGCGCCGCGCTTCGTGCTCGACGACGTGCGCCGCGCGCTCGTCTCGCGCTTGGACATCCCCGCGCTTCCGGGCGCGAGCGGAGACGGCTCGGACGAAGGCGAGCGCGCCATGCGCGACGAGCGCGAGCGCTTCGAGCCCACGCCCTTGTGGCTGCCTCACTTGAATACGGGTGTCGACGGAATCGCCCGCGCTCGCGTGCGCCTGCCGCAGCGACCGACGCAGTACCGCGTGATCGCCGTCGCCAACGACAGCGCGGCGCGCACGGGCGGAGCGTCCACGCAGCTCACCGCGACGTTGCCCGCGGTGCTGCGACCGACGGTACCGACGAGCGTGGTCGAGGGCGATCGCTTCGAAGCGAGCACGTTCGTGCACAACCCGGGGACGGTGGCGGTGGACGCGCAGGTGCGCGTGCTCATGGGCGAGCGAGAGCTGCGCTCCGAGCGCGTTCACTTGGAGCCCGGCGGAGACGCGCGGGTGAGCGTCCCGGTGGAGGTTTCCTCCGGCGCCGAGCGGATCGATTTGCGCTTCGAGGGCACCGCGCAAGGAGCGACGGATCGACGCGACGCGACCATCGTCGTGCGCGCTCGCGGCGTCGCGCAGCGCTCGTGGCTCGCGGGCGCGGTGAACGGATCTCGCACGATCAACCTGGCGATTCCGCAGGGCGCGCTCCCGCGCGACGCGAGCTTCACGGTCACCGTGGCGCCGCACCCGTTCATCGGTCTCGAAGCCGCCGCGGACGCGCTCGACGCGAGCCCGTACGACAACGTCGAGGCCCTGGCTTCGCGCGTCCTGGGTCTCGTCGCGTACGCATCGATGGCCGTGGACCCTGCGCGCGCGACGGACGCGAGGCGCCGCGGAGAGCAAGCGATCGAGCGCCTGCTCGCCCTGCAGAACAGCTACGGGACGTTCGGAACGTGGACGAGCGACGACGAGCCGTGGATGTACGGCTCGGTCTACGCGCTCGACGCGCTCGAAGCCGCGCACGCCGCGGGCTGGCGCATCACCGCGGGCGCTCGCGAGCGCGCGGTCGAAGCCGTGCACCAGTGGGCCATCAACGGCTCGCTGGTGGACTACGAGAGCACGTACCGGAGCGACGTGCAGGCGTACGCCGTTCGCGTGCTCGTTCGAGCAGGAAAAAACCAGTCTCCGCGCATCAACGCCCTGTTCGAGCAGAAGGACCACCTCTCGCTCTTCGGCCGCGCGCAGCTCGCGCTCGCGATGCCCGCGAGCGACCGTCGTCGCGAGACGTTGGCCCTCGAGTGCGCTCGTCGCATGGTCACGGTGATCGCGCCCGAGCGACGCCCGAGCGCGCCCGCCCAGCGTGACTCGGCGATCAACCCCGCGATGGAGTCGAGCCGCTGGTACGAGAGCCAGACCCGTATGCTCGCCGCGACCATTCGCGCGAGCGCCGAGCTGCTCTCGGCCACGACCGAGCTGCGCGTGCTCACCTCCGAGCTGCTTCGTCGCCGCGTCGACGGCGCGTGGAACGACACGCACGACAACGCCCACTCGCTCATCGCGCTCAGCTCGTACGCGCGTCGCTTCACGGACCGCGCGACCCCCTCGGCGCGCGTCTCGATCGACGGAGCGATCGTCGCGGCGAACAACGTCGAGAACCACGGCCGCGCGCGAGTGTTCTCGCTGCCGATCTCGCGCGTGCTCAACGGGGCGCACCAGCTCACCATCGACGCGGGCGACGGAGCGTTCTTCGCGCTCGACGGCCGCTGGGTCCGCGCGCTCTCGCGACAGGACGAAGAGGCGCGCGGCCGGACGGTGGCCCTTCACCGCGTGCTCGAGCGCGAGAACGGAGAGCGCTTGCAGAGCGGCGCCCACGTTCGAACGGGCGAGCTCGTGCGCGTGCGCCTCTTCGTGTTCACCGAGCGCGGGCTGCCGCCGAGCGTCGTCGTTCGCGACGCGATCGGAGGCGGTTTCGATGCGGTGGATCGCGGTCTGGACACGACGCCTCGCGCCTCGCTCGACGCCATCCTCGGCGGCTCGTCGGAGGACGAAGTGATCGACCCGCGAGGCTTTCACGCGGCGCGCTCGCTCTCGTACCTCACGCACAGGGCCTTCAACCGCAGCGAGGCGCGCTTCTACGCGGACCGCGCGGGCTCTGGGCTCATGGAGTTTACCTACGCTGTGCGCGCGACGACGCCGGGCCAGTTCGCGCTGATCCCTGCGCAGATCGAGGCGCAGCACGACCCGAGCTTCATCGCTCGCTCTGCCACCGACACCATCGTGGTCGACCGATGAAGCTCACCCGCGCCCGACGCGCTTCGCTCGCTGTCTTGCTCGCGCTCTGCGCGCTGTGGATCGTCGCGCGCGCGCTCGTGGCGTCGGGGACGCTCGTCGATCGAGCGCGGTTCATCCCGCCGTCGGACTCGTTTTCGGTCGTCGATCGATCGGGCCTCGCGCTGCGGCACAGCCGCTCGGAGGGAGCGGACCGTCGGTGGGTGCGCAGCAGTGAGATTCCGCCAGTGGTTTTGCAGGCTGTTCTCGCCGCAGAGGACTCGCGGTTCTTCGCGCACGACGGCGTGGACCGCCGCTCGCTCGCGCGCGCGGTGATCGACAACCTCGTCCCGGGTCGAAGGCGCTCGGGCGGCTCGACGATCACGCAGCAGCTCGTCAAGCGCGTGTACGGAAGGCCGCACGGCGCCTGGTCCAAGCTCAGCGAAGCGCTGCGCGCGATGAGCCTCGAGCGCGTGATGAGCAAGGACGAGATCCTCGAGCAGTACGTCAATCGCCTGCCGTACGGCGACGGGATCGAGGGCGTCGCCCGCGCGTGCGAGAGCTACTTCGGCCACTCGATCGACTCGATTTCGGTCAGCGAGGCGGCGATGTTGGCGGCGATTCCGCGCGCTCCTTCGGCGCTGGATCCGCGGAGATTCGCGCGACGAGCGAACGAGCGCCGCGCGTGGGTGCTCGGGCGCATGTACGCGCTGCGCGTGATCGACGGGCAGAGCTACACGAGCGCCCTCGCGAGCGAGCCTGTGATCGTGGCGGGCTCGGGCCGGCCGTGGGAGGCCCCACGCTTCGTCGATCGCGTGCTCGAAGGCGTGCGCGCCGGGACGATTCGCAGGGAAAATTCCAGCACCGTTCGCACATCGCTCGACTTGTCGACGCAGCGTCAGACCGAGTCGATCCTGCGCGCGCAGTGGACGAACTTCGCTGCGCGCGGGGCGCGCAACGCGGCCGCCATCGTGGTCTCGAACGCGACGGGCGAGGTGCTCGCGTACGTGGGCGCGATCGACAGCAACAGCGACGGAGGAGCGCTCGATTTGCTCGACGCCGAGCGGCAGCCGGGCTCGACGCTCAAGCCCTTCGCGTACGAGCTGTTCTTCGAGCGCGGAGGGACCGCGGCGTCAGTGCTCGAAGACATCAACACGGCGATGACCGGCGCGCGCGGAGAGCAGTTCGAGGCGCGCGATTACGATGGCGTCGAGCGCGGGCCGGTCTCTGCGAGGGTCGCGCTGGCCTCGTCGCTCAACCTCGCGGCGCTCGACGTGGCGCGGCGCGTGGGGCAGGACCGATTGGCGCAGCGCCTTCGCGCGCTGGGGTTCAACGGCGTGCGCACGGGAGAAGAGCACGGAGGGGCGCTCGTGCTCGGCGGCGTGGGCGTGCGCGGGATCGAGCTCGCGCAGGCGTACACGACGATGGCGAGGCTGGGCAGCAGGGTGGGGCTCACGCTGGTTCCGTTTGGCGGGATCGCGCAAGGCGAGCGAGTGATGGACGGGACGCACGCGCGCGTCGCGTGGAACATCTTGATCGACGAGCGCGCTCGCGCCGAAGGCTTCGGCGAATCGCTCGCAGAGCTCTCTCCGGGCGTCACCTTCGCGCTCAAGACCGGAACGAGCGCCAACTGGCGCGACGCCTGGTGCGCCGTGTCCAACGATCGCGTCACGGTCGTCGTGTGGATGGGCGATCCATCGGGCCGGTCGATGGCCGAGGTCAGCGGATTTCGCGCGGCTGCTCCTGCGGCGGTTCGCATCGCGTGGGCGGCCTCGCAGCGCTCGGCGCAGCTCGGGTTGCCCGTGTACGCGAGGCAAGCGCGCGAGCTGGTGACCGCGGACGTGTGCGAGTTCTCGGGGCTGCGCGCGGGGCCGCGGTGCCAGCACCACCACGTCGAGCGGTTCGCTCCGGGAACGGCGCCCATGACCAACTGCGACCAGCACGACGAGCGAGGCGACTGGGTCGCTCCGGCGCGCTTGCGAGCGTGGGCAGAGCGCGCGCATCGCACTGGGATTTCTCGGTCTGTTCGCGCGATCTCGACCGAAGGATCGCTCGTCGTGAGAGAGCCCCGCGACCGAGCGCGCTGGCTGCTCGACCCCGCGCGCGGCGAAGTGCGCGTACCGCTTCGCGTCACGCTCGACGGCGCCGAAGTGCGCGCGGATCAGTGGTGGGTCGACGGCCGCGCCATCGAGGGCGACCGATGGACCGCCGCCGAGGGAACACACGAAATCATCGCCATCGTCCAAGGTCGCTCGAGCGCCCCGTCGCGCGTGACGGTCGAGCTCGCCTCGCGCCGCCCGTGAGCGCAAACGCCGCCACGAGACCGCGCAAGTGCGGTATCTCTCTGGGCGACCATGAAGAAAGAGAAGCGGCTGACCAAGGCTGAGAAGAAGGCGCTCAAGGGAGGACCGCGCGCGGCTTCCTCCGAAGCGCAGCACATCCACTGCATCGCCTGCGGACGACACCTCGATCCGCACGAGTTCGACGGCGCCGACGCGACGGCCAAGGTGCTCTACTGCCAGCACCGATCGGGCTTCCCCTCCTGCGTGAAGTGCGAAGCGATGTCGCAAGTGCTGCTCGACGAGCACGATCGCTCGGGCGAGCCCGTGAAGCCCGCCGCCGCGTGGCACTGATCCATCGGTCACACCGAAGGGTGAGCGTTACCGTGTCCCGGTAAGAATTGCGCGCAGCTCGGAACAGTGGTCGAGTTGGGGACGAAACCCCGGTTTCGTAACAACCCGCTCGAAAGGCTTTTCCGATGCTTCTTCGATGGAGGACAGGGTTCGCGCTCACCGCAATGCTCACTGCGTGCGCGCCGACGATGCTGCCTCAAGCCGACGCTCGCAGTGATGGGAGCGCCGCTGACAGCACGACTACCGACGTTTCATCGCTGCCCGATCGCGCGATGAGCGACGCGCCCGCGCCCGATCGACCATCGATGCCCGACGTGCTCTCGATGGACAGCGCAGCGGACGCGAGCGTGGACGTCACGTCGATGGACAGCGCTCCCGATGCGCTACCCGACAGCGCTCCCGACAGCGCTCCCGACAGCGCTCCCGATGCGTTGCCCGACGCGCTGCCCGACAGCGCTCCCGACGCGTCGCCCGATGGTCCCGTCGCCTGTGCGCTTGCGTTGCAGGCGCCCTTGGCGGAGCCGATGCCGGGCAGCCCCACGACGGTGATGGGGACGTGGACCGCGTCGGGCGCAGGCAACTCCGTCACGACCTTCGGATGCACGAGCTTCGGCTACGGCGACGATCACATCTACCCGTTGACGGTCACCGCGCGCACGACGTTTCAGTTCGTCGTGAGCGCGGACACGGGCGCGATCGCCAACCCGATGCTGGCGATCCGTCGGGCGTGCTCGAGCAGCGTGGGCGAGGTCGCGTGCGACCTGGATTCGGGCCTCGGAAACGCAGGCGCCGCGCGGGTCACGCTCGACCCAGGGCTCTACTACGTCTTCGCTTCGGAGTACGCGACGAGCTCGACCGTCGTTCGCGGCGGCGCGTACACGCTCACGGTTTCGGTGCCCAATGAAGCGCCCGATGCGCTGTGCGCGGGCGCGACGACGTGGATGGCCGGCACGAGCACCGCGGGCACGACCAACACCGGCGGGACGACGGACCGCTCGTGCAACGTCACCACGGCGACGGGACCCGAGGTGTTCTATCGCTACGTCCTTCCGCCGAACACGCGCTCGGTGATCACAGGAACGCCGCTCGGAATGCCCGCGTGGCGCCCCTACCTCCGCGTTCGCGACGACTGCGCGACCACGACGTGCGTCAGCACGGGCGCCGCTCTCTCTGCGGGCGCCACGGCCTCGGTCACCGTCGAGAACCGCTCGAACGTCTCGCGCACGTTCATCGTCACGATGGGCTCGTACGAGCTCGGGACGGGCGGCGCCTTCACGCTCAGCGACGCGCTCACGATGCTGCCGCCGGTCCCGGACAACGCGAGCTGCGCGACGGCGACGGCGCTGCCTCCGATCGCGAGCCTCACGATGCAGACCACCGTGGGCTCGTTCGAGACGCGCTCGAGCTCGACGTGCGTCGCCGGCGTCGCCACGGGTGGACCGCTCTCGTACTACTCGATGAGCGTCCCCGCGGGCCGCGCGATCGCCGTCACCGTGACGCCGTCAGCGAGCTTCGATCCAACGATCCGAATCTTCGTCGGATGCAGCCCAACGACGTGCGGCGCGTATCGCAACTCGTTTTCGACCGGCGTCGTCGAGCAGGCTTCCTATCGCAACACGACCGCGATGGATCAAACGGTGATCATCGCGGTTGGCAGCTCGACCGCGGGCGCGACGGGGACCTTCGATCTCGGCGTGCGTCTGCTGCCTGCGATCCCCGCGAACACCACGTGCGCGAGCGCGCGGTTGCTCGACCCGATGACGCCCGCGATCGCGCAGAATCAAGCGGACGCGACCGAGGCCAACGCTTCGATGTGCGAGCCCACGGCGACGGGCAACGTGCTGTACTACTCGCTCTCGATCCCCGCGGGACAGACGGCGATCGTCACGGCGACGCCGTACTCGACCGCGACCGACCCGGTCCTTCGCGTGGTCGACTCGTGCATGAGCGCGATGTGCGTGACGAGCGCGAACGCGACGTCCGGCGGCGGCGCGGAGCAGGTCGTGATCCCCAACACGAGCATGACCTCGCGGGACGTGATCGTGACGCTCGGGAGCCGCACCACCACGTCGACCGGCGTCGACGACGTGAGCGTGCGACTGGTGACCGCGCCGCCCAACGCGACGTGCGCCGCGCCGACGACGCTCACCGCAGGAGCGCCGCTCGCGATGCAGGACACTGGCACGGCGCTCGAGCGACGACTCACCACGTGCTCGCTCGGAGCCTCGGGCGGAGCGCTGCTCTACTACTCAGTGACCGTTCCTGCGAGCAGCGCGGCGCGCGTTCGCGTGACGCCGACCGGCGCGTTCAACCCGGTGATCCGCGTGTTTCAGACGTGCACGCCCGCGTCGTGCACGAACTACACGAGCGTCGCCGGCGCGGGCGCGATCGAAGAGTCCGTCTGGCGCAACACGAGCGCGATGGATCAGACGTACATCGTCGCGGTGGGCGGCGCAGGCGCGACGGAGACCGGCGTGTTCTCGATCGAGTACGACAACCCGCCGGACCCGTACACGATCGTGCGAACGATGGGCGCGATGTGCGAAGACATGACCGCCGCGACGGTGCTCGCGAGCCTGGTGGGCGACGACGCGTCGACGGGCGCGGCGATGGCGCTGCCGTTTACGTTCTTGTACTTCGGCGACATGGCGACGCACTGGGGCGCGAACACCAACGGGTTGATGCAGCTGTTCAACAGCCCCGCGGGGAGCGCGACGACGTCGTACTCGAACCTCGACCTCAACACGCCCACCAACGGCCCTGCTGGATCGCTCGCGATCTTCTGGGACGACCTGCAAATCGTCGCGCCCGCGAGCGTGCGTCACCTGACGATCGGCGCGATGCCCACGCGGCGCTTCATCCTCGAGTGGAACAACGTGCAGCCGCTCGCCGTCTCCGAGCCGATGCGCTTTCAGATCAAGCTCAGCGAGGGCTCGAACGTGATCGAGTATCACTACTGCGCGACCGCGGGAACCTCGCGCACCACCGGTGACAGCGCGAGCGTCGGCCTCGTGAACCTCGCGCAGAGCCGCAGCGTCGGAGTGAGCTACAACAGCGCGGGCTTCGCGACGGCGGGGACGCTCATTCGATTCATTCCGCGCTGACGTCGCGCGCTGCGTGTCGCGGGGGAAGACGCGGGTTGAACCACTTGCGTCAAGCGGGCAACAAGGCATCATCCGTCGCTCGTCCGCGAGCGCGCTGCATGGTTGCTCACCCAAACACCGCACTGCGCACGCGCTGACGCTGTTGCGTTCTTCTATATTTTCACAAAGGAAACCATGATGACGAAGATGCCCGTTCGCGGGTGGCTCGCGCTCACGGCAGTGGTCGGAGCCGCGGCCTGTAGCCCCCCGGTCCTCCCCCAGCCCGACGCGAGCGACGACGCTGCGGCGACGGACTCGATGAGCCGTCCCGACGTCGCTGCAGACTCGACGAACCGCCCCGATGCAGCGGCGGACTCGATGTCGCGACCGGACTCCGCGCCGGACGCTGCGCCGGACGCCGATGCGCCCGACGCCGCTGCGGAAGCGGGAATGGACGCCGCGGTCGAAGCGGGAATGGACGCTTCGATGCCCCCGGCCGACGCGAGCCCCGACGCCGCTGCGGACGGATCTCGCCCCGACAGCGCGCCGGACGCTGCGGACGGCTCCGCTCCGGGCTGCGGGCTCACCGTGGACGGAACGATCACGTTGCCCGCGCCAGGCATGAGCACGACGGTCTCGACGATGCTCAACCCGATGGGCACCGGCGGAATGATCGGCTCGTACGGCTGCGTCTCGTCCGCGGCCGGTTCGGAGCGCATCTACCGCATGACCGTCGCTGCGCGCACCGAGGTGATCGTTCGCGCTACCGCGGCCAACGCAGACACGGACACCGTGCTCGCCATCCGTCGCAATTGCACGGACATGAGCGCGGCCAGCGAGGTGAGCTGCAACGATGACGGCGGCATCGGAGCGAACTCGCTCATCCGCACGTTCCTCGATCCGGGCGACTACTTCATCATCGTGGACGAGTACTCGTTCGCTGCCACCGACGCGACCGGCGGCGCTGTCACGTTGCAGGTCGACACGCTCGGCCCCGCCGACGCGAACTCGACCTGCGCGATGGCCACGCCCGCGATGGGAATGGCGGTCACCGGCAACAACATCAACGGCGCTGTCCCGGCCTCGACGTGCAACTCGTCGTTCAACGGCCCGCAGCTGTTCTACTCGTACACCATCCCGGCGAACACGCTCGGCACGTTCGCGGTCGCCCCGACCGGCATGCCCGCGTCGCAGATTCCGTACGTGCGTGTGTTCGCAGACTGCGCGAGCGCGAGCACGTGCCTCGCGACCGCTGAAGGTACGATGGCCGGCGCGACCACCACCGCGACCTTCGAGAACCGCTCGGCCATGGCGCGATCGGTGATCGTCTCCGTTGGATCGACCGAAGTCGGCAGCTCGGGATCGTTCACGCTCACGGGCACCGTCACGGCGCTTCCGCCGGCGCCGGCCAACGCGACGTGCGCGATGCCCGAAGCGCTCGCGTTGCCCGCGATGGGCGTGATGGGCACGACGACGGGAGCGTTCGAGCGCCGCACGTACTCGAGTTGTTCGACCAGCGCGACCTCGGGTGCTCCGCTCGTTTACTACTCCGTGACCGTGCCGCCTTCGCGCACGCTGCAGTTCCGCGCGACGCCCACGTCGATGACGTTCAATCCGGCGATCCGCGCGTTCATCGGCTGCTCGGCCACCACGTGCGCTGACTCGCGCGACGCCGCCCCCGCGGGACAAGCCGAAACGCTGCTCTACTACAACCCCACGGGCGGAGATCAGACGCTCACGATCGCCGTCGGCTCGCAGACCAGCGGCAATCAGGGCGACTTCACCGTCGACGCGAGCCTACTGCCCGCCGCCGCGCCCACGAACACCAACTGCGCCGCCGCTCAGGCGCTCAGCGCCGGCAACACCCCCGCGCAAGTGCAAGCGCAGGCGACGGGAATCACCGGCGCGACGTGCCTCGCCACCCTCGACGGCCCGGTGCTCTACTACTCCGTCACGGTTCCGAACAACACGCTCGCGACGCTCACCGCGACGCCCAACTCGGACCGCGCAAACGCTGTCCTCCGCGTCCGTCCGAGCTGCGCTGACACGAGCTGCGTGGGCTCCACCAACGCCACTGGCGCAGGCTCCGCGGAGACCGTGGGCTGGCGCAACACCTCGGGCGCGCCTGTGACGTACATCGTCGAAGTCGGCTCGACCTCGAACAGCACCCGCGGCGTGTTCGATCTGAACTTGACGCTCACCGACGCCTCTCCCCGCTACATGCTGACGGCGCTGCCGATGGCCAACTGCGAGGACCTCTCCGCTGCGCCGGCCATCATGTTCTCGAGCACGGACGACTCGGCCACGCCGGTCACCGCGCTTCCCGCGGGCTTCACGTTCCCGTTCTTCGCTGACTCGATGAACACGATCACGCACTACAGCGTGACGACCAACGGATACGCGCAGCTCTGGACCAGCGCCGCGGGCTCGCCGTCGACCTCGTACTTCCCCGGAGCGCTCGACTTCCCGTCGGCGTCCAACCCGCCTGGAATGCTCTCGATCTTCTGGGATGACCTCGTCATCCCGGCGACGGGCTCGGTGCGAACCCTCACCGTCGGCGCGATGCCCTCGCGTCGCTTCGTGATCGAGTGGACCAACGTCGCCCCGCTCGGACGCTCGAGCACGGACACGCTGCGCTTCCAGATCAAGCTCAGCGAGACCTCGGGCATCATCGAGTATCACTACTGCTCGATGACCTCGACGGACCCGATGAGCACTGTGCAAAACGGTTCGGGCGCGGTCATCGGACTGCAGAACATCCCGCGCACCCTCGGCCAGATGTACCTCGCCAACGGCACGGACAACGGCATGATGAGCGGAATGCCTCGCTCGATCGGCGGCGGCACGGCGACCTCGCCGAACCTGCTCCGCTGGATCCCCACGATGTGATCGACGCTGCTCGCGCGATCGCGGCGGAGGGGAGCCGTTGATCAGAGCGCGAGCAGGACCTTTCCGACGTTTTGTCGGCCCGTGATGCGAGCGTGCGCTTCGGCGGCGCGCTCGATGGGGACGATCGCGTCGATCTTCGGCTTGATCGCGCCGCGCTTGTAGAGCCTGAGCAGCTCGAGGGCTTCTTCGGTGAGCATCTCGAGCTCGTCCCAGAGGTGCCCCACGTTGACGCCCGCGACAGCGCGGTTCTTGTCCATCAATCCCATCGGCGAGAACAGCGGAACCCCCACGATCTGCCGCGCCATGTGCACGATGCTGCGCGTCTCGCCGGAGGACATGTTCGCGAAGCCGAACGCGATGAGCATCCCCGCGGGGCGCAGCAGCTCGATGCCCTTCTTCCAGTCGCGTCCTCCGAGCGGGTCGAGCACGAGGTCGACGCCCTTGTTGTCCGTGAGCCTCCGCACCTCCGCGGCGTAGTCCTGCGTGCGGTAGTCGATCGGATGCATGCAGCCCTCCGCACGAATCGCCTCGTGTTTGGCGCTGCTCGCGGTGCCGAAGGTCTCGACGCCCTCGACCGTGCGGCAGAGCTGCAGCGCGGCGATGCCGACGCCTCCGCCCGCCATGTGCACGAGCACGCGCATCTTCGGCCGCAGGTGCGAGACGCGAAACAGCATGTGATACGCGGTGAGGTAGACGACCGGCAGCGCGGCGGCGTCTTCGTACGGCATCGAGTCCGGGATCTTCAGCGCCTGCGCGCTCGCGACGCACACGAACTCTTGTTGCCCGTTGAAGCGGGTCATCACCATCACGCGCTCTCCGATGCGCGCGCGGTCGACGCCTTCGCCCACGGCGTCGATGTCCCCTGAGCCCTCGTAACCGACGACGCACGGAGGCGGCGGCGCGTCGGGATACATCCCCTGCCGCGCCATCACGTCGCTGAAATTGAGCCCCGCGAAGCGCACCTTCACGCGCACTTGTCCTGCGGCGGGCTCGGGCACCGCGACGTCTCGCACTTCGAGCACTTCGGGCCCGCCATGCCGGGCAATGGTCAACGCACGCATCGCAACGCTCTCCCTCGGTTGTCTTTCGTACTGCGGTCCCGCGCTCTCACGCGCGCGCTCGCGAGACCAACGCTCGAAGCCGCGCGCCCGAGATTCACGTCGGATCGACCGGCGTCTCCCGCTCGGGTGCGGGCGCGGGTTCTGCTTTCTCGCGGGTAAACGTCAAGTGCTCGATCAGAAACGCGAACTCCTCGCCGACGCCGGGGTCTGCTCGGGTGTACAGCTTCACTGCCGCGTACACGTTGAGCAGCGCGCGGTACGCGGCGTCCTCGGCGATGAGTCTCGCGTCCGAGAGGGGACGGATCTTCTGCTCGAACTGCTCTCGCACGATCGCCTCTCTCTTCGCCGCGCGCACCGCCTTCGCCGTCAGCGCCTTCAGCTTCGCCGTCGTCATCCCAGGAACGCGGATCTCTCTCCGCCTCCCCAGCGCCCTCGCCGTCCGCTCGACCACGTCGACAAACTGGTCCTTCGGCTTGAGCAGCTTGCGCCGCTCTTCAGTCGTCAACGCGATCACCGTCTTCTTGCTCTTCGAAGCGCCGCTCTTCTTCGTCGTCTTCGTCGACTCAGCCCTCGAGCTCTTCGCGCTCTTCACCGCTCGCTCGGTCGCTGTCTTCTTCTTCGAGCCAGCGCCGCGGGACTTCGACGGAGCTGTGGGCTTCTTCGCGGGTGCAACCTTGCTCTTCATCGCTGTTCTCGCTGAGCGGTTCGATCAAACACCGCTGTGTTTTCAGGTTGAATACCGACTCTACCAGGGGGGTATCCGATGAACACCCCCTCTTGTGTCATCAGTTTACCTATCTCTAGTTAACCATATCAATGCATGGCTATCACTTTATAAGCTGTCAGTGATTCACTATGGTACCCCAGACTGTTTCTACCGATCGACTGTTCGACAACCATCGACACATCGTGGCGATCTCATTGACACAGTCATGAGTATCCATCGCTCTACCCCGTGTAGTTCGCGAATGAGCTCGTCGCTCGAGCCATGATCAACCGAGGGTGATCCGTAGGCTGCAGCGACGAGCTTCGCGATGACCTATGACTGGGTCTACGAGGCATGAGTCACTGGTGGTCCACGAGATACCCACCAGGGGTTCGACTGGACCTCGTGAGAGCACCGACCGAGCGAAAAAGCCCAAACGACCGCCCCGAAGACCGCTGAAATAGGCACGATCCGTGCAAGACTCTCGATCGATGACCTCGGTCGCTGTGCAGACCGCGCTTGTGGTCGCTGCGGGTTGCCTCGCGAGCTGTGGCGCCGCGCAGCAGCGCTCGGTCACCGCGCGAGTCGAGCGAGCAGCGACGGACGGTGCCTCGACGGCGCCCGCGAGAGCCACTTTCGCGCTGGTCGCCGTCGCGCTGATCGATCCAGAGGCGCCGCTGCAGATGCTCTCGCCCGACGACGGAGCAGAGCGCGCGCTGTGGGGGCCTCTGCGGCTCACCTTCGACGACGGACAGCCGGTGGTGGTCGGAGAGGCCCCGCGCAGCGCGATCATCGCCGCGACGCAGACCGAGGCGAGCGAGCCCTGGCTCTTCGTCACCGAGGACGGCGCCGCGTGGAGCGCTCCACGGTTCGACGGGCCGTTGCGACGGCTCGAGAGTGAGGCGGGCGCGCGGGTCGCGGCGCTCTCGTGGGACAGCCACGGAGCGATCGCGCTCGGGACCGACGACAAGAGCGTGTTCTTCGCCACGAGCGACGGCGTCGCGCGCGCGCCCGAGTCTCTGCGCGGGCCGGTGATCGCCGCGGCGTTCTCGAGCGCCGATCGAGGCTGGATCATCGAGCAGCCCGGTCGCTTGTTCGAAGCGCGCGACCGCGGTCGCACGCTGGTGGATCGCTCGCTCAGCGGCGAAGCCGCGCTCGACGTGTGGGCCTCACCCGAGCGATCGCTGGTGCGCGCACCGAGCGCCTGGCTCGCGCTCGGCCAGGATCAACGCTGGCGCGCTTCTGCCGAGCCACCGCGCGCCGAGCGCTGGCGACCGATCACCGACTCGCTCGCCAACAGCATCGCGCTCTCAGCGGCCCTCGAGCCGACGCGCGGCCGGGCCGTGGCCCTCGCGCTCGGCGCCGCCGCGCTCAGCGACGGAACGCTGGCCATGTTCGACCGCGCGCGCGACGGCGAAGTGGTGTTTCTTCGCGCAGAGTCTGTGCGGCGCGTGAGCGCTCCGTGCAGCGCCGCCGTGCTGCACGCGTTCGGCGACCGCGTCGTGCTCGAGTGCGGCGACGAAGACAGCGGGCTCGCTCGGTTCTTCATCGGCTCAGAGCGAGGGTTCGAGCCGCTGGGAGCGCCGCGCGAGCCGCTCGGCAGCTTGCTCGCGTCCAACGTTCACGTCGCCCGCGACGGAAGCGCGATCGTCATCGAGCAAGGCTGCGCTGGCACGAGCAAAGACTCGCTCACCTCGCGCGCCGGCGTGCTGTGCGTGCTCGATCACGGGCACTCTCCGCGCCCCGTCGTCGTGGCGACCACCGTCGGCCGCGTCCGCGCCGTCCGCGCATCGCGCGTCCTGTTCGACCAGGGCGCGCTCCTCTCGGGAATGTCCCGCGATTTGCAGATCGCCGACCTCTCGTCGCTCACCCCCATCGCCGTCGAACAGTCCGCCAACTGGACGCACGCCACGCTCGACGCCGAAGGCGCGGTGATCGCCACGCTCCCGGGCCAGCGCTCGTTCGTGCGCGCGATGCAAGGCCGCCCCGTCGAGCGAAGGTCGCTGCCCGCGCGAGACGCGCGCGTGCGGTCGATCGACGCCCAGCGACTTTTCGCATCCGCGCCGCCCGAGTATTGGCTGAGCGAAGACCAGGGACGCTCGTGGACTCCGCTCGCCCTGACGGTCGACGGAGCCGCGTCGATCCGCGTCGATCCGCGCTCGGTCCGCGCGCGCACCGCCTCGCTGCTCGGCGCGGCCAGCGAGGCCGACTCGTGCGCCTCGTACGCGTGCGCCGTCGGTGACGGGCTCGTCCTCTCTGAGCGCTCGTGGCTGCGCGCCCCGCCCATTCAGGGCGCGCGACGCGGCGCGCAGAGCCTCGAGGCGAGCCCCGTCGAGCCGCGGCGAGGCCCCGATCAGCGCGTGTTCTTCTGCGGTCAACTCGAGGCCCTCTCGCGCCGCGCGAACACGAGCGCGCGCGATGAGCGATGGGGCGGCGCGCCGGGATCTCGCGGCTGGATCGCCGTCGACGAGCGCGAGCAACGGCTGCGCGTTCGATGGGTCTCGCTCGAGCGCGAGCGCGCCGTGCAGCGCCAGAGCGCGCTCTCGACGCTGGCGCCGATCGAGCCCGCGCAGAGCGCTCCGACCGGGGTCAACCCCGCGCCGATCGACTATCGTCTGCGCCTCGCGACGAGCGCGTTCGCCGTCGTCGAGCGCTGCGCGGGGCCCGACGCGTGCGACGTGTTGTTCGCGCCGAGCGACGGGCCCGTTCGATCGATCGCCACGCCCGCGCTCTCGCTCTCGGGCGCGCGGTGGCGCGGAGAGCTCTTGCTCGCTGAGAGCACGGATGATCAGGGTTTTGCCTTGTGGATCGCTCGAACCGAGCGCACCTCCCTGCGCGTCGCGCTCGACACCCGCGCAGGAGCAGACGCGATCCTCGCCTTCGACCGCCACGGAAACCTCGTCGCGCGCCGCTCGTTCGCGTGGGCCGAGGACGCCTGCTCGATGCGAGCGCTCGGCTTCGACGGAGGCGAGCTCGGGATCGTCTGCGCGCACAACGATCGGCCGACAGCGCTGCAGTTCTACTCGCTCACGGGCGCCGAGCGGACGGTGCAAGCAGACCTGTCCGCGGCGAGCGCGTGCGACCCGCGCGAGGCGAGCGCGTCGTGGATGGTGAGCACCAGCGCGGGCTGGGCTCCGTTGTTCTATGTGCTCGGGCTCGGGGTCCCGTTCGAGCTCGGAGTGCGCGCGCGCTGGTCGCTCGGCGCCGCGGGGCCGTGCTTGCGCGAGCTGCGCGTAGACCCGCACGAAAACGCGGCGCGACTGCAGTCGAACCTCCGCGCTTCGCTGCGAATTCGACCGCGAGGCGCCTCGTTCGAGGCCGAGCTCATCGGTCGAAGCGCGGTCGAGAGAGCCCCGTGCGACGCGCGATGATCGAACGATGGTACGCTTCGACTCGCCGTGAGCGCAGCACGCAGAGCGTGGTTCTATGGGTCGTTGATCACGCTCGCGGCGTGCGCGGCGCGCACCGGCGTCGAACGCAAGCAGTCCGTCGCGTCGATGAGCCCGTTTCGTTCGCTCTCGCAAGACGGCGGCGCCCCATCGCAGGCGAGCGACGCGAGCGCGCGTAGCGCCCCCACGCGGGCGACGAACACGACCGCAGGACGCACATTTTCATCGGCCCCCTGGCGCGCGTACCTGTTCGAGCGCTCGGTGGACAACGCCGTTCGCCGCGGCGTCGAAGCGGATGGAACATACTACGCCACGCTCTCGGGCCTGCGCGTCCGCGTGCGCCCCGGCACCTTCTCGTGGTCGCCCGACATCGTGCTCGGAGGCATCGCCATCGCGAGCCGCGTGCGCGACGGATGGCTCTTCGCGGGATGGGACGGCGCCCTGTACCGAGCGCCGTATTTCACCGCGCCGCTCGAGCGCATCGGATCGACCGACGCGCGACCGCTCGAGTCTGGCTTCGTGAGCACCGGTCGCATCACGGCGATGGACAAGCAAGGGCAGCTCTGGATCGGCGGCCACGACGGCTTTCGTCGATGGAACGCGCCCGAAGGCACGCTGTTGCTCGACGCCGGGTTCGCCGACGAAAACTTCGGAATCGCCGCTGTTTCTCCAGGCCGATTGTATCGCACGACCGACGGCGGCGCGCGCTGGGACCTGCTCGACACCGGCGGGCTCGGCGCGTTCGAAGTGCTCCCCGAGAGCGACTCGTTCGTCGTTCGCGGCGCGGGCGGACAGTTTCGCATCGGCGCGCAAGGAGCGCCCACGCCCTTCTCGGGCATCGCCCTCGGCTCGGACGCACAAGTCAGCGAGCAAGCCGCGCTGCGCCTCGCCGCGAGCAACGAAGGCCCCGGCGCCCGCGCGCTGCAAGTGGCGCAAGGCGCGATCGTCCTGCCCCCAGACCGCGTGTACTACACGACCAACACCTATCGTCCGCCCAACGATCGCTTCGGCGCCCTCATGCGCCCCGCGGGCTACGTCGCCGACGAGCTGTGGGTCGCGACGCCGGGACAGGCGCCGACGCGGATCGAGGCGCCTGGCGCGCAGTGCCGGTATTTTCCCTGGCGAGATCGGATGTTCGCGGTGTGCCGCGACATGTCCACCTATCGCGCCGCGCTCTTCTCGGGCGACGGGCTGTCGTCGTGGACGAGCATCAACGCCGCCGTCGGCATGACCATGTGGGGCGCCTTCGCGACCTCGAGCGACGGACGTTCTGCGTGGAGCTTCAGCGCGTGCGACAACAGCTCGCACGGAAGCAACGTCCAGTGGTGCCGCTACGACGGCGCCCGCTGGGGCAACGTCGAGATCGAGCGCCGCGCGAGCTTCGTCGCAGCGTGGGGCGATCACATCGTGTATCGCATCTCGCAAGGCGTGTTCGAGCAGAGCGTCCCCGGACCGCTGCGCGTGCAGTCCGTGTCCGCGATGCCCGAGACCGCGCGCCCTCCGCGCCGCAGCGATCCGCGCGCCCGCATCGAGAGCGGAGCGTTTACGCAAGACGGGACCTTCTACTCGCGCGCGACCATCGACGAGGACTACGCGCTCGCCATCGGCCAGATCGATCAAGAGCTCGCCGTTCGACCGCTGCCCGAAGGAGCAAAGGACGTCGCGATGGCCGACGCCAACCGCGGGCTCGCCGTCGGAGAGCGCCTCGACCGCGTGTGGTCCACGGACGACGGAGGGCGCACGTGGCGGCCGCTCGCGCTGCCGCTGCAGGGAGATTCGCAGGGAATCCTCGTTCCGCCCGAGGTCGGCGACAGCGAAGTGCGCGTGCGGTGCGCGTCGTTCGCGTGCATCGTCGCGGATCGACTCGTGTGGACGAGCGAGGCGCTCATCGGCGAACCGCCGCCCATCGTGCGCAGCGCCCCGCGCGTTCAGCCTGCAGAAACGCCCACCGAAGTCGCGGCCCGCCCCAGGCCACCGTCGCGCGAAATCGAGTTCGGCTCCATGCGCTGCGCCGCAGATCCGCCGCCCTCCACGGACGGGTACTACTTCAACGCTGGCGCGTGGCTGCACAACGCGCAGGGCCCGCAAAACACCTGGGAGTGGGGCGGCTACGACGCCCGCGGAGCCTTTCGCTCGCGCTCGCGCGGCGCGCTCCCGCCCCTCGACGCGCCGTCCGATTGGAGCCCGACGGTCTTCTCGTTCAGCCCGCGCTTCGCCTCGCGCTCGCTCGCCGTGGTCGAGCGCTGCTCGTTCACCTCGAGCTACGGCGGAGGCGCGCGCCCCAAACAGTGCGACCTCGTCGCGCTCTCGCCCCATCGAGCGCCGCGAACGTTTCTCGCCCTTCGACCGTTCATCGCCGCGCGCACGCCCGTGTCCACGCCGCGCGTCGCCGAGGTGATCGCCTTGCCCGACGGCACCCTCGGCGTGCGCGTCGCGAGCGGCCCCTTCGACGACGGCGCCACGCTCACGAGCAGCATCGCCGCGACCGAGCCGCGCGTCGACGTCGTCCTGCGCATCAACGAAGAGGGCACGGTGCTCGAGCAGAAGGGCTTCGCGTGGGCGCGGCAAGAGACCCGCATGCGCGCGCTCGCGTTCGACGGAAATTCCCTCGGAATCCTCGTCCTTCGCCGCAACAGCCGCGAGCTGCGCTTCTACCGCGACGCCTCGGACAACGGCCGCGTCCTCGCCCCCGCCCCGCTGCGATTGCAGCCCTGCGGAACGGACGCGCAACCCAACACCCCCTTCTTCGTCACCTCCGCCAACGATCACAACCTCGCCGTCCGCGCAGGCGCTGCGATCTCGGGCATGAGCCTCTTTCGCGGCGAAGACTCCGTGCAAACGCGGGTCGACCTCACCTCGAGCGGCGTGTGCATCCGCCGCGTCACCGCAGGCACCAGCGCGTACTCGTCCATCACCGCCACCTACGCAGCGACGCAGCTCGGCGGCGCCCTCGTGCTCGACGCGGTGAACGGAGCGTTTCGCGGCACCGCCGTCACCAACGCGCGCCGCGCCCCCGTCGACTGCGTCCCCGACGTCGTCAACCGATGATCCCGCGCCCTTCGCTCACCGCGCTGTGCACGTTGGGTCCCGTCGCGCTCTTGGCGCTCGTCGCGCCGTTCGTGCGCGTCCCGCTCTACGCTTCGCTCGCGCTCTCGTTCTCGTGCACGGTGGCCGCGGTCGCGCTCAGCGCGCACGCCGCGCAAGGACACTCGTTCGGCGAGCGCGTCCCTCGCTCGATCGTCGCGATTTTGACTGGGATTCTCGCGGCGATCCTCTCGTTCTACTTCGCGCGCGGCGCCGTCGCAGGCTCGCTGCGCGACGTGCTCACGGGCCTCGGCTCGACCGCGGCCATCTTGATCGCCGCCAACGCCATCGGCTCGCTCGTCGGTTGGCGCGTGCCCCAAGCAGGACACTTGCTGCCCGTCGCGCTGGTCTCTTCTGCGGTGGATCTCTGGAGCGTCTTCGCGCCCGAAGGCCCCACGCGCGCGATCGCCACCGCGCCCGACCCCGCGGTGCTGCGCGTGCTCGCCGCCAGCGCGCCCGTCGCTCCGTCCCGAGCGATGGAGCCCATGCTGGGCTTCGCCGACGTGATCTTCGCCGCGCTCTATCTCAGCGCCGCGCGGAGGCACCAGCTCTCGCTCGCCAAGACCACGGCGGCCATCGTCGTGGGCTTGCTCCTGGCCGGGCTCGTCGCGGTGCTGCTGCGTCGCGCGCTTCCTGCGCTGCCGTTCATCGGGCTGTGCGTGGTGCTGTTCGTGCGAGACAGCAGACGCGTTCCGCGCGAAGACCGCCCCGCGCTGTGGGTCGCGGTGGGCCTCGTCCTCGCTGCGTGCGCGCGGCTCGCGTGGAACAAGCTCGGCCGTTGACCGTTGTGGCTCCACCGTGCGAACACCGCGCGCGCCATGACCTTCACAATCGACGCGGTGCGCAAGGACACTGAGCCCTTCTCGTTCTCGTACTCGTGGAAGGACGCAGTGCTCTACGCGCTCGGCGTCGGCGCGAAGGCGAGCGAGCTCGACTACCTCTACGAGGGACGCGGCCCCAAGGTGCTGCCTTCGTTCGCGGTGATCCCCGCGTTCGAGCCGGTGATGAAGGCCATCGAGCGCATCAACGGCCCGATGGACAAGGTCGTTCACGGAACGCAGCGCGTGAAGATCCACAAGCCCTTCGCCCCGAAGGCGACGCTGCTCACCACCGCGCGCGTCGAGGGCCTCTTCGACCTCAAGCGCATGACCCAGACGACGGTCACCACGCAGACCCGCGACGCCGAGAGCAACGAGCTGGTGTGCGAGACCTCGTGGGGCATCTTGTTCTTGGGCATCGGCGGCGTAAACACCGGCGACCGCGTGCAAGAAGAGAAGCCGAGCCCGCCCTCGCGCCCCGCGGATTTCACCATCGAAGAGAAGACCCTGCCCGAGCAAGCGCTGCTCTACCGCTTGTCGGGGGACATCAACCCGCTCCACGCGGACCCCGAGTTTCCGCTGGTCTCGCGCTTCGAGGGAAAGCCCATCCTCCACGGCCTCGCGACGTACGGATACATGTGCCGCGCGGTCGTGCACGGCGCGCTGAACGGCGATTCATCGAAGGTGAAGGCGATCCAGGGCCGGTTCAGCAAGCCCGTTTGGCCAGGAGAAACGCTGGTCACCGAGGGATGGACCGAGGGCTCGCGCGTCTTCGCGCGCACGAGCGTCAAAGAGCGCAACGAGGTCGTCTTGTCGCACTGCGCGATCGACCTCTGATTTCGACGACAATCACAACGGCAACCCCCGTAACGGCAACTCGTCAGGAGTACGCAGCAATGTCTCGACCCGAAATCGTCATCCTCGCCGCGCGTCGCACGGCCTTCGGAACCATGGGCGGAGCGCTCGAAGGCATCAACGCCAACGACCTCGCCGCGCACGCCGCGAAGGCCGCCCTCGCGGACTCGGGCGTCGACGTGAAGACCGACATCGGTCACGTGATCGTCGGCAACGTCCAGCAGACCTCGGCGGACGCGATCTACTGCGCGCGCCACGTCGGACTGAAGAGCGGCCTGCCCATCGAGGTCCCCGCGCTCACCGTCAACCGCCTGTGCGGCTCGGGCTTTCAAGCGGTGATCAACGGCGCCGAGCAGCTCATCCTCGGCGAGGCCGAGTGCGTCCTGGTCGGCGGCACCGAGAACATGTCGCAGGCCCCCCACGTCCTTCGCGGCAGCCGCAAGGGCTTCGCCTTCGGAAAGGCCCCCAAGCTCGAAGACTCGCTCTGGGAGGCGCTCACCGACACCTGGTGCCAGTCTCCCATGGCGATGACCGCCGAGAACCTCGGCAGCAAGTACGGGATCACCCGCGCCGACTGCGACGAGTTCGCGCTCACCTCGCAGAAGCGCTGGGCCGCCGCCAACGAAGCGGGCCACTTCAAAGCAGAGATCACCGCGGTCGAGCTCACCACCAAGAAGGGCACGGTGAAGTTCGAAGTGGATGAGCACGCGCGCCCGCAGAGCACGATCGAGTCGCTCAATAAACTGGGGCCTGTTTTCAAGAAGGACGGGCTCGTCACGGCGGGCAACGCCTCGGGCATTTGCGATGGCGCCGCGATGCTCGTCGTCGCGACCGCGGATTTTGCCAAGCGAAAGGGCCTCAAGCCCCTCGCGCGGCTGGTGCAGTGGGGCGTCGCCGGCGTCGACCCGCACATCATGGGAATCGGCCCTGCCCCGGCGATCCGCGCGGCGCTCTCGCGCGCCAAGCTCGAGCTCTCGGCGATGGACCTGGTCGAAGTGAACGAAGCGTTCGCGCCGCAGTACCTCGCCGTCGAGAAAGAGCTCGGTCTCGATCGCAGCAAGACCAACGTCAACGGCGGCGCGATCGCGCTCGGTCACCCGCTCGGAGCCTCTGGGGCGCGCATCACCACGCACCTCGTTCACGAGCTGCGTCGCCGCGGAGCGCGCTACGGCGTGGGCTCTGCGTGCATCGGCGGCGGCCAGGGCATCGCCGTCATCGTCGAAGCGCTCTGAGCAACGCGCTCGCTTCGAGCGCCGCGGGGGACATGTAGGCTCGCATCGGCCGCAGAAATGCCAAGGTCGTTGCTTGTCCGTGTGTCGAGTGGGGCGTAAACTCGCGGTGAGTCTTCGTGTGCCGTCTCTTCGCGTCGTGCACCCGAGCGCTCGTTCAACTTGAGGCAAGATGGTAGCCGACAGCGCGCAATCGACGAACGCACAAGGCCCCAGCACAGGCGAGTACGACACGCTTCAAGAGCTCGCTTCTGGAGGCATGGGCTCGGTCTATCTGGCGCGCGCCGTCCGCGGCCCACACATGGGAAAGCTGGTCGCGCTCAAGCGCATGCACCCGCACCTCGAGCGCAACCCGCAGTTCGCCACGGGCTTCTTCGACGAGGCGTGGATCACCGCGGGCCTGCGCCACCCCAACATCGTCGACACGTACGACTGGGGCACGGACCGTCAGGGCCGGTACATCGCGCTCGAGTTCGTCGCGGGCGACTCGGTGCTCAATCTGCTCAAGGCCGTGCGCAGCCGCGGCGAGCAGATGCCCATCGACGTGGTGCTCTACATCATCGGCAAGACCGCTGAAGCGCTGCACGCCGCGCACGAGCTTCGCAACGAGCGCGGCGAGCTTCGCCACCTCGTGCACCGCGACGTCACCCCGTCGAACATCCTGCTCTCGCGCGACGGGCAGGTGAAGCTCATCGATTTCGGCGTCGCCAAAGCGCGCGAACGCCTGCAGAACAACACCACCACCAACACGCTCAAGGGCAAGTTCGGGTACATGTCTCCCGAGCAAGCGCGCGGCGTGAAGACCATCGACCGCCGCTCGGACCTCTGGTCGCTCGGCGTCGTTCTCTGGGAGTGCCTCGCGGGACGCAGGCTCTTCAAGAGCGAGAGCGAGCTCGAGATCTTGCGCATGGTCACCGAGGACACGCCCGCGGCAGTGCGGTCGGTGCGCCCCGAGGTCCCCGCGGCGGTCGACTCGCTGCTCGGCGCGGTGTTCGCCAAAAATCGTGACGATCGCCTCGGGTCGTGCGCGGAGTTCGCCGACTACATCTGGGCTGTGTTTCGCGAAGAGGGCTATCAGATCGATCAGCGCGCGCTCGCTGAGTACTTTCGCAAATCGCTCCCCGAGCGGTGCGCCTCGCTCGATCGCCTCGTCGCAGGCGAAGACTGGCACCTCGAGCCCACCTCCGCCGGCCCCGGCAGCGGCAGCTTCAGCGGAACCGACGCGCACTCCGGCGTCGCTCCGATGCAGCCCCGCGCGCCGCTCGCGACCGGCGGCTTCAGCGCGGTCAACTCGTCGCAGGTCATCTACCCCGCGCCCACGCTCGCGCCCGCGGTCACGCACACGGTCCCCGCGCAGCCCGCAGAGCGCAGCAAGTCCAACATCATCACGATCGCCGCCGTCGGCGTCGCGCTCGTCTCGCTCGGCGGCGTCGCAGCCCTCGCCGCGAAGCTGCGCACGCAACAGCCGACGCCCGCGATCTCGCAGCCGCAGCCCTCGCAGAGCGCGCAGCCAGCGACGCCTCCGCGCGTCGACCCCGCGGCCAACAACAACCCCAGCAACGTCGCGCAGCCGCAACAGCAGCCGGTCAACACGGCCGCGGTCAACACGGGCCCCCAGGGCGCTCGCGTCGGCGCGCACGCGCGCAACACCCCCGTCGAACGCCGCGCCGCGACCCGCGGCAACCCCAGCGGCGCGACGCTCGTGCTCGCTCCCACGAACACCACTGCCCCCGCCACGAATCCGCAGCCGTCCAACGGCAACAGCGGCTCGAGCGAGAGCGGCGGCAGCGCGGGAGGCTCGACGGCCGCGGCGAGCGCGGCGAGCGCGGCGAGCGCGAACACGCGTCCGACAGCGCAGCCGAGCAACGGCTCGTCCAACGGCTCGTCCAATGGCTCGAGCAATGGTTCGTCGAACAACTCGCAGAGCGGCAGCGGAGGCACCATGTCCACGATTCGTGGGTGGTGATCGGCGCGCCACACGACGCTCGTCTCTCGATCGCGCGGGGTGGTCATGACCGCTGACAAGGCACGCTCGGTCCCAATCCTCGAGCCCAAGACCCTCGTCGACGGACGATTCGAGGTCGAAAAAGAAATCGGTCGCGGCGGCATGGGCGTGCTCTACCGCGCGATCGACGTGCACCTTCAACGCCCGTGCGCGCTCAAGCTCTTGCGAGGAAAGTACTCGCACGATCGAGAGCGCCTTCGCCGCGAAGCCGCCGCGCTCGCCGCCGTGCGCAACGAGCACGTGGTCGACGTCTACACGTTCGGCCTGCACCAAGAGATCCCGTATTTCGCGATGGAGTTCGTCGTCGGGATGAACCTCGCCGCGATCGTTCGTGAGCACGCGGCGCACAACAACGTGTTCGTTCCCATCCGGCGCGCGGTGCAGATCCTCTGTGATTTGTGCGACGCCCTGAGCGCGATCCACAAGGTCGGCATCGTGCACCGCGACGTGAAGCCCGACAACGTCATCGTCGAAGACCACACGGGCCGCTCGGTGCTCGTCGATTTCGGCACCGCCGCGCTCGGCGACGACGGCGACGAGATCGTTGGAACTCCCGGTTATTTCGCGCCCGAAACGCTCTTCACCCCCAAGTCCACCCCCGCCCAAGACCTCTACTCCTTCGGCTGCCTCGCGTTTCAACTGCTCACCAACAAGCCGCCCTACGCAGGCCGCGAGTTCGAAGAGCTCTTGCGCCAGCACGCCAAAGCTCCCATCCCCAAGCCCTCGCTGCTGCGCGCAGAGCTCGCGCCGTTCGACGAGCTGTTCACTGAGCTGCTCGCAAAAGACCCTGCCGATCGCCTGTCCAACGCAGCCATCGTCCGCAACGCGCTCGAAGATCGACTCTCGATCGCGCTCGCCGCGAGCCCCGTCGAGAGCGCCGCGCACGAGCCCATCGCAGAGGACAGCACCGCGCGCCGCGGCGCAGGCTCGCTTCGCGTGCTCGTCGTCGACGACGACCCGCTCTTCGCTCGCATCGCCACGCGCTGCGCGCTCGTCGCCTTCTCGGACATCCCCGTCGCCGTCGCCAAGGCCAACACCGCCAAGGACGCGATCGCGAGCATCGAGCAGAAGCGACCGGACATCGTCGTGCTCGACTATCACTTGCCCGACGGCAACGGGCTCGACGTGCTCACCCGACTGCGCGCCGAGCGAGGCGGAGCCAACACCGACGTCATCGTCGCCAGCAATTTTCTGACGTCCGCGCCGCGCTGGCGCTTCGACGTGCTCGGCGTGCGCGAGTTCGTCGAGAAGCCCGTGGACTTCGCCGCCCTCGTCGCGGTGCTGCAAAAGATCGCCGTCCGTCGCGGCTGGCTCGGAGCACAAGCAGCCGCGCGATGAGCGACGACGACGGCACGCTCGAAACGCTCTCGCTGCTCGGGCTCGCCGCGACGCTCGGCTGGGGCGCGTTCGCGATCATCGACGCGCTGTTCGGCGGACGGCCCGCGACGGTCGCCGTCGAAGTGGCGGCCACCACGCTCTCGCTCACGGCGGTGCTCTGCGCGCGACGACGGTGGTTGTCTGTGCCCAACGCAGCGAGGGTCATCGCAGGAGCGACCACGATCGGGCTCGTCGCGGGCTCGTGGCTCTCGGGCGCGCAGCAGGCGATCGGGTGGTGGTATCTCGCGAGCGTTCCGCTGTTTATTTCGCACATGTGCTCGTCGCGAGAGTCGCTCGCGTGGAGCGCGATCGCCGTCGTCGCGACGATCGCCGCCGTCACCAACCCGCTCGGCGTTCGCTTCGAGTTCGTCCCCACCCTGCTCGACAAGATCCTCGGCGGAACGATCCTCGTCACCGTCTGCGCCTCCCTCGCCTGGCTCGCCCGCCGCCGCATGGACCGCGCCTTCGATGAGATCGCCCGCGTCAGCCGCGCGCGCAGCGACCTGCTCGCCTCCATCAGCCACGAGATCCGAACCCCCCTGCACGGCATCCTCGGCCTCGCCACCGTGCTCGACGAAGCCGGCCTCTCGTCCGAGCAGCGCGAGCTCGTCCGCGCCCTGAAAAACAGCGGCCGCGCGCTCAACCGCATCGTCGACGACGTGCTCGACATGGCCCGCGTCGACGCGGGCCTCGTCTCGATCACCCCGCGCCCCACGGACCTGTTCGCGGTCATCGAAGACGTCATCGACCTGTTCGCCGCGGACGCCGCGAACAAAGGCGTCTCGCTCGTCGTGATCGCCGAAGGCGTCGAGCACTTCTCGGTCGAAACCGATGAAGACCGATTTCGTCAGGTGCTCTCGAACCTCGTCCGCAACGCGCTGAAGTTCACCGAGGCGGGCTCGGTCGTCGTGCGCGCCGCCGCGAGCGCCCACCACGATCGAACGAGCGTCCGCGTGCGCGTCGAAGACACCGGGCCAGGACTCACCGACGCGCAGATCGACCGGCTCTTCGAGCGGTTTTCTCAGCCCAACCTCGACCTCGCGCGCGCCCACGGCGGCGCTGGCCTCGGCCTCGCCCTCGCGCGCGACCTCACCGTCCGCATGGGCGGATCGCTCAGCGCTGAGCGCGGCCGCGCTTCGGGCGCGTGCTTCGTGATCGAGCTCGACCTCGCGCGATGCGAACCCCTGTCCGCGCGCCCTGTGTGCTCCGCGCGCGTGCTCATCCTCGAGGGAGACCCCCTCTACGCCGACGCCGCAGAGTCCATCGCTCGATCGCTCGGCGCGCGAGTGCACGTCGCTCGAACGCTCGTCGACGCCGTCGATCGATGCTCCTCGCAGCAGTACGACGCGGTGATCATCGGCCAGTCCGCCGCGGTCGACGCGATCGACGCCCAGGCGACGCTCGTGCTCTGCCAGCACAGACCCAAGAAGTTCATCGCAGCCACGTCCGTGAGCGCCGCGGCCCTCACCCGCGCAGCGAACTCGTTCGACCAGGTCCTGCTGCGCCCCGTGCGACGCGCGCGCGTGTGCGAAGCAGCGAGCTCGGTCGCAGCCGCTCCCTCGACCCCTCCCCCCTCGACCATGGTCCGCGCGCGCAGCGCCCGCGCGCTCATCGTCGACGACGACTCGACCAACCGACGCTTGCTCACCCGCCTGCTCGAAGCGCGCGGATGGAACTGCACCGCCACCGAAGCCGCCGCCGCCGCGCTCGACGCGCTCGACGATCGCCCCTTCGACGTCGTCCTGTGCGACCTGCACATGGCCAACATGAGCGGAATCGAGCTCCTGCACGCCGCGCGATCCCGCGGTCACAAGCTCCCGTTCGTCGTCGTCACCGCGTCCGTCCTCGAGCAAGACCGCCGTCGCTGCCGCGAAGCAGGGTTCGATTACTTTCTTCGCAAGCCGTTCGAGCCCGAAGACCTCGACGCGATCCTCATCGCCATCGTGGGCTCGGAGACCGTCCCCAGCGAGACCCCCACAGCCACCCCTCGATCGCAGCGCCGCGGGCCTGTCCGCAGCGACTCCGCGCAACCTCCGCGCGCCGAGCCGCTGTTGTCCGAAGAAAAATTCTCAGCGCTCGCTGAGTTTCTCGGCGGTGAGCTCGACATCGCCGTGCGCGAGTTCGTCGAAGAAGCCGCGCGCTACGTCGAGACGCTCTGCGACAGCCATCGCGACAGCGAAGATCGCCGACGCGCCGTTCACAACCTCGGCTCGAGCGCGCTCGCCATGGGCCTGCTCGCCGTCGGCGCCGCGGCCCGATCGCTCGAATCGCGCTGGTCTCAAACCCCGCTCGAAGACCAGCTGCGCGAAGGCGCCGAGATCCGCGCGCTCTTCGAGCGCTCTCGCGCTGAGCTCGACGCCACCCTCGCGCGACGCGCTCGTTGAGTTGCCCTCATCGCCCCACACTCTCCGTCGCTCGATGGCGCGCCCTCGCGTCGCGGGGAATTTCTGCGTTCGTCTCGGCGCCCTTTGGTATCCTGGCGAGCGGAGGTATCGCTCCAGCAATGCAGAAGTGGACTTCGATCGCGCTCGCGATGGCCGTGTTCGCCGGCGCCTCTGCCAGTCACGCGCAGAGTCTCAACAGCAACACCTCGCTGTTCGCACCGTCCTACGCCAGCACGGCCGCGGCGCTCGCTGAATCTTCCAACGCCTCGCCGCGACGGCTGCTCGCCGAAGTCCGCGACACGCCCGCGCGCAGCGCGAGACCGCGACGCAACAGCGCGGTGCTCGCGCAATCGGGCGACGCGCAGGGCCGCGCGCGCGCTCGGTTCGAAGACGGACGACGCTTCGCCGGGCAGCTCGAGTGGGCGCAGGCCGCGCAGGCCTTCGAAGAGAGTTACCAGCTCTTTCCCAGGCCAAACACGCTGTTCAACCTCGGCCTCGCGCACCGCGCGCTCGGTCAGTACCTCAAGGCCATCGACGAGCTCGAGCGCTTTCTCCAAGAGGGGACGCCCACGCCCGCCGAGCGCACTGAAGTGTCCGAAGCGCTCGACTCGATGCGCGGACGCCTCGCGCACTTGACCATCGCCCCCAGCGTCGAAGGCGCGCGCATCACCGTCGACGGAAACGCCGCGGACCCCAACACCGACGTCACGCTCGACCCCGGCAACCACGTCGTCGAGGTCACCGCGCAAGGACACGTTCGCAACGCGCAGACCATCACCCTGCGCCAGAGCGAGTCGCGCAGACTCGACGTTCGCATGGAGCGCGGCGGAGGCATCTCCGTCGGCGCCGTCGTCGGCATCGTCGCGGGCGTCGTCGCCGTGGGCGTGACCGCCGTCGTGCTCGGCGTCGTGCTCTCTCGCGAAGAAGACCCGTACTGCGGAACCCTCAACTACTGCATCATGCCGCAGTGATTTCGATGCAGTCACGACGCGCTCGATCCATCACCGCCGCCTGCGCGATCGCCGCGCTCTCGCTCGTCAACGTGAGCTGCAAGAAGCCGCGAACGGTGATCGTCGTCGACATCGACACCAACGCGGCGATGGCCGCGTTTCCCGACATCAAAGTGCAGTGCGCGTACAACTGGGACGGCGAAGACGAGCGCGATGACATCCCCGGCTGCACCGCGGAGTACACCCGCGGCCCCGGCGGAGCGGTCAGCGCGCGCGTCTGCCTCCCCGGCTCGATCAGCGCCATCATCGACCCCGCGAAGGACGCGCTGCCCTTCACGCTCGTCGTCAGCGGCGCGAACAATCGCTATCGCAACATCATGACCGTCACGCCGGTGCCCGAAGAGTACCGGCTGCTGCGCGTGCGCGTTCACGCCGCCTGCCTCGCGGTCTCGCCTGCGAGCGACGCGCATCCGTGCCCTGTTCTCTCGGGCGGATCGTGCACGCTCTCGGAGTCGTGCATGTGGCGCGACATGACCTGCGGAAACCAAGGCACGTGCGTGGCTCGCGCCGTCGCTCGTGGAAATCTCGAGGTCATCCCGCGCACCGGTCCCCCCGACGCTGGTCTCACCGAGCCGGTCAACGGCCAGTGTCCGCTCTCTTCGTTCGGCGAAACCGACGCCGGCTCCGACGCTTCGATGTCGCAGCCCGACGCTTCGTCGCCCGACGCTTCGTCACCGGACGCGACCGCAGACTCGAGCTCCAACGGCTGACGTTCGCAGGGTCGGCGCTCCGTCGCTTCATCACGAAGCGATCCAGAGTATCCTCCCGCGCATGTCGCAGCCCCTCGCTCCAGACAACGACGAGCTCATCTACGACTGGAACCAGGTCGGCCGTCGCTACGCCCCCTTCGGCAAGGTCGAGTTCTTCGACGAGACCCTCCGCGATGGCATCCAAAACCCATCCGTTCGCGATCCGTCCATCGAAGACAAGCTGAAGATCCTGCACTTGATGAACGACCTCGGCATCCACGCCGCGGACATCGGGCTGCCTGGGTCCAACAAGCGAGCGTTCGACGACGTCCTTCGCATGTGCCGCGAGGTCGTCGATCAGAAGCTCAACGTGAAGATCGCGTGCGCAGGACGCACCGTCGCCGCGGACGTGCTCCCCATGGTCGAGATCTCGCAAAAAGCCGGGATCCCCGTGGAGGTCTACACGTTCATCGGCAGCTCTCCCATCCGCGTCCTCGCCGAAGACTGGAACCTCGACCTGCTCCTCAAGCGCTCAGCCGAAGCCATCGACGCCGGCGTCAAGAACGGCCTCGAGGTCTGCTACGTCACCGAGGACACCATTCGCTCGCGCCCCGAAGTGCTCGCACCACTATTCAAGAACGCGATCGATCACGGCGCCAAGCGCCTGTGCCTCTGCGACACCGTCGGCCACGCCACGCCCGACGGCGTGCGCAACCTCATCAACTTCACGCGCTCGATCGTGCAGGGCATGGGCGCGCACGACGTGAAGATCGACTGGCACGGGCACAACGACCGCGGCCTCGGCCTCGTCAACGCGCTCTTCGCCGTCGAGTACGGCGCCGATCGCGTCCACGGAACGGGCCTCGGCATCGGCGAGCGCGTCGGCAACACCGCGATGGAGCTTCTGCTCTTGAACCTCAAGCTCGCCGGCGCCCTCGAAGAGCAAGACCTCTCGAAGCTGCTCGAGTACTGCCAGACCGTCTCGCGCGCGACGGACTTTCCCATCGCGATCAACTACCCCCTCGTGGGCGCGGACGCGTTTCGCACGAGCACCGGCGTGCACGCCGCGGCCATCATCAAAGCGCAGAACAAGGGCGATCAGTGGCTCGCTGACCGCATCTACTCGGGCGTGCCCGCGGGGATGTTCGGCCGCAAGCAAGAGATCGAGATCGGCCCGATGTCCGGCGCTTCGAACGTGAGCTTCTGGCTCCGCTCGCGCGGCATCGAGCCCAACGACGAGCTCGTGAAGAAGATCATCGCCAACGCCAAGAACAGCGATCACGTCCTGCGCGAAGACGAAGTGCTCGCCCTCGTTCGCGGCTGACCGCGCTCGTTTGCTCAGTGAGCGCTCGTCCCCGCTCCCGATGAAGGAGCCTCCGCGGGACGCAGCCCCGAGACGTACGTCATCAGCACGTACATCACCAACAAGAGCACCAGCGTCGCCGCGGCGATCGCCTCGATCGGGCGCGTGCCCACGACGCGCGAGGCTCGGTTCTTGTAGAACTTTCCCCCCGAGCGCTTGTGCAGCGTCGCCTGCAAATCCGGCAGCAAATCGACTTGCTCGTCCTCGGGCAGCACCAGCGATTCGTCACCCTTGGCGTCGCCCTTCGCGTGGCTCTTCTCGGCGACGACGCTCACCCGCGCGCTCGTGTCCGCGCTCTTCACCTCGGTCTTCGCGCTCTGCTGCGCGAGCACCTCGGGGACCACGGAGACGCGCGGCTGCGCTCCGCCGTCGGGTGAGCCGTGCGAGGCGTGCGAGGCCAGCACCGCCAGGCCCCCCATCACGCGCTTGAACGCTTCGAACTCAGCGCCCAGCGTCGCGTCGGACTCGATCCGCTCGCGCACGACCTTCGCTTCGTCCGGAGAAAGCTCTCCGTCGTGAAACGCGCTGAAGCGCTCGCGAACCTCGTCGTCCGTGAGTGTCATGGCGTGATCTTCCATCCTACGCCCTTCTCGATCGCCTCTTTGAGCGCCGCGCGAGCGCGGTGAAGTCGACTCTTCACCGTCCCGTCCGGCAGCCCCGTGATCGTCACGATCTCTTCGTACGCCAGTCCCTCCAGGTCCCTCAGCACGATCAGCTCTCGGTGCTCTTCGTCGAGCGAGGCCAACGCCTTGCGAACCGCTTGCTCGAGCTCGCTCCCTTGCGCGGCTTCGTCCGGTCGCGCCGGGCGTCCGCCCAACACTCCGCCGTCGCTCACCGCGCCTTCGCGCGCGTCGTCGATCACGTCGTGCTTTCGAGCGCTGCGACGGTCGAGCATCTTGATGCGGTTCTTGCAGTGGTTGACCGCCACTCGGTACAGCCACGTCGAGAGCTTCGCGTCGCCGCGAAACGAGTCGATGTTCTTGAACACCGAGAGAAACACGTCTTGCGCGACGTCCTTCGCCTCTTCGCGGTTTCCCAACATCCGCGCGAGCAGCGAATACACCCGCTGCTGATACACCAGCACGAACTGGCTGAACGCGGCCTCGTCTCGCTTCTTCAAGCGCTCGACGAGCTTCGCCTCTTCTTCGGCAGATAGCGTCGTCACCCAATCCTCGTCAGGCTGCGCTTCGTTGTCTTCGAGCTCGGCCACATCCGTATCAGACAGCGGCGAGTGTACCGGGTTTCACACGAAGAGAAGCCCCCTTCGAGGTTCGCTCACTGAGCGCTCGCGGCAGCAGCCTGCGCCGCTTGCGCCTGCGCCGCCTGCGCCTGCTGCGCCGCCGCTTGATAGAAGTACCGCACCGACAACATCAACGTCGTCTGCATCTCGGGGACGACCGCTTGCCGGTAGCCCACCTCGATCCCGAAGTTCGGGTCCACGTAGCCCGCGCCCAGCGTAAACGCCTGCGATCCGCCGCGCGTGTCGTCGAACATGTAGCCCGCTCGAAACGCATACCGGTTCGCGATGAACAGCTCCGCTCCGCCCGAGTACACGCCGCGGATCGCGTTGGTCGACCGAAAATCAATGAGCACGTCCGCGACGAAGCTCAGCTCGCGGATCGGTGACAGCATCGCGCCCGTCCCCAACTGAATGGGCGCCGCCGTCGAGTTCACGTTGTTCAGGTTGTAGCCCGTCGCCGAGAGCGAAAACTCTCGCAAGGGATGGATGTGCAGCCCCGCGTCGAACGTGAACCCGCTGAACGCGTTGCGATCCAACCCCTGTGACTGCGACGCCGACGGCCCCGCGGACACGTTGAGATACCGCACGCGCGCGCCGAGCCCGATCATCTGCCCCAGGTTCACCCCCACGACCACGCGCGCGTCGTGCGAGGTGCGCGCGTCCGGCCCGTCGGGGATCGCGCTGAAATTGTACGAGAACCCTCCGGACAGCAGGTTGCGCGTGCTGTCCATCACGCCTGAGCCCACCGCGAAGCGCCCGATCGTCGGGTCCCACAGCGTCAACGCGTCCACGTGATACGTGCGGATCGCTGTCGCGCCCGCAGGGTTGGCGAAGAGCGCCGTCGTGCTCGAGCCCGCGGCCTCTGCCCTTCCGCCGAGGGACATCGCGCGCGGCGTGGTCATGTCCTCGTCCAAGCGACGCACGACCGAGCCCGAGCCGCCCGTCATCTGCGCGGACGCAGCCCCGCTCGCCAGCGCGCACGCCGCCGCGATCGTCACGGACACCGCGGAGACAACGCCCCTCGAACGAACCAGCGTCGAGCAGGGCAACAAGGACACGCGAGAGGGGTGGGGCATGGGAGCGGTGTTCTGTGAAGTATCGACCCGCCGAGGTTTCGTCCACTTCTCGGCGGACCCCAGTGGGACGCCTGGGGAAAAGCTGTCGATAACTCGCGTTATCCACAGGGCTCATCCAAAGATCTCGGACGTAGCTCGGACCTGAGTTTCTGCGGCGAATCGCAGGTCCCCAGCACAACGATCGAGAAAGGGACGCTTATTCGCTCATGGTCGACCTCGAACCAACCGCCCTGTGGACAACGGTCCTCGACGCCCTCGCTTCGACGGGTCGATACAACCCGCGCACCATCGACACGTTTCTGCGCCCCCTTCAGCCGGTCGATGTCTCCGGTGACGACGCCACCGCCACGCTCTTGCTCGAAGCGCCCAACGAGTTCGCTCGCGATTGGGCCGCGCGCAATTTCGCCCGCGCCGTCGAAGAGCAGCTCTCCAGCGCCACCGGAGTCCCCTGGCAGCTCCACTTCACCGTGCGCCCCGCGCCCAAAGAGCCCGCCGCGCCCACGCCCTCGCAGCCCGTCGCTCGCCCGAGCGTCCCTGCGATGCCCGCGATGACCGCGGCTCCCCGGCCCAGCACCCCACCCCCTGCCCTCAATCCTCCGCCGCGCACCGCGCCCAAGCCCGCGCCCGCACCCGCGGCGCCGCGCATGGCCCAGACCGCTCCGTCCAAGCCCGCGCAACCCAAGAGCCCCGCGCCGCCGCCGCCCACGGGCGCGATCAGCTCGGGCCTCCGCCCCAATTTCACCTTCGAGAACTTCGTCGTCGGCCCCAGCAATCAGCTCGCCCACGCCGCGGCCATCTCGATGGGCGAGGCCACCGGTCGACGCTTCAACCCGCTCTTTCTCTGCGGCCCTTCTGGGCTCGGAAAGACTCACCTCGCCAACGCGATCGGCCACCGCTTGCTCGTGCAAAACAGCAACGCGCGCGTGGTCTACGTGTCCGCCGAGCACTTCACCAACGAGTTCATCAACGCCGTCCAGACCAAGTCCATGGACGACTTTCGCGCGCGCTACCGCAACCACTGCGACGCGCTGCTCATCGATGACGTGCAGTTTCTCGCGGGAAAAGAGCAGACGCTCGACGAGTTCTTTCACACGTTCAACGCGCTGTTTCAGAAGGACAAGCCCGTCGTGCTCACCAGCGACGTGCTCCCCCAGGACCTCAAGGGAATGCCCGATCGACTGGTGTCCCGCTTCTCGTCGGGCATGGTCGCCGAGGTCTATCCCCCCGAGCTCGAGACCCGCGTCGCGATCTTGCGCAAGAAGGCCGCGCTCGAAGGCGTCGCCCTCGATGACGAAGCCGCGTTTCTCTTGGCCGGCTCGGTCACCGCCAACATGCGCGAGCTCGAAGGCGCGCTCATGAAGCTCGCGATCCAAGCGTCCCTCTCGAAGATGTCCGTCGTCGACGCCACCACCGTGCGCGCCGCCCTGCGCATCCCCGCGCGGCAGCAGGTGACCACCGTCGAAGACATTCAGAAGGCCGCCGCGCAGTACTTCCGAGTGACAGTCGCCCAGCTCTGTGGAAAAGAGCGGCACGCAGAGATCGCTCGCGCGCGCCAGGTGGCCATGTTCGTCTGCCGCGAGAAGCTCGGCACCAGCTTTCCCCAGATCGGAGCGAAGTTCGGCGGCAAGGACCACACGACCGTCCTCGCCGCAGTGAACAAAGTGAAGAAGCTCCTCGAAGAGAACGACCCCGTCCGCGGCGACGTCGACGCCGTGCTCGCCAAGCTCAGCTGAGCGCGCCCCCCGCGAAACCGCGCCGTTCTCTTGGCGCGCGATGGACAGAATCAGTTCACCAAACACCGCTTCCCCTGTGGAAAACCCCTGTGGATCACCGTTGATTCACCCCGTGAACAACCAGAGGGCGCCCGAGCCCTCCCCCACCCAGAGCGGTTGCCCACAAGTCCTGTCCCCAGCCCCGTCCACATCGAATCGCGTGTCGATTCAACCAGTTAGGGCCTAATTCACACTTCCCACAGGCCCTACTATCTCTACCCTGATTTAAATTTCTCTCCCTTAAGTAAAGAGGAGAGAGCAAAGAGCAACGCAAGCTCAGCTCAGATAGGGCTCAGCTAGAGAAGAGCTCAAAGAGGGAGTCCGTCGATGGAGTTCGTCGTCACCAAGCGAGAGTTCATGAAGGCGCTCGGCCGTGTGCAGAGCGTCGCGGACAAGAAGAGCGCCATGCCGGTGCTCACCAACGTGCTGATCGCCAGCGATGGCTCAGGAGCGCTTCGCCTCGCCGCGACGGACCTCCTCATCGCCATCTCCTCTACGTGCCCTGCTGAGGTCCGTAAGGGCGGCAGCGTGGCACTTCCGGCTCGGTCGCTCTTCGACATGGTGAAGGCCTTGCCCGAAGGCGAGGTCCAGGTCTCGATCGCCCCCAACTACTCGGCGCGTGTCGTGGGCGGACGCCGCAAGTTCGATCTCGTGGGGATGCCCGGAGAAGACTTTCCGACGCTGCCCAGCGCCGGGAGGACAGAACTCAGGCAGATCCCCGCCGAGGCCCTGATCGACCTGATTCACTTCACCAGCTTCTCGATGAGCCAGGACGACACGCGCCCTCACCTCGCCGGCGCGCTCTTCGAAGCCGAAGGAGCCTCGCTGCGCATGGTGACCACCGACGGTCACCGACTCTCGAAGGCCGAGAAGCAAGTCGAAGAGCAAAACGAGAACAAGCTCTCGATCCTCATCCCCCAGAAGGGGATCATGGAGCTTCGTCGCCTCCTCGATGAGATCCGCGCCGAGAAGAAAGCCGAAGGCATGGGCACCGTCGGCATGGGCCGCTCGGGCTCGAACCTCTTCGTCCAGCGCGACGGAACCATCATCGCCGTCAAGCTCGTCGACGCGACCTTTCCCCCGTACTCGCAGGTCATCCCCGGCAGCTCCGAGCGCAAGGCCCGCGTCGCGCGCGCCGAGCTCTTGGACGCCCTTCGCGCGGTGAGCGTCGTCGCCAGCGACCGCACGTCCGGCGTGAAGCTCCAGTTCAGCAAGGCTCGCTTGATCATCTCCAGCGAGAACCCCGACCTCGGCGCTGGCCAAGACGAGATGGCTGTCGAGCTCGATGGAACGGACCTCACCGTCGGCTTCAACAGCAAGTACCTCATCGATGTCCTCAGCGCCCTGCCCTCGGAGGACGTGAGCATCGAGCTCTCGGGCGAGCTCGACCCCGGCGTGATCCGCATGCCCGAAGTCAACGACTTCGTCGGCGTCATCATGCCGATGCGCATCTGAGCCTTTGGGGGGCTTCGAGCGATTGCGCCTGGTTCGCAGCCCCCACCCGCGCTGCCGCGCGAGTGAGCGAAGCGACGGAGCCCCCACCCGCGCTTCCGCGCGAGTGAGCGAAGCGACGGAGCCCCCACCCGCGCTGCCGCGCGCCCCGCCCCCGCAGAGCGAGGGCGGCGGCTCTGCATTGGGAAAACAGCGGCAGAGTTGCGTTCGTGGATCGCAGGGAACCCTTGCTCTGCAAGGGCTTCGATGGACGCGATCGCGACCACTCAGTGAGCATGGCGGCTCCGCCGATTGCGGTTCGCTCCGAGCGTTGTCACTGAGCTCGGCTCCGTCGATCGAAGCTGAGAGCGCTCGCGGTCTTCGTTCGGCGACACAGCAACGAGCGTCGACGTTCTCGTCGCAACGACCGCACACGTTCTCGTCGCAACGAGCGTCGACGGGGGTCGAGCGACGACAAACTCGCCCGATGACAGCGACAGCGCAGCGCAAACGTTGAGAGCGAACCGCAATCGGCGGAGCCGCCGTGCTCACTGAGTGGTCGCGATCGCGTCCATCGAAGCCCTTGCAGAGCAAGGGTTCCCTGCGATCCACGAACTCAACTCTGCCGCTGTTTTCCCAATGCAGAGCCGCCGCCCTCGCTCTGCGGGGGCGGGGCGCGCGGCAGCGCGGGTGGGGGCTCCGTCGCTTCGCTCACTCGCGCGGAAGCGCGGGTGGGGGCTCCGTCGCTTCGCTCACTCGCGCGGAGGCGCGGGTGGGGGCCCTCCACTCCCTCGATCACCCCCGCAGCTCTTCGAGCACCGCCGCTCCGTGCTCGCCCGCTGCTTTGCACGCTTCTTTCACCGCTCGCTTGGTCGCCGGAAACCGCTTCACCAAGCAGCGCACGCTCGCCACCGTGCCGAACGGTGAGCCGTTCACCTCTTCGCTCGGCTCCTCGATGTACCAGCGCCGCAGCACCGGCAGCGCGTCTTCGCCGAGCAGCTCGAGCGCGAGAAACCCCGCGAGGCTCGCGACGAGCGCCCACGAGTTGGGCTTGTCGTTGAAGCGCTGCTCCGCGAGCCACTTCGCCGTGACCTTTCGCTGCGCGAAGCGGTCGGCGTCCTCCGCCCGCACCCCGAGCCGCTCGTCGCTCTTGTCGCACTCGAACAGCGCCACCAACAGGGCCCGCGCCGCGTCGTCGTCGAACAAGCGCGGCCAGCTCCCGTCCTTCTTTTTGCGCGCTTGCTCGAAGAACGTCTGCGCGCAGGTCTCGACGGCCAGAAGCCCCATTCGCAGATCGCCGTCGTACCGATCGAGCGCTGAAAACGCACGGCGCACGTCGTCGAGCGCGCTGGGCACGAGCGCGTCGTTGCCGCTGTGCGAGCTGACGGAGAGCGCTCTCTCTCCGGGCAAGAGCGACTCGTACGTGACCTGTCCAAACGCGCACAGCGCCGAGAGCGTCGCGCTTCCCATGTTGAACACGGGCGCCCACGTCACGCGCTTGTCCTGTCGGTTGATCGTGAGCTGGGTCAACGTGACCCTCCCGTTCTCTTCGGCGAGCCACTGGTCCGTGCGCGCCACGGTCTTTCGCGCGATCTCTCGGGCCTTCTTCCGCTTCGACGAGAGCTTTCGATCGAAGACGGCCTTCGAGCGCAGGTCGTACACGCGCTCGCCGTACGTCGGCATGAACAAGAGCCGCTCGTCTCCGTGCGCGAAGATCTCTCCCGCTCCCTGCGCCTCTGCGGGGATCTCGTAGCGCGCGCGCTTGTCCAGCGCGCCCCACTTCGCGGTGAGCACCGTGGCCTCGTCGGGCTGCCAGCACCACCGCGTACCCGAGAACGTCGGGGCGCTGATCGTCTCGATGACGTGCACGTCGCTCAGCGTTCCGTCGGTGACCGCGCACAGCTTCGCGCGCTTGTTCGCGCGGTCGAGCGCGGCGATGAAGACCGTCTCTCCGTCGATCGCGAGGATGGGGGGGATCGCGAGGTTTCCCACGGTGAGCGCGGCGATGGGGGCGAGCTTCTTGCCCCGCTCGATCTTGCCGATCAAGAGCGCCTCGCGCGCCCCGATGTAGTGCGCCACGAGGTGGTCCTCGCTCACCGCGCACGCGTTGAACGTCGATCCGCTGCCGTTCGGAGCGGTCGGCCCGAGCTCGACCTTCGCTCGCTTGGGCATCTTCTCGGGCCACGCGAGCTCGCTCTGCGTGGGGCCTTCGGTCGAGACCAGCCTGAGCGAGCCGTCGCCGAACTCGAGCGCGCGCTTGTCGTCGTGCAGCAGCGCGAACTGCCCGTAGTTTCCGGGGGTCCACTTGAGGTTGAGCAGCGCGTCCACCGTTCGATGGATGCAGCGCCCGGTGCGAGCGACGTTCACGACGAGGCGGTTGCCCGCGAGCGAGAGCCACAGGCCCCCGAGCTCTTCGTCGCTCTTCACGGTCTTCGGAAAGTCGATCTTCGTCAGCGCGAGCCCATCGTGAACGACGAGGTGCGCTCCATCCTTGCTGAACCCGTGCATGACCGACGATCCCACCCGATGCTTCTCGCTGTCGAGCGCGCGCCGCTCGGCAACCGCGCTGCTCGGCGAGCGTTCAGCGAAGCGTCGACCGGCGATCGATCCGCTGGAACGGCGCTCAACCGTTGGCTGAGCGTCGAGCGGCTGTCTCGAACGGCGTTCGGAGCACGGCAGAGCGCCGCCCGAGACCGTCGGTCAGCGATCAGCGGCCTTCTGAACGGCTACCGCCCGCGGCGGTCGACGATCAGCCTGTGGATTTGCAGGAAGTTTGGAGCCTTCGCGACGGCCCCCGTACCGTACGCGCGCCGTGGCAACCCTGAAGGTCTCGAACAGTCCCAATTCTATGGTCGAAGCAGGCGAAGCGCTCTTGAGCGCGGCCAGCTCGATCGACACCAAGCCCGTGAAGGCGAAGCTGCAGGCGTTCGCCGCGGCGCACAAGTTGTTCAAGTCGCTGCAAGGCGCGGTCGCTGCCGCTGAAGACGCGCTCGCGAGCCACCGCGCGACCGTGGCCGAAGCCGACGTCGATCAAGACGAGGCTGTGTTCGCCCTGGCCAACGCGCTGGTGGGCGATGGCTTCGAGCGCACCAAGCCGTTCAAGGGCCTCTCGAAGTTGGCCCCCTCGGCGTTGGCCGAGCTCGGCTACACGAAGGAAGCCAAAGAGGCCACGGCCCTCGCCAAGAAGGTCATCGCGAACAAGAAGTGCGGCAAGGCGAGCAAGGACGCCGCGAAGGCGCTCTTGAAGGCTTCGAGCGCCGTGGTGAAGTCGCTCGAACCGTTGTCCAAGTGGGACGCTGTGTATCGCGCGGCGCTCTCGCGCAGGGACGCGGTGGCGCAGCAGTGGACGACGGCGCTCGCCGCGCTTCGTCGCGCTTCGCTCGCCGCCGCGGACGACGGTCACAAGCACATTTATCGGGCGCTCTTTCAGAGCACCGCGACACCAGTGAAGAAGAAGGGCGCGAAGAAGAGCAAGCCCGCGGCGTGAAGCGGGCGTCGGGCACCGGAGCGCCCCCACCCGCGCTTCCGCGCGCGCGGTTGGCAGGCCCCCACCCGCGCTTCCGCGCGCCCCGCCCCCGCATAGCGAGGGCGGCGGTTCTGCATTGCGAAAACAGCGGTAGAATGGTCGTCGTTGCGAGCATGGAGTCCTTGCTCTGCAAGGACTCTTCGGTGAGCTCAGTTGCCCGCGAGCTGAGCGCAGTAGAGCCTACAAGCGCAGCGCTCAGCCGATGCAGAGCAGCGGCTCCATGCGATCAACGACAACCATTCTACCGCTGTTTTCGCAATGCAGAACCGCCGCCCTCGCTATGCGGGGGCGGGGCGCGCGGAAGCGCGGGTGGGGGCTCCGTCGCCTCGCTCGCGCGCGCGCCAGCGCGGGTGGGGGCCTGCCAACCGCGCGCGCGGAAGCGCGGGTGGGGGCCTGAGAAGCGCCAGCGCGGGTGGGGGCCTGCGAACCGGCAGCGTGACTGCGGGCTCGCACTCTGCGTCGGGTCCATTATCCTCCGCACCCCTTCATGACCCTTCGCGTGAGCAAGCTCGTGGTCCGCGGCTTTCGCAACCTCGCCGCCGTCTCCGTCGAGCCCGACCCACGCCACAACCTCTTCATCGGCGCCAACGGTCAGGGAAAAACCTCTCTGCTCGAAGCCGTGGACTTCATCGCGACGCTCCGCTCGTTTCGCGGCGCGACGCGCTCGCAGCTCGTCGGGCACGGCGTCGCGCAAGCAGCCGCACGCATGGTCGTCGAGGGCGGCGAGCTCGAGCACGAGTTTCGACTCACCATCGACCGCAAGTCTCGCGAGGTCTCGCTCGACGGAAAGCGCCCCGAGCGCGCCGTTCAATACTACGGCGCCGCCGCGTGCGTGGTCTTTCACCCGCAAGACCTCGACCTCGTGCGCGGCTCTCCAGACCTGCGTCGACGCTTGCTCGACCGCATCCTCGTGCGCGTGGTCGACGGCTACGGCGAAGCGCTGCGCTCCTACGCGCGCGCGCTCAAGTCACGCAACGCGATCCTCCGCAGCGCCACGCCAGACCCTCGCGCGGTCGCCGCGTACGACCCCATCCTCGCTCGCTACGGAAGCGCCATCGTCCGCGCGCGCATCGCCCTCACCGACGAGCTGTTGCCCGCGGCCCGCGCCGCTGCGGACGACATCGCGCTGTCCGGCAGCGAGGTCTCGATCGCGTATCGAACGAAGTCTCCCACCGACGCCAACGACTACCGCGAGGCGCTCGCGCGCGCGTGGGACACCGACCGCGCTCGCACGCTCACCACCGTCGGGCCGCACGCGGACGACGTGGTGATCAAATGGAGCGGGCGCATCGCGAAGGACGTCGCGAGCCAGGGACAGACCCGCGCCATCGCCCTCGCGCTCAGGCTCGCCGAGCTCGAAGTGCTGCGCGCGCGCTCGGGCCGCACGCCGTGGCTCTTGCTCGACGACGTCTCGAGCGAGCTCGATCGCGAGCGCACCGAACGGCTGTTCTCGCGCATCGCGAAGCTCGACGCGCAGCTGTGGGTGACGACGACGGACCCGGCGATCGCGGCGCTCGTCCCGTCGGCGACGCGGTTCATCGTTCGAGGCGGCGACGTGACGCGCGATGAATGAATTGCGCTGTGCGCGCAACGCGGTGACCCCTCGTCGCAATCGCGCAATTGCAGAAGAGAAAACCTCTTCTCTTCACCGCTGTGACCGTGCGATACACTGGAATTTTGCGCGTGATTCGACGGTTCGAGCCGCTGGCGTTTTGTTGTGCGTGGGGCACAATCGGGCCGCTATGAAGAATGAAGGTACTCGTTTGTTGTTCGCGCTCTCGACGCTCGCGGTGCTCGCCGCCGCGCAAAACGCGAGCGCGCAGTGTCCGCCGGACGCGCCGATCGGGGTGAACGCGGTGATGGCTCCGAGCCTCACGGTGAGCGAGGGCTCGTCGTTGCTCGTGAGCGCCGCCGGTGGCGGACCGACGTTCGAGTGGGACGCTGACTGTGACGGCGTGACCGCGTCGCGGGGCGACGGAGTGTTCGGGACGAACTTCAACGTGAGCGCGGTGGACCGCGACGGGACCTCGAGCGCTTCGCTCGCGCTCTGCGTGCGCAGCGTCAACCCGAACTGCCCCGCGGGCATGCGCCAGAGCACGCAGTTTCGAACGATGGTCTCGGTGAGCAACGCGGATCCGGTCATCGCGATCAACGTGCTTCCCAACGCCGTGGTGGGCGCGGCGTACAACTTCACGGCGACCGCGTCGGACCCGGCCAACCCTCCGCGCGCGAGCATGGTGCGCGACGCGTTCACGTGGAGCGCGACGGGCTTGCCGATGGGCCTCTCGATCAACGCTGCCACGGGCGCGATCACGGGGACGCCCGCCGCAGGGACGGCGGGGACGTACACCGTTCGCCTTCGCGTCGCCGATGGTGACGGCGGGATCGCGATCGCGGACGTGCCCATGGAGGTCATCGCGACGGCGGCGATGGTGAGCTGCAACGCGCCGTTGATCACCACCGCGGGCACCATCGCTGTGGGCGAAGGCGGCGTCACGACGGTGAGCGCGCGCATCCCCATCGGACAGTGCCGCTGCGTGATCGGCTGGGACGTCGGCTGCGACGGAACGACGGAGTTCTTCGGCACGACCTACACCCTCAGCGCCGAGGGCCGCGACGGCCCTGCGAGCGCTCGCTTGTGCGCGCGCTCGCACGCCGCGGGCACGGGCGCGATGGCTTGCGCGGGCGCCTCGACGGAGACGTCGGTCAACGGGATGGCCGGGATCAACATCAACAACATCGCTCCGGTGATCCTGACCTCGACGTTGCCCAACGCGACCGTGGGCAGCTCGTTCGCGAGCGCCGTGGTGGCGACGGACCCCGCGAACCCTCCGATCGCGTCGGGCATTCAAGACGCCTTCACGTGGAGCGCCGCGGGGCTTCCGCCGGGCCTCTCGATCGATCCTCCGACGGGGACGATCTTCGGCACGCCCACGATGGCGGGGATGTTCACGATCATGGTGAGCGTCGCCGACGGTGACGGAGGAAGCGTCACGCGTCCGGTGACCATCACCATCGACCCCGCGGCGATGGCGGGCGTGTGCCCTGTGGCCACCGTCGTGAGCCCTGGCCCTGGCGGCGTGATCGTCGCCGAGGGCGGCAGCAACACGATCAACGCGACGATCTCTGGCAGCGCCTGCGGTTGTGTCATCGAGTGGGACGTGGGCTGCGACGGAACGGCCGATGGAACCGGCGCGTCCCTGCCGCTCTCGGGCCGCGATCGCGACGGCTCCTCGACCTTCACCGTGTGCCATCGGACGATCCCGGGCGCGGGCGGCATGTGCACGCAGCCCTCGACGCGCGCGACCAACACGGTGACGGTGAGCAACGTTGCTCCGACGATCACGACCGCGGCGCTCCCGACGGGGACGTTGGGCATGGCGTACACGGCCACGTTGACCGCGAGCGACCCGGCGAATCCGCCGCTGGCCTCGATGGTTCGCGACCCGATCACCTGGAGCGCGATCGGACTTCCGCCGGGCCTCTCGCTCGACGCCAACACCGGCGTCATCAGCGGAACGCCCGATGAAATGATGGGCGCCACCGCGCGCTGCTACCCCGTGACGTTCTCTGCGAGCGACGGCGACGGCGGCAACACCACGCGCGCCATTGATTTGTGCGTGCTCGCGACGGCGCCGATGGTGTGCCCGACGGCGACCGCCGCGGGGGCGTTCACCGCGACCGAGGGCTCGCTGGCCAACCTGTCCGTGTCCTTCGGCGCGGGCGGCGCGTGCGGCTGCGAAGTCGCATGGGACTTCAACTGCGACGGCGTCGTGGACGCGACGGGCCCGAGCACGATGTTCAACACCGCGGGCTTCGACGGGCCGTCGATGCGCACGGTGTGCTGGATCACGCGCCCCGCTGGCGGGATGTGCAACGCGGCGTCGGTCCGCAGCACCAACGCGCTGAACGTGTCGAACGAGGCGCCGACGATCACGACGGCGTCCGTTCCGATGGGAAGCGAAGCGACGGCGTACGCGACGACGATCGTCGCGACGGACCCTGCGAATCCTCCGGTCGCGAGCTCGGTGCAAGACCCCTTCGTGTGGTCGCTGACGGGCGCGCCCGCGTGGCTGTCGATCAACGCGATGACCGGCGAAATCACCGGGACTCCGCCGATGGGCAGCGCGGGGATGTCCTTCACGTTCACGGTGTCCGTCACCGACGGTGACATGGGCACGACGATGCGGATGTTCACGCTGACGATCGCGGGCGGCGCGATGGACGGCGGAACGGAAGCGGGCGTGGACGGCGGCGACGGCGGTGAAGACGCCGACGCGACGATGAGCATGCCCGACGCGGAAGCTGGCACGAGCCGACCGGACGCCGACGCCGGAGCTCGGCCGGACGCCGACGCCGGTTCGCGTCCCGACGCCGACGCAGCCCTGATAGACGCCGCTGCAGACGGCGGAATGATCTCTGGCACTGGCGCCTGCGCGTGCCGCGTCCCGGCCGCTCCGAGCAGCACTGGGCGCTCTGGAACGAGCGCTGTGCTCGCCCTGGCCGCCCTGGCCACGGTCGCCGTCGCGCGCCGCCGCCGTCGCTGACGGGCATCTCGCGGGCGCCGTCAAGCGCCGGCGCTGGGGGCTGATCGCATTTCTACCGCGGTTTTGCTGCGGGATTCTGCGACAGAAAACGTCACCGAAAGGTTGCTTCGGAGGGGGGCCGGATGCTAAGAATTTCCTGCGAAATTGCAGGAGAATTCAGCGCTTCGACCACGACCACGGACGACGCCTCGCGCAGTGCGAAGGGACGACCGGGGTGTCGGGGCTGCAGAAGCCGCGCTCTTGCTTCGTGAACGGTGACCAACGCGATGAGCGAGAACAACTACGACGAGAACTCGATCGGCGTGCTCGAGGGCATGGATCGAATTCGCAAGAAGCCGGGCATGTACATCGGCAACGTGAGCGACGGCTCAGCGTTGCACCACCTGATTTGGGAGGTGGTGGACAACTCGGTGGACGAGCACCTCGCGGGCTACTGCAAGAACATCACGGTGAAGATCCACCCGGACGGCTCGTGCTCGTGCGAGGACGACGGCCGCGGGATCCCCGTGGGAATCAAAGCCGAGAAGGGCATCAGCGCGGCGACGTTGGTGCTGACCGAGCTGCACGCCGGCGGCAAGTTCAACAACAACTCCTACGCCACCAGCGCGGGGACGCACGGCGTCGGCGTGACCGCCGTCAACGCCGTGAGCGAGTACCTCGAGCTGGATATCTGGCGCGAGGGCGGGCACTTTCACCAGGACTTCAAGCGCGGCGAGTGGGACGTTCCGCTCAAGCGCGTGGGCGACAGCGACAAGCTGGGCACGCGGGTGCGCTTCAAGCCCGACATGGAGATCTTCTCGGGCGTCACGGAGTTTTCGAAGGACATCGTCGAGAAGCGCCTGCGCCAGATGGCCTTCTTGAACTCGGGCCTGCGCATCGTGTTTCACGACGAGCGCTCGGGCGACGAGCCGCAGGAGTTCTACTTCGAAGACGGCGCGCTCGCGTACGTGCGGTACTTGAACGAGGGCAAGACGACGCTGCACGCGCCGTTCTTCTTCAAGGGCGAGTCCGAGATCACGATCGACGACAAGCCTGCAAAAATCCTCGTCGAATGCGCGATGCAGTGGACCGACTCGTACCACGAGGTCTACGCCGCGCACACGAACAACACCCACCAGACCAACGGTGGAACGCACGTCACAGGCCTCCGCGCCGCGCTCACGCGCACGATCAACAAGTACGCGCAGGCCCACACGCTGCTCAAAGAGACGAAGAACCAACCGCTCTCGGGCGAGGACGTGCGCGAGGGATTGACCGTGGTGATCTCGCTGCGGCACCCGAAGCCCAGCTACAAAGATCAGCCCAAGACCGAGCTCGTCGTGCAGGACGCCAAGACGGCGGTCGACCAGGTCGTGTCCGAGAAGCTCGCGCAGTTCTTCGAAGAGAACCCGAAGGTGGCGAAGATCATCGTCGAGCGCGGCGTCCTCGCTGCGCAAGCGCGCGCCGCCGCTGCGAGGGCGCGAGAGCTCGTCACGCGCAAGGGCGTGCTCGACATCTCGTCGCTCCCCGGAAAGCTCGCCGACTGCCAAGAGCGCGACCCGACCAAGTGCGAGCTGTTCATCGTCGAGGGTGACTCCGCCGGTGGCTCAGCGAAGCAGGGCCGCGACCGCAAGACGCAAGCGATCCTCCCCTTGCGCGGAAAGATCCTCAACGTCGAGCGCGTCCGCCGCGAGAAGGTCCTGCAGAACCAAGAAGTGGGCACGTTGATCACGGCCCTCGGCGCGGGCATCGCGGACACGTTCGACTCGGAGAAGTGCCGCTACCACAAGATCGTCGTGATGACCGACGCCGACGTCGACGGGAGCCACATCCGCACGCTCTTGCTCACGTTCTTCGCCAGGCAAATGCCCGAGCTTCTGGAGAAGGGCTACCTGTACATCGCGCAGCCTCCGCTCTTCGGAGTGAAGCGCGGCAAGAAGATCGCGTACGTGAAGGACGAGCAGGGGCTCGCGCAGCACTTGATCGACGCGGGCACCGAAGGCGTCACGCTCGTGACCGCGAGCGGCCCTGTCGAATCATCGAAGCTGCGCGCGTTGGCGATGGACCTCCACCGCTCGCAAGCGCTGCTCGGTCACCACTCGTCTCGCGCGGACGTGCGCGTGCTGGGCGCGATGCTGCGCGCGGGTGTGCGCCTCGAGCGCGAGGACTTCGCGTACGAGACGGCCGAGGCGAAGCTGCGCGCCGCCGCTGAAATCGCTGAGAAACAAGTGGGAATCGAGACGCCCGACCTGCTCCCGCTCAAGGTCATCATCGACGAGGACCCGGGCGTGGGACGCAAGCGCTTGATCCTCCGCGCGCGCAACGGATCGGGCTCGCGAACGGTGATCGACGCGGATCTGTTCTCGAGCACCGAGGTGCGCGAGCTCGAAGCGATCTACGCGCGAGGGCGCGAGCTCGGAGAGCTTCCGTGGAAGCTCGTCGACGACAAGACCACCAAAGAGCTGCCCATCGCGCAGGTGGACGCGCTGTACCGAGCGATCGACGAGCGCGGTCGCAAGGGCGCGGACATCCAGCGCTACAAGGGTCTCGGTGAGATGAGCGCCGAGCAGCTCTGGGAGACCACGATGAGCCCCGAGAACCGCGTGCTGCTCAAGGTGCGCGTGCAGGACGTGGGCGACATGGACAAGGCGCTCACGTTGCTCATGGGCGACGAGGTCGAGCCGCGTCGGCAGTTCATCGAGAAGAACGCGCTCAACGTGCGCAACCTCGACATCTGAGCGCCGCGCCGAGCGGGAGGGGCAACGCTCGGGAGCGCGTGATTCGCGCAGCGAAAAAAGGGGCCGCGGGCCTGCGGGGGCGGTGTATTGACCGCGAAAGGCTCTGGTTATTTCGCTGCGCCGGCTTGACAGAACGCTGCTCTCCGGGCACAAACGCCGGCCCGTCGCCCTGTGGCGGCGTTGACGTTTCAGAGACCGATTTCCACTCGGGCGCAACACACCATGCAGAAGCCGAAGTTCAAGACCACCGAGAAGGCCGCTTGGGTCTTCATCAACACCCGCCTCAACCCCATCTCGCGCTCGACGATGGAGCGCCGCACCGCGATGCGCAACGGCTACCTCACGACGGCCTCGCGTCTGCTCGGCATCGCCGAGGCAGAGCTTCCGCTGCCGTTCAAGGACGAGTCGATGTCGAAGTTCGTCGCGCGCGTGCGCGGCGCGGTCGCGCAGAACGCGGGCTGATTCGCCTGCGTTTTTGCAGGGCGTTCGCGCCTGGTGGGGGCAATTAGTTGTTCGCAGTTTGACCGGCCTTGACTGCGGCGCGTACATTCCGCGACGGAGCACGAGTCGGTCCGATGTTTCGCTGCACGTTCTGGGGCGTCCGAGGGAGCATTCCCTCGCCGGGACCGCACACCGCGGGCGTCGGCGGAAACACGAGCTGCGTCGAGGTTCGCGTCGGCGACGTGCTGGTGATCTTCGACGGGGGGACGGGCCTGCGGCTCCTCGGCGACAAGCTCTTGAAAGAGCTGCCCGTCACCGCGCACGTGTTCTTCTCGCACGTGCACTGGGATCACATTCAGGGCTTCCCCTTCTTTGTCCCGGCGTTTCTCCGAGGAAACACGTTCTATCTCTACGGCGCCAAGTCCGTCACCGCGACGCTCGAAGAGACGCTCGCGGGCCAGATGAACTACCCGAACTTCCCCGTTCGCCTGAGCGAGATGGGCAGCAAGATGCACTTCCGCGACCTGCACGAGCGCGAAGAAGTGCTGCTCGGGGCGCTGGGTGACGTGAAGATCTTCGGCGTTCCGGGCAATCACCCGAACGGCGTGTTTGCGTATCGCATCGAGTACAACGGCCGCTCGCTCGTGTACGCCACGGACACCGAGCACTACGCGGTCCCCGACCCCAACATCCTCTCGGTGGCGCGCGGCGCGGACGTGTTCATCTACGACTCGCAGTACACGCCCGAAGAATACTCGGGTGAAGGCGGTCGCATGCCCAAGGTCGGCTGGGGCCACTCGACCATGATCGAGGGCGCCAACCTCGCCAAGCTCGCGGGCGTGAAGCGCTACGTGCTCTTTCACCACGACCCGAACCAAAACGACGACGACGTCGCTGACAAAGAGCGCCGCGCTCGGGAGATCTTTCCGGGCTCGATCGCTGCTCGCGAAGGGCTCGTCATCGACCTCGAAGCGATGTGAGCGCGGGCGGGGGCGCTCGAATCGCTACAAGATTGCGGGGCTACCGCAGAGCTTTCGTCGGCAACGTTTGCTGCGGGTTCGGGGTGGACCGAATGCGTTACCGGCACGCAGGAGCTGCGTGCGTCCCGGTCGTGCTCGCTCTGTCACGGGTTTGCCGCGCAATGTGCACGTATTCGTGCACCCGCTGCACTTGACCGCGCGTTGACGCGTGCATGGCACACCGCGTGAACGCAGGGCGTGCGCGGAGGTTTCCATGGCGGTGTACGGATCGGCAGCGGCTCTCGAAGCGTACAGAGCGTCTCTCGCGGGGATCAAACCACTCTCACCAGAAGAAGAGCGCGAGCTCGCGCGACGCTGGAAGGCTGGGGATCACAAGGCAGGGGATCGTCTCGTGGCCGCGAGCCTCCCGTTCGTCATCACCATCGCGAACGAGTATCGGCGATGGGGAGTTCCGCTCGAGGACCTGATTCAGCAGGGAAACCTCGGGCTCTTGAAGGGCGCCCTGCGCTACGAGCCCGACCGCGCGTGCCGGCTCGTCACCTACGCGGTGTACTGGATTCGCGCAGAGATCCGCGACTACGTCGTGCGCGGCTACCGCGTGGTGCGCATCGGCGGCTCGAAGGCCGAGCGACGCGCGCTTCGGGCGTACCGCAAGAACCGCGAGAGCGATCCGGCCAAGCTCGCAGAGATCTCTGGGATGAGCCCCGAGAAAGCCGCGCGCTTGCTCCCGCTGCTCGAGCGCCGGGACAGCTCGCTCGATGCCGCGGCGCCCGATGAGAGCGCGGCGATCGATCGACTCGCGGACGACGGGCCCTCGCCCGAAGAGCTCGCGACGCACGAGCTCGACAACGCCAGCGCGCGAGCGCGCATCCACGACGCCCTGGGGTCGCTCAACGCGCGCGAGCGCTGGATCCTCGAGCGCCGCGTGCTCGCTGAGAGCGAGACCACCCTCGAATCGCTCGGCCATTCGCTGGGAATCTCGAAGGAGCGCGTCCGTCAGATCGAGGCCCGCGCGCTGCAGAAGCTGCGCGGCGCGCTGATGGACCTCGCTGCGTAGCCTCGCGATCAGCGCCGCGTGAACCAGATCGGGTTGGTAAACGCGAAGGGGCGCGCCTCCAATCGAGGCAGCACGTCGCCGAGCGAGCGATCTCCGCGCGCGATCGCGACGATCGCGTGTCGATCACGGACGAGATCGATCTGAACGTCCGCGTCCACGCGATCGACGTCGGTCGACGGAGGAACGGCGACGTTCGCGACGAGCTCAGTGTCGCGGTAGATCTCGACGACGTCTACGTCGACCCACGGCGCGGCGCGAACGACCACGCGAATCGACGCGCGGTTGGCGCCGCGCGGGACGCGCACGGTGTCGCCAGGGCCCGCCGCGCCGGAGGTCACCAAGAGCATGGGGCCGCTCGTTCCGAAGGCGTGCCCTGCTCGCAGCGAGCGAAGGACAACGTCGGCCGGAGGAGAAGCGTCGCCCGCGCGGGGTGTGAGCACGTACGTGCGGGGATAGCCCGCGGCTTCGTAGGCGATCTGATGCGAGTCGCTGTTGGCCGTGCCCACGTAGCGCGCTCCGGTCGAGAGCAGCCCGAGCCAGTCGCGCACGACGCGGTCGACCTCCGCCGGAACGCCGAGATAAAACCCGTTGAACACCTCGATCGCCGTGTAGCTCGGGTCGTAGCGCGGCGACGTGCTTGAATTCGTGTGCGTGTCTACCAGCGAGCGCGTGAAGTACCCGATGTTGGGCTCCATCCTCGGGTGGTTGACCTGAATGATCGCGTCTCGCGTGTTGGCCCGCGCCTGACGGAAGATCTCCGATGGCGTCGCGAGAAAGTCCGGCGGTCCTCCGTGCTCTCTCCTCGGGTCCGGTCGATACGGAAACACGTTGAAGTGCCCGATCGGAAACTCCGCTCGATCCGTGGTCACCTCCACGGCGTTGACCCAAACGAGCCCCGGGCCGCGCATCCCCTGCGAACCCCTCGCGCTCTCGGGCAGCGCGCGCACGCCCTCGCTGTAGTCCCCGACCACGTTGTGCTCGGTGGGCGTCGCGAACTCTACGCCCACGGACGCCAGCGACGCCACGCGATCCACGATGCTCACGCGCGAGTCGAACGAGCGCTCGGCGTGCACGTGAAGGTCGCACGAGGTCCAGTCGTCCATCGCGATCACGCGCTCGATCGCCGCGGTCAGCGCGGTCTCTCGCTCGGCTGTGATCTCGATGCGCGCGGTGAAAATGCTCCACTCGAGCCCGTGGTCGAACGTCACGCGGTAGACGCCCGCGGCCAGCTCCATCACGCCCTGCCCCGTCGCGGCGATGCGCGATTGCAGCGCGCCGTCCGCGCGATTGCGCGGGCCGAGGTCCGGGTCTGGCGTGCCTTCGATTCCGCGCACGGCGATGTGCGCTGCGATCGGCCTGAGCGTGGATCGATCGCGCACCTCGAAGCGCAGCGTCCCCTTCGGTCGCGCGGGAGGCGCGCTGACGATCACCGTGCTCGCCTCGCGAGGGGCATCGGTGCTCGCGTCGCGCGCCGCGCTCGCTTCGCTGGTCCCTGCGTCGACGCTCGCGCTCGGCGCGCTCACGGGCTCAGCGATGCGCGCGCGCTGTCCTGCGCACGCGACGAGAGACAACGCAACAACGACGATCGCCCTCGAACTCACAGACCGACCCGGTGGGTGTAGTTCAACACGGCGCTCGACGCGAGTTTCTACGGATCTTCGCTCGCGGCGGTCAGCGTGTGGTGGGCACGTCCAGCCGTACCCAGTGCGGGGACGCTCGGTGCATGCGCGACCCATCGACGCGGCGATCGCCGAAATACAGCCCATTTTGCAGCACTTCGTCGCGACTGGCGCCGAGCGTGATCGTCATCCTCGAGACCTCGCCCACGCGCAAGTGCACGGGGTTGAGCAGTCCATCGTACGGAAGAAACGAGTGAATCCTCTGCGGATCATCGCGGTCTCCGTTGCTGTGCATCGGGCCCCAACCGAGCTCGAGCCCCATGTCGTGCGGCCATCGCTGGCGAGTGACGAGCCAGAGCGTGACGTTGGCCGTTCGCGCGTCGCGCGGCTCGACCCGCCACGAGGCGATCGCGACCGAGGCGTCGACGTCGATGTGTCGCGGCTGGCTCCACGCGTCGGAGTCGAACGCCACGTAGCGCCCCTCGGCGTAGCCGCGCGGAGAGACGTCGCGGCGCAAGAGCAAGTGCGTGCGTTCGGCGCGAATGATCCCGTATTTTCCTCGCGCGAGCGCGTTGCGAACGGGGATCTCTTCGTGGGTGCGCCAGAGCGTCTGCGTTCCGTCGTAGCGGAGGCGGTGCTCGATCGAGACGATGAGCTCGTCGGTCTCTCTCGTCCACGCGTCGAAGCGCTGAAACAACGGGCGCTGCGCGACGTGAGCGAGCGCGTAGTCCGGCGCGACGACGAACACGCCAGGCCTCACGTCGCGAACGATCCGCTCGAGCTCGACCGCGCGCGAATCGCGCTGAAAATCCCGCGCTCGAAACAGCCGCGAGATCGGCGTCGCTCCGCCGCGTCGCTGCGCGACGAGCCCCGCGCCGAGCACGATCGCCGCGCAGAGCGCGAGCATGCGTCGCCCCGTCGGTCGGTCGATGGGCGCTCCGAGCGCGTGGCGCGCGTCAACCAGTCGCGCCGCTCCGTGAATGGCCGACGCGAACACAAACGGAACCGCGAGCAGCGCATAGTGCGAGCGCACCTGCGTCGCCGTGGGCCACTGCGAGAGAAAATTGATCGCCACGGGCACGAGCGCGGGCGCGAGCCACCGCGGCGCGAGCAGCGAGAGAAACGCGACCGGCGCGAGCAGCCTCGGGAGATAGAGCCATTTGGCCGGCGAAGAGACCGCGCGCAGCGTCGCGACGGGATGCAAGAGCACGCTCTTGGCGATCGCAGCGGGCGACGATCCGAGCGCGCCGAAGTGCAGCGAGAGCGATCCGCGTCGAGGCAGGTGCTTGGGCGCGAGGCCGAACTGATACCAGCAGAAATACGCGGTCGCAGTCGCGGCGATCGCGAGGCCCCACCGGCGCTGCTCGCGGTCTTTGTTCGCGGCGAGCACGAGCCCCATCACCGCTGCGACCAGCGCGACGTCCTCGCGGCACATCGCCGCGACAAAGAGCGCGACCGCTCCTTTGCGCCATTGAGCGCGGTCCCACGCGTCGAGCGCGTACGCGAGCGGCAGAAGCGCGAGCGAGCTCGGGTGAAACTCGTACGTCGCGGCCGTCAGCACCGTGGGGTAGAGCAAGAACGAGATCGCTGTGAAATCAGCGGCGAACGGCGTGCGCAGCCGTCGCGCCGCCATGCGCGCGAGCGGCACGGCGGCGCCCGCGAGGGCCACGGATTGCACGACGAGCATCAGCGGAATCAGCGGGATCAGCCGCCCGAGCCACGCGAGGGGAAACAGCGTCCACGAGGCGTGCAGGCCGAACACGTGCGAGTTGGTCAGCGGGTGGTAGAGGTCACCGCGGCCCATTCCCCAGAGGATTCGCGCGTAGAACGCGAGGTCGAACGTCTCGTTGTGAAACGTGCGAAACCGCGCCAACGCGAGCAGCGCGCACGCGAGCGCCACGACGCCGACGGCGTTGCTCACGCGCACCCACGGAAACGCCTCGTCCGCTCGCTTCTCCTCGTCGTGGGGCACGCTTCGCCCGGTCTATCGCTCTCGTTCGCCCTCGCGCAAGTCTCGACTCTCCCTCGCCCGTCGTGTGAAAACCCCCCGCGCTGTGTCGTTTACTCAACGTTCGGGCCTGTACGCCATCGTCGACGCCGACGCGCTCGCCGGCGCTGACCCCCTCGCGTTCGCCGATGTCCTGCTCGAGTCTGCGCCGCTGTTCGCCCTGCAGCTGCGCGCAAAGCGCTGGTCTGCGCGGCAGATCATCGTCGTCGCGCGGGCGCTCGCGCAGCGTTGCGCGCGGGCGGGCGTCCCGTTTGTCGTCAACGATCGAGCCGACCTCGCGGTGATCGCAGGCGCGCACGCGTTGCACGTCGGACAAGAGGACTTGAGCGTGCTCGACGCTCGAAGAATCGCGGGCGCTTCGCTCATCGGGGTGTCCACGCACGACCTCGCGCAGCTCGACGAGGCGCTCGCGCTCGCGCCGGACTACGTCGCGTTTGGCCCGGTCTTCGAGACGCGCTCGAAAGAGGCTCCTGACCCGACGGTGGGCCTCGCCCTGCTCGAGCGCGCGTGCGAGAGGGCGCGCGCAGCCGCCGTCCCCCTCGTCGCGATCGGCGGGATCACCGTGGACAACGCGGCTTCGGTTCGCGCCGCAGGAGCCTCGTCGGGCGCGGTGATCGGCGCCCTCGCCTCGCGCGCCAACGACCCGCGGGCGCTCGCGTCGCTCGCTCGTTCGTTGCACGACGCGCTCTCGCGATGAGCGCTACACTCGGGCGCTCGGTAGCTCTCGCATGGATCCATTTACGCTCGGTGTGATCGTTCTCGTTGGCGCGCCTGCGGTCGCGGCGACCGCTCGTTGGATTCGTGGCCGCCGCGAGCCCGATGCACCGCGGCCCGCGTTGCCAGGGCCCAAGGCCTCGCCTTCGCGCGACGGCGTGCGGGTCGGCGACGTGCTCACTCACATGGGAGACAGCTTCTGGCTCTCCGGTGAGCTCTCGCTCAAGCGCGAGGGGAGCGTCGCGCTGCGCTTGTTTGTCGCGCCCGAGAAGGGCCTCGATCGTTGGATCGCGCTCACGCGCGACGGCCAATCGGTGTGGGTGCTCGAGGTGAGCAAGGCGTTGGCGGCGATGGGGTTTCCGGGCGTCGAGGTTCCGCTCGGCGGGCGAACGCTGCGGCGAACAGAGTTTGGCAACATCGCGATCGAGCCGTCCGGCGAAGGGACGCTCGGCTGGGAGGGGCTCGGCCGCTTCGCGGTGTTTCGCTCGCACGACAAGGTCGCGGTGTTCGTCGAGGGCGCGGATCGTCGCCGCGTGCTCGCGCTCGAGGGACGCGAGATCCCGCGCGAGCTCGTGCAGAAGCTGGGCTGACGTTTCGTCAGCGAGTGATTCCCCCTGAGATTTTGCTGACGAACTGCGCTTCGATCACGCGAGCGCGCGGCGTCCGCTCTTCGCTTCCGTGAAGAGCTTGATCGCGCTCTCGATCGCGTTCTCGAGGCTCTCGAGCATGATGTTGTGCAGCGCAGAGTTCGGTCCGCGGAGGGATTCGTAGTAGCGCTGACGCTCGGTCGAGTGAATGATCGACGGCGGATAACCTGCGCGCAACAGCACGAGGTTCATCGCGAGTCGCGCGTGCTTTCCGCTGTGCTTGGGGAAAGGGTAGATCTGCATGAGCTTGAAGTGCAGCTTCGACGCGAGGCGCAGCGCCGGGAGCTTCTTCGTCTCGGGCTCGAGCAGCCACTCGCCGAGCTTCTTCATCTCGCCCGGGATCTTGTCCGCCGCAGGAATATCGTGGAAATACAGCCGATGGACGGGGGTGTCCTTTCGGTACGGCGTGGGCTCGGCGCTCACTGCGGGCGCGGGCTTGGGCTCTTTCACGATCGCGGGCTTGGGCTCGAGCAGCACGGGCGTGGGCGCGGGCTTGGGCTCGAGCAGGATCGCTGGCACCGGAGGCGGAGGCGGAACGCTCACGATCGCCGCGGGCGGAGGCGTCGGCTCTGGATTGAGCACGTCTCTGAGCTTGAGCAGCAGATCGAGGGTGATCGGCTGCTTCTTGCCCTTCGCCGCCTGCTCGCGGACCCAGTCGATGGCGGCCTTGTGAGCGCGCACTTCGTCGTAGGTCGGAATCAGAGAGACATCGCTCACCACGTCGTTGTCGATCGCGCTCTTCAACTCGTGGAAGGTCAGGACCATCCCTTCGAGCGCGCAGTCGTGGTAGATCCACGACATGTCCAGCCGCTCCTGAAATTCAGCGAGCGTCTGTTCCTCCATCGTGGCGAGCATCTCTTGAAGCTGTTCGAGCTTCTCTTCGATCGTGCTCCGGTCTGCCATGAATCTCCGTCGCACCGTATTGAAGTGGAACTCGATTCGTCAATATCGCGTCACTCTCGCTGTGCTACCCTCGGGCGGTGCGCCCAAGACTTTCCCTGGTTTTTCTGGCGTTTTCTCTCGTTCACTGCGCGGTCGGAGAGAACAGTCCGACCGACGGCGGACGGACGGACGGCGCGGTTTCGGACGCAGCTCGGCGCGATAGCGGCCCTGTAGGGCCGTGCATGATGGGTGCTCCTGACGAGCCCGACCCCGATAACTTCGACGCCAACTGCGACGGCATCGACGGGGACAAGTCCAAGGCGATCTTCGTCGCGGACGACGGGCTCGACTCGCAGCCGGGCACGCCCGAGCAGCCGATGCGCACGATCAGCGCCGCGCTCATGCGCGCGCAATCCATGGGAAAAACCCAGGTCATCGTCTCGCGTGGGATGTACATGGAGTCCGCCACGGTGCAGCTCCAGTCGGGCATCGGGATCTTCGGCGGCTACGACCGTCGCGCGATGTGGGCGCGAGCTGGAGGGCAGTCGATCCTGGTCGGTGCGCGCGTCGCGCTCGAGGGAAAAGTCCTGCGAAATCCCACACGGATCGGCCGTATCGAGGTTCGCAGCGCCGACGCGGCCATGCCCGGACAAGCCTCGATCGTGCTTCGGGCCATCGATGCTCCGGGGATCATCGTGTTCGACGGGGCGATTCTCACGGCGGGCCGCGGCGCGCCGGGCGGCAACGGAATGGCTGGGATGGACGGCGCCGCGGGAGCCAACGGTGGCGTTGGCGGCAACGGCGCGAACGACACCCAGAATTTGCCGGGCAACGGCGGTTCGGCAGGCATCAACACGTCGTGCCCGATGGCCAACGGCGGTGAGGGCGGACGCGGAGGCAGGGATCCTTCGTTTTCGGGCGTGAGCGGAGCGAACAGCGCTGCGGGCGTTCAGGGCGGCATCGGCGGGATGACCGGCGGCTGCACTCCGATGAACGGCAACGGTGGACAGAGCGCAGCGCAGGACGGGACCAACGGCGTTGCTGGAATGGGCGGCGCGTCGATCGGGACGCTCGACATGATGACGGGCGAGTACATCGCTGCGGTGGGCACGGCGGGGCGTGACGGCATTCCCGGCGCAGGCGGTGGTGGTGGCGGCGGAAGCTCTGGGCAGACGAGCACGTTGTGCATCGACGGTTCGGGCAACGGCGGCGGTGGCGGCGGCGCAGGAGGCTGCGGTGGCACGGGCGGTCGAGGAGGCAACGGCGGCGGCGCCTCGGTCGGCGTCCTGGCGATTCGCAGCGCGCTCACGCTCTCGGGTATCACCATCGCGACCGGTGGCGGCGGCGCGGGCGGCGCGGGCGGCACCGGCGGCAACGGCGGAATGGCTGGGATGGGTGGTGTTGGCGGCAGCGTCGCGCCCACAGAGATCGGCACGGGCGGTCGCGGCGGCGATGGTCGTCGCGGCGGTTCGGGCGGCGCTGGTGGCGGCGGTGGCGGCGGACCGAGCTTCGGCGTGTGGGTCGACGGGATGGGGCGACCGATGGTCGACGCGGTGAACTACCGCTTGGGAATGCCCGGCGTCGGCGGAACCAGCGCGGCGGCGGGCCCTTCGGAAGGACGCCGCGGCGAGTCTGCCAACGTCTACCCCATGTGAGGTACGCTCTGCCCCCCGCTCAGCACTCTGGGTGATGCGCGGGAGGGTCGTGTCGCGTAGCGGCCGCCATTGTTTCGTGGAGTGTCGATTCGGTGCGAGATCCCAAGGCCGCTCTCCCACTCAAGGGTGTCTCGACGCCGATGTCCGGCGCAGAGACGGATCCTGCTGTGGTGAACTCGGCGCCCGCGGTAGAAATCCCAGAGCCTCCTGTCGCCGGCCCGCTCGATGTGCGCGCGGTGTTCGACGGACACTTTGAATTCGTGTGGCGGTCGCTCCGACGTCTCGGCGTCAGGGAGGCCGACGTCGACGACGCGCTCCAGGAGGTCTTCGTGGTCGTGCACCGCAAGCGCGATGAGTTCGAGGGACGCTCGCGCTTGACGACCTGGCTCTACGGAATCTGCTTCCGCGTCGCGAGCGACTATCACCGTCGCGCGCACGTGCGTCGCGAGCGTCCCACGGATGAGCCGATCGACGAGCAGAGCCACGCGGACCCGCACACGTCTGATCCCGAGCATCGCGTGCACGGCGCACAGGCGCGCGCGCTGCTCGATGAAGCGCTCGACGGAATGGACGTCGAGAAGCGCGCGGTGTTCGTGCTGTACGAGATCGACGAGCTCCCAGTGGAAGAGATCGCGCTTCGAGTGGGAGTCCCCATCGGCACTGTGTATTCGCGGTTGAAGGCGGCGCGCGTCGCCTTCGACAAGTCCGTCGCGCGCATTCGAGCGCGGCTCGCGCACACGACCGGGAGGGCGCCATGAGCGACGACGCGCCTCCACGCATCAACAACCCATCGAGCCACGCGAGCTTGCTCGCGCGCGAGCTCGTCGCCGCAGCGAAGAGCGACGGCCCTCCTTCGAGCGCGAAGGCCGCTGCTCGCGCGAAGTTCGAGCAGTTTCTCGCGAGCGAATCGCAGTCCAAGCCCAAGGCGCCCGCGACCGACATGCCGCTGTTCGGCGCGAGCCCGGTGGACGTGCTCGAGGCTGCGGCGCAGCACACGATCCCCGCGCACGAAACCAAGCCCACGAATTCAAGTGCAGTCGAGAAGGCCTCGCCGCCTTCGTCGAACGGCGACTTCTTCGCTGCGAGCGCTGCGCCTGCGATCACAGCGAATTCTGCGGCGAAGTCCGAGCAGCACCCGACGGGAGAGCGCCACGAAAACTCGGTGTTGTTCTCGCTCGCGAAGCTCTCGGGCGCGCCCGACAACAAGGCGTCGAAGCCCGCGGGCGAGAGCAAGCCGAAGGCCGAGTCGAGCGTCGTGGACGTGAAGTCGATGGCTGGCTCGAAGAGCGCGATCGACGAGATCCTGACGGTGGGCGCTGGCGGCGGGCTCTCTTCGCCGTTGGCGGCGCCGGTGTTGGCGCCGGTTCCTCCGTCCGCAGTGCCCGCGAACGAGGCGGTGAAGTCCAGCGCGAGCGCGAACAAGACCATCATCGCGAGCGTCTTGGGCGCGGCCACGATCCTCGTCGGCGGAACGTTGGGCGCTCTCTACATTCTCAAGACCGGCCAACCGCAGACGCAAGTGGGCAGCGAAGGCAGCGGGCCGAACACGGCCAACGCGCCGAACAACGGCCAGAACAACGGGCAGAATAACGGGCAGAACGCGCAGGGCAACAACGGGAGCGCTGCGAACACGGGCCCGAACGGCGCGCAAAACGCGGGCACGGTCGCGAACAACGGAGCGAACGCCGCGGGCCCCGCGGGCACGACGCAGCCGAGCGGGACGGCTCCGTCTGGCAACGAGCCGAGCAACCGAGCGGAGCGCAACTCTCGCAGCGCTCGCAGCTCGTCGTCGAGCTCGACTCCGAGCGCCCCGTCGAACAGCACGGCCGCAGCCAACAACAGCGCGCCGGCGAACAACAGCGCCAGCTCGGCTCCCGCCGGTGGCTCGTGCGCCGCTCGATGCCGCGGCGACATCGCCTGCCTCCTCTCGTGTGGAACGCAGACGCGCCCCGCCAACAACTCTGCTCCTTCGTCTGGATCGTCCTCGAGCGCTCCGGCGGGTGGTGGCCCCGAGACCCCTGGCCGCAGCGACGTGCTCAACGCCATGCGCGGGGTCCAGAGCGCGGTGCGCGCTTGCGCGGCGAGCACAGGACAATCCGGCATGGCGAACATCTCGATCACCTTCGCCTCGAGCGGCCGCGTGACGACGGCCAACGTCGCTCCGCCGTTCGCGGGGACGCCAGTGGGCTCGTGCATGGCGCGCGCGGTTCGCGCGGCGACGGTGCCGGCCTTCACGCGCCCGACGTTCAGCGTGAACTATCCCTTCTCGCTCTGAGCTCGGGGCGCTGAGCTTCGCGTTGGTCCTGTGATTTGAGCGGCGATCTCGTATTGGATCGCACCGCTCGCGAGCCAACGCATTTCGTCGGGAACTTTTCGTCCCCTTCGCGCGTCATGAATGCACCGCGCGCTCACCGCGCGAGCTCTGTCACAGGACGCACGGCGACTCGATCGACGGCGTGACGGGAGTCTCTATGCTCGACACACGCTCGACCTCTGCGTCGGTTGCGCGCCCGCGCGCTATGGATCCGGCCGCACTCGTTTCGCTCTTCGCGCTGCCCTGCGCCGTCGCGGTCGCGTGCGCGATGATCCCCTCGGTTCGCGAGAGCTCGGTGCACCGCGACGGATGGCGTCCGAGCGTGGAGCCCAGGCAATTCACTGCGATTCCTTCGGTGAGCCCTCGGCGCGCCTCGCTCGTCGCTCAGCCCGCAGCTCCGCCTGCGGTCGCCTCTGCGCGATCGGCCGCTGTCGCCGCACCCAACGTCGCGCGCGCGGCTCCGTCGGTCCGCAGCGGCGCAGTCGTCAGCGAAGAGTCGTCGCTTCACGGGCTCGGCTTCGAGGACACGTGGACGTGGGACGAAGCCGCGTTTCGCGCGTGGTGGGAGCAGCGACGCGCCTGGTACGAAGCATACTGGGCTCGTCAGCGGTGGGCGCGCGTCGCTCCTGCGCTCGCGCGGCTCTACACCATGCGCGCGGGAATGTTCGACGCCCTTCAGTCCGCAGGCGCCTTCGATCCGTCGCTCTTCGAACGCCCGACCGACTGCGGTCCCTTCGAATGTGGAGCGAGCGCGACCTACGTCCCCCCGAGCACCTCTCCTCGATCGAGCGGCGCCCCTCGCGCCACTGCGCAGCGCGCGGGTTCACGATGGACGCTCTCGAACGGGCGCGTCTCGCTCTCGATCGACGTCGCTCGCGCGTGCCGCGTCGACTACTCGCTGCCGACGCGCGCTCCGTCGTCGGTCGTCATCGACACGCCGCGCTCCGATGATCGCCCTGCGACGTGCACGGCGCGAGCGCTGCCATGGGCCGGCGGCGCAGCGATTGAGCTCTCGTGGGTGAGCGAACGCTGGACGCAGCAAGCGGTGATCTCGCTCGCAGACGACGCTTCTCTCGCACAGTCGACGCTCGCGCGAAACACGCTCGGCGCCGACGGCGTCTCGACGCTCGAGTTCACCAACCTCACGCCCTCGCCGCGCGTGTGGACCATCGGCGGGCGCGATCTCTCTGTCGATCCCGGAGGAATGCTGCGCGTCCGCACCCCCTCCCCCGACGCTTCGTAAGCGCGCTCAGCCCAGGGTGAATCCGCCGTCGATCACCAGCGTGTGCCCTGTCACGTACGAAGCAGCGTCGGACGCGAGGTACAGCGCGGCGGGCGCGATCTCTTCAGGCGTCGCATAGCGACCGAGCGGGGTGCGATCCACCACGTGTTTGACCAGGTCTTCGTTCTCGACGATCGCCGAGGCGAAGCGCGTCTTCACGAGCCCAGGCGCGATGGCGTTGACTCGAATGCCCGACGGGCCGAGCTCTGCGGCGAGCGTCTTGGTCATCGAGATCACCGCGGCTTTGGTCATCCCATACACGCCTTGAGTCATCGCGGCCCCGAGGCCCTGAATGCTCGCGACGTTGACGACCGAGCCCTGCGCGTTGCGCGCGGTCACGTGCTCGACAAACGCGCGCGTCGCTTCGAAGTACCCGCGCGTGTTCACTTCGAAGGTCTTGTCCCAAGCGCCTCCGTCGACGCTCACCATCGGGCCGAAGTGCGGGTTGGTCGCCGCGTTGTTGACCAGGACATCGACCTTGCCGAAGTGCTCGGCCGCGCGAGCGATGAGCGCGTGGAGATCCTCGGGCCTTCCTGCGTGCGCGGCGAGCGCGAGCGCGCGACCGCCGTCACGGTTGATTTTGTGTGCGACCTGTTCGCACGCGTCGACCTTGCGCGACGCGAGGACGACCGCCGCTCCGTGGGCGGCGAAGCACTCAGCGATCGCCTCGCCGATGCCGCGCGAGGCGCCGGTGATGACCGCAACTCTTCCCTCGAGGTGAATCGCAGGCTTCATCGCAGAGCGCTCCGGTTCAGCCGCCGACGTACTTCGCGACGAGCCGCGAGAGCCGCGGAATCGCCGCTTCAACGTGCTGCTTGCCCTTCGGGCGCAGCGACTCGTACGCCTTCTTGATCGTCGCGTTCTTCGCCCGCGCGGCGCGCGCGTCGGTCACGCCCAGCAACGCGTCTGCGACTTCTCCGGCGCGCGTGCTGAAGTACGGCTCGACTCCCTGCGAGCCGCCTTGTTGCGCGGTGTAAAACGGCTCCATCTTCGCGACGAAGTCGTCGATGAGCGCGTCGACGCTCTCGCGAATGATGCCCGGCTTGACGGCTTTGACCATCGCGAACGCGGTCTTCACGGCCATCCCCGAGAGGCCCGACTTGGCAGCGACCTCTTCGTCGATGAGCTTCTCGCAGTCCGTCAGCAACTGCGGGCGTTTCTCTGCGGTCAGCAACTGGTCTTTGAGCGTCTTGGCCACGATCGATTCCTCCAACGGCTCGCGCGTCGACTCGCGCTGAGCGTCGGGGTGGGGTCTACCACCGCGACGATGCGAGCGGGCAAGTGAGCGAGGTGAGCAGTCGAAACTCGAAGCCCAAACACCAAACCCCCAAATGGCGACGAGGCACCGAAGTTTCCTTCGATGCCTCGTCTTCCGATCTTCGTTTTGGTGGAGCTGATGGGGATCGAACCCACGGCCTCTAGAGTGCGATTCTAGCGCTCTCCCAGCTGAGCTACAGCCCCGATCGGGAGGCGGAAACTGCATCGGATCGCCTTGTGAGTCAAGCACTCGTTTTTCGGTGCGCGCTGATTTTCAGATTGTCCGGTAAATACAGGGTCGAAATGTCGCTCTCACGCCGCGCGCTGCTCCTCGTTCTCTCGCTCGGAGGAGTTCGCTGTGGACGAAGGTCATATTCTGTCACTGATGCTGCGTCGTCGCTTCGGCCGGGGTGGCAGCTCGTTCGTTGGGACGAGCTCCGCGCTGCGCGACGCGCGGTTGCGGCAGTCGCCACGGTCGATCGACGCCAGGGACAGGTGTGGACTCGAGAGCGACCGACGGATGTGGCGATCCCGGCTCGATCCCTGGTGCACATCGTGACCCTGGTCGCCGCATCGCGCGCTGAGCTCACGCATGTGGACGATACGTTTCGCTGTGACGGCTCGCGATGCGAGAGACCGCACGGACTGATTCGTCCTGCGGACGCGATGGCGCTCGGCTGTCGCGGGTACTTCGACGCGCTCGCGCCTCGGCTCGGAACGTCGATGCTTGCTTCTGCGTTCGCGGCGCTCGCCGTGACGAGTCCGGCCGTGCCCGAGGATCCCGAAGCGCGGTCACGGCTGGCCTCGAACGGCGAAGGTTGGTCGCTCACGATCGACGATGCGCTCGCGCTGGCTTCAGCGCTGCGCGATCACCCAGGGCCCGAGCCCACTCTTTGGAACGAGGCGCTCGTCCCTCGCCTCGGCGAACCGGGCCCGCTTCGGGGGATCGTCGCGATGGACGACCGTGAGGCCTGGTTCGTCGGCTACACCGTCGGGACCGCAGAGCGACTCGTGGTCGCGCACGTTGCAGAGTGTGACGATCGTGCTGCGCTGGTGGTGCTGGCTGCGGCGCGCGCGGCGTTCGCTGGCTCGGTCGAGCAGCCGAGAGCTGTCCCCGCTCCTCCTGTGCGACGCTCACGGCGCTGACGAACGTGCGTCGCCGCATGCTATACCGCGCGCCCGTTGGCGCCGCGTTTCGTGCGGCGAAACGCGCAGGAGAAGTGTCCACATGGCGACGGATTTCTACGACATCAACGACCTGCTCACCGACGACGAGCGCCTGGTGCGCGACAACGTGCGTTCGCTCGTGAGCAACAAGGTCATGCCCACCATCTCGAAGCACTTCGAGGATGGAACGTTTCCGACTGAGCTCATCGCTGAGTTCGGCAAGGCTGGTGTTCTCGGCGCCAACCTGCCCGAGGAGTACGAGTGCGCGGGCATGAACGACATCGCGTACGGCCTTGCGATGCAGGAGCTCGAGCGCGGCGACTCCGGCATTCGGTCGTTTTGCAGCGTGCAGGGCGCCCTCTGCATGTATCCGATCTATGCGTACGGAAGCGAGGAGCAGCGCCGCAAGTACCTCCCGGGCATGGCCCGTGGCGAGATCATCGGTTGCTTCGGCCTCACCGAGCCAGACTTCGGTTCGAACCCCGGCGGGATGATCACCCGCGCCGAGCGCACGAACAAAGGCTTCAAGATCAACGGAACGAAGCGTTGGATCACCAACGGCAACCTCGCTCACATCGCGATCATCTGGGCCAAGCTCGATGGAGTGATCCGAGGGTTCATCGTTCCTACGAACACGCCTGGGTTCACGGCGCAGAAGATCGAGCGCAAGTTCTCGCTCCGCGCGTCGGTCACGAGCGAGCTGATCCTCGAGGACGTCGAGGTTGGTGAGGACGCTCTTCTGCCCAACGTCTCGGGTCTGAAGGGGCCGCTCGGCTGCCTCACGCAGGCTCGCTATGGAATCGCCTGGGGTGTTGTTGGCGCCGCCGAAGCCTGCTTCGAGTGCGCGGTCGATTACGCGAAGGACCGTGTCCAGTTCTCGCGGCCCATCGCCGGCTACCAGTTGGTGCAAGCGAAGTTCGCGCACATCCTGACGGAGATCACCAAGGCCCAGCTCGTTGTGTTTCGCCTCGGTCAGCTCAAGCAGGCGAAGAAGATGACGCCTGCTCAGGTCTCGCTCGCGAAGCGCAACAATGTCGCCATGGCGCTCGAGACCGCGCGCACCTGCCGAGACATTCTGGGCGGCAACGGGATCACCTACGAGTACCCGATCGGCCGGCACATGCTGAACCTCGAGACGGTGTTTACCTACGAGGGTACGCACGACATTCACTCGCTTGTCCTGGGCCAGGCCGTCACCGGACTTCCGGCGTACGACAGCCCCATGCCCGAGGCGCGCGAGAAGTGAGCTACGTGCGCTGTCTCAGGGCGGCGCTCATTCGTTCAACGAGACCGATCGCCTCAACCGCATTCGCGAGTTGATCGTCGGTCGCAGCGGGCATCGGGGGAATGGGACCGAGCACGAGCGGTGCTCCAATCCAGTGCCGCAGCTGCTCGATCGAGTTCGTGCGGTCGTTCGCTTCCGCTTGGTTTCGTTGATTGACGACGACCGCGTGCACTCGGCAGCCGCGGTTGCGCAGTGCTTCGTAGGTCGCGAGCGTTTGGTGAATCGTCCCCAGACCGTCGCGGGTCACCAGCACAAAGTCGTCTGCGTGCGCCAGTTGTCTGCAGGCGTCGGCGAAGAGAAGGTCGTTTGTCATCGGGACCAGGGCTCCTCCGGCTCCTTCGATGAGCACGAAATCCACTCCGTTCGCGCTCGCTTCGACTGCGCGCTCGAGTTGATCCGCTGTCAGTTGTCGACCCTCTGCTCGTGCTGCTGCGACGGGACCGGCTGGTAAGCGAAAACGAATCGGCCCAATGAGGTCGCGTTCATCGACACGATTCGCAGCGAGTGCGAGCGCGGTGGAGTCTTCTCCCACGAGGGCTCCAGTCGCATCGGGCTCGCATCCGGTTTCGACCCACTTCAGCGGTCTCACGCGCAGCGCTCGCGTCGTCAGTGCTCGAACGACGCCGCGAGTCACCCTTGTTTTGCCAATGCCTGTGTCCGTGCCAGCGATCGCCCAGCGGTGTGCGTTGTTCATCGGAGACAGTCCCAGGTCGCTGCTGCCAGTCGTTCGATTTCGTCTTCAGTGTGCATGGCTGACACAGTGATCCGGAGTCTCGATGTTCCACGTGGAACAGTTGGAGGTCGAATCGCTGAGACGAAGAACCCTCGTTCGAGCAGCGCGAGGCTCACCGACACAGCCCGAGCGTCGTCCCCGATCATCACGGGAATGATCGGACAGTCATCGCGACCGCTCACACCGACGCCGCGCGCTAGCAGCGCCGCACGCAGCTGCACGGCGCGCGCACGCACTGCCATCATGCGTCCTGACTCGGCCTCGAGCAGTCGAACGGCAGCGAGCGCCATCGCAGCGTTGGGCACGCTCACGCCGGTGCTGAACACAAACGATCGCGCGCGGTTCCAGAGCCACAGTCGCAGCGATTCACTGCCGGCGACGAATGCCCCAGCACCGCCAAGCGCTTTGCCCAGAGTGCCGATCAACACATCGGCGCGAACGCTCTGCTCGGAGCACACTCCTCGCCCACCTGAACCGAAGACCCCGATTCCGTGTGCCTCGTCGACGTACAGGCCCAGCCCCTCGTGGTCGGCAATGGAACGAAGCTCGGCGATCGGCGCAACATCGCCGTCCATCGAGAACACAGACTCCGTCACGATCCAGCCACGCCGAAACGGTCGAGCCGAGTTGATTGCGGCGCGAAGCGCACCGATGTTCGCGTGTGCGAACACCACCGTCTGCGCTCGAGACAGTCGGCAGCCGTCGACGATGCTCGCGTGGTTGAGTGCATCGCTGAAGATCACATCGCCGGTGTTGGCGATGGCTGGCAGTGTCCCGACGTTGGCGGCGAATCCGCTCGAGAACAGCAGACTTGTTTCCGTGCCAGTGAGTCGTGCGAATGCGCTCTCGGCCTCAGTGAAGATCGGAAGATCGCCGCTCACAAGACGGGAAGCCCCGGCGCCGACTGCACCGCGTGTTAGTTGCTCACGCACGTCGTCGGCAAGGCGCGGATGCGATCGAAGCCCCAAGTAGTCGTTGCCGCAGAAGACGGTGACGAGCTGACCGTTCAGCATCGCATGGGTGTTGTCGCGGTACTCGAGCGTGCGCGGCTCGCGAAGTCGCATCGCCGCTCGTTGCTCGTCGAGGTCTGATTCGAACCATTGATTGGTCATTGATTGAGCCGAGTTCGGGCTGAGGCGTGACATACGAGCGCTGTCAATTCCACGGCTATCGATGTTCCACGTGGAACAATTCGATGCCACGGATTGGCGCGACGATGCGCTACACCAGTCCCCTGATGTCGCAGCGAACGACACTTCAACGGGCGCTACTCGGGCTGACACTGGCGGCGTGTTCGTCACGCACCGCACCGACAGCGTCTCGCCACGACGCCCAACGAATCCCGACGGCAACACTGACGCAATCGCTGCCCGATGTGTCGGCTCCGTCCGCGGGAGATGATCCGTGCACGAGTGAGCATCCCGCCGACGATGCTCGTGACCTGCTCGATCTAGCCTTTGACGATGGACTGCTCGACTCGGCACAGGCGCAGCGCTGTTTGACATCGCTGACCAACACGGACACCCAGCCGCGTCGGCGCGCACGACTCTTTCTGCTGGCGAGGCGTCTGCCAGCGCAGAACACCGCGACGCTCTGGGACGCGGTGCGAATCGAAGAACGCGACCTCGTCATGCGAGCTGTGGCCGGCCGTGCCCGCGGCGGAAGTCCAGTGCGACTCCCCGCAAACTGGGAACGAGTCGCGCCTGCAGATCTGTTGGCGGCGACCATCACTGCTCGCTTTCAACACGAGCATCAGGCGATGCCGACCGACGCATCCGACGCCATCACAGGACTCGGACAAGCGTCACTCGAACGACAGCTCGCGACCGCGCGCTGGCTGCGGATGGTGTCGTGGACCCCAACCCCAGACGACCTCTCCACTGTGAGCGCTCACGCCACGCCCGCCCTCGTGCGCAGCCTCGCCGACGGACCATCGAGCGCGAGTGTCGACTGGAACGAATGGGTTCGATTCGTGGCGCGACGTGCCCGTCTCGCGCCCCGGCTCTGGGGCAATGCGTGGAGAGCGCTTCGAGACGGGCTTCCCAAAGCCCAATGGACGAGGCGTCGAGTTCCAACGCCAGCACAGCCGACGCAGCTCACCGCCACTGCTCAGCCGGAACAGACTCTCGCTCAGGGATGGGTTGCGACGCTCGATGCTCTGCCTCGAGTGCGCGGTCTCGCTGGTGAGACTCTGGCGTGGTTCGAATGCGAAGACGCCGCGGCAATCGACAGCTGGCTCGGTCGTGCAGACCGAACAGCACAGTGCGCTTCCGGCAGCGAACGATGGATTGCGCTGGCTCTTCGAGCGCGGGTGCTCGGCAAACTGACTGGCAGCGATGCCGAACGCACCCGCGAGCTCGTCACGATCCGTCGTGAAGCGCAGGGCCGAGCGCAAGTTCTCAGCGAAGTTGCGACTGCTGCCTGTGCGCTGCCGCGAGGGTTTGCGATGCCCCTGCTCACGACGCTGAGTCGAGAGCGCGATGCAGGAGTGTTGGCTGCGTTGATCGAAGGCCTCGTGGACCATCCTGAACTCGCGAGAGCGCTCGATGCCTCGGCGAGGGACGCGCTGATCCGCGCGCCATTCGAAGCCCCTGAGGCACCGACGCTCGAGGCTCGAATTCAAGCCATCAAACTCGCGAAGCTCGTTCATCGAGAAGAGTTGGTCGCGATGGCGCAGAGTTCGAGCGCTCGCGCGGTGCAAGCAGCCTTCAGGACGGACGGGGGACTTCGCGCGCCCGAAGACGGACGGGTGGATCGCGCAGGATCGACTCGAGTTCGATTCGTGACGGATGCGGGCAGCTTCGAGATCGAGCTCGACTTCGAGAGCGCTCCGGCAGCGGCGGCGAACTTGCGAGCCGCGGCGAGGGCCCATCGATACGACGGGCTGCGTTGGCATCGAGTCGTGCCTGGCTTCGTCGTCCAAGGAGGTGATCCCCGCGGCGACGGCTATGGAGGAACAGACTCGATCGCTCGGACCGAACTCTCGCTGAGGGCGTTCGAGCGAGGAGCAGTCGGAGTTCCACTCGCTGGATTGGACACCGGCGGGATGCAACTCTTCGTCGTCACAGCAGACGCTCCGCACTTGGACGGGCGGTTTCCCTGGATCGGACGCGTCGTGCGAGGAATGGACGCAGTGGACGGAGTCCTGCCAGGCGATCGAATCACCCGAGCTGAGCTCGTCGAATGATCCCTGCTTCGATGAGCTAGGGCTTCACCCCCTCAGTGAGAGCTCAGAGACGAACGTCGCTGCGGAGGTCGCCCACGTAGCCCTTCTCGAGGGTCTCGATCGCGGCGTTGATCTCAGGGCTCTCGCCGTCGGGCAAGACCAGTTCGAGGTGAACGATCAAGTCCGAGGCAGGACGGCTCTTGGTCGCCGGCACACCCTTTCCTCGAACACGCAGCCTCGCTCCAGACTTTGCTCGTGGCGGGACAGTGACCATGACGTCTCCGTCCGGAGTCGGGACGCGAACTTTCGCTCCCTTGAATGCCTCATTCAAGGTAATTGGTATCCGAACATGGAGCTCGCCAGATTCCTCGATCCAGAATCGATCGTGCGGTCGAACTTTGATGTTGAGCAGCAAATCTCCAGGCGAACCGCTGCCTGAAGACGGCAGTCCCTTTCCTGGAACACGAATGCGCGAGCCGTCACGAGCTCCAGGCGGAATTCGTACAGTCATCTCGCTGCCATTCACGTTGATCGGAACTTCTGCGCCGCGCACCGCCTGTCCGAAATCAATCGCGAGCTCGCCCTCGAGGTCTCGTCCCCTCGTGGCTGGCCCCGCGTTTCCACGAAAGCCCGAGAACGGACTCGCGGCGCCGCCCATCCCGCCCATTCCCGAAAAGAACCGATCGAAGATCGATCCGAAATCAATGGGCTGATTCGGGTCTGCGCCGCCGAACAAGTCCTCGAGGTTAGGCCCGCCGCCGCTCCCCTGCTGCCAGCGCATGTACTGCCGCGCGCGGTCGGGATCGAATCCATCGCGCAGCCCGATCTCTCCGAACTCGTCGTAGATCGCGCGCTTCTTCGGGTCGTTGAGCACTTCGTACGCGCGGTTGATGCGCTTGAACCGGTCCTCAGCGGCCTTGTTATCGGGATTGCGATCGGGGTGATACTTCATCGCGAGCGCACGAAACGCCTTCTTGATCTCGTCCGCGCTTGCGCTGCGAGCGACACCCAACTCTGCGTAGAAGTCTGCCGAAGCCACCATGTCGAGCGCAGCGTAAGCGCAGCATCACCGTGCGTCGATAGGCAGCGTTGCGCCGTTCACCCTCGCCCTGCGACCGCTTGCCGATCGACCGCTTGCGCCCGTCAACCAGCGAGTGTACCGCCCCTGGTAACGCAAGTGACAGCCGTGAGCGAGACACTCATCGAAGCGAGGAACCTTCCTCGACACGTGGCCATCATCATGGATGGCAATGGTCGTTGGGCCGAGCAGCGCGGCCTCGCGCGCACCGAAGGCCATCGGCGAGGCAGCGATGCCGTTCGTCGCGTGGTCCGCGCGGCGCGCAGGCTCGGGGTCGAAGCGCTGACGCTCTTCGCGTTCTCCGAGCAGAACTGGGCGCGCCCGCGGATCGAAGTGCAGCTCTTGATGAGCTTGCTGCGGGAGTTCTTGGTGAGCGAGCGCGGAGAGATCCTCGATAACGGCATTCGCCTTCGAGCGATCGGCGACCTGCAGAGGCTCCCGCCCGAGGTGCGAATGGTCCTCGATCCGCTCGCCAACGACTCCGCAGAGAACGGCAAGATGACGCTCACGCTCGCGCTCTCGTACGGCGGGCGCGAAGAGATCGCGGACGCTGCGAAGGACCTCGCGCGCGCGGTCGCCGCAGGAGCGCTGGACCCCGAGTCCATCACGCCCGAGCTTCTGCAGTCGCGCATCGCCTCGGTCGCCGTGGGCGAGCCCGACTTGCTCATTCGCACTGGCGGTGAGCTGCGCATCTCGAACTTCTTGCTCTGGGGCGCGGCGTACTCCGAGCTGCATTTCACCAAGAAGCTCTGGCCTGATTTCGAAGCAGAAGACCTCTATCAAGCGGTCAACGCGTATCAGTCTCGCGAGCGACGCTTCGGCCTCACGGGAGCGCAAGTGAAGATGCTTCGCTCGCCGCAGAACGACAACGAGTCGACGATGGCGCCGCGCGCGGTGCAGGGGCTCGCTCAGGGCGTTCGATGAGCAATCTGCGATCGCGGTTGCTCACCGCGGCCATCGCGGCTCCGCTGCTGCTCGGGCTTCTGTATGCGCTCCCGTGGTTCGCGTGGGGCGCGTTCGTGGCGCTCGCGCTGGGCGTCGCGTCGTTCGAGTACTTCGCGATGACTCACCCGGACGACGGGCTCGCGAAGTGGGTGGGGACCGTCGCGACGCTCGCGCTGTACGCGCTGTTGATCGTGACGGACTTCGGCGCGCGCAGCGGCGCGGGGTGGGTGATGTTGGCGCTGACGGCGGTCGTTCCGCTGGCGCTTCTGTACACGTTGTTTCGTCCGCAGGATCAGAAGACGGCGATGCTGCGGATGTCCGCGCTCGCGCTCGCGCCGCTGTACTTGGGCGTTGGCTTCGCGTCGAACACGCTGCTCGCGCGCGTGCACGACGAGATGAGCTCGCGTCGCGTGGGCGCGGGCTTCGTCGTGTTCTCGCTCATGGTCGCGTGGCTCAGCGACACGGGCGGATACTTCGCGGGCAAGGGGATCGGCGGCCCGAAGCTCTATCCCTCGGTCTCTCCGAACAAGACCTGGTCCGGCGCGATCGGCGGCCTCGCGGGTAGCGCGGTGGGCGCTCTGCTCGCGCACTTCTGGTATCTGCCCGAGCTTCCGTTGGGCAAGGGCATCATGGCAGCGCTCGTCGCGGGCGCGCTCGGACAGCTCGGCGACCTCTGCGAATCGCTGATGAAGCGCTCGGTCGGCGTGAAGGATTCAGGCGGAATTCTCCCAGGCCACGGCGGCATCTTGGACCGCGTTGACGCGCTGCTCTTCGTCTCGGGCGTGCTCTACGCGATGCAGCGCGCGGGCCTGCTCATCCAGTAGCGAGCGCGATTCACCGTGGAAATTCCATGGTGAAATGCGTTGACGCGCGGTCTCGTTCGGCCGAGCAGTCTCATCGCCGAAGGTTGTTCGGCGAACGATGCTCGAACGTGAAGAAGCGAAATACCGCAGAATTTACGGTCTACTTTACGCGCTGTGTCGCGTTGATTGACGCGCCAACGTGCTTGAAAGAGCGCGGGCACTGGGGATAGATCGCGCGCGGACTCAGCGAATGGCGAAGCACAAACGCACGCCTCGTCGAGCGCCGGAAGGGCGAGCGGAGAGCATGTCGAACAAGTACGAGTTCTTCCAGGTTATCCAGGGCTACCTGAAGGGTGCGGCGAAGGCGATCGGACTCGATCCCACGGTCGAGCATCTTCTGTCGCAGCCGAAGAACGAGCTGATCGTGAACTTCCCGGTCCGTATGGACAGCGGCGAAGTGCGGCTCTTCAAGGGCTACCGCATTCAGCACAACAACATCCTCGGCCCGTACAAGGGCGGCATTCGCTATCACGAGTCGGTCACGCTCGATGACGTGAAGGCCCTCGCGGCGATGATGACGTGGAAGTGCTCGCTCATGAAGCTGCCGTTCGGCGGCGGAAAGGGCGGCATCAAGGTCAACCCGCGCGAGCACTCGTCGTCGGAGCTGCAGCGCATCACGCGTCGCTTCACGCACGCGCTCGGCGGAAACATTGGACCCGAGTACGACATTCCGGCGCCGGACGTGGGGACCAACAGCCAGACGATGTCCTGGATGATGGACACGTACATGAACACGGTCGGCCACGTGAACAAGCAGGCCAGCCGCGGCGTCGTCACGGGCAAGCCCGTCGCTTCGGGCGGAACGCTCGGCCGCGAGAAGGCCACGGGCCAGGGCGTCGTTCACTGCATCACCGAGTGGGCGCGGGACAACCGCTTCAACCTCGAGGGCTGCACGTACACCGTGCAGGGCTTCGGAAACGTGGGTTCGAACGCGGCGATGATCCTCTCGAAGTTCGGAGCGAGCCTGATCGCGGTCGGCGATCACACGGGCTACCTCTACAACCCCGAGGGCTTCAACGAGCACAAGCTCACCGAGTGGGTGCGCGAGCACAAGGGCGTGGCGGGCTACCCGTCGGGCAAGGCGATCTCGCGTGAAGAGTTCTTCGCGGTGAAGAACGACATCTTCATTCCTGCGGCGCTCGAGGCGCAGATCGGCGAGGCCGAGGCGAAGGTCATGCAGACGCGCTGCGTGGTCGAAGGCGCCAACGGTCCGTGCACGCCCGAGGGAGAGAAGGCGCTGCTCGACAAGGGCGTCGTGATCATCCCGGACATCCTCGCGAACGCGGGCGGCGTCACGGTCTCGTACTACGAGTGGGTGCAGAACAAGCGCTCGGAGTCGTGGGATCTCGAAGAGGTCGACGCGCGCTTGGACAAGCAGATGAAGGCCGTCTACCAAGAGGTTCAGCACCTCGCGCGCACCAAGGACGTGGACATGCGCACGGCGGCGTACGCGCTGTCGCTCAAGCGCATCGAGACCGTCTACCACGAGCGCGACATCTTCCCCTGATCGGGAGGCGCACGACAGCGGCTCCGCGTTCGGTTGGCGACACGCGACGAGTGTTCACGGGATATTTCCCAGGGATTCCTCGTGGCGTGTCTTCCCTCCAACCTGAGCTCCGCTCTAGTCGTCGGGCCAGCGGTGAACCAAGCGGCCGGCGATACAAACGTGCGAGTTGCATTGCACCAGCGTCGAGGCGGGGCGGATACGAACTCGACGTGACGAGCGCGCGGACGGGGGCGCGGGCAGCGCGACGCTCTCTGCGTTGGGGTGGCCCGATGGAAGAATGGGGCTCCACGAGGCGCCGCCGTCGCGGGTGATCGAGAGCTCGTTGGCTCGGGCGCCGATGGCGATTCCCTGACGCGAATCGGCGAAGGCGAGGTCCATCGCGTGGATGTGCAGCGGCCTCGCGGTGCACGGGACGCCCACCGAGGCGACGCACGCGAACGACTCGATCACGCCGCTGCGCGTGGTGCGATGCGAGAGCACGATCACGTCGCCGGTCGGAGAAAACGTCGCTGCGTCGACCTCGAGCGTGGGGTCCGTCTGCTCGATCGTCACGCGTCGCGAGGTGGTAATCGAGAAGTGAACGAGCGTCGCGCGAAGATCACCGGGCTCGCTCAAGAGCGCGGCCTCGCTGCGAACGGCGAGGATGTTGGCGCGGTTTGGCGCGTTCCACTCGCGCCATTGGGGCTGGTCGCGACGGAGCCAGCAGAAGGTCGTTCCGTCGTCGGGCTCTGCGGGATTGCAGCGGCCGTCGAACGCGACGCTCTCTCCCGTGGGATCCGAGATCGCGCGAGACGAGACGGGGTCGGGCAGCGCCACGAGCTGACTGCGGTCGATCCACCACGCGTGCGCGTCGCCCTCGGTCGCGCCCGCGCACAGACGAAGCACCGCGTTTCCTGCGGGAGAAAGCGCGCATTGCTGCGCCGGCGCCTGGTGCGGAGTCTGCGAGCGAAGCGTGCCCTCGCGCGTGAGCGCGGCGAACGCGGGCGAGCCGTCGGGCCCGAGCAAGACAAACGAGCCGTCTTCGAGCAGGGCGGTGCTCGTGCGGGTGAGGGACGTGAGCGAGTCCGTTCCGCGCGGGTCGTCGGGGCTCGGGGTGATCCAGGTGTCCTGCGAGAGGACGGCGCGAGGGCGATCGGGGCCGGTGTTGATCGGTCGAATGCGCGTAGGCGTGCATGCGACCGCGGGCCACAGCGCGAGCGCCGCGAGGATCGTGCGAGCAGAAGCGTGAAGGAGAGGCATTGATTGCGAACGATCGGGGAGGGGGTGCGTGTTCCGATGGGGCGGTGTTGTGATATTGCGACGGGGCGATGATCGGATTCGACCTCACTGAAGAGCAGCAGGGACTCATCAAGAGCGCGCGCGACTTTACTCGCGCGCAGATCATTCCGGTGGCTGGAGAGCTCGACGAGAGTGGAGCCTTTCCAAAGGATCTCTTCAAGCAGGCGTGGGAGCTCGGCTTCGCGAACTGCGAGGTCCCCGAGGCGTACGGCGGCCTCGGCCTCTCGTGCGTCGATCACTGCCTCGTGCTCGAAGAGCTCGCGTACGGCTGCCTCGGCGTCGAGACGACCTTCGCTGCCAACATGCTCGGCGCGATGCCGCTCATCATCGCGGGAACCGAAGAGCAGAAGTCCAAGTACCTCGGCATGCTCACGAGCGAGCCCGTCCACGCTGCGTACGGATGCTCCGAGCCCGACGCTGGCTCGGACGTCTCGAACATCAGCACGAAGTACGAGCAGCACGGCGACGATTACGTGATCACCGGCCAGAAGCGCTGGATCACCAACGCCGGCGTCGCTCGCTGGTTCACGGTTCTCGCGACGAAGGACAAGTCGCTCAAGCACAAGGGCATCACGTGCTTCGTGGTCGACGCGGACGCGCCGGGCGTTCAGATCGGCAAAAAAGAGAACAAGATGGGCCAGCGCTGCTCGAACACCTGCGACATCTTGTTCGAAGAAGTGCGCGTCCCGAAGAGCGCCATCGTCGGCGGCGAGGGCAACGGATTCAAGGTCGCGATGAAGACCTTCGACCGCTCTCGTCCGTGGATCGCTGCGGGCGCCGCAGGCGTGATGCGCCGCGCGCTCGACGAGAGCAAGGCGTACTCGCTCGAGCGAAAGACCTTCGGCGTTCCGATCGCGCAGCACCAGGGCATTCAGTTCATGCTCGCGGACATGGCCGTGAAGTACGAGGCCACCAAGCTCTTGCTCTTGAAGGCCGCGTTTCAAGTGGACCAGGGCAAGCTCGACAGCGTGATCTCGGCGTACGCCAAGGTGTTCGGCGCGGACTCTGCCATGCAGGTCACGACGGACGCCGTGCAGATCTTCGGCGGCTACGGCTACACGAAGGAGTACCCCGTCGAGAAGCTCATGCGCGACGCGAAGCTCCTGCAAATCTACGAGGGCACGAGCCAGATTCAGCGCATCGTGATCGCGCGCAACCTGCTCGGTCGCTGAGCGAGGCCCATGAATTCGAGAACCACGTTCGTTGCTGCGGGGGCTCTGTGTGCGGGCGCGATGGCGTGGTCTCTCGTCGCGCGCGCTCAGCAGCACGCGCACGGTGATGCCGGCGCGCCATCGAGCGTCGAGCACCGTGATGCAGGCAGACCGATGGACGCGTCCATCGAGGCCGGGCTCGCGGATTGCCCCGAAGATCTCGCGCCCGTGGATCGCGCGGGGCACTGCTGTCTCACGGGCCAACGGTGGGTCAACGGGCGGTGCGACGGAGCGCCGACGGTGTGTCCTCCGGGGCGAGTCGTGGGGCGAGAAGACGGCGGAGTCGCGTGCGCTCCTCGCGCGTGCGAAGCGCCGATGCAGCGGGCGAGCGACGGCGTGCACTGCTGCTACGCGGGGCAGACGTACAGCGCGCGCGAGGGGCGGTGCACGGGCGCGACCGAGTGTCCTGCGGGCACCGAGCGCGTGGGGCGTGGAGAGTGCGTTCCGCGCGTGGGCATGGGCAGCGGACGAGCGGCGGGCGCGCGCGCGGGCATGGTGTGGATCGCGGGCGGTGCGTTCGAGATGGGAGCGCGCGGAGCCGGGCGAATCGTGCGGGTTTCTCCGTTTTGGATCGACCGCACCGAGGTCACCGCGAGCGAGTACAGCCGCTGCGTGACCGCGGGCGCGTGCGAAGCGGTGAGCGACCCGTTCGGCGTGATGCGCGCCGCGGGAGCGCCCGTGGTGAACGTGACGCACGCGCAAGCGAGGGCGTTTTGCGCGTGGCGCGTGGCGCGATTGCCGAGCGAAGCCGAGTGGGAGTTCGCCGCGCGCGGCAGCGACGGACGCATCTACCCGTGGGGCGATCGCGCGCCCGACTGCGCGCGCGCGCGCATGCAAGGGTGCGGATCGAGCGCGTCCGCCGTGGCTACGCACGCGCAGGGCGCATCGCCGTTCGGCGTGATGGATCTCAGCGGAAACGTCGCTGAGTGGGTGCTCGACCGCGCGGGCGCCGCGAGCGCTGCGGGCTTCGAAGTGGACCCGACGGGCGCCCGCGAGGGCACGCGTCGCGTCGCGCGCGGCGGCTCGTTTGTGGACGCGGCTGCGGCCCTTCGCGCGATCGCGCGCCGCGAGTACGAGCCGAGCGAAGCGCGCGGAGACCTGGGTTTTCGCTGCGCGCGCGGCGAGTGAACGGCGACTCAGCGCGCGGGGCTCACAGCTCGGTCTCGACGTTGTCGACGACCCACGCGACGCGCGCGTTGGACGGGCGCGAGTAGACCAGCGAGGCGCTCACGCGCAGCTCTTCTGCCAGCGGAAACCCAGCGCGATCGATCTCGTTGAGGTTGCGCTCGCACAGCTGCGACCACTCGTTGAACCACCGCGCGCGCGTGGACCGCGTGAGGCACGCTTGATAGCCGGCGGTCGCGCGTTGCACGAGCGGCTCGGTCTCGCGATCGAGCCGCAGGCGCCACTCGTCTTGAAGCGTCGTGAAGGGCTCGCCGGGGCGGTTCCAATCGGGCGGAAACGGCGTCGCTCGGATGATCGTCGCGAACCGAATGTACATGTCCGCCAAACGCGCGGCCGCAGCGATTTGCCAGTGCGGAATCCCGCTGCGCATCACGACCTCGAACATGGGCTCGGCGTCTCCGCGCAGCCGCGCGAGCTGTCCTTGGATGTACGGCGTGAGCGTGCGTGTGGTCCACGCGTCGAACGCAGCGCGCGTGCTCGCGCCGCGGTAGTTGGGGACGCGCGTTCGCATGAAGCGCTGATAGACGAGCTCAGCGAGGCCGAACTGCGCCTCCGCCACGGCGTCTCGTGACTTCTCGAGCGCCTCGTCGCGCACGGCCTCTGCCTCGCTCGCGAGCTGCTCGCGGATCCGCGCTTCGCCGGTGTTTTCGCCCCACGCTTGCACGGCGGCGCGGAGGTAGCGCTGCGCGTTGGCCTCGTCTCCGAGCGCGGTGAACGCGCGGCCGAGCGCGACGTGGCCCTGCAGCTGTTGGTCGAGCGTGCCTTCGCGCGCGTAGCGATCGACCCACGACGTGTAGTGACGGACGACGTCGTTCCACGCCGAGCGAGAGCGAGCGCGGCGGTCGTCGGCGGTGAGCGATCGATCGTCGCCGATTCTTCGCGCGCGGTCTTGATAGAGCTGGCCGATCGAGAACAAGACGCCCGCGGCCTGTCGTCGAAACCGCGAATCGCTGCCCAAATGCTGGGCAAACGCGCGCGCGTCGTTGAGCGCCTTGTCGTCGTCCCCGAGCGCGACCCGAAAGAGCGTCGCTTGCCGCAGCGCCGTGGCCGCCTGCTCGATCGCGTGATCATCGGCGCGCTGCGAGGTCACTCGATTATTGAACACATAATCCGCGTACCGCTCGTAGCTGTCCGCCGCGCGGCCGAAGACCTGGATGGCCTGGTAGTTTCCGCCGAGGCGATAGAGCGCGCGCATGGCCCACGGAGAGTTGCGCGGCAGGTAGACCTCGACGAGCCGCTCTCTCACGCGCATCGCCGAGCTCAGCTCGTTGGCGGCGTCGTACATGAGCGCTGCGTTGAAGAGCACCTCGTCCGCGCGCACGTCCTCGCGCGCGCGGCACTCGGGCCGATCGCGCAGGAGCCGAATGCTCGCGACGGCGCTCTCGTGAAAGCGCCCCGCGCGACCGAGGGCCTCGGCCTTTTGCCTCCCGAGCTGACAGCCCAACAAATCAACGCGCTGGCAAAATGACTCGTGTTGCGCGCGATTGCCTTCGCCGCAGTACTGCGCGCGCAGCGCGGGAAGCTCGCTCTCCATGCGATCGAAGCACGCGGGCCGCGCCGGGGTCACGTTGCGTCCGAGCGCGACGAGGCTGTCGAGGTAGAGGTCCGCGGCGATCTCGCGGAGGTTCTCGGGGTCGCTGGCCGATCGCGTTGGGTCGCTGGCCTCGGGCAGCGCGACGGTGCGAAAGAGCGTCGCTGCTTGATCGAAGCGATTGGCGGCGTACGCGAGGTACGCGCGTCGGTACTGAATCGTGAGCAGCGTCGTGCGCGGATCGTCCGCGGGGTCTTGGCTCGCGTTCGCTGCGGGCGCGCCGTGCAGCGCGCTTCTCGCGACGCACACATAGCGAGTGAACGCTTGGGACATCGCACGCTCAGTCGCCGAGAACTCCCGCGAAGCGAGCGTTCGTTGCGGGGCAGCGTCTTCGCTCGCGGTCGTGCTTCGCGCGGGGCGAGGCTGCGTTCGCGCGAACAGGTCGTTGTAGCAGAGCACTGCTTTGTACGCGGCGTCCTCCGTGAACGAGCCGCGTGGATCGAGCTCGACGACGCGGTCGAACGCGGGGCCGCACGCGGCGAAATCGCTCTGCGCCCGCAGGATCTCTGCGCGAAAATACGCGACGCGATAGCGCGTGGGCCAGTCGCGACGATCGTAGTCGGGGAAGGTGACCTGATCGAGGTCGCCGAAGTGATCGAGCAAGGTGCGGTACATCTCGGCGACGCGGGCCATGGTGTGGGCGTCGCGCGTTCCGCGGGTCTGCGGGGTTCCGTCTGCGGATTGGCCGAGCGCTTCGAGGTGCCAGTGCGACGCGGTGTCGTAGAGCACGCGCGCGGTGCTGTCGCGACAAGCGCTCTGCGCTTCGCTCGATCGTCGAGAGCTCGAGCCGCGAAACTGCTCGTACACGTCCACGAGCCGCGTGAGCTCTCGCTCGATTTCACCGCGTCGGTTCTGCGCGACGAAGGCCTTGGTCACGAGCGCTTGCCACTGGCAGAACCGATCGCTGCTCGGCCGCTGCGACATCAGCTCGTGATAGACCGCGATCGAGTTGGGCCACTGCCCGTTGTCTTGATAGAGCTCGCCGAGCTTCTCGAGCATCGCGAGCGCGCCGGCCTCATCTTCGGCGTAGCGTCGAAACGTGTCGAACGTCTGCGCGGTGTTCAGCGGCCGCGAGACGCCATAGATCGCGCCGTACGCCGTGACGAGCTCGGCCCGCGCGGCGCGCACCGTCGCGCTCGCAGAGGCAACCGTCGCTTGATTGGCTCGGCCCCACTCGATGGTCTCGAAGAAGCGACGCAGCGAGCCCTCGTAGTTGCGCCGGTTGAACTCGCTCCACGCGAGCCTGTAGAGCGCCATGCCGCGCAGCGAGTGGTCCGCGGGCGCGACGCCGAGCATTCGCTCGAAGAACGCGATGGCCGCGTCCATCGTTCCAGCGTTGAAGTAGTGCTCGCCGAACTCGAAGTACGCAGACACGACGTACCGGCTCTGCGGCATTCGACGGATGATCTCTTGGTACGCTTCGAGGGCAGCCTCTCGTCGTCCGAGCTGCATCCGAACGAAGCCCAATGTAAACAGCGCTTCGTCGAGAAGATTGCTCGTCCCGTGCTGAGTGACGAACGCTTCGAGGTAGTTGACCGCCTGTGCCCGTGCCCGCTGCGTTGCCTGAGCGTGCTGTTGTTGCTCCGCTTCGAGGCGAGCGAGCTGCGGGGACCGCTGTTGTCTGGCAGCGAAGATCGACTCGTCGAGCAAGTGAGCGGCGTCGTTGTGTAGCTCGGCGTTCTCGAACAGCACGTTGACCACTCGCAGCGTCGTGGCGGCGTGATGAGGGTCGCGAACGGGCATGTTGCGCAGCAACGCTTGAGTGAGCTGCACCTCGCGCTCGGTGAGCCGCGCCTGCTCTCGCAGGTGATGATCGTGCCCGACGAAGCCCCTCCACTGGTGCGTGTCTTGAATCAACGGCCGTGGCGCTGCGGGCGTCTCTCTCGTCCTCTGCGCCGCGGGCTGCTGCGCGGGTCGAGCTTCGAGGCTCATCGCGCTCTGCGGGCACGCGAGCGTCTCGCGAGTGAGCTCGGCGCTGATGCACTGCTCACCGGGAGGAGGCAGCGGCGCGGGTCGCGCGGCGCTCGTGCGCGCTTGAGCAAAGGCATGGGACGAGAGCGAAGACAGCGCGGCGACGAGCAGGCCGCTCGTGCGATGGAGCCGTTTCATGGGCGCTTCGACCTTTCTGCGACAAACCAACCCCGACCATGCACGGAGCGAAATCCGTACAGACGGAATGAAAACATCCGTCGAAGACAGAATTCTCACGCCCAAGAATCCGTCGTAAATGAAATTGTTTATAAATAACGTAATTGCTTGACAACACTGCGCTTCTCGCTTCGCGAGCTCCCCTCCCGTCCGCTTCCCCCGAGCGCGGACCAGCGCGTGCTACGCGCGTGCGCGGATCACAGTGCGCTTCGGTGCTCACTTCCCCCGAAGTGATGCTCTCGGTGGATCGCCCTCCCCCTTTCGGGCGATCACGGTGCGGCGGTCACTCTGCAGCGTCGGCGACGGGCTTCGACTCGTCGAGCGCGAGCGACTTCTCGAGCATCACGGCCACGTCCATCTGCTCGACGGTGCGGCCCTCTTTCTCGAGGTCCTCTTCGAACGCTTTGATTCCGTCCGAGAGCATCGTCTGGCAGAAGGGGCAGCCCGTCGCGATCTTGGTCGCGCCCGTGTCGAGCAGCTGCAACGTGCGGCGCTTGTTCACGCGGTCGTTGTTCTGCTCTTCCATCCACATCTGCGCGCCGCCGGCGCCGCAGCAGAGACCCTTCTCTTTGTTCCACTCGGCCTCGACGAGCGTGACGCCGGGGATGCGAGAGAGGATCTCGCGCGGGCTCGAGTACACGTTGTTGTAGCGGCCGAGGTAGCACGAGTCGTGGTAGGCGACCTTCGCTTTGACCGCGCGCTTGGGCGTGATCTTCCCCTCTGCGAGCAGGCCCAAGATGAAGTCCGTGTGGTGAACCACTTCGTACTTTCCGCCGAGGTCTGGGTACTCGTTGAGCAGCGTGTTGAAGCAGTGCGGGCAGGTCGTGACGATCTTCTTGGCGTTGTAGCCGTTGAGCGTCGCGACGTTCTGCTCGGCGAGCATCATGTACAAAAACTCGTTGCCAGCGCGGCGCGCGGGGTCGCCCGTGCAGGTCTCTTCGTCGCCGAGGATCGCGAACTTCACGCCCGCGGCCTTCATGATCTTCGCCGTCGCGCGCGAGATCTTCTTCGCGCCGTCGTCGTAGCTGCCCGCGCAGCCGACCCAGAACAGAACGTCCGCGTTGGGCTCGTCGCGCATCAACGGAATCTCGAGGTCCTCGGCCCACGTTCCGCGGTCCATCTTCGTGATGTTCCACGGGTTGCCGTTGGTCTCGAGCGCGCTGAACGTCTTCTGCAGCTCGTGCGGAAACTCACCCTTCACGAGCACGAGGTTGCGTCGCATATCGACGATCTTGTCGACGTACGTGATGAGCACCGGGCACTGCTCTTCGCACGCGCGGCACGTCGTGCATCCCCAGAGAATATCCGGGTCGATCACGTCGGGGACGAGGTCGACGTGCTTGATTTCTGGGGCCTTCTTCGCCGCGGGCTTCGCCTCGCCCTCAGCGCCCTCAGCGCTCTCCGCGGGCTTCGGCGGAAACTCTTCGATCCCCGCGCGCGGCCCGCCCTCGCGAGCCATCACTTCGTCCTGTCGCGAGTACGTGTGATTGCGAAGCTCGAGCAAGAAGTGCTTCGGCGAGAGCAGCTTGCCCGTGCGGTGCGCGGGGCAGTTGTCCGAGCAGCGTCCGCACTCGGTGCACGTGTAGAAATCCAGCACGCTCTTCCACGAGAAGTGCTCGAGCTGCGCGACGCCCACCGGCGCGTTCGTCGGGTTCGGAAGCTCCGCCGCCGCGCCCACGATCTCCATGAGCTTCTCGCTGTTCTCTGCCATGGGCTTCAATCGCCCCGGCGCGTCCATGCGACGGAAGAGAACGTTGAAGAGCGCCGTGATGACGTGGAAGTGCTTTCCGTACGGCAGGTAGTTGAGAAAGCCGAACACCAGCGCGACGTGCGTCCACCAGCCAAACGTGCCGACCGCCGTGAGCGCTCCCTCGGACGTGAGCCCGATCGCGAGAAGGATCTTCGCGACGATGAACCCGAGCGGAGAGGCCTCGTGCATCGCGGCCGTGATCGTGCGCGCGCCGAGGTCGCCTTCGCTCGCAGGCATCGCGAGCGCGGCCTTCGCGACGAGCGAGCCGTCGTAGAGCATGTCGGTGAGCATCATCGTGCCGATCACCGAGAGAACGACGGTCGCGTGCCAGCCGTATGCGAGGCGCTTCTGCTTGTCGAGCAAGCGCGCCTTGATGAAGTAGATCACCCCGAGGAGCACCAGGCCGACGACGGCGTCCTTCATGAGCGCGTAGCCCGCGCCGAGGAGCTTCCACGGCATCTCGCCGTTGGGATCGAGGATCCACAGGTTGAAGTGCGGATCGAACGCGCGTCCCACGAGGATGATCGTGCGGAGAAGGAGCACGGCGAAGCCCGTGAAGATCCCGTAGTGAGCCAGGCCCGCGCCTGGGTACTTCGGCATCTTCATCTGCGAGCGAAGGGCCCACATGAGCGCGTGTCCGCCGCCGCCCGCGAGCAGCAAGAGCGTCGCGGCGCGCAGGATCGGCGTGACGACGGCGTCCGACGGAGCCACGAAGGACGCGAGCGCCAACACCAGCGCCGTCGCCGGCAGGGCGAAGATCCCTGCGACGAGGATGGTCCCCGCCAGGTCAGGGGTCGTCCCCGTGGGAGGGGCCGCCATGCGGTCGAACAGGTGGTCGAAGCGGTTCTCGGGAGCGCCGGTCAGCAGCAGCGTCACGCGCTTTCGCGCGGTGAACGCGAAGCCGGCGAGCGCGGCGAGCACCAGCAGTGTCATCGCGATGGGCATCGAATGAATCCTCGTTCAGTCCGTGACGAACGGTCCGAAAACGGCTCGGACCACGCACTTTGCGAGGCGATATAGGGGGTTTCGACGCAGCCCGTCAATCACGGCCTGAACGGTTGTCGTCGCTGGCACCCGCTGCGTCCGCCGCGCAAAATGAGCGGAACCGAGATGCCCGAGTTCGACCGCCGCAAGCCCGCCCACGAGACGATCTGGACCGTCGACGAGGTGTTCTTCGAGCACGAGTGCGCGGCGTTGATCGCAGAATTCGAGCGATTGGGCTTCGAAGAGGCGCTCATCACGACCTCGCGGGGGATGGTGATGAACAAGGCCGTTCGAAACAATGACAGGCTGATCCTCGACGATCCCGAACGGGCCGAGGCCCTGTGGCTACGGGTGCGAGAGCACGTCCCCGGCAAGATCGGCGGGTGGAAGGCGTACGGGCTCAACGAGCGGTTTCGGATCTACCGCTACAAGCCTGGACAGCGGTTCAAGCTGCATTTCGACGGGAGTTTTTCGCGCGTCGAAGACCGCGACGAGAGCGCGATCACCTTCCTCGTGTACCTCAACGATGATTTCGTGGGCGGAGAGACTGCGTTTCCGGACTACGGCGTGACCGTGAAGCCGCGGACGGGGAGCGGGTTGTTCTTTTTCCACCCTGTTTTGCACGAGGGAAGAGAAGTGCACGAGGGAGTGAAGTACGTGCTCCGGACCGACGTCATGTACCGTCGATAAGATGACCAAGAACATCGATCGAAGGACCACCCTCACGGTGGCGGTGCTCTCTCTCTTGGCGGCGCAGTGCGGTGGCGTCTCGAACACCGAGTCTGCCCGTCGCGCGTACATCGGGCTCGACAAGGCTGTCGACCGAGCGATTTCGCTGGGATTCGACGGGTTCAACGCCGCGACGAGCGCGAACATCCCGCCGCAGATGGCGAGCGGAGACCTGGCTGGGACGATGCTCGTTGAGGGGCAGGTCTCGCAGGGATCGAGCAGCAACCGCGAGATGCGGCTGCTGGTGACGCTCACGGACTACAGAGACATGGTGACGGACAACGGCGACGGCGGAAGCGGCGCAGCGCTGCGCTTGATCTACAGCAAGCCCGCGAACGGAACGCCCATCGCCATGGACATCTCCCTGCGTCCTCCCACGTTCACCGGAACATTTGCAGGCACCGTGAACATGACCGGCGAGCTCGAAGCCGCGGTCACCGTCAACGTCACGATGGCCGGCCAGCTCATGTCCATGTCCGGCTCGGGCTCGCGACTGCAGCGCGTCCCCGGCACCACGCGCATCACGGGGACCGTCACGAGCTCGTACGGAACGTACAACGTCGACGTCACTCGCTGAGCGACGGGACCTCTCCGCGCTCGATGGCGGCGGCCCGCGGCGGCGAGGTGTCCGTCGAGCACCCCGTGATCCATCGCGAGCTGCGCCTGCTGAGCGAGCGCCGTGCGGTTGGCGTCGTACGCGCTCGCGTTCTGTTGAAATTCGATGCGCTCGTTGTTGTCCCGCGCCTGATTGATGAGCGCGTGGGCTTGAACGATCACCGCCGCGCCAGTCATCACTGCGCCGTGGTGCAGCGCGCGGTCGTGCTGCCGATCCACCAATCCCTGAAACGTCTCTCTGCGCGGCGGCGGAATGTTGATCTTCGGCCCCGGTCGAGTGGAGTCCGCCTGCTGCAACAGCGCGTTGGCGTTCGTGCGGATCTCGCTCTGCCTCGCGGCCACCGCCGCTTGTCCCGGCGTTTGCGTGGTGATCGGCGTTCGAACGACCTCGTCTCGCACGGCTCCGATCGCGGGTCGCGACGTCGAAGATTGTTCTCTGCGCTACTGCACGGTGAGCTCGATCGCGTTCGACGCCGCCCGCCCTTCGAACAAGTCCGCCGGTCGCGCGACGGGTGAGGTCCCCATGCCGTGCGCGCGATCGAAGCCGCACATGCGATACACCGCCCACAGTCGGTAGCGCCCCGCTGCGGGGATCTTCGACTCGCGCAAATGCCTCGCCCATTCGCTGACGGGCGCCTCGCTCTGCGCTCCGGCCGCGATCGAGACGAGGTCGCTGGCCTGGAGTTGGTTCGTCATTCCGCAGCGGCCGCCGACGAACGCCGCGCGGTAGACGGCGTGGGTCGCCACGTTCTCTGCGTAGACATCGACGAAGGGCTCGCGCATGTGCTCGTACGACCCGTCGTTGCTGCGGATCACGGTCATCGATCGCGCGCTCGTGTTGCGAAAGATCAACTGCAACGGGATCGCTCGGTCCCGCTGAACCGTGCTCGGCCCGCGCAGCTCGAGCGCCAGCGCGCCGCTCGACGTCCCCGCTTCGAGCGGCCGCTGTCGAACACGCAAGAACACATCCGCGCGATCGTACCGGCGGTACTCGCGCCCGCCCTCGTGGATCACTCGCGGAGTGAGCCCCAACGCCTCGCTCTCGTCGGTCTCGGGCTCGCTCTGGGCACACAAATTCAAGCCCCGTGCGCCTGTCGCGTTCGGCGCTCGCGACGCCGCTGCGTCGGGCCCCACGCCCTCGCGCGTCTGCTCGATGGCCGTCGCGCTGCGGTCTGTCGATGGATCCGGGTGAACGGCGGGCGCCGCGCGACGAGCGCACGCCGTTGCGAAGAGCGCCGAGAGCGTGACCGCGTACACGATGCGCATGAGTTCAGCCTCCAGAAGCCCAGCGAAAAGAGCGGGGTTTCGACACGCGGGCGCGAGCGAGCTTTGGTACCGTCGTCATCGATGGCGACGAAGCTCGAAGCGTACCTCACGACACTCCCTTCGGGGCTCGGGTCCTTCGGGGATTGTCGCGCGAAAGGCTCGCTCATCCGCGCCTCGTTCGCGCTCAAGCCGCTGCGGGCGACCTCGGCGCTGCCGCCCGAGCTCGCGCGGCACGTGGCGCGTCCGCCGCTCGCGTCCGAGTGGGTGCCCGAGACGCACTACGTGGGGATCTCGCTCGCGACCGCGGACGAATACGGGCTCGATCGCGAGTCGTTTCGCGAGTTCTGGCGCAGCGTGATGCACTCGCTCACCGACGGGATGTACTCGACGCTGCTCGGGCTCGCGCACCCCGAGACGCTCGTTCGCGGGACAGCCGCTCGTTGGGCGCACTTTCACGAGGGCACTCACGTCAGCGCCGCTCGCGAGAACGGCCAGTTCATCGTGCGGTTCACGATGCCCACGGGGCTGTTTCCCGACCTGCTCATCGACGGGTACGCAGGGGTGTTGCAGGGGCTCATCGATCGATCGCGCAAGCCCGAAGGCCGCGCGTCGCGAGGGGCCGTGACGACCGAAGGAGCGAAGACCGTCGCCAGCTATCTGCTGGCCGGGTGGTGACGATCACATTCCGCGCTGCACCGACGGCTCGCTCGGCAACGATGGCGCGTGGGTCTCGATCGACGGCGCCATCGTCACCGACAAGCGCACGGCGAACTGCGCTTCGAACGGCTCTTCGCTGCTCCACAGAAGCGTGCGCGCCCGCGCCGTCCCTCGCACGGTGTACACCCGCGAGGTGACCTGCATCGTGTTCATCACCGCGATGCCCGCTTGCGTGTGCCCGAGCGCGCCCGGGATCCCCTGCGTGTCCACGGTCTCGACGCTCACGTCGCGCGCGCTCACTCGCTGCTGCTCTGCGCACTCTTGCGTGCGCGACTGAACCTCGTCCTCCGTCGGAGGACGGCCTCCGCGCGACGGGCCTTGCTCGCGAACGGCCTGTCGAAACGCACGCAATTTCTCACCATTCGTGTACGACGCGTACGTCCACGAGAGGCCCAGCGCGACGAGCAGCATGATGGCGACGAGCGCGGCGAGCGATCGCAGCGAGAGAGACACGCTTGGGAGTCTCGCACGAACGGGTACCATCGGCGCCCTTCGTGACGCTCTCTGCTCCAAGGTCGATCACCGCGACGCTGGCGTTGTTTACGCTGTGCGCCGGCGCGTTCGTGCTCGCGCGCCCGTCGAGCAGGCTGCGCGCGCGCTCGTTGCTCTTCGCGGTCCCCGGCGCCAACGCTGTCCCTGTTGATCGCGCGGGGCCTCTTCGCGCGGGGCCCTCGCAATCGAGCGATCGGTCCCGCGGCGCTTCCGTAGAGCCCGCTGCGACCGCGCCGTTGCCGCAGCGATGGAGCGCGCGTGCTCCGACGGACCGCGCGGTGTTCGCGATCGAAGACCAGTGTGATCCAGCGTCGAGCGAGGCCGGAGCGCCCTGCGATCGATCGCTGTTGGCCCCGTTCTTCGCGCGGCTGAGCGAGCTCGAACGAGGGCAGCGACGGATCGCGCGCGTCGCTCACGTCGGCGACTCGATCGTGGCGGACGACAAGATCACCGCGCGATTTCGCCAGCGGTTGCAGCGGGAGTTTGGTGATGGCGGCTGGGGGTGGCTCTTCGCGCAGCGGCCGACGCGCTGGTATCACCCGCGCGGAGTTCGCTACGAAGGCGCTGCGCTCGCGCTCACCAGCGTGGTGGAGCAGCGCTCGACGGACGAGCGGTACGGCCCGGGGGCGGCGGCGTTCGACGCGCGATCGTCCGACGCGATGGCGACGGTGACGATCCCTGCGGCGATGCGCGTGCGCGCGTACGCGTTGGCAGAGCGGCCCGCGAGCGTGCGCGCGGACAACGGCGCGTGGGTCTCGCTCGTCGACGGAGCGGCGTCGATCGAGCTCGGGACCGGAGCACACACCATCAACCTGCGTGGTGATTCTGCGGGATCACGGCTGTTCGGGCTGTCCGTCGAGAGCGGCGCGGCGGGCGCGATCGTCGACAACCTCGGGCTCGTCGGCTCCTCTGCGCGCTCGCTCGCGCACCAAGACTTCGCTCACTGGGAACAATCGCTGCGCGCCCTCTCGTTGGACCTCGCGTTGATCACCCTCGGAACTAACGACAGCAGCCACGGCCCCATCTGGCCCGCGCAGCGCCCGCAGCTCGAAGAAGACCACGCGCGGCTGTATGGGCTGTTGAAGCGCGTCGCGGGGGCGTGTCTCGTGATGCTTCCGCCGGACACCGCAGAAGAGCGCGGCGGGCCGCTGGCGACGCGCGTGGCGCTGAGCGCGATCATCGAGGCGCAGCGAAGCGCGGCGCGGCGCGCGGGCTGCGCGGTGTGGGACACCTTTCGCTGGATGGGCGGGCGCAACTCGATCGTTCGTTGGCGCTCGTGGGGCCTCGCCGACGGGGACTACACGCACTTGACCGACGCGGGGGCCGCTCGGATCGCCGACGCCCTCGCGGACGCGCTGCTCGAAGCGCGCGATCGATTTCACCACGCACCACCACGAGACAGCGCAGCGCAGGACGCAGGAGCGCGAGACCGATGACACTTCGATGGATGCTCCCGAGCGCGCTCGTCACGCTCGCGGCCTGCGCGGCGAGGCCCGTCACGAGCGGGGGCTACGAGATCGGGCGCGCCGCTCCGTACGGACACGACCGCGAGCCCGTCGTGTTCGCGCGGCCGGACGCGAGCGCGTCGCACACACCATCAAGCGATGGGGCGTTGGCCTCGCTGGATGACGCAGCGGCTGCGTTGGCGGCGGACGAGCCGTACGCGCCCGAGCTGCGCAACCCCGTTCGCGACGAGGCGTCGAGCGGCGTCGAGGGCGCGGTCGGAGACGAGGCCGTCGCGGGGTCATCGGTGGACCTCGAGGACCCTGCGCGAGCGATGGACGCTGTGTACTCGACGATCGCGGCGGTGCAACGGAGGGCTGCTCCCGCGCGGTTGACCGTGGTGCAGCTGGGGGATTCGCACACCGAGAGCGACGAGTTTTCGGGGCGTTTGCGCAGGCGAATCGCGCAGCAGTGGGGCGCGGGGGGGCGAGGGTTCGTCCCGGTGGCGGGGGGTGCGAGCGACGTGCGGCGGACGCTGAGCGGGCCGTGGACGATTGAGCGCGCTCCGCTGCGCAACGCGTCGGGCGCGTACGGGATGGGCCTGGCCCGCGCGATCGGGCGCTCGTCGCAGGCGGCGTTCACGGTGGAGTCCTGCGCGCGCTGCGCGGTGTCGAGCGTGTCGCAGTTCACCGTGTATTTTCGCAGGCAGAACGGCGGAGGCTCGATCGAGTATCGCGTCGATCAGCAGCCGTGGCAGCGGGTCTCGACCGCGGGCGCGAGCGAGGCGGCGAGCCATCGGGTGAGCGTGACGGACGGGGCGCACACGTTTTCAATTCGCCCGGCGGGTGATGGGCCCGTCGAGGTGTACGGCGTGGCCATGGACCGCGACGCTGGGGCGTCGCTCGAGAGCGCGGGGACGATCGGCGCGCAGGCCTCGCACCTCGACAACGCCGACTGGACCGTGCTCGGCTCGCAGCTCGCTTCGCGCGCGCCTTCGCTCGTGCTCCTATGGTTCGGAACGAACGAGAGCGCCTCCAGTCGCCTCGATCCCGCGCGCTTCGAGCGGGCGTTGAGCTCCCTCGTGACCCGCGTTCGCGCCGCCGTGCCCACGGCGGTCGTGCTCATCGTGAGCCCGCCGGACCTCGCCCTGCGCACGCGCGACGGGACGCGCGCGCAGCCCGCGCAGCTCGCGCTCATGGCGGACGCCGCTCGTCGCGCGGCGCGCGCGAGCAACGCTGTGTTCTACGACTTGCTCACCGCCATGGGCGGGCAGGGAACCGTGCAGCGTTGGGTCGCGCAGACGCCGCCGCTCGCGTGGCCGGATCACACGCACTACACGCCCGCGGGCTACAACGTCCTCGCTGACACGCTCTTCGACGCGGTGCTTCGAGGGTACGAAGCGTACTCGCGCAGGGCTGCGACTCGCGCGACGGGCGCGCCGACGCGAGGGCCTCGGTGAGCTTCGCGAGCGCGGGGTTCGTCCCGTTTCTTCTGGCGGTGTTCTTTCTGTACGCCTCGATCGAAGGGGCGCGATCCGAGCGAGGATTCGCACGGTGGTTCTCGCTGTTCGGGTACGGCTTCGCGACGTGGGTGCTCGCGGATTGGCTGTGGCTCCTGGTGATTCCGGGAGGGCGATTGCTCGATCCGCTGGGGGCCCTGCTCGCGCCGTGGTCGGGCGCGCCGATCTCTCTCTCGGCAGCGAGCGTGGGTCCGCTCGTGTTCGTCGCGGGCTTCGCCGCGGCGCTGCGATGGGGCGCGGTCTCTTCCGGTCAACGAACGCGCGGGACCATCGCCGCCATCGCGCTCGCAGCGCTCGGGGTCGCCGTGATCTCTGCGTCGCGCGCGCATCGACTGCCGCTCTTGTCCGCGTACCTCGGCGCGCTCGGGCACCCGTTGTGGCTGCTCGGCTGGGGCGCTGTTCGCGGGCTCGCCGCGCGTCGCGAGGACGCCAAGGCCCTGCGATTGAGCAGGCAATGGGCGCTCTTTCTGGTGAGCGCGGCGATGTACCACTCGTGGGCCGTCACCACGCGCGGGGCGTACCAGTACCTGCTCGCGTTGATCTTGGGCACCGTGGTGCTCGACTACTTTCTCGCGCTCTGGATCGGTGATCGAACGCGGGAGGGCCAACGCGAGCGGGCTCCGGTCGAGCTGCTCGTGCTCTCGCTCGTGGCCAACCTCGGGATCCTCGCGGTCTTCAAGTACTGGGACTTTTTCGGCCGAAGCGCGCAGTCGCTGGTGAAGCTCTTCGGCGGTCATTGGGCGTTCGTCCCCGCGGCGCTGCTGTTGCCAGCGGGCATCTCGTTTCACACGTTTCAGTCGCTCTCGTACACGGTCGATGTGTACCGAGCGAAGCTCAAGGCGACGCCGTCGCTGATCGAGTTCGCGACGTTCGTGCTGTTCTTTCCGCAGCTCGTGGCGGGGCCGATCGTGCGCGCAGAGGAGTTTCTGCCGCAGATCGCGGACCCGCCGCCCATTCGCGAAGACCACGCCGCAGAGGGAATGCTCCGCGTCGTCCGAGGTCTCGCCAAGAAGCTCGCGCTCGCCGACCCGCTCGCGGTCTACCTGGTGGACCGCGTGTTCGACCGCCCCGTGGCCTTCTCGTCGCTCGAGAACGCGCTCGCGGTGTACGGCTACGCGTTTCAGATCTACCTGGATTTCAGCGCGTACAGCGACATCGCCATCGGCTCGGCGGCGATGCTCGGCTTCACGCTGCCAGAGAACTTTCGAACGCCGTACCGCTCGTCGGACCTCTCGGCGTTCTGGCGGCGATGGCACATCACGCTCTCGAGTTGGCTGCGCGATTATCTCTACATTCCGCTGGGCGGATCGCGGTCGGGCGACGCGAAGACGTACCGCAACCTGCTCATCACCATGCTGCTCGGAGGCCTGTGGCACGGCGCCAACTGGACCTTCATCGCGTGGGGAGCGCTGCACGGCGGCGGCCTGGCCATCACCCGCGCGATGCAGCGGCAGTGCGAGCGCTCGGGCCCCGTGCACGCGAAGCTCGTCGCGCTCTCGAGCGCGGGAGCGATCGCGGGAGCGCTCGTTCATCGTGGAATTTCACCGGCGATTCGAGCGCTCGCCGCGCGCTTGTCCGTCGATCCAGCGTGGGGGCACTTCGCGCTCGGGTGGCTGTACCTCGCGCCGCTGTGGGCCGCGCTCACGGTGTGGGCCGACGCGCGCGCCGAGCGGGGCTCTCGCGTCGCGAAGGGCCTCGGAGCGATCCTGACCTTTCACTATGTGTGCTTCGCGTGGGTGTTCTTCAGGGCCGAGAGCTTCGAGCGCGCGAAGGAGGTGCTCTTCGCGATCGCAGAGAGGACGCTGGATCACCCGAATGTTCCGCGGTGGTTCGTGGCGGCGCTGGTGGGCGCGGCGATCGCGCACGGGCTTCCGGATCGCGTGTGGACCGCGCTGCGCGACGCCTTCGTAAAGGCGCACTGGCTGCTTCGAGGGCTCGCGCTCTTCGCCGCGTACGTTGTCCTGCAGTCGATCACGCTGCCGGCCTCGGTGCCGTTTATCTATTTTCAGTTCTGACCGCACCGCCGAGCGCGCTGGCATGAAAATTGTCGACCGCATTGCCGCTGCGGTAGAAGTCTTAAAACGATTTAAGCGGGGGCCGCTCTTCGCCGACGCGGCGCAGGCCGCGGGGTACGCTGTCGCCATGCGGCTGCTCGTGTTCGTCGGGCTTGCGATCAGCGGGTGTGCGCCTCGCGCGATGGCGATGGGGGACGCGGCGCTGGCGGATCACGTCGAGGACGAGCGAGCGAGCGCGGCGCTCGACGCGCGCGAGGACCATCGCGAGGACGCAGCGCGAGAGGCCGAGGCAGCGGTCTCGCTCGGTGACAGCGCGACGGACGCGACGGACGTGATGGACGTGATGGACGCGATGGACGCGGGCCATGCTGGCGACGCGTCGAGCGCGCTGCGCGTTCTCTTCGTGGGAAACAGCTACACCTACGTCAACGATCTGCCCGCGATGCTCACGACGATCGCCGCGCGATCACGGCCGTCGATCGCGATCACGGCGAGCTCGGTGACCGTGGGCGGCGCGACGCTGCAGCTGCACTGGGACTCGAGCGGGGCCCGCGCGCGGCTCGAAGAGCGCACGTGGGACGCGGTGGTGTTGCAGGGGCAGAGCCTCGAGCCGCTGTGGCAGCCGACGGTGTTCGCTGCGTACGCGGATCGCTTCGGGGCGCTCGCGACGACGGTGGGCGCGCGTCCGTTGTGGTTCGCGACGTGGGCGCGTCGAGCGGACAGCGACGTGTACGCCGAGCGGTGGAGCGGAGGAGCGTTCGACGCGATGACGACAGAGCTCGAGCGCGGGTACGCGACGGCGCAGATGCGCAACGGCGGGGCGCTCGTTCGCGTGGGAGAAGCCTGGCGCAGAGCGCTCGCGGCGCGGCCGTCGCTCGTGCTGCACGACGCGGACGGATCGCACCCCACGGTGGCGGGGACGTACCTGACGGCGTGCGTCTTCTACGAGGTGATGGCGGGCGGAGAGCTCACGACGGACCGTGAGTTTGCCGCTGGATTGAGCGAAGACGACGCGGCTGCGCTGCGCTCGGTGGCGGTGGACGTGGGTCGCGGGCGGTGAGCTACATGCCGGCGGGGGTGATGTTCCACTCGCCCATCATCCCGTTCTCGCCGTGCTCGGAGATGTGGCAGTGGTACATCCAGCGGCCGGGGTTTTCGAAGTACGTGAGGATGGTGACGCTCTCTCGTCCGCGCACGAGCACGGTGTCTTTGAGCCCGGGCTCGTCGGTGACGGGGACGCCTCCGCGCTCGATGATTTGAAAGAACTGCCCGTGCAAATGAAACGGGTGCTCGGGGCTCACGTTGGCGCTGATGGTGAAGCGCATGGGCTGGCCCTGCGTGAAGGTCTCGTCCGAAGGGTGCGCTCCGCCGTCTTCGGGCGGGCCGTCGTGCGCGACGCCGACGCGACCGTTGATGCTGAACTGCACGCCGGTGGCCGTGGCGCGACCCGAGAGCGCGAGGGCGTAGTCCGTCGCGTTGGCGGGGTTGGTGTCGGGCAGCGAAATCGCAGGCGGAGCGTACTCGACGCGCTGGCTCACCGCGCCGCTGTACCCGTAGCGGGCGAGGGTGAAGAGCTGGTCTTGCACCGTTCCGGTGCTGGTGATGAACGGGACGTTGTTGATGAGCTCGACCGTGGGCTCTGCGCTTCCCGCGTCGCCGCCGTCGCTGTCGCTCGCGTCTGCGGCGCTGCCGGCGTCCATTGCTGGATTCGCGGGCGGGTCCGCGCGCACGGCGAGGTCGTAGCGCTGCCCCGGAGCGATCTCGAGCTCGTTGAGCTCGTACGGCGTCGGGATGAGCCCGCCGTCGGTCCCGATGACGAGCGCTGATCCGCCGCGGATGCGGATGTACATCGTTCGCGCGTTGGCGGCGTTGACGATGCGCCAGCGCTCGAGCGCGCCGCGCGCGACGGTCCCTGCGAGGGGGCGGGAGCTTCCGTTGACGAGCAGGACGTTGCCCGTGCGGCCGCGGCCGATGTCCGGGCCCGTGGTGAGAAAGGGGGCGATTTGACCTTCGGCGTCGAGCTTGACGTCGTCGAGGACGAAGATGCGCTCGCGGTCGAAGCGGGGAGGCGTTCGCTCGTGCACGACGATGGCGCCGTACAGGCCGCGCTCGATCTGCTCGATGCTGCTGCTGTGGGCGTGGTACCAGAACGTTCCGGGCTCGGGGACGACGAACTCGTAGCGAAACGAGGCTCCTGCGGCGAAGGGGCGCAGCAGCCGCGGCGAGCCGTCCATCGCGTCGGTGATCCGCAGCCCGTGCCAGTGAACGATGTGCGGCACCGAGAGCGCGTTGCGCACGTGCACGATCACGCGATCGCCCTCGCGCACGTGCAACATCGGTCCAGGGACAACCCCTTCGTACCCCCACACCCTCGTCATCACCCCCGCGCGAAACTCCGCTTCGGACGGCCGCGCCTCGAGGTCCACCTCGACCACGCGCGGATCGGGGTTGTGATCGACGAGCTCGGTGAGCCCTTCGACCGCGGGCATCGGCGCGAGCGGCGCTTCGCGATCGCCGGTCACATCGCTGGTGCTCGCGTCGTTGGCGTTGGCGTCCGTCGGCGGAGCGGGCGGCGAGCAGGCGACGATCGCGAGCGAAAATCCAAGCAGAACAACGGGTGATTGCGGGGCGCGCACGGCGGACACTCCTGAGTACGAAAGTGCAGGCGAGGGCGAAGGTCGGGCGCGGACGAGCCGGTCCGAAAGTCGTTCGAACGTAGCTGATCGGCGCTCGCCCGCGTCGCTCTGCCGTGCGCCGCGTCGGTGAGCGCATCCGCTTGTCTCACAATAGTGAGACTGATGATCACTATTATTTGTGTTGACGCCTGAGAAAACACTGGGTACGAGATGGCTTAATCTTGATATCGACTTTCAATTATCAAGATAAACCCCTTCCGTAGAAACCCCCACCCACCGAGGTGTTGAGCGATGGCCCGATACACAGGACCGAGGCTGCGCGTGGCGCGCGCGCTCGGCTGCGACTTGCCCGGACTGACGACGAACACGATCGAGCGCAACCCGCTGCGACCGGGACAGCACGGAGCGCAGCGGCAGAAGCTCTCGGACTACGGCCTTCGCCTGCGCGAGAAGCAGAAGCTGCGGTTCAACTACGGCGTCGGCGAGACGCAGCTCCGCAACCTGATGCTGCTCGCGCGCAAGAGCGCCGGCTCGCCGGGAGACAAGCTGGTCGAGCTGCTCGAGCGTCGCTTGGACAACGTCGTGTTTCGCGCGGGTTTCGCGGCGACGATCCCCGCGGCGCGGCAGCTCGTGACGCACGGGCACGTGCGGCTCAACGATCGAAGGGTGACGATCCCGTCGATTCGGCTCTTGCCTGGGGATCGCGTGACGATCGCCGAGCGGTCTCGGGACAACGCGCACGTTCGCGCGGCGCTCTCGGGCTGCGCGCACCGGCCCGAGTGGCTCGAGTTCGAAGAGAGCTCACTGCAGGTGACGATGCGCGCGACGCCGACGACCGAGTCGCTGCTCGTCGCGGTGGACCTGCGAATGGTGGTCGAGTTCTACGCAAACCGACTGTGAGGGCCGCGAGATGAGCGTCGATGTGTCCGTTGGTGAGCTGCAAATCTTCAGGCCAATCGCGATTCGAAACGGCGTTGCCGAGCTTCGTCGCGCGCCGGCGCTGCGCAGGCCGCACGACCCCGACGACCGCGTGACGATCGCGCAGCTCGGCCGGTGGGAGCTTCGAGACTTCGCCGCAGGCAGCTCGTTCGCCCTGTTTTTTGCGCGGCATCAGATCGAGCACCGACAGCTGCTCGACCTCGAGCTCGGCGTGTCGGTGCTGACTCCCTCTCCGTTGACCGAGGACCAGTTCGAGCTGTGCGCGGCGGACGGTTGGCGCTTTCGTACGAGCCGCGAGCGCGTCCTTCGCGAGCGTGTGCGAGAGCGGTACGGCGTCGATCTGCCGCAGGGCGTGACGCTGCGCGCGTTGGTGCGCTGGTGGAGGGCGCGATGAGCTCGCTCGCGCGCGAGTGCGCGGACGCCTCGGTGTTGCCCGTCGTGGGCGCGGCGATCCTCACGTTTGTGGCGTGCACGGCGGGCTCGTCGCGGCTCGGACTCTCGGTGCCGGCGATCGTGCTCGGCTCGCTCGCGGCCTCGTCGCTCTACGCGCTCGCGCTCGCGCGCGCCCAGCGCATCGGGGCTGAGCGCGCGTCGCCCATCGCTGCGAGCACGTTGGGTGCACGACTCGAGCGAGTGCGTGTTGACGAGGCGCCGCTCACTCGGTAGAGAACAACGGTTGTTATGATAACGAATATCATCATTGACATCAGGGTATTCCCGTTGGGGATCGCGCTCGCCGGGGCCGTTGGCTGTGCGCCCGAGCTGCGCACGGTCGGAGCGGATCCGACGAACACGCCTGTCTCGATGATGACCGCTGCGCAGCGCGCGCAGTTCGACGAGGGGGACGCGCTGTTCGAGCGGCCGTTTCGCGCGAGCGAGGGCCTCGGGCCTGTGTACATCCGCGCCTCGTGCGCGGCCTGTCACGCTGGGGACGGCCGCGGACCGGGCTCGGTGCAGAGGCTCGCGGCGCTCGACAGCAACGGAGATCCGCTGCGGGACGCGATGGCGCTGCTTCCGTTCGGCTCTGTCGTGCGGCCCGAGTTCGTCGCGCCCGCGACGCGCGGAGTGATCGCGCCCGAAGATCCTCGGGTGTTTCGCTCGCTGCGCGTCGGGCCCGCGGTGTTCGGCCGAGGCTGGATCGAGGCCGTGCAAGAGAGCGAGGTCGAGCGCCTCGCGATGGAGCAGCGCGCGGCGGGGGGCGCGGTGCACGGGCGCGTTGCGCGGTTGATGGACGGCAGGCTCGGGCGCTTCGGAGTGAAGTCTCGCGTCGCGACGCTGCGCGAGTTCGCAGCGGACGCGTTTCGCGGAGACATGGGGCTGACCTCGTCGTTGTTCGCGACGGAGGTCCCCAACCCCGACGGGCTTACGGACGACGCGCACCCAGGAATCGACCTCACCGACGCGCAGATCGACGCCGTGGGCTTCTACGTGAGCGCCATCGCGATGCCCGCGCGGATGATCCCCGACCCGTCCGCGAGCGCGCTGTTCGAGCGCGCGCAGTGCGCTTCGTGTCACGCTCCGTCGCTGGCCACGCGCGCGGACTATCCCCTCGCGGCGATCGCCGGACAACGCGCGGAGATCTACTCGGACTTGCTCCTGCACGACATGGGCAAGTCGCTCGCGGACGGCATCGCCGAAGCCGGCGCAGGCCCGCGCGACTGGCGCACGGCGCCGCTGATCGGAATGCGGTTTTCGCGCACGTTTCTGCACGACGGACGCGCGTCCACCGTGGACGAAGCGATCCGCGCGCACGCGGGCGAAGGCTCAGAGGCCAACGACTCGGTGCGCGCGTACGAGGCGCTCTCGCAGAGCGAGCGCGATCGGCTCGTCGCGTTCGTGCGCGGGCTTTGATTACAGTCTACGAATTCAAGTCACATCGAGGAACGTCGGATGATTCAACGGATGCAAAGCGTTCGGTTCGCGCTGTCTCTCTGCGCTTCGCTCTCGCTGTGCGCCTGCGCGAGCCCTCAGCAGCTCGCGACGCAGGGGACCAAGGACACGATCGCGCGCGAGCTCGCGGCGCTGAGCGCGGCGGCCAGGGCGCTGCAGGCTGCGGCCCCCGCCCCGGACGCTGACGGATGGAGCCACGCGAACGACGCGGCGGCGATCGCGCGCATGCAGAGCGAGTGGCGTCGGATGCGCGTGGCGTACGAGCGCGTCGAAGGGGCGATCGCGGTGCTGTTTCCCGAGACCGACGTGGCGATCGACGAGCGGTACGACGGGTTCATCTCAGAGCGCGCGGACAGCAATCTGTTCGACGGCCAGGGCGTGACGGGGATGCACGCGGTCGAGCGAATCCTCTGGTCCAACGCGATCACGCAGCGCGTGCAGACGTTCGAAGCGGGGCTGCCCAACATGCCGCAGCCCGCGCGCACGCCGAGCACGATGGTCGAGGCGACGCAGTTTCGCGACGAGCTCGTCGGGCGCTTGATCCGTGACTGCGAAGAGATGGAGCGACAGTTTCGCCCGCTCGCGCTCGACAACGCGACGGCGTTTCGAGGGGTGATCGGCTCGATGCAAGAGCAGGTCGAGAAGCTCGACAAGGCGGCGACGAGCGAAGAAGAGTCTCGCTACGCGCAGAACACGCTGGCGGACATGCGGGCCAACCTCGAAGGGGCGCGCTCGACGTTCACCGCGTTTCGACCGTGGCTCGAGAGCACGAGCGAGCGGGCGCTAGCCGCGCAAGTCCAAGCGAGGATCGACGCGGTGGACGCGGCGTATCGCGCGCTTCCGGGCGACTCGCTGCCGGCGGTGCCCGAAGGCTTCAACCCCGCGATGCCTTCTGCCGAGCACCTCGCGACGCCGTACGGGCAGCTTCGGACGATGCTCAAGACAGAGACCGATCCGATGCACGAAGGCTCGCTCGTCGCGCTCATGGAGCGCGCCGCGACCGCCATGGGAATCCCAGGGCTCCGTCGATGAAGCGCGCGCTGTGTTCGCTGCTCGCGCTCGGCGCGCTCGCCGGCTGCGCGGGGCCTTCGGGCGCGGAGTCGTACATCGCGTTCGACCGAGATTTCAGCGACTTTCGCGCGTGGCCACGGATCGCCGTGGGCAGCGCTCCGCTCGCGGGGCACGAGCAAGGGCAGCGCTATGTGTACCGCCGACCGACGCCTGCGATGCTCGCGACGAGCGGCGACGCGGCGGTGTCCGGTGACGCTTCGGTCGAGTACCCGACGGGGACGATCCTGGTGAAGACCATGGAGAGCGGCGCGCCGGACACGTGGCGGATCTTCGCGATGGTCAAGCGTGGCGCGGGCTACAACAGCGAAGGCGCGCGCGGGTGGGAGTTCTTCGAGTTGAAAATCGACCCACAGAATCGAGTGACGATTCAAGCGCGCGGGGTGCGGCCCGGAGTGATCTACGACATGGTCAGCGAGACCGAGGTGACGTGCAACGACTGCCACGGCGCGGCGCGCAGCACGGACAGCGTGCTCAACGGGCGGACGGTTCCGTAGCGAGTTCGCTGGGCAAATTGCTCGCTCGTTGCGCTATCCTCGGCGCCCGATGAGTGAAGGAATCGCCCTCGCGCCGCTGGCGCGCGACGTGTTGCCGACAGAGAGCGAGCGCCTCGCGCGCATTCGAGAAGCGCTTCCGCAGATCAAAGCGGTGCTCGAAGGAGAGCGCGACGCGATCGCGCTCGAAGCGACGCTGGCGTGTCTGTTGTGGGAGACGCTGCCGTGGTGCAACTGGGTTGGGTTCTATCGGCGCGTGGACGAGCGGACGCTGAAGGTGGGGCCGTACCATGGGACGATGGGCTGCCTGACGATCTCGTTCGATCGGGGCGTGTGCGGAGCGGCGGCGCGGACGGGAGAGATCCAGCGGGTGCCCGACGTGCACGCGTTCGCGGGGCACATCGCGTGTGACGATCGGTCGCGCAGCGAGCTGGTGATTCCGGTGTTCGACAGCGAGGGGACGGTGCGGGCGGTGCTGGATTTGGACAGCACCGTGGTGGACGCGTTCGGAGAGGAAGAGGCGCGCATCCTCGACGCGCTCTTGCGCGAGACCTTCACCGAGCGCGACGAGGTGCGGTTTTAGCGCATTCGTCGGCCTCATCCCCGTCCCTTCTCCGAGCCAGATGGCTCGGAGAAGGGTGCCTTCGCTGCGCATCGGCGCGGATCGAAACACCTGGTTCGAAGTGAGCGACTGCAGCGAGCAGCGCTCTTCGCTGCGCGTTGTCGCGGTGCTCCATCCTGCACCGATCGCTCGCTGCGTTCACTGCGAACAGGTGTTTCCATTGGCGCCAATACGCAGCGAACAGGTGGTTCCATTGGCGTCGATGCGCAGCGAACAGGTGGTTCCATTGGCGTCGATGCGCAGCGAACAGGTGGTTCCATTGGCGCCAATACGCAGCGAACAGGTGTTTCCATTGGCGCCAATACGCAGCGAAGGCACCCTTCTCCGAGCCATCTGGCTTGGAGAAGGGACGGGGATGAGGCTGACGAACTCCCCCGATGAGGCCGACGAACTCCGCGATGAGGCCGCCGAACGCCAAGTACGAGGCTCTCTTCGCCGTCTCGACTATGCTCCCCGCTTCCCCGGGCGCTTGCGCAAGCGCCGCAGTCCGGGTATCCGCGCGCACTGGACTTCAACCCCATGGCAGAAACCAAGACCACCAAGGCAACGCCGTCGAAGGCTCCTCCGGCGAAGGCTTCGTCGCTCTCGAAGCCGCCGTCGGTGACGGACCTCGCAGACGCAGCAGCGGCGACGCCCGCGGGACTGCAGAAGCGCAACCTCGCGATCCTCGGCGGAGCGCTCGCGCTGCTCTGGATCACCGCGTTTGCGTCGGGCAGCAAGATTGTCGTGGGCATCGCCGTGGTGCTCACGATTGCGGTCGCGGGCCTGCTGCTGTGGGTGTGGCGCTGGGTTCAGAAGCAGCGCAACGTCCTGGACATCATCAAAGAGGGAGCGGCCAGCAAAGAGGGCCGCGCCGCGGCGATCGCGAAGCTCGACGCGCAGGACGCCAAGGGCACGGACGTGGTCGCGCAGCTCGCCAAGGCGCAGCTCGTCGCGCAAGACGACCCGGACGCCGCGCTCGAGATCCTCGAGCGAATCGACATCGCGAAGGCGCCCGCGCCCATTCAGGACGAAGTGCGCGCGATGCGAGCGCAGCTCTATCTCGTCAAGGACCGCCCGAAGGACGCGCGCGAGCTGGCCGATCAGATCACCATCGCCAACGCGGGCGAAGCGCAGCAACGTGGAATGCTCGCCGCGGTGGTGGCCGAGACCTGGGCGCGCACGGGCAAGGTGAAAGAAGCGGTGGACCTGCTCGCGACGATCGACCCGGATCACGGGGATTTCGAGAAGGTGCGAGTTCCGCTGTTGATGGCGCGGATCTTCACGAGCTTCGCCGACGGAAAGAAGGACAAGGTCAAGAAGGACATGCGCTCGTTGATGGACGAGAACATCAACTACCTCGGCCGCTTCGCGAACCCGAAGGCCAAGATCCACCCCGAGCTGCAGAAGATCGCGAGAGAAGTGCTGCAGAGCAACCCCGAGATCCAGAAGCTCGCGAAGAAGACGCAGAACCGCGCGCAGCGTCGAGCGCGATAGAGCCAGTGATTTCAGGGGCGGGTTGAATTGTGGGGAGTGATTTCAATCCTCGCGTACGGCGAGGCGAACGCGGCCCTCGGAGCGGATGACGGGCTCGGCGCTGGCGCGCTCGGGGCGCTTGTCGGGCTCGGAGGCGGGGCGGATGGAGGGGTCGCGCTCGTTCCACGCGCGGGCGACGTCGCGGTCGAGCAGGTGCGTGGGGCGGACGTTGCGCAGGGCGTTGAGCATGGACGAGCGGACGTGGGGGTTGTCCTTCTCGAGCTGCGCGAGCATGGCGCTCATGGCCTCGCGCTTGAGCCCCTCTTGTGAGCCGCACAGGTTGCACGGAAGAATAGGAAATTCCCTGAGCAAAGCGTACTGCGCGATCTCGCTCTCCGAGCACTCGATGAGCGGCCGGATCACCGTGAATCGACCGTCGTCCGTGCGGTAGCCCGCGGGCATCGCCTGCATCTTTCCTGCGTAGAACAGGTTGAGCATGAACGTCTCGAGCGCGTCGTCTCGATGATGTCCGAGCGCGATCTTGTTGCAGCCGAGCCGCTCGGCGGCGGTGTAGAGAATCCCGCGGCGCAACCGCGAGCAGAGCGAGCAGTACGTGGCGCCGGGCTCGAGCGTGGACGTGACGACCGAGTACGTGTCTTCGCGCAGGACCTCGTAGCGAACGCCGCGCTCATCGAGCCAACGAACGAGCGGCGCGCCGTCGTAGCCGGGCTGCGCTTGATCGAGGTGCACGGCGATCAGCTCGATCGCGAACGGCAACTGCGGCCGCAATTCAGTGAGCAAATCGAGCAGCGTGTAGCTGTCCTTTCCCCCAGAGATGGCGACCATCACCCGGTCGTTGGGCGCGAGCAGCGCGTAGTCCTCGCACGTCGCGCGGAGCTGTCGAGACAAGCGCTTTTCGAGCCGACGCAGTTCGCTCATGGCGCACGCGAACTACAGCGCGCGCGGGCGATAGGCAAGGCGCGGAGGGATTACGGCGCGGGGACGAATCGCGTGCGGCTGTTCGCCGCGGGAGCGCACGAGTACGTGCCGCCGGGGCAACCGCCGACGCCGAGCGACCCGTCGTCGTTCTCGATGCCGACCGACGTGCCGCTGGCGGCTGCGCCAGTCATTGTGCTGTAAACGAGGTCGATCGTGTTCGTTGTTTCGGTGAACACGATTTCAAAAGTGAGCACCTCGCCTGCGCCCGAATAGTGCGTGGCGGACTGCCATTGAATCACCCACTGTCGGCTGGGAGCCGAGCCGAAGGTGGCAGCGCACACGCCCGAAGCGCTCGTGAGCAGGTCGCGCCAGTACGCGGCAATCACGGCGTTTGGAGTACTCGCGCTCGGCAGCGTGCCCGAGAGCGACGTCGAGCCGCTCGCCACCATTTGAAGGTTGCCGTTCGAGCTGACGCTGACCGTCGATCCCGCGGGGATGTCACGATTCCAAAACCGGATCGCGAACGGAGTAGTCAGGGGGCTGACCGAGTCATCGACGCTGGCGAGCACAGTGACGCGCGTCGCCGACGCGCATGCGTTGAGAAACGCCTGCGTCGAAGCGGTCTGCGTGTAGCGCGTCGGGAGGGGATTGCCGCACGCTCCTGCGGAGCAGACCTGGCCCGCGGAGCACATGCGTCCGCACATCCCGCAGTTGTTCGTGTCGGTCTGCAAATTGACGCACGCGCTCGTGCAGAGGGTCTGGCCCATGGGGCACGTTCCGCCGCACGCTCCTGCAATGCAGGTCGCGGTGCCGCCCGTGGGCGCGGGGCACGCGTTGCCGCAGCGACCGCAGTTGGCGACGGTCGTGTTGGTGTTGGCCTCGCATCCGTTGGCGGTGTTCATGTCGCAGTCACCGAAGCCGGCGTTGCACATGAGCGAGCACATACCTGCGCTGCACGAGGGCGTCCCGTTTGCGCCGGTGCACGCGTTGTTGCAGCGGCCGCAGTGCATCGCGCTCGAGCTCGTGTCGACCTCGCACCCGTTGGCGGCGTTCATGTCGCAGTCCGCGAAGCCCACCGAGCAACGCGAGCCGCACGTCCCCGCGGTGCACGTCGCGGTCGAGTTCGGAGCGCTCGGACACGCGTTGTCGCAGCGCCCGCAGTGCATCGGGTTGCTCTGCACGTCGACGCAGCTCGAGCCGCAGCGCATGGTGCCCATGGCGCAGTTGGCCTGGCACATTCCCCCGTTGCAGACCTGACCGGCGCTGCACGCGTTGCCGCAGGTGCCGCAGTTCGTTCCGTCGCTGGAGGTGTCGACGCAGCGACCCGAACAGACCGTTTGTCCGCCGTCGCAGGTGGGGCCGACCATCGCGTCCGGCGTGGGATTGACGCCAGAGTCCATCGGCGTCATCGCGTCGGGCGTCGGGGTCACCCCGCGATCGGACGAAGTCGCGTCTGTGCGGCGCACATCGGGAACGGTCTCAGCGACAGCGCAGCCAGCGGCGAGCGAGACGAGCACAAGCGAAGCGAGTCGTTGCTGCATCGCGGCAGAGTGTACCGCGAAGGTCAGCGGGCCGTCGCATTTGCGCAGGAGCGCGATTTGTTGCGGAGTGGGCGAGCGCTGTCGTCAGCGGGATGGTGGCGAGAGGGGATGGACAGCGCGAATCCGACGGAGCCTCGCAACGTGTCGAATCGTGCGGAGATACGACCGCGCTCGGCGAAGCGACGCGTGTTGTGGGGCCGGGCGGAGGATGAGTGAATGCGGATTGCCAGCAGAGCGACAGGAACGATCGCTTCCTCTTCGACGATTGGCGAGGATGCGGACGACAAGCACGCGAATGGTGGGCGAGCACGGTCACGGAGCGAAAGCACGCGCCAAGCGGCTGCGACGAACGAATGCCACCCGAACGGGGATACTTCGCTGCGTCGCACGGAAGCCGAACTGCACGTGTTGCACTCGAACCTGCAGAAAATGGAGCGATTTATGCGCGACCATCCAGCGCAAGCCGCTAGCGTCCGGGCACAATACGAATCACAGCGCTCTCTGTACAACCCAATTCACACCGCATATCGCCAGCGCACCGGGCACGATTTTGATCCGCGCTGTGCGGGTGGAACTGTCGATACGCGGGCGCGTCCATGGAGTCCGCCGCAAATCCAAAAGCCGAGGCGTGACTATGTTATCTAGAGCCGTCGCGAGCGCCTGGATTGTTGTGGGGCTCTCGGGCTGCTGTGCGCACGAGAGTCGAGCTGCTCAGCGCGCGCAGGCGGCCAGCGCGATGGTGGTCGGTGATGGGACGCTCGAGGAGCCCACGCGCGACGATCTACTGCGCGCGATTCGGCCCTTTGACGAATTCGTTCGTCGCTGCACGAGCGGACCGCACCGAGTGTTCGCCGTGGCCGTTCTCACGTTCAGCGCAGACGGGAGGGTCGCTGATGCTGACATCGACACTGGCGAGGCTGCGTCCAATGAGTGCGCTCGGCGATTGCTGCTCGAGATGCGAATCGAGGGGTTTCGATCGCCGACGTTCATCGTCGCGTTTCCGTTTCGAGTGTATTCGAGCAAACCGACGCGCGTTCGTTCGGTGGATCTCGCCTCGCAATCGCAGATGACATTCGCGCCCGAGCTGTGTCTGTGGGGCGCGTCGAGCGATGGTCATTGCCGCGACGAGCGTGAGGCGAACGCCGTCGATTGCCCAACAGACGCGAGGTAAGCGCGATCGACGCATCACGGCCCGCGCGGCTCGATCGCAATCAGGGCACTCCCACCGGCCCTGCGGGGATGGCGCGCATTGTTCGCACACGAAATGCAGTCGCTCGTCGCACAGCGGGCGAGACGTGATGGTGTGATGACTGGAGCAGCGGACGCACGGGGCGGGCGCGGGCGCTGTGGTCACTGGGCTCGGCTGGGCGACTCTCGCACTGCGCGAATGAGAGCTTGTTGGAGTGCATTCGCAGGAGATCATGCTGCGGCGAGCCGCATGATCTCCTGCGAATGCACTCCAACACCCTCTGAGGTGCTGAAGCGGTGACTCTGCGAATCTGCTGTCAGACCGATGACGGGCACGTCGTTCTGAAGCAACGCGTCAGAGCTTGTTGGAGTGGAAAAACGCGGCATAGTGGGCGTTGATGAGCCGAGCTTCGTATCCAACAGATGTGACGGACGAGCAGTGGGAACTGCTGCGTGATCTCGTGCCAGCTCCCAAGCCGAGCCCCGGTCGAGACCCCATTGATCGACGAGAGATCGTGAACGGACTGCTGTACGTCGTGCGTTCCGGAATTCCGTGGAGAATGATGCCGCACGACTTGCCGAATTGGTCGACGGTTTACGAGTACTTTCAACAGTGGCGGGACAACGGAGTGCTCGACCAGATCATGGAGTCGCTCCGCCCAAAAGCGAGAAGGGCCGCCGGACGCGGCCCATCGGCACGCCTCGCCATCGTTGATAGCCAGTCCGCGAAAACTACAGAGAGCGGCGGTCCGCGCGGCTACGACGGCAACAAAAAGATCCTGGGAAGAAAGCGGCACATCGTGGTCGACAGCGAGGGGTTTCCCATCGTCACAGCGATCACACCTGCGAACACGCACGACTCCCAGCCGGCTGCCAGGTTGTTTCGGGAGGCCAAGGCCGTCGAGCCGACGCTCGTCGAGGTGGTTGCTGATTCCGCCTACGTCGGTCTCCCGCTGCAGCAAGCGGCCAACGACAACGGGATGGCGCTTCGCATCGTCCGTCGCTCGGAACCACGGAATCAATTTGTTCCTCTGCCTCAGCGGTGGGTGGTCGAACGGACTTTCGCGTGGCTTGGGCGCTCGAGGCGCCTGTCGAAAGACTACGAACGGCAGCCAGAATCAAGCCGCGCAATGCTGCAATTGGCGTCGATCCAACTCATGCTGCGGCGAGCCGCATGATCTCCTGCGAATGCACTCCAACACCCTCTCAGTCAACTTCGACTCGGAGGTCGTGACGCTCTCCCGACCGCAATTCTCCCGCCGAATCGCGTCAGCGCGCTATCTCTCGGTCTTCCCCGCTCCCGCTCAGAACGTAATCGGAAAGTCCACGTGGATCACTTTGTACTCGCGGTCCGCCATGGCGCCGTTGAATCCCATTCCAAAGGCGATTCCCGGGCGGGCGAGGGTCGTGCGCGAGATCGCCCAGTTGCCGCGGATGCCCACTTCGAACGACGCTTGATTCACGGACGGGGGCGTTCCCATGGGCGGGCTGAGCAGGTTCGGCGCGCTGAGCCAGTGCTGGTAGTGAAACTCCGCCGACGCCGTGACGTAGCGGTGGAGCAGATAGCCCACGCTCGCGCCCGCGGTGAAGTTCGTGCGCATCTCGTCGGTGGCCGAGCGGTGGTTCTCTCCGCGCACGCGAATCAACTGCAGCACCGTGGCCTCGACTTGAAACGTGAAGCCCCAGCGCATGTACGCCACGCCCAAGCCCACGATGGGCGTGAAGTAATTGACCGCGAACAGGGCGTTGTCCATCGCGCTTCGCGTGGGAATTCCCGTGGCGATCGAGCTCGCCGTGAGCGCGGGAGGGGTGTTGCCGCCGCCCGTTCCGACGGGGATCGTCGCGGCGCCGAAGACCGAGAGGCGAAGGCCCTTGGTCAGCTCGGGCGTAAACAACGCCATGATCAACGGATTGGTGACGGCGCCCGTCGCGATGTTGTTCGTCGCCGGAGCGTTAGGCGTCGAGAGAACCGAGTTCGTCACGCCCAATCGCGCGTAGAAGCCGAGCTTCGTGGGCAGCACTGCATAGCCACCGGTCAGCAACGTCACCGCTGCGACACCGTCATTGCGGATACCGATCGACGTCTCGAGTCGAAGGAGGTTCGGCGCGATCGCGGGGCGCATCGTCCAGGGCAGCGCGTAGTTCGCGCGAGCTTCGGCGGGCGTCGGCTGCGGTGTCGTCGGCGGCGCGTTCGTGGCGGGTGCAGTCGCTTGCGCGTTTGCTGCAGTTGCTGCGCTGAGCGCCGCGAGGGTGATCGCTGTGAGAGCCGCTGATTTCGCCCGTGGATTCAACATGATCTTCGCTTCCTGTTCGCCGCGCGCATCCTGAGTTCGCGCGTGTGTCCCGAGACAAAGCACGGCGCATACCGAAAAGGGATCAGGTGGGTGTCTGAGATGGGCAGCGAGTCTCGGAGTTGGTTCAGCTCATCGTCGTGAGGGAGTCGGCCTCGTCGCGGGCAAAGGGGGTCCGCCTCATCCCCGGCCCTTCTCCACGCCAGATGGCGCGGAGAAGGGTGCCTTCGCTGCGTATAGGCCGCCAATGAGCACGGGATGGGCGCGGCACAGACAGCGTCTGCAGAGCGAGCTCCGCGCGTTTGCGGCCGGAACGAGCACTCCTCTCGCCCTTCAACAGCGTCCGCTGAGTCCCAGTCGGCGCCTATGCGCAGCGAAGGCACCCTTCTCCACGCCATCTGGCGTGGAGAAGGGCCGGGGATGAGGCGGACCCCCCTTTGCCCGCGATGAGGCCGACTCCTTCACGAAGCTCGGGCCGCCCTCTTCACTCTGCCGGGGCGCGCATGCGCACGATGCGCACGCGATCGCTCGCTGCGATGAGCGTGTCCCACCACTCTTCGCCGCCGTACCGATAGCGCAGCTGCACGCCCCGAACGCTGCGCGAACGCAGCTTCTCGCGCGCTTCGGCGAGCGTAACGCCTCCGCCTTCAGCGAGGACCTCGGCGCCGCCCTTGAGCAGCACCGCGACGATCTGCGCGTCCCTCGCGATGTCGTCGAAGAGTCGATCGAGCGTCGGTTCGTCGAGCTCGCCGGTCTCGAGTTCGGGGAGCGGAGGGTGCTCGTTCATGGCGCTCCTGTGTTTGCGACGGGAGGTCCGCCCGGAATCAGCGCCGCAGGAAACGGGCTCTCTCCGAAGCTCGACGGACGTTGATCCAACTGCGACGAGATCGCGTGGCACTGCACGCAGCTCTGTCGCCACGGGTGCGAGCTACGAATGCCCGAGCCGAGGACTCCGTGGCAACTCTCGCAACGCGAGCGCATGAGCGTCGAGTGCGGAGTGGTCGGCGGCGCGCCAGCCCACCAGCGCGTGGAGGGCTGCGTCTCGAGTCCCACAAACGAGTTGTCGCGGTACGGCGGAGTCTCTTCGCTGAGCGCTGGGCCCGGCATGGGCTGCGTGTTGACGACGTGGCACTGGTAGCAGTTCTCGAAGCGAGGGTGCGACATCATCGGGGCGACGCGTTGTCCCACGCGCATTCCTCGCTCGTGGCAGGTCGCGCAATTGGGGTACGCGCCCTGATCGATCGGGTGCGGAATCACCGGGGGCGCGCCGTTGTACGCCCTGCGCTCGGCGCGGTGCGCCAACGCTTGCTGGCGAGCGGCGTCGTCCACGGCAGGGACGGGGTCCCAGAGCTGCGGACGGTCGTTCTCCATCGCGACGAGGTTGCCGCCGTGGCGCGCGCGATTTCCGCGGCGATTCTCGCGCTCGAGGGCGTACGTCGGCGCGGGCTCGACCTCTCCAGCGAGGCGAGCGCGGGCAGCGCGGTAGGGCCGAAGGCTCCCCGTGTCGCTCACGCCAGCAATGAATCCCATGACGCTGCCGGTGATGACCACAGCGACCAGGACTTGAATGGTCCTTCGTTCGGTCTCCCGATTCATGGCCGGGCTCCAGCGATGGGCGTAGTGCCCGCCACCGCTCCCGGAGGAGCGCGGCGAATACGCACCGCGCATTTCTTGTAATCGGGCTGCTTCGAGATCGGGCAGTGCGCTTCGAGCGTCACGAGGTTGATGAGCAATCGCTCGTCGAACCACGGGACGAAGACGCTGCCCGCGGGAGGCGCGCCGCGGCCGTCGATCCACGCGTGCAGGGTGATCGCGCCGCGACGAGACTCGACGATCACCAGGTCTCCGTTGGCGATTCCCAAGCGCGCGGCGTCCTGGCGATTCACTTCGATGTACGCCTGCGGCATGGCCCTGCGCAATTGCGGGACGCGCATGGTCATCGTCCCCGAGTGCCAGTGCTCGAGGACGCGCCCTGTGCAGAGCCAGAACGGGTAGTCGTTGTCCGGGCTCTCGGGCGGCGGCGCGTACGAGTGAATCCAGATGAGCGCTTTGTCGTCGCGCGTGACCGAGTGATAGAATTGAAAGCGCTTTCCTTGGGCGACGTATTTGTCTTCTCCCTCGACGAAGCGATAGCGGGTCTCTCTCCAGACTCCGTCCTCGCCGCGGATCACGGGCCAGCGAATTCCGCGGGC
>JAXLYJ010000023.1:0-123825 GCA_046351515.1 Polyangiales bacterium
GATTTGCAGTCGCCCGACATCGGTCCTCGCTTGCTCGGGCAAACGAGCACGTGCATGGGCCGCCCGCTGATCGACCCGGCCAATCGCTCGGGCAGCTACTTCATCAGCAAGGTCGCCGACGGAACGCCCACGTGCGGCGCGCGCATGCCCCTCGGCGCTCCGCCCTTCAACGCGAGCGAGATCGCCTGCGTTCGCACCTGGGTGAGCACGCTCGGACAGAACCCGATGACCGACAGCGGCGTGCCGACGGACAGCGGCGTTCCCACGGACACGGGAGTGCCTCGCCCCGACGCGGCCATGGACGCGATGTCTCAGCCTGACACCGGCGTGCGCGACACGGGCGTCGACTCGCCGAGCTCGATGCCCGACTCGATGCCCGACGCGATGCCCACGGACATGCCCACGCCGCCCGAGGACACCGGCGTGCCGATGGGCATGGACGCGAGCGACGACGCCAACGGCTGAGCGACTCGCGATCGACCGCTGATTTCTCAGCGCGCCGCGCGTTTGATCCCCGAGCATTGGCAGCAGAACCAAGGCTCGATCGACGCCGCGCACACAAAATCGAGTCGCGCGCAGAAGCCTCCGATGGCCTGTGAATTTGCGCGCGAACGCGGACAAGTTGCGCGCGCAACGAGGCCTACATCGGGCCTCGCGCACGCTTCGCGAAGCTGTGCATGCTTTGCATTCGCGAAGAAGGAGTTCCTCGTTCATGAGCAGACGACCCAAATCGATCCAGGGCCGCGCAGTGGCGATGTTCGGCGCGCTCGTAGCAGCATCAGCGAGCGCGACGAGCTGTAACAACGCCACCATCGGAGAGCCGGGCACCAGCTGCCAGTCTCCCCGCACTTACTTTCTCGAGCGAGCATGGGGACCGGTGCTCGCACCCAAGTGCCTCGGCTGTCACTCCGTCGGAGGACAAGCGGCGCTCAACAACCCGCCCGCGCGCTTCACGCTGTTGCCTGCGAGCTACCCGGACTTCGCTGACTCGAACATCGCGTCGGTGCGCGCGATGGTTCAGCAGAGCATCCAGGTCAACGGCAGGCAGGTCCCGCTGATCCTCGCGAAGCCGCTCGGCTTGGTTCCGCACGGCGGAATGCAGGTCGTTCGCGAGGGAACGCCCGAGCACGCCGCGCTGCAAGGGCTCGTCGAGCGCTTGGGCTCGAGCGAGGCGACCAACAACTGCCCCGACTACGGATCGCTCGCCGCTCCGTCGGGCATCGCGCTCATGGACTGGCGCACGACGCTGCGCAAGGCCGCGCTTGATTTCGTGGGCCGCTTGCCGACCGACGCTGAGTACGCCGAGGTGCAGACCAACGGCCAGCGCGGCTTCGAGACGGTCATGCAGGCCATCTTCGACGAGAACGGCTTCTACGAGCGTTGGCGCACGGCGTTCAACGACATGATGCTGACGGACACGTACATCACCACGAGCGGCTGCGATCAGCGCGCGCTCAACTTGATTTCTGGTGACGACTTTCCGAACCGCGGCACCTACGGCGGCGGCGGCGCGTGCTGCGACGGAAACAACCCGGACTACAACACGGCGATGTGCCAGCAGCGCCGCGACTTCATGCTGCGCGCGAACAACGCGATCGCGCAGGAGCCGGTCAACCTCTTCGAGTACATCGTCCGGCAGAACCGCTCGTTCGGCGAGATCCTCACGGCGGACTACACGCTGGTCAACGCGCAGTCGGCCTTCGTCTACGGCGTGTCCGAGCAGGTGAACTTCAGCGATCCGTACGCGCAGGGCAGCGACCTGCGCCCGGCGCGACTCACGTACCGCCGCGTGTACAACGCGATGCGAAGCGAGTCGCCGCTGCCGTATCCGCACGCGGGCGTGCTCTCGATGCCGACGTTCTTGTCGCGCTATCCGACGACGCAGACCAACCGCAACCGTCACCGCGCGCGCATCGTTCAGGCGTACTTCCTCGCGACGGACATCTTGAAGGTCGGCGAGCGTCCGATCGACTCGACCGCGGCCGAGGCGCTGATCATGACGCCGACGATGAACTACGGCCCGTGCCGCACGTGCCACGCGATCAACGACCCGATCGCGGGAGCGTTCCGAGGGTTCTTCCCGAACGGAACGAACTGGCGCTGGGACCCGAACGACGCCTGGTACACGGACATGGCGCCTCCTGGCTTCGCGGGCGAAGCGATGCCCGGGACGAACTACCGCAACGCGCTCCAGTGGATCGCGCCGCGCATCGTGCAAGACGAGCGCTTCGCGATGTCCGTGGTGCGCTTCATCTACAAGAGCGTCTCGAACCGCGAGCCGCTCGCGCACCCGACGGACCTTCAAGACCCGCTCTACGCGCAGCGCTCTGCGGCGTGGTCGGAGCAGGACCGAATCTTCCGCGGGATCGCGCGCCGCTTCGTGGCGAGCAACATGAACTTCAAGACGGCGGTGCTCGAGCTGCTCGAGTCGCCGATCTACCGCGCCGAGGCGGCGGTGATGCCGACCGGAGAAAACCAGCGCGAAGCGGCGCTCGTCGCGCACTCGGGCATCGGAACAGCGATGCTCGCGACGCCCGAGCAGCTCGATCGTCGCGTGCGCGCGATCGCGGGCTTCCCGTGGATGCGCGACCTGAACCCGATGCGCCTCGCGCAGCCGGACGGGCGCGACAACTGGAACCACTGGCTGCGTCAGGAGTTCTACCTCCCGTACGGCGGCATCAACTCGGACACGATCGTTCGTCGCGTGGCGGACCCGAGCGGCATCATCGTGGGCATCGCGCAGCGCATGGCCACCGAGGTCGCGTGCCGCGGAACGGCGTGGGACTTCACGCTCCCGCAGGCTGAGCGTCGGTTCTTCCGCAACGTGCAGCTCGACACCGTGCCGGAGGCCGGCGGCAACGCTGTCCCGGGCAACCAGCAAATCATCAAGCAGAACATCGCCGCGCTGCACTCGCTCATCTTGGGCGAGCAGCTGTCCGCGGATGATCCCGAGGTCGAGCGCACGTTCCAGCTCTTCTTGGACACGTGGCGCGAGACGCGCACGTCGGGCATGGGCGGCATGCCGAACAACAACCTCCGCTACGAGTGCCAGGGCCGACAGAACCCGCTCTCGGGCGCGGAGCTGCCCGAAGCGCAGCGCATCACGGAAGACCGCAACGGAACGATCCGCGCGTGGATGGCCGTGATGACCTACCTCTTCTCTGACTACAAGTTCCTCTATCAGTGAGCGCCGAGCGCAGAAGATCGAACGGAGAATCACCTATGGATCGTCGACGCTTCATGAGCCTCGGAGTCCTCGCTGGCCTCACCGCCGGAGGAGCACTCGCAACGCGCAAGCTGGGCTTCGCTCAACAAGCGGGCAACACCGGCATCGAGCCGTACACCGGCAAGCTCTTTCTCTTCGTCAACGCAGGCGGCGGATGGGATCCGACCATGATCTGCGACCCGAAGGGAAACCCTGTGAATCGCCAGTTCGAAGCGAGCGCCATCGCTTCGTCGGGCAACATTCGCTACGCGCCCATCACGTACACGGCCGAGGGCGGCTACACCAACCGTCAGTTCTTCGAGAAGTTCTCGTCGCGGCTGTTGGTGCTCAACGGCGTGGACATGCAGACCAACAACCACGACGGCGGCTCGCGCTACACGTGGTCGGGTCACTTGGAAGACGGCTATCCGCCGCTCGCCGCGCTCATCGCCGCCGCGCTCGCTCCGGGTCGTCCGCTCGGCTTCTTGTCGAACGGCGGCTACGAGAACACGCAAGGCGTCGTGCCCCTCACGCGCGTCAACGACCTCGGGACGATCGGTCGCATCGCCTTTCCGAACCGCGTCGACCCGGCGAACGCGATGTCGGTCTATCACTCGTCGGACACGGCCAGCCGCATCGCGCGCGCGCAGCAAGAGCGCCTTCGCACGATGCAAGGCCGGCAGTCGCTGCAGGTCTTCGATCAGTCCATGCGTCAGCTCGCGTCCACGCGCGAGGGCGGCAACCTGCTCGAGCGCTTGCTGATGTTCTTGCCGACCAACGACCAGCTCCGCAACATCAACAACCCGATCGCGCGTCAGGGCTACGTCGCGCTGGCCGCGTATCAAGCGGGCCTGACGGCCGCGGCCAACTTGGACGTCGGCGGCTTCGACACGCACAACCAGCACGATCAGAACCAGGGCAACGCGCTCGCGCGCTTGCTCCGCGGCGTCGAGCAGGTGATGGACCGCGCTGACGAGCTGATGCTCCGCGACAAGCTCGTGGTGATCATCGGCTCGGACTTCGGTCGCCCGCCGTTCTACAACGATCAGCAGGGCAAGGATCACTGGGCCACGACGTCGATCATGATGATGGGCGCAGGGATCGAAGGAAACCGCGTCGTCGGCGCGACGACCGACGGCGACGGCTCGACCGCGTTCAGGCCGCGCTCGGTGGACTACGCGACGCTGCAAGTGAGCGAAGCGGGCAAGAAGCTCTCGCCCAAGGCGATTCACGGAGCGCTTCGCCAGTTCGCGGGGATCACCGATCGCGACGTCGTGAAGCAGTTTCCGCTCTACGGCGACAGCATCGCGCTCTTCGGCTGAGCCCGTTGGGGGGGCGTGCGCTAGCGAACACCGTCGCGGAGCAGCCCGATGGGCAGCACGCGCTCGCCCACGACCACCGCGACGCCGAGCGGATCGTCCCCCGCGCGCTCATCGAGCTGCGCGCGCACGACGCGTGAGCGAACGTCGCCGCCGCGCGCCCACACCGAGAGCGCCGGGAGAAACAGCAGCGAACGCGCGCTCACGAACGCGGGGCACACGCGCCGCGCCCCCTCGTTGTCGTCGAGCGCGAGCGCGGGGTGCACGTGCCCGATGAGCACGCGACCGCCGCGCGCGATGGCTTCTTCGCGCAGCGCTCGAACGAGCGCAGCGTCGTCTCCGTGCGTGACGACGTGCGGCCCGGCGCGCAGCACGGTGTCGTGCTCGATCGAGAGGGCGTCGAGCTGAGCCTCGATCGAGCGATCGTGGTTTCCCCGCACGATTCGCAGGCGAACGTGGGCCATTTCGCGCGCGAAGAGCTCGATCGCGCTGGCGCGTTGCGAGCCCGGGCCGTGGACGAGGTCACCGGCGACGATGAGCGTCTGCGCGCCTGTGTGCTCGAGCATCGATCGCACGCGAGCGTAGAGCTCGTCGTCGTCTCCGAGCGGAACAGCGCGGCCGCGCGCGCGCAGCTCCGAGGGCAGCCCCGCGTGCGTGTCCGCGACCACCAACGTGGACTCTGCGGGGAGAAACGCAGCTCCGGGCGCGACGAGCACCACTCCGTCGCGCAGCGCGAGGGTCGGGCCGCCGAGCTCGGCGCGCGCGGTCATGGGAGCTCAGCCGCGCCCGAGCGCAGCCAGAGTTCGTGCGCGACGCGCGCGAGCGCTCCGTCGAGGTCGTCGGGCGCGACGCGGTCCGTGGTTCGCTCGCCGCGCGCGAGGACGGGGACGCTCATGGGGGACGGCGCGTCGAGCACGAAGAAGGGGACGTGCGGCTGCGCAGCGAGCGAGCGCAGCGCGCGCTCGGCGCGATCGACGTCGAGCGCGGCCATGATCGAGCGATCCAGCGCCGAGAGCAAAAGGTGCCCCGGGGCGTGCTTGCGAAGAACGTCGTAGAGCAATCCGGGCGTCGCTCCGCCCGGGCGCGTGTCCGCCGTGGACAATTGTGCGACCCGGGCGACCTCGCGAAACGTGCTCTTCGCGAGCATCGAGCCGTCGAGCGTGCGCCGCAGGACCGCGCGCAGCGCGTTGGGAGCGAAGAGCGAGAGGGCCTCGTCTGCGCGGCTCGCCCGCAGCGACGCGCGACGAGGAAGCGTGAGCGCGAGCCCGATGTCCGACGCAGAGAACTCGCAGCCCGCGCCGGTGTGCGCGCGCCAGCGCTCGGCCGACGCGCGCGCGATCGCTTCGTTTGCGCTCCAGCCGGCGAACGTGAAGAGCACGAGCGTGTCCGTCGTCCGTCCGCGGACGCACTCGAGCACGAGGCGCTCGGCGGTGGGCACGGCGCTGACCGCGCGCTGCGCGCGGGTCCATTTCGCGAGCAGCGCGGCGGTCGCGCGGTCCACCGAGAGCTCGTCGCCGAGCGCGCCGAGGAGCGCGTCGGAGTCACTCGTGTTGATTTCGTGTGCGCACTCTCGATCGAGCGCGGCGTAGCACCGGGCGACCTCACGAGAGACGAGTTCGCTGCGGGTCATGCGGGCGCCGGTCCATCGCGCGACGGGCCCGCGGCCCTTGTCGTCGCGGCTCACCTCGACGCGCTCGGGCGTGCGCGCGAGGATCTTCCACACCGAGCCGGCGAGGGCGAAGCGATCGCCGACCTCGAGCCCTTGCGCGAAGCGGCCTTCGATGCGGCCGATCAATCGACTCGCGAAGACGACCTCGACGGCGGGGTCGTCGACGATCGTTCCTATCGCGCGGAGATAGGCGCGGCGCGCGGCGGAGTCGCAGAGAGAAAACGCGTCGGACTCTGGCTCGAGCGCGATTCGGTGCGCGGCGTCGTAGGCCGAGAGCGCCTCGCCGCCGGTGCGCAGGTGCTCGATCACTTGAAAAAGCGTGTCTTCATTCAATTCGGCGAACGCGCTCGCGCTCTTCAGCGCGACGAGCAGCTCGTCGGGCCTCGCGGGAGCGAGGGCGCACTGCGCGAGGACCGCTTGCACGAGCACGTCTTCGTCGCCTTCGCGCAAGGCGGCGGGCTCGATTTCGCCGCGGCTCGCGCAGCGACGAACGGCGATCGCGTCGATGACGTCAGCCACGTCGGTGCACGCGATCACCGCGCGAGGCATGGCGTCGGGGCGATGACGACTGCGCCCGGCGGACTGCACCGCCTGCGTGACCGTCGTCGGCGCGCCGAGAAAGAGCACTTGATCTGCGTCTGGAACGTCGATTCCCGCCTCGAGCGAGCTGGTCGCGACGACCGCGCGAAGCTCTCCGCGGCGCAGCTTGAGCGCCACCAGGCCGCGCTCGTCGGCGGACATCGAGCCATGAAAGCAGGCCACGGGCATCGAGGTGGGGAGCACGTCTCGAAGGGCCTGCGTCCACGCCTCGGCGCGCGGCCGCGACGAGACGAACATCATGGTGCAGCCGGGCGCGCTCGCGATGGTGCGCGCGACGGCGGGCAAGAGCTTTCGCGCGCTGAACCCCGCGCCAGGAAAGGGCTGATCGCACGCGGGGATGAGCACCGAGAGCTCGGGCGGACGAAAGGTTCCCGCTTCGACGAGCGAGGCCGGCGGAGCGTTTGCGCCAGAGATCCAGCGGCGAATCGCGTGGACCGGGCTCGCGGTGGCCGTGCTCGCGACCCGTCGAGGGCGCTGGCCGCAGCGCGCGCTCACGAGGCGATCGAGCGCGGCGAGCGTGGTGGACAACAGCGCGCCGCGCTTGTGCGCGCAGAGCTGGTGCACTTCATCGAGCCACACCGACGTGACTCCAGCGAGCCCTTCGCGCGCGTCGGTCGCGAGCAAGACGGCCAGCGATTCGGGGGTGAGCACGAGGACCGCGGGAGGGGACTTCTTCTGCGACGAGCGCTCGGCGGCCTTGGTGTCCCCGGTGCGAGCGGCGACGGTGAGCGGCTCGCGGATGAGCCCGTCGCGACGATCGAGGGCGGACAGTCCACGAGCGATGGCCTCGAGCGTCGCGGCGTGCTGCTCGACGAGGGCGCGAGTGGGGGCGAGGACGAGGGCGGCCGTTCCGTGGGCGAGGTGGTTGGCGCGATGGGCGTCGATCGAACAAAGGAGCGGGAGGGCGACAGCGAAGGTCTTTCCGCTGCCGGTCGGAGCGACGAGGAGCAGGTCGTCGACGTCCTCGATCCACCGCTGAAAAAGCGCGGTTTGGGCCTCGGTCGGAGCGAGTTCGAGCTCGCTCAAGTACCGCGTACACCGCGCGACCATCGGGTGTTCGACGCCGGACGAGCGCGCGGCGCGACGGTCTCGCACGCGCCGTTCGGCGCGAGGAGCGTCGTGGGAGTGCGAGGACTCCGATGTGGGCTGAGCACGCTTCATAGGGTCCAACGAGCGCGGCGACGCGAAAGTGAGCAAAGCAATTCAGTGCGAGTGAGGGCTGTAGCGTGCCCCTCTGTTCGTGCTACGGTCATCGTTGTCGTGGAGGTCGTGCTCCGAAAGCTCGGACCCAAGCCCGGCAGACCGGTGGTCGGTCGGCTCGTACGTGCCCCTCGCCGGGGCTCGGTGGTCGTCATCGAGTTTCCCGATGGGCTGCACGAGTACGTGACCACCCCTGTCCGTCGCATCCTGCGCGTCGCGGGGCAAGAGATCTATTACCTCCAGACGACGAACAGCCGCTACCGGCTCGAAGTGCGCCGCACCTCGTCGCTTCCGACCGAGAACACCTCGGTGAAGTAGCGGTTTTGTAGGGTAGGGGGACGGTGTTCAAAAGTTCATTTGTTGGCGTGTTCGCGAGCCGATGACGCTGTGACGCGATGGGCTGCACAGCGCGCGCGGCGCGGCGGATTGCCGGCGATATCCGCGCAAGAGCGAGCGACGCACGCGATGGTGGCCGCGTCGTCGCCGCGCTCGACGTGCGCGCAACGGCCGATCAACCGCGGTCGCGAAGCGCAACAAATGAACTTTTGAACACCGTCCCCCTACCCTACAAACTCACCGCTCGGCGCCCTCGCTCGGCTCGCGGCGCTTGCTCGCCCACGCGTCGAGCGCGCGTCGCTGATCGCCCTTCACGCTCACGCTCGGTCGCGCTCTGCGCAGGATCACCATGGCCTCGTGCGGGTCCTTCGCTGCACCCAAGCGCAACAGCGCCGCGGCGCACAGCATCGCGCTGCGCCCTCGCCCGAACGCGCAGTGCACGTACACGCGCTGCCCCTGCGCGCGACGCTCGGCGATCCACTGCACCGCGCGATCGATGTCTTCGTCGCTCGGCGGACAACGGTCCATCGTCGGAACCTCCAGCCGCTCGAACGGAGCCCGTCGCAGCCGCTCGATCGGCCCGAGCTCGGCGCACAGGTCCACGATGCAGTGCACGGCGTTCGCCTCGAGCTCGCGCGCTTCTTCGTCGAACGGGCGCATTCCGAGCCACAGACCGTCGATCACCTGAGTGGGCGCCGTCGCGCGTCCGCGCACCGCGCGCATCAAGACCGTGAGCGCATAGGCGACGCACTTGTACGGCCAGAGCACGGGCTGCAGCCACGCCGCGCGCGAGGACTTCATCCACGGACCCGTGTTGATCCCGAGCGACGCGCCTGCGTACAAGAGCACGACGGTCAGCAGCGAGAGCGCAGGCCACACGAGCGCGACGCTCACCCAACGAAGATCGAGCGACCACGCCCAGGCGATCTGCGCGCAAAGGCCCAGCTCGACCAGCGCGAGGAGCGCGGTCCATCGAAGCGTGCTCGGTTGCAGTCGACCCATCAACGAGCGAGGGGCTAGCACACTTACGGTCGCAATCGACGCAGGCTCGTCACGAACGGAGCCAACGAACGCACGAGCGGGCGCGTACCATGCCCGAGAGGTTTCGATGACCCGCCAGCGACTGTATTCACAATCATGGCCCACGATCGCGCTGTGCGTGCTCAGCGCGTGCACGCAGCCGAGGCCGACGACGGTACAAATCGTGGGAGGCGCGCAGGGGCCCGCGGGAGGATCGACCTCGGTCGCCGGCAATCCGGGCGGGGTGATCATTCAGCAGAGCCCCCCCACCATCCCCGGTGAGAATCCCAGCAGAAATCCCGGCGGATCGATCACCGTCGTGCAGGGATTGCCCGACGGCGGCGCGCCGAGCGGCGCGAGGATCGTCGACGGAGACTTTCTCCCGCGCATCGACTCCGAGGCCGCGTGGAACGCGCTGGCCGCCCGCCGCGAGCGCGACAACGCCGCGCACACCGACACCGTCAAGGTCGTCATCGATCTGAGCGACGGGCAGATCTACTTTCTGCAAACGCGTCGGTGGGAGATCCACTACTTCTTCATTCGCCGCTTCTTGGGCCGCCCCGGATTGCCCATCGCCAACGCCGAGGCGTTTTGGCAGCGCGAGTACCTCTCGAACGAGCGCCGCTTCGTGCAGGGCTCGATCGTGCGCTACCGCGACCAGAACGTCTGGGCCTTCGAGCTCATCGCCCAAGACGTGTACGACACCGAGCGGTCGATTCAGGCCTTCGAGCGCGTGCGCGATCGGCTGTATTTCGGCAGGGAGATGCGGTTTCACCCGATCGCGACGCAGCACGTCGCGCAGATGGACCGCATCCGCGCGCGGGTGCCCGTGGTGACCACGGACGACTTGTTTGCAAACACACGTTATCAAGCGTTGAACACCGGAGAGGCCTTCGGGTACCTGCGCTTTCACACGACCGCGCCGACCGCGGCCACCGTGCGAAGGACGGACGTGGTGGTGCTCAGCGAGGTTCCGCTGGACCTGCCGGTGTGCTCGGGGGTGATCACGGCGCAGCTGCAGACGCCGCTGAGTCACATCGCGATTCTGTCGGCGAACCGCGGGACGCCCAACATGGCGCTGCGCGACGCGATGACCAACGCGCAGCTGCGCGCGCTCGAAGGCCGGCTCGTGCGGCTCACGGTCAACGGGCAGGACTGGAGCATCACGGCCGCGAGTCAGAGAGACGCAGAGAGCGCGTGGGCGTCGCGCAGGCCGGCGAGCGCGTTTACGCCCGAGCTCGACGAGCGCTTCAGCGAGCTGCGCGCGCTGCGGGACCTGCGACGAACGGACACGAGGATCGCGGGCGCGAAGGCCGCGCAGCTCGGCGAAGTGGCGAGGATCAACGGGGGAGCGCCGCAGGGGTTTCGGGTTCCGCCGGGGTTCGTGGTGCCGTTCAGCGCGTACCTCGCGCACTTGAGAAACAACCGCATCGACGCGGCGCTCAACGGGTATCTGCGCAACCCTGCGTTCAACGATAACCCGCAGGCCCGAGAGCAAGCGCTGAGCAACGTTCGCCAGCGAATTCGCACGGCGCCCGTGGACCCTGCGCTCTTGCGCTCGGTGCGCGCGCGGATCGCTGCCATCGTCGCGCGCGGGGCGCGAGTGCGCCTTCGATCGAGCACCAACGCCGAGGACCTCGAGGGATTCAACGGCGCGGGGCTGTACTCGTCGACGGCGATCCCCGCGAACTTCTCAGACGAGCAGCTCGCGACCGGCCTGCGCGAAGTCTGGTCGAGCGTGTGGAACTATCAGGCCTTCGAAGAGCGCTCGTACTACCGCATCGCCCAAGAGCGCGTGGCGATGGCGGTCCTCGTGCAAGAGTCCGTCGACGGCGCCGCTTCGACCGGCGTCGCGATCACGGGCAACCCGTTCGACGCCAATCGTCCGGGGCATTTCATCAACGTCCAGACCCGCGACGAAGGCGTCACCAGCGCGAGCACGGGAGAGGTGCCCGAGCAGGACATCTATTACACGTATCCGCCGCCGGGATTCGTCGAGCGGCTCTCGTCGAGCTCGCGCGCGGGAGGCAGGCAGCTGCTCAACGACGCCGAGGTTCGCTCGCTGGCCAACGCGCTGACGACGATCCACAACGCGTTCATTCCCGGTGGAAATTGGCTGGACGGACGAGCGATGGACGTCGAGTTCTTGGTGACCCCGTCGCGCGAGATCGTCGTCGTGCAAGCGAGGCCGTACCGCATCGTCTGGGACAACGGACGGCGCTACAGCGAGGACCCCGAGGGCGGATTCTGAGCGAGCGACCGCGCAGATATCACTCCCTTTCGAACGCGAGCGAAGGCGCGCCACGCGCTGTACGGTGCGCGGTCATGAAGCGATCGCTCGTTGTGGGTAGCTTGTCTCTCGCGCTCTTCGCCGCAGCGTCGGCGAGCGAGGCGCAGACCGTCACTGGAACCACTCCGTCGTTGATCCCGACCACCGGCGGCTCGATCGACATCGATGGAATGGGCTTCGGCTCGACACGCGGCAACGTGCTCATCGGCGGAATGCTCAGCCCCGTCACGGCCTGGTCCGACACTCGGATCACGTGCACAGCGCCGCCGGGAGCGGGCATCAACGTTCCGTCCATTGTGCAGGTGGGCGCAACGACGTCGCCGCCGTTCTTCGTCTCGTACGCGCCGCCGTCGATCACCGACGCGACGCCGCAGGGCAGCTCCACGCAGGGCGGCGCCGAAATCACGCTCTCGGGCCGCAACTTCTTCATCCGCGGGACGCTGCGCTTCAACGGGACTCCCGTCACCGCCCGAACGTGGACACACAACGCGATCACCTTCGCGCTGCCCGCGGGGCAAGGGTCGAACCTCCCCATCGAACTCACGGTCGAGTCGCAGACAACGACGTCGAGGTACCACTACGGCGCGCCCTCGATCACCGGGATCAATCCCACGAGCGGCCCCGCGAGCGGAGGCAACGTGATCGTGATCGACGGGAGCAACTTCGGGATCACTCCTCTCGTGACGATCGGCGGGGCGGTTTGCTTGCCCATCACGAGCTCGCACACACAGATCCGCTGCACCGTTCCGGCCGGCGCAGGGACGCAGCCCGTCGTCGTCAACGTCGCGGGACAGAGCTCGACCACGATGGTCTCGTACACGTACGGCGCCGTCGACGCGGGAGCGGACGCGGCGAGCGACGCCAGCGCGCAGGACGCCGCGAGCGACGCGACGCCCGACGCGAGCGCGCAGGACGCGACGCCCGACGCGATGCCCGACGCCTCGCCCGACGCTGCGAGCGAGCGAGACGCGACGCCCGACGCGAGCGAACAAGACGCGACGATGGACAGCGGCGGGGACGCGGGCTCGCCCACGGACGCCGCCGCGAGAGACGCCGCGCAGAGCGAGGCTTCGGCGGACGCGGGCGTGGGCCCGATGCCGCCCGGAGGCTGCGGATGCGCGACGCCGACAAACACGCACACACAATCAAATGGACTGTTGATTATCAGCTCGATTGCGACAGCGATCGCGATGGCGTCACGGGTTCGTCGCGCGAGGCGCTGAGCTTCGAGCGAAGGTCTCTCGATCGAGCACGAGAAGGGCGATCGCGAAGAGCACGTACATCACCGTGTGCACCGCGGCGGGGACCGGGTTGCTCGGAAGCGCGCGGTGAGAGTTGTTCAAGTGCGCTCCGACGTGGAGCAGGACGGCCAAGAGCAAGCTCCCGCCGGTGCGAACATAGAGCCAGGTGAAGAGCACGCCGCCCGCGATGAACATGGGCAACGTGCTGAGCATCACGCGCAGCGGCAGCGCGGCGAGGTCGAACATGGGGAGGTGCCAGAAGGCCCAGAGCGCTCCGATGATCGCGCTGGCTGCGAGAGGGCCGCGCGAGGCGGTCAATCGCGGCTGCGCGTACCCCCGCCAACCAATCTCTTCTCCGAGCGGAAACAGCGCCGCGGCCACGATTCGCTCGGGCTCGATCGGCGGGTAGAGCAGCGGGCCCGGATCGCGGCCGGTGACGAGACCGTAGCCAGCGAGCCCCGCGGCGAGCAGCGCGCCCGGGAGCAGCAGCGCGACGGCGTACCAGTACGGCGCCATCGACCAGCGTTTCATCGGGCGAAACAACGCGCGAACGCCCTCTCGACCGTCCTCGCGCGCGCTCTCGATGACGGCGGCGATCATCGGCCCGAGCGCGCCGAGCCCCGCGAGCGCGAGATATTTCTCAGGCGGACCGGCGATCACTCCGCGCCGCGCGAGCACCGACGGGAGCTGCGGGAGCCACGTGAGCGCGTACGCCCAGAGAAAGAACCGCGTCGTGCTGCGCTGCTGCATACGACGAGCGTCGCCTCGAGCGAGGTCGCTCGCACTGCGCGAGCGCGCCAATGCGCTGCTCGATCGCGGCAACGCCCCTGACGACGAGCTCACTTCGCGAGGCGCGCCGCCCTCGCCTGCTCGGGGGTCGTCCCCGTCCATCGCTTGAACGCGTGAAAGAACGCCGGCGCGTCGCGATAGCCAACGGACTGCGCCACGGACACGATCGCCTCGCCTCGCTCGAGCAGCTCGAGCGCGACCTCGCGACGAACGTCGTCGTGCACGTCCGCGAAGGTCGTCCCTTCGTCGCGCAGCCGTCGCTGCACCGAGCGCTGGCTCATCGAGAGCGCGCTCGCCACGACGTCGAGCGAGCAGCGCAAGATCGTCTCTCGGATGGCGGCGCGCACGCGGTCGACGAACGTCTGCTCCGTCGGCAGCGCGGCCAACGAGCGCTCGACTTGCCTGAGAAAAACCTGTTCGAATCGCTCGCTGGCGTGGGGCATCGCGGCGTCGAGCGTCGCGCGATCGAGCTCGAGCCCCGTGTGCGATCGGTCGAACTCGAGCGGGCAACGAAAGAACGCGTCGTGCTCGGATCGATCGCTCGGAGCCTCGTGACGAAAGCGCACGACCCTCGGCGCGAGGGAGTCGCCCGCGAGCGCCCGCAAGCCCGCGACGAACTCTGCCATCGCGCACTCGTCCGCGTGCCTGCGGGACGGGTCGGTGCTCGCGATCGAGCGCCATTGATAGCGCAGCGCTCCGTCGTCGCAGAAGGACGCGCTCGCGCGCTCGCCGTCGCCCCACAGCCGCTGCATGCGCAAGAGCTTCTCGATCGCGTCGCGCACGGTGGCGCTCGCCATCATCGCGAGCACGCCCGGGTCGCGCTCGATCGCGTCGGTCACCTGCTGCCCGAGGTGAAGGCCGAAGTTCGCGTCCCCGCTGAGGGCTTCGATGCGCGTCCCGATCGCCTCGGCGACGACGTAGCTCACCCTCGCGTCGGCGCGCGAGAAGATGGCGGGGTCGACGTTGAGCGACCGGCAGACGGCCTCGGCGTCGATCGAGCGCGCGCGCGCGTAGTGAAGCAGCCTCGCCAGCACAGGGGCCGCGATCGTGGGGCGAGGGTCGCTCGAAGGTCGCTGCATCGCGAGGGATCGCGTCGATCGTACCGCGAACGCCACGCGATCACGCGGACGAGCGGGGCCTCGGGAGTACGATCACGGCGACGATGGTTGAACGTCGACGATGAAGCGCGCGGTCCGAGTGCTGTTGGTGCTGTTCGTGGGCTTGTGCGTGGGCCTCTTGCTCTTGTGGCTCAACATCGGGCGCGTGGTGCTCTGGTCGATGCACCCGAGCAAGAGGTTCAGCGAGAGCCCGCGGCCGCGCGCGCCGGACTACAACAGCGCCTCGCACTGGAGCGCGCTGCCGACGACCGAAGACCTCGCGGACCTCGTGGGCCAGGGGCTCACCGCGATCGATCAACGACAGGCGCGCGTGGACGTCTTCTACCTGCACCCGACCTCGTTTCTCGGCGGCGAATGGAACGCGCCGGTCCCCTCGCCTGCCCTCGACGGCGCGACCGATCGAGGCGCCACACGAATTCAAGCATCGGCGTTCAACGGCTGCTGCGCGGTGTACGCGCCGCGCTATCGACAGACGAACGGGCTGAATTTTCTCGAGCGAAGCGAGGACGGCGAGCGGGCCTTCGCGCTGGCGTACGACGACGTCGAGCGGGCGTTCGACGCGTTCAACGCGCGGCGCGGCGAGGGTCGACCCTTCATCATCGCGGCGCACAGCCAGGGCTCGATGCTCGCCGAGCGGCTGCTCGAGCGACGGGTCTCGCGCACGCCGCTGCGCGAGCGACTGGTGGCCGCGTACCTGATCGGCGCGCGCGCGACAACGGACGGGTTGCGGGCGAAGATGCCGGATATTCCGCTGTGCGACGGGCCTCGCGCGCTGCGGTGCATCGTCGCCTACAACGCGCGCTCGGAGGGATACGTGATGGGCGCGTGGGACACGCGCGTGATCGACCCCGGCGAGCGCGCGTGCGTCAACCCGCTCACCTGGCGCTTGGACGGCGCGCGCGCCCCGGCGAGCGCGAACCTCGGCGCGGTGTTTCTCGACAGCGCGGACACGCGCACGCGGCCAGGGTTCGCCGACGCGCAGTGCCAGGGCGGAGTCCTTCGCGTTCGAACGATCGGCGTCGCGCCGAGGGACTTCATGAGCTCGCTGCTCGACCGCGTCTTGGGCGCGGGCAACTACCACCCGATCGAGTACCAGATGTTCTATCGAAACCTCCGCGCCAACGCGATCGAGCGGTGCGAGGCGATGCTCAGCGCGCAGTGAACCGGGAGTCGCCCCTCCCAGTGGGGGGGGATCCTCGCGCGCTGTCGCGTGTCGAGCGACGCCGAACAGAAGAGAAACACCGCTAAAATTCCAGCACAAACGCGAGCGCACAGAGTGATCGCTCGACGCTCGACGCGGGCACGGACGCTGCTGCACTGCACGCAATGATGCTCTCTCGAGTCGTGCGCGGAGTTCTGTCGGGTAGCGTGTTGATGGTCGCCTGCGCGTCGTGCGCGGACGAGACCGAGGCGCTCTCGCCCTTCGCAGGGACGGTGGACGAGGTCCGCGCGTGCGAAGGCAGCACCGGCGTCGTGGAGGGCATCGACGTGAGCGAGTTTCAGCCGACCGTGAACTGGTCGCGCGTGAGGGCTTCGGGACGCCGATTCGCGTTCATCCGCGTGAGCGACGGCGTTCGATACGTCGACGGGTCGTTCGACTCGCACTGGAGCGGCGCCCGCGCGGCAGGGCTCTTGCGCGGCGCATATCAGTTCTTTCGAGCGTCGCAGGACCCCGTCGCGCAGGCGGACTTGCTCGTTCGAAAAGTGGGGCGGCTCGGCGCGGGAGACCTTCCTCCGGTGGTCGACGTCGAGAGCAGCGACGGGGTGTCGAGCGCGACGTTGGTGGCGAACCTTCGTCGTTGGATCGAGCGCGTGCGAGAAGGAACCGGGCGCGAGCCCATCGTCTACGCGGCCGTCGGGTTCTGGGACGCGCTCGCCGCGAACACCAGCGCGTTTGCAGGGCAAAAGCTCTGGGTCGCGAACTACGGCGTGCGGTGCCCGTACCTTCCGCGAGACTGGTCGACGTGGACGTTCTGGCAGTACAGCGACCGCGGCAACGTCGACGGAATCTCGGGCGGCGTCGACGTGGACGTGTTCAACGGAACGATCGAGCAGCTGCAAGCGCTCGCGCAGGCATCGAGCGCGGCGCCGCCGAGCCCCGTCCCATCGACGGCGCCCGAGCCCGACGCGAGCTCGGTGTTCTGCCCGGCGGGGTTCTCCTACGACCGCGCGCTGCGGCTCTGCGCGAACAGCGACGAAGCGGTGGGGCCGTTTACGACGGCGATGATCGCGCGGTGCACCGAGGGCGGCGGCGGCGCGGCGACCTGCCAGGGAAATCGCTGGTCCGTCGCGTTTGCGCGCAGCATCCGCGGCGCGGAGGTCTGCCCGCCAGGCGCGGCGTACGACGCGAGCGCGAGGCACTGCCGCGAGGGAGAAAACGTGTTCGGGCCGTTTTCGTCGGCGGAGGTCGAGCAGTGCCGCGCGCGAGGAGGAGGCGCGGTGTGCGAGGGCTATCGGTGGAATCGCGCGATGGTTCCTGCGGCGAACGCGGTGTTCTGCCCGGCGGGATTCGCGCACGACACGGACTTCAACCTCTGCGCGAGCGCGACGGACGCGGTGGGGCCGTTCACCGAGGCGATGATTCGTCGCTGCATCGACGCGGGCGGAGGCGACGCCGCGTGCCGCAGCCTGCGTTGGAACGTGGGTTTTGCCCGCTCGATTCGCGGCCGCGACGACTGCCCTCCCGGCACCACGCGAGACGCCACCGCGGCCGGCCACTGCGTCGAGGGCGAGAACGTGTTCGGGCCCTTCACGTTTGCCGAGGTCGATCGCTGCAAATCGCTGCGCGGCGGCGCGGTGTGCGAAGGCAACCGATGGCACCGGTCGTTTGTGAGCAGCGCGCCTGCGTCGATGGGCGGCGAGCCCGCGATGATGGAGCCTCCGGCGAGCGCGATCGAAGCGCCGTACTTCTACCAGTACAACAACCGCAACGAGCCCGGCGGGACGTGCGGCGTCACCTCCGCGGCGATGCTGCTCAACTTCTGGGGCCAGAGCACCTCGCCCGACCAGCTCTACGTCACCTACGGAAAGAGCGCCGGACAGAGCCCTTCTTCGCTGGCCTCGCTCTACGAGCGATTCGGGCTGCGATCGGCGTTCACGTACAACGGCACCGAGGCGATGATCCGCAGGCAGCTCGACGCGGGGCGGCCGGTGATCACGCACGGGTACTTCACGAGCGCGGGGCACGTCTTGCTCATTGTTGGCTACGACAGCACGGGATGGATCGTAAACGACCCCGCAGGGCAGTGGCGCGGCTGCGTCCGCTGCGGATACTCGGGCACGAGCACGAGCACCAACGGTCGACGCGCGCACTACGACTACGAGGCGTTTCGCGCCGCGGCGGGCCCCGACGGAGACTACTGGCTCTCGGTCGCCTCGCGCACGCCCGTGAGCTTGTGAGCGACGGTCGCCCGGCGTCCGCGTGAAGCGGAGCGTCCGCGAGGGCGGCGACACAAGTGCACGAACAGGGGGGATCCCTCAGAACACGTGATCGAACAGCGTCGCGACGTACCTCGCCCGCTCGACTTTCTCGTGCAGATCCGCGTCGGATCGAACGACGAAGGCCACAGCGCGCTCGGGGTGCGCCGCGCACCGCACGACGATGTGCGTCGTGCTTCCGCTCACGGTGGCAAACGACTGCACGCGCGAAGAGGGATCGGCTCGATCCATCGCGCGATCGAGCTGGTGCGACAGCGAGTGCGACAGCCAGTGGGCAGCGGTGGCGGCCATGAGCTCGCGCAGCTCCGCGCTGAAGGCGTTGTCAGTCATGCCGAAGAGCAGCCCGGACTCGACGTCGACGAGCGCCACGCACTCGCAGTCGGGCACTTGCCGCTGCGCTTCGGACAACAGTCGTTGGATGGTGCGAACAAGCATGTCGCCCCTTCTTGCGCAGTCGCGCTGCGCGCTCACGCCGTACGGACAAGATGGAAATACGAATTCGAAATAGCTCGACTTCGAGCCATTCGAATCCGCCTGCGAGCGAGCGTGTGTCGAGACGAAACTTATGAATGACCCTGCGAAAACGTCGAGTACAAAAACTCGGCAAAGCCGAATTTATCATTCGCTTTTCACGAATCGTCTTCGCGCCGTGATTGGGGTGTTTCTCCTGTATTTTGTCTCATAGAGTCAGTAGAGGATGCTTTGATCATCTGAGCGGTTTGATCGAATAAGCAGTTTTGCTGCAATTTATGCGGCGCGCATCATCGGTGCGCTTCTATCCGCACTCGCTTACACAGCCCGACACGGATGCGCGAAGTGTTGCGCCCTCGCGCACACCGACGGAGCGCCGAGGCATTCGCGTGTCACTCGACGAGCGCGCGAAGTCGTGAGACCCGATGGATGCTCCGCAGCAATGTGTTGTTAAACAAATATCAACTGCTACCGTGAGTTTCATGCGCAGTAATTTGCCGGCGATCGAAGCGCTCTCGCAGCTCGCGACGCGAGGCGCCTCTGGAGAGTTCATCTGCCGAACCGCAGCGAGAGAGACGCACGTGTTCTTGCTGAAGGGGCGCGTGGCGTGGGCGTTCGACAACCACGCGCGCTCGGTGTTTTGGAAGTCGCTCTCAGCCTCAGCTTCGGTCGACCAGGCGACGCAGCGGGCGGTGATCGAAGAGTGCCGCCGCACGGGCAGGTCCGTCGCAGACACCATCGTCGAGTGGGGAGTGGCGACGCGCGAGCAGGTGTTCGACGCGCTCGACGAGCAAGTGCGCGCGAGCCTCGAGCCGATGCGCGCAGAGCCGTCGGCGCAGCACATCTTTCTCGAACGACGACAGTTCGCTGAGCGCGAGGCGCCGTGGACGCTCGATCTGCTCTCGTTTGGCCTCGGGCAGTCGTCGCGCTCGGGGCGGTGGGCGCTGCGATCGAGCGTTCCGCCGCCGCGCAGCGAGGCGAACGAGGCGAGCGAGGCGAGCGAGACGAACGCGGCGAGCGCGGTTCGTTGGGATATTCCTGGGGTCGAGCGCGTCGTCGAGTCCGATGGCGTTCGCTCGTCGAGCGCGCGCATCGCCGGGCTCGCTCGCGTCGCTCCGCTGCTCGATTCATCGACGGACCTCGTCGTCGCCAAGACCTCCGAGCGATGGATCATCGGCGCGGACAACGGAGGGACGCGACGGTGGTTCGCGGTGGCGCCCGCGGCGAACCTCGGCGCCGTGTTCGCCAGCCTGGTTCAGCGCGGGCTCGTCGAGCGCACCAGGGCCGCGCCCCCCACGGACACGCGCGCGACGTCGAGCGCGCTCGCGCCACGCGCTGCGCAACGCTACGCGTCGCAGCTCGGCGTCGTCGCTCGCTACGCAGAGGTGCGCGCGGCGTTCGTGCTCGCGCAAGACGGCGCGCTCTTGGACGTGTTGGATCGAAGCTCCACGAATCACAGCGAGTCCGTCGCGCGTGCAGCGCGCGTGTGCACGCTGCTCGACGACGCCGCGCAACCGCAGGACGCAGCGGTGATCCTCAGCGCGATCGCGATTCGCTCAGACGTGCTGCTGCTCGGCGCGCGCGTGGGCGCCGAGAGCGCGTGGATCGTGGTGGGCCCGGACGCCACGCTCGGAGTCGCGTGGACCATGCTCGGCTCGCTGCTTCGCAAGATGCGCGAGTGACGGCGGGCGCGGGGCTCTTCGCGCTCGCAGTTTGACCGGATGCGCGCTGCCTCGTGCCAACGGGGGGCCGATGTTCGCCGATGAGGGTATATGCTCCGCTGATGAAGCTCTCCCGTGCGATGAACGTCGCGCTGCTCTTGACCACCGCAGCGATCGCGGATGCGTCGGCGCAGCAAGCGCCCAGCGCAAACGACCCCCTGCACCCTCGCGCGATGGTGCTCTCGGTCTCCTCGCCGTCGCCACAGGTCACGCTGCTCTCGCTCGACATCGGCAGCGGGCGCTCGATTCGAAGCGGGCTTCGGGGCAACGTGCTGGAGGGACAATCCGAACAGCTCCTCGAGAACGGCGAATTCGTGATCGTGCGAGTCGTCAACGCCACGCAGAGCATCGCGCGGCTTCGCACTCCGCGAACGCTGCGAGGGCACCGTCGCGTGGTCATTCACTTCCGGTGACGCGCTCGCGCTGCGATCGTCGCGGCGACGACAGCCCATCCCCCCCGACCGCGAATCACATCCCGCCGACGCAGCGGCGCGCGCCGCCCGCGGTGATCAATGAAACGCAGCGCTCGCCCGGGGCGCATTCGGTGTCCATTCCGCAGGTGCGACGCTGCACGCGCTCGGTCCACTGCGCGATGTGGTTGCTGCCCGTCGTGCTCTGAAACGGCAGCCAGAACGCTGGCGTCGACGGGTCGCGTCGCGCCACGCCCTCGCTGATCTTGAAGGCCGCCATCCACAGCTGCGCCGTGGGGTTCATCGCAGAGGAGTTGCGCACGCGCAGGCCATAGTCGCGGTGGCTCGAGAAGGTGAACCAGAAGATTTGCTGGCCGTTGTACGTGTCATTGAACGGCGCCCAGCGCGGCCACGAATTGACCAGGTTGCCCGTTCGATTCGCGGCGACGAACTCGACCGGCGCGCCGCCGGCCGAGGCGCGAATGGCCCACAGCCGCGCGTCCGGCGCGCTGCTGCTCTGTCCAGAGGCGCGATTGAAAATGATCCAATCCGAGTCTGGAGCGAAGTGCGGATAGTAATTGTTTTCGCCGGTCGACGGCAGCAGCGTGGTGGTGCCTCCGTACCGACGCGCCGCGGTGTCGTACGGCATGATCTGCAAGCTCGCCGGCGCGCCGTGCCCAGGCGATCCGATGGGGATCATCCCCGAGGCCACGGTGAGCACGATCTTGCTGCCGTTGGGAGCCCAGTCGGGCTGCGTCCCCGAGATGCCCGAGGGATAGCCAGAGATCGCCGCGCCCGTCGCGGGATCGATCTGCGCGAGCACCGAGCCGTTGGAGGTCAGCAATCGCGAGTTGTCCGGAGAGAACGTCGCGAAATTCGCGCGGTACGCAGAGCCCACGGTCATGCGCGAGGTCGCATCATACGTGGACATCCAGGACGGACCGGGAATCCCCACGCCGACCGCGACCCGCGTCCCGTCGCGCGAGAGCGAGTGACACCCCACGCACGCGACCACGTTGCCCTGAACGAACTGCTCCGAGCGCGCCGTCCCCGCGCCCCATTCGTAGCGCATAATCGCGTTGGTCACTCCCTCGACGGTCCAGTAATACACGCCGCCGCGAATGTCCGACTGCGAGACGCCAAGCTGCGCCGTCGTCGCCCGCCCGATGCCCGCGCTCGTCTGCGCGCGCACGGACACTTGCAGCTCTGCGCCCGACGCAGCGCCAGCGATGCCAGCCATCGCTTCGGCGTTGATCGCGACGACGCAGCCTCCGCCGACAGAGACGCAAGGCGAGTAGACGCGGACCCGACCGTTCGTCCCGCGAAAGACGAGCTCGTAGAGCTGAACGCCCGCCGGGCCGCGCAGGTGATACTCGAGCCCCGAGAGGTTCGGCGGGACGACGGTCCCCGACTCGGGGTACACGATTTCGGGCGCGGTGATCGCAGGCACCTCTGCGCCCGTGAACCGATCGGGCGCGTCCATCGGCGCGCCGTTGATCCGCACCACCAGGTCCACCGGCCCCGTCATCACGTCGCGCGCAACGCCCGTGTCCGCCGTCACGCCCGTGTCCGCCGCGGACGAATCGGGCTGCACGGTCGCGTCCATTCCCATCATGGCCGCGTCTTCCATCGCGACCAGGTCGTCGATCACGTCCTCAGCGGCGCTCGTGTCTTCACCGGTCCCCGTATCGTCGGCAGAGCCCGTATCGCTGCCCACGCCCGTGTCTCGGCGCGTGAGCGTCGGTCCTTCGGAGCACGCTGCAGAGACCGCAGAAACCGCGCTCAACACAAGCAACAAGCGGATCGATCGCATAGGGGGACATTCCTCGCGTGGGTCGAACAGAGGGGACGCCACGGGCGCCGCGCAGCGCGCGAGCGTAGCGTATTTGCCCGCAGAGCGTCCTGTTTGCAGCGAGACGACCGCTGGCGCAGAGCGTCAACGATCGAGCGCGCAGGGCACCATCACACGCAAGCGCCCGTGCAGCCTTGGCACATCCCGCAGCGGAAGCAGGTGCCCGCAGGACACGTGCAGCTTCCTCCGTTGCACTGGCGTCCGCCGGCGCCGCACGGAGTTCCGTCGGGCTGCATCGTGCCCCCCGAGCACGAGAGCGCGCCCGCTGAGCACGACCACGTCGCGCCCGAGTAGCAGGTGCGCGTGCACGCGGTGCCCGGAGCCGCCGCGCACGTCGTGCCGCACACCGCCTGGCCAGCGGGGCACTGACACGCTCCTGACACGCACGTTTCGCCAGTGTTTGTGCAGGCTCTTCCGCACATCCCGCAGTGCGTCGCGCTCGTGCGGGTGTCCACCTCGCAGCCGTTGGCGCTCATCCCGTCGCAGTTGCCGAAGCCCGCGTTGCACATCGCCACCTGACACGAGCCGCCGCTGCACGTCGCGCTCGCGTTGGGCGTCGAGCAGCTCGTCCCGCACGCGGTGCAGTTGCTCGTCGTGTTGAGCGGGCTCTCGCAGCCGTTGGCGCTCATCCCGTCGCAGTTGCCGAAGCCCGTCGCGCAGCCCGTGAGCGCGCACGCGCCGGCCATGCACGCCGCTGAGCCGTTGGCGAACGCGCACGCTCGCCCGCACGCTCCGCAGTGCATCGTCGAGTCGAGCGAGGTCTCGCAGCCGTTGGCCGCGTTGCCATCGCAGTCGCCGAAGCCCGGATTGCAGGTGAAGCGACAGGCCGACGCCGCGCACGAGACCGTCGCGTTCGCGCGCGCAGGGCAAGGGCTCCCGCAAGCGCCGCAGTGGTTGACGTCCGTCGTCGTGTCGACGCAGGACATTCCGCAGCGCACCGCGGGCGCAGAGCAACCCGAGACGCAGCGAGACATCCGCGCGTCGCACACGGGCGTAGAGCCCTGGCACACATCGAAGCAACCCGAGCAGTGATTCACGGTGGCGAGCGAGACCTCGCAGCCGTTGGCGGCGTTGCGGTCGCAGTTCGCGAAGCCCGCGTTGCACGCGCTGATCGCGCAGGTGCCCATCACGCACACCGCTGTCGCGTTGGCGAACGAGCACGCGTTGCCGCACGCGCCGCAGTTGCTCTCGCTCGTGTTCAAATCGACGCAGGACATCCCGCAGCGAGAGAGCGTTCCGCAGCCGCTGTCGCAGGAGCCCGCGACGCAGTTGGGAGCGGCGCCCGAGCACGCTCGCCCGCACGCTCCGCAGTGGGTCGAGGAGTTGAGCGCGGTCTCGCAGCCGTTGGCGCTCATCGCGTCGCAGTCGCCGAAGCCCGCGACGCACTCGTACTCGCAGCGGCCCGAGAGCGAGCACATCGGGACCATGTTGGGGCGCGCCGCGCACGAGCCGCACGTCCCGCCGCAGCCATCGCTGCCGCACTCGCGACCGGCGCACGACGGAGCGCACGCGTCGCTGATGACGCTCGCCTCCATCGCCGCGCCGTCGCGCGCCGTCGCGTCGTCGGACATGCTCGCGTCCATCGCCGCCGCGCTGTCGATCGGCGCGAACTGCGCGTCGTAGTCCTCGATCGGGACCGTCGACGCCATCAGCGGCTCGCACTGACCGCCGGCGCCGCAGGACAACCCGCGCGCCTCGCACTGGTCCGCGAGCGTGCAGCTCGGGTTGTCTGGGGGGCAGTCGGTCGCGCGCGCTCCGCATTCGGCCGCGAGAAACACAGGGACGCGCACGATTTGCCCCGGCGTAAACGCGACGCGCAGCTTCTTGGTGAAGCGCATCGTGTCCATGCTTCCGGTCCACGGCAGGGCGTTGACGTCGAGCCAAACCGTGATCGTCCCGCCTCTCGAATCGCCAGGCCTCGGGCGAATCGTGAAGCTCGCGGGAAAGGCCAGCGTGTCCCTTCGCACCGAGACCCCGCGGGACCAGAGCTGATTGCCGCTGATCGCCCCCTCGTCGCTCTCAGCGATGCGCGCGGTCAGCTCCAGCGGGCGCGCGGTCGGGATGTTGGTGTCGACCGTCACGAGGATCGCCGTGGGCTTCTTGCAGCCGACCGCCATCATCGCGACGAGCGCGAGCGAGCGTCGAGCGCACCATCGGTGCGAAGGCGAGCGCGTCATCGAAGGGTGTGTTGTATGGGGTTTCATGCGGTGATTCAGCGAAGCGTCGACGGCGTCGAGCTCACGGGCAGGCGCACGTGTTGCACACGCAAATCGTGCAAGCGCAGGTGCCTGGGTCCCACTCGCAGCAACGTCGATTCGACCCGCAGCCGGTCCCGCCAGCGCAGTCGCAGAAGCCGCCGATGCAGCTCTGGCCCGTGTTGCACGTGACGCCGCAGCCGCCGCAGTTGCTCGAGCTCGTGAGCGGCGTCTCGCAGCCGTTGGCGTCGTTGCCGTCGCAGTTGCCGAAGCCCGCGTTGCACGAGCCGATCGCGCACGAGCCCGAGGCGCAGGTCGCCGTCGCGTTCGTGCGCGAGCATCCCACGCCGCAGCCGCCGCAGTTGCTCGTGGTCGTGAGCGGCGTCTCGCAGCCGTTGGTGATGTTTCCGTCGCAGTTTCCGTTGCCCGCGGTGCAGGTGTAGCTGCAGCTCGAGCCCGAGCAGCTCACGTTGGTGGCGGTGCGCGCGGGGCACGCGGCGCCGCAGCCACCGCAGTGCGAGACGTTGTTCGTCGTGTTGACCTCGCAGCCGTCGGCGCCGCTCGAGTTGCAGTCGCCGAAGCCCGCGCTGCAGGTGAATCCGCAGGCCGAACCCGAGCAATAGCTGCTCGCGTTGGCGCGGCCCGGGCACGCGTTGCCGCAAGCGCCGCAGTGCGATCCGTTGTTCGTCGTGTTGGTCTCGCAGCCGTTGGCCGGGCTGCCGTCGCAGTTGCCGAAGCCAGCGCTGCACGAGGCGACCTGACACGAGCCCGAGGCGCACGTGGCAGCGCCGTTCGAGACCGAGCATCCCACGCCGCAGCCGCCGCAGTGCGTGGTGCTGTTGAGCGGGGTTTCGCAGCCGTTGCTCGCGTTGCCGTCGCAGTTTCCGAAGCCCGTCGTGCACCCCGCGAGCGCGCACGAGCCGGCGTTGCACGCAGCCGAGCCGTTCGCATACGAGCACGATCGACCGCACATCCCGCAGTGACTCGTGGAGGTGAGCGGCGTCTCGCAGCCGTTGGCCGTGTTGCCGTCGCAGTCGCCGAAGCCCGCGTTGCACGTGTAGCGGCAGCTCGACGCCGAGCACGAGGCGGTCGAGTTGGCCCGCGCCGGACAAGCGTTGCCGCAGGCGCCGCAGTGGTTGATGTCCGTCGCGGTGTCGACGCAGGACATCCCGCAGCGCACCTGGCCGCCCGCGCATCCGCTCGCGCACATGCCGGTCATCGCGTTGCAGACGGGCGAGGCGCCCGAGCAGGCGGCGCCGCACGAGCCGCAGTTCGAGGCGGTTCCGAGCGGGGTCTCGCAGCCGTTGGCGGCGTTGCCGTCGCAGTTCGCGAAGCCGGGGTTGCACGAGCCGATCGCGCAGCCGCCCGCGGTGCACACGGCCGTCGCGTTGGCGAGCGAGCACGCGCGGCCGCACGCGCCGCAGTTGGCCTCGTCCGTGTTCGTGTCGACGCAGGACATCCCGCAGCGAGTGAGGCCGGCGCCGCAGCCCGAACCGCACGTTGCGCCAGAGCAAATGGGGGTCGTGCCCGAGCAAGCGCGGCCGCACGCGCCGCAGTTGCTGTTGCTGTTGAGCGGGGTTTCGCAGCCGTTTGCGCCCATTCCGTCGCACTCGCCGAAGCCCGCCGCGCAGGTGTACTGGCACTGCCCCGCGGCGTCGCAGCTCGGGACCATGTTGGGCCTCGGCGCGCACGAGCCGCACGTCCCGCCGCAGTTGTCCCCGCCGCACTCGCGTCCGGCGCAGATGGGCATGCACCCGTCGGGCACCGGCGCCACGTCGCGCCCCGCGTCCTGCGGAGCTGCGCCGTCCATCCCCGCGTCCATCGACCCGTCGATCCCCGCGTCGCTCGCGACGCTCGACTCGGGGCCTGCGTCGCTCGACGCGCTCGCCTCGGGAAAGAAAAACTGCGCGTCGTAGTCGAACGGGATCGGCTCGCTCGTCGGCGCGATGCACGCGCCGCCCTCGCCGCAGGTCAGCCCTCGCGCCTCGCAGCGATCCGCGATGGTGCAGTTCGGCATCGAGGCGGGGCAGTCCGTGGCGCGCGCTCCGCACTCGGCCGCGAGAAACACGCGCACGCGCGTGGTCTGCCCCGGGGTGAACGCGAAGCGCATCCGTCGCGTAAATCGCAGGGCGTCGTTGCTATTCGTCCACGGCAGCGCGTTGACGTCGAACCACACGACGGCGGTGTTTTGATCGGCGCCGCGCTTGGGCATCACCGTGAAGCTCGACGGAAACTCCAGCGTGTCGGGCCGCGCCGTCACGCCGCGAGACCACAGCTGCGAGCGCCAGTTCGTCGCCGAGTCCGAGTCCGCGATGCGAACCGTGAGCTCCATCGGTCGCAGCGTGGGGATGTTCGTGTCCATCACGACGACCACGGCGGTCGCGCTGGTCGTGCAGCCCGCGGACGCGCACAGCGTCGCGAGCGAGGTGAACAGCGCGACGCGCGAGGATCTTCGGCTCATCAGCGGGCAGTGTAGCCCGAGAGAAAGACGCATTTAACGAGGATTTTTCCAGTCGATTCGCTCCTACATGTGAGTCGACCAACGGCGAATACTCGCCGCCAAACGGGAGCTCGGACTACGGTGAATCGATGACGACGACGGGTGACGAACTGAAGGCTCTGCGCTCGGCCGAAGCGCGAGCGCTGCGTGATGCGCTGGGAGAATGCAGGGTCCTCGCGCGCGACGAAGAGCCGGATCTGCTCGGGACATTTCGCGCAGACCCGATGGCGGGCGAGCACTGGACCAAGGCCCTCTCCGCGATCGAGTGGCTCTTCGAAGAGGCCGACGGCGGCGCGATCGGTCGCTATCGCAAAGCGCCCAAGACGATCGTGTACGTGGACAACGAGGGCCAATGGACGCTCAGCCCGACGCTGATCGATCACCTTCGCTCGAAGGACTGGGACGACGCGCACAAGAAGACGATCGAGGCCTTCGCGAAGAAGCACGGGTTGCCGGCGCCGCTGACCAAGGCGGCTCGCAAGGCGGCGGTGAAGGACATCGAGACGCCCGAGCAGGTCGTGAACCGCGCGCTCGCGACGGCGAACAAGAGCGAGAAGAAGACCGAGAAGAACAGCAAAACGCCGGCGAAGAGCGCGGCCAACGCGCCCGCGGTCGAGAAGGGACCGCGGCCTTTGTGTCGAATGATCATCGTGACGCGCGCGCCGGACGGGACGGTGCACACGCTCTCGGGCGAGGACTTCGGCGGAGCGTACGGAGAGAAGATCACCCGCGGCGCGACCTTTCGCTTCGATGAAGGGACGAGCTCGTTTGTGAAGCTCGCGCAGGCTCCGGTGGGGGCGTACGACGAGGATCCCAACGGATGGTGGGCGCTGTTTCGGTTCGGCCCCGAGCGTTGCTTGGAGGGCGATCACTGGAGAGCCCGGCCGACGGTCGCGGTGCCGGCGGAGCTGCGCAAAGAGCTCACGGCGCTGCGCGCGAGGGACAAGAGCTGGTTCGTCGCCACGCGCGGGAGGCTCTATTCGTGTCGAGAGGACAAGATCGAGCTCGTCGCGACGACGCCTGCGCGCGACGGCGAGCGGATCATCGAGCTGAGCGACGGTCGACTGCTGCTCGCGCACGGACAGGTGAGCTATCGAACGGTGCTGCAGAGCACGATCGTGGACCCGCACAAGCGCACGGCGGTCGCGGGCCCCGAGCTGCCCGGAGAGTACGGGACGCTCTTTGCGTCGAAGGGACGCGCGGCGCTCTTGCACGGGTACAACGACTCGAAGACCGAGCCCGCCGCGCTCTCGGTCTTCGATGGAGGCGCGTGGAGCAAGCGCGCTCCGCCGGCTGGGCTGTACGACGAGCGCGGGTCGCTCGACTACGTTGCGCTCTGCGAATTGTCAGACGGAACGCTCTTGATGCACTCGCATCGCACCATGCAGCTCGCGCGCTTGGACATCGACGCGCTCACGATCGAGACCGTGGGAGCCCTTCGCGTGAACAGCAGCGCGCAAGGCGTCGAACTCGCCGACGGTCGGGTGCTCGTCGTCGGAGGCACGCTCTTCAACAACGTCGACGCAGAGCCCGAGCTGTGGAACCCGAAGACCCGCGCGACCAGCGCGCTGCCGGGCTACGAGAAAGAGCTCGAGAAACAGGTCAAAGCGCTGGAGAAATTCAAAGAGAAAGAGCGCGCCAAGCGCGAGCGGTAGCGCGGTCGTCTGCGCCCGCAGCGCGCGCTGTGTGCTTACGCGCCGACCAAGACGCCTTTGGGCAAGCGATCCATCTCTTCGAGCGCCGTTCGAATCGCCGCTTCGTTCGGCATCGAGGGCTGCTTCATCTGCGTCACGAGGGACGCGATCGCCTCGGCGCTCGACGGCAGGTACTTGATCGAGAACTTCGGTCGCGCCAGCATCGAGAGACCCGAGGCTGAAGCGCGGATGGTGGCGCCGAGAAAGCCGGTCTCTTCGATGACGACCGAGACGTGCTTCACCAGCTCGTTGGCCTCGCGCATGAGCGCGACGAACTCGTCGCGAAGCCCGGTCATTTCGCTGCCGATGTAGCGAGGCGTCCGGTAGATGATGAGCACTCCGAGGCCGTCCGGGTGCAGCTTGAACTGTGATTTGTGCAGCGCCCGGCCGCGCGCGACGTGCGCGCTCGTCATCAGGTCGCGGTAGAGATAGATGCACACCGGCCCGAGCGTCCCGAGCGTCAACACGCCGTCGTTGTGAACGACTCGAAGCGGCTCGATCTGCGCCATCGCGTCGGCCAGTGTACACCAAGCGGCGCGCGGCAGAACGCCGTCTGTGCGGCTCAGCCGAGGTTGTGCTCTTTGGCGATGCGAGCGTTGATCGCGTCCGCGCGCGCGAGGGCAGGACGCGCCTCGAGCCGGTCGATGTACGCGCGATACGCCGCGCGCGGCTCGATCATGTTGAAGCGGAGCATGTAGCGCAGGGTCGCGCCGAAGATCACGTCGGCCATCGTGAAGCGCTCGCCGAGCAAGAAGTCACCGTGGCTCACGGCGCGCTCGATCGTCTCGAGCATCGAGGCGTAGTCGCCCCAGCCGACCTGGCTCGCCTTGAACTCCCACTTGCTCGCCTTCGCGACAGAGCCCGGCTCGATCACGGACGGAGCGTAGAGCGCCCAGCGAAAGTACGTCGCGCGCGCGGGGTCATCGAGCGCAGGAGCGAGCTTGCCGTGCGCGTAGCGATCGGCGAGGTAGAGGCCGATCGCGGCGACCTCGGTGGCGACGACGTCGCCGTCGACGAGGGTGGGGAGCTTTCCCATCGGGTTGATCGCGAGAAAATCGGGCTTCTTCTGGGCGCCCGTCGTGAAGTCGACGTAGCTGAGCTCGTACGGGACGCCGACCTCTTCGAGCATCCACACGACGGTGGACGCGCGAGAGAACGGGTGGTGATACAGCGTGATGGTCATGGGCTCTCCTCTTGTCGTGCCTGCAGTGAGCCGGTGGATATAGACCACTCGACGCGCGCGGATCACGGCCCGATCGATCGAGAGCGAAGGTGACGAAACGCTCAGCGACGCTGTTGTAGTGCGAAGACCAACCAACGACGAGAAGCTCGCCGGCCCCTTGTCGCTCGCGACGGAGTCGTCGATCGCGGTGTGTCGCATGGCGTTCGACCGCTTGTTGGATGGACCGCACGCGAGGCTCGCGACCTCGATGGCATTTTCCAATCGACCAAGGCTCTCGGTTTCGTGGCCCGATCGTTGCGAAGCAGCGGGCATCGAACATGAATCGAACTCGCGTTCTTTCAGTGCTCTCGGCGCTCGCGCTGCTGGGTTCGACCGCGAATTGCGGGCAGTCCGTGCGCCCAGAGTTTCTCGACGGCGCGGACGACGACGGGGCGTTGGACGAGCGCGCGCCGAACACACCCACGACAACCATGCCTGTGTGCCGAACCAACGCGGACCGCGCTCTGTTGCTCAACCAGCGCTGCGCGAGCGAAGGAGCGCGGCTCTGTCGCTGGGACGTGTGCATCGAGCTCGAGTGTCGACACGCGCGAGTGCCGACGGACGGCGGCTTCGTCGTGAGCGGAGAGCTTCGTTGGGGGCAGCGTCTCGTGTGCAACGGACCGCTTGCGCCGCCCGAGCTCGAGGCGTGAGCGAGCCTCGGAGCCCCCTCGCTTCGCGCCGTGATTTCTCTGGGAACCCTCCGCGAGCGACACTGTCTCGACGCGCCCGACGTGACTCTTCGAACGCTCTCAGCCCTCTCGCTCGGCGCCCTCTCGCTGCTCTTCGTCCTACGCTCAGCGCACGCTTGGGACGGAGGCGTCGCTGACGCTTCGAGCGCCCTCGCAGTGCCACCGATGGACGCGTCCAGCGCCACCGACGCGAGCAACGACGGAGACGCGAGCGACCCGACGCTGCGCCCAGCGCGGTGCAGCACGGGCGTTTCGCAAGCGTATTTGCAGATCCAACGGGAGGTCGTGCTCGACTGCCCTCAGGATTTTCGCGAGTGCTCGGGCACCATCGAAGTGCGCGTCGAGCACTGCGGCACTGGAGTCGCGCGGCTGCACACCGTGGCGCTGCTCACCGCCAACGTGACTGGCTACGGGACGTATCCGGTCGTCGTCACACCGGGCGAGTCGCGGGCGATGCTCGTCACGTTTCACAGCTCGGGAGCGGCGCAATCGACGTCGGTCTTCGCGCGGCTCACGCACGCGGACGGGCGCGAGACGATCTCGTCGTCGCAGGTGATCTTTCGCAACCCCGCGAGGGATCGCGCGCAGCGCGAGTGTCGAGCGTGCCGCGGCGACTGGGGACGGCACGGGATGCTCGGCTACGAGGGCTGCATCTGCCGCACGCGCGACGCGGGTCGACGCTGCACCGACGGCCGCGATTGCCAGGGAATTTGCCTGCGAACCGGCAGCGAACGCGTCGTCACTCGCCGCTGCCGAACGCGCGATTGCCTCGAAGAGTACGGCCTGCGCGCGGTCGGTCGCTGCTCGGAGTTCGTCGCGCAGTTCGGCTGCTACTCGTACATCCCCGACGGGGCGCGCGATCGGGCGCCGGCGGCGGGACTCGAGCTGCACTCGGCGTGCGCGGACTGAGCCTCGCTCACAACGACTGCTCGATGACCGTTCGAAACTCGCGCGCTCCGCGCACGCCGCGGGTCTCGGACCAGGTGTAGAGCGCCACGCGATCGACGAGCACCTCGACGCCGCCGAGCGAGAGCGAGGAGGCCCACTCGAGCGCCGCGCGTCGCTCTCGGTCCGTCGCCTTGCGCGTAGGCCGCGCCACGGTCACGTGCGCTTTGGGAGGGCGATCGTCGCGCTCGGATTCGGCGGCGCTCCACGCGCGCTCACGGGACTCTGCCATGGCGCCCTCGAGCTCGGGGCAGCCGCGATCCACGAGCGCCGAGAGGGCAGAGAAACGACGGGGATTTCCCATGGCGACGACGGAGCCGAGGGTCACGCGCAAGGGTGCGAGCGAGAGCGAGAGCGCCGCCATCGCGCGGCGGGCCTGCGCTTCGCTGACCGCGCCGAGAAAGGCGATCGTCGCGTGAAGGTCATCAGGGTGCAGCAGTCGCACGTTCGCGGGCGGCGCGCTCAACCGCGGGTACCAACCATCGCCGCTCAACGGAACCGCGATGAACCAATTCGGATCCATCGCGCGACGGTGCGTCGCTAGCGCGAGGCTGTCGACCCCTCGCGCTCACCGAGCGTCGCGAGCGTCCGTCGTCGTCGCCACAACGCGAAGAGCACCCACGGGACGACGGCCACGGTGAACAGCGCGCCTTCGTCGAGCCCGTTGCTCAGACCAAAGAGCGCCGAGGGTCCAGAAGGCCAGCGAAACACCGCTGTTTCACTGCGGCTCGCGCCGAAGGGAGCGCCGAGGATCGCGATCTGCGTGAAGTTCCACCCGGCGTGCATCCCGAGGCAGAGCCCGTAGCGAGGACGCGCGCCGCTCACGAAGAGCAGCGACGTCGCGAGGCCGAAGAGCGCGACGTTGGGAAGGTACATCCACGACGATGACACTCCGACGTGCGCGAGCGTGAAGATCGCCACCGACCACAGCAACCCGACGCGCGACGGTCCCTCATCGGGCGAGCTCGTCACGACGATCGACTGCGCGCTCAGCTGCTGCACCGCAGAGCTGCCCACAAACGAGAGCGCCGCCCACCACAGGGCCACGAGCGAGATCGCGGTGCCGCTGCGCGCGAGCGGCGCGCGCACGAGCGCAGCGGCGCCCCCGACCACCGCGACCAAGCCCACGGCGGTCACGACAAACGCCGCCAGCGCGTGCAACGACTCTTCGCGAGACCACACGAGGCCCGAGCGCGAACGATCGACGCGGCGGATTCGCACCAGCGCGACCCACAAGAGCCCGACGAACACGGCGATCGCAGGCAGGTGCGCGAGCGCTCCCCAGGCGCCGAGCGTAGCGCTCACGCCTCGCGCGTACACACCGCGCATGAGCGAGCCAGAGACGAGCGCGGTCGCCACGACGACGGCGAGCGTCGAGAGAATCCTCCTCGGCATCGGGCGATCGTACCGCGCTCAGCGCGCGAGCCGCTGTCACTCCCGCGTGCTCGATGATCGCGATTCTCGCGCTTCAGCGAGGGCGCCGCGAACGGTGCGTCGGGCGCGCGACGCTCGTGCGCTGCGTGCTCGGCTCGTGCACCTGCGGCTCGGGCTGCGTCTGCACCGGCTCCATCATCGGAACGCCCGGCGGCAGCTGCACCCCCTCGATCGGCACGTTGGTGTACGTCGTGGCCGTCACGCCGATGCTCGTCGCCGAGTGCGTCGCGCCGCGCTGCCCTTGCTCAGCGCGCGAACGAGCGGTGATCGCGAGCGCCGTCGTCGCAGCGGCGGTCGCCGCGAGCAGCCCCGCCACGGCGTTGCGTCGGCGCGCGCGCTTCTTCTTCGCGACACCGACGGGACAATCCGCGGTGAGCACGGTCCCATCAAACCTGCGAAAGATCCGGAGACAAGCGTCGGTGCCCTTCGATCGCAAGAGCGCCTCGGCCTCGGCCGTCGTCATCTGGCTGACGTCGTACACGGTCTTGTCGCACGAAGCGCACACCCGCGCGCGCTCGTCTCCGCTCATGGACTCCCACGGAACCGCGCAAGGCGAAGCGATGTACACCCGCTGCAACAGCGGCAACGAGCGCTGCGGCGGTCGCTCTCCGGCCTTGGTCTTGACCGCGTTGAGCCGGGCGTAGGTCCGCTCGAGCTCGCGCACGGTCTCGAGCATGGTCTCTTCGACGGTCTTGCTCTCAGCGAGCTTCGCGCGCAGCGCGGTCAGCTTCGCTTCGAGCTCGGCCTTTTGCCCTTCGAGCGCCTCACGATCGTCGCGGTATGCCATCGCAGTGGGCATTGTGACACGGGACGAAGGCGGTCCTTGGGTCAGCGCCAGCGGCGAATCAACTGCGCGTTTTCAGCAGTGAATCACGGCGTATGATCCTCGCGTGGGACACACAGAGCTGCATCGCACGAGGGTGTTCGACCGGGTCGCGGTCACCCTCTTCGACGAGACTCCGACGCCGGCGTCCACCCGCGCGTGGCTGAGCGAGCTGCGCGAGGCCTCGCGCGCGGCGGGAGCGAAGATCGCGCTCATCGTGGTCATCCCCGAAGGGCACGCGGCGCCGGGACCATGGATCGCCGCGGAGATCAAAGAGCACATCGACGTCTTTCACGAGAGCGTCGAGACGATCGTGTTCGCGCTGCTCGGAGAGGGGTTCTCGCAGAGCATCCGACGCAGCGTGATTACTGGAATTCTCCTCGCCGTTCGCTCGCGCCGCGGACGCGCCGCGGTGGTCTCGACCATGGACGACGCCGTCGCGGTCCTGCCGACGCCGTACGCGAGCGCGACGCTGCGCGAGGCCATCGCGCGCGAAGGCCTCGATCACCCGCGCGCGCGGCGGTGATCGACGCTCACAGCAGCGGAGAGAGCAGCCTCGCCGTCGCTTGTCCCAGCCGCGTCGCGAGCGGAAGGCGCTTGCTTTCGCCGAGCTTCACCTCGCGGCAGCCCTTCAAATCCTCGATGAACGCCTCTGCGAGCACTCGGTTCAGCCCGGCCCCATACGCCACCGCCGCGAGCTCGAAGTCGAGCTTGAACGAGCGATTGTCCAGGTTGGCCGTCCCGACGATGCTCAGGTCGTCGTCGATCACGAAGGTCTTGGCGTGCAGAAACCGCGGCGTGTACTCGAAGAATCGCACGCCCACTTTGAGCAGCTCGTCGAAGTAGCTGCGCGCGGCGAGGTCGACGACGCGGCTGTCACCGCGCTCGGGGACGATCACGCGCACATCGACGCCCGAGAGGGCGGCGACGGCCAGGGCCTGCGTGATGGTCTCGTCGGGGATGAAGTACGGGGTCTCGAGCCACACGCGTTTTCGCGCGGCGGTGATCGCGGCGAAGAAGGTCTTGTGCACGGCGAAGTCGTCGGTGTCCGGCCCCGAACCGACGATCTGCAGCGCGTCGTTCTCGACGTCGTCCGCGCCAGCAAACTTGGGAAAGTACTTCGCGACGTCGCTCACCTTCTTCTGCGTCGCGTACGCCCAGTCTTCGAAGAACGCGCGCTGCAGCGCCCACACGGCGTCGCCCTCGAAGCTCATGTGAGTGTCGCGCCAGTAGCGCTCGGTGAACTCGGCGGAGTGACACTCGGCGAGGTTCATTCCGCCGGTGAATCCCAGGCGACCGTCGCACACGACGATCTTTCGATGCGTGCGAAAATCCGGGCGAGAGAACCACACGCGAAACAAGTTGATCGGGTTGAACCACGCGACCTCGACGCCCGCCTCGCGCAGGGGCTCGAGCCACTTGTTGCGCACGTGAATGGACCCGGTCCCGTCGATCACGAGCCGCACTTCGACGCCCGCTTTGGCCTTCTCGATGAGCAGCGACCGCAGCCGCTCGCCCGCGCGGTCGGGCTCGAGGATGTAGTACTCGACGTGAACGTGGTGTTTCGCCGCTGAAATCGCAGCAAAAATCGCTTCGTACGCCGAGCGTCCGTCGATGTACGCGCGGACGTTCGCGCAGCGCAGCGGCGGCGTCTCTCCCGCTCGCACGGGGATCTGCGCGAGCCGCGCGTGCGAGGGCGAGCCCGCGTGCGCGCTGAGCACGCCTTCGGTGGCGGCGACCATCGACTGACGACCGAGCTTTCGTCGCAGCTTTCGTCGAGCGAGCCGCCGAGGCCCGATCACGACGTAGAAGAGCAGGCCGATCCCGGGCAGAAAAATCAGCGCGAAGATCCACGCCAACGTCGCCGCGGCCGAGCGGCGCTGGAGGATCAGCACCACCGAGGCCACGATGATCCAGAGCACCTCTGCGACGCTGAGCGCCGCGATCACGGACGGAGACATCTGCACCATCGCGGATACATCGACACGCCGCGCGGTGTGAAGCGATCGCGCCGGCGCGTCTGCCGCGCCCATCACGGGGCAGAGCGCGAGCGGCGAGCGTTGCGTGACGGGCACTTATGTTATTCTCTCAAGTCGAGGGCGAGCGTTGCCTATTCTCACGACGGCAGAGCGAATCGGGACGGTGCTGGCCCAGAAGTATCGGCTCAGCCGCGTGCTCGGCGAAGGGGGCATGGGGGTTGTGTTCGAAGGGCAGCACGAGTTCACGCGGCGACGCGTGGCGGTGAAGCTCTTGCACCCGCACCTCTCGCAGAACGAAGCGATGGTGCAGCGGTTTCTCCGCGAGGCGCGCGCGGCGGCGGCGCTCAAGCACAAGAACGTCGTCGACGTGCTCGACATGGGGACCGAGGCGGACGGATCGGTCTACCTCGTGCTCGAGTTTCTCGTGGGCGAGCCGCTGAGCGAGCTCTTGCACCGAGAGCGAAAGCTGCCGCCCGAAGAGTGCGCGAAGCTGCTGTTTCCCATCATGAACGCGCTTCGCGTCGCGCACGCGCGCGGGATCGTGCACCGAGACATCAAGCCCGAGAACGTGTTTCTCGTGAGCGACGACGAGAGCGGAGCGATCGTCCCGAAGCTGCTCGACTTCGGCATCGCCAAGCTCGACGACGGCGGCATGCGCGCGACGAGCACCGGCCAGGCCATCGGAACGCCCGCGTACATGGCTCCCGAGCAGGCCACGAGCGCCGCGGACGTCGACGCGCGCGCCGACGTGTGGTCGCTCGGCGTGATGTGGTTCGAGGCCCTGAGCGGAAAGCTCCCGTACAGCGCAGAGACTCCGATGCAAATGATCGGGCTCTTGCTCTCGCGCGACCCGCTCGAGCTGAGCGCGGTCGCCACGGATGTTCCGCTGCAGCTCGCGCGCGCGGTCGAGCGAGCGCTGCGCCGCGATCGCGCGCAGCGATGGAGCTCGATCGATGAGTTCGCGGATGCGCTGCGAGCGTGCTTTCCCGAGGGCACGCTCGGCCCGTCCGTCGACAGCACCGGCGCGCTGCGGGCCCTCACGCGCAGCGAGACCGTGATCACCCCGTCTCCTGCAAACGAAGCGTCCTCGCCATCGAGCGACCGCGATCGTGATGAGCGCGCGATGATGGCCACCGTCGACGCAGGCGCAGCGCCGACGAGCGCCGACTCCCCAGACGACCCGCGCGCACAACAAACGCTGCCGGCCCGTCCGTCCTCGCGCAACACTCCGCCCGAGCCGCAGCCGAGCGCCGAGCGCCGACACGAGACGCTCGCCGGCATCGAGCACCCCAAGCCGCGCCCACGCCCCGCGTGGCTCGTCGGAGCGTCCGCGCTGACCCTCGCGACTGTGGTCGCGCTCGTCGCCGTCGGAGCGTCGCGCCGTGCAACGAGCGCCGCGCAGCCACAAGCAACGGCGCCCGCAGCGCAGCGCAGCGCGAACACCGTCGCCACCCCTGCGCCGAACGACCCTCCATCACGCGCTCAACAAGAGCCCGCCCGCGCGAGCGCGACGCCCCCTGCGGTGACCGACGCAGGAGCGAACGGACCGCTCCGCGCTCCCTCGACGAACACAGCATCCACCGCGGTCCGCGCGACGCGAACAACAAACGCCACGAGCGCGCCCTCCACAGTCCAACGAGCCAACACTCGCACCACCACAGCGAGCACCAGCAGCGGCCCCGCTTCGGATGCAACGCACTCGAACTCGCAGACCGGGCGCGTGCGAGTGATGGGCTGGTGATCACCACTGATCGAAAGGATCGATGACCGTGCATCGCTCGAACCCACGCGCGAACCCACACGCGAACACACGTTCGATCGCGCTCGCGCTCTCGCTCGCGGTGGCATCTTCGCTCGCGACGAGCTGTCGACAGATCCCGACGACGCAGCTCGTGGTGGTCGTCGGCACCAACCTCACGGCGAGCGATGGGCTCAGCAACGTGCACATCATCGTGCAGAGCCCCGAAGGCGCGCAGCTTCGAGAGTCGGACTTCGAGCTGTCGCCGGCAGGGCCGTTCGAGCTGCCGTTGTCGTTTGGGGTCGTTCCGCTCAACCGCGACGCGCGACGGCGGGTGCGCATCATCGCGCAGGCGCGAACGTCGAGCGGACAAGTGCTCGTGCAGCGCAGCGCGCTCACCGGATTTCTCGCGGACTCGATCCTGCGCCTGCCGCTATACCTCCCCAACGTGTGCCGCGGGCTCGAGTGCCCAACAGGAACCACCTGTCGCGGCGACGCCCCCGTGTGCGTCGATGACGAAGTGCTCACGGAGCAGCTCTCACCGCTCGCGCCGAGGACGGACGGAGGTGAGTTCGACGGCGGATTTTCTCTGCCGTTCATCGACGGAGCGAGCTTCGTCCCCGACGCAGCCGACGCGCGAAGCGACACTTCCATCGAGAGCGGCGCCGACGCGAGCGCAGTCGACGCCTCGGTCGACAGCAGCCCGAGCTACCTGCCCATCCCGAGCACCTGCGCATACCCCAACGGCGCCAACGGAATGCGCGTGACCATCCCCGCGACCGCCCCGCGATTGATCGCGCCGCTCTCGCTGGGACACGTCACATCGCTGCGGCCGACCCTGCGATGGACGCGCCCCGCAGGCGCGGACGCCGTGCGCGTCGAGCTCTGCGAAGACCGGGCGTGCGCGCGCAACATCGCCCGCTTCGACAGCGCGCTCGACAGCGATCGTCCAGCGATGGCCCTGCCCCCTGGCCGAGTGGTGTTCTGGCGCGCGCTGCCCCTGACCGCGGGCGCGGTGAGCGGCCCGTCGAGCGCGGTCTGGTACTTCATCACTCCTCGCGCAGAGCTCGGCCGAGACACCAGTTTTCAAGCGCAGACCGATTTCAACGGCGACGGCTTCGCTGACGTCGGCTACATCGCGGTCACGAGCAGCGGGCTGCGGATCAACCTCGGCGGCCGCGTGTATCACGGCGGCGCGACGGGCCTGTGCTACCGCGCGCAGTCGAGCTGGACCTTCAGCGGGTCGATGAACGGCACCGTCGAGCTGACAGGATCAGGCGACATCAACGGCGACGGCTTCGGCGACATGATCTACAGCACCGTCACCAACGGCGGCGCCGGCACGCTCACCGTTCGCTACGGGAGCCCCGCGGGCCTCGATTTTGGCGCGACCGGATCGACCACGGTCAACAGCCCTGCGGGCACGATCGAGTTCGGGACGCGCGTGCGGATCATCGGCGACGTCAACCGCGACGGCTATGCGGACGTCGCCGTCTCGCTCGTGGGCGTCACGGGGTCGACCACCGCAGGCGGGGTGCGCGTGTACCTCGGAGCCGCGACGGGGCTCAGCACGACGCCCGCGATCAACGTCGATGGAGCCGCAGGAGAAGCGCTCGGGATCGACGTGGCCGGCGGCGGAGCGGACTTCGACGGAGACGGGTATCACGACCTGGCGATGGCGCGACGCGCGACGGGCGGAGCGGTTGTTCGACGTGGAAATTCCACGGGACTTGAAATGATGGGCGTGACGCGACCCGCGCCCATGGCCGCCCGACTCGCGACGCTCGCCTCGGTGAGCGCCGCGGACGTCAACGGCGACGGACTCTCGGACCTGGCGTACCTCACGTCGATCGCGAGCGGGACGAGCGCCCCAGGACAGGCCGCGGTGTTCGCAGGAGACCCGGCGACGACCCTCGCGACGAGCGCGGGATGGACGCTCGCGAGCCCCATGAGCGGAGCCTTCGTCGGAGCGATCCGCGCTGCCGAGAGCACCGGCGACGACGCGGCCGAAGTGCTGCTCGTCGAGCGCACCGGAACGGCCCCCAACTTCGTGTTCTCGCCACGAGTGTTTCGCGCGAGCGCGGGCGCGGCGATCACGCTCACGCCATCGATGGCCGCGATCGACCTGAGCGCCTCGCGCGGCGCCGGGCAGTACGCGATCGCGCCGGGCGACACCAACGGCGACGGGATGAGCGAGTTCGCGCTGCAAGCGCCCTTCGTCAGCGCCTACGGATACAGCGGCTTCACGCTCCTCGCGAGCGGCGCCGCCGGATGGAGCGCAGGCGCCTCCACGCCCATCCCCGTCGCGTTGGGCACGCTCGGCGCGAGCGCTTCCGGAGAGGTCTTCGAGTGAACCCGCGAGAGACCACGACCATGAGCCACCTTCGCACCGCGCGAGGCGCGATCGTCCCCCTCTCTCTCGTCGCCGCGCTGTGTGCATCAACGGCGCTGACGCCGAGCGCGCGCGCGCAGACCCAGCCGAGCAGCGCGCAGGTCAACGAGGCCCGCGCGCTCTTTCAGAGCGGAATGCGCCTCGTCGAGCAAGAGCGCTGGGGAGAAGCGCTCGAGTTCTTTCGTCGCTCGCGCGCGATCGCCGCGAGGCCGAGCACGGTGTTCAACATCGGAAGCGTGCTCGTGCGACTGGGCCGCATGGCCGAGGCCATCGCGACGCTCGAAGAGTTTCTGCGGGTCTCAGACGAGCGTCAAAACGCCGCAGAGCGCGCTGAAGCCCAGCGGTTGCTCACCGAAGCGCGCGCCGCTCGCGCGTCGCTCGCGCTCTCGACCAACGTCGAGGACGCACACGTTTTCATCGACGGCTCGCCGCTCGAAGGGCGCGGCGCGGACCGCTCGCTGCAGCTCGACCCGGGCACGCACGTGCTGCGCCTGACGGCCGAAGGCCACGAGGAGCAATCCGTTTCGATCAGTCTTTTGCCAGGGCAAACGACGGCGCGCGCGGTGGTCCTGCGGCCCCTTCCGACGCGCATCAGCCTCGCCGTGACCCCTGCGCAGGCGCGCGTATCGCTCGACGGCGTGGACCGAGGCGACGTGCGCTCGTTCGACGTGCAGCCAGGACGACACGAGCTCAGCTTGCGCGCAGAAGGGTTTCTCCCGCTCGATCGCGCGGTGGACGTTCGCCTCGGGCAAGCGCTCAGCCTGGACCTCTCGCTCTCGCGTCGGCCCGCAACCCCCATCACGCAGAGCCCGTGGTTCTGGACCGCGATCGGCGCAGGCGCGGTCGCGACGATCGCCGTGGTGCTCGTCGTGGCTGTCCCCGTGCAGCTCGAGCCGTACGGAGGCAACACGAACACCGTCATCAGCGCGCTGCGCGACCGGTGAGCTCAGGTTCCGAGCACGCGCATCGGAGTCAGCACGTACGCGCCCATCGCGCCCACGCCCGCCGCGCCGCCGTTGTTGAGCCCCCAGCAGTAGAGCGCGTTGGTCGTCGAGGCGGCGCACGTGATGCCCCAGCCGACGTCGACCGCGCGGATCGAAGCGCCAGCGACTCCGATGCGAGTGGGAGTCAACACGCTGCCCGCCATCGCGCCCGTGCCGATGTTGCCGTAGGTGTTGTCACCCCAGCAGAAGAGCGCGCCCATCGTGTCGATCGCGCACGTCGTGCTCAGCCCGATCGAGACCGACGCCACCATGCCGCCGCCGACGTTGATGAGCGTGGGCGAGGGGCGAGTCGTCATCGTTCCGTCGCCCAATTGTCCGCTCGCGTTGCTGCCCCAGCAGTAGAGCTGATTGCTGGTGTTGACCGCGCACACGTGCGATTCGCCGACGGCGACCGAGCGAACGTTCGCGAGCATCACGCGCGCTGGACTTGATCCGTAGCCGGTTCCCCAGCAGTACAGCTCGTTCGAAGACGTCACCACGCACGCGGTGGTCATCTCGGCGCTGATCTGTCGAATCGTGTCCATCGCCGCCCACGGCGCGGTCACGCTCACGAGGGTCGCGCTCGTGGCGGGGGTCGTTCCGTTGCCGAGCTGTCCGTTCGCGCCCGCGCCCATGCATCGCACTTCGCGTCCACGCACGACACAGGTGAAGTTCACCCCCGTCGCGACCTGCGTCCACAACGGTCCCGGCGTCGTTTGTCCCGCGACCACCGAGGGAGCGATCGTGCCGCACTGTCCATCGGTGCTCACGCCGAAGCACTTGAGGTCCCCGCCGTTCATCGGCGCGAGCTGCTTCGTCACGAAGCAGCTGTGAAATCGCCCAGCAGACATCGCCTGAACCATCTCGGGGACGCTCGTTCGCGTGGGCCGATCAGTGTCCATCGTCGAGTTGAGCGCGGTTCGCCCCTGCGCTCCCAAGCCCCAGCAATAGCTCAGCTCCGAGGTCGCCGAGGTCGCGCACGACTGCAGACCTCCGCCCACCGTGAAGACTCCAACGCTGCCGATCGCAACAGCTCCATCCATCGCCGCGTCCCCCGCATCACTCGCGCTGTCCGAACGAACGTCCGCGGCGCTGTCCGAACGAACGTCCGCAGCAGCGTCCATCGCAACGTCCGCTCTCGCGTCGCTCGTGACGTCGGCTCTCGCGTCCATCGCAGCGTCCATCGCAGCATCCATCGCCGCGTCCATCGTTGCATCCGTCCTCGCGTCGACCGCGCTGTCGGCAGCGACGTCCGGTGACGAATCCACGGTCATCGCGCTGTCTGTGGCGTCGGTCGATGCGACGTCCGAGCGGGCGGCGTCGCGCGGCGACGACGCGTCGAACCGCGGGTTGCCAGCGTCCGTCGAGGGCTCGGGCATCACGTCGATCGCGACGCACTCGCCGTTGTCTCCGCACGTGAGATTGCGCTCTTCGCACGCGTCCTGAACGGTGCAGCTCGTCGTGTTTTGTCGACAGTCGGTGCTTCGATTGAGGCACGCCATCGCGAAGAACACGCGCTGCACGAGCCTCGTCCGCGGAACGAACGAGAACCGCAACGTCCTTCGAATCACCTGCGTCGGCTCGGTCGGCGTCGAGGACAGCGTCGCTTGCAAGCGCACCTCGACCCGCTGCGAGCGCGGCTCGCCGTTGGGGATCACCGCGAACAGCGCCTCTCCCTCTGGCGGAATCCCCTCGCGATCGAAGGTCGTCCCCGTCACTGGCGGCGACATCTCCGCGCGAAATACACGGGCGTCCACGCGCGCAGCGCGCTCGGGCGGAGCGTCGCTGCCGATGAAGAACACGACCTCGGTCGCGGGGTACGTACAGGACGAGACCGCGCCCGCCGCGAGCGCAACGAACAGCGAGCATCGAGCGCGTGAGAGCATCGACGGCGACGATACATCAGCGACGATTCGAGCCCCAGAATTCAAAGATTCAGCGCTCGGGCATTCCGCTCGCGTGCCACTGCAACACCAGCGACCGCTCGTCCTCGCTCATGCACGGAACCCAATCGCGGTGATAGAAGAGCGAGCTTCCGCACTGCGTTCCATCGGCCAAACGCTGCCCTCGCGCGTGTCGCTCGACGCAGTCTCCGACGAGCTCGCCCGAGCACCACGAGTGTCCCCGCTGCTGTGTGTACGCGTAGGACTCGGCGAGCGGCGAGCTCCCCATCGAGTGACAAGTCCCACAGCGGTCACGAAGAATCGCGCGCACCTCGCCTTCGTATGTCACGCGTCGCGCGTCCACGACCACGGCGTCTCGCGCTTCTGCGTCGCTCGCAACGTCGGTCACCACGTCAACGCCTGAATCACTCCCGACATCGCTCCCTGCATCACTCCCAGCATCGCTCGTGGCGGTCGAGTCCGTCGTCGCGTCGCGCTCCACCGCGCGAGGACCTCCGTCGCTCGACGAATCAGCGGCCGCGCCGTCGGGCATCGAAGCAGGAGCGCCGCACGCGAGCAGCGCAAACGAGAGCACCACGAGTGACCTTCGCATCTCGACCGTGAATTGGGCGCGCGTGCGCGGGATTCTCACGGATACGACTGACACCGCCGCTGACACGCGCTCAGCTGTGCCAGCGAGCGTGCCTGGCACCGTGCCGATCGAGCGAGGACCTCCGGAGGCACGATCCGCACAATTCACTGGCTTTTCTCAGACAAACATCGCTGGCGCGCGCCGTGCTCGAGGCCCTTCGCATGAAGACGAAGATCACGTTGGGCTCGATGACTCTGTTCTTTGCGCTGGCGGCTTGCTCTCCGCCGGTCAACAACAACCCCGATGCGACCGCGGGCGACGCGGCGAACAACGGCGACGCGAGCGCGAGCGGGATCGGCCCCGCAGGAGGAATCGTCCGCGATCCAGCGGGGCTCACCGCAGTGAGCGTTCCCGCGGGAGCGTTGAGCACGACCGTCGCGCTCACGCTCGAGCCGACCGTCGACGAGACTCCGCTGCCGTCCGGAGCGATCCGCGTTGGCTATCAATTCAAGCTCGGACCGACGGGGACCACCTTCGCGCAGCCAGTTCGATGGACGCTCCCGTACGATCCCGTCGACGTCGCGACGCTTGGAAATTCTCAGTCCGACGTGAAGGTCTGGGTTCGCACCGCCGCGGGCTGGACGCTCACCGAGCCCGTCGAAGTGACGGGCGCGTCGGTCACGATCGAAGTGCGCAAGGCCACGATCGCCGCGGCGGGTGTGCGCTTTCGTCCGCTGGGACGCGCGTGCGGCGGCGCCGGGCAACCTGCGTGCACGATGCCGATGACGGTCTCGCCCGAGGCCACGTGCACCGGCGCGTTCTGCCTGCAAGTGATCGCAGAGCCGGCAGGCACCGCGCCGCGAATTCTCCACAGCGGGCACATCACGGTGCAGGACGGAAAGGTGTACTGGTTCGCTGGAGTCGTGAAGCGCGCCAACCTCACAGGAGGGACGGTGAGCACGTCGAGCCCGTCGTCAGGGCTCACGTTCGGCGGATTGGACATCGGTCGATCGATCGCGATCGATCGCGACGGCAACGCGTGGGCCGGCCTGTTTCGCTACTCGTTCGCCGCAGGAGCGACGACGGAGACCGCAAACGTCCCGCCAGGATTCGGCCGCAACTCCGTCGTCGACATCAACCCCGACGGACGGGCGGACGCGCCCGAGCTCGTACGCGCGCAGGACGGGAGCATCCACGCGTATCGCAGGCTCGTTCGTCAGGTCGGCGAGGGCAGCTCGCTGACGGTGAGCGACGTGCGAATGGAGCGGTGGACGTTCAACCCCGACCGATCGGTGAGCGGTCCGGTAACGATCTCGCAGGCTGTCGGACCGAACCTCGTGATCCGGCAAGACCCGATGACTCCCGGCGCAGTGTGGCTGCTCGGGCGATTCAAGCCTTCGGCGGCGCTCGGATTGACCACGACCAACGAAGCGGCAGACGGAGCGCGCCTGCTCCACGTGGACAGCGCAGGAACCGTGCTCGCGTCCCTCACCGCTCCGGTCGAGCCGAACAGCCTCTCGCAGTCGAGCACCAACAACACCACGGGCCTATGCGACGCGACCTGCTCGGTGCTGCACAACTTCTCGCTCTCAGTGCGAGCAACAGAGCTCATCGCGCCCACGCGCCCAGCGATCACCAACGTGACGACCGTTCAACGCATGGACGGAGCGTCGGCTTCGCTCACGCGAACGCAGGTCAATCTTCCGATGGCGATCGATCCGATCATCGAGGTCGTGCACGACTCGACCGGCGGTCTGTGGCTCTTCACGCGATCGCCGTCGCAGCAGCAGGTGTGGCACTTCGACCGCGCGATGAACCGCCTCTCGCCGATCGGGCTCGGCGACCGTGCTCCGTTTGGAATCACCAGCGACGGAGGTGACGGAGTGCTCGTCATGGTGAACGGCGCCGAGGGAGGCAACCCCACCGGCATCGTGCGCATCCGACGACTGATGATGTGACGAACGCGCGGTCTCGATCACTCGGTGTCGGGCTCGGCGACCGAACGAGTGAGCAGCCGTCGCAGCTGCGTTCGGTGAAGGCCGAGCGCGCGGGCGGCGGCTGAAATGTTTCCGCCGCAGCGATCGACGGCTGCGCGCGCTTCGAGTGTGCTCACGGCGGTTGCGACCTTGCGCGGAGGACGGGCGCTCTCTGCGCTTCGAGCGGGACGGTCGCTCTCGCGCACAGCGCTGGACGGCGCGTCGGCAGAGCCCGTGGCGAGGGGCGCGCTCTCGGGCAAGCGAAGCGGTCGCGAAGGGTCGATGCTCCAGCGATTCGCCGCTTGCGCGAGCGTGTGCAAGAGCTGACGAACGTTGCCCGGCCAGTCGTGCACGAGGCACTGCTCGATGAGCTCAGCGTCGATGGCGCGCTCGCAGTGCAGCGCGCTCAACGCCCGACGAACGAGAAACGGAACTTCTTCTCGGCGCTCCCTCAGCGACGGCACTCGCACCGATGGAGTCGCGAGCCGGTGGTAGAGATCAGCGCGAAATCTCCCTTCTTCGACCGCGCGTTCGAGCGGCGCGAGCGTGGCTGCGACGACGCGAAGATCAACGGGCTTCGCTTTGGTGTGACCGAGCGGAGTCACTTCGCGCGTCTCGATCGCGCGCAAGAGCTTGGCTTGCGTCGCGAGGTCGAGCTCGGCGACCTCGTCGAGAAAGAGCGTTCCGCCGTCGGCTGCTTGAAAGAACCCCGCGGTGTCTTCATGCGCGCCCGAGTACACTCCGCGACGCGCGCCGAAGAACAAACGCTCGGCCAACGCCGCAGGGACGGTCGCGCAGTTCACCGCGACAAACGCCCCCCCGCGGCCCGCGCTCGCCTCGTGAAACGTCTTGGCCGCGAGCTCTTTTCCTGCGCCGCTCTCGCCGCGAACGAAGAGCGTCGAGCCCCTCGCCGCGAGCGACTCGATCTCTTGCAGCGCCGCGCGGAGCTTGGGTCCCACGACGAATCCGCCTCGCTCTTCGACGGCCGATCGCTGATACGGCCGCACATCCTCGACCGCGATCCAGAGCGAGCGTCCGCAGCGAAGCGCCTTGCGCAGCGGTCGCCGCTCGTCCGAGGCCCACACGCGCGTGCCATCGACCCAGCTCCCGTTGCGGCTCCCCACGTCGCGAACGACCATCGAGCCCGACTCGAACGAGACCACCGCGTGTTCGCGCGAGAGCCGCTCGTCTCTGAGCCCCGCGCGCGCGAGCTCGTCGCGCCCGATGCGCACCTCGCCGTCGCCCACCGCGCGCGCGAGCAGCGTCGGCGCCCGATCGCAAAACACGAGGACAATCCCAGGGACAGCGGCCTCTGCTCGACGCTCGATCCTCGAGTCGTCCTCGAGCGTCTCGCCGAGCGTCCTCGACCCTTGCGTGTTCATCGCGGCGCTCCCGGCCAGAAGATCCTCCGCATCGCCTTCGGATCCCGCGCGCCCTCCGCGCAAAACAACGAGAGCGACTCTTCGTCTGCGCCACCGCCGTCGAGCGCGCGCAACGCTCCAAGAGCGCAGCGCTCGTACGCGCGCATGCCCATCGCGCCCAGCGAATCCGCTGCTCGTTCGAGAGCGGCCCGCGCGGCCTTCGCGCGCCCCTTCGCGGCGAGCCACAGGCCCGAGAAGTACTCGTACAGCGCCCTGGCCCACAGCGCGCGCTCGACGCGCAGCGCAGCGAGCGCCATCGCGAGCGAGGCACCCACGACAGGCCGAGCGTCTCCCGCAGCGATCAGCGCGAGCGCCGCACGCGCGCGGAGCGCGAGCGCATCGATCCGCATTCCCTCGGGGATCAACGCGTCTGCGACGGGGCTCACGCCGAGCTTCGAACGAAGCAACTCGAACGCCCTTCGCGGCTCGCCTCGATAGAGTTCGAGCTCGACCTTGGCGACGACCACGTCGCGCTGTTGCATCGGACCGCTCTCGTCGGCGAACGCAGAGTGAGCTGCGTCGAGCTGCGCCGCTGCGCGCTCTGCGTCGTCCGCGACGAGCCACGCGCAGATCGCGTGCTGCGTGCGAAAATCCAGGGCTGCGTAGCGATCGTCGCTGCGCTGCGCGCGCCACGACCGCGCCGGAGCCGCGTCCGCCAAGGCGGCGAACGCCCCGCAGTAGTACAGCCCCCACAAGCGAAAGTGCTCGGCCACGGTGCGCCGCCAGAACCACGGATCGCTCGAGAGCTGGATCGCTTCTGCGCGATCGAGCTCCGCGACTCCTTCGCGAAATCGCCCGAGCTGAATCGCGCTCACCCCGCGCGCGCGGTGCTCGGCGGCGAGCCACGAGCGCCGCTCGCGCTCGTCCTTGGCCTTCGCGCGCAGGGCTCTGCAGCGCTCCGCGACGCGCTCGACTCCGTCGCGAACCGATCGCTCTCTCGGCGCTCCGATCGCGCCGTCGAACATCAGCTGCATCTCGAGCACGGCGATCATCGAGCGCTCGTCGCCCACAGCCTCGGCCAGTCGAACGTTCTCTCGATGCGCTGCCATCGCGCGCAACGGATCGATCATCCCGACGCCCGCGACGAAGACCAGGCCCGCCTCGAGCCGCGCGACCGCGTCGGGACAGACCTCGATTCGCCGCTGAATTCCCACAGCATCTGCGATCACAGCCCGAGGAGACGAGAGCGCTCCGCCGCACGTTTGCGCGACCTCGTCGAGCGCTCGGCGCCCCTCGCTGTAGCGCCCTGCGATCAAGAGCTGCTCGGCCGAGCGCAGCTTCATCGCGCGCGTTCGTCCTCGGTCCTCGGCGAACACCGCGGCGCGCGCGAACGCGTCCGCCGCGGACGATGCGTAGCCGCTCGCCTCGTCGAGGGTGGCCGCCCACTCTTCGAGCCGAGAGCGCTCGCTGCGTTGCCCAGCCAATCGCGCGGCGTTTCGCGCGGCGGCGCGAGCCTCGACGAAGCGCCCCGCTTCGCTGCGCGCACGAGAGACTCGCTCGAACTCGAAGAGCGCGCGCTGTCGATGGCCACGCGCTTCGAGCACGCGCGCGTGCGCGAGCGGGTCGGCGCCGCTGCGAGCGAGGGAGCGCAGGAGACGAGCCTCGTTCCATCGACGCTCGCGTTGGTCGAGCAAGGGACTCGCGAGGCGGGCGTGCACGAGCGCGAGCGAGCCCTCGTCGTCCCGAGAAACGCCCGAGCGAACGACGAGACCTGCGAGCTGCAACGAGCGAACACCGGCGCCGATCCGCCGAACCGTGCGCGTTCGCGGCCGAGTCGTCGAGCGCGTCGAGCTCGATGGTGTGGTCCGCGAGCGTCGCGCGCGTGCGCGATCCCGCGTCGGATCCAGTCGCGAGCAGCGGAGCGCCGACGATCGGCTCCATCACCAGCAGCCACGGGTCGCGGCGCGCGTCGAGCTCGTAGAACGCGACGAGGTTGCGATGCGCGATGGACGCGATCGAGTCGAACTCCGCGCGCATTCGCCGCAGGGCGCTCGCGCTGCGGCGGCGCAGGACTTTGATGGCGACCTCGTCTCCGGTTCGGCGATCGAGCGCGCGCAGGACGAGCCCGTTCGCGCCGCGTCCGAGGATCGAGCGCGCGTCGAAGCGCTCGTCGCCGGTCCACCACTGAAGTGCGTCGTGTTGTGTGCTCACGGCGTTTTCAGGAGAGCACGCGACGAGGCGCGCGAACGTGTTCGACCAGCGATATGTCTGGGACTCGATTGTAAACGTCGTTCACACAATCGAACGAGAGCCTCGGAGCCGCGCGAATCGGCGTGTGTTTTCTGCGCGCGCATCGGTCCGGGGAAAATCACGCGCCGTCAGGGGGCTGACGGAGAGCGCGAGCCGCGGGGAGTTCGACGGAGAAATCAGCGCGAGAAGCAGCGGACCGCGCTTTGCTGTTCAGCGCCTTCCACACTCCACCGGGGGACTCTGCATGTACCGCTCGAACACCACATTGCTCTGCCTCGTCGCGCTCTTCGCCGTCAGTCGATGCGCGCGCACTTCGCTCGACGTTCCCGAGCGCTCGACTCGCTGCGAGGCGCGTTCGGTCGGCGCGATTCCATCGGTGATCGAGCTGCACACCGTCAGGTTCACCGTCGACCTCCGACTGCGCCACAGACCCATCCCCGCCGCTCGCAATGCTCACGGAACACTGCTCTTTCGCGAGCGCTCTGGAGCAGCCACCGCGCGCGTCGACCTCGGCGCAGCAGCGATCGCGCCCTTCGACGTCACGCTCACCGAAGGCGAGTACGACGTCGAGCACTTCGCGTCCGAGCGATGCGCTGACGAGGTGCTCCCTTGTATCGGCGGGCGAATCGCCGAGCGAATCGCTGTGCGCCCAGCGATGGCGCCGCTGGTGATCGACCTCGAGCCTCGCCGCGTCTCGATCGACATCGAACCGATTGATTTCGGCGCGGACTCGTCGATCGGCCACGTCGTGCGATGCGCCCATGGATCGCGATACTTCGGACCGCTGCGCACCCGGTCCAACCTCCCGCTCGAGGTGCTCGGCCCGACGACGTGCAGAACATGGCGCTACGCAACGGACGACTGCCTGAGCGCCGACTCGTGCACGGCGCCGCTGTCGGCGCTGTTCGAAGCACGGCCATCGCAAACGATCGCGCTGCGCGAGAGCGCGCATCGGCTGGGCGCAACGCTGGACTTTTCGGGACAGTGGCAGCCCACGCGTTGCACGACCTCACTCGGCGTCGGCTCGGATGATCGGCATTGGTCGGCCTTCATCCACAGCGCCTCGGGCGTCGTGGTGCCCCCTGCGTTGATCCCCGACGGCACGTACGAAATCGCATTGGGTGCCGAATGCTCGAGCGACGACGGAACGCAGTTTCGAGGAGCTGTCTTCGCGACACACACCCTCGACGCAGACCACACCGCACGAGCGTCACTCGACCTCGTTCGCTTGCACGTGGACCTCGCGGCGCAGCTTCCGTTCAGCGCAATAGCGCACCGAGTATTCATTGCGTCGGAGCTCGTCACGAGCGTACGAGACGGACGCTTCGAATCGCCCCCGACCTCCTCGTTCGACATCGCGGTCTCGCCCGCTGCGACAGCAGCGTTCATCTGGTGGCAAGAGCCGAGCAGATTCGACGAGGACACCGGCGCCCCCACGACGAGCCGAGTCGCGTTCGCGCGCACCGCCATCGATCGCGCGGCGATCGCTCGCGGACGGCTCTCGCTCGCGCTCCGCGCCAACGAGCTGCTCCCCGCCGTGTTCGTGGACGGCACACAGATCGACCAAACGCTCTACACCGCCACGCTGTTCTTGAACGCCAACGATCGCAGTGCGCTGCGAATCACCGCTCCCGATGCGCTCGAAGCGCGTCTGGATCGCTATGTCTCCGCGGGCGCGTACAGGCTCGTCCTCGAGCCAACGATGGCGAGCGCGCTCGCGGACAACAGTCTTCCGCAGCACACGCACTCGATCGACTGGATCACCGTCGACGACCAAGGTCACTCGACGATCCGGCTCTTCACCGCCCGCACTCGGGGAGCTGTGCTCGTCAACGGAGCGCCTCCCCCTGACGATTCGCTGACCATTCGCGTCGTCTCCACTCGCGACGCTCGGAGCCACGCGTCCATCCCCGTGCGCGGCGGCTCGTTCGACGCTGTGCTCTTTCGCGACGAGTGGCGCACGAGCGTGGTCGGTCAACAGTGCACCGCGAGCGACCATCGCGGACAGCTCTGCGGAGAAGTGCTCCTTCGATCGTGCCCTCTCCGCTGAGCCCTCTCCCTCACGCCGCGTACTGAAACCGCCCGACGTTGACCGCAGGAAGCGTGTCGAGCGCCGGAGCGCAGAGCTGCGCCGACAGCTCGCTCACCGAGTGATCCCAGTACTTCTCCCACTCCACCGTGAGGAGCATGCGCGACTGCTTTCCGCGGCGATACGCGGCGACGAGGCGCTCGAAGTACGCGCGAAGCTCCGCGGTGCCGTGCATCTTCACGCGGATCGCCGTCGCGAACACGAGCACCAGCGCGGCCGACGGAACCCCGGTGTTTCCCAGCACAAACGCCTGCAGCTCCATCTCTCCGAGAACGTCCGTCGCGTAGCCCGTGATCACGTGAAACAGGTCGTGCGTCTCGCGATAGCGCTTGGACAAGTACGCCTCGTCGCTGTCGATCTCGAAGGTCGTCACGAACGGCTCGATGCGGTTCACCTCGAAATACCGTGCGAATTCTCTGCCCAACGTGCCCTCGGGCATCGCGCGCAGCGCTGTCAGATCGAGGTCCGGCCCCTGCAGCGTGGGGCGCTCGTCGAGCAGCCGTCGCCCGTCGGCGCTCGCTCGCAGCTCGCGCACCATCTCCGTGTACGCCCCGCTGTCCAAGCTCGCGTTGAACAACGGACCGTAGACCGTGTTGCTCGGGTCGTCCTTCAAGACCTCCAGCGCTCGAAGCCCGATCTGGATCCGCCGCACCCACCCCGCACCCACTGGCAACTCAGGAACCGTGGATTTTTCCCGCATGGCGCATGGACTCCCTTCGTTGAACAATGTTCAATCAACAGTCACTGTCGAACGTCAGCGTGTCACAAGTGAACAGTACTGTCCACTTCGCGCGTCGTGCACACTCGACTCCGTGCAAACCCGCACGGAGCAACGACGCGCGGCCTCGACGCACGCCCCCGCGCAGCGCGAGCCGCGGACGCGTCGTCGGGACGCCGAGGACAACCGCGCGCGCATCCTGAGCGCGGCGAAGGAGCTGTTCGCGACGGAGGGCTTCGAGATCGCGCTCGACGCGGTCGCGCGCAGAGCGGGCGTGGGTCGAGCGACGCTGTATCGCAACTTCATCGACCGGGACGCGCTGGCGTCCGCGATCTTCGAGGACAACCTGCGCGCGCTCGAGGAGCTCTCTTCGAAGGTGCAGCGAGAGCCGGACGGGTTCGAGCGGGTCGTGCGCGCGGTGATCGAGCAGCAGATCGAGTGTCACGCGCTCGTTCCGGCGTTGATGCACGGGTCGAGCGCGCCCGAGCTCGCGGCGTTGGCGACGAGGATGACGAAGCTCTTGCGCGCGCCGCTCGCGACCGCGCAAGAACACGAGCGCGTGCGCGCGGACCTGCGAACGAGCGACGCGCTCACGGTGATCGCGATGCTGGCCTCGTCGTTCATCGCGAGCGAGAGCAAGCGCGAGCGCAAGAGCCGCGCGAAGCGGGCGTTCGAACTCGTGCTCACGGGGCTGAAACCGCGCTGAAATCTGCGTTTGCAGCGAACCTTCGCGCGCCCTCACTGTCTCGCTCGACGGAGCAACCTCGATGAAAGGAACGCTGATCGACTGGTTCTACGCCCTTCGCCACCGCCTCACCGCGCGGCGCGAGGTCGTGTACGAGCCGTGGCACCCGTTTCGAACGCAACAAGCGCGCGACCGCTACTTCGCCTCGCTCGTCGCGCGAGAGGCGCGCTGGCCAAGCGAGACCGAGACGCGCGAGGTCGAGACGAGCTGGGCCCGCACGTTTGTGCGCATCAACGGCCCGAGCGACGCGCCTCCGTTGCTGCTCTTGCACGGCGCGAGCACCAACTCGCTGAGCTGGGAGCCCAACGTGACAGCGCTCTCGACGAAGTTTCGCACGTACGCCGTCGACAACCCCTGGGACCTCGGAAAGAGCGTCTATCACCGAGACGCCACGCGCTCGGACGACTTTCTCTCGTGGCTCGACGAGCTGTGCGATGCGCTCGGCTTCGATCACCCCATCGACGTCGCAGGAATGTCCTACGGCGCATGGATCACCGCCCTGTTCGCGCTTCGCCGCCCCGCGCGCGTGCGCCGCGCCGTGCTCATCGCGCCCGCGCTCACGGTGCTCAACGTTCGACTCATCTGGGTCCTTCGCGCGCTCACGTCGGGCCTGCACCCGTGGCTCTCGAAGAACTTCGCGCGCTGGACGCTCGCCGACGCGCTCGATCAGGGCGACTACGAGCGCCTGCTCGTGAGCGAAGTCGCGGGCGACGGGCTCGTGTTCGCGAGGGATCTGCGCCCGCGCAGAGCGGTCATCCCGACGAAGCTCAGCGACGAGGCGCTCGCGAGCATCGAAGCGCCGACGCTCGTCTTGATAGGTGAACACGAAAAGATCTACGACCCGCGCGCCGCCGTCGAGCGCGTGCAGAGAGTCGCGCCGAAGATCGCGATCGAGGTCGTGAAGAGCGCGGGGCACGAGGTCGCGCTCTCGCAGCGCGCGCGGGTCAACGAGCGGGTCCTGCGATTCTTGTCGTAGGCGAGCTTGGCAGGCCCATGACGGAGCCCATGGACATCGCGCCGATCAGCGCGGCGACAACCGGCGCGAGCGGGGAACCTGCTGACGAGTTTTGTAGGTCTAGGGGACGGTGTTCAAAAGTTCATTTGTTGCTGGATCACCAGGATATTCGCAGACCGATGACCGCAGATCACAGCGAGCGCGGGTGGAGCAGCGCGACGCGGGTGCTCCAACAAATGAACTTTTGAACACCGTCCCCTAGACCTACAAACCCCCTCACGAGCCCTGTTGCGCGACGTGCCCTCGCCGACGCGTTTACGGGCTGTTCGCGCGAAGCACTGCTGCGGCCTTCGTGACTCGAGGCAACAGCGCGTCGGCTCGCCGAAGCAACATGCTGGCTGCGCTGTTCGAGATTCCCATCGCCGCGGCGATCTCGTTCGATGGTCGACGAAGCAGTCGCACGCCGAGCGTCAGCGCGAAGGCGCGTGCCTCGCTCACTGCCCGCGCGCGACTGAGCGAACACAGCTTGGCCCTTGTCACGCCGCACTCTTCGCAGGCCTGGTCGATGATCGCGCTCGCTGCGCCGTTCCAGCGGGGCTCAACGGACGGAGAGCCGATGTGCTGCACGCCAACCACCGCCGAATGCGGCTCGTCGCCAAGCACAGGCGAGGTCACTTCGACCGGAAGAGCTGTGCGCGAGCGAACCTCCGCTCTCCAATCAACGAGCAGCCGCCCCGCGAGCTCGTCACTTCGGGGCTCGCTCGCCAGCTCGTCGACGATTCGTCCGAAGCTCCGCCGTGAACGCGGCGAATCTTCGAGGCCAAGCAACGCCAATCCCGAACGCACATCGAGCACAGCATCGGGCTCCGTTTTCAGATATGCCCGATGACTGGTCCAACTCGATTCGCTCGCGCTCGAAGCCACCTTCGCTCGCACTGGGTTGTTGTGAATGTACGCGAGCAACTGCGCCGCTCGCGCGTGCGGAACGACGATCGTCGCCGGCCGCTGCGCGAACACAGGCCCGAACTGCGCGTCTTCATCGTTGATCCACCGAGCGATCGCCGTCTGCATGGGCCGCAGCAGCGCGCTCGCCTCGCGCTCTCCGGCGATGGCGGCCAGGTGGTAGTGGTTGCTCATCACGGCGAAGGCGACGAGACGCCAGTCCGTTTTCCGAAATGCGTGCGCAATCCGCGCGACGATCGCGGCGCGTCGGTGTGGAGCATCGAAGCGAAATTCGCCGTTGTTTGTGCGCGCGATGATGTGCACGAGCGAGTCGGGCGCGTGAATTCGGGCGTGTCGAGGCATGAGGCGCTTGGTCCTCGCCGACTGCCCAAGGTTGCGCGCGACCTCCGGCTTCGCGGCATTTTTTGTAGGTCTAGGGGACGGTGTTCAAAAGTTCATTTGTTGCGTGCGTCGCCCCGACCGCCAGCAGCTCACGAAACAACACGAGTTCAACGCGGCGGCTCGCTGCTCAGCACTGCGGCGCGCGCAGGCGTTGCCCGCTGCCATCACCCAAACAAATGAACTTTTGAACACCGTCCCCTAGACCTACAAAACACGCTCACGCAATCAACCGCTCACGCAATCAACCGCTCACGCAATCAACCGCTCACGCAATCAACCGCTCACGCAATCGACCGCTCACGCAATCGACCGCTCACGCAATCGACCGCTCACGCAATCGACCGCTCGCGCAATCGACCGCTCACGCAGTCGCTGCCCCACCCCCAATTCCCCCGCGCTACGCGCTCACGCGCGCTCGATCAGGCCCGCGGCGCCCATGCCGCCGCCGATGCACATCGTGACGACCGCGTAGCGGCCGCCGCGACGGTGCAGCTCGGCGATCGCCGTCGCCGTGAGCTTCGCGCCCGTGCACCCGAGCGGGTGGCCCAGGGCGATCGCTCCGCCGTTCACGTTGAGCTTCTCGTCGGGGATCTCCAACGTGCGCTGGCAGTACACGGCCTGGCTCGCGAACGCCTCGTTCATCTCGAACAAGTCGATGTCGCTCACCTTCAATCCGTGCCGCTTCAACAGCTTCGGAACCGCCGCCACAGGCCCGATGCCCATGATGTCCGGCGCCACGCCCGCCACTTGAAACCCACGGAAGTAAGCGAGCGGCGTGAGCCCGAGCTCCTTCGCCTTCGCCTCGCTCATCACGATCGTCGCCGCGGCGCCGTCGCTCAATGGCGAGCTGTTTCCTGCGGTGACCGAGCCCTTCGGGTTGAACACAGGCTTGAGCGCCGAGAGGCCCTCGACCGTCGTGTCCGCGCGAACAAACTCGTCCTTGTTGAAATCGAAGTGCGCCGGAGTGCCGTCGGCCAGAAAGCGCGTGGCCTTCACCGTGACGATCTCCGTGAACTTTCCGCCGGCCTGCGCCGCGGCGGCCTTCTTGTGCGAGCTCACCGCGAACGCGTCTTGGTCCGCGCGCGAGACTTGAAAACGTGTGGCCACGTTCTCAGCGGTGATGCCCATCGGCGTGTAGACGTCGGCCACGCGCGCCATCGCTTCTGGTGAAGCGCTGAGCTTGTTGCCCGTCATCGGGACCATCGTCATCGACTCGACGCCGCCCGCGGCGATCACGTCCGCGTGCCCAGCGGCGATGCGCTCGGCGGCGAGGGCGATCGCCTGAAGACCCGACGAGCAGAAGCGGTTGATCGTCATCGCGCTGGTCGTCTCGGGCAGGCCCGCGAGCATTCCGACCACGCGCGCGACGTTCAATCCCTGCTCACCCTCGGGCATCGCGCAGCCCAGAATGAGGTCGTCCACCAGCGCAGGATCCAACGTCGGAACCTTCGCCAGCGCCGCCTTCAACACTTGTCCTGCAAGCTCGTCCGGGCGCGTCTGCGAGAGCGAGCCCTTGAGCGCGCGGCCCACCGCGCTGCGAACTGAAGCAACGATCACGGGTGTGTTCATCGCAATACTCCTTTGAATTCCTGTGTTCGTGCCCGCTCGTTAGTTACGCAGCGGCTTGTTGTTCATGAGCATGTACTGCATGCGCTCTTGCGACTTCGACTCGCCGCACAGCGACGCGAACGCCTCGACCTCGAGCTCGAGCATCTTCTCTTCGGTCACCGGCTCGACGTGGCCGCCCATGCCTCCGCAGAGGATGTGCGCGACCTTTCCTGCGATCAACGCGTCGTGCTCGCTGGCCATCCCGCTCTGAACGAGCGTGCGGACCATCATGCCCAACGTCGCGATGCCCGAAGCGCCCGGCAGCTTGTACGCCTTCGGCGCCGGCGGAACCCAGCCCGCCTCCGCCAACCCGATCGCCCGCTTCTTCGCCTCGTAGAACTGCCGCGCGCGATCGAAGCTCACGCCGTCGTTCTTGCGGAAGTACCCGAGCTCCTGCGCCTCCATCGCGCTCGTGGCGACCTTCGCCAGCGCGATGTTCTTGAATACCTGTGTCACCAGCGCGTAGCTGTCGACCGTCGCGCCCTCGGGCACGCCCTCGAAGGCGCGCCACAGGAGACCCATCGTTCCGCCGCCCGCGGGCACCAGGCCCACGCCCACTTCGACGAGGCCCGCGTACGTCTCCGCCGCGGCCTGCACGTTGTTCGCGCCCAGGCACAGCTCGAGTCCGCCGCCGAAGGTGAAGCCGAACGGCGCGGCCACCACGGGGACGCGCGCGTACTTCATCTTCTGCGCGCCCGCCTGGAGCTTGCGCGCCATGCTCTTGATCCCCTCGAACTCGCCCTGCATCGCCGCGGCAACAACGGCGAAGAGGTTCGCGCCAACGCAGAAGTTGTCGCCCTCGTTGAAGATCAACATCGCGCGGCCTTCGCTCTCAGAGCGATCCACCGCGGTGTGAATCATCTCGATCGCGTTGGTGTCGATGCTGTTCGACTTGGTCTTGAACGTCAGCGCGAACACGCCGTCGCCCGTGTCCCACAGCGTCGCGCCCTCGTTCTCTTCGATCACCTTCGTGCGGACCGACGAAAACGGAATCGTGCGCGGATCCACTTCGCGAACGGCGTAGTCACCCTTCGCTGGGTCCCAGACCTTTCCGTCCGCCGTGTAGAAGCTCTTGGCTCCCTTCGAGAGCATCGTCTCGATCCACTGCGGAAGCTGCGTCCCTTCAGCCTTCATGCGCGCGCAGGACTCTTGAAAGCCGATCGCGTCCCAGGTCTCGAAGGGGCCGAGCTCCCAGTTGTATCCCCACTTCATCGCGTCATCGACCGCCGTGATCGTGTCGGCGATCTCGGGGATGCGACGCGCCGTGTACGCCAGCGTTCGCTTGATGGTCTTCCACGCGAACTGACCGGCCGCGCCCTGATCGCTCACGAGCGCCTTCACGCGCTCAGCCGTGTCTTCGATCCCGCGCAGCGCCTTGGTGGCGTTCTGCACTTCCGAGCCCTTGGCCTGCGGACGGTACTCGTTGGTGTACGGGTCGTACGTCGAACGCGAGCCGTCCTTGCCCTTCTGGTAGAAGCCCGCCTTGGTCTTGTTTCCCAAGAGCTTCTTCTCGAGCATGCCCGTGATGTACGCGGGGATCTTGAAGACGTCGCGCTCTTCGTCGTTGGGCAGGCCGTCGTAGCAGTTCTTCGCCACGTGAACGAACGTGTCCAAGCCGACGAGGTCCGCCGTCCCGAACGCCGCGGACTTCGGGCGACCCATCGGCGAGCCCGCGATCGCGTCCACGTCTTCGGGCGAGAGCTTGTCCTCGATCATCTGGTGGATCGCCGCCATCATCGAGAACGCGCCAATGCGGTTACCGACGAAGTTGGTGGTGTCCTTGCCCCAGACGATTCCCTTGCCGAGCGAGTTTTCGCCGAACAGCTTCACGCGGTTGGAGACCGACGCGAGCGTCTCCGGTCCGACCACGAGCTCGAGGAGCTTCATGTAACGAACCGGGTTGAAGAAGTGCATCACCATGAAGTGCTCGCGGAAGCGCTTGCTGCGTCCTTCGAGCATGTCCTTGATGCGCAGGCCCGACGTGTTGCTCGCGACGATCGTGTCGCCACCAACGATGTTGTCGAGCTTCTCGAAGAGCGCGCGCTTGATGTCCAGGCGCTCGACGATGGCCTCGATCACGAGGTCACAGTCCGCGAGCTTCTGCAGATCGTCGTCGAAGTTTCCGACGCTCACGAGCTGCGCGCGCGTGGGGTGCATGAACAGCGCAGGCTTGTTCTTCACCGCCTTGTCGAGCCCGCTGGCCGCGAAGCGATTGCGGGCCGCGCGGTCCTGCTTCTCGTTCTCCTTCAGATCCGGGGGGACGATGTCGAGCAGCAGCACAGGGACGCTCGCGCTCGCGAGGTGCGCGGCGATGCCGGCGCCCATCACGCCTGCGCCGAGGACTGCGACGCGGCGAATCGGCTTTGCCATGAGAGAACAGCTCCTTCCGTAGTCGCGGTGAGTTAGCGCCGTCTCGAAGGGCCGCTCTGGATGTGCCCGTCGCGATCGACGCCCGCGAACGGGGCGGGATCGTGGCGCACAAGGGTGCCTACGCCAAGGGGGAGCGTGCGAAAAGTGAATGGCCATTCAGTGGAACACAACAGTGTCCACCGTTTCGGCATCGCAGCCTTTCAGCTCTGCAAGCGTGGCGCTGTTCAATAGTTGAGTTGCGCGCGCAGCGCGAAGCTTGCGCCCGCCAGTCGCTCTTCGACGATCACGCCGCCCTGTCGAAGCACCACCGCTTGACCGAGCAGGTTCTTCGCGGTGAATCGCAGGTTGAACCGCTCGCTCGGCGTCCAGTTGAAGGCCAAATCGAGCTGGTGAAACGTGTCTTGATACACGTCGGGAAGCCCGAACGAGCCAGCCTCTTCGAGCCTCGCCGCGTACACGTTGTAGAACACGTACGCGCTGATCGGAACCCTCGGGGTCGAGTAGCCGAGCACGAGGTTCGCGACGACGGGAGACTGTCCACCGAGCGGCCTGCGCGTGTTCGTGAGCAAGAACGTGCTGCCTCCGCACGAGTCCGCGGGGATGTTCACCTCGCTCCACGAGAGCGAGACGTTCGCGGCGACCGAAATCGGATCGAGCGCGCGATGCACGCGGCCGAGCGAGAAGCGCGCCTCGAGCTCGGAGCCGAGCACCACGGCGTCTCTGGCGTTGCAGAACGTGAGCGACGACGATGAGCCCTGCGCGTTGGAGACGGTCTCGATCGGGTCTGCGAAGGACTTGGCGAACGCGCTCACCGCGAACAGCTCGCTGCCGCCCAAGAAGTACTCCCAGCGCAGGTCGGCGTTGTGGATGTACGCCGTTCTGAGCTGGGGATTTCCTGTGATCAAGCGATTGCGAACGACGTCGGGAAACAGAAACGGCGCGAGCTCTCGAAACAGCGGCCGCCCCACGGTGGCCCCGTAGTTCGCGCGCAACGTCATCGACGAAGTGAGGTCTAGCGTGAGCCCGAGCGCGGGCAACACGCTCACGTCCGTGCGGTCCGTGCAGTTGGGCAGCGCGCCAGAGTCGCTGCGCTGCGTGCGGCACTGGACGTCCTGCTCGGTCGCGAACGGCGAGGCAGAGAGTACGTACTGTCGGTAGTACTCGATGCGCGCGCCCGTGGCGAAACGCAGGCGATCGTTGAAGAGCTTTCCGTCGATGCGCGCGTACGGCGCGAGGTACTGCGCGCTTCCTCGGTAGCTGTCGTTGGGCTGCGTGTACTCGCGAAGGTCCACGGCTGAGCCGATGTTGTTCTGCGCGAGGATGCTGTCGGGGCTGCGAAACGCGAGGTCTCGATCGTTGTTGTCCGGGCTCTCTTCGTAGGTGAATCGGCGCGCGCGAAAGTCGCGGCCCGTGAAGCGAGAGAGCACGCCCGCGCGCAGGACGAGCGGCCCGGTCGGAGCGGTGACGTCGAACGAGCCGCCGCCCTCGAGCTGATCGAGGCCTGTGTAAATGCGGTCAATTCCGCCCGTTCCGAAGGCGGCGCGGGGACGCGAGGGGTCGTCGAGCGAGTACTTGAAGAACCGAGTGTCAGGCTCGCTGCGGTTCGACGCGCTGACGAAGGCGCTCCATCGAAAGCGGCCGCCGCGAGAGCTCGACGAGCGGTGGTCTCCGTTGAGCTGCGCGAAGAACAGCGTGCGCTGGAGATACCGCTGCACGCGCGTGACGAGGTCGCTGCCCGCGTCTTCGCTGTATCCCGTGCGGAGGCCCGCTTCGTCGGTGGTCGCTTGATTGAAGAGCCCGACGAACGTGAGGTCGTTGTCCGCCGCGGGGCTGAAGGACAGCGTCGCGAGGGCGCCCCATTGGATGTCGAGCTGCGTTCCAGTGTAGCGGCCGCGCTCGCGCTCGACGACGCGGGCCATCGAGCCCTCTCCTTCGAGTCGAGTGCGCGCGACGTTGCCGAGGCGCGCGCGCGTGGTGGCTCCGTACGTGAGCGCGACGAGGTAGCCGAAGGGCCGGCCGAACAAGCGCGTGCTGTTGCCGAACTGAAAGGACAGCGAGCCGTTGGGGAGCGTGTAATCCCTGTAGATTCCCCAGTGAACGGGGAGGCTGCGGCCGGCGGCGGTGACTTGTTCAGCGGTCGTTCCGTTGAGGCCCGCGACGAGCGGACGGCGCGGAAACGCAGAGGGAAGCGAGCGCGTCCCGTCGTCGATGCCGAGCCAATCGAGCGAGCCTCCGTCGTAGCGAAGCGCGCCGAGGCCGCCGTTGGCGATGGACTGATCGACGTGCGTGAGCGAGTCGAAGCCCAGCGAGCCCGCGGCCGTGATCGTCAGTCTCTCGGGAAAATCCCTGGTCGAAATCTGCAGTGAGCCGCCGGCCCAGTCCCCAGGCAGCTCGGGCATGAAGCTCTTCACCACGCTCAAGCTCGTCAACAACGACGCGGGAAACAGATCCAACTGTACGCCCGGCACGTCCGGGTCCGTCGGCGGAAGGGGCACCCCGTTGAGCATCGCGTTGACGTAGCGACCGCCGAGCCCGCGCACGACCGCGTAGCGCCCGTCCGCGATGGACACGCCCACCACGCGCCGCACGGCGTCGCTCGCCGCAGCGTCGGGAGCCCTGGAAATCTCCTGCGCAGACACGCCGTCCTGCACCGATGCGCTGTTGCGACGAATCGCGATCTGCGTCGCCGCCGTGTTGCGATCAGCGCGCCCCGTCACGCGCGCCTCGAGCGCTTGAATTCGTGTGTTGACGGGCAGCTCGACGTTGAGATGCGAGTTCTCTCCCGCGCGCACCTGCACGCGATCGAAGCGGATCGTGCGGTAGCCCGGATACACGACGCGGATCGTGTAGCGGCCGGGAGGGAGGTCGAACGTGAAGTTTCCCCCGGGATTGGTGCGGGTTCGATGACGGCTCCCCACGGCGACGACGAGCGCGTCGATGATGGGCTGCCGCGTGGCCTGGTCGATCACGCGCCCCGAGATCCCCGTGTGGTTCGCGGGCGGCGGAGGATCGTCGACCACGCCGAACTCGCTCGCGTCCGCGAGGTCCCCCTGCAGCGGCGGCGCTGCGGGTGGGGTCTGCGCGGGCTCGGTCGGGGGTGCGCTCTGCGGGCCCGCGTCGGTCACGGGGACCGAGGCATCGACGGACACACTGGAATCTGCCGTATCACTTGATTGTGTGGGCTGCGGATCGGTCGAGGGCGCGCTCTGGGCCAACGCCGACGGCGTCGCGAGCGAAAGGAGCAGTCCGAGAGAGAGACCAGGGCTGTTCTTGTGCTTCACGGCGTCGTCTCAGTGCGTGTTGTGTGTGAGCGTCAGGGCAGGTTGGTCAGCTCGAACGGAAACGGAATGACGTAGCGAATGCGCACCGCGAGCCCCTCGACCACGTACGGCTGAAAGCGCCATCGAAGCGCCGCTTGCCTCGCGATCTCGCGCAGCTCGTCGGGACCGCGCAGGGCCACCGCTTGGAGCACTCGGCCGTCCTCGCCGATGATCACGCCCACGAGCACCGTCCCCTGCACGCCGTTGGCGCGCGCGCTCGCGGGGTACTCTGGCATCACGCGATCGAGCGCGACCAACGGAGGCCCGTCCTCGGGCACCGGGATCGCTCCCGAGCGGCCCACGCGCTCGCCGTTGCCTGCGTCGGCGACGGGCGCGCCGGCGTCACGAACGGCGTTGCCCGTGCCCGTTCCGCCCATCGCGGTGCGCGCACCCGTATTCGAGATGTTGCCGCCGCGGTAATCCGTGTTGTCGCCGGTGGGCATGCGAAATCCGCCGCTCCCGCTGCCCGCAGCGGCGGTCATGATCGGCGGTGGAGCGGCGCTCGGCTGCTGTTGCGGAGGCGGAGGCGTGCGCGGCTCGGCCCTTCGCGCGATGGGTCGCGGGCGCTCGGGACGCACTGGCGTCGGAGGCTGCGGTCGCGGTGGCGGCGGCGGCGGTGGCGCTTCGAAGTTCACGACGCTCGCGATGCGCCTGCGCGCTTCGGGCGAGACGCCGAGCGTGACCGCGAACACGCCGAGCAAGCCGAGGCCGACGTGAACGAGGATGGTCCCGATCCAGCCCGACGCGCTTTGCTTGGCAAATACCGTGCTTTCGGCGCGCGATCGCTGCGCCTCGCTCGGGCCCGGCGGAGTCGAAGGAGGGCCCGCCGCGGGCGGCTTCGCGTCGGGCTGCGCGCTCATCGCGACGACCCCTGCTCACCCTCAGCGGGCTGCGTGGTTTGAATGGCGAACTTGGTCACGCCCGCGAGGCGAATGATGTCGATCGCTTGCGTGACGCGGCCGTGCTGCGTGGTGCGATCGGCGTTGATGATCGCGCGCACCTCGGGGTTTTGCGCGAGCCGCTGCTGCATCCGAGCGCGCAGGCCCGCTTCGTCGACGGGCTCGAGGTCGACGTAGAGCTGCCCGTTCGAGCCGATGCTCACGTTGGCGACCGCGACTTGTTGCGTGTCGCTCGCGGAGGCCGCTTCGGGCAGGTCCACGGGGATCGACTGCGAAGTGATGTACTTCGCCGTCACCATGAAGATGATGAGAAGAACCAGGCAAATATCGACGAAGGGAGTGACGTTGATGCCAGTGATCCCCTCGTCTTCGCCGCCCATGCTCGCGCCGCCAGCCATCGGAGTGCTCCTCGCTCAGGGTGAATAGGTCTCGCGCACTTGAATTCGTGGGCTCACGCTTGCGCGGCCGCCGTGGGGCGCTCGACGCGCGCGGCGGGCGGGTTTTCGAAGGTGCGCACGAGGTCTCCGCGGTGCTCTCGCAGCTCTCGGTCGTGCAGCGCGTGGGCGTGCGAGAGGACCAGCTGCGTGAGCGTCTCGGTGAGCGTGAGCTGCGACTTCACCGTGCGCTGAAAGTAGTTGAACGCGGCCACGGCAGGGATCGCCACGAGCAGACCGACCGCGGTGGCGACGAGGGCTTCGGCGATCGTCCCCATCACGCGCGAGGTGGCCGCTTGCGCTGCGGCTTGCGCGGCCGCGGCGGTGCGACCCGTGGGGGCCTTGAGCGCGTCGAAGCTCTGGATGATGCCGATCACGGTGCCGAACAGACCGATGAACGGAGCGTTGTTTCCCACGGTTCCGAGGAAGGCGAGGTTGCGCTCGAGCGAGGGTCGGACGCGGGCGAGCTCAGAGTGCATCGCCTTCTCGCGCGCCTCGGGTCCGTCTTCATCGTGCTCGAGGCCGGCGAGCGCGACGAGCGCCGCGGGCGACGGCGACGCGCGAAGTGCGCCGCGAGCGTCGTCGAGCTGACCTGCGCGAAGGAGGGCAGAGACCTTCTTTCCGAGCGCGCCGAGGTCGTCGCGAAGCGAGCGAAAGTAGCGCCAGCGCTCGATCATCACGCCGATCGAGAGCACCGACAGCGCGATCAAGACCCACATGACCCACTCGGCGCCGAGCAACGCGAAGCGAGTGAAGACCGAGATCAAACCCGAGTTTGCAACGAGCGCAGACAACATCGAGGTCGCTCCTGCGAGTCGCGGTGTGAACCGTTGTGAAGTTCGCGAAACGCAGGGTGGGTGTTAGCGAACAGGGTTGTCACCGAGGTGTGATCGACGTGACGACCGAGTAACTGAGCGAGCGAGAGCTGCCTTCGAGCGGTCACAAGTTCACACGGTCGTCACGGACGAGCGCCTATCGAGCGCGGCCAACGAGCGCGACGCCCGCGATGGGTCCAGTGAAACCGTTGAAGAAACCCCAACAAATGAACTTTTGAACACCGTCCCCGGTGTCCGTACCCTCGGCGTCGATGGTTTCGTCGGGTTCGTCTTCTGCGCGCGCGCGCGGGCTCTTTGCCGTTGGCCTCGGGCTCACCTTGGGATGCGCCGGCTGCAACAGCTGCAACACTCCCTCGATTCGTACGCGCGACGACGCCGCTGCGACCGCCGCGAGCGCACAAGGGCGAGTGAGCGAGCTGCCCGCGGATCGAACGGAGCACGACGCGCTCGGACGCCGCGGAGACTTCGTCCTCGAAGGAAGCAACGGCGCGCGGCTCACCGTGGCCACGCTCGCCGACGAGCAAGGGCGCCGCCCCCTGCGCGGCAGCATCGTGGACGTGTCCGTCGCGGATCACACCGCGGAGGGAGACTCGCTCGTGTGGTGGCGCGTCGGCGTCGTGCGCGCGGATCGAACGTTCGTCGCAGCGACGGCGAGCACCGTCGCGCGCATGCGCTGCGAGAGCGGCGGAGAGGGAGTGAAGATCGTCGGCGACGCGGACACCGCGAGGATCGAGACGCACCTGTGCGCGAGGAGCGAGGGCGCGTTCGAAATCGAGTCGCGCGTGTTGCGGGGCATGCCCGAGGGCGCTTCGCTCGCAGACGAGTTGAATACTGGGGCCGTCGTGCTCTTCGCGGATCGAGTGGGCTCTGCGTGGGAGGAGCGCGCCGAGACGCCCTGGCTCGCGTGGGGCGCGCACGGCGTGGGCGCGGCGCTCGAGTTCGATCGCGCGCGCGCGGTCGAGCGCAAGGTGATCCAGGTCGAGGCAGAGACGTTTCGCGCAGAGGCGCGCGTGCGTTGGGAGGCGAACCGCGCGGTGCGAACGCTGCACGTCGCGCGCGGTGACGCGCTGAGCGCGATGGCTCACCTGCGCGGCGCACAACGGCGAGCGACCGTGCGCTTCGCCGACGCGCGCGGAGGGACGCTCGTCATCAACGACGCCCAGGGCCGCGCGATCGGCGCCTTCGAGCGCGCCGAACGAGAGGCGCAGATCACCGCGCCAGAGTCTTTGGGGTCGAGCGTGACCGTGCGCGATCACGCGGGGATCACTCGCGTGACGGCGCAAGCGATGCGCGGCGCGATCGCGATGGCGAGCGCTCCGATGGGCGTGATCCGCGCGACGTTCGTCGACGAGCAAGGCGCGGGCGCGCCGACGAAGATCATCGTGCGCGGAATCGAAGGGACCGACGACCCGACCTTCACCAGCAGCGATCGCCGGTTCGCCGCGCACAGCACGATGTACGCGCTCGACGGGTGGGCCGAGCTGCCCGTGAGGCCCGGTCGATACCGAGTGATCGCGACGCGAGGCCCTGCATTTTCACTGGTGGTTCGCGAAGTGACCGTGGCCGACGGCGCCGTCATCGAAGTGCGAGAGACCGTCGCGCGCGAGGTGGACACGAGCGGATACATCGCGAGCGACCTGCACTTGCACGCGGCGCCTTCGCCAGACTCGTCCGTCTCGCTGCCCGCGCGCGTCGCCTCGCTCGTGTGCAACGGCGTCGAGTTCGCGGTCGCCACCGATCACAACGCGGTGACCGACTATCAGCCCTCGGTGCGCGCGCTGGGGATGGACCGCTGGATCGCCACGGTCGCGGGTGACGAGGTCACGACGAGCGGAGATTCGCTCGGGCACTTCAACGTGTTTCCGCTCGCGGGGCGCGGGCACCAAGGGGCGCTCGCGTATCACAACGTGACGGCCGAGCAGATCGTGCGCAGCGCGCGACAAGCAGGCGCGAGCGTTCTTCAAGTGAACCACGCGCGCATGGCGCCCAACATCGGCTACTTCGCGATCACCGAGTTCGACGCGCGCACGGGGCACGGCGGCCCGCGCTTCGCGGGGGGATTCGACGCGTTCGAAGCGTTCAACGGAATGTACCTCGAGCAACCCGAGCGCGTCCGCGAGGGCGTGCACGACGTCATCGGTCTGGCGCGCGCGGGCATTCACGCGGGCGTCACGGGCAACAGCGACTCGCATCACCTCGTGTTCGAAGAAGCGGGCTGGCCGCGCACGTGGGCGCGCGCCGATGGACGCGACCTCAACTTGCGCCCCACACGCGTGATGGAGGCCGTTCGATCAGGGCACACGACGGTCTCATCGGGGCCGCTCGTCGAGCTGTGGGTCGAGAACATGCAGCCCGGAGATACCGTGATGCGCCCCGGTGGAGCGCGGCGCGTGCGCGCGCGGGTGCGAGTGCGAGCGGCGCGATGGGTGCCCGTCGAGCGCGTCGAGCTGTGGGTCAACGATCGCGTCGCGTTCGAAGCCACCGTCGCGCCGGTGCCAGAAGGCGCAGCGCTCGACCCCAACGCGGTGCGCTTCGAGCGTACGTTCGACCTCTCGCTCGACGCGGACGCAGCGATCATCGCTTGGGCGAGCGCCGAGCAGCCGCTTCCGCACGTGCTTCCGCCGTACCCTCACGCGCGCGCGATCGGATTCACGGGCCCCGTGTTCGTCGACGCGACGGGCGACGCGAACATCACGATCGCCGCCGCAGAGTGAGCTCGTTGAATACGCGCCCCACAAAGCCCGTCTACGATCATTTCGCGCCGTCACTGCAGCAAAGCTGCACGCACGATTTCTTTCGCTCAGACCTTTGACAAAGCAACTCGAACCAAGAGACAAGCTGCGACTATGTCGAATCACGCCATCCGCTCGAATCTCTCGTTGATCGTGGTTTCTGCGTTGTCTTGCGCGGTGCTCGCACCGTCGATGGCAGGCGCGCAGGACATCGCCGTCTCGAACCGCAACGCCAACCAGTTCGAGGCCGTCGGAACGCGACACGAAGCCACGGACGAGCACCGCCTGCGCGTGCAAGCGGGCGGCGCGCTCGTCGAAGGAAACTCGCGCTCGCTCTCGGCCAACGTCGCCGCGCGATACCAGCTCCGCCGCGGCGCCAACGAGCTCACGGCCGAAGGGATCATGAACCTCGGCTTCGCGGTGAACCAGATGATGCCCGCCGCGGGCTACCAGCGAAACGCAGAGAACTACCTCTTGCGCGCGCGGTACGACCGATACTTCGGCGACAACTCGATCTGGGTGAGCCCGCTGTTCTTCCGCGACACGTTCGCGGGATTCGCGTCGCGCATTTCGGGACAGACCGGATATCTCCGTAATTTCTACAACGACCCCGGTCGACGAAAGTTCAAGGGAGAGTTCGGCGTGGACCTCACGTACGAAATCCTCGAGTTCACCGCGGCCGCCCCCGCGCGCTGCCCCGCAGGCACCACCGCCGGAATGCCCGGAATGCCCAACCAATGCGGCGCCCTCGCCTTCATGGGTCGCATCTACCTCGGCTACGAAGACAACACGTCGAGCATGTTCTCGTTCAACGCGGGCCTCGAGACCCTCGTGAACTTCTTGGGCCTCGCGACGCCGAACGCGAGCATGCCCGGGACCAACGCTCCGCCCGACATCCGCGTGAACCTCTCGACGGGCCTCTCGTTCAAGGTCAGCGACTTCTTCTCGGTCGGAGCGCAGTACAACCTCCGCGCCCTCGTTCAGCCGATCGGCAACGCGCAGCCGCTCGACCACAACTTGCTCCTCACGCTGAACTTCTCGCACTCGTTCGACGCGCCTCCGCCTGCCGCGCCGCCGCCGCCGCCTCCGACGTGCCCGACGTGCCCGACGTGCCCCGAGCCCGCGACCACGCCGAGCACGACCGCTCCCGCCGCGGAGACCGGCGCGAGCGCGACGACCACCACGCCCGCTGCGTCTGCGACGGTCAGCACTCCTGCGGGCGCCGCGTCTGCGAGCGCGAGCACCACGGGGACATCCGCGACGACCACCACGCCCACGCCCGCGCGTTGATCGGTCGTCTCCCTCTTGCGTGGAGGGTGCGTGACGCGTATGCCCATCGGCCCTTCATTTTCGGTGGCCTTTCCATCGAACGATGAACCCGACGCAACGAGGAGTCTCCGCATCCGTGGCTGATACGACGCACGCACCCCCGCAAGAGCCCGAGGTCGACGAAGAGCGAGACAGCATCGTCGCTGAAGAAGAGAAGCTTCTGTCGCGCTCGCTCGAAGCCCTCGCCGCTGTCGAGACGCAGTACGCGGTGAACTACGACGAAGAGCTGCTCTCGCTGCGCGATCAAATCGCCGAAGCGCGAGGAGAAGACCTGCCGCCGCTCGTTCAACAGATGGAGCGACTGCAGGGCATCATGGCCCGCCGCGCCGAGGTCCCCGCGGTGACCGTCGACAAGAACTCGCCGTACTTCGGGCACATGAAGCTCGTCGAAAACGGCCGCTCTCGCGACGTGCTCATCGGCAACAGCACGTACGTCGACACCGATCGCGGCGTGCGCATCGTCGACTGGCGCGACGCCCCCGTCTCGAAGCTCTACTACCGCTACAGCGAAGGCGACGACTACGAAGAAGAGATCGCAGGCCGCTCGGTCGAAGGCGTGATGGCCGTCCGTCGCGCGGTGGTCATCGCTGACTCCGTCGTGCGCCGCGTCCTCTCCCCGCAAGGCACCTTCGTTCGCCGCGGAACTCCCCCGCGATGGACCCGCATCGACGCCGCCGCCACCAAGCTCGCCGGAGGCCAAGGCAAGGCCGAGCGCCCGCCCGCCCTCGACGACTACCTCATCAAGCGCGGCCGCTTGGGCGTGCGCGCCGCGGGGCGCGAAGAGCGGCATTTGCCGGACATTCCCGCGCTCATCGACAAGCGACAGTTCGAGCTCATCTCCAAGGCCTCCTCGGGCCTCGTGGTGATCCAGGGCGGAGCGGGCTCGGGCAAGACCACCATCGGTCTGCACCGCATCGCGTACCTCGCGTTTCAAGAGCCTCGTCGGTTCAGCGCCGACAAGATGATGGTCGTCGTGTTCAACCTCGCGCTCGCGAGCTACATCGCGCGCGTGCTGCCGTCGCTCGGGGTCGAGGGCGTTCCGGTCACGACGTTTCGCGATTGGGCGCAGCAGCAGCGCAAGAAGCACCTGCCGCGCCTGCCGAGCGAGTACACCGAGGACACGCCCACCGCGGTCAGCAAGCTCAAGAAGCACCCCGTGCTCTTGCACCTCATCGATCAGCGCGTCGCCGAAGAAGCGAAGGCGATCGACCACGGCGTGACCCGCGCGATCGAGTCCACGTCCGCTGGAGATCGCGCGCTCAAAGCGTGGCGCGCCATGAGCGAGTGGCCCCCCGCGCAGCGCGTGGCGACCATGGGCCTGTGGATCCGCGGCGAGCGCGAGATCAACGGCGACCGCGGGCAAGGGCTCGCGAGCGACACGCGAATGGCCGCAGAAACAGCGCTCGATCGTCACCGTCGCCGCGCGCAAGACGTCGTGTGGGACTGGGCCGAGCTGCTCACCAACTTCAAGCTCTTGCGTCGCGTGTTCAACGAGCAGGCGCCGGACGCGTTCACCGACGACGAGCTCGCGAGCGCTGTTCGCTATTGCACCGATCGCGTCGGGCGCATCGCTGACGAGCCCGGAGCGCCGCGCGAGGGCGACGAGCTCGACACGACCAGCGACGAAGAGAAGCGCGAGAAGAAGATCAAGCCGCTGCGCAGCCGACAGGACCGCGAAGACGCGATGAACCTGCTCGACGTCGAGCAGATCGGCGGCGACGAGAGCAAGCCTCGCGCGCGCAAGCGCGACGACGATGACGATGACAACGACGTCGATCCCTACCGCGCGCTCGACGGACGAGACGAGCGCACGGCGGACGACGACACCGCGCTCGACCCCGAGGACGACGCGCTCTTGCTGCGCCTCTACCAGAAGAAGCGCGGCCCGCTGCGCAAGGACCGCAAGAACGTCCTGCTCTACGAGCACGTCTTCGTCGACGAAGCGCAGGACCTCTCGCCCACAGAGATGTCCGTGCTGCTCGACTGCGTGACCCCCGCGCGCAGCGTGACGCTCGCGGGAGACACCGCGCAGCGGCTGCTCATGGACAACGGGTTCACCGATTGGCGCGGAGTGCTCAAGGACCTCGGCCTTCAGAGCGTCGACGTCGAGCCGCTGCGCATCGGGTATCGCTCGACCGCAGAGGTGCTCGAGTTCGCGCGCGACGTGCTCGGCCCGCTGGCGGATCCCAATCCGCCGCAGGCCACGCGCTCGGGCGCTCCGGTCGAAGTGCACCGATTCGCGGACACCGGCGCGGCGATGGCGTTTTTGGGCAACGCGCTGCGCGGGCTCATGCTCGACGAGCCGCGCGCGAACGTGTGCGTGATCGCGAAGGACCCCGAGCGCGCGGACCTGTACTACCAGGGCCTCGAGAAGGCCGAGGTTCCGCGGCTCACGCGCGTGCGCAACCAGGACTTCACCTTCAAGAACGGCGTCGAAGTGACGGACGTTCGACAGGTGAAGGGCCTCGAGTGGGACTACGTCGTGATGGTCGACGTCACCGAAGGAATGTTTCCCGAGAGCGACGAGAACCGCCACCTCTTGCACATCGCCGCCACGCGCGCGGCGCACCAGCTCTGGGTCGTGTGCGCAGGCCGTCCGTCGAGCCTGCTGCCCGAGCGCTTCAGAGACTGACCTCGCAAACGAGCTGCGATTTTGCTCACGAATCGCCGCGCACGCTGAGCGAAGCATCCACGGGGCTCTTGCCCGAACGGATCATCGCCGCGAGCTCTTTGGCAGCGCGCCCCTGGGCGCCCTTCAGCTTCGCCGCTTCGTCGAGCGCAGGAAGCGCAGGCGCTCCGATGTCCCTCAGCGCGAGCAGCGCGGCGCCGCTCACTGCCTCTCCGCGCGACTTCGAGCCGAGCGACGCCACCAGCGCAGGGACGTGCGAAGGGGCGTCGCCGTCGATCCCGAACAGCGCCCAGCGCGCCTGAACGCGCTCCCACTCTTCAGCGCTCTCGCACAGCGCGACGAGCGCGTCGCGCGCCGCGGCGTTCGTTCGTCCGACCACCATCAGCGCGCGGATGGTCGACTGCCTGAAGAGAACCTCTGGAATCGAGCGAAGCTTCTCGGTCAAGCACGCGAGCACGCGCGGATCGCCTGGCGCGCAGCGCGCGATCGCCTCGATCGCCGCGTGAAACGGCCGCTGCGTGTAGCACCGCGGGTTGCTCTTCTGCTCGCGTTCGGCGCGCTCGACGAGGGCGTCGATCGCGCGAGCGAAGCGCGTTCGTCCGACGAGCTCGATGACCGCGACGCTCACGTCGAGGTCCTCGTCGGCGACGAGCGAGAGCAGCGTCGATGTGCTGTCTTCGGCGAGCCCGTCGAGCGCGCCTGCATCCGTGATCTCTTCGAGCGCGTCGAGCGCGTCGTAGCGCGCGTCTTCTTCGTCCGAGCAGAGCGCGTCGATCGTCGCGCGCAGCGAATCGAGAGCAAGTACGGACATCGCCGCGAGAGTGTATCCCGCCGCCCCAGTCACCCGCGCATTTTGTTCAGCTCGCCCGCGCGCTCGCGCACGATCGGGTCGCGGTCTAGCAGCAGCTCCCTCAGCGCCTGCGCGCCCGATGGCCCCTTGAAGAACGGACGAAACCCCGCGAGCGCTCGCCCCACCTTCGTCGGCTGCGCGAGCGCCTCGCGGACCGCCTCGAGCCCGCGCGGGTCATCGGCGTCCGCGAGCACCGAGACGTACTCGGAGATCGCCACGCGGTTCGCCATCGACTTGATTTCGTGTGCGAGCGACTCGGCGGCGTCCTGGTGGATGCCCGACCACTCGACGCGCTCGACGGGCTCGCCCATCTCGCGCAGCGCGCGGCGGCACTCGTAGCGCTCGCGAGCGTTTTCAGCGCGATCCGAGGCGATCTTGGTCAGCGCGGCGACGACCGGCTCGCGCGCGACGTCCCTGCGCGAGACGAGCTGCACGAGCATCATGCGCGCGTCGGTGCGCACCGTGGCGAGCGGCGAGTCGAGCGCGACGAGCAGCGGGTGCAGCGCGCTGAGCCGCGCGAGCGCGCGAACCGCGGCGGTGCGAAGGTCGTGCACCGGGTCGTCGAGCAGGCGCTCGATGGCCTGCAGCGCCTCGGGGTGCGAGCCCATCGAGACGAGCTCGAACAGCGCGCGCACCCGAGCCGACGCGCGATAGGGCCCCTGCAGGATCGCGAGCAGCGCGCGGCGCGCCGGCTCGTCGCCAGGCCACGACGGGTGCGTACGAGCGAGGGACACGCACGACAGCGGCCCCGGCCACGCGGCGAGCGCGAGCGCGAAGACCGCGTCCGGCGTCGCCGCGAGCGCGCACAGCAACGGAGACATCGTCGTAGGCGGAAGCGACTCGATCGTCGCGCGCAGCTCGTCGTCGCTGATGCGCTCGCGCAGCGCTCGGCACAGCGGGACGCCGAGCTCGTGCCGCGCAGAGAGCGCCGCGTCCAGGACGATCGCTCGCGCGCGAAAATGCAGCGCTTCGACGCGCGCCGCGAAGCTGCGGACGAGCTCTTCGGGGTTGCTCGCTGCGAGCGCTCGCGCCCACTCTGCGCTCTCGGTCGTGTCGTGCGCCTCTGCCATCGTGATGAGCTCGGGTCCTGCTACCCCTGTAGGCCTATCACGATTGACGAGCTGAGACGCTATTTCGCCCGCAGGCGCTCGACGCGCGCGAGCAGCGCTTCGTCCCTCAATTCACTGGAGATTTCGAAGGCCCGCGCGAGCTCGCCCTTCGCGTGCTCGCGTCCCTTCACCTTGGCGAGCATGAGCAGGGCCATCACGCGCATTCGCAGCGCTCCTGCGTCGCCCGCGGCTCGCGCGGCGTTCTCTGCGTGGACGACCGCTGCCTCGCGGTCACCCGCGCGCATCCTCGCGTACGCCAGCCCGTTCTCTCGTCGACACCGCGCGAACGCAGGGACGCCCTCCGCCGCGAGCGCGGCGTACATCCTCTCTGCCTCGATCTCTCGCGCGCGATCGCCCGAGCGGTTCTCGATGAACGCGCGTTGATCGACCCACCGCGCGAGCAAACACGCGCGCTCGTCGGGCTCGATCCCCGATTCGTGCGCGTCCAGCGCGGCCTTTGCGTGTTCGAGCGCACGGTCGACTCGCGCAGGGTCATCCCGACGAGAAGCCACGAACGCCTCGGTGAGCGCCCACTCGACGCTCGCCGCGGGGTGCGCGTTGGCGAGCAGCGGCTTCGATCGAGCGAGGCTGTCTTCTGCGCGATCGAGCTCTCCGCGCCGCAAGAGCACCGAGATGTACCCGAGCTCGATCCACACGCGCGCGCGCGACTCGCGCACGGGGCCAGCGTCCCACAGGCGCAGCAGCGACTCGCACACGTCCACGGGCAGGTCCGTGAAGCGCGAGTGGTACGTCCCCATCCAGCGCGCTCTTCGCGAGGGCTCATCGGGGAGCCCGAAGCGCGCGAGCAACCGCTGCCCCCACACGCCGCCGGACTCCGTGCTCTTGGCGCGCAGTCGACGCAGGGCGCGCTCGACCGAGGCGACGTCGTCTCGAAAGCCCCGCGTCTCGGCGAGCAGCTCGGCCACGCGCGCAAGCGATCCGTGCGCGCTCACGAGCTGATCGACCAGGGCGCTCCACGTGTACGACGCTCGATCTGCCGCTGAATTGTCAGCGCGCTCGTCGCTGTCCGAAATCGTGTCCGGGCGAGCGAGCCTCGTCGCGCGCACAGATCGTCGTCGAGGGTTCGCCATGAACAACGACCATTTTTACAGCAACTTTCGCAAATACGACCGGTACTGCGTGCTCGACCTCGAGGCGACGTGCTGCGACGACGGCTCGATTCGCAGGCAAGACACCGAGATCATCGAGATCGGCGCGGTCCTGTGCGACGCGTACACGCTCGAGGCGATCGACGAGTTTCAGTGCTTCGTGAAGCCCGTGCGTCACCCCAAGCTCACTCGGTTTTGCACCGAGCTCACGAGCATCACGCAGGCGCAGGTGGACGCGGGCGTCTCGCTCGCGAAGGCGCTCTCGCTCATCGGCGCGTGGTTTCATCACGGAGACACGCTGCTGTGCTCGTGGGGCGACTACGACAAGAACCAGTTCGCGATCGAGGCGCGGCGCAACGGGCTGCGGCTGCCGTTTGGCCCCGATCACTTGAACCTCAAGCGCGCGTTCTCCGAGCGCCGCGGAGAGAGCAAGCAGCACGGGATGGCCGAGGCGCTCAGGCTCGCGGGAATCCGCCTGTCAGGAACGCATCACCGCGGCATCGACGACGCGCGCAACATCGCGAAGCTGCTCCCGCTGTGCGTCGATCACAAAGACGAGCGAGACGAGCTCAGCTCACCTTGAGCAGCGCCTCTGCGCGCTCGACGGTGTCCGCTTCGCTCGCGGGCTTGTCCCTTCGCCACCGCAAAATCCGGGGAAATCTCACGGCCAAACCGCTCTTGTGCCGCGCGCTCTTCGCGATCCCCTCGAACGCCAGCTCGAACACGTGCACCGGCTCGACCACGCGCACGGGCCCGTGCTTCTCGCGCGTGTTCTTGCGGATCCACTTGTCGAGCTCGGCGATCTCGTCGTCGCTCAAGCCCGAGTAGGCCTTCGCGAACGAGACCAGCTCGCCGTCCTTCCACAGCGCGAAGGTGTAGTCCGTGAAGAGATTCGCTCGCCGTCCCGAGCCCGCCTGCGCGTACACGAGCACCGCGTCGACGGTCATCGGGTCGCGCTTGTGCTTCCACCACAGCCCGCGCTTGCGCCCCGCTTGATAGCCGCTCGTGTGCTCTTTGAGCATCACGCCCTCGGCGCCGTGCTCGCGCGCCGACTCGCGCAGCGCCTCGAGCGCCTCGCGGTCCTTCGGCGAAAACCGCTCGGACAACGAGAGCACAGGAGATCCCTGCGCGGCGATCAGCGCTTCGAGCAGCGCGCGTCGCTCGCTCAACGGTCGCTCGCGAAGGTCCGCTCCCTCGCGCTCGATCAGGTCGTACGCGATCACGTGCGCGGGCGCTTCGCGCAGGTGCGCGGCGGTGAGCTTCTTGCGCTGCAAGCGCGTCTGCAGGACCGAGAAGAGCGCGGGCCGCTTCGCCTCGGCGTCCCAGGCGAGGATTTCGCCGTCGATCACCGTTCCGTCGGGGAGCGACGCGAGCGGCTCGCACAGGTCCGGAAACGCCTCGCTCACCAGCTCTTCTCCGCGCGACCAGAGGTAGACGCGCCCCTCGCGCTTCACGATCTGCCCGCGAATCCCGTCCCATTTGTACTCGACCTGCCAGCGCTCGGGCTCGAACACAAAGTCCTCTTCGAGCGGGTGCGCCAACATAAACGGGTACGGCTTCGAGACGTCGCTCGTCGCGCTCTCGCTCGCGAGCTTCGCGAAGAGCTCTTCGCTCGGGCTCCACTCGCCCGTGAGCGCGTGTTGAATTCGTGTGCCGTCGACCGCGAGCGCCTCGCCGAGCGCCTTCTGCACGAGCCCCACCGAGACGCCCACGCGAAATGCGCCCGTGAGCACCTTGTTGAGCACCAGCGCGTCTCTCGCGTCGATTCCCCGCCAGAATCGCCCGAGCGCCGCGCGCTGCTCGTCGACGTCGTCCCGCGGACACGAGGGGATCTCCTTCTCCATCCACTCGTGCAGAGACCGCTCGCTCAGCGTCGCGTCGCGCTCAGCCTCGGGCAGCATGTGCAAGAGCAGCGTCACGGTCTCTGCGGTGTCTCCCACGTGCGAGCGGCACTCTTCGAAGAGCCACTCGGGGATGTTCGCGAGCTCCATCAACCGCTGCCGCAGCGCCCCGGACGAGAGCGCGCTCTTCTTCTTGTCGAGCAAGAGGTAGAGCGCCCACGCGGCGTCGTGCGCGGGAGCCGTGCGAAAATACTCGCGGATCAACGCCACCTTCTCGTTGCTCCCGCTCGCGTCGTCGAGCGCTCGATACAGTGCCGCGAAGCGCTTCACGACTCGCCCTCGTCGCCTTCGTACAAGTGCCCCAACGGACGCGCGTCGATCGAGCGCACCTCGCGGAGGTATCGAGCAAAGGCGTCGCTGCTTCCGTGGGTGACCAGCACCGTGCGAGCTTTGCTCTCTTCGACCGTGCGCACGAGCGAGGGCCAGTCCGCGTGATCGCTGAGCACGAACCCGCGCTCGTATCCGCGCCGAGTCTTCTGTCCGCGCACCGCCATCCAGCCCGAGACAAACGCGGTCTGCGGCGCTTTGAACCGCTTCATCCACGGAGAGCGATGGGCGCTCGGCGGACAGAGCACCAGCGCCCCCGCGAAGTCCTTGGGGCTCGAGCTCTCGGGGATGCTCTTGGTGTTCGCGAGCTTCACGCCCGCGCGTCGGTACGCGTCGGTCAGCCGCTCCATCGCGCCGTGGAGGTACACAGGCTCGTCCGTGCGCGAGGCGAGGTGCGCGAGCAGCCGCTGCGCCTTTCCGAACGCGTAGCAGAAGACCAGCGTCGGGTGCGCTCGCTCGGCGCGCCACCACGCGTGCAGCTCGTCGATCACCGACTCGGGGTCCGGCCAGCGATACACGGGCAGCGCGAAGGTCGCCTCGGTCACGAACGTGTCGCACTCGACCGGAGAAAACCCGTCGCACGTCGGATCCGCGTCGCGCTTGTAGTCCCCTGAGACGACGCACACCCCGTGGCGCTCGTGCTCGATGCGCACCTGCGCCGAGCCGAGCACGTGCCCCGCGGGATGAAATGAAACCCAGGTTTCTCCCAATCGAAATCGCGCTTCGTACTCGTGCGCCTCGATGTGCGCGTCCGCGCCGATCCGCGCGCGCAGCACCTCGAGCGAGCGCGCCGAGCAGAGGTAGCGCTTGGACCCCGCGCGCGCGTGATCCGCGTGCGCGTGGGTGATCACCGCGACGTCCACAGGGCTCGCGGGGTCCACATAGAAGCCGCCCGCCTCGCAGCGCAGCCCCTCTTCTGCGACAGCGACGAGCGCGCTCATCGCTCAGCCCCGCTTCTTGGCGCCGGGCTTGTGCCGCGCTTCCATCCTCGCGAGCACGTCGGCGATGCCCTTCTTGAAATCACCGATCGCCTTGTCGGCGGTGACTTTCTTCTTCGAAGCCGCCTTGTCCGCGGGCTTGGCCGTGGACTTCGCAGCGGGCTTCGCCGGTGTTTTCGCCGGTGTTTTCGCTGCCGTCTTCGCGACGGTCTTGGGCTCTTCGGCGCTCTTCTTCGGCGCGGGCTCGACGGCGCTGGCCTTGGCCTCGGGCTTTGATTTCGTGGGCTTGCTCGCAGAGGCCCGATCGAACGCTCCGACGCCGTCGATCCACAGCGCCGAGTACACATAGAGCGCCGCCGCGGGGCAATCCGCGCGAACCACACCCGCGATGGGCGCGGGCTCGATCGAAGGAAGCCCGTCGAACAGCGCCTTGGGCGCGCGCGCGTCGAGCTCGTATCGCTTGGGGATCCCCGAGAACTTCGGCGGATCGATCACGAACTGCTCTTCGGTCGGCGCGTCTGCCGAGAGCGCCGGGAGCTTCGCGGTGAGCAGCGAGAGCGAGCGCTTTCGGTCGTCGCTCGCGAGCGGGGCGCGCTTGGGCTCGACGAACTTCTCAGCGCGAAAGATGTCGCCCGTCCGCGTGTCGAGCACGTACGGCTGCAAGCGCACTCGGAGCCCCTGCGCGTGCGCCGCTGCGGCCAATCGCGCGTCGCGCCCGACGAGCAGCGCGTCGTCTTGGGGCTCGAGCTCGCTCGATCCCGCGGGGTTGTAGAAGCGCTCGATCGACGAGTACGCGCCCTCGCACGGGACGGCGAAGACCGAGCCCGCGTCGAGCGCCGAGCGCAGTCCGCGGAGCGCAACGCGAATCGAATCTGTGTGCGCTTTTTCATCGACGACGCGCTCGGCCCCGGGCTTCTCGCGGTGCAGCGCGTACACGAGGGCGACGCGAAAGCCCTGCCTCACGCGCTCGACCTGGTGCTTCGCGGCGCCGAGCACCGCGGCCCAGCGGATCTTGTGCGGATCCGGGTCGCTCTCGATCTCGCTGCCCCAACGAAACAGCTCGATCGAGCCTCGGTGCGCGGCGACGAACTCGCCGCCGAAGAAGCGCGACGGCAGGCAGAGCACGAGCGTGGCGTCGCACTTGGGGAGCTTGGGCTCGACGCGCGCCCCGGGCTCTTGGAGGTCGAGCGCGACGAGCTCTGCGCGAAGGTGCCCCTTGTCTTGCGGAAACAGCGCGTGGCGAACCTCGTCGAGGACGCCCGTATCCGCGAGGTCGAACTGGACTTCTGTCGCAGCGATTCCGCGCAAGAACTCGTTGGCGCTCTGCTGTTGCCAGACGTCTCCGGCGGGCGCGATCGGGTGCAGCGCGCCGTCGGAGGCGCGAGCACGAACGCTGTCGGGCAAGAGGGTGGTGCCGTGCGCGACGAAGGGCGTGAGGACACCGTGCAGCGCACGAGTGAACGCGATGAGCTCGTCGGCGGACGAGGGCACCGTGGGGGCGGAGCGGTTCATTCCAGAGGGCGGCGACTGTGCGACGAATGCGCGCGGAGGGGAAGCGAAGAGCAAGCGGCTCGGGCTACCTCGATGCCCACACACTGCGCTGGTCGCAGACGACGGTGCGGCGCCTCGGAATGGAGAGAGAACCCGCTGGTTCTCCCATCAAGAGTGGCTCGAAACCAAAGGCGCTTCACCGTCGACGGTGCCCATCCACGCACGGCGGACTCTCGCGACGTCACGGAGGACGCGTTCGAGATCGATCTGCGCCGCCGTGCTTCGAGCACGCTGCGTCGATCACGGAACAGCGATCGCTATCCCGCCCGTTGGTCCGCGCACTCGTAGCGCCCCGAGAACAGCGTGCTCCCGTCGCGCTCGAGCTCGACGAGATCGCCGTGCACCAGCGGTCTCCCGCGCACCGTGCGGCCGTTGACCCGCAGCGTCTCTCGCGTCGACGGGGTCTCTGGAGCGAGCACCCAGTGCACTCCCTCTTCGGCCACGATGCGAAACGAGCGCCTCGGGCTCGCGAGTTCGTCGTCGACGAGCCTTCCGTCGGTCCCCAACACCGTGACGGACTGAAGCTCCCAGCGAACGTCGCGAGCCCACAGCCACCCGTCGCGATACACGAGCTGCGCATCCGGAACGCGCCCGCTCCCCCTCCGCCACCGATCGCCCCGCGCCTGCGACGCCAGCACCTTGCGCGCGAGCGGAACGACCAAATCGCCCACTCCGTACAACGTCGAAGCGACGAAATTGCTCTGCGCGAGCGTCGGCGGCTCTTCACCCGCGGGGTTCACGTCGAGCGCGCCGCTCTGATCGCTGAACGGCAGACACACCAGCACCTCGTCGTCGGGCAAGTGCCAGAGCAGCATGCCCGCGAGCCAGCAGTCGAACATCGCCTCCCACGGGTTGACCACGGTGGCGTCGAAGCACGCGGCCTCCCAGCGCACCGCTTTGCGCGCGAGCGATGCGGCCACATCGGGATCGACCCAGGCAAATCGCTGCGCAAATGGAAGGACGTCGCGGCTCCACGCCGCGCTCGCGCGCTGCAGCGCGCTCGTGAACAGCAGCACCGCGCCGGACTGCGTTCGATCGAGCCCCGCGTGAAGCGGCCGCGATTGACTGTCGCCGATCGAGGGAGAGAGAGACTTTGCGCCGCGTCCGTCCTCGTGCGGAAGCTGCTCGAGCGCGAACGCCATGCGCATGCGCATCGGGTCGATCCGCGATTCTGCGGCGCTCTCCCACGCGCGCTGCACCTTCGCGCACGCGCGCACCAGCGAGCGCTCGAGTTGCACGCGCCTCGGCGCGCTCGGGACGATCGGCGCCACCTCGTGCACCGCCGCGAACAGCGCGCGCGCCCGCGCCGCGCACAGCCGCTGCGCCTGCTCATCATCGTTGGCCCCGAGCGGAACAGCGAAGCGCGGCCCCGCCGACCACCGCTCGATCTGCCCCTGAATGCGCTCGGCGCGCGGGTGCGCCTTGAGCGCGCGCAGCACCGTCTGGCCCTGAAATTTCAGCCCAGACTCCTCGGCGCCCGCGCGCCGCACGCGCTCGGAGTAGCTCTTCGAATAGCCGCACTGCGCCGAGTGCACGAGCCCCTTCGTCCCCGCGCGCCCCTTCGTCGCGACGAGACGAAACACCACGTCGCCCACATACCAGCGCCCTTGCTGAGTCGCGTCGAAGCGCCGCAGCGTCACGCGCTCTTCATCGATCCACACGCCCGCCGTCGCCGCGCGCTCGACCGCGAGAAGAACCCAGTCGTTGACGTAGTACAGCGTGAAGTGCGATCGCGAGATCAGCCCTGTTTTGACGCACAAATCGCTGCCCGCCGCGCGCCCCACCCGCACGAGCGAGCCGAGGTCGATCGCCTCTGTCGGCAGCTCGGGCCGCTGCACCTCGAGCGTCATCGCCCCGCGCGACTCGCTCAACGTCAGCGCTCCAACACCCGCGACCGCGCACTGCGCCATCGCGAGCGACCAACGCAGCTCAGCGTCGCGAAGCGCCTCGAGCGCGGACCGACGCAGCTCGACCCACTCGTCCGTCGCCCAGCCGCGCAGCGGCTCGAGCGAGAACCACGCGAGCACCGAGCCGTCGGGCATGAGCATCGGCCACACGCCGCGCTCGTACAAAGAGAGCGCGACGGACCACGGCGAGCGCTCTTCGCGGCCCGCGCACATCCACTCGATGTGCCTCGCCGCCGCGACGACCGACGGAGCGACGCCCGTGATCCACCCGCCGCTGAGCGCAGGCGAGCGCTGCTCGAGCGCGCTCTTCGCGACGGCCAGCGCCCCGTCGATGCGCTCGCGATCGCCCCGCGGGAGCACCTGCGCGAACTCCGCGCGACACTCGAACGCCGCGCGGCACAGGGCGTCGAGCACGAGCGAGTCGCCCTGCGTTCGCCACGCGCTCGACCAGCGCTCGATCGCCGCGAACCAATCACGCTCGATCGTCACGGGCTTGTCCGGCAGCGCAACTCCCTTGGGCAACACCGAGAACACCGCGCCCACGAATTCATCGCAGAGCGCCTCGACCTCGGCCACCGCCTCGCGCGAGCCGAGCACGAGCGAAGAGTCCGGAGCGAAGACCGTCGAGCCCGCGAGCCGATCGAGCACCGAGTCGATTCGCTCTGTCAGCAGCGCGATCGGGTCGGGCTTCGCACTGGTGTTGATCGTCGTTCGCACTGCAGCTCACCCCCCTCTGGGCGCTTCGATCCGTCACGGAGTCGGACGCGGACGCGGAGGCAGAGGCTGAGGCCTCGTCGTCCCGCTGGTTCCAGATGCCGATCCCGCGCCGGGGTTGCTCACGTCCGCGCGAAGCGTATAGGGCCCCGAGTTGTTCTGCGAGAACCCGTCCACGAAGATCGTGTACGTGCCCGCGTCGAAATCATCCTCGATCACCGCGTTGGTCGTCCCGTTCGTGTCGTCCACGCACGCGCGCTCCGTCGCAGGATCCGCGCAGTTCGCGCGCATGTAGATCGCCGGGTCGTAGTTTCCGTTCGTCGAGGTCACCTCGACGCGGACGTGCGACCGACGACGAAGCACCAATCGATACAGATTCTCTGGGCTGCGCGCGTTGCCCGCGCACGTCGCGTGAAACACGTCCGAGCCCGAGGTCGTCCCCGTCACCGTGCGGCCCGGCGTGAGCGCGGTCGCGCGACGGCAAGCGTTCTCCATCGCCGCCACGTCCTCGAGCGATGCGTTGAGCGTGAAGCGCCCGAACGCGCGCGCGCGCGCCGCGTCCACCACCACGAAGTACGTCCCCGGCGTCACCACGGCGTCGACGACGTTGTCCTCGCCCGGCGCGACCGCGCGGCACGCGATCGTGTTGTTCGCCGCCGTCCCGCCGCACGCGCGCTGCACGGCGATCGCGAGCCCGCCCGCCTCTCGCAGCGACTCGTCCATATACTCGAAGAAGAGCTTGAGCCGGCCGCGCGAGCGCACGTCGACCCGGTACACGACGTCGGGCGTGTCCGATCCACCGCCGCACGAGACCTGGATGTCGTCGCGCGCCGCCAGCAAATTGCCCTGCGTGCTCGTCGCCGTCGCGCCGATGTTGATCGGCTGCGCGTCGGCGCACGTGTCTCCCTGAAGGCCCGCGCCCGCGACCGGCGCCGAGTCCACTTGCAGCGTGAACGGCCCCGACGCGCCCGCTTGAAATCCGTCCGCGTACACGAAGTACGGCCCCGCGGGCAGCACCGTGTTCACCCGCGCCTGACGCGTGCTCTCCGCGTCGTCGTTGCACGCGATCTCGCTGTTCGTCTGCGCGCACGCGCGACGAATGAAGAGCGCGCCGTCGAAGTTGGGCGTCTCGAGCGTGGCTTGCACGCGAGACTCTTGCGCGAGGTCGAAGCGAAACACGCGGTCCGGGCCCGGCGTGCGGTTCGCGCACGAGGCCTGAAAGCCGTCGACCTCGCGAGACGTGTCTCCCTGCACCGGCTGCCCCAGCGTGAGCGTCGTCGCCTGCTGGCAGAGCTCATCGGTGCTGGGAATATCCTGGCCGCTCGCCGCCAGCGTGAAGGGCCCCGAGTCGCTGCTGTAGCCGTCGACCACGACGTAGTACTCGCCCGGATCGAGCACCTGAACGATGCGCGAGCGCCGTGCGTTTTGATCCTCGTCGTCGTTGCACGCGATCTCGTTGCCGCCGCCGTTGGGCATCGGCATGCGACGACGGCCAGCGCTCGGCCCGCCGCTCGCCGTGCACTGGCGAAGAATGTAGATCGCCCCGTCGAACTCTTGCTCGCTCGCCAGCGTCACCTGCATCCGCCGCGGAACGCGCAGTCGATACACCATCTCCGGCGCCTCTCCGCCCGCGCACGACGCGGTGAGATGACTGCCGCCTTGCGCGGTGTTTCCGCTCACCGTTTGGCCGAGCTCGAGCGGCAGCGGCTCGCCGCAGCTCCCGGGGCCGCCGGCCACAACGCCACCACCGCCACCGCCGATGGGACGAGACTCCGTCGCGCTTCCTCCGCGCCAGGTCGAGAGCGTGACGAGCCCGCCGCCTTGCGCCGCGCGCGCCGTCACTTGAAAGCGCCCGCGCGAGCTCGGGCAGAAGCGAACGCCCGCCTGCGCTTCGTGCGCGTTCTCTTGCGCGACGGTCTGCCCCTGCGCGTTGACCACGGTGAGCTCGACGTCACGAACGCCCTCGCTGCCGAAGGCCATAAACGTGTAGCAGCCCGCTTCGAGGTCGCTCGGCGCGCGAAAGCTCTGGCCCTCGCCGATGTTCGCCGTCGAGACCGCGCCCACTTGAGAGAGGCCCTGCGTCGTGAGCGCGTTGTGCGCGGCGATCATCCGCGTGTACGCGCTGTTCGGCGCCGCGGTGCACGCCGCGAGCGCAGAGGTGAGCGCGACGCCCGCGAGGGCGCGGCGAGAATGGGCCGCGGAAGAGTGCTGAATCACGGATGCTCCTGTGCTGCGATGGGTGCGAAAGTGCCTTCGAACTCCCAACGGGTGCGTTCGAACGCGCGAAACGAGCCGCCGACCCGGACGCCGACGCCTTCGAGCGCCGCCACCAGTCCGCCGTCCACACCGAAGTCCTCATCGTACGTGAGCTCGATGCGAAACGTGCTCGTCCCAAACTCGATTCTGCGCCGAGCGAGCGCCTGCCAGCTCGGCTCGTGCGGATACCAAACAAGTCCCTCGGGGACCTTGGGCGGTCCCGTCACGACGAAGGTCTCTTCGACCGTGAGCGTCTGCGCGATCGAGCGCTGACGCGAGCCGCCCTCGTGCGCGCTCACCGCGTCGATGGGCAGCGTGGCGCCCAGCGAAAAACCAGCTCCTTCGCGATAGCCACGGGCCGCGCGAACGGTCACGCGCTCGGCGCCGAGCGCCGCGAGCAGCGTCACGAGCTCGCTCGCCTTCTGCTCGAACAGCTGCTGATGAAACAACGCCACGGGCAGGTATCGCTCGGTCTGCAACGGGTGCGCTGCGTACGCGTGATCGATCCTCGGGTGCCCCGGAGGAAACGCGAGCTCTCTCTCGGCGACATCCGCTGCGACCACCAACGCGCCGCGGTTGGCCAGCGATTCCAACGACGATCGCGCGGGCGAGCTCGGGATCACCTTGGCCACTTCGCGAGCGATTTTTCTGGCGATTCCCTTGGTGACCTCGCCGTCCCTGTCGAGCGCCCTGGCCACGAGCGCCACGGGGCCGAGCACCGGCGCCATGATGGGCGCCATCCCGAGGCTGATCCCGGTCTTCGCGAGCAGCTTCCAATCCACGGCGCTCTTGGGAGAAGAGCCCTCGGACGGTGCGAGCACGATCACGCGTCGCTCAGCGACCGGACGCACGAGCACTCGCGTCGCGCTCGCTCTCGCGGGCGCTTCGGTTCTCTCGTCGCCGGAGTCCTCGCTCACCGCGAGCGAGGGTAGCATTCCTGTCCTTCGTGCAACGCAACTCTCTCTTCGCTCTCGCGGCGCTGAGCGCGCTCGCGGGATGTCCCAAAACGTCCCAGCCTTCGTCGCAGTCGACCGATCATCGCGCTTCGCAGCCTCCGCTCGAAGATCACCGAAGCGCGAACGCTCTCGACGCCGCCGCGACGATCGCGTCTGACGCGCAACCGCCACCAACCTCGACGCAACACGACGCGGGAACATCTCCTCCACGCGGCCCGTACAACGTCCTCTACCTCACGATCGACAGCCTTCGCTCGGACGTCCTGCACCCGCGCGGCGCGCTTCCCGCGGCGTTCGGCGAAGATCCTGCGCGCTTCGCGCCGACCCTCACCGCGCTCGCTCGAAGGGGCGTCACATACACGAGGGCCTACGCGCTCAGCTCGTACACCTCGATGTCCGTCGGCGGAATGTACGGCGGCCGCATGCCCGGCGAACTGCCTCGCGACGGGTACTTCTTCGGCGAATATCGCCCGAGCGCGCTCATGCTCGCCGAGCGCTTGAGCGCCGCGGGCGTGCACACCATGGCCGCGCACGCGCACTTCTACTTTCGCCGCGGAGGCTCTGGGCTCGAGCAGGGCTTCGCTCGCTGGGAGGTCGTCCCTGGGCTCGTTCGCGTGCAGACCACGGACGTCGAGGTCACCAGCGATCGACTCGAAGCCCTCGTCGAGCGGCTGCTCAGCGAGCCCGCGGTGCGCGACCAACGATGGTTTCTCCACGCGCACTTCATGGACCCGCACGACGAGTATCGCCGTCACCGCGGCTCTCCAGAGCCCGCTGTCGCGCGCGGATCGCGGGCGAATTACCTCAGCGAAGTGTGGTTTACCGACCAGCACATCGCGCGGCTGCTCGCCTTCATCGAGCGGCAGCCGTGGGCCTCGCGCACGGCGATCATCATCTCCGCAGACCACGGCGAGTCCTTCGGCGAGCACGGGCACTTTCGACACGGGTTCTATCTCTGGGAGGAGCTCGTGCGCGTCCCGTGGATCTTCATCGTCCCCGGAGCGCAGCCGCGCACGATCGACGTCGCGCGGAGCCACCTCGACCTGGCGCCGACGATCCTTGATTTGTTGGGCCTCGATCCAGCCAGCGATTTGCCTGGCCAATCGCTTCGCGCCGAGCTCGAAGGCGCGCCCGCGGCCGAGCGCCCCGTCTGGGTCGACCTGCCGCAGACGAGCGACAACGATCGCTGGCGCTCGCGCGTCGAGGGAGACCTCTCGGTGATCTCTCGCGGAGACAACGACGCGACGTTCTTCGTGTACGACCTCCGGCAAGACCCCGAGCAGCGCGCGCAGCTCCCGCGCACGGACCCGCGACGCGCGCAGGCCATCGAGCGATTTCGCGCCGAGCGCTCACGGTGGCGCGACCTCGCGCCGGACCAGTGGCGCCCGTCGAGATAGCCCCGATCGAGCGCGACGCGCGGGCATCGACGGGATGCCGCGCGAGCGGGGGCGTGCGAAGTTTCTCCCAACGGGACACGTTTCTCCCGGTGGCGAAGGCGCAATTCACCGCTGATTTTCCTACACGATGACGCGTCGCACGTTGGCATCGTGGTTGAATCGAGCACGCTTTATGAAGGCCCCCTACGCGATCGTCTCGCTGCTCGCGCTCGCCGCGTGCTCCGAAGCTCCCTCCCCCGGTCGCGACAGCGGCACCCCCTCGGACGGATCGTCTTCGATGGACTCATCCATGTCCTTCGACGCGCAATCCACCGTGGATTCTTCCAGCGCAAACGACGGCGCCACCGTGAGCGACGGATCGAGCGCAGACAGCGCTCCGTCCTGCGCGAGCAACGACGAGTGCACAGGCGACACCCACTGCGTCGCGATGCGCTGCGTCCCGTGGACCATGGGAGCCAGCGACACCGCGTGCGCCACTGACGTTCGGCCGGGAGTCTTCGCGCCGACCGTTCAGTGCGAGTTCAAGACGGCGCCAGCGGGAGACATGTTTCCCGAGCACACCCACGTGTTCGGCGCGGTCGTCGTCGGGGATCTGAGCGCAGGACGACGGGACCCGGACCAGCCTCCGCGCCCCTCGATCGTCGCCATCTTCGACCCGGGAACGCACATGAACGCCATCTCTCAAACCGGCGTCCTGCGCGTCCTCGACGGCCGCACGTGCGCGCTGCAAGCGACGATCGGCCAGCAGCCGCTGGTCGCCTCGAGCTCTCCGGCGATCGCCGACCTCGACAACGACGGGCTCGCTGAAATCATCGCGATTTCTGCGGGCGGAGGCCTCGTCGCGTTCAAGCAATCCATGCCCGGAACGTGGGGTGTCTGGTGGCGCTCGAACAACGCCGGCGCCCCCTACAACGTCGCCGGAGGCTGGTGGACCTCGCCCACGATCGTCGACCTCGACGACGACGGGCGCCCCGAGGTCCTTCGCAACGGAGTCGTGTTCAACGGAAGCACCGGCGCGCTCATCGGCGGCGCCTCGGGCTCTGCGGGGCTCTCTTCGTACGACGCTCGCGGCGGCGGCGCGGGCGGACTCGGCGCGCACGCCGTTGTGCTCGACGTCGACGAGGACAACGAGATGGAGCTCATCGACGGCTCTCGCGTCTATCGCTGGGATCGCGCGATGCGCGACTGGATCCCCGAAGCGTATCGCCCCGCGGGAGGCTCGGTCGGGCACGTCGCCGTGGCGGACATGGGCCCGTACATCTCCGCGCGGTTCGACGCGCCCGAGACGCCCGAGGTCGTCGTGATCTCCAACGGGACGGCGCGCATCGAGACGCTCGACGGCCGCGTCGTGTTCGGCCCGGTGAGCATCCCTGGAGGCTACGGCGGCCCGCCCACGATCGGCGATTTCGACGGCGATGGCCTCGCGGAGTTCGCCTCTGCGGGAGGCTCGCAGTACATGGTCTTCGATCCCGACTGCACGATGACGCCGCGCGCTCGCGGTCGATGCGCGAGCATGACCACGACGGGAATCCTGTGGACGCGCCCTTCGCAAGACACCTCGAGCGCGGTCACCGGAAGCACGACGTTCGACTTCGAAGGAGACGGTCGCGTCGAAGCGGTCTACGCCGACGAGTGCTTCTTGCGCGTGTACGACGGGACGTCGGGCAACGTGCTCTACTCCGCGCCGCACGCCTCGTGCACGTGGCTCGAGAACCCGATCGTGGCCGACGTCGACGGGGATTTTCGCGCTGAAATCGTCATGGGCTCCAACCACCTGTGCGGCACGATCGGCGTCGGTCGACCGTGCGCGGGGCTCGGTCCGCGCAGCACCGACCCGATCTTCGCGGGCCTTCGTTGCCAGACCAACAGCGACTGCGGCTCGGGCTCGTGCGTCGAAGGGCTCTGTCGCTGCACGATGGACGCGCAGTGCTGCGGCGGCGCGGCGATGTGCGATTTCGTCTGCGAGACTCCGCCCGCGGGGACGCCTGGCGCGGGCAACACCTGCCGCGCCTCGCGCGTGCGCGGCCCCAACGGCGTGCGCGTGTTCAGCGACATCATGGATCGCTGGGTCGGCTCGCGCCCCGTGTGGAACGAGCATCCCTACCACGTCACCAACGTCGAGGACGACCTGCGCGTCCCGCGCACGAGCGCCGTTCGTCGCGGCTGGCGCGTCGCGGGGCTCAATAACTTTCGCACCAACGTGCAAGGCCGCGCGGGGATGATGGGCGTCGCCGACGCGACCGCGGCGGCTGCCTCGTGGTCGTGCACCGGAGACAACACCGCGGTGCTTCGCGCGCAGGTGTGCAACCGCGGAGCGGCTCCGATCAACGACACCGTGACCGTCGGCTTCTACCGAGGAGAGCCCGACGCGATGGGCACCAACCGCTTGTGCTCAGCGCCCGTCGGCCGCGTGATCAACCCGGGAACGTGCGCCGACGTCACCTGCAACTGGCCCGGCGCGGCGACCACGCCCATGCCCGTCGACGTGCACGTTCGCGTCGACGACGAGAGCGCCGTGCGCGAGTGCCGCGAGCAGAACAACCGCGCCGTCATCGCCCGCGTCGTGTGCCCGATGATCGGATAACCGTCAGCGCGACTCGGGCCCGAGCTCTCGCAGCTCGATCACCGGCGCCCATCCGAGTCGATCCCGCTCGACCGTCGTCGCCGCCACGTGCCGCTCGGTGAGCCGCGCGCGAGCGAACCGCCACCGCGCTCCGTCGTCGTTGACGACCGATTCGCAGCGCAGCGAGACGCGATCGCCGAGCACCCTGGGCACCTCCGTGATCCTCGGCGGCTCTTCGTCTTCGATCGAGAAGGCGAAGCCGTCGAGCGGGATGGCGAGGCCCATTCCTCGCGCTTTGATGTAGCTCTCTTTGAGCGTCCAATACGCGAAGAACCGCTGGTTCTGCTGCGCGTCTGGCAGCGATCGAAGCGCCTCGACCTCGCTCTTGGCGAAGAAGCGATCGGCCACCTCGACCGTCCTTCGATCGCGCATCGCGTCCTCGACGTCGGCGCCCACCTCGCGGCCGCGCGCGACGATCAGGCAGAGCATCCCGTCGGTGTGCGAGAGGTTGAAGCGAAGATCCGTCGCACAAATCGCTGGGTCGATCGAGGGACGCCCGAACTCGTTCTTCACGAAGCGCCAGCGCTCGGGCGGGACGGGCTCGTGCATCGAGAGCGCGGTGCGGACCATCGCGTGCGCCGCGCGAAACTCGCGCTTGCTGTGGTCGAACATGAACCGCTCGTGCCGCGCGCGCTCTTCGTCGTCGAGCAGCGCCAGCGAGCGCGGGTGATCAGCCCACGGGCTCGTGCGCGAGTAGTACAAGAGCGCGCGATTCAGCAGAGAATTTGCCGACATTTCTCTCGTTTAGTCCGCGGGCCGCTTGAAGATCATGTCGCCCCACGCGTACGTGGCGTCTTCGCCTTCGCCCGAGATCACGCGCGGAGGAGTGTCGTCGGTGTGCACCAACTCCCACCCGTCGGCGCCGAGCTTGTTCAGCACCTCTGCGAAGCCGCTCACGCCTCCCTTGATGGGCGAGCGCGGACGCTCGGACGACTCGAACCAGAGGTCGCTCTTGCGCCGAAGAAACCGGCCGACGAGATACTGCCATCGCTTGCGGGCCACGATCGAGCGCGATGGTATACCGCGCGCGCTCTCTTCGAGCGCATCCCCGAACAACTGCCCCCCCGCGACGTCACGATCGATGCATGACGCGTCGATCCGTGCCGCGCCGGTCGTCCGGCGATGCGACGTCGAAGCCACACGCCGCATGACCCCCTCTCTGCACCCGCGCCTGTGCGATCCGCTGCGCGATCGAGTCCTCTTCGAGTCCCCTTCGGTGCTCGTCGTGCACAAGCCCGCCGGCCTCGCCGTCGACGCGCCCGAGCGCAGCGATGACCTGCTGCGAATGGTCCGCCGCTCGCGCGCCACGAGCGCGATGAGCCCGTACGTCGCCGTGGTTCACAGGCTCGAGCGCGACGTCTCGGGCCCGTGCGTCCTCTCGCTCGACCGCGCGCACAACGCACGGCTCGCCCCTCCGCTCGAGAAGCGCACCGCCCGGCGCACCATCGTCGCCGCCGTCGCGGCTTCGCTCAGCGAACAAGCGATCAAACGCGCGCTCGCGTCGCACAAAATCCTGCGCAAAACACCGCTCGGATCGCTGGTCGAGTTCGACCCCAAGAGCGACAAGACCCTCGCGATCGTCGAGCGCCTCGGCCCCGCGCTGCTCGCCCCGCTGCACATGAGCGCGCTCGAAGTGGCGACGTCCGAGCGAGAGAACACCGTCGTTCGCGCAGAGATTCCGTTCGCGCTCTACGACGCGATCGCGCCCTCGCTCGAGCTCGCACAGGAGGATGCTCGGCTGGTCGAGCGGCTGCGCGCGGGGCTGTGGCGCAGGTCGCTCGTCCTCGAGGACGCGAGCACGGACATCGTCAGGCTCGCCAACGAGGGCGGCGACGACGTCGCGGGGCTCGCCGTCGATCGCTACGGAGCGTTCGCCGTCGCGCACGTGTACGGGACGCTCTCGGACGAGCGCGCGAAACAGCGCGTGTTCTCTGCGATCGCCGAGGCCTTCGGCAGCAAGGGCGTGTACGCGAAGTACCGCCCCAAGCAGGCCAACACCCTCGTCGACACGCGACGCGACGACGTCGCGCCGTCGGTGCCCGTGTTCGGCGAGCCGTGCGAAGCCGAGCCGTTCACCGTGAGAGAGCACGACGTTCGCTACGTCGCGCGCTTGGGCGACGGCCTCTCGACGGGGATCTTCATCGATCAACGCGAGAACCGCCGGTGGCTCCGAGATCACGCGCGCGGCCGCTCGGTGCTCAACCTCTTTTCGTACACAGGAGCGTTCTCTGTCGCGGCCGCCGTCGGCGGAGCGTCGCGTTCGCTGAGCATCGACGCCTCGCGCTCGTCCTGCGCGTGGATGCGCGAGCACCTCGCGGCCAACAGCGAAGCCATCGCCGATCGATCGCAGCACGAGGCGATCTGCGCCGAGGTCTTCGGCTGGCTCGACGGAGCCCGCGCGCGCCGCGACCGGTTCGACCTGGTCGTGTGCGATCCGCCGAGCTACTCGTTTGCCAAAGACGGCCCGCGCTGGTCGAGCGAGCGCGATTGGCCCGTGCTGGCGTCGAACGTCTTCGCCGTGTGCGCGCCCGGATCCACCGCGCTCATGTGCAGCAATCACAGAGGAATTTCACAGGCAAAATTCGAGGCGATGCTGCGCGAAGGCGCCCGTCGCGCGAAGGTCACGATCGCGGCGATCGAGTCGATTCCCGTGTGCGACGATTTTCCCGCGGCGCGGGGAGAGTATGGACACTTGAAGTCGATGCGCGTGCGGCTGGGGTGAACTCACCCGAGCGCTCGCCGAACGAGCGTGGCACGCTTACGTTCAACGCACTGTGAACAAGCGATTCGACGAACTCCGCACCGCCGACGAGCCCGAGGTCCCGCGCACCGCGCTCGGCCGCGCTCGGCACTACATCACGCACCGAGTCGACCCGCTCACGAGCTTGTTTCTCGTGATCCCGCTGTTTCTCGTCTATCAGATCGGCACGCTGGCCATGATGGACTGCTCTTCGGGCAGCTGCTCGTGGCGCGCAAACGGCGTGGATTTTCTCACAGGAAACCTCCTCGCCCTCACCGGTGGCTCGCGCCTCGCCTACGCGCTCATGGCCCTCGCGGCATCGCTCGCCATCATCGGCGGCGTGCTCTGGGCGCGTCGCGGCTCGAAGCTCAGCACGAAGTCCTTCGTGCCCGTGATCATCGAGAGCACGATCCTCGCGTCGATCGTCGGACCGACGTCGATCTTGCTCTCGCGCGCGGTCGGCCTCGGCGTGCAGGGCTCGGGCTCGTGGATCGGCGACGTGGTGGCCTCGTGCGGCGCGGGCCTGCACGAAGAGCTGGTCTTTCGCGCGGGAATGTTCGCGGGCCTCGCGTGGCTCCTCAAGCGCATGGGGCAGAAGCCCTGGCTCGCGTACGTCAGCGCGGGCGTGCTCTCGTCGCTCGCGTTCTCGTTTGTGCATCACCTCGGGCCGCTCGGAGAGCCGTTCACCGTGCGCGCGTTCGTGTTTCGAGTCTTCATGGGAGGGCTCTTCGCGGTGATCTACCGCGTGCGCGGCTTCGCGATCGCCGCGTGGACCCACGCGATCTACGACATCTGGGTGTTCACCCTGCGCGGGTGAGATCGGTCAGAAAAACTCCACGCCGATCGTGAGCGCCGCGGAGAAGAACCCGCCTCGGTTGGCAAGAAAGAACGTCGGGTGCAGGTCGAGGCCGACGTTGAAGGCCATCCGCCGCGGGCCGCCCGAGATCAGCCCGCCGAAGTTCAACGAGCCGCGGAGGTGGCCGCCGAGCGCCATCCCTTCGCCCGAGCCGCAGTTGGCCATCGCGCTGTTGCAGCCGAAGAACATCATGTAGTCGAACGACGGGCCCGCGGCGAGCTCGAGAAAGTGCGCGATCGTCAGGCTCGCGAGCAGAGAGTTGTAGCTCTGCGCCATCGCGTAGGCCGCGACGTCTCCGCTGGTCGTGACGAAGCCCAGGCCGCCGATCGAGTTCATCGACTGCGCGTAGATGCCGAACGCGTGAAAGAACTGTACGCCGAACCGCACCGAGAGCGCGCCCATCGCCCCCGTGCTCGCCGCCGTCGAGAGCCCAAACGGAACGAGCGGTCCTCCCCCCAACGACACGCCCCCGCGCAGTCGAACGCCGTCGCGCTCGGCCCCGCCGTTCACCTGCGCGCTCGCCTCGGGCGCGAGCGCCGTCACCGCCCCTGCCGCGATCAGCGCGGCGATCACTGCGTGCTTCTTCACGCGGGCAGTGTACCGCGCGTCGAGCCCTCTTTCATGACCGCGAGATAAATCACTCCGTTTTCGTACGCCGCGGGGTACACGGCCCACGCTCCTGCGCGCGCCGCCGCGAGCCGCGCGAGCGCCGACGCAAACGGCTCGTCCGCCGGCAAGTGCGGGCGGCGCAGCGCGCCGAGGCCCGGTTGATTTCGTGTGCCTTCGAGCACGCGACGCGCCATCGCCTTCGCGGTCTCGGGCAGGTCGTTGTTGGCCCACGCCCACAAGAGCGTCTCGCTCTCTTTGGCCCACGTCGCGATCACCTGCGCGCGGTACACGCGCCACGGAAGCACGCCCTTCTTCAAGAGCAGCTCGGCCGTACGCGACTCGTACTCCCAGTCATCGTGCCCCTGCGCTTCGGTCACGAGCTCGCGCTGGCCCTCGTCGATCACGCGCGCGCCGAACGCCGCTTCGTACAGCGCCTCGGTGTACACGCGGTAGGGATAGAGCGCCTCGTCGATCACCACCTCCGCGATCGGAGCCTCGTTCGCCGCGAAAAATCGCAGCGTCGCGCGGTCGTCTCCGTCGCGCGTCACGCGCAGCGCCTTCACTCGCCCCTCGCTCGCGAGCTCGCGATCGACGTCGAGCAGCGCTTCGTCGAGCGCCGCGCGCACCTCGCCGAGGTCGAGCCCGAGGTCAACGCGACCTCCGCTCGCGCCCGACGCGCGCGCGACGATCGAAAACGCGTAGGGCTTGTCGTCGCGACGATCGACGGTGACCTCGACGTCGGTCCACCCCGGAGTGGCGATGACCACGAGCGCGTCGAGGATTTCGAGCGAGAGCGGCGTGAGCGGATGAGTGTTCGCCATCGCGCGCGACGTAGCAGAGTCGACGCTCGCTGCACAGCCCCGCGGGCCGCAGAGCGTTGCCTCGAATTGGCCCACCCCAGCGAGCCTGTGCTACGCGCGGACGTACGAGGCTCCGAACGACCGTGACGCACCGCTCGCTCTCGCTGGTCTTCACCGCGGCCGCTGTGTCGCTCGGCGCCGCCGCGCTCGCGCTCGGGCCCGCGGCGCACGCGCAGAGCGCGCTGCTCACGACCGCGCAGCGCGCCAGCGCGACAGGCGCGCAGCAGTACCCGCGCGTCGTGCTCGGGACCAACGTCCGCTCGATCCGCATCCTTCGCGCGGGAGAGATCATCCGTTCGCGCCCCGACGCGAGCGCGCCTCGCCGCGGAACCGCCACGCTCAACGCCCTTCTCCCCGCGCACGAAGCGGCGCTCGGCCCGGGCTGCGCCTCGCGCTGGGTGCGCGTGGGCAACAACGCCTGGCTCTGTCAGGCCAACGCCGAGCCGAGCAACCTCGCGCCCAGCGCGCAGACGCTGCCTCCGATGCGAGAGGGAGCGTGGCTTCCCTACGACTACGCGTTCGCTTCGTTCTCGGGCGTTCGCACGTATCGCACGCAGCAAGACGCGCTCAACGAAGACTGGGCCGAGCAGCTCGAGCAGTCCATGGGCGTCGCGCTCACGGGGGTGCAGCGCTTCGGCGGCCAGCGCTGGGCGCAGACCGCGAGCGGACGATGGATCGCAAACAACGAGCTGATCCCAGCGAGGCCGAGCGAGTGGCAGGGAGCGCTGATCGACCCGAGCATTCCGAGCGCGGATCGCGTGGGATTTTCGCGGGGAAGAGCGTTTTTGTGGCCGAGCGCGGCGCAGGCGGCGGTCGGCGGTCGGACCGCGCCGAGAGAGAGCACGAGCGCGCGCGAGCTGCTCGTCGCGGTCGAGACCGCGCAAGTGCGCGGGAGAACCATCTGGCGAACGCCGCGAGGGTGGATCGACCCGCGCAACGTTCACGTCTCGAGCGCCGCGCCGATGCCCGCGGATTTGCGGGCCAACGAGCGCTGGGTCGACGTCGACACGCAGTCACAAGTGCTGGTCGCGTACGAGGGGACGCGGCCCGTGTACTTCACGCTGGTCTCTTCGGGACGGCGCGGATTCGAGACGCGACGCGGAGAGTTTCGCGCGTGGGTGAAGCTCGCGACGACGGACATGAGCAACGCGGACGACCCGGACCTCGACACGGCGACGAGGGTGTATTCGGTCGAGCGCGTTCCGTGGGTGCTGTTCTTCAACCGAGATCAGGCGCTGCACGGCGTGTACTGGCACGATCGCTTCGGAACGATGCGCTCCCACGGCTGCGTCAACCTCGCCCCCAAGGACGCGCGCTGGATCTTCGAGTGGGCTCCTCCCGTGCTCCCCGCGGGATGGGAAGCAGTGTTTCCCACGGACGAAGAGCCTGGGCTCCGAGTGCGCGTGCGGTAAGGGAGTCGAGCCTCATCCCCGGCCCTTCTCCACGCGCAATGGCGTGGAGAAGGGTGCCTTTGCTGCGTACACGGCGCCGATGATGAGTCCCTGCTCTCCGCCGATCGAGCAGGCGGGCAACGAGCAGCTCCGTCGATCGAGCAGGCAACGAGCAGCTCCGCCGATCGAGCAGGCGGGCAACGAGCAGCTCCGCCGATCGAGCAGGCGGGCAACGAGCAGCTCCGCCGATCGAGCAGGCGGGCAACGAGCAGCTCCGTCGATCGAGCAGGCGGGCAACGAGCAGCTCCCATGACTCTCACCGAGAGTTGACTGCACAGATTCTCGGACAGGCTCCGGTCGAGCGCTCGGCGCTTCCTTCGGCGCTGTGAACTCAGCAAACGCACAACCACTACACCCCCTCGCGACTGCGAACTCCGAATCCCGATCGACGCTGTCATCGCAGCTCAGGCCCCCTTCTCCAAGCCATCTGGCTTGGAGAAGGGCCGGGGATGAGGCCGACGTTCACACCCTCTTGGCCTTTTTCGCCGGCGCCTTCTTCACCGCGGGGCTCTTCGCCTTCTTCACCGCGGCGCGCTTGCTCGGCTTCTTCTCGCTCGTCTCACTCTTCGCGCTCTTCTCTTCGCCCTCTTCGTCGCCCTCTTCCGCGCTCTTCTCGCGCTTGGGCCGCTCCCAACCCGTCGTGCTCTTGAGCGACTCCATCCACGCTTTCGCTTCGCTCGTGTCGTACACCGCGAGGTCCACAGGAACCTCCCGCTCGAACTCCACGCCCTCGTCCGTCGGGCGAAACACCAGCGCGATGAACCGCACGCCCGCAGCGCCCGCCTCGCGCGCCGCCTTCGCAAACTCGGGGTCGTGCACGTCGCTCGGTCGAATGAACTTCGCGCCCGGGTGCTGAATCACAAACAACACCGTCGCGCGCCCGCCCTCTCTCACGTGCGCCGTGAGCTCGCGCATGTGCTTCGCCGCGCGCTCGCTCACGCTGTCAGGAAAGTACGCGCCACCATCGGGATACACGAGGTGCACGTTCTTCACTTCGACGAGGTTCATCTCGCCGTCGTCCTCGTGTAGCACCGCGTCCACGCGCGAGTGCGCTCCGTACGCCACTTCGAACTGCGCGCGCCTGGCCTTCGCAAACCACGGCGTCACGTTCTTCGCCGCGCCGCTCTCGTCGTATTGCGCGCGCAGCATCGCCTGCACCAGCGGGTTCGGCAGCGACGTGTTCGCGCCGATCTTCACCCCGTCGAGCTCGATCATCTGCCAGGTGTACGCGAGCTTTCCACCTGGCTTGTTCTTGCTCAGCCAGACCTTCGCGTCCTTGACGACGAGGCCCTCCATTCGACCGCTGTTTACGCAGTGAGCCACCACCACGTCGTCGCCGAGCTTCACGTCGGACAAGAAGCGGTGATAGCGACGGATGAGCCTCCCCTCGATCAACGTCCCCGGCCACGGATAGCGAAACGAATACGTCGTTGCAGCAGGCGCGCTCTTGGTCATCTCAGCGCGCTGTGACTAGCACTTCGCTCGAGCTCGCGTCTCATTCTGCGCGGGCGCCCACCGGGTCCCACTCGCCGTGAAACGCGATCGGAAGCAGCGGGAGCGGCACCTTCGCGATCGGCCCCTCGCCCACCCTCGCCGCGTCGAACACCGCGAGCGTCGTTCGCTCGGCGAGCCCGTCGGACAAGAGCGCCATCACGTACCCCTGATCCTCTCGCGCCGGATCCGGAGCGAACAGCGGCTCGCCCACGAAGACGTTCTCGGGCGCCGTCCACAGCTGCGCGCTCGCGGGAGACTCTCGCGTGTCCACGCGCAGCACCGTGTCGAACGGGTCGCTGTACCGCGTGTCCGCCCGCGTCGCCCCGAAGATCAACGCGCTCTCCGCGCCGTCCTTCAACGGATGTACCCGCGGAAAATCCACGCCGTGCTCGACGAGCCTCTCCCACTCGCCCTTCATCGACCCCGGCGCCACCCGCACTCGATACAAGCGCTGCGGCCCGCGCGCGTCCGGCAACGATGGGTCGAACGGCGTGTGCGGCCCCGTGTAGCCGAACTCTTCGCCGAACTCGAAGCGATGAAACACGCACGCGTCGATGATCACCTCGTCTCCGCGCTGAAACGCGTTGGCGAAGTGCACCACGAACACGCGATCGTCCACGGACACCGCCCGCACAGGCCCCGATCCCCTGCGCGGAACGAGATAGAACACCCCCTGTTTCGCCTCGTCGATCGCCACGCATCGCAAGAGCGTCGAGGCCCCGACGGCCATCTTCGCCAGCTCCTTGAGCTTCATCTTCACGGGGTTCGCGCCGAGCACATACCAGTCCGGCGTGATCGCGAAATCATGGGCGAACAGCGCCCCCTCGACCGTCGCCTCTCGCGTCGACACGACGCTGCCCCGCGCGTCGACCTCGCGAAACGTGAGCTTCGTGTTGCGCCCGATCGCCAGGCTGCAGAGCACCAGCCGGCCGCTCGCCGCGTCGTGATGCATGTGCGCGAGCGTCGCTTGCCCAGCGATCGCGCCGCCAAACGTCTCTTCGCCGAGCGTCTCCAAGCTCACCGGGTCGAGCGCGTACGGAGCGCCGCCCTCCCAGCCCGCGAGCAAGCGCTTGTTCCATCGAACGATGGTGGTGTTGGCGACGTTGCGAGGCTTGCCGAAGCCAAGGTTCTTCCACGGAGCGTCGTCGATGTTCGTCGCAAACCCTCGGTGCACGAGCCGGTTCGCCGCAGATTCATCGCGATACACCGCGGTCCCGACGAACCGCGCGCGCAGCTTCACCCCTCCGTTCGGCAAAAACTCGAACGCGCGCAAATACCCGTGCCCGTCGAACGGATGCGCGATCCGCCCCGCGATCTTCGTCCACCCCGGCCCGTTCGAGAGCATCCGCCCGCCGCGCAAGAGCGCAGGGATCTCCCCGTCGATCTGCGACGGAGAGACTTCAGCATCGAGCGATCCGGGGCTCGCAGCCATCGCGACGTTCCACGAGCGAGCACGAGGAGTGAGTGATTGCAGCGCGCTGTCCATGGGCGCGATCGTAGCCCGCTCTCGCGACGGCGATCGGCGAAGTTTCTCGCTTCGCAGCAAAACTTCACCCCGACTCGCGCGTACAAAGCTCTGTGCGATCCATCACCGCGCTCTTGCTCGCGTCGAGCGCCCTCTCGGCGTGCACGACCACCGCGTCTGTCCTCTCGCGCGCGTCGATGCAAACCGTCCCGGAGGCCTCGTGCACGGTTGTCGAGATCGGCCACGATCGCCCCAACCCACAGTCGCCTCCGCGCGAGTCACGGTGGCGCTTCGACGCTCGCGGCGCGCTCGTCGAGCACGACTACAACCCCGAGTACCACTCGCGCGCGAGGCTCTTCTATCGCCGCGACGCGCGCTCGAAGCTCGTCGCGATCGACTATCAGTACGACCGCGCCGCCGAGGATTTTCCCTGCGCGCGAGAGGGCGGCTGCTACTCGGCCGAGGTGCACGCACGAGGGCGCGTCGAGCTCGACTACGAGGGCGATCGCGTCGTGCGTCGCGTGGACGCGAGGCACCCGGGGCAGCTCGTGATCGACTCGTTCGCCTACGACTCACGAGGCCGCATGACCGAGCATCGCAGCGAGTCCGGCGTCGAGCGCTTCGAGTACAACGGCGCTCACCTCTCTCGCCGCGAGTGGAACTTTCACCACGGCCGCGGCGACGAGCTCTTCCTCTACCAAGGCGATCGCCTCGTCGAAGTGCAACGCATGATGTGCGGCTCGATCTGCGGCCAACGGCAATCGCGGCGACTCTCGTACAGCGCGCAGGGCTGGCTCGAGCGCATCACGCACCCCGAGGGCAGCATCGATACGTGGACCTACGACGAGCAGGGCCGCGTGACCGAACGCGGCGACGGACAGCAACGGCGCGTGTGGTATCGCTACGACGATCGCGGGAGGATCGTCGCGTGGGGCCAGGGAGAAAACCCGCTGCGCGAGCTGCGCTACCAGGGCGCGTGCGAGAGCGTGACCGCGCTCAACGAGGCGCTCGTAGGACGGCCGCGCGATCACAGCGAGCGGGACGAGAGCCGGTGGGCGCCGACGTTTCCGTGAGCGGGGTGTCGGGGCGCGACCCTTGCCACCGGGTGGCAAGGGTGATGACGCTGGGTGGCAAGCCTCCGGCGCGAGCGCGTAGAGTGCGACCACCGTGGAGAACGACGAGAGCCCGACCGCGCTCAGTTCGAGCCAGCCCCCCGCGCGACCTGCGGTCCCGCCTGCGATTCAGCGCTGGTTCGCTGCGTTGACCCTCCTCGACTCGCGCGCGCAGCTCGTCGAAGCAGGCGGCACTCCCGGCACCGAGATCCTGCTCAGCGACGTGTTCGTGGATCTGCCTCTCGAGACGGTCGTTTCCGACACCCCCGAGGACACAGCGGAACGAGCCCTCGACGTCATCGCACCAGCACGGCGCCACTCGAAACGAGCTTCGAGGCAGCTCGTCTTCGGCGGTCCTGGAGAGGGAAAGAGCTCCCTCACTGCCGTCGCCGCCATGCTGCTTCGCCGGCAGTGGCTCGCAGACACGAGCGCGCTCGACACGAGCACAGCTGCCCGTCTCGACCGAGTTCACCGATCGCTCGAACAGCTGCGGCCAGAGGCTCTCGACCAGGCTCCGGTCGTTCCGCTGCGCGTTGATCTGCCGAAGTACGTCGCGTTCTGCAACGACGACGGTTCCGGCTCGTTCTGGAGCTGGGTGACGCAGCAGTTCGCGCAGCTCGCTGACGCGCACGATGAAGCCGACACGCTCGAACGCGCGTTGCGCGAATTGGGATCGCTGTGTTGGATTCTCGACGGCCTCGACGAGATCGCCCCTGGACCGGCAAGAGAGAAGCTCATCGAGACGATTCGCGCGATGGGCGAATCGTTGGATCACATCGTCATCACGACGCGCCCGCAGGGCTTCGAAGAGCACCTCGACGCCTTCGACAGCTTCGTGATCGCGCCTCTTCGTTGGCGGCATGCAGAGCAAATCGCCCAGCGTCTGACGACCGCGTGGAGCGCGTCCGGCCTCCGCGATCTACCTGAGTTCGAGCGCGTCAATGTCGCACTGCAGCGAGAAGACATCCGCAACGTCGCAACGACCGCGCTGCACGTCACGCTCATCACGGTGGTAGCGCTCACCCGCGAGCTGCCAACGAACCGCGCAGCGCTCTTCGAGCTCTTCTTTCAGACGCTCTTTCGACGCGAGCTCGCGAAGAAGGTCGAACCCGACATCCGTGAAGACGACGAAGACGTCCTGCTCGCGCTCCACGGTCGACTCGGCCTCGCGCTGCACGCGCTCTCGCAGCAGTCGCGGGGATTCGTATGGCTGAGCGAAGCCGACTGCGCGACACACCTAGGAGAAATCCTCGCAGAGCGCGGATACGACGACGACTACACCCGCCGCAGAGCGAGCACGCTCTTGCGCTTCAGCCGTGACCGACTCGTGTTGCTCCGGCGCCTGCACTCGGACGGATTCGCGTTTGGGATCCGCTCATTTCAAGAGTACTTCGCCGCGCGCGCCCTCATCGAGGGAGAGCTCGGCGCCGTCGTCGCTCGCCTCGCGGCGACCGCGCTCGACCCGTACTGGAGCAACGTCGTCGAGCTCGCCGCGTGCGAGTTGCTCCGGGCCAAGTCGAAACACGAGCGAGACCGAGCAGCATCCGCGCTTACTCGCACCGCCGCGCACCTCGCGTCGATCGACACGCCCTCGGAGCAGCGCGCGGCGCTCGGGCCCTCGTTCGCGCTCTGGATGCTCGAAGCCACGGCGAGCATCACTGCTCCCTGGGCGCAGAATCCGCTGTTCGATGTCGCGCTCGACATTTGTGCATCAGCTTCTCGGCCGAGCGCCATTGGACGCTCCTTTCTCCAGCTCGGACCACCAAGGGTGTTGCCCGAGCGTTTGTCCGTGTACTCCGCGCGATCGAATGACGAGCGTCACAAGCGATACCAGGCGCTTCTCTTGGAGCGAGTCACCGATCGACCAGCATCTCTCGATGTTTGGGCGATCCTCGCGCCAATGCTGGCGGCGAACGTCGAAGGAGCGAGCGAGATCGCATCGAACTTCGAGCCCGCGTCGAGCGACGAACTCGAATCCGTGGTCCGCTTCTTGGTCGCTCGATTCGATCCCCAGCTGTCGACGTGGGTGCAGGCGCTGCTCGTGCGCCGATGGCCAGAGATTCGACCTCGATTCGTCTTCGACGGCGACGCGTTCGTCGTGCTCTCGTCCGACCCGTCGGCAATTGGGTCGTCCGTACACCGTCGTGCGCGCTTCTTCGTGAGCATCGACGCGGAAACAGACAACGATCGCCTCGTTCAGTTCAACGGCAGCAATCGCTTGCTGTTCGAGAGGCGAGCTCGGAGCGCGGCTTCGGCAACTCGCCTCACCGAGGCGACACAACCACTCCAGTGGAGCGCCGCTTTCGCACTCCAGCGCTTCAACGATGCGCCCTCACCAAGCACGCTCGTGGGCGCACTTCGGGCGATCGCGAACGGCGGAGACACGTTGGTTCGAGCGCTGTTGTTGCACAACTCACTGCCTTGGCCTGTGGCAGCGTGCCTCGCCTGGGCAGGCAACGACTCGGCGCTCGAAGCGCTGATCGAACGGATCGAGCATGGAGCGTTGGGCGACGTCGACGATTGGGCCGAGATCGAAGCCAACAGCCAGAGTCGCGACGCGTGGATTCCAGTAACTCAGCTCATCGACGCCGATCCGTCGGAGCGCGGTCCTTGGCTGTTGCCGTCAGAGGGCGCCAGCTTCCCGACCGTGTTCACACATACATACCTGCGCGACGACGGCCCCTTCGGAAGAGTGCGCGCCGAGCGCTGCACCCCTTACACATGGCGGCTCGCGGAGATCGGAATCATCGCCCCGTTCGCCGAACCCGTGCGCGCGGCGTTTCTCGCTGAGCACCCGTGGCTCGTCCCGCTCAGCGAAGAAGAGCTCGCTGCGTTCGAGCAGAGCCCCCGCGACGGTCGACCTCAACGCTCCATCGTCGATGCGCCCGAACTCGCTCACTTCCGCAATCAAATCCCGCTCGACGCGACGTGGCGCCGCCTCGCTTTGCCGGGCCCATCACCAGAGCGCGCTGTGCAACAACAAGCCCCTGTGCACATCACCTCGCTCGACTCGCTCTCGGGCCTCCGCGCCTTCGCGACGACTCCGACGATCCTCGGCTCGCTACCTCCCGTCCAACCACGCGAGGGACAGTGGCTCGTCCTACTCGGTGAGAACGGCAGCGGAAAGACCACATTGCTCCGCTCCATCGCCATAGCTCTCATCGAACAAGAGACCGCGACGAAGCTGCTCACCAACCAGCTTCGCCTCCTTCGCAACGGAGAAGACGGACACGTTCGCCTCACGGCAAACAACACTCCGTACGAAGTTCGCGTCCGCCGCACCTCAGAGGGAGAAGAAGTCGTCGAGGCTCTCTCGCCGCCGCCCATTCATCGTCCGTGGGTCGTCGCGTATGGAGTGCGCCGCAGCACCGCTCTCGGCGAGCCTGGCCGAAGCGCCGAGCTCCGCGGAACAGCCAACCTCCACTCGCTCTTCGAGCTCCCTGGCGCGCTCGTCTACGCTCCCACGTGGCTCAACGAGCAGTACAAGCTCGTTCTTACCGAGCGCGACAAGAACCGCAAAGAGAAGCTCGAACCCGAGTACCACGGCCCAGACGAGCGCGTCTGGCTCGCGATCGAAAAGGCGTTCGACAAGCTCCTGCGCATCCAAGAGATCGACGCGTCCGGGCGCGAGCTCTTCGTCGTCCACCGTGATTTTGGCCGCATCCGTTTTGATCAACTCAGCGACGGCTACCTCACGACCGCGGGATGGATCATCGACCTCGTCGCGCGTTGGATCGCACACAACGCGCGGGTCGCGCTCCCCGAAGACGTCCTCGGTCACATGACCGGCTTCGTGCTCATCGACGAGATCGATCTCCACCTGCATCCGCTCTGGCAGATGAGGATCATCGACGAGGTTCGAAAGCTGTTTCCGAAGCTGAGCTTCATCGTGACGACACACAACCCGCTGACCGTTCACGGCGCCAGACCGGGCGAGGTGTTCGTGCTGCGTCGCGAGCCAGCGAACGAGACAAGCAAGACTGCGACTGTCGTGATCGAGCAACGAGATATTCGGCCGGGCAGCGACATCGATCGAGTGTTGTTCGATCTGTTCGGCGTCAAAGACACGCTGGACTCGACCACGCGAGCGCTGCTCGACAAACATCTGCAACTGCTGCGCAGCGGCGCTCAACGCGACGATCCGAAGCGATTGGAGCTCGAAGAGAGAATTCGCGCGCTGCTCGGCGCAGGCGGATCGGCGCTGCTCGACCAACGGGGCGCACGCGTTGCTCCGGTTGGAGCACTGAGCGAAGAAGCCCGACGCGCGGCGCTCGATTGGTTCGGTGAGGGGGACTGAACACCATGTTCAACGTGGCGCGACCGCCGACTCCAACGGACTTCGACGAATCAGCGATGCTCACCGAACTCGCCGAGCGTCGGCGCGATGGCAAAGAGGGCAGCAAGCTGTTTCTTCCGAACTGGCGCGCCTTCAAGCGACAGCTCGGCGCTGGTGATGTCCACGCGAAGTGCGCGTACTGTGAAGCCGTTCGCCGGGTGACCTACGAGCTCGACGTCGAGCACGTTCGTCCGAAATCTGGCGTGCGTCGGTGGAAGCCAGCGGACGAACCGACTCTCGTCTACCCACGACGCGTCGTTGACAGAGATACCGGTCAACTTGTCGACGAGAAGCCCGAAGAAGACTCGACAACAACGCTCCCTGGTTATTGGTGGCTGGCCTACCGCTGGAGCAACTACCTGCTCGCATGCAAAGAGTGCAACAGCGGGTGGAAGCGCGAGTTCTTTCCCATCGTGGACGAAGCGCGTCGGTGGAGCGACGCTTCAAGTGAAGCCGACGACGAGGGCGCGCTGCTGCTCGATCCGGCAGCATTCGACTTCGACTCAACCAAGCATTTTCACTGGTCCACTGACGGTACGGTGCAGCCCCTCTCCGATCGCGCGACCGCAACGATCATCACCTGCGGGCTCAACCGGTTCGACCTCGTGCAGGAGCGACAAGCCAAACAACGAGAGATCGACGGATTTCTCCACATGCTCTTCGACGCGATCGGCAAGCTCGACCGAGCGTTGGCCGAAAACACGATGCTCGTGCTCGACGCGTTGACCGCGGCAACCGCGCCGTTCACAGCGATGGCTCGCTTCGTCGTGGTCGAATTCTACCGGACACACGACCTGCACATTCGCCGCCCTTGGGAGCGTCGAAAGGCTTGACTCGCCACTCCTTGCCACCGGGTGGCAAGGGTGATGACGCTGGGTGGCAAGCCTCCGCTACTCGTCACCCTTCGCAGCCGCGCTCATCACCGCCGCCAGCGCCTTCACTTGATCCGGTCGAAACCCGCTGATCGTGAGCACGCTGTCCCGCTCTGTGACGGTGACGCCCTCCCACGCAGCGCCCTCACCCAACGCCGCGCGCAGCGCCACGCACACCGCGCTCTCGCTCGGCTTTCGCTTTCGCGACGCTGACGACAGGCTCGAGAGGATCGCGCGCAGCTCCGGCGTTCGCGCCGCTTCGAGGTCGACCTTCACGCTCTTGTCGTCGCGGACAACCTCGTAGCGCTGCGCCGCCAGGTCGATGCCCTTGGTCGATCCCGACCGCTCGAGCTCGACGCCCTTCTTCTTCGCGTCTTTCGCCGCGCGAGCGTCGCGAATCGAGAGCGCCAGATCGATCTTCGTCGGCGTGTACTTCGCGATCTCCTCCGGCGAAGCGAGCCTCGCCACGCGCGCATAGCGCAACGCCGTACGCTCGGGATCACTCACGTGCTCGGCCAACCACTCGCGCGCCGAGTCGTAGCCGTCCGCGACGTAGAGCTTTTCGCTCACCACGCGGTCGACTGCTTCGTAGTAGCTGTCCCACCCACGCTTCTCGCTCACCAACGCGACGTGCATCTGGTGCATCAACGTCTGGTAGACGCGCGCGATCGCGCTTTGCTTCTTCGCGAGTCCAGCGGCCGCAGTCCTCCGCTGCTCGCCCTCGCTCTTGGCTTGTCTCTTCACGGTCCGCCTCCTGCCGAGCATAACGCCGCGTCGCAATCAACGCGCAGCCCCACGCCTCGCCCCCATCACGACGCCAGCTGGTCGAGCGAGAGCACCTCGAGCGTTTCGTCGACGCACAACGCGACTCGCCCACGCGAGACCGCCAACACGGCAGGCGATCGACGGGGCACCTTCGAGAGCACCTTGCGCTTCTTCAAGTCCACCAACAACAGCGTCGAGCCGCTCGACACCACCGCGCGCGCCTCGCCAGCAACCAACGCCACCTGGCAGCCATCGTCGTCGCTCGGACGCCGAACGGTCCCCGATTGGCCGCTCGACACGTCGATGATCGACACGTTTGCAGCGTGATCCCAGCCGACGAAATATCCGTCGCCCGCCACGCCGAAGCTCGTCGTCGCGATCTGCGTCGGTCGGTCGCTCTCGATCGGCTCGACCTGGACGACGCCAGCACGGATCGCGCAAAGCACGCTCTCGGAGACGAAGCCGATGTGCTCGCGCTTCGCGCCGTACGAAGGCGAAGACCGCACCAGCTTCTTGCTCTCGACGTGCAGCACGTGAAAGGTCTCTTCGGTCGCCCCCGCAAGGTGTTCGCCCGTCGGCGAGACCGCCAACTCCAAGTACACCGCGTCTCTGCCACGCCCTGCAGGCATGCCGACGGGTCCGAGCGTGCTCAGCGTCGAAGGGTCGCAGGCGACGACGCTGTTCTTCTCCGCGAAGAACAGCGCCCCTCGCGGGGACACCGCGAACACAGGCCAGCTCGCCTTTCGCTTCGCGACGACCTTCATGCGGTCGACGTCGACGCGCACGAGCGAGTCTTCTGTCGCCGCGATCAGGCTTCCATCCGACAAAAAAGCCATCCTGCTCGCGTCGAGCTTCATCGTAGACGGCACAGCGCCTCCCTCTCGGTGATGCGCTCACGCTATCACCACGCCCCCGGCCCTCGTCGTCGATAACGAGTTCGTGCGCGGTGAACCGAGCTATTCAGCGAGCCTGCGCAGGGCCGATTCGAGCGCGTTGTAGTTGGCCATCTCGCCGAGGTTGTTCGCCGTGAGGTTGAAGACCAACCGCCGCGTCCCTGTCTCGTCGAGCACGACCACGTCGCGCGTCGAGGCAGCCCAGTCCCTTTGCACGTTCGCCGTCGTCGAGTCGAGCACGAGCGGAAGGGTCTCCATCCCCGTGAGCAACGTGGGGTTCATCTCGCTGCCGATCGTCGCGACGACGTGAATCGAGACGCGCCTTCGCAGCCCGACCGCGCTGTCGAACGCGCGCTGCATCCTGCCCAGGTGCACGACCTGGGTCGCGCAGTACGTTCACGTCGCCGTCGCGAAGTACCACGCCGTGATCTGCCCGCGCCGCGCGCGAGGCGAGACGTCCATCCGATGCGTACCCGAGTTGGGGTTCAAATCCGGCAGCGAAAAGTCCGGCAGAACCTCCGGCGCAGACGCATCTCGCCCCGCCGCGTCCGCCGCGACCCACGCGTCCGCCTCGCCGTCCGAGCGCGCATCGACCGCGCTCTCTGGCACGTCCGAACAATTCGTACCGCACGGCTCCCGCACATCGACGCCGCTCGCATCGACCATCACGTCGCGGGCGTCTGCGCCTCGGTCGATCGCCGTCGGTGAGCACGCGACCAACGACGCGAGCAGCGCGCCCGCGATCCCGCAGCGAACCGCGAATCGCTCTCTCATGCGCAGACCTTTGTCTGCGCAGCGCGCGGCGGCAACGTCGTTCGCACTTTCCTCGCGCTCTGTTCGAGCCGCGCTCTCGACGACGCACGCGCAACACAGCCTCGCGATCACCCTTCGAAAGCAAACGGTCCGTTCGATTCTTTCTCAAGCAACGCCGAGCCACACACAGCAATCACCAGCGTTTTCACAGACGCAATCGATCTTTTACCCCGAGCGATCCCGCGCCCTACGAGCGCTCGCGGTCCGCCGTGATCGAAGCCGTATGCAACGCTCTCGGCTCTGCTTCATGCGCCCCACCACCACGACCGCCCTCGCGCTCGCCGCGTGCCTCTCGCTCACGCACTGCAGCAATCGCGACGCCCTCCGCGAGAAGCGCAGCCGTGACTGGCGCGCGACCGTGCTCTGCTCCTCGGACCCGACCGAGCCCCTGCGCGCGAAGCTCGTCCTGCGCGTCGAGTGCTTCACCGGCGGACGCGCAGACGTCGAGGTTCCCGGAAGCGCGCGCACCGCAGAGTCGCGCGAGGCCCTCGACGCCCTCTGCAAATCGATCCCGGTCAGCATTCAATCTCGCGAGACCCCAGAGGGAACGATCTTCGCCGCGAGCATCACCAGCGCCGCCGAGAGCGCCGTCGCCTACCGCGCGCGCAACTCATCGGTGTTCGCTGCTCCGTCTGCGGTGCAGGGCGAAGCCACCGCAGCCCTCGGCAACGCGACCTCGCCGATCCGCGCCGCGCTCTCGGTCATCGAGTCTGGCGCGCTTCGCAACACCGCGAGCTCGCCCATGATCGACGCGTTCGACGGAGAGGCGATCGCCGAACACCGCGCGACGCTGCTTCGCCTCGCTCGACAGTGCCTCGTGCCCGCGCCGCTCGTCGTCACGCTGGTCAAAACCTCCCCCGACGAAGTGGCCGCCCAGCTGTTCGACCCCGCGTACATCAGCGGCGACTGCGCGCCCCTGCAGCGCGGCCTCGAAGGAGCGCCGCGGGACGTCGTCGGCCCGCTCGCCGAACGCTGGGTCCGCGAGCACTCTGCGCAGCCCGCGCCCTGGCCCGCAGCGCTCGTCCGCTACGCCTCCAGCCACGGAATCTCGCTTCCACAGGCGCGCTGACCCACCGCCCCTCACTCGCGCATCAACAGCGCCACCACCTCGGGACCGAGGTCCACAAACGGCCCGACGCCCGTCTCCCACGAGGCCGTCACTCGCTCGCTGCACTCTCTCGCCACGCGCATCCGTCGCTCGTAATCCGCCCTCAATCGCGCGTCCGTCTGCAGCCCCGAGACCGCGTCGAGCGCGCCCCTTCTGCGCTCGGCCGTGACCTCGGGTCGCGTGTGAATGAACACCGTCCTCGGCGCGCGCTTCACGCACTCGCCCCACACAGCGTCGATCTCCGAGAGCGCCCCTGGCGCCTTCGCCCACGCCCCCTCGTACAAGTACGCGTGCAGCGTGATCCACCCGCGGTCGCTCAAGAGCAGCGCCCGCTGATCGCCCGCCCCGTAGCGCGCGAAGAACGCCTCTCGCACAAACGCCTCTCTCACGATCAACCACCGCACGATGCGCTCGTTGGCCTCGCGCCCCGACTCCATCATCGGGACACCACCCTCGTAGCCCTGCTCCTTCGCCCAGGAGTTTCCCTCGTGAAAGAGCGCGTGCGACTCGACCACCCAGCCCGCCTCGGCGAGCTTCGATCGAACAGACTCGATCGTCGTGGTCTTTCCTGCGCCCTTGGTCCCTTCGATGCACAAGTGCTCCGCGGTCATCGCTGCCTCCGCGTGTACGTTGGACGAAACGAGTACGCCTCGCTCTGACGAAAGAGCGCAGGATGCAGCGCCGAGAGCACGTCGTTGATCGCAACGAGCACGCGCCGGTACTCCTCTTCGCGTCCCTCGTCGTCGATCGCGCTCACGAGCTTCTGCAGGTTGCGCAGCGTCCCCGTGAGCAAGACCATCGTCGCCTTCGCGGACGAGTGCGAGAGGTTCACCGCTTCGAGCGACAGCGCCCGCGTCGCAGCCCCCACCTCCGCATCACCCGCAAACAACCGCTCTCTCGCCTCTCGAAGCGCGCGGTAGCTCGCGACGTCCTCTTCACACAGGACGCACAGCGGCGGATCGCTCTGCGCTTCGGTCCTCGCCTCGGTGAGCCTCGCGAGGTGAACGAGGTCGCGCTGCCCGTTGAGCTCGTTTTCGACGGCCGTCGAAAACCCCGCCACGAGCAGCGTCACCGACGCGAGGTGCGCAATCGAAGCGTGTCCCTTTTGCAGAGCCACCGTCGCCAGCGCGCTCGCGCCGCGGTCCTTCGGATCGAGGTACGTCATCGCCGCAGCGCTGCCCATGAGCTCGATTTGCTTCTCGCGAAGCGCTTCGAACCAGCGCCGCTCTCCCTCGCTGTCGCTCACGCCCTCGATCGCAACGCCGCTCGCGAACGCGCGACGCACCGAGAGACCGCCCGCGGCCACGATCCTCGCGACGGGCGCCCGCACGAATCGCCGCTCGTCGTCATGAAAACGCACCCCCGCCGCGGCCAACAGCACGCGCAGGCGCTCTCGATGCGCGACGTCTTTGGCCATCGCCCACCACGCGGACAGGTCCAGCGCGAGCGGCTCTCGCACACTCGCGCGACGAGCAGCGAAGCTCTGCGCCGCGACCTCGGCGAGCGGAGCCGTGTCCGTCTTGCTCTCGTAGTAGACGTACTTCGGCTCGAAGAGAGGAAACACGCCGTCGTACGTGCGTCGATCGTCCTCCGAGAGCATCCCCTCGGAGACGAGCTCGTCGATGTGGTCGTTCATCCGAGCGCGCACTCGCGCGATGACGGCGTCGTCGATCGGTCCGTCGATCGAGCGCAGGATCGCCCGCGCCATCGGCGTCGCGCGCGGAACAAACTCCCACGCCGCGAACATCATGCACTGCCCGAGCACCCACCGAGAAAACGCCCGCGACCGGCGCTCGTCGCGACGCTCGTCGCCCACAGCTCCGCCTCGCTGCGCGCGCGCTTCGAACTCACGGAGCACGACCTCGAGCACTCGCTCGACGGTCCCTTCGAGCGTGTCCAGCGCGCGCTCGTCCTTCGCGCGCAGCTCGCGCACGAGCGAGTCCACCGTGCGCAGGCCCAGCGAACGAAACCTTCGCTCTTCCACGAGCGCGCTCCACCGCGCGAACACCGCGCGCCTGCGCCACATCTCGTCGAAGTTGGCCACGGTCCAGCGCCAGTCGGCGCGGAAGTACCCTTCGTACTTCCCCTTGTATTTCTCCAGCGCGACCGCGTAATGCCCGTCGCTGCGTCCCTGCGCGAGCGCGTCGAACCCGGCGCTGTCCCCGAGCACCGCGTAGCGAACGTTGGCCCGCACGAGCGCGCGCATCGCGCACACAAAATCATCGCCCACCGCGCCGCGCACCGCCTCGAAGAGCGGAAAGATCTGCCGCTTTCCATACTCGTACTCGACGCCCATCCCGCGCAGCTCGTCGACGAAGAGCATGTCCGCGAGCACCAGGCTGCACGCCTCCGAGATCATTCTCCACGCGGAGTACACGTTGCGCGCGACGTCGACGTCATCGCCGACCTCTCCCGTGAAGACCAGATCGGGCTGCGCGAAGTGCATGAAATCGTGCACCATGAACGTCGCTTCGTGCACCGCGTCGCGCTTGGCCACGAGCGGAACGCCCGCGTTCAGCCCCGGCCACCAGTAGTTTCTCTCGCGACGGTTCTGCGCCGCACGAAAGAACACCCCAGCCTCGACCACGCTGTCGATCAGCCGCCCGACCCCCGGCCTCGAGCGATCCAGCCGCGAGAGCCACGGATGCTCGCGGACAAACGCCGCCACGTCGCGCTCGAAATCAACGGTCGTCTTTTGATTCTGTGGGGTGTAATTCAAGTCCACCCGCTCGCGCAGGTACAGCTCGTCCATGGCGAACTGCGCGAGCACTCGATCGCGCGCGCTGTGCTTCAGCCCCGCCGCGCGCAGCTCGTGATAGCTGCGCCCGAGAGAGCGCGTTCGAAACACAGCGTCCCACCCAAACGCGTCCACCGCGCCCTCGTTGGCCACCGGGTCGAGCCACCCGTCCACCGCGCTCTCGTACTGCTTGTGCGCGATCGCGCCCTGCTCACCACGCGTCCAGACGTGCAGCCGCGCGATGTTGCGCACAGAGAGCACCGCGTTCGCCGGGTCCCTCCAGTCCCGAAGCAGCTCGCCGTCGTCCTTGCGAACGAGCTTGCTGGTCTCGCGCAGGACCGCGACGAGCTTGGGATACGCGGCGAAGTACTCGGCCAACGCAGGCTCCGCAAACGACTCGACCGGGCGACGCTCGACGCGCATCCCGTGCCTGCCGAGGATCATCGCGCACTCGTCGTACTTCTTCAGGTTGTCCGTGATCAGCCACAGCATCGCGATCCGCGAGCGTAGTCTCAATTCGCGAAGTTGAACGCGAAGCTCGTGTGGATCACGTGGTCGAACTCCCAGCCCGACGGCTGGCGAATTCGCAGGGCATAGCCCAGGTCGATCTTGATCTCCCTCGCGAGCGGAAAGGTCAGCCCCACCCCCGCCCGGTTCTCGTAGAAGCCCGCCGCCGGTCCGCTCGCGTTGGTCGCGTTGGGGTCGATCAGCGACTCTTGCCAGAGGTACACGCCCGCCTTCCACCGCGCGGGCACGAGCGTCGCTCGCCCCTGAAATCGCAGACGAAAGTGCTGCCACCCCTCGCGCCAACGAGACTCGTACCGCTGCCTGTGCGAGAGCGTGAGCGCGCCGAGACGCAGCGTCGCGGTGCCTTCGATCTCCAAGCGCTGCTCCCACCACGGCTCGCGGCTCGGGGGCGTGCTCGAGATCATCGCCGCGTAGTTCACCGCGACCGAGAGCCACGGAAGCACCTCGATCACCGGCCCCATCCGCGCAAACGCGAGCCCCAGCCCCTGGTGCCGCCCCGTGAAGCGCAGCTCGTAGAAGCCGCGAAACACCGCCCGCGTGCTCCTCGGGTTCTCTCGCAAGAGCGGCGATCGATGCTCGATCCACGTCCAGCTCTCGAAGTCCGCCCGCGCCTCACGCGAGAAGAGCGCACTCGAGACCGAGAGAACGACGGCACACGTCCAGCGCATCGCTACACCCCCTCTCTACTCCTTCGTTTGCCGCAGTAAAACAGCGCTCGATCGTCTTTCGCGACGCGACAAAGCTTGCGCCCGAAGCGCACTCGTCGCGCACGTCACCGAAGCACGAAGAGCCCGTCGCTGTCGCTCACGGCGCACGCCGCAGCACCACGATCGGCGCACGCTCTGCGCCGCCCAGCGAGACCGCGCGCAGCTTCTCGTCCTCGCCCACGGACAAGCGCAGCGCCCTCGACGATCCCCCACGATCCTCGCGCACCAACGTCACCGCGCACTGCCCGTCGCGCTCGACCGCCTCGCGCACCTGCTCGGTGCTCACGCCGTCGCGCACGAGCGTCGCTCGGCTCAGCGTCCATCGCTCGCGCGAGACCGCCGCGCGCATCACCGCGTGCAGCTCGACCGAGGCGCTCGATACGCCTTCGACGCCCTCTCCCTGCCATCGCCCGAGCACGCGCGCGCACATCGGCTCGGGCTTCTTGCACGCGCAGACGAGACCCATCGCGCACGACAGCAACAACGCGCCGAAGCTCTTCACAGCGACCGTTGTACCTCAGCTCGCCGTCGCTTCGCGCAAGAGCCCGCGCTTGTCGAGCAGCGGCCGCACCTCGGGGTCTCTGCCTCGAAACGCGCGGTACGCCTCGCCGGGCTCGCGCGTGTTTCCCGCAGAATACACGTAGCAAAGCAGCCGCTCGGCCACCGCTGGATCGAAGATGTCCCCCGCCTCGACGAACGCGTCGAACCCATCGGCGTCGAGCACCTCGGCCCAGAGATACACGTAATAGCCCGCCGCATACGAGTCCCCCGCGAACAAGTGCCCGAAGTGCGGAAGCCTGTGACGCAACACGATCTCTCGCGGCATCTCGATGCGCGCGAGCTCTTCTCTCTCGAAGGCCGTGATGTCGATCCCCTCTGCGCCGTCCGCGTCCGCGCGCGCGTGCAGCGCCATGTCGAGCAGCGCGCACGCCGTGTACTCCACGGTCTCGAACCCCTGGTTGAACCTGCGCGCCTTCTGCACGCGCTCGATCAACGCGTCGGGGATCACGGCTCCCGTTTGGTAGTGCCTGGCGTGCTGTCGCAGCACCGACGGCTGCTGAATCCAGTGCTCGAAGATCTGCGACGGAAGCTCGACGAAGTCCTGCAGCACGTTCGTCCCCGAGAGCCTGCGATACGTCACGTTGGACAACAGTCCGTGCAGCCCGTGGCCGAACTCGTGAAACAGCGTCCGCGCGTCGTCGAGCGACAAGAGCGTCGGCGTCCCCTTCGCGAAGTTGTTGTGGTTCGCGATGATGGGAAGCGACTCGCCTCCGTTGCGGCACTGCAAGCGATACTCGCTCATCCACGCGCCGCCCATCTTGCTGGGGCGCGCGTAGTTGTCCGAGAGAAACAGCCCCACCGCGCGACCGTCCCGCGCAAACACCTCGTACACGCGCACGTCCGGGTGATACGCGACGATGTCGCTGCGGCGCTCGAAGCGCAGCCCGAAGAGCTTGTTCGCGCAGTCGAACATCGCCTCGATCATGTTGTCGACCGAGAAGTAGGCCTTTAGCTCGACCTCATCGAGCTGGTAGCGACGCTGCCGTACTTTCTCTGCGAAGAAGCGCCAATCCCACGGCTCGAGGGTGAAGTCCGCTCCGTAGCCGAGCTCCCTCGCCTCTTGTCGAAGCGCGTCGCGCTCGTGCATCGCGCGCTCGCGCGCAGGCCCCCACACCTTGCGCAGAAGCTCCAGCACGCGCTCGGGCTTCTGCGCCATGCGATCGACCAACGCGTACTGCGCGTAGTTGTCGTAGCCGTGCAGCTTCGCTTGCTCTGCGCGAAGGGCGAGCAGCGCCCGCGCGACGCCTCGGTTGTCCGTCGCTCCGTCGCTCTCGCCACGCGAAATCCACGCCCGAAACGCCTTCTCCCTCAGATCCCTCCGCTCGGAGTACGTCAAGAACGGAACGATCAACGACCGGCTCAACGTGATCGCCCACTTGCCTTCGAGCCCTCGCTCGCTCGCCGCCGTCTTCGCCGCGTCCCTCAAGAACGCCGGCAGCCCCGCGAGCTCTTCTTCGCTCGCGAGCTCGAGCGCAAACGCCGCTTCGTCCGCGAGCACGTTCTGCTCGAAGCGCGTGCACAGCGTCGCCTTCTCCTCCGCGATCTGCGCGAGCCGCGCCCGCGCGCGCTCATCGAGCCGCGCTCCGGTGCGCACGAAATCAAGATGCACTCGCTCGACCAGCCGCAGCGACTCTGGGTCGAGCCCGAGTGTCGCGCGTCGCGCGTGCACCGACTCGACCCTCGCGAACAGCGCCGCGTTCGTCCGCACCCAGTGAAAATGCGCCGCGAGCTTGGGCTGCACGTTGCGGTCGACCGCCTGCAATTCAGGCGACGTCTCGGCGCTCACGAGGTTCGAGAGCAAGCTGTCGATCCGCGCCAGCGTCCGCCCCGCGCGGTCGAGCGCAGCGATCGTGTTGTCGAAGGTCGGCTCGCTCGCGTCGGCGATGATCGCCGCGATCTCCGCGCGATGCTCGGCCATCGCCGCCTCGAGCGCGGGCTCGAAATGCTCGGCGCGCACAAGCTCGAACGGCGCGATCGCGTAGGGAGTCGTCCACGGTTGCAGCAACGGGTTGGGGCTCGCGGTCATCGTGCGCGCACTTGTACAACGCCATCGCCGCCAACGCCCGTCGATGGCCGTTTTAGCAATGGGCTGTTACGACGCGACCATGTGCGTTTGTTCGTTAGGCCACCGAAGTCGTCAGCGCATGGGATGACGCATCGCGCCTCCGCAGCGCCGCGCGATCGCGTGAACCAGCACGTCCATCGACCGCACCGCGTCGCCGGTCGCGCCGTTGCTCGTCGTCGCCGCGCACATCGAATCGTCGTACCGCTCTCGCGGAAGCCTTTCTCGCAACATCGAGACGAGCATCTCGAAGTTCTCTCGCTGCACCGGCCTCAGCGCGACCCCCAGCGCCGCGTAGCGAACCGCGTTGTGCACGAGCAGCCACCGCTCGCCGTGCGCGCCGAACACGAACAGCGCCTCTTCGACGACGCGCTCTCGCTCGGTCTTCTGCGTCGCGACGACCACGGTCACCCCGCGACCGGCCTCGACGCGCTCGACGTCCACCGTCGAGCGACTCGCGTTGCTCACGAGCTTCGCCCGCACCAACGCCCGCACGTCGCTGTACGCGAGCACGTTCCCGTCGCACTCGAGCAAGCCATCGAGCACGCGCACCGCGCGTATTCTCTGCATTTTCGCTGACGAAGTGACCTCGCTCTCGTCCACCCACTCGGCGTCGAGCCCCTCTTCTCGCAGCGCGCGCACGCACCGCTCAGCGTCCTGAGCGCCCCCGGCGCGAGCGATCACGCGCGGACTCGCGTTGAGCGTCCACTGACGAGCCTCGATCCACGTCCGTCCCAACGCGCGCGCCAGCCGATCGATCCCCTCGGGCCCGACGCTGCGCTGACTCGCGAACAACACGACATAGGCCATCGCTTCGGCAGTCGCGAGGATACCGCGCCCCTTGCGTGGAAGCTCCGCGCACCGCACTGCTCTCTGCTCGATGACCGATCGTTGGCTCCTCGAACGCGTGCTCGGATCGCCGTCTGGCTGCGGCCCTCGCGTCATCACCGCGCACTGGGTCTCGCCCGATGCTTCGCGCGCTTGCGTCGTCACCGCCGACGGCTACGCGATCGAGACGGACCTCCGCACGTTCAACGAGCGAGTTTCACGCGTGTGCGAGCAGAACGAGCTCGTCCGGCACGCGCAATTTCTCGTCGGCGCGAGCCCGCGGCTCGTCACCTTGATCGAGCGAGACGGCGAAGTGCGCCCCTTTCTGCATGACCTCGACCACGACAGCGCTCGACGCGCGTTGCTCGATCGTCCGCTCGGCTCCAGCGAAGCCGCAGGGAGCAGCGTCTACAGCAAACAGAGCCTCGATGGGTCGCTCTTCGTCGCGCTCGCCGGAACCGACCTCGCGCTGTTCGATCGCGAAGGAACTCCCCTGCGCGACGCCTTCATCGAAGCCTCCTTTCGCAGCGCCACCAACGTCGTTCTCTCCGCTTCTCGCGTCGCCCGAATCATCGATGGAGACCTGACCCTCTCGAACTTCAACGGAACCGACGAGGTCCGCGTCTTCTGCGGCCTCGCGCACTCCGAAGAGCGCCTCTCGCTTGTGCCCGCAGGCCCGTCGTTCGTCGCGATCCGCCGCCAAAGTCCCCGCCAATACCACTGCACGCTGGTCGACCTCGACGCGCGCCGCAGCACGCACTTCAGCGACGTGTACATCGAGCAAGGCTGGCACTATGGAGGCTGCGTCGCCGACGAGCACGGATTGATGGTCAGCGAGAGAACGCTGCGCTGCTACGAAGTCAGAGGCGCGAAGCAGTACGCCGAGTTGGACCTGTGGCGATCGCGCGTCGCAGCGCTCACCAACGACTCGCTCGTGGTGTTTGCTCATGGCCAGTGGTCGATCGTTCCTCGCGAAAGCGCATCGTGGGCGCAGCGAACGAGCCAGGACCACGGAGCGTTCGCGCGTGTCGCCATCGACGACCGCGGCGCAGTCGTCGCGCAAGACGACGACCACGCGATTTCCTATTGGAGCCCTTCGCAGCCCACGCCCATCACCACCGAGCGGACCGAGCGATACCACGACGCTCCGCACGATCGCTTGCTCGCGTTCGCCGAAGGAGCGAGCTCGATCATCGTCCTGCGCTCTCGCCCACGCGCTCCCCACGAAGCGCGACTTCGAGCGCTCTGCGCGAACAACGGGCAACTCGAAGAGCGATGGAGCACCCCGTTCGCACGTGTCGACGAGTGCTGGATCGACGACGAAGCGCAGGTGTTCATCGGATCGAACCGGTCGTCCTCCGCGATCGTTCGCACGGACCGGTCGTCCGCTGCCTCGGTCCTCACGTTGACGACGCCGTGCACAGGATCGCTGCGCTTCGAAGGAGAGCGAGAGTTCGACGTGATCAACCAGCAGTACTGGGCTCGCTGCGAGCGCATCGAAGACACCTTCGTCGAACGAGAACGCGTCGCGCGCAACGAACTGCGCCGACAGCCGCTCGTCGCGTCGTCCAACGAGCCCGGCGACACGGCGAAACGCGCGTACGCCTATGCGTTCGAGACGCCGCGAGGCATCCGCGTGGCCCCAGCATTTTCACAGGCGAAAGTGCGTTGCTCGCGAGACAACAAGCACGTCGCGCTCGTGCTCGGCGACAACCGCTCGATCGCCGCGGGCGTCGCCGACGGTCGAGCGCTCGACGAGTGGCTCGCCGTCGACCCGAGCGACCCGCTCGACACGATCTGCGCCCTCGCCCTCTCGCCCAACGCGTCCCGCATCGCCGTCGGCACCGCGCGCGGAACCATCCGCGTCTTCCGTCGCCCCGATCCTCCGCCCCAGTCCTCCACCGCAGCGCCCCGATGAACCTCGCCGACCAGCGCGACGCGATCGCGCCCTCACCACACGGCGCTCGCGCTCGCCACGTTCGATTCGCCCTGTTTCCCAGCGGGAGAAACACCACGAGGCCCTGAGCTGCAGCGCAGCCGAGAGCCTCGCGTTCGCGATCACACCGCGCCGCCGCTCATCGCGACGACGCTGTGGCGATCACTTCTTGCCCGTTCCCTTGCCCGGAGCGGCCTTGGCCTTGCGGTCGCCCGCGTGGCCCGAGAACGTGCGCGTCGGAGCAAACTCGCCGAACTTGTGTCCGACCATGTTCTCCGTGACGAACACCGGGATGAACTTCTTCCCGTTGTGCACGTTGAAGGTCAAGCCGACCGCTTCGGGGACGATCGTCGAACGGCGCGACCAGGTCTTGATCGGAGCCTTCGAGCGCGCCTGAACGGCCTTCTCGATCTTGGTGTTGAGGTGCAGGTCGATAAACGGACCCTTCTTGAGCGAGCGTGCCATGAATCAACCCTTCGCGTTGCGACGCTTGATGATCATCGTGTCAGTGCGCTTGTTCTTGCGCGTCTTGAGGCCCTTCGCGAGCTGACCCCACGGAGAGCACGGGTGACGACCACCAGAGGTGCGGCCTTCGCCACCACCCATCGGGTGATCGACCGGGTTCATCGCAACGCCGCGGTTGTGCGGGCGGAACCCGAGCCAGCGCTGACGTCCCGCCTTGCCGAGCGAGATGTTCGCGTGGTCGATGTTCGAGACCTGTCCGATCGTGCAGCGGCAATCCAAGTGGATCTTGCGGATCTCACCGGAGGGCAGACGAATCTGGCCCCAGTCGCCTTCCTTCGCGATCACCTGCGCCGACGAACCGGCCGAGCGAACGAGCTGCGCGCCCTTGCCGACCTTGAGCTCGACGTTGTGCACCGTCGTTCCGAGCGGGATGAAGCGCAGCGGAAGAGCGTTGCCAGGCTTGATGTCCGCGTTGCGCGACGAGACGATCGTGTCGCCAACCTTCAGACCATCGGGAGCGAGGATGTAGCGCTTCTCGCCGTCCGCGTAGTTCACGAGGGCGATGCGCGCCGTGCGGTTGGGATCGTACTCGACCGTCGCCACCTTGCCGGGGACGCCGATCTTGTTGCGCTTCCAATCGATGAGGCGGAAGCGCTGCTTGTGTCCGCCGCCACGGAAACGCGACGTAATGCGTCCGTAGTGGTTGCGGCCACCGGTCGAGTGCTGCGACTCGATGAGCGAACGCTCCGGCTCGTTGCCGACCGTGAGCTCCTCGAACGAGCTGGTCGTGAAGTATCGCCGCGCGGGGGTGCGGGGCTTGAAGTTCTTGACTGCCATAGCTTGTCTCCGACGCCTTTTCCCTGCGGGGCTCAGAACGCCTCGAAGAACTCGATCTTCTCGCCGTCTTTCAGCGTGACGATCGCCTTCTTCCAGTTCTGAAGCTTCGCGTATCCACGGCCCATGCGACGGTCCTTGCCGCGAACGATGAGCGTTCGCACCGCCACCACGTGCACGTCGGGGAAGGCCTTCTCCACCGCCGCGCGGATCTCGTCCTTCGTCGCATCACGAGCGACTTCGAACGAGTACTGGTTCTGCTTCTCGCGCAGGGAGTTGCCCTTCTCCGTGAGGATCAGGGGCCTGCGAAGGATCTTGTGAGCAACAACGGTCATGACACGTATTCTCCGCAGGGAATCAACCCGCGAGACGCGCTTCGAGGGCGCGCGCCGCGTTCTGCGTCAGGATGAGGTGATCGTGGCGAAGGATGTCGTACACGTTCACGCCCTCGGGCGGCAGGAACGTCGCGTTATCCAAGTTGCGCGTGGACATCCGAAGCTTGTCGTTCGACGCCGCGTCCACGACGATGGCCGAGCCACCCTTCGCGTTGAGCTTGCCGATCGCGCTCGCGATCGCCTTCGTCTTGAAGTCCGACGGCTCCCACTTGTCGACGATCGTGAGCCGTCCCTCTTTGAGGTACAGCGAGAGCGCGTGACGGAGCGCGCCCGAACGCACCTGCGCGGGCGGACGGTACGCGTACGAACGCGGGATCGGCGGGTGCGCCGCGCCGCCCTTGTAGAGCTGCGGAGCGCGCTTGCTGCCGTGACGCGAAGAGCCAGTGCCCTTCTGCTTGTAGATCTTCTTCTTCGAACCCGAGACCGCCGCGCGCTCTTTGGCCGCGTGCGTTCCGGCGCGGCGAGACGCGAGCTGCGCCTTCACCACTTCGTAGAAGAGGTTCTGATTGATTTCTTGAACTCCGAACACCTCGTCCTTGAGGTCGATTTCGCCGACCTTCTTGGAGTCGATGTCGAGCAGGTCCACCTTCGCCATGGCTCTCGACCTCTCAGCTCTTGATCTCGACGTCGACGCCCGCCGAAAGGTCGAGCTTCATCAACGCGTCCAGGGTTGCCTGCGTCGGCTCGAGGATGTCGAGCAAACGCTTGTGCGTGCGGATCTCGAACTGCTCACGGGACTTCTTGTCCACGTGAGGAGAGCGCAGCACGGTGTAACGGTTAATCTTCGTCGGCAGCGGGATCGGGCCCGCAACGCGCGCGTTCGTCCCACGCGCGGTCTCGACGATCTCGGCCACGGCTTGGTCGAGCAGCTTGTGATCGTACGCCTTCAGGCGGATACGAATCTTCGTCGTCATGACAACTTCTCACTCTGCCCGCGCGCTTTGCCTCGCGGGCGCTGTTCTCTCTGAAAAACCTAGGAACCTTTTGATCTTCGTCGGGACCTGTTCGGCCCGCGTCACCGTCGCGCCAGTGTCTCTGTCAGTCGCGCAACGCTGACCCGGGCCCGAGTCTTTGTCGACTCGCGGGGGCGAGACACTTGATTTCGTGTGCTCACCCTCGGCGCCCGGAACCTCGAATCACTCGAGGATCTTGGTCACGACGCCCGAGCCGACCGTCTTGCCGCCCTCGCGGATGGCGAAGCGCATCTGCTCTTCGAGCGCGACCGGCGTGATGAGGTCGACCGTGATCTCGATGTTGTCGCCCGGCATCACCATCTTGATGTCCTGCGGCAACGAGACGGTGCCCGTCACGTCCGTCGTGCGGATGTAGAACTGCGGGCGGTAGTTGGTGAAGAACGGCGTGTGACGGCCGCCCTCTTCCTTCTTGAGCACGTACACCGTGCCGAGGAACTTCTTGTGCGGCGTGATCGATCCGGCCTTCGCGAGGACCTGTCCACGCTCGATGTCCGTCTTCTCGATGCCGCGCAGGAGGAGACCCGCGTTGTCGCCGGCCGTCGCGAAGTCGAGCGACTTGCGGAACATCTCGACGCCCGTGACCGTGGTCTTGCGCGTCACGCCGAAGCCGATGATCTCCGCTTCGTCGCCGACCTTGACCGTTCCACGCTCGACGCGGCCGGTGGCAACCGTTCCACGGCCCTTGATCGAGAACACGTCTTCGATCGCGAGGAGGAAGGGCTTGTCCGTCTCACGGATGGGCTCGGGGATGTAGGTGTCGAGCGCCTGGCCGAGCTCGACGATCTTGTCTTCCCACTTCGCGTCGCCGTTGAGCGCCGGGAGGGCCGCGCCACGGATGACCGGCGCGTTGTCGCCGTCGAAGTCGTACTTCGAGAGGAGCTCGCGGACTTCGCTCTCGACGAGGTCGATGATCTCGGGATCGTCGACGGCGTCGCACTTGTTGAGGAACACCACGATCTTCGGCACGCCGACCTGACGAGCGAGCAGAACGTGCTCACGCGTCTGGGGCATCACGGAGTCGAGCGCCGAGACCACGAGGATCGCGCCGTCCATCTGCGCCGCGCCCGTGATCATGTTCTTGATGTAGTCGGCGTGGCCGGGGCAGTCGACGTGCGCGTAGTGGCGCTTCTCCGTCTCGTACTCCACGTGCGCCGCGGCGATCGTCACGGTCTTCGTGGCGTCGCGGTCGATTCCGCCCTTCGCGATGTCCTTGTAGCTCTTGACCTCGTACTTGAGGTTCAAGCGGCGCTTGAGCACCGCGCTGATGGACGCCGTGAGCGTGGTCTTGCCGTGGTCGATGTGACCAATCGTGCCGACGTTCACGTGGGGCTTGGTGCGGACGAATTTCTCCTTAGCCATGACGCTGTCTCTCCTGAGAGTGCTTCGAACTTCTTTGTGAAACTTCTGTGACTGTTCGCGCTCGTCTGGCGCGGATCAGCCGCCCTTGACCTTCGCGACGACCTCTTCTTGCACCGCCGCGGGGACCGCTTCGTAGTGCGAGAACTGCATCGTCGAGACCGCGCGTCCCTGCGTCTTGCTGCGCAGATCCGTCACGTAACCGAACATGTTCGCGAGGGGCACGAAGGCCTCGATGACCTGCGTATTTCCACGCTGATTCATTCCACGGATCTGGCCGCGGCGAGAGTTCAAGTCGCCGATGACCTCGCCCATGAACTGCTCGGGCGTCACGACCTCGACGGACATGATCGGCTCGAGCAGGGTGAGGCCCGCCCTTTTAGCAGCTTCCTGGAACGCGATCGAGCCCGCGATCTCGAAGGCCGCCGCGCTGGAGTCCACGTCGTGGTAGCTGCCGAAGAACAAGCGCACCTTCACGTCGATCACGGGGAAGCCCGCGAGCACGCCGCGCGAGATCGCGCCTTCGATGCCCTTGTTGACCGCCGGGATGAACTCCTTCGGGATCACGCCGCCCTTGATGTCGTCCTCGAACACGTAGCCGGAGCCACGCTCGCCCGGAGACAGCTCGATCGTGACGTGACCGTACTGGCCGCGTCCGCCGGACTGCTTCACGTGCTTGTAGTCCTGCTCGATGGTCTTTCGGATCGACTCGCGGTACGCGACCTTCGGCTTGCCCGTGTTGGCCTCGACCTTGAACTCGCGCTTCATGCGGTCGACGATGATGTCGAGGTGAAGCTCGCCCATTCCCTTGAGAATGGTCTGGCCGCTCTCTTCATCGGTCGAAACGCGAAGCGACGGGTCTTCGTACGCGAGGCGCTGAAGGGCCACGCCCATCTTCTCTTGGTCGGCCTTCGTCTTGGGCTCGACCGAGATCTCGATGACGGGCTCGGGGAAGGTCATGGACTCGAGGACGATCGGCGAGCGGTCGTCGCAGAGCGTGTCGCCCGTGCGCGTGTCGCGCAGACCGACGGCCGCCGCGATCACGCCAGCGAACACGTCCTTGATGTCCTCGCGCTCGTTCGAGTGCATGAGGAGCAAGCGGCCGATGCGCTCGTTCTTGCGGCGCGTGCTGTTGAGCACGGCCGAGCCCGACTCGAGCGTGCCCGAGTACGTGCGGAAGAACGTGAGGTTACCGACGAACTTGTCGTTCATGAGCTTGAACGCCAGACCCGAGAAGGGCTGGTCGTCACGAGCTTCGCGGGTCATCTCGGCGCCGGTGTCCGGGTGCTTGCCCTTGACCGCGGGGATGTCGACCGGCGACGGGAGGTACGTGATGACTGCGTCGAGCAGCATCTGAACGCCCTTGTTCTTGAACGCCGAGCCAGCGACGACGGGGACGACCTTGAAGGTGATCGTTCCCTTGCGGAGCGCGCGCTGGATGTCCTCTTCGGTGATCTCGTTGACGCGGTCCTCGAGGAACTTCTCGCCGACGGCGTCATCGCAATCCGCCGCCGCCTCGATGAGGCCCTGGCGGTAGGTCGCGACGCGGTCCTTGAACTCTTCCCAATCGCGCGGGTAGTCCTTGAACTGCTTGAGCTCGCCGACCTTCTCGAGGTCGACGACGTCGTACTTCTGGCCCTTCGACTCCTCGTCGAAGATGATGCCCTTCATACGAACGAGGTCGAACACGCCGCGGTGCTTGTCCTCGACGCCGATCGGGCAGTTCACCGGAACAGGGTTCGTCCCGAGGCGCTCCTTCATGGACGCGACGCACATCTCGAAGTCCGCGCCGATCTTGTCCATCTTGTTCATGAACGCGATGCGGGGAACGCGGTACTTGTCCGCCTGGCGCCACACGGTCTCGCTCTGGGGCTCGACGCCGTTGCCGCCGTCGAACACCGCGACCGCTCCGTCGAGCACGCGCAGCGAACGCTCGACTTCGATCGTGAAGTCCACGTGGCCAGGAGTGTCGATCAGGTTGATGCGGTGCTTGATGTCCTTGTACGCACCGTGCGTGGGCGCCCAGAACGCAGTCGTCGCAGCAGACGTGATCGTGATGCCACGCTCCTGCTCCTGCTCCATCCAGT